>NZ_SDLV01000031.1 GCF_004916905.1 Chryseobacterium candidae
GATAAAGCTACTTAACATTCCCCCCAACTTTTGAGACTGATCCTTTCTTTTGTCTTAGCAGTTTTAAACGGATATTTCTTCAATTATATTAATGACACCTACTTACATTTTGATATCAATTATAATAAGTCTCAAAATATCTCAAAAAACGAACTAAACTTTATTGCCATATTCATTGCCCCTTTTATTGAAACTTTTATATTTCAGTATCTCCCCTACTTGATTTTAAGCAAATGGATAAGGCTCAACAATAAAGCATTTTGCATCATCATTATGAGTATCATTTTCGCATCAATGCATTACTATAATTGGCTCTATATTGTGATGACATTTTTTGGAGGCATTATCCTCAACAACCTTTATATTTACTATTACAAGCACATTACTAATTACAGTTTTATTATAGCAGTACTCTTCCACGCTTTATTCAACCTTTATGGTTTCTTGTTTATAATGTAACTTTTATTTTATTAATAATATAAAACAAGCTCTTCCTGGTCAAAAAAGAGATTAATAAATAATGTAAAAGATAATGATCAATAGGAAAATTATCTCTTTCAAAAATAGAGCATTCCAGCAGACTTTTATGAGCAGCGTCATAACAGCCAAAAAAAAATCCCCGGAAATTCCGAGGATAAAAACTAATAACCATGAAAACTCAAATTAAACATGAGTTACATTTCTATATTGAAAAATCGTGCCAAGAATAACGATTTAGAGAAAAAAAGTCATTTTCTTGTTGCAGCACCATTTTCACCAATTTAACATTTAAAACGGATTTTACAGATACCTTAAAAACCTCTTCATAATTATATTTAATAGTTTCATATAAATATAATGCTCCGGCAAAAGTATTAAAAAAAAAATAATTTACATTTTAATAAAATAAAATTTACATTCAGTACATAAAAAAAATAAAATAGCTAATCTGTCATAAAAAGTATTTTCAATAACAAATTGACACACTAGACATATTCATCCAAAAAAATATTAATCTCAAGACACAAAAAATTTATAAAAAATTTCTTGAAGATCAACATTAAAATATCATATAAGTTTTTTATATAAAAAGCCCCCAGAAATGGAGGCCTCAAAAAACACAAATGATGAAAAAAATTTTATATCATAGATAAAAATTATTTTATCTATTAATTCTTAGCCAAAGATATACACCTCTTTTTTTTTATTTTATGAGTATAATCATAAAATTATTATTTCTTTTAAATACAGAATTTGGAGGCTAGATACTTTATTTCTCAAAAAAAGACAGTAATCAAAATCTATAGGAATATGATCCTTATGCCTGATAAAATACCATTATTCTAAAAAACCAAGAAATTATTTTATTTCGCAATAATATAAGAAAAAATAACAAACATATAATGATTATGATTATATGTTTCACACGTATAATTTTATAATTTTACATTATTAATTCAAGAAATCATGATAAGTTTTTCTGTACTTGTAGCCAACTATAATAATGGAAAGTATTTCAAGGAATGCTATCAATCATTAATTAACCAAACCTATAAAAACTGGGAAGCAATTATCATTGATGATGCTTCTACAGATGATTCGGTTGAAATCATACAGTCTCTGATCAAAAATGATTCCCGTTTTAAACTTTATCATAATGCAACTAATGAAGGTTGCGGGTCTACAAAAGCAAAATGCATGAAATATGCTCAAGGAGATCTATGCGCTTATCTTGATCCTGATGATGCTATTTATCCGGAAGCACTGGAAAAGGTTGTACTGGAATTTATGAACAGAGATGATCTTTCAGCAGTATATTCTAAAATGATGCTTTGTAATGAAAGTCTGATTCCGGAAAAAATTTATACTGGCACTAAACAAATTTATAACAACCGTTATTTCTTTAACTATCCTATTCAGCTAGCTCATTTTTTTACTTTTAAAAGAGAAGCCTATGTAAGGACTCCGGGAATTAATCCCAATCTGAAAAATGCAGTAGACCAGGATCTTTATCTGAAAATACTGGAACAGGGAGGAGTGAAATACCTGAAAGAACCTCTGTATCTGTACAGGCTTCATTCTAATGGAATTTCTCAGGATAAGGCAAAGCAAAGTTCAAAAGATTCATTTGCAAGAGTGATACATGACACCATGAAAAGGCGGGGAATAAAAACTATTAATCATAAAATTATTCCTGAGGTTTTCACCAGTTCAGATGAAATTTTTAAACTCCTAAACTACCAGACCAACAGAATGCATCGTCTTATCAGTAAAATAAAAGTTACTTTAGACAATATATAGCCAAAGAAAAGGCCTCCTTCCGGAGGCCTAAAAAACACAAATGATGAAAAAAATCTATTTAGAAAAATCCAAACAGAATATTGTAGAATCATTCAAAATGATCATTATACCATTACATTTCTAACCAGAAAACATTATACAGTAACGGAACAGAAGAATGAATACTTTCTTTAAGAATCAAACGGCATCCTGAAGATCAATAAAAATATAATTTTGTATTATTAAAAGTTTTTGCAATTTAGATTTAATCTTGAAAATCAATTAAATACCACAAAAACAATATAAATTATTTTAATAATTAAAAAATCTTCATCTCTGGATGGGTAAATTTAGTTAAATATTTGTTGGTTCACAAGACTATTCCTCCCAAATAATTGGAATGTACACTGTAATATATCCATCAGAATCTACATTAGCGTCAGAAACTGTAGCAACTATTGTTCCATAACCTACCCAGCCACCCTGCCCCTGCATTGCAGAAAAACTGTAGGTTCCTGCAGGAAGATCATGATAATATTGCGGAACAGACTGAAATCCACCACTGTAATAAGTATCATACACTTCCCCTGTCGCTATATTTTCAGCAAGAAAACTTCCTACATCGTAATTTCCTGAGAGAATTTTTGTTCCGTTTTTTGAAAGAAGACCATAACGTATCTTGTAAGTCTGAGTTTTGAGCGTTTCATCTGCTGCTCCTGAATAACCTTTATAGGTCTGTGTTATTTCCCTGGAGGAAAACGATGTTGCAACAGTAAGCAGTCCAATCAGTGCTGATACTGTAAAAATTGATTTTTTCATATTAAAAAGTATTTTGGCATTCAAAAATACTCAACTTATATGAATTTAATAAAAACTATCAATGAAATAAAATTTACAAAATACTCTGAAACTACGCATTATCAATATAAAATTCATGATTATTCAAAATTACGTCACTTTCAGACTGTTAATTTTAACATTCATTAACTGAAATTTGGCTTCATAATTGAAAATACAACTAAAATTAAAAGTCATTTTGGCTTTACGGTATTAAAATTTGAATTATGAGAAAGATAGTATTAGCAGGGTTTTTATCCGTCTTTTTAATGACGGCCTGCAAGAAAGATGACAGCGTTGCAGAAAAGTCACTGGAAGCACAGAAACTTGAATTTCAGGCCAGACAACTTGAAATAGAAAAACAAAAACTGGCAATAGAAAAGGAAAAAATGGTATATGAGGCGCAAAAAAAAGCAGATAGTGTATCAGAAAGCAAAAAAGCCAGAGCGTCGGCTGAAAATAATTCAAAACCACAGGTGATCAGAGAAACACGAACAGTGTATAGAGACAGAAACTCAAATTCCGGTTCAGGAAGCAGCAACGGAAGTTATGCCAATAACGGAAGTGGTACTTCCCAGGGAACTACTCAGAAAAAAGGATGGAGTAAAGCAGCCAAGGGAACTGTCATTGGTACCGTAGGTGGAGCTGCTGTCGGAGCCATAGTTGCTAAGAAAAACAGAGGACTGGGTGCTGTTATTGGCGGTGTTGTAGGAGGTGCAACCGGGTATACTATTGGTAGATCACAGGATAGAAAAGATGGAAGAGTACAACCCCGTTAATAAATATTTTTAATGATAAAATACAAAGATTGCTTACTTTTAAGCAATCTTTTTTTATGATACTGATTCTGTTTTCTTCCGTTTTCATCATTCCTGTCCTTACGGGCTGGGGAAAGATCATGGAAACAATATGGGGGATTTTATTTCAGGGAATCTCTGGAAAAATTTTATCCGGAATCCTTGGAATAACCCTGATATGGACAATTATTTCTTTTTTCACTCCCTTAAATATGAGCGTGGAAGTACCTTCCATTCTATTGGGACTCTTCTTTTTCTTTAAAAAGAAACTTTACAAGGAATTTCATCAATTTTCAAAAAAGGATTTTGTAGTATTGAGTGTAAGCTCTCTGGCTGTAATATTCGCAGGCTCTTTCTATCCTTATATATTGGATCATTTTGGATATTATATTCCCACATTGAAATGGCTTACAGAATATGGACTTGTAAGAGGAATTTCCAACACAGACCTTACATTAGGCCAAATGTCTCTCTGGCATGTTTTTCAGGCTGGATTTTCAAACTTTTCGGATCCTTTTTTAAGAATCAATACAGTATTGTTAATCATCTATACATTATATACCGTTGAAAAAAGAAACTGGATACATCTTTGCTTTCTTCCGGTGTTACTGCTTTTTTCACAATCTCCAAGCCCTGATCTCCCTGTTATTATTTTTTCATTGATTATTTTAAATGAAATTATGGCAGGACAGAAAAATACTACTTTTCTTTTTGCATTTTCAATATTTGTTTTTGCCATAAAACCAACCATGATATGGCTGCCTGTATTGACTTTCCTAAGCTCACTTCTTATTTTTAAAGCCAATTTCAGATACCTCATTTCAGGAATAATCATTCTCCTGCTTTTCTTCATTAAAAACCTTTGGACATTTGGATATCCCATCTTTCCGTTAGCATTAGGTGATGTAGGAATATTCTGGAAACCTAATCCTGAAGTTTTAAAAATTTCCTCACAATTTGCCATCATGAAAACCTATGATATGCAGTATACCTATGAGGAAATTCAAAAATTTTCAACTGCAGATTATATCAGAAACTGGTTTTCTTTGGATGGAATAAAATCTAAAATCAATATTCTCTTTGTTTTGAGTTTGATTATTTTCTCAGTATTTGCCTGGGTAAAAAAGAGAAAACTCATCACCCTGATTTTTATTTCGTTATTGATGAAAAGTATATTGGTTTTGATATTTTCCGCACAATACAGATTTTTTATTGATGTCTTTTTTGTGATATTCTTTGTTATCTTCCATGAATATTTTGACCGGAAGAAAGCAGTTTTCGTTTTCTCAGTCTTAAGTATATTCTTTATTTCTATATTATCTTTTCCTGAATTTATTCAGAGTTATCTTCCGAGTTTCAGAGTCGGAACATTCATGACCGGATTTGAAAAAGAACAGATTTACAAGCCTTCAACTTACCAATATGAAAAGTTTGATACCTATAAAGTAGGAAATTTTAAATTTAATGTGTCCCACCATTATCCTTATAGTTTTGACACTCCGCTTCCGGCCATTACTCCGGCTTATCTTTTCGATAATGTGAAGACAGGCATTTTTCCACAACTTTCGGATAAAAATGACATCAAAAAAGGATTTATCTGGAAAAAAATGACATCAGAAGAACAAGTGGAAGCCCAAAAGGTTATCAATACTATCGAAAACATTGATAAATAGAACAAATCCGGAAACTTTATTATCTGAAGAAAAAAAGGTAATTTTGTATCATGTTCAACACATTAGGTAATCTTCTTAGTCTTACAACATTTGGAGAAAGTCACGGAGTGGCTTATGGCGGTATCATCAATAATTTTCCGGCAGGTTTAGCGGTAGATCTCGGTCAGGTTCAGTACGAATTGAACCGAAGAAAGCCCGGCCAGTCGGCAATCGTTACACAAAGAAAAGAAAGTGACACTGTAAAGTTTCTTTCCGGAATCTTTGATGGAAAAACAACAGGTACGCCCATCGGTTTTATCATCGAAAACGAAAATCAGAAATCGAAGGATTATGATCATATTGCAGGCGCGTATCGTCCAAGTCATGCTGATTTTACTTATGATCAGAAATTTGGGTTCAGGGATCATCGCGGAGGCGGAAAATCTTCTGCAAGAGAAACAATGAACTGGGTAGTTGCAGGGGCACTTGCCAAGCAGCTTTTACCGGACATTGAGATCAACGCTTATGTATCTTCTGTAGGTGATATTTTCTGTGAAAAGCCTTATCAGGCTTTAGATTTCTCCCAAACAGAGAGCAATGATGTTCGTTGCCCCGATGCTGAAACGGCAGAAAAGATGATTGCAAGAATCAAAGAAATCAAAAAAGAAGGAAATACCATCGGAGGAACTATCACCTGTGTGATTAAAAATGTTCCTGTAGGAATCGGTGAACCAATATTTTCAAAGCTTCAGGCTGAGCTGGCAAAAGCAATGCTGAACATCAATGCCTGCAAAGGTTTTGAATATGGAAGCGGTTTCTGCGGGGCTAAAATGACAGGAAAAGAGCACAATGATGCTTTCAATACAGATTTCACTACAAAATCTAACCTTTCAGGAGGTATCCAGGGCGGAATTTCCAACGGAATGGATATCTATTTCCGTGTAGCTTTCAAACCTGTGGCTACTATTCTGAGACCTCAGGACAGTATTGACAAAGATGGAAACCCAGTTATTGTAGAAGGAAAAGGACGCCACGATCCTTGTGTAGTTCCAAGAGCCGTTCCTGTAGTGGAAGGTCTTGCTGCATTTGTACTGGCAGACCTGTTTTTGATCAATAAAACAAGAAACATCAATAATTTTTAACATAAATATTTTTAGTAATGAAAAATTACTGGGATAAAGGAATTTCGTTTGAAAAATATCTTCAGATTGCAAAAGAAAGATTAGAGAATCCTGCCAACCAACAGGAAGCTGACTATAAACAATATTACGAACTGGGTCTTCAGAGAATGGACCGAACGGTAAAAAAATACGTTCCGGATGAAGATCAGCTGAAAGAACTTGCAGCCAAAAACTTTGACGGAAGAATTCTGATTATTTCTGAAGCATGGTGTGGAGATGCAAGTGCAACAGTGCCTGCTCTTTTCAGATTTTTTGAAGGACATAACGAAGTAAGAGTTTTTCTGAGAGACAGTGATAAAAGTTTAATCAATCAGTTTTTAACTAATGGTACGGAATCCATTCCGAAAGTACTTATCCTTGATAAAGACCTGAATGTAAAAAATTCATGGGGACCACGTCCTAAATATGGATATGAACTTCTGATGAAATATAAAGCCGATCCTGAAGCATATTCAAAAGATTCTTTCTATAATGATCTGCAAATATATTATGCTAAAAACAGAGGGAAAGATGCTGTTCAGGAAATTTTGGATCTTCTATAAAAAAGAGATATGAAAAAAAACATCATTTATCTTATACTTATTGTGATTATCGCTGGTGTTGCTTTTATACCAGGAGTAAGAAACTTTCTGAAGGATACATTCTTTCCGGTAGCTACTATAGAAAATGCGGTTCATATCAGTGAAGAAGATTATGATATAGAGCTTAAAGGAATCAATACGCCAAGCACTAATCTTAAAAACTTTAAGGACAAAGGTATTTTTCTGAACTTCTGGGGAACATGGTGTCCGCCTTGCAGAAAAGAATGGCCTTCTATTCAGAAACTGTATGATACCAGAAAGGATCATGTAGATTTTGTACTGATTGCCATGAATGATAAGGAAGAAGATGTAAGAAAGTTTTTGAAAGAAAATAATTATACTGTTCCTGTATATATTGCTCAAAGTCCAATTTCTGAGAAAATTCTTCCAAAGGTATTTCCTACCACTTTCCTGCTGGATAAACACGGAAGAATCCTTATTAAAGAGGATGCCACAAAAGACTGGAACACAGAGACTGTGCATCAGTTCATTGACAATATTATCAAATAATTTTTTAACTAAATTTTATAATTTGTTGGTACAGGATTTGCGAATTTTATAGCATTGAAAAATTTATTAATCCAAACACAAAATGAAATATTCAAAATTAAATCTTGCAAAAGAAGCCATCAATCATAAGGGCTTTATAAAAAAGATCCCTGATATTTTCAGAATGGTTAAAATGTGGAGAAAAGGAATTTATCCAATGAAATCCATAGACATTATTCTTCCTTTACTGGGAATTTTATATGTGCTCTCTCCTATTGACCTCCTTCCTGAATTTGTGATACCGGTAATTGGAGTCATGGATGACCTGGCAGTATTGTCACTTACCATTCCTAAGCTCATTAAAGAGGTGGACAAGTTTTTATTATGGGAAGCTCAGCAAAAATACAGTGGTACCCAAATCATTGATGCTGAAATCGTAAAATAATAGTTTATTATATTTTTCACACCATCCCGGCCAATCCGGGATGGTTTTTTATTGACAAATGAGCGATAAATTTTTAAGCCTTATTTCAATTCCTTAAATTTGCAATATCTAATAAAAAATAATGGAAAGTAAAAAAGAATTCTTCTTAGAGTGTTACAAATTAGGCATCATCAAATTCGGCAGGTTTACCCTGAAAAGCGGTATTGAAAGTCCTTTTTATGTAGACTTGAGACCTTTGGCTTCAGATCCTAAAATTTTAAAAAATCTTGCAAATTATTTACTGGAAATGCTTCCGTTAGATAATTTTGATTTAATCTGTGGAGTTCCTTATGCTGCGCTTCCTATGGCTACTGCAATGTCTCTGGAAAGCTATATTCCATTAATTATTAAAAGAAAAGAAGCAAAAAGCTACGGTACCAAAAAGCTGATTGAGGGAATTTACCAGAAAGGACAAAACTGTCTTTTGGTAGAAGATGTGATCACTTCGGGGAAATCTTTGCTGGAAACCATTCCTGAAATAGAACAGGAAGATCTTAAAGTTTCTGACATTGTGGTGGTACTTGACAGAGAGCAGGGAGGAAAACAATTACTGGAAGGTAAAGGATATAGAGTACATACTCTTTTCAATATTTCGGAAGTATGCCATATTCTTCAGGAAACAGGTGAGTTGTCAGATGAAGAAGTAAAAAGAATCCAGGACTTCCTTCAGGGGAACCACATTCAGTTTGAAGAAGAAACAAGATCTTCTTATGAGCAGAAACTTCAGGCAGCACAACATTCCGTTTCAAAAAAATTACTGGAAACGGCCTTGACAAAAAAATCAAACCTTATTGCCTCTGCAGATGTTACCACAACTCACGAGCTATTGGAACTTGCTGAAAAAGTAGGTCCGCATATTATTGCTTTAAAAACGCATATCGATATTATTTCTGATTTCGAATACGAAAAAACAATTACTCCTTTAAAAGCTATTGCTGCAAAACACCAGTTCTTACTGATGGAAGACAGAAAATTTGCTGATATCGGAAACACGCAGGAACTTCAGTTCACAAGCGGGGTTTTCAAAATTACGGATTGGGCAGATTTCGTAACTTCTCAGGTAATCGGAGGTTTTGAATCATTAGACTGCTTCAAAAATGTAGGAGTGGTAGCCATCGTTGGAATGTCTTCTAAAGGAGCTTTAACAACTGCAAGCTATCGTGAAGAAGCTTTAAAAGTAGCTTTATCTCACCCTAATGTAATTGGCGGTGTATCTCAGAATAAAATTCCTGAAGATCTGCTATTGTTCACTCCGGGGGTAAATCTTGCAGACTCGGGAGACGGTAAAGGGCAGCAGTACAACACACCGGAACATGTTTTCAAAACACTTCACACAGATTTTATTATTGTAGGAAGAGGAATCTACAAATCCAATGATCCGGAAGCATCAGCAATCACTTATAAAACAGAGGGATGGAACGCTTACATTAATTCTTTGGAAAAAAAAGCAATTCAAGGTTAAAATGCTATAAAGTATATACAAAATAAGTTATATTTGGGCTTTATCACGAATATTTGAAAAAGATCAGCCTTTGCCTTATTTTGTTATGTGGAGTTGTACAGGTTTCTGCACAGACAGACAGTATATACATTGAAACAAAACTGTCTCCTGACAAAAAGAATCTTGATGTCCGTCAGGAAATTGTTTATTACAATCATTCCGGGAAAGACCTGCAGACCATAAAACTCCTGAATTGGGTTTCCGCGTACAATAAACGGGGAACTTCTTTAGTCTACAGAAAACTGGAAGACCGGAATAATGATTTGCATTTTGCAAAAAATGATCAATTGGGAAAACTTCTTGAACTGAATATTAAAAATTCTGAAAATGAAGTTCTTCCTGTCAATACACTCTCGGATGAAAATCTTTTTATTCCTCTGAAAAATGTGTTAAAACCTGGCGAAAGCGTCACTTTACAGTTGCAATACAGGATGCAGCTTCCCGATAAAAACTTTACGGGATACGGAACATCCGCTCAGAATACTGTATTAAAATATTTCTTTATTGTTCCGGATCATTTTGATCCGGACAATATTTCCAGAAGAAACTATCACGATATTGAGGAACAGATAAGCTTTAATACTTTCTGGACCATTCACTTTGACATCCCTGTAAATAGTTTTGTTGAGGGAAATCTTCCACAGGTTCAGATGAATTCATTTAAGGGATATCTCGATTCAGATCCTGAATTCCTGATTTCTACAACAGAATTTCAATCCATCAAAACCAATGTTGACGGCGATGAAATCGAAATTAAATTTGGATATAATCTGAAACCGGATGAAAAACAAAACCTGGAGTTTTATCTTCCTTTACAATTAAAATTCATTAAGGAGCGCATCGGGTATCTTCCGAAAAGTATCTTTATCTCAGATAAATTCAGAGCCAAAGAAGACTTTTTCGGGAATAATGATATTACTTTCTGGAAATTCAGATTCCGTCTGTTTACCGAGACCGAAAAAACGGATATGGATTATTTTGGGATCATCGCTAAGAAAATTCTTGACGAAGGCGTTATTGCAGATAAAGAAAAAGATCACTGGTTTAAAAATGGGTTAAAATCTTATCTTGAAATTCAATATCTCAAAAAATTCTATGCTGATACGAAACTTTTAGGTACACTTCCCGAGACCAGAATCTTTGGACTTCAACCGTTAAAGTTATTCCATGCCTCCAAAGTAAAACTTCTGGACCGCTATGGGCTTTCCTATCAGTATATCATGCTGCAGAACCTTGATCAGAAAATCGATGAACATTTTCCCGTTTTGAGTAATTTCAATGATATGGCCATCAGCAGCTTTGAAACCGGAAGTCTTTTCAACTATTCGGCAGACAAAATGGGATATGAACAATTTGATAGAATTGTAAAAAATTATATTTCTCAGAATTCAGGAAAAAAAATTAATCCTGATGAATTTCTGTCATCCCTTGCTGAAAACAATAAGTCAGCCGCCTATCTCTCCAACTTTTTCAAACAAAAGAACAGGATTGATTTTAAATTGAAAAACATCAGAAAAGATAATGATTCTCTGCAAATAAAAATTGTAAGAAATACAGACATTTCTATTCCTGTAAAACTGGAAACAGAAACCAGAGAAGGAGAAAAGAAAACGTACTGGATAGACACGGAGGAAAATGAACGTACCACCAGCCTGTCACTTCCTGCATCAGAGAATATTTACAAAACCACCTTAAACAGTGGCTATATTTTCCCGGAATCCAATTACAGAGACAACTTTCTGTATGCGAAAGGACTGTTTTCCAATACGAAAAAAATTAAACTTAAATTAATAAAAGATATTCCTAACCCGGAATACAATGAGATTTACATCAGCCCAAGAGTGCGTTTCAACAATACGTATGATAAATTTCTTTTGGGAGCTAATTTTAAAAATCAATCTTTCTTTGATCAGAAATTCCTGTATTCGGTAACTCCAACCTATAGTACCGGAACAGGAAAACTTACGGGTTCCGGAGCAGTCTCCTACTCTATTCTGCCTGCTGAAAGCATTATCCGAAGTCTTACATTCGGTCTTTCAGGCTCTTATTTCCATTATGATTATGATCTGGCCTACAGAAAAACCTCAATATCATCTTCAATTAACTTCAGAAAGAACCCAAGAAGTACTGTAAGCAGAAGTCTTGGAGTTTCCTATAATTATTTTGAAAGAGATCTGAGTCCTCAAATGATCGCCAATAATGATTACAGCAAATATAATCTCTGGAGTATTGGCTATGGTTATAGCGATAACCAGATGATTCATGAAAAAAGCTTCAGCCTGAGCGCCCAGGGAATGGAAGATTTCAATAAAATAACGGCTGAAGGCTTCTACAGATGGGAATTTGCCCCTAAACAAAAGCTAAGCTTACGTTTATTTGCCGGATACTTCTTAAGAAACAACACCAGAAATAACCTCTTTGACTATGGAATTTCCAGGGTTTCCAACTATTCATTCTCTTATACTCTTTTGGGAGAAAGTGCCAGCAGCGGCCTCCTTTCTCAACAGTTTATATTAGCTGATGGTGGTTTTAAATCTTTCCTGCCGGGAACAGTGAACCAATGGATCACCTCTGCCAATGTAGATTCCAGTGTATGGAAAATATTCCATGTGTATGCGGATGCCGGAGTATATAAAAATAAAGATCTTCCTGCCAAATTCATATGGGACACAGGAGTTAAAGTAAGAATCATCCCTGATTTTCTGGAAGTATATTTCCCGATCCAGTCTTCTCTGGGTTTTGAACCTTCATTCAAAGATTACGGAAAACGTATCAGATATACTTTAATTCTTAATCTCGGATCCATTATTAATGCAGCAAGAAGAGGCTGGTATTAATAGAAAAAATTGTGGATATCTTTGTGGATTAAATCTTATATAGATAACAATATAAAAGTCAAAGAACAGCTTATGAATACAGGCTGTTCTTTTTATTAAAAACTAATCTTTTATAATTTTCTGTGAGATCGGAATATTGTTAATCGTTCCTGTCACAATATAAGTTCCTTTGGGAAGTTCTGCAATATCAAGAGCTGAAGCCAGTTTAGTAGGTGATTTTTTAACAACCTGTCTGTATGTATCGTAAACTTTCACATCTTTCACATCTGTTCCGAACACTATTCTGCTGTCTTTTATAAAAGGATTCTGTACAAAACCAGACTTCACGCTGCCTTCGAGAGAGAAGTCTGACATATTATCATTACTTCCTACTAAATTTCTTTTGATGCCTGTAGTTGTAGTGGGAGAAGGAGCTGGGCCATCTCCTTTAAATTGATCTGCATTGGATCCATATCCTACAAAATCCAGAACATTGGACGCAGAAGGTCCGGTGACCTGCACTATATTTCCGGCTAATGCAACTTTTCCTGATACGTTGGAGATTTTTAATCCGGAAGATTTATTAGGAGTTCCGTCAAAATTTATAATTGTAGTTGCAATAAAATCCGGTTTTGGCAGATTTTCAACACCACCTTCAATCGCTGACTCCTGAATTAAATAGGTTTCTTCCGGTCCTAATGTAAAATCCGGAAGCGTATGATATTCTGTAAAAGCACCTATGGCCGGAGCATATTGAATACTTGCTCCCGTTAAAGAAACCAAAGTAGTTCCGATATTTTTAAGGACGATATAATTATTTTTCAATACAGATCCTGAATTGACATTCCCGCCATAGATTTCATTGATCACAATCTGGGCATTGGAAAACGAAGTTAATACTATAAGTCCAACAAGAGTAAAGATTTTTTTCATAGTAATAATTTTAGAAATGGATTGATCATAAAAACATCAAAAATAATACCACCAAATTAAGAAATATACAAGATACAAAAATCTAAAAATCTGGAAATAATTACATAAAAAGCCAGCTGCTTCAATTGAAGCAGCTGGCTATATTTTTATTTAAAAGAAATTAGTCTTTAAGAACTTTCTGAGAAACCGGCTGGTGGTTTACGGTACCTGTAACGATATAGTTTCCTTTTGCCAGTTCAGCAACACTTACAGATTCGTTTTGTTTTACTGAAGTTTCTTTTACAAGCTGTCCGAACATATTGAAAATCTTCACATCTTTCACGTCAGATCCGAAAATAATCTCATTATTTTTAATTAAAGAGTTCTTTACGAAGTTTCCTGACTTTTCGTTTTTGGCATCAATAACAGCTAAAGAGGCAGTAGACGAAGTAACCGTTAAAGAAATATCATCTATTCTCCAGTTGGCAGTACCAAGAGATGGAGTTCCGGCACCAGCACTGTCGCTTCCATAAATTCTTAGCGTAACCGGAGCCGATTCTGCACCAACTAAATTAGCACCTGAAAAAGTGATGTTACTCAATGCCCATGTACTATTATTATTAACATTGGCTGTACCTATCGCTGTTGCATAATTATCAATGCTTGAATATACTGTAATCTTTCCAGGGCCTGTAGATGTTCCTCTGGACCCGAAACTTAAAGAATTTAAAGTTACTTTATTACCTGCGACAGGAGTAACAGTTACACTAAAATAGGTACTAGTTGCAGTCGAAAGAGCTTCTTTAAAAGCTGCAGCACCAAAATTACTGGATCCACTTGCTCCGGTATATCCTGAAGATACGGATGAAGTGGTAATTAAAGTGGTTGTACCATTATTATTTCCCTGAGTTGCCGCAAATGCTACACTTGAAATATTAGCATTGATACCAGAAATGGGATTTACAGAACTACCATCCCAAAGGTAAGTTGTTTGTGCAAAAGCAACTGCACTCATCACAATTGTTGCAAAAAGAGAATAAAGTTTTTTCATGATTTAAAATCTTTTGTTATTAATAATTTCAGTGACTAAATTACATCGATTTTTCAATAATTCACAATATTTAGATTAAATTTCTGTTAATAAAATAAATCATTTACATGAAGAAAATAAAAAAACGCCATTTTGATAAAATGGCGTTGTATATTGAACTATAAGTCTATCCTGATACTATTTTTTAATCACTTTTTCTGAAACAGCTTTACCGTTGACAGTTCCCGTTACAATATAAGCTCCTTCTCTAAGGTCAGAAACATTCAGCGACTGATTTTCATGAACAGCAGCCGTCTTAACAACCTGACCTGCCATATTGAAGATTTTAACATCAGATGTTACTCCGAAGCTGATGTCACTTTTTAGAACAGTATTTTTAACGAAAAGATTTTTATTTCTTTTCACTTCATTGGTAGCAAGTGAAGCAGAAGTACCAACAACCTTTACATCATCAATCCTGTAATTTCCTGAATTACTTGTCACAGAAGACCATCTAAGCCTTAAATTAGAAGCGTTTTCTGCTCCTGCAGGCAATTGAATAGCTACACCTCCATTTACAAGATCCCAGGTGCCAGAATTTTTGTTGTAAGTATACGTCACATTATTCCAGACAGTCCCATCTGTACTCCATTGAAAATTAACATTCTGGTTAAAGCTGCTTGTTCCTCTACCTCCCCATATAACGTTAATATTACTATACCCAACTGTAGATAAATTAGAATAAGTTAAAGAATGAGTGACTCCATTTGTACCAGTTCCCGCAAATGCAGCATTGCTTCCTCCTGATGCACCGGAATATCCGGATGAAGCAGAAGCTGTATTTATATTCCAACCGTTTGTACTACTTGTACTTGTCCACCCGGATGGTAATGCGGAAGTTGTACCAAAATTTTCTGACAAAAGAGTTGTTTGTGCAAAAGAGGCTGTAGCAAGCATAGCTACAGCAACTAACGAATACATTTTTTTCATGACTTGAATTTTTTTAATTAATTATTTCACTTACTAAAGTAAAAATATTTTTTTAATATATCACAAAGTTTTGATTAATTTTTTATTTTTATTTGTTAATCTCATAGTATTAACATTTTTTACCTATTTTTACGATTTATTTTCCAAAACTTGCGGAATCTTGTCATTCTATCCGTTTTATTCTTCTTAGGCATATTTTCAGGAAATGCTCAGGTTTTTTCGTGGAAAAATCCCAACGTTCCTGAAGACAGTATTAAAAGGGATAGTATTCTTGCTGCAAAGCTGGAACAGGATATCTTTGCCAAGGACACTCTGGACTTCATAAGAACCCACAATAAGATCATTATTGATGAAGCTGTACTGGCAAAAAATGATAAAAAGAGATTTTTAGGAGAACTCAATTCAAAAGGTTCTATCATTCGGGGAATTACTTTTGGTAATAATCAGGGGCAATCTGTACAGAGTTCTATGGATCTTCAGATATCTGGGCGTTTATCTAAAGATGTTACCATTTTAGCAAGTATCTCAGATCATAACCTGCCGATTCAGGCTGATGGTTATACCCAGACTTTGGAGGAGTTTGACAAAATCTATATGCAGCTTAATATTAAGGACAAGTCTATTCTCAGAGCGGGGCATCTTGATCTGGTAGAAGCTAAGAATTATTTTGCCAAATACCAGAGAAGAAGTATGGGACTTCAGTTCCAGACAGAATTCGGGAAGGAGAACAAGACATTTGTAGATATCTCTGCAGGTGTTGCTAGAAGTGAATTCCACAGAATCCGTTTTCAGGGGGTTGAAGGTAACCAGGGACCTTACCGTCTGACAGGGAAGAACGGTGAACAATTTATCACACTGATTTCCGGATCTGAACAGGTTTTTATTGATGGAATTTTAATGAAGCGTGGTGAAAACCAGGATTATATCATCAATTACAATACCGGTGAGGTTACTTTTACCAGTTTCCGCCCTATTTTCCAGCAGAATTTCATCACCATTTCTTATAACTACGCCAACAGGAACTATTCAAGGTATTTGTTTACCGGAAAGCTTGAGCATCAGAGAGAAAAATTCAAAGTGGGGTTCAACTGGTTTATGGAAAATGACAACAAAAATGCTCCTCTTTCTCTAAATCTTTCTAAGGAAGATGAGCAGATTCTTGCAGAAGCCGGAAATAATCCTGACCTGATGTATGCCCCTTCAGGAGTAGTAACCGAATATGATGTCAATAAGATTTTATATAAATTAAGTCCTGCCGGAAACTTCTATGAATATTCTACGGATTCAAGTTTAACACTGTATCAGGTTTCTTTTACCTATTTCGGAGCCAATCAGGGAGATTATAAAATTGCACAGACTACCAACAACGGACGTGTTTTTGAATATGCAGGCCCCAATGGCGGAGACTACAGAGCAGTAAGAAAACTTCCTTCACCTCAGAAATCACAGGTATACTCTCTAAACTCTGAATATCTGCTGAATGAAGGAAAAATAGGTGCTGATATCTCGCTGAGCAATTATGATGTCAATTTATTTTCATCAAAAGATTCTGATCAGAATATGGGATATGCGTGGCGTATTTTTGGAAATAAAAGCTTCACAAAAAACACATGGAAAGGAACTCCAAGCTTTGAATATCAATATATAGACAGGCAATTTCATATCCTTGACCGTATCAATGATGTAGAATTCTCCAGAGACTTCAACCTTACGCAGGAATTCAATAAAAAGACCCAGAACAGATTTATCTTCAGCTTCCTGAATAAATGGAATAATAAGTCTACGCTGAATTACCGCATCAATTATCTGAATGAACAGGATTCTTACAAAGGGATTAAAAATGACCTTGATTTCGGCTGGCTGACAGGAAAATTCTTTACAAAAGGTAATCTGTCTTATCTGAGTACCAACGCTACTCTTCAGGATACGAAGTTCATCCGTGGTGGAGTTTCAACGGAATTTACCGGTAAAAAAGGAAGCTGGGCCATTGGTGGAAGCATGGAGCATAACGAGAAGAAATATAATGATACCCAACTTATGGATGTCACAAGTTTCAGCTGGAAAGAAATCTTTTTGCAAAAGAAAATCGGTGACAGTACAAGAACCAAATTATTGGCAAAAGTGTATATGAGAGATAACGATTCGGTGCGTGATAACAGACTTCAGAATATGAACAATATTTTGGGGATCATGGCTGAAAGTCAGATTATCAAAACAGAAAGAACCACCTTAAATGCCTTAGTTCACTACCGGAAATTCTTCTACGCAGGTGCAGAAGGTGAAGTAACCCGTAATAATGATTTTGTTGTCGGAAACATCTTATACAATCAGCAGCTTTTCAGGAACGGAATGCGTCTTCAGGCTTTCTATGAGCTTGGAAACGGGCAGGAAGCACAGAGGGAATTTCAGTACATTAAAGTAACAGACGGACAAGGTGTTTATAAATGGACCGATTATAATGGCGATGGCATTCAGCAGCTGGACGAATTTGAAATCGCTGAGTATTCTGATCTTGCCCAATATATCCGTGTGTATACTAATTCTGTAAGATACATTCCTTCCAATAAAAATAAATTGCAGCTGGCCTTATTTGTCAATCCGGCCATTGTTTTCAATTCTGAGAATAAATTTTTAAAACGTTGGAATTTCAATATTTCATTAAATTCTCAAAACTCATTCTATAAAAAGGAAAAAGTGCTTGTTCTGAATCCTTTTGAAAAAAACAGTGATCAGATCCTTAAAAATCAGAATATTTTGGCTTCCGTACAGTTTAATCCAACCGAAAAATCAGGATGGAACGGAAATTACAGATTCATCACCAATGACAATCTCATTAATGCCAATTTCAGTAATGAAGAACGTGAACAGACTTCTCATTTCCTGAATATAGGATATTGGTTCAATAAAGAATTCAGAGTGGATTGGGAAAACTCGGTTCATGATATCCAAAACTCCTCACAATTATTTAAAACAAGGGATTATCGTCTCAATAATTTTGAAACCAAGCCCAAAGCAACGTATAAATTTACAGATGCCATTCAGGCTGAGTTATCTTCAGCTTTCCGCCAGAAACAAAGATTGGATGGAGAAGAACTTCTTAAAGCTTTTGATATTACAGGAACCATCCAATGGGAGCGCAGAAAAACGTCTATCCGTGGTAATTTCTCTTTCATCAGTAACAATTTCACAGGAAACAATTTCAGTATTGTAGGAAACCAGATGCTGGACGGGCTTAAACCCGGAAAAAACCAGGTATGGAGTGTATTTATACAACAGGCAATCAACTCGTTTATCCAGCTGAACCTTAATTACGAAGGAAGAAACTCCGGTGACCGGACCATTCACATCGGTAGTATGCAGGTAAAGGCGAGCTTCTAACAATGGAAAACTGAAGTGAGCAGACCATTAGAACTTACATTATTTGAATTCTTTTTCTATGCTCAAATTTCTAAACAAAACAATCATTTATACCGATAGATAATATCATATTTCTGAATGTTCAGAATTTCGTAAATTTGCACCATGATAAAAATAGGCAACATAGAACTGCCGGAATTTCCACTTTTGCTGGCTCCAATGGAAGACGTAAGTGATCCTCCGTTCAGACGTTTGTGTAAAATGCATGGTGCAGATTTAATGTATTCGGAGTTTATTTCTTCCGAAGGGTTGATTCGTGACGCTATCAAAAGTCGTAAAAAGCTGGATATTTTCGATTATGAAAGACCCGTTGGAATACAGATATTTGGTGGAGACGAAGAAGCAATGGCTATGTCTGCAAGAATTGTTGAAACCGTAAATCCGGATCTGGTAGATATCAATTTTGGATGTCCTGTAAAAAAAGTTGTCTGCAAAGGAGCAGGAGCTGGTGTTCTGAAAGATATCGACCTTATGGTACGTCTTACAAAAGCTGTTGTAAGCTCTACTCACCTTCCTGTCACGGTAAAAACCCGTCTGGGATGGGACAGCACCAGCATTAATATTGATGAAGTAGCAGAACGCCTGCAGGAAACAGGAATTAAAGCTCTTACCATCCATGCAAGAACCCGTGCTCAAATGTATAAGGGTGAGGCAGACTGGGAACATATTTCAAGAATTAAACAAAATCCTAATATTGAGATTCCCATTTTTGGAAATGGTGATATAGATTCTGCTGAAAAAGCTTTAGACTACAAGCAAAAGTATGCATGTGACGGTATTATGATCGGGCGTGCTGCTATTGGATATCCATGGATATTCAATGAAATCAAACACTTCTTTAAAACAGGAGAACATTTACCTGAACCAACAATTTCAGATCGGTTACTGGCTGTTCGTCAACATGCAGAATGGAGTACTGAATGGAAAGGAGAAAGATTAGGGTTGGTAGAAATGAGACAACATTACAGCAACTATTTCCGTGGAATTCCTCATTTCAAGGAATTCAGAAAAAAATTCCTGGAAGTTTTCACTATGGAAGAAATGGACAGCTTAATTAAAGAAACCCAACAGTTCTACGAAGAATATCAGGCACAGCTATAAAAATAAAACCATCAGCAAAACTGATGGTTTTTTATTATTTAGAATCTAATATTAATATCCTTCTGATGAAGATTCGTTTTTAATTAATCCCAGCGCTGAAGAAGTTCCAATTCTTTTAACTCCCATTTTGATCATTTTCTCAGCATCTTCCGGAGTTCTCACTCCTCCGGCTGCTTTTACAGGAAGTCTGCCAGCATTGCTGAGCATAATTGCTATTCCTTCAAAGGTTGCTCCGTTAGGCTTTCCTTCTGCAGTCTGATAAAATCCTGTAGATGATTTGACAAAAATTTTCGACAACTCATTTTCAGAAAAATTTTCTTCTGCCCAGGTAGAAATCTTTTTAGTAAGATCTGCAATCTGTTCATCAGTTAATGCAGCAATTTCAATAATCCATTTTGCAACTTTTTGATGCTCAAGAGATAATTGGGTACATTTTACAAATTCTTCTTTTACCAGTTCTATACTTCCTTGTAAATAAGCCGTATAATTAATCACAAAATCTAATTCATCTGCTCCGTCTTCTATTGCTTTTGAAGCTTCTGCAAGTTTCTCATCAACAGAATACGTTCCTTCGTGGAAACCTATCACAGTTCCTACTACAACATTTGAATTTCTTTCCTGAATATATTTCCTGATCTCAGCTACGTAATCCGGTCGAATCATTACGGCAAAAATACCATTGTCTATTGCTTCCTGCGTAAGTTCTTTATCTTTTTGAAGTGTTTCTTCGTGGGAAATACCTGATTGCTCTGGAGTTTTCAGGTAAGTTGAATCCAAATATTGGGCTATGTTCATATTGTTATACTTTCAATTGTCTGTAAATACCTTGTTCTAAAGATATAAAAGTTTCTGTTCTTGTTACTCCCTTCAGCTTTTGAAGCTTGCTAAGAATCTGCATTAAGTGATCATTGTCTTTACAAAGCACTTTCAGGAAAATAGTGTAATTTCCTGTAGTATAGTGGGCCTCCACTACTTCGTTGATATCATGCAAAGACTTTACCACTTCCGGATAATGGCTTGGCTGGTCTAAAAATACACCAATGTAGGAAATCACTTTGTATCCAATTTTCTTAGGATTAAGAAATGATATTGAATTTTCAATAACTCCTGCATGTTCGAGTTTTTTGATTCTTTGATGCACTGCAGTGGTGGAAATTCCAACATTTTTTGAAATGTGGGCTAAAGAAGTTTTAGCATTATCCATCAACATGTAGATGATTTCTTTGTCAATAGAATCTAAATGGTAGCTTGTGTTGCTCGAATTTTTCATTTTCTACTTTTTTTATTATTTATGTTTTTTTACTGTAAATTTTTAAATTTTACAAAAACCGGAAAATGATCGCTATATCCGCCTAAATACCGTGTACCAGCATAAGTTCGGAATGGCCGTCCTTCAAAATTTCTGGTTCTGCTGCTAATTTTTTCAGAATTGAATATATGAGCATCCTGAAAAACCAGCGTCTTATTATCAAGCAAAGATCTTGACATAATGATCTGATCATACAGCAATCCAGATTTATAATGAAAAGTAGAATAATTTCTTGTGGAAAACAATTGCTGAAAAGGGTTCATTAAAGCCTTCTCATCGTCATTGTCATAGAGAATTTGTACTAAATTTTCATCATCCGGGTTTTCGTTAAAATCACCACACAATATAACATGCTCTTTATCAGCATTTACAATTTTTATAATCCGTTGCCGTACTTCATTCAATATAAAGGTTCTTTTAGGTTTATTGATATCTTTTTCGCGCTTAGAGGGAAGATGGGCGATAAAGACATTAATAATTTCCCCTTTATATTTTATTTTTGAAAAAAGTACGTCTCTGGTTGTGTCGTAATTTTCTGTGTTTTTATTTACTATTTCAAAAAAGAAAGTAATGGTTTCCGAATCTATTACCTCTACTTTATTTTTATCATATAACATGGCTACATCCACTTTTCTTTCGTCCATAGAATTGTAATGTACAATTCCGTATTCCGAATTAAAGGGCTCCATCTCCACAAGATCTTCCAAAACTTTCCTTCCGGAAACTTCAGATAATCCTATTACAAATGGCAGTACACCATTATCCTCCTTCATCAACTGAAATACATGTGAGATCTTGAAGAGCTTATTTCTGTATCTCTTTTCATCCCAATTCCTTAATCCTGACCGGGTAGGATCTAATTTGTGGACAGGTTTCGGATCGGGTAAAAATAAATTTTCAACATTATAAAAAGAGAACAGCTCCATCTACACTAATTTCTATACTTTTAATTTATTATGTTCTTTTTACTTTAAGATGTAAATTTATTCTTTTTTTTCAAATTTTCGTGATTTACTTCTAAAACAGTAAATCGATTTCCAATAAAAAACAATTCAAATATAGTAAAAAATACTAATGAAATAAGTTAATATGAATTAATTTTTCAATCATCCTGTAGTTCTGATATATTTATCAAAATTGAGACAATACGCAAAATCCGGGATAATAGAAATAAATTCTCAAGTTAAAACCAAAAAAATTAATATTTTTCACTATTATTAAAAATGAAACAAAAATTATTCCATTTATCTATAACGAATGGAATTAAATATGAAACCCGAAAAAAGATAAGTTCTGACAATTTTCGATTACAATAAATCGGGACGTTTTTCCTTTGTTATTCTTACAGCTTCGTCATGCCGCCATTCTTCGATTTTTCCAAAATTTCCGCTCAGCAAGATCTTGGGAACATCCAGGCCTTTATAGCTTTCAGGCCTTGTATAGATGGGTGGTGAAAGAAGATCGTCCTGAAAACTGTCTGTTAAAGCGCTCTGTTCATCATTCAAAACTCCGGGAAGCAATCTGATAATTGAGTCTGCCAAAACACAGGCTGCGAGTTCTCCCCCGGTAAGAACGTAATCTCCGATTGAAATTTCTTTTGTAATATGAAGATCTCTTACTCTTTGGTCTATTCCTTTGTAGTGGCCGCAAAGAAAGATGAGATTTTCTTTGATGGAAAGTGAATTGGCAATTTTCTGATTCAAAGTAACGCCATCCGGTGTCAGATAAATGACTTCATCATAATTCCGTTGAGATTTAAGCTCTGAAATACATTTATCCAGCGGTTCTACCATCATTACCATTCCTGCTCCGCCCCCGTAAGGTTCATCATCAATTTGTCTGTGCTTATTGATTGCCCAGTCTCTCAAATGGTGAAAATGTACTTCTACCAGCCCTTTATCCATCGCTCTTTTCAAAATAGAAGTTTTGAAAGGACTTTCCATCAATTCCGGAAGTACGCTTATTATGTCAATTCTCATTGTAATGTTCCGTTTTTCTTAGTAGGTATAATAATTAATCTTAAAGAAGAATCTTTGTTGATATAACTCCACATCCAGTTGAAGAATATGGCCAGCTTATTTCGAACGCTCAAAATTAGCATTAAATGGAGAAACATCCAGAAATACCATGCCAGAAATCCCTGAAATTTTATAAACGGCAGATCAACAACAGCTCTGTGCTTCCCAATAGTCGCTAATGAGCCTTTATCATCATACTCGTATTCTTTCCATTCTTCCAGGCTTTTCTTTAAAATATTTTTCCCTAAATTTTTTCCCTGATTAATGGCTACGTTAGCTACCTGAGGATGCCCCTGTGGATATTTTGGTGTTTCCATATAGGCAATATCTCCGATGGCATAAATATTATCGTAACCCTGTATTTTATTATATCGATCTACAATATATCTGTTTCTTACTAATTTTTCTTCCGGAAAACCTCCTACTACATTTCCGGTAACGCCGGCTGCCCAGATCACATTGTTGGATGGTATTTCTTTTCCGCTTCTGAGATGCACTTTGTCACCATCATAATCTGTTACCACTTCTCCGCTCAAAAAAGTAACACCTAGATCTTTCAGATATTTCTCAGATTTTTCCTGGGCCTCGCTGCTCATTACAGCAAGGGGTTTTTCTGTGGAGCTTACCAGGATAATCTTCAGATGATCAAAGTTCATGTAAGGATAATCTCTTGGAAGAATGTCTTTTTTCATTTCAGCAAAAGCTCCCGCCAGTTCTACTCCGGTAGGACCGCTTCCAACGATCACAATATTCCAGTTTCCGTCATCGCTGCGGCTTTTTTCAATAATCAGTTTTTCAAAGGTCATCAGAACATGATTTCTGATACTGATGGCTTCCTGGGTATTTTTCATTCCGAAAGCTTTTCCTTCCAGATCTTTGTTTCCGAAAAAATTAGTTTTACAGCCCGTTGCAATGATGAGTTTATCGTAAGTAAATTCTGCTTCGTCGGTAATGACTTTATTGTTGGCAGGGTCTATTTCCTTCACCTCAGTCATACGGAACTGTGTGTTTCTGGATTGCTGAAAAATCTTTCTGAAGGGAAAAGAAATGTTGGAAGGTTCTATCCTTCCTGAGGCTACCTGATAAAAAAGCGGCTGAAACATATGGTGGTTCATCCGGTCGAGAACAATGACCTTTTTGTTCTTGTTATTCAATGTTTTTGCAAGCTGCAGCCCCGCAAATCCTCCTCCAATAATGATGATTTTTTCGCGTGTTTCCATAATACACAAATTTACTGATTTTATTTTAGCATTTGGCAGTGAAAAAAGTTAGTTTTGCAAAACTTTATGACACCAAAAAAGTATACCAAAAAAACTGCCAAACAAGTCCATAAATCGCGACGGAAGAAGTATTTTTTCCGGAGATGGGTCATATTGGCGATTTTAATGATAGCATTAGTGGGAACAGGGCTTTACTTAAAACAGTCCGTCAGTTATTACTATGCCTTGTACTTTAATAAATTTAAGCATAAAAAGCTTCATAACAGTGAAAAAGAGGCGGCAAGAATTCAAAGGATATTAGCCAGCAATCTTGACAAAACCTATGGCTTTGATGTTTCGCATTATCAGAACCGGGAAGATATCAAATGGGATAGCCTCAGCATCGGAAATAAAACGATTCCGCTGGAATTTGTTGTGATGCGTGCAACAATGGGAAACCGGAGTGCCGACAAGCATTTTGATGAATTCTGGGAAAGTGCCAAAAAACATGAGCTTATCAGGGGAGCCTATCATTTTTACAGAGCTGATGAAGATCCTGTGATCCAGGCTAATAATTTTTTAGAGAATGTGAAACTTGAAAGCGGAGATCTTCCTCCGATTCTTGATATTGAAAAAATTCCAAAGCGTAAAACCAACAAAAAACTGGTTGAAGACCTGAAAGTATGGTGTAAAATTGTAGAAGACGCTTATGGTGAAAAGCCCATCATCTACACCTACTACCATTATTATAAAGATTTTCTGAAAGGGGAATTTGAAGGCTACCCTTTATGGCTTGCCAATTACAATGATGTTCCGTCTCCTTCGCCTGATGATGAATGGGACTTCTGGCAATTTACAGAAAACGGAATTGTTCATGGCATTAATGCAAAAGTAGATCTGGATGTTTACAATGGAAGTTCGTGGTCATTAAAAAGACTGACACTGGATTAAATAGCTAGAAAACACATGATGTATTAATCATATTTATTCGGATTATTGTCTCCGTTTTCATCCATTTTCACATCAATATTAATGGCTGGTACGGCAATAGTCATTTTTTGCCAGTCACCATAAAATTCTCTTATCAATCCGGTTCTGAACAAAGCAGCACTGATTTTAATTCTGCCATCAAAATATTTCAAACACTTTTCGTTTTGGCATTGACTCCCCAGTTTTTATCGATTAGTTTTTTAGGTTTAATTGTAACCTCTTTAATATTTTGAGTTTTTCCATTTAAAAATATTTTCTGCTGATCATACTTTTAAAATTCTGTATTTTTTCCTGATAAGGATCATATCCCGGTACTTCTATTTTTATTTTCTGCCGCGGACCTGTATTGGAAAGATCAATTGAAAATTTCCTTTTTCATCAGAGATCGTTGCTATTGATTTTTTTTCAATTCCAATTTTCACATAAGGAATCGGCTCATTTTCATTTTTAGAAATAATGGTTCCGGAAATAACCTGTGCTTTAAGGCCATAGAAGAAATAAAAAAAAAATAAAGCGTACAATATTTTCATGTTAAAAGTTTGAAGCAAACTTATTTATTTTTAATACGTCACACTCTCAATACTTTATTAAATTTATTCTACGTTTTATTAGAATTACTTTAAAAATTACCAGAATTTTTATAATGACGCTAAGAAGAATTTTAACACATATTAAAGGATATTCATAACCTCTTCCCATGAATGAACTCTTTCATACGTATCATTTTCTATCAATTCATTATGAGGCTGGGTAAATATCAATCTCTGCCCTGAAAAATGATCTAAATTTTTAGGATAATCATCAATCATAACATCTCCGGCAACCACTTTTTTACTTCCACAAAGAACAATCTGTTCCCAGGTAATGAATGGAAAATGCTCTGCCAGCCAGTCATACTTTTCTCTTAAGCTGTTGGGAAACTCCATTCCGGCAGAGACAATATAGAGTTCATATTTATTATTCAGATATTCAATTGCCTCACGGCTTCCTTTCATTACAGGCAATGTTCTGAAAAAACCTACTTCATTCACGTGCTTTTTTCCATTGGGAAAAGACTCTATTTCAGGCTTACCCGCCAAATCACTGATTTCAATTTCTCTTCCTGTATCTCTTTTTTCAAATTGTACCAGCTGATGATATACATCTGCCATTACCCCGTCCATGTCGACAATTACTTTTTTCATTACTTCAATCAGATTTTGTATTATGTATTAGTATTTACAATGTACACTTCATTATGGTTAATCAAATTTACTGATTAGTTTTTTCAGACAAGGAACACAGTCTATTAAAAAATCATAAATATTCATTTTCATAAGAGAAGTTCCGGAAAGTTTTATGGTTACATTTTCGTATTTTTGCAGCTTAGTTAAAAATTAAAATCAAACTATTAATTCCCAATGAATTACGTTTCTGCAGAAAATCTTACCAAATCTTACGGCATCAAAGTTTTGTTTAAAAATATTTCTTTCCACATCAATGAAGGAGATAAAATAGCGATTGTTGCCAAAAACGGAAGTGGAAAATCTACGCTTCTGAAAATATTAATGGGTAAAGAAATTGCAGACAGCGGAACTGCGATCATTAACAAAGATATCCAGGTGGTATTATTTGACCAGGAAATCGACTTTGATCCTAAGCTCAGCATTGAAGAATTTATGATGACCCTTGATTCTGAGCCTATCCTCGCCCTTAAAAACTATCATCGATCACTTCATTCTACAGATAATGATTTTATTGAGAAAGCATTAGCTGATATGGAAGCTCATAAAGCCTGGGACCTGGAAAATGAAATGAAACAGATTCTTTCCCAGCTTAAGATCACTGATCTGGATGCCAAAATGGGAACTCTTTCCGGAGGACAGATCAAACGTGTAGCATTGGCTAAACTTTTAACAGAAACAAGAGCTGAACACAGACATACCCTTCTTATCATGGACGAACCTACCAACCACCTGGATGTGGATATGGTAGAATGGCTTGAAAATTATCTGAACAAAGCAAAAATCACTTTATTGCTTGTAACTCACGACCGATATTTCCTTGACAGTGTTTGTGATATTATCTGGGAAATGGAGGATCAGAATCTTTACGTTCACAACGGTTCGTATGCCACTTATCTGGAGAACAAGATGATTCGTGAGGAGAATCTTAATGCTACAATTGACAAGGCCAACAACCTTTACAGAAAGGAGCTGGAGTGGATGCGAAGACAGCCAAAAGCAAGAACCACAAAATCAAAAAGCAGAATTGACGCTTTCTACGAAACGGAAAAAGTTGCCAAAACCGATACCAGAAAGGACGGACTGGAACTGGATTTTGAGATGAAGCGTCTGGGAAATAAAATTCTTGAACTCAAAAATATTGACAAGAGCTTTGGACCGAAAGTTCTTTTAAAGGATTTCAGCTACCAGTTTCAGCGTGGAGAAAAAGTGGGAATCATTGGAAAAAACGGAGCAGGAAAATCTACTCTTCTCAATATCATTCAAGGGCTTGAAAAAGCGGATAAAGGAGAAATTGAAACAGGAGAAACGATTTCTTTCGGTTATTTTGCTCAGAAAGGCCTTAGCTATAAAGAGGATGAACGTGTAATTGATTTCATCAAGGAGATTGCAGAATTTTATCCTTTAGCAAATGGAAGAAGTTTATCTGCATCACAGTTCTTAAGATTGTTTTTATTTGACGATCAGACTCAGTACTCTCCTATTTCTAAACTTTCAGGTGGTGAAAAGAGAAGACTTCATCTGATGTATATTTTGTATCAGAATCCTAACTTCCTGATTTTTGATGAGCCTACCAATGATCTTGATCTTCCAACATTAACTGTTCTTGAAAACTTCCTTCAGCAATTTCAGGGATCTTTGATTATCGTTTCCCATGACAGGTATTTCATGGACAGAATTGTAGATCATGTAATGGCTTTTGAGGGTAATGGAAAAATCCGGGATTTTGTAGGGAATTTCTCAGAATACAGAGAAGCCAGAAGCCGTGAAGAAGCATTGGAAAAAAATGCAGCGGTAAAACCTGAGCCTGTAAAAGAAGTAATTTCTTCAACAGAGAATATCCAGTCTTCGAATTCTAAAAGAAAGCTCACTTTTAAAGAACAAAGAGAACTGGAAACCATTGAAAAAGAAATGCCTGAACTGGAAGAACAACGTGCTAAAATTCTGGATAAGCTCAACAATGAAGCTGATTACGAAAAGATAGCCACTCTTTCTTCTGAGCTGGAAACGGTTTCAGAAAAACTGGAGAACCACGAAATGAGATGGCTGGAACTTCAGGAAATCCTTTAATAATGATGAGTTAAAAATGATGAATTATGAACGAATTCAAAGAGTTGGAGAGTTTGAGGGTTTGAGGGTTTGAGGGTAAATGAGTTGAAAATTTATAATCACAACTACGATCAACCTTAAACCTTAAACTTTGAATTCGTTCATAATTCATGACTCACCATTTATAATTGAATAATTCTTCCTTCTTTTGCACTTTCAAGAGAAGCATCAATGATTTTCATATTCTGAATAACTTCTTTTCCGGGAGATGGTAAAGCATATCCAAAAACAATATGTTCATAAATCTGCTGGTAATAATCCATATAATTTCCGGGTTCGCTAGAGGTAAGAATTCTTTCTGTTTCAGAATCATCATTCAGAAAGTTTAAAATTCCGTCCGGTTCTTTTAGCGGCTGCGTCCATTCTTTAGCATATTCAGGAACAGCACCAGCCACCAGCTCATTTTCCTGATTATCGGTTCTTTCCTGTAAGAAAGTTCCTCTGTCCCCATGAATTGCGTAGGCATAATGCCCTTCTTTACTGAAAACAGAAGATTTCAGTCTTACTCTCAGATTATTTTTATAGAATAACAGAATTTCAAAATAATCGTTAGCGAAGTCAGTTCCTTTCATAGAAAATACATCTGCAAAAAGTTTTTCAGGGTATCCAAAAAATTGTACCGCCTGATCTACAAGATGTGCTCCCAGATCGTGAAGAGATCCTGATCCCGCCTGATCAGGACTTTCTTTATGCTTTTTTCCACTGGCAGTGGTACGGAATCTGTCAAAACGGATTTCAACTTCTTTAATATTCCCTAGTTTCTTATCATTCAGAATTTTTTGAACCTGTAATAAATCCCGGTCGAATCTTCTGTTTTGATATACACTTAAAAACAATCCTTTTTCTTCTGCCAATTGTACCAGCTCTTCTGCTTCAGAAACATTTACAGTAAAGGGTTTTTCCACAATAATATTTTTTCCTGCTTCCAGTGCTTTTTTCGCGTACTCATAATGGGTCTGAACCGGAGTATTGATGATTACCAATTCCACATCAGCATGCTGAAGCATTTCTTCCACGGAACGGTAGATGGTTGCTTCGGGATATTTCTCCTTTGATTCCTCCTTACTTCTTTCCACCACAGCAGACATAAAAAATCCCGGATGTTCCTTCAAAAAAGGAGCATGGAATACTTTCCCACTCATTCCAAAGGCACAAAGCCCTGCTTTTACCAATTGCATATTATAATTTTTAACAAATATATTGATAAAAACTTCTCTATTCCCCAGTCTAAAGGAGGTATAGAAATAATTCATCCCATCAACTCTTAAAATATGATTTAAATCATAAAATTATTTTTATCTATTCTAAACAAATACTTACATTTGCGCCTTATTTAAAACTGTTCTATATAAAAATAAAATGAAAAGACAATTACTTTCTTTAGGCCTTCTATTGATCGCAGCTTCGGCAAGTTCACAGCTGAAAAATGCTGAAGCAGATACAATCAGAACTCAGACTATTGAAGATATCAACCTTCATAAAACAGGAAATCCTAACCAGGCAAGACCCTTATCGACAAAATCAAACCTGACGATAATGGAAACCCCTCAGCCCATTGCTATTGTAACCCACGAAATTATTGAGCAGCAACAGGCAAAACAATTGAGTGATGTTCTTCAGAATGTAAATGGTTTGTACATCACTTCATCCAGAGGAAATTCTCAGGACAGCTTTGGTGGGCGTGGTTTCATTTTAGGAAATGATAATATTTTTAAAAATGGTTCAAGAGTAAACAGTGGTGTTTTCCCTGAAGTAAGTGGTCTGGAAAGAGTAGAAGTTTTAAAGGGAGCCAATGCGATGCTTTTTGGGAATACAGCAGCAGGGGGTGTTATCAATATGATTACCAAAAAACCCCGGTTCAATTTTGGTGGAAGCATAGGTTTAAATGGCGGAAGCTGGAATTCTTATAAACCGACTGTTGATATCTATGGTCCATTATCCAAAAATGCTGCTTTCAGAATAAATGGAGCCTATGAGCATGCTGAAAGTTTCAGAGATGTTGTAGAATCAGAGAAATATTATTTCAACCCTTCATTCTTATTTAATTTAAGTGATAAATCTCAGTTAATTGTTGAGGCAGATTATCTTAAAACTAATTTTACACCTGATTTCGGTCTTGGATCTATTACGGAAAAAGACCAAAGCTACAGATTGAATGATACCGTTTCCAGAAACACTTTCTTCGGAACTGACTGGCAATATCAAAATGTACAGCAGGCTTCTACAAATGTAACATTTAATCATCAATTTAATGAAAAATGGTCTCTGAACGCGGCTGCTTCATACCAAAACTATACTAAAGATTATTTCTCTTCTGAAAGAGTACAATGGATATATGATACCAAAGATACCACTGTAGATCCTAACAGATTATCATGGAAAAGACCTTTTGGAAAAACTTATAACGAACAAAATTATACTTCTGCACAAGTAAACATCAATGGAGAGTTCAATACAGGAAGAATCAGCCACAAAGTTTTAATTGGTGCAGATGCTGATTACAGCCAGTCAGATGCTTATGCCTATAATATTACAGCGCCCAAAAATCTCCTGTATTTAGATGACCCTTCAACATGGGGAAGTATTGATATGCCAAATTCTACCCTTAGCACAAGAAACAGAATCAACACAAGAAGAATCGGGATCTATGCACAGGATTTTATCAGCATAACAAAGCAACTAAAAGTAATTGCGGGACTAAGATGGTCTTATATAGAAAATATGCCTACGCTGACAACCCGTTTTACATTAAATGATAAAATTGAAGTAGCAAATTCTTCAACTTCTGACAATGCGTTTTCTCCAAAAGTAGGCTTGGTATATGCTCCTAATGAAAATCTTTCAGTGTTTGCAACCTATACGAATTCTTTTGCAGCAAATGCGGGGTATACTTCAGATCAATTTGGAACAGTAAATACCAACCAACCTGTTACAGATGTTCAAAATCAGTTAACTACTCTATCAAGACAAAGCATAAAGCCATCCACTGTTGATCAATACGAAATTGGTATTAAAAAGAATTTCTGGAACAATGCTTTAGCTGTTAACTTAACGGCTTACCAGATTATGTACAATAATTATTATCAAACATATTGGTTTGCTTCTGCTTCCAATGGAGCACCGGTAAATTCCACAGACACCAATCTTAAAGAATTTGCAGGAAATATGAGAAGCCGCGGTGTGGAACTGGACATTACAGGAAATCCTACAGAAAACTTATCTATAATCGGAGGTTTTTCTTATAACAACTCCGTTTATACTGATACTCCTGAAAAAGGATATATTGAAAACCAAAGACTGGTAAGAACACCGGCTACAACAGCAAATGCTTCTGTTTTCTATAAATTTACAAACTATGTAAAAGGGTTAAAAATCGGAGCTGGAATTTATTACATCGGAGACAGAATTGCCGGATGGAATGATACAAAATCTACCAATACCAGTAGAAATAATGTAAGCAGAATGTTTGATCTGAAAGATTACACAACTGTTTCCGTATCAGTAGGCTACGAGTGGAAAAAATTCTCCGTTCAGGGGAGAGTGGGAAACCTGTTTGATGTAGTAAACTATAACGTTCACGAGAATTATTCAGTGAATCCTATTACGCCTAGAAATTACTATTTCACATTAACATACAGACTTTAGAACTCTTTATATAATAATTCTTTATTAAAAGTGGAGATTGCATTTTTGCAGTTTCCACTTTTGAAATTTTAAACAAAAACAAAACAATAAGATATGGATAAGATTAAAGACACAAGAAGCTTCATGAGAATTACTCACCGTTATCTGGGATATTTCCTTGCCGGAATCATGGCTGTATATTCATTAAGTGGAATTCTTCTGGTATACAGAGACACTGATTTTCTGAAAAGCGAAAAGAAATATGAAAAAAACATAGCGCCCAATCTTTCTGAAAAAGAATTGAAAAAAGAACTGAAAATGAAAGGTCTGGAAGTTGAAAAAACAGAAGGAAGCGTTCTTTATTTTAAACAGGGAACTTATGACAGCGCAACCGGAAAAGCCAAGTACACTAAAAAGGAACTACCTTTCGTATTGGATAAAATGGTTTCTCTTCACAAATCACAATCAAAAGATGCTATATCTCCCTTAAGCGTATTCTTTGGAGTTTCCCTTTTCTTTTTTGTAATATCAAGTTTCTGGATGTTTAATCCCAAGACAAAAGCATTCAAACGCGGAATCAAGTTTACCATTGCCGGACTTATCATTTCCGTGATTCTTTTATTTATTTAATATAATAAGAGGTCTACGAAAAGAAAAAACAACAATTTGGAATATTAACAACATGACATCTACTTTTACCATTTCCATTCCAAAAGACCAGTTTCATTTCATTTATGATTACGATATCCTCAGGTATTATGTTAAAAAGTTAAATTATATCTTACTGATAACGTTAACGTTTATTTAGAAAAATTACGTAAAATTAAGAGTCTGGCACATTTATTGTTTTTTCTGTAATTCGTGAATAATAACATTTAATTATTAAAATAATAAATTATGAAAAAACTTATTTTAACAGGGATATTAGCCGTAGCAGGCTTAACAGCAACTGCCAACGCTCAGATTCAAAAAGGTAATTGGATGGTAGGAAGTAGCATCGTTGCAAGTAATTTTGGTTTAAATACAGGTGGTGGATACAACATTTCACTACAGCCAAAAGCAGCTTATTTTATTCAAGATAATGTAGCAGTTGGGGGATATGTAGATTTAGGATTTAATAAAGTAACAAATGGATCACCTACCAATTTTGTTTATAAAGTTGGTGCTCTAGGGAGATATTATGTTTCTCCAGGAGAAAAAGGAGTAGATAATCTATTACACCATGGAAGATGGTTCTTCGAAGGTAACTTAGGTGTTGGAGGTACTTCTACTGAAGGTTCTAACTCTACAACTGGTTTAGATTTTGGAGCAGGACCTGGTTACTCATACTTCATTACTCCAAACATTGGTGTTGAAGGTTTAGTAAAATATAATGGTGTTGCAGGATTTGGTAGCGAGGGATTAACTTCTACTTTAACTTTCAACGTAGGATTTAGCATTTATTTACCAACTTCAAAAGGTAAGCAAATCATCAACGACGTTAAGTAATCACTGAAATACTTATAAAAAATGAAAGCGCCCCGGAAATAAATTCCGGGGCGCTTTTCGTACAAATTAAAACTAAACTATAAAAAATCAAATAAATCATGGATTAGGCTGGGGCGTGTATCTCAAATATGGTTTTATTTCCGTTACCCCTTTTGGGAACATTTTTCTTGCATCTTCTGTAGAAACGGTAGGCGGAATAATAACATCCTCACCATTTTCCCAATTAACAGGTGTGGCCACGCGATACTTATCCACCAACTGTAAAGAATCCAGCACCCTGAGGATTTCGTTAAAATTCCTTCCTGTAGAGGCCGGATAGGTAATAATCAGTCTTACTTTTTTTAAAGGATCAATAATCAAAAGAGAACGTACCGTAGCTGTAGCTGATGCATTGGGATGAATAAAATCATACAGTTCCGAAACTTTTCTGTCTTTATCAGCAATAATTGGAAACTTAACAGTGGTATTCTGAGTTTCATTAATATCTTTCACCCAGTTCTGATGGTCTTCTACCCCATCTACACTCAGAGCAATCACTTTTGTATCTCTGGCTTCAAATTCAGACTGCAATTTTGCGGTATACCCCAATTCTGTAGTACATACCGGCGTATAATCTGCAGGGTGCGAAAACAAAATCCCCCAGGAATCTCCAAGATAATTATAAAAATTAATATCACCTACTGACGACTCTGCCTGGAAGTTGGGTGCTGTATCTCCTAGTTTGATTGACATAATATTTCCTCTTTATAGTCTACAAATTTAGTAGACTTTTTGGAACTGGCAAATTTTTTGATGAAAATTTATATATTTAACTAAAATTTTATTCATGGAGAAAACCGGATTAAGGTATCTAGATGTTGTTTATAAGGTGTTGGAAAATTGGTACATCACATTCGCTGAACTTACCCCAAAGCTGATTGTTGGGATTTTAGTATTTACATTCTTCCTAATCAGCAGTAAATATTTAAGTAAAGGTGCTGTCAAATTATTTCACAAATTTTTCCCGAAAAGTCAAAAAGAGAGTTCATTAGTAACCTTAATCAGCATATTCAGATTTCTGATCATGCTAATGGGAACCTTTATTGCTCTTGAAATAATGGGTTTCAGCGGTTTTCTCTGGAAATTTATCGGAAGCTTAGGAGTTGCAGGGGTTATTGCTGGGGTTGCCCTGAAAGATCTTGTTTCTAGTATTTTCTCGGGAATGCTGATCGGAATCGATAAAGCATTTAAGGCAGGAGATTATATTACCATCGGAGCACACTCGGGAACAGTACAGGAAATTGGTTTTTTAACCACGAAAATTCTTACTGATGACGGAAAGAAAGCTTACATCCCCAATCAGGTTATTTTCAATGCTCCATTTTACAATATTACCGCTTCGCCACAACGCAGGGTTATTTTAAATTTTGAGATTCCTGCTGATGAAGATATCAGCAAAGCACAGAAAGGAATTCTTGATGTGGTTAAAAATCTTGATAATGTGGATAAGTTAGACACGGTAGAAGTAATTTTTACAGATTTGAAACAGGGATCATTTAATCTTCAGGTAAAGTTCTGGATAAAAGTAGGAGCTAATCTGGCTCAGATAAAAAGTAAGGCTTATCTGAACATTAAAGAGCGTTTTGATACTGATAAAATTCAGCTGGTGACTCCTACAAGCATCAGCATTACAGCAGGAGAAAATACCGTATCAGAAAATCTTGACAAATAAAAACCGCTTTTAAAAAGCGGTTTTTATTTTATTTGCTGATAATAAGTTTCTCTATATACTTCTTTCCATTCTGAACATTGACACTTATCAGATAGGTTCCGGCAGGAATATCAAGTACCTGAATTTTTACGAAACCTTTCAGATATCCTGTTTTTAATACCCTCCCTGAACTGTCCATCAGGCTGTACTGAGCCGTATCAGCTTCATCATCAAGCCTGATATTCACTTCCTCACGAGAAGGATTAGGATAAACAGCAAAACGACTAGCCTTTAGTTCTTTTTTTACAGTCAAAGCACTTTTAGTTATGGAAAAATTAGTTGTATTTACAGCATAATATATATTTCCAACAGCTTTTACCATAATTCTTGCGACACCTATATTTTCATTGGGGAAGTTCACTACAGCAGAGCCATTGTTAGGAACACTGTCAGCAAGAACAGTATCAAAGTGATAGCCTCCGTCTTTAGAAAGAAGAATGGTAACATACCTTGTATTTACAGCTCCGGTATTCGTACCTGCTACATCCCATTTTACGGTATTAGGGCCTGCAGTGTATGAACTTCCCATATGTGATGTCACTTTAAACGGGCCGGCATTCGTTACAGTTACTACCATGGCATCACGGGCAGTTTGATTTCCAGTTGCTCTGTTATCATTAACAAGCAGGGAGAAGTTCAGTGTTCTTGCAACATGAGGGGTAACTTCCCATATCGGAGTTAAATTATTAGATAGAACGGCTGACAGATGAGGAAAATATCTCATGTTCTCTGTTTTTGGCAATCTCGACCGATATACAGGGCCTGCAACATTGGAAGCCAGAGGCGGCTGCGTATTGTTCCGGCTATCATATTGCTCCCATAAATAGGTAAGCGGATCATTGTCAGGATCTGTTCCCTGCCCTGTCAGTACAAATGCAGTTCCTTTGGGAATAGAATAATCCAGACCAGCATTGGCAGTTGGAACCCTGTTAGTCATCCGTCTTTTTACAGAACAATCTGTATCTCTTGAAATTGAATAATACATTTCTCTTACACTGGCAGCATGAAAATAAGGATCACTATGCGGCTGGATGCTGTTCCCCCCGCATATTCCAGCATATCCCATAATGGTACTGCCGCTTCCCGGCTCATACGCCGTTCTGTTATTTACATTTCCTTTGCACGCTACAGTATTAGCTCTGAAGGTATGATTGGCTCCAAACTGATGTCCCATTTCATGAGCCACATAGTCGATATTAAAAGGATCATTGATGGGAGTACCGGATCCTGTAACTCCCTGTGCTTTCAATTGGGAACATATAACCCGCAGCCCTGCAATACCGCCACTGTTGACTCCAAAAACATGACCTATATTATAATGTGCAAATCCTATCACATTATTGATATTCTTTACATTCTCATTAAGCATCTTATCCTCATCTCCATTGGTGTAGGGATCAGTTGCCGGATTTCTGTAAATAAGAAGATGATTATTGGCAACCATGACCATTGTAACGGCAATCGTCTTTTCATACACTCCGTTTACTCTTGTCATCGTTGTAGCCATTGCCGCCATTGCTCCATGTATTGTACCTCCATGATATTGGGTATATTCTCCAGTAGCGGCTAATGCCAGTTTATATGTTCTGAACACCCCGTCTGAAACCATAGGTCTCCCGGCCAATGTACCACTCAAAGGCGGGTCAGTATCCAAAAGCTTATCGGCATCTTCCTCTATACCGCATTGAAAAGGGACTGAACTTTCCGGAAGATCTTTTCTCCTGTAACAAATAAAAGATTTATTATCTCTGGTAAAGGCATCAAGATAACTCACATCCCATCCGTTAAAATACATTACACTGATCCCTGTTTCCTGACTGATACTGAATCTGATCGTATTTTCCGGATTACTTTTCTGCCAACCTGTATAGGAACGGATGTCTGAAAATCTTTTCTGAAGCTCAGGCTCCATTACAGAAGCTTCCTGTACAATATAATCATGAAACTCTCCGCCAGCATCCGGAAATTTCAGAACTAAACCGTAATTCTCAGAAAATCGTGCGGGAGCTTTTTTCAGATCTTCCTTTATCTTTTCAAGATCCAGATGATATAGCGAAAAGACTTTAGGCATAATGTTTCTGGGTGCTAGTTCTTTTCCTTCCTCCCTTTCGGCTACTCTCCAGTAATTCTGCTGCCCGAAACTTAATACAGCAGCCAGCATGCTGAAAAAAATAAATGTTTTGTTTTTCATAGATTTTCAATTATTTGTGTTAAACAATTTTTATGTTCTGCATAAAGCATTTAAATACAAAATAAATAGCTCTTTGCAGGTCTTAAAATTTCTTATAAATACGACATTCACAAATAAATACAACCAATTAAGAATAAAAAACATTTTTATTGATAAATTAATTTAATTATACAGCAGAATTAATAATGTATATTTTTAATTTTACAATAGCATCATATTTTTATGAATTTAAAATGGACTATAGATTCTCCAAAATCTTCAATTTTATCCGCAAAAAGGTATTCAGCTCCACTTTTTTACATTCTATTTTCAAAAATTTATTATTTTCAGAAAACAAATAACCACAAAAAAACCGCTCCAAAAAATGGAACGGTTTCTATTTTATTTAAAAATTTTAGATTAAGCTAAAACTTCTTTTACTTTATTGGCAGCTTCTTCTAAAGTAATTGCAGAGTGTACCGGAAGACCAGACTCGTCAATTAATTTTTTAGCTTCTACAGCGTTAGTTCCCTGTAATCTTACGATCAATGGAACCGGAAGGCTACCCATAGCTTTGTAAGCATCTACAACTCCCTGAGCAACTCTGTCACATCTTACAATACCTCCGAAGATGTTGATCAGGATCGCTTTTACGTTTGGATCTCTTAAGATGATTCCGAAAGCAGTCTGTACTCTCTGAGCATCTGCAGTACCACCCACATCAAGGAAGTTTGCAGGGTTACCACCTGATAATTTGATGATATCCATAGTTGCCATTGCAAGACCTGCTCCGTTTACCATACAAGCAACGTTACCGTCTAGTTTTACGAAGTTAAGACCCGCTTCACCAGCTTCTACATCCATTGGATCTTCTTCTCTTGTATCTCTAAGCTCCGCTAAGTCTTTGTGACGGAACAATGAGTTGTCATCTAAAGTTACTTTAGCATCTACAGCGATAATCTTGTTATCAGAAGTTTTTAATACCGGGTTGATTTCGAAAAGAGAAGCATCAATTCCTGTATAAGCATTGTAAAGAGATGAAATAAATTTCACAAATTCTTTGAATGCATTTCCTTCAAGACCCAGGTTGAAAGCAATTTTTCTAGCCTGGAATCCCTGAAGACCGATAGCCGGATCAATCAATTCATTGTGGATCAAATGAGGAGTTACTTCAGCAACGTGCTCAATATCCATACCTCCTTCAGTAGAATATACGATTGTATTCTTCCCTTCAGCTCTGTCTAAAAGAATAGAAACATAAAATTCTTTAGTTTCAGATTCTCCAGGATAATAAACATCTTCTGCAATCAAAACAGAGTGTACTTTTTTACCTTCAGCAGAAGTTTGTGGGGTTACCAACTGCATTCCGATGATATTCTGAGCGTTTTCTTTAAGTTTATCCATATTTGGAGAAAACTTAACCCCCCCACCTTTACCACGACCACCCGCGTGAATCTGTGCTTTTACAACCCAAGCCTGTGCTCCGGTTTCAGCAGTCAATTTTTCAGCAGCTGCTACAGCTTCATCTACGTTGTTTGCTACGAAACCACGTTGGATAGCTACTCCATACTTTGATAAAATCTCTTTTGATTGATACTCGTGAAGATTCATATTATTTTTATTATTTTATTTTAATATTTAAAGGTTGACAAATTTACTAAAAAGACACGGAAGTTCAAGTTTATTGACTTAAAAATTAAAGTCTGACTGACTTGATTTTTAACATATCTATCTATTTTCCCCTATTCTTCCGCTAATTTCTCAGATTGAAGAGATTGAATGTTCGTATTAACCGTCTTCTTCTGTGAATTTTCATTCTTACATTCTGTTTTTAGCAAAATAAAAGATCAGCATTCCCCAGCTCAGGATCATCATCAGACCTCCAAGCGGAGTGATTGGGCCTAAAAATTTAAGGTTCACTCCCAGATAATCCTGCATGCTCAGGAAATAGATGCTTACAGAAAATAAAAGTGTTCCCGTAATCATTAAAATGGAAGTCCATTTTTCAGCAGAAGTTTCAAATTTTAAGATATAACCGATGATCAGCAGGAAAAAAGCTGCATACATCTGATACCTTACTCCTGTTTCAAAACTTTCCAGCCTTTCCACAGCTAATATTTTCTTTAAAGCATGTGCTCCGAATGCACCCAGGATTACAGACACCATTCCGTAAACCGCTCCAAAAATTAATGTGATTGTTTTCATTTTATAACTCTTCTAATTCTAGGGTTAAATATTTTTTTGTTTTATAATCCTGCCATGCCCCAACGATTTTGCTTCCTTTCAGATCGGCTTCTATTAAGGCCCTTGGTATCCATTCCTTAAGTTCCTCACTGTGATAATCATCTTCTGTGATGGAAAAATGGTCATGAACAAATTCTCCTCTCCAGTTGATTGGTTTTTTGTTCTTGTCATACCAATAAGTGGCTGAAAAGGAATCATCCTCATTAATTTCGCTAAACAAAACCGTAATAGGATATTTTCCGTCAATTTTTCCTTTATATAATTTATTTCCTGGACCTGTCTGCCCAATCTTTTCAGAACCTGATATCAGATTCTTACCATAAATACTCAGGTATTTCTCAAGTTCTTTATAGGTAAATTCCAGCTCGTGACTTCCCAAATCGTCCAATGCCTGCATGGCATGATTGGAACATCTACCTGCTACAAAAGTCAACTTATCCTTTCCAAAGTAATATCTGATACCAGCTAAAGTATGTTCCGTAAAACAGTCTTCATACATAGCGATCTGATCTTGAGTTTCCTCTTCAGGATTTTTCTCAGCTTTCAGCGTAACAAGAAAATCAGAAATTCTTTTTTTTACTCTTTTCTGAATAATTCCCTCAACAGTTTTCACTGAACCGGGTTGAAATAAATCTTTGGCATTAATAAAGTTTCCTGTTCTCAGATCAAAATTCTTCCAGATCAGAAAACCTTCCGGATAAGCACCTGAAGCTTCACCATCTATGGCAATACTAAGAATATTCTTAGGTGTTTCAATCTTATTCCAACTATAGAAATAAACATAGTTGGAATAAGAGTTTGTGGCTGTAGAAGCCAGTTTAAAAGGATTTCCACCTGAATTCGGAACATATTCCAGTTCATTGACCTGAAGAAATGTATTGATCTTATGGGCTACTGCAGGATTTCCTGTGTAAGTAACCACAGGAAACACGAAGTTTTCAGATTTAGGCTGCAGATCATTTATCTTTACATCTTTATACTGCGAAAAACTTAAACCAGAAATCAATAAGAAAAATACAATACTTTTTTTCACTATTTTGATTTTAAGTACATTAAAATGAACTTGGCAACCAATGTAGAAATTCCCAGTATGATAAACATATTGGCGAACTTCTTGGAGCTTCTGAAACCTTCATTGTCTGTTTTCTTCAGAAAAAATCCAAAAAGGAGAAATACTATGGGCAAAATGATCTGTAACATTAGTTCCCTCTCATTCTGTTAAATTCATTGATCACCTCGTGATGACTTACCGTCTTATCTTTAAAATAAGTCACAAAATGCAGTTTTTCTTCTTCTGTAGCGCCCAGTTGGTTCAGGATATTCAATAAGTGCATTTTCATATGCCCTTTCTGAATTCCTGTTGTTACGAGAGAACGTAAAGCACCAAAGTTTTGCGCAAGACCTGAAACTGCAAGAATACTCATTAGTTCCTGCGCAGAAGGTTTTCCAAGCAGCGCTAAGGAGAATTTTACCAAAGGGTGAAGGTTGGTAAGTCCACCTACTACTCCTACGGAAATTGGAAGATCTATCCAGAATCTGAAAACGCCGTTATCTGTAGTACAGTGGGTCAGAGATCTGTACTGTCCGTCTTTTGCCGCATAAGCATGAGCACAGGCTTCTGTAGCTCTGAAATCATTTCCGGTAGCAATTACAACGGCATCTACACCGTTCATTACTCCTTTATTGTGAGTGGTTGCACGGTAAGGTTCAATTTCTGCAATGGTGACTGCCTGTTTGAATTTAGAAGCAAATTCTTCAGGAGAAATTCCGCTATCGTCTTTTAAGTCTTCAATTTTACAGGAAACCTCAGCCCTTACGATACAGTCCGGTGTAAAGTTGGAAAGAATATTCATCACAATCTGTAGTGAATTCTTTTCTTCCTGGGTAAAATCTTCACTGGTAGCAACTTCCTGTCTCAGCGTTTTTCCGAACTGTTCAAGACATGAGTTGATAAAATTAGCTCCCATTGAATCTACTGTATCGAAGCTTGCTTTCAGTTGATAATAATTCGGCATTTCTGCGGTTTTATCCACCAGGCTGATATTTAAGATCCCACCTCCACGTTTTCTCATGTTGGCTGTGATATCTTCTGTTGTTTCGAATAATTTTTTCTTTAAACTGAAATTAAAGAAATGTAATAATTTGTGAGGTTCCACATTAAAAATAAAGTGGGTGTGTCCCAGTTTTTCAGTATTGATAATGGTTGTTTTGAAACCTCCTTTATCAATCCAGAATTTTGCAGCTTTGGAAGCAGCAGCTACCACTGAACTTTCTTCAACAGCCATTGGCAGTGCCAGCAGTTTTCCATCGATTAAAAAGTTCGGAGCAATTCCGTACGGCATATAAAAATTGGAAATGGTATTTTCAGAAAACTCTTCGTGAAGCTTCTGAAGGTCTGCATCATCATTCCAGTATTGTTTTAATATATTTTGATATTCCTGGTTTCCTTCCAGATATTCGTTTACGAGCCATTCGATTTTCCCCTGCTTTGGAAGCTTGGAAAAACCTTCTATTGGTTTATGATTCATGATATAAACTTTAATGAGCCGTAAATATAATGATTTTGAGACTCTTTTTTGTTGATAACTTCTATGAAAAAAGGTTGACATTTATCAATTTTGGAACTAAATTTGAACAAAATTAAATAACACTTCAGATACAAAACATATCAAATTATTTTAAATATGAATTTTGACCGTCTTAAAGAAAAGCTCGAAATCCTTGCTGATGCAGCAAAATATGATGTTTCCTGTTCATCAAGCGGAGGCACGAGAAAGAATAAAAAAGGAGCGTTAGGAGACAGTTCTGCAAGCGGGATTTGTCATACCTATACAGAAGACGGAAGATGTGTTTCCCTGCTTAAAATTCTGTTGACCAATCATTGTATCTACGATTGTGCCTACTGTGTTTCCAGAAGTTCTAATGATATCAAAAGAGCCGCCTTTACGGTAGAAGAAGTGGTAGATCTTACCATCAATTTTTACCGCAGAAACTATATTGAAGGTTTATTTCTGAGCTCAGGAATTTTCAAAAATGCAGACACTACAATGGAAAGATTGGTAAGGGTTGCTAAAAAGCTGCGTCTGGAAGAGAACTTTAATGGGTATATTCATTTGAAATCTATTCCGGGAGCAAGTGATGATCTGATGCAGGAAGCGGCTTTATATGCAGACCGTTTATCCGTCAACATTGAAATTCCTACGGAAAGCGGATTGAAATTGCTGGCTCCTGAAAAAAACAGACAGGATATGATCAGCCCTATGCGGTATATTCAAAAAGGAATTATTCAATATAAGGATGAAAAGAAAATTCTGAAAAAAGTTCCCAAGTTTGCTCCGGCAGGACAGTCTACCCAGATGATCGTGGGAGCAACCAATGAAAATGACTTACAGATCATTAAAGTTGCGGATCATTTTTATAAAAACTTTAATCTGAAAAGAGTCTATTATTCCGGGTATGTTCCGGTTTTGGAAGACCAGAGACTGCCTTCTTTAACCACGGAAGTTCCAATGTTAAGGGAAAACCGTCTGTATCAGTCGGATTGGCTGATGAGATTTTATGGTTTTAAAGCGGAAGAGATTTTAGATCCGAATGTTCCTTTCCTTGACCTGGAAGTAGATCCGAAATTAAGCTGGGCATTGCGAAATCTTCATCAGTTTCCGATTAACCTTCAGACCGCCGAATATCAGTTGATTTTAAGAATTCCCGGGATTGGAGTAAAAACAGCCCAAAAGATTGTCAGTGCCAGACGTTTTCAAATTTTGACCATGGATCATTTGAAAAAACTGGGAGCGGCTGTTAACCGGGCAAAATATTTCATTGATTTCAATGCAGGAAATGCTTATCTGAAATATTTAACGGATAAAAACTTCAGAAAGCTGCTGATAGGTGGAAGTTCGTCAAAGTTTCATAATCAGTTTTCACAACAGCTGACTTTATTTTGATTCTGATATTAAACACAAATAACACAAATATGTTCACGAATGACCACTAATTTATTACTTCGACTTAACAGCACATTTGTCATTCTGACGAAGGAAGAATCTCTTCAATTAACCAGATTCTTCACCTCATTTATCTCATTCAGAATGACAAACCAATTAAATTTTAATTAAAAACATGACAACTCTACTCTACGATGGCAGCTTTGAAGGCCTTTTTACTGCGATATTTGAAGTTTTCGAATACCGTTATAAAGATGTGGAGATTGCCAATAGAGACAGGTTTCATCAGGAAAATATTTTCGCAGAGATGCATGAAGTCATTACCCAACCGGATAAATCTGAAAGGGTTCTGAATAAACTGGAACAGAATATTGGAAAGCAGGGCATTTATCAACTTTTAAAAGTTTTTTTATCCGAAGATCCAAATCTGGAAAACCTCATCTTATCTGCGGTAAGGCAGTCTGTAAAACATCCGCAAAACAATATTCTGGAAAACTTTGCCGATTCTGATGTTTTAAAAATTTCAAAAATCTGCAAATCCGTGGATAGGGAAAGACACAGAATGACAGCTTTTGTGCGCTTTGAAAAAATGCAGGATGGTGTTTTTTTCTCCAAAACAGACCCCGACTTCAATGTTCTTCCTTTGATCAGAAAACATTTTAAAAACCGGTATCAGGATCAGAAATGGATGATCTATGATCTGCGAAGAAACTACGGACTTCTTTATGATCTGGACACCTGTGATTTTTTCTACCCTGATGAAAAAATTGACCTCCATCATTATAAGCAGAATTTTCATGATGAAGAAAAAAGTTATCAGGTGCTTTGGCAGCGATATTTTACAAAAACCAACATTGTAGAACGAAAAAATATGAAGCTCCATATTCAACATGTACCAAAAAGATACTGGAAATATCTGACGGAAAAATGGTAACCGCATTCTCAAAAATTTATAATATTTCCGTTGATTAAGCTGATTTATGAATCTAAATTTTGATTCAAAATATCATATTGTGGATAACTTTTTATTTCGGCTAAAAAACAGATCATTTCAAGTTATTTTCTGAAGTAAATTACTTAACACTCTCATTTTATAACAGATATAATTCACATTCATGTAAAACTCATATTGTGGATAACTTTTCTCAGTTAACATACCGTTAATATAAGATTTTTTTTCAACTTATTTTTATTCGGAATGTAGCTGAAATATTATGTATTCAATGATAACATAGGGTTGGGTACAATCAGTTAAAAATCTGAAAACACGCAACATATATACTAAAATACTGCTTTCATTTTTTTGATTTGTGGATAACTCTTACTTTTTAAGGGTTCGCAGGGCTTTCTTTATGATATACTGCGTCTCTTTTGTAGGACTTTCCCTAATCCATTCATCACAGATTTCCACTACAAATTCAGGCTGCGACTTGCTGGCATCATTCAGCCAGTTGCCAACACTATCCTGCACATATCGGGAAGAATCCGATCGTAAAGGATCCAAAATTTCCAGTCCGAGTCCGGGATTTTGTTTTAAAGCATCAATATGTTCACACCAGACTCCTCTTGGTCTTGTAGATTCGCTGGCAAAACGTCTTACATTTTCATTGTCATGAACTGTCCATTCTGATAAAAGTGATAAACTTTCCTCAAGATTTCTGGCGATATCCGGACGTACTGTCATCCAGCAGATTTCCCTTACTCCAAAATGAGAGTCGACAGCGAATGACTGGATTCTATCTAATTTTTCTTTAAGTTGTAAATCCTTATTCCTTCCAATAGTATAAGCAGCCCAGCAACGAACAAGATCTGCCTTATGAGCAGGTAATTTCAATAGAAATTCATCATCTTTATTTTTCACAGCAAGATTAAGCAAACCAATTCCTATTGTTTCATTAATAGAATTGACAGTTTGTTTTTTCAGTTTGTCTACATTATCTAAAACAGGCAGCAGGTATTCTTTGCGGTCATTCTGCAAAAGCAGATTTTCCAGCAGCAGCCTTTGATCTACAGCGAGCCATTCTGTAAGGTTGGCGGTTTCAATTTCTCCCCTGTTCAGCTGGTCCAGAATATCCGGTGGAATATCTTTGATGGATCGGGCTCCTTTTCTTTTTTCTGTCATAATGTCTGTATTAATTCTTCTATATCTACTCTATTCATGTAATTTACATCTAAAAATTTATATACAATCTTACTATTTTCATCCACTACAAAAACAGCAGGAACAGGTAATGTATTTTCTTTATTATTGTTGAAAAGAGAAAGATCAATTCCTAAGTTCTGATAATAAGGTAATACGAAATCCTGCAGCTGAAAAACAATACCCAGTTTTTTTGCAAAATCATTATTATGATCGGTCAGCACTTCAAATTCAAGATTATTTTTTTCAACCATTGTAAGAGAGTGATCAGGATTTTGAGGAGAAATGGCGACCAAAACAGCATTCTTTTCTTTTAATCTTGAGAGATTATCCTGCAAAAATTTCAATTCCAGATTACAGTAAGGACACCAGCTTCCTCTGTAAAAGGCCAGAATCATTTTTCCTTTTTTAAGAATTTGTGTAGAATGTATGTTTTCACCATAGGCATTAGGCAGTGAAAATTCCGGCATCTGCTGTCCAGCCTGAATACTGTTATCTCCCATATTTTTTGTTTTTAAATCTTCAACCGAGTTTCCGAATGCATTTAAAATGTCTTGCGGGAGTTGTGAAGAAAGTTCCTGATTCAATTGCTCAATCTGTATGGCCAGTGGATTCATTATTTTTAATTTATTATTTTTACAAAGGTCTAAAAGCCTTTAAGAATAGGCAATACCGCATATTTTTCACCCATAGGGATAAAAAAGTCAATTTTATGGAAACAAAGGGAAAAGCTGAAGAAAATAAAATATGTCCGTTGGAAGTTGCTGTTAATAGCATCAGTGGAAAATGGAAAATTCCTATTGTGTGGCAGATTAATGAAGGGAAAAAACGTCCCAGCGAGTTTTTACGCGGTATTGCAAAAGTAGACCGCAGAGTTTTGAATCAACAGCTGGCCGAGATGGTGGAAGATGGTATTTTAACCAAACAGTCTTTTAATGAACTTCCTCCTAGAGTTGAGTATACTTTGACGGAGCTTGGTGAAAAGCTTGTGGAAATCCTCTGGCAATTGAATGATTGGGGAAAATTATTGATTCCTGAGAACGAAGAGTCATTAAACTAGCAGATTTTCAGATTATATAGTGACAGATCTGTGAAAAAAAAATGATATTTGTGTCAACTAAAAAAACGCATGAAAAAAATTTTCACCGGAATCACAGTATTTTTAATTTTCACAGGCTGTATCAAAGAAAAGCCATCAGACCGTCTGTTGGAGGAGCCAGATAAGAATGAGCATTTAATTTCAGAAAATGCTTTAAAAATCAATAAAAATAAAAACACCATCCGGGAAAGATTTTCTCCTCCGGAAGGATATGAATGGATTGAAGAAAAGCCCGGTTCTTTCGGACATTTTATTGAAAATTTTAAGCTGAAACCCTATGGAAGTCAGATTTTAAAATATGATGGAGTTCCTATTTCTACCCAGCACCTTCATGAAGCTGTTTTTGATATTGATACCGGAAATAAGGATCTTCAGCAATGTGCTGATGCCGCTATCCGCATGAGAGCTGAATATCTTTATAAGTCGAAAAAATTTAACGAAATTAAATTTCATTTTACGAGTGGTGATCTTCTCAGCTGGAATGATTATAAAAACGGAACGAGAGCTTTGGTGAATGGAAATTCTGTTAGTTTCAGAAAAACTGCAGCCTTTGATGATTCTTATAACAGTTTCAGAAATTATCTGGATCTGATTTTTAATTATGCAGGAACCATTTCATTAAACAAAGAAACAAAGCCGGTAATGAGGAATTCTGATCTGAAAACAGGAGATATTCTGATCACACCGGGAAGTCCGGGACATATCGTTTTTATTTCCGGAGCCTGCCAAAATCAGAAAGGGGAAAGATTGTTTTTATTAAGTGAAGGATTCACCCCGGCTCAGTCGGTTCATATGCTTTCCAATCCATTCAACCCTTATTTTACGCCCTGGTACGAGCTTGACGTGAATGCTGCGGAAACGAAAACTGCGCGATATTTTTTTAAGCCTGCAAACTTCAGAAGCTTTTAATAATTTATATTCAAAACTATTGGAAACTTACTACGATAATCTGAACTTGTTTTTGTAAATTTGTGTTCGAAATTTTTTACTTGATGAAAGAGAGTGCTGTAAAAAAGATTGCAGTTCTTACTTCAGGGGGTGACTCTCCGGGTATGAATGCGGCATTAAGAGCGGTAGTAAGAACCGCCAATTACTATAATATCGAATGCTACGGAGTGAGGGAAGGCTACAACGGCCTTATCAACAATGATTTCCTGAAAATGGGAGCCCGTTCCGTAAAAAATATAATCAACCAGGGCGGAACGATTCTAAAATCTGCCAGATCCGCTGAGTTCAGAACAAAAGAAGGCCGTCAGAAAGCTTACGACAACTGCGTAAAACTTGGGATAGACGGATTGGTATGTATTGGAGGAGACGGAACTTTTACCGGTGCAAAGATCTTTAATGAAGAATTCGGAATAAGGGTAATCGGTATTCCCGGAACAATCGACAATGATATTTTCGGTACGGATAACACCATCGGTTATGATACTGCTTTGAATACTGCTATGGATGCCATTGACAAAATCCGTGATACAGCTACTTCCCACAACAGGGTTTTCTTTGTGGAAGTAATGGGTCGTGATGCTGGTTTTATTGCTTTAAACAGTGGATTGGCAACAGGTGCTCTGGATATTTTAATTCCTGAGAAAAAAGACAGTATTGATGAGCTTTTCACGAAATTCAGGGACGCAGAAAAAACAGGAAAGGCATCAAGCATTGTGGTTGTTGCAGAAGGTGAAAAACTAGCCAATGTGTACGAACTTGCAGAAAAAACAAAACAGACATTTCCTGATTATGATATTCGTGTAGCGGTTTTGGGTCATATGCAGAGAGGAGGTTCTCCAAGCTGTGCAGACAGGGTTTTGGCAAGCCGACTGGGCTATGGAGCCGTAACCGGATTAATGGAAGGACAAACCAATGTAATGGCAGGAATGCGTTCCAACGATCTGACGTACACGCCAATTGAAGAAGCCATTAAAAAACATAATGAAATCAATAAAGATCTTTTACTGATTTCAGAAATTTTAGCAATCTAATTATTTTTATAATCTAATAAAAACAAACTATTATGTCAACAATTAAAGTAGGTATCAACGGTTTTGGTAGAATTGGACGTCTTGTTTTCAGAGCAATGACTGAAAGAGACAACATTGAAGTTGTAGGAATCAATGACCTGATCAATGCAGAATACATGGCTTACATGTTAAAATATGACTCTGTACACGGTATTTTCCCAGGTGAAGTTTCTGTAGAAGGAAATGATCTTGTAGTAAACGGAAAAAGAATCAGAGTAACTGCTGAAAAAGACCCAAGCAACCTAAAATGGAATGAAATTGGTGCAGATTACGTAGTAGAATCTACTGGTTTATTCTTAGATAAAGAAAGCGCTGCAAAACACATTACTGCAGGTGCTAAGAAAGTAATCCTTTCTGCTCCTTCTAAAGATGATACTCCAATGTTCGTAATGGGTGTAAACCACAAGGAACTTACTGATGATATCAAAATCTTATCAAACGCTTCTTGTACTACAAACTGTTTAGCTCCTTTAGCTAAAGTAATCCACGATAACTTCGGAATCGTAGAAGGTTTAATGACTACTGTACACGCTACAACAGCTACTCAGAAGACGGTTGACGGTCCTTCAATGAAAGACTGGAGAGGTGGTAGAGCTGCTCTAAACAACATCATCCCTTCTTCTACAGGTGCCGCTAAAGCAGTAGGAAAAGTAATCCCTTCACTAAACGGAAAATTAACTGGTATGTCTTTCAGAGTACCTACAGTTGATGTTTCTGTAGTAGATTTAACAGTGAGAATTGAAAAGGCTGCTTCTTATGACGAAATCTGTTCAGTAATCAAAGCTGCTTCTGAAGGTGAATTGAAAGGTATCCTAGGATATACTGAAGAAGCTGTAGTATCTCAGGATTTCGTAGGAGATAAGAGAACTTCTATCTTCGACAAAGATGCTGGTATCATGCTTTCTCCTAACTTCGTGAAACTTGTTTCCTGGTATGACAACGAAATGGGTTACTCTAACAAGTTAGTGGATATGCTTGTACACGCTGCTTCTTTATAAGCGATAATAAGTAATATAAAAAACCGTTTCACATTTTTGTGAGACGTTTTTTTTTATATTCATCCAGTAAAAACTATTTAAATAGACTAGAAAAACCAAAGTTAAAGCCACCAACTAGAAACATTTTTGCAGGATCAGAATAAGTTGTACTATTACCATCAAAATTACTTCCTACAGACATCTGAAATGTAAAACTGTCTGAGAGTTTGTACGCAAATGAAAAGGCTGTCCGAGAAGTATGATTTTTTAACATTGTATCTGGTTTTTCACTTAGATACCTAGATATATATTCACCAGAAATACTAATCCTATTATGAATCCATTGTAACTTACCTCCAAATTCATAATAATTCGAGACATCAGTTTGCTTTGCATTAAAAGTCATTCTTGAAACGGCAATAATATCAAAAAAATCGGATGACTCTTGATCTTTATTAATATTAAATCTGTATGAGGGAGTGATCCATATTGATGTTTTCGCACTTTTAAGCTGCTTCCATTGACTCTCTACGGCAAGACTTGCATTAGCGATGGCAAATTCAAGCATGAATCCTTCTCTTGTCAAAGGAAAAGTATATTTATTTATATCATTAACTACAATTTCTGACACATGTTTCAAGTTTTCACCAACACTTTTGATTCTCACAACATCATTTTCATCTAATGAATTACTACCAATCATCTGCCGAAGTAATAGCTTTATGATTTTTTTCTGCTCTCCTTCTATTAATTTAAAACTTCCGATGGAAAGAACTTCTTCTAGATAGGTATCAAGATCATCAATTCTTCCTCTTGTATTGATGGATTCAAGAATCTGCATAAGCGCCAATGAACTATAACTAGAGACATACCATTCCGTAAGTTTTTTTACTGTTTTTTTAGATGGCTTCCCTTGTACTAACTGCAAATGCATACCAACTCCAAATGCTGTACCCTTTTGTGCTCCTCCAAATGACAGAGTATCACTTGCCGAACTCGCAAATGAAAAAGTCAGGCTTCGTAAAAGATTATTTCCATAGTTGCTACTAAAAATATAATCGATATTCTCATAATTACTTTGATTCTTATTTTTTCCCCAATAATATGGTGAAGTTTCAATGGCAAAACCAGGTTGCAATTTTTCATTAACAACAGCTGAGTTTACACTTGCGAGAAAATCAGTTGGCGAATTAGGCCGCTGAATATTCTCTGGCTCAACTCCTAATACAACAAATGCAGGAGAAGATTTAAGCTGTAAAGTTGTAATATTATTTTCTAGAGCCTTATCTTGTGCTTTTATACCAGCAAATGCAATGAAAAGCACTAATAGATTTAAAATATATCCTCTTTTCATGATATTATGAATTTTATTAATGTAATAAATATAAAAGGGTTCTGAGCAGTGCTTTCAGCCACGAATTCATTCTCAAAATCCTCATCTTCTACTTCAAATTTTAATGTATATTTAATCTTACAAGGTAAACTATCTTTTTTAGCTCCATTTGAAAAGCGGGAAACATGAGAAAATAGTGCAAATCTTGCATTATTTAAATTCTTACAAAGTCCCAAGTCTTTTTTTACTATATCAGGAGTTGGATCAAAATCCTGAGGCAATCCTCTTAAATTCATTCCATGCATTAAATACATTTTCCATCCCTGTTCAAGAAGTTCTGTTTTTGTTGAAATAAATAACTTTTTGTTTTCATAATTAGGAGATATATTAAATTTCACATATTCTCCGTTATTCTCTATTTTGATTGGATTTTCATTCATGACACTTATTTTTTCAGGTTATTATTTATTAATTAAGAACTAAGACTTATCACATATTTTCAGTTAAGTCAAGATAAAAATCAAAATATAATTTTCATGATATTTAATTTTAAAATTACGTTTTTGAATTGTCTAAGCTTAGGAAAACAGGATATTCCAAAAATTAAGTTTCCATGGTCATTATTTTTAGTTAAAGCTACAACACTTACCTGCCACAAGAAATACCACAAAAGGGTGATTTTTTAACATAATTTTATTATTTTTAAGAAAACATTAGCCATGACGAAAAAACATTTGACCCACGCAAAAAGACCTCATCCCCTCATTAAGGTCTGGAATGACTATCCTGAAATTTTGCAGAACGACAGCATAATATTACCCGTTCCCAACATTGAAAATATAATCGGAGAAATTTTTGCTCCCGGGAAATTCTATTATTATGTCATTAATTTCACAGACAGTACTATCATCTGTAATCACGATGAAGATATTTTAGCAATACATGGTCTCCATAAACATCCTGTCCATCTGAAAGAAATTATAGACCTCATTCATCCCGACGACATAGAATTTGTGATGGAAGCCGAAAGAATGTCTATAGAAAAAATAAAAGAAATTGACGGTTTTGATTATCAGCAGGAACTGAAAACCAGCTACTGCTTCAGAATGAGAACTTCAAAAGGCAATTATGAACTGTTTCATCATCAGGCTTTACACACGTATAAAGATGAAAACGGCAGGCTTTTACAGGCAGTTAACATCCATACCAATATTGAACACATCACACACCAAAATTCTTATATTGTACTCGTCTCAGGCATTAACGGACGGGAAGATTTTCACCAGATGCAGTGGATAGAAAACAATAAATCTACTGAATCTACCCCTGTCATTTTTACAAAAAGAGAAGTTGAGATCATTAATTGTATTGCGAAAGGATACCCCACAGGAAGAATATCCAATCTGTTACATATTTCGGAAGAAACTGTTCGGACCCACAGAAAAAATATTCTAAGAAAATCAGACTGCAAAAACAGCTCGGAGCTGATCAAAAAAACCTTTGAATGGGGATATCTGTAGAAATCAATCATAATGCTGATAAATCTCACCAGCATATTTCAGCATAAAACTTGTATTTTTATAGTAAAGGAATGAACATGATACAACCGCGTTTTAAAGATGCTCCTCACTTCAGGAACTTTTGGGAATATGGTAATGGAAAGCAGCTTATAGAATTTTCCGGAGCAGAAGTAAGTTTTGAACATTTTGAAAAATTTTCTCCTTATTTTCATCATACCGATGAGGTTGGTGATGAAGTGGTAAAAAATGTTTATTTGACTAAAAAATTCCATGAAGCTTCCAGGGAGATTGAACATTACATCAGAAATGGTGTTTCTGAAACAGATTCAGTTCCTGAAAGTGTAAAAAAATTGTTCGGCCAAACGCAAAAAGTTCCTGAATGGCTGGATTATAATTTACTTAAAAGCGGTGCTGAACTCTGTATGAGAAGCAACCTTGATTCTTTGATTTCCCTGAGGGATTATTGTCTGATTGGTGGTTATGATTATGCCTACCTCAACAAACCTTTAATTGTTACTGAAGCTTTGAAAAAAGGGGCAGTGAAGCGTCTTTCTGAAACCTTGGATTTTTGGGTGAATGCTACCCGGTACAACGCACTGGAAATCCATGCAAAAGGTTATGAATTTGCGATAAAAACCCGTCTGATTCATTCCTACGCAAGACTTTCTATTAAAAAACATTATAAAAACTGGGATACAGAAAGCTGGGGAGATCCTATCAATTCATGGGATATGATGGCAACGTATATCGGGTTCAGTCTGGTATTTCTTCACAGCCTTCAGAAACTGGGAAATCGCTTTTCTATGGAAGAGGAACAGGGAATTTTTCATCTTTGGAAATATGTAGGTTATCTTTTGGGAATTCCGGAGCTGCTCCTCCCTGATGATAAGAAACAGGCAACGGAATATTTTTATTTATGGACTTCCGTTCAGCCACCTTCAGATAAAGATTCTGTTCTTCTTGCTCACTCTCTTTTAGATGAATCACTGGAAAATCCTATTCTAAAATTTGAATTTCAGAGAAAAAATCTGAAATATCTGCACGTCTGCTGTACCTGGTTTCTTCTGGATGATGAAGTTTGTAAAAGATTGCAGATTCCGGAAGTTCCTTACAGAAAGCTGTTTCCAAAATCTAAGATACTTTTCAACAAAATTTATGATCAACTTGTCAGTCGAAAATCCAGAATACAAAGAGGAAATAAAGATCAGATGAAAGTACTGGAAGATTATCTTAACATTACTAAGAATTCAAATTTTCATTAGGATAATAAGTCAGCAAGCCCGAAGATGGAGGCAGGAGGTTTCTATTGGACGATACCTCTTACTTAGTAAAAGTAATAAATTAAGTTCAATACATTTTACAAGCTTCAATAACTCCCTTCTTCCAGCTTCCAGCATCCTTTCTAATTAATAGTTATTATTTTTTTAATGCACTAATACCACATTCTGCATGTGCTTCGTTATGAATGAGATCAGTAGTAAAATTTTATCATTTTTTAACTCTTAAAACAGCTTTCAGAGACAAATAATATTAGCTTTTGATCTATAAATTATGTATTTTTGAGAAATTATTTTAATAGAGATGAGTAACATTGATGATAAGAAAAAAGCACTCGCTTTAGTGCTTGACAAGCTAGATAAAACATATGGAAAGGGAACCGTAATGACTTTAGGTGATGAATCTATAGACAATACCATTGAAGTCATTCCTTCTGGTTCTTTAGGTTTAGATATTGCTTTAGGTATAGGCGGATATCCCAAAGGAAGAATCATTGAAATATATGGTCCGGAATCTTCAGGTAAAACAACGTTAACCCTTCATGCTATTGCTGAGGCTCAAAAAGCAGGTGGTATTGCAGCATTCATTGATGCAGAGCACGCTTTTGACAGAACTTATGCCGCGAAACTGGGAATCGATCTTGAAAATCTTATCATTTCTCAGCCAGACAACGGTGAACAGGCATTAGAAATTGCTGATAACCTGATCCGTTCTGGAGCTATTGACATTGTTGTCATTGACTCTGTAGCTGCTCTTACTCCAAAAGCAGAGATCGAAGGAGAAATGGGAGATTCTAAAATGGGTCTTCATGCAAGATTGATGTCTCAGGCATTAAGAAAATTGACTGCGACTATTTCCAGAACAAAATGTACCGTGATTTTCATTAACCAGTTGAGAGAAAAGATTGGTGTGATGTTCGGAAATCCTGAAACAACTACCGGAGGTAACGCTCTTAAGTTCTATGCTTCTGTAAGAATTGATATCAGAAAAGCCAGTGCACCAATCAAACAGGGTGATGAAGCTATCGGTAGCCGTGTGAAAGTGAAGATTGTGAAAAACAAAGTAGCCCCTCCTTTCAAGCAAGCAGAATTTGATATCATGTATGGTGAAGGAGTTTCTAAAGTAGGTGAAATTCTTGATACTGCTGTGGATATGGGAATTGTGAAGAAAAGCGGATCATGGTTCAGTTACGAAGAGACTAAATTAGGTCAGGGACGTGATGCTGTAAAAGATGTGTTAAAAGACAATCCTGATCTTTCCGAAGAATTGGAAAACAAGATCAAGGAAGAAATGAAAAACAAATAATTTTCAGAAAAATATAGAAAAGGCAGTCTTAGGATTGCCTTTTTTGTTTTTTAAACACACATGCTTTTTTTAACGCAAAATTTTTATTTGCAAGTTGTACAATTTAAAGAGAGCAAAAGGCAGAACCAATTTCATTGATTCTTTTGAGCGAATGCATTACTTAGTACTTCATCAGCAACAAAGTTTCAACCCTTTGCCTTTTTAAGATCACCTTCGAATCTTGTATTCATTTGCTTTTAAGATAAAACTCAAATGAAAAAGAGGCCGACCTTTCGGTCAACCTCCTCAAGCTTTTATATTTTTTAAAAATTATTCAGCAATTTTACCTTGCAGCTGAAGTGCTCCGGTTACTTTCATCCCTTTTGTAAGTGTTTCCATTCTCATATTCTCTTTATTCACAAAAGCATCAATGGTAAAGAAATCTTCATTCTCTTCATTTGTGATCAACTTCAGTTTCAAGATATATCCTTTAACGCTTCCGTCTTCAAGCAATTCGGTTTCCTTAAAGTCTACAATCTGCCCAATAAAGTCAAAACATGCATAATTAGGAAGATCCTGGCTTGGCGCGTAGGTAGTGAAATCTTCACTCATTTTAGTCCCGTCCGGTAAATCAGTATTTGTGTGAACATCAAGAATGAAAATAATTCCGCTGACATTTACTTTCAGATGAGGCTGCGTCATGTAGGTATTTCTATTTTCAGCATAATCTGTGGCAAAGAACCAAACACCAAACGTATCTCTGGCAGGTCCTGCTACAATCGCCTGTAAATTCAGGGCATTTTCCCATTCTCTGATTGATCTGGTTTCAAAATCCAGGGTGTAATTCGTTTTCACTTCAGGAATGATAGTACTCAATTCATCTGTAACAATGGTTTTAAACCTTACATCTTGAAATTCGGTTTTATTTTTGGCTTCTCCAGCAGGATCAGAAACGGCAGACTGCATTAAAACTGTGCTAAGGTACTGTCCGTAATCTTTAGTCTGGAAATTCTGATGTCCAAAAACTCCACTCCATGTATTCACAAGATTATGAACATTCGATTTTCTGATGATAATCCCAGCTTCATTAGTGGTTTCAGGAGCCGCAATTCCTTCTGTATTTGGAAAATAATTTTTACCATCAATCAGTTGATGATTCATGATCTCATTATTTTCTTCATGAGAGAACTCTGCAAAACCTTTATAGGTGATATTTTGGTTTTCGAAAATATAAGGCAACCCTGTTTTCTTCTTTTCATCACCGGCAAAATGATAAGCAAGTGAAATTCCCTTGAATTCTCCTTCCTGAATGGCCGGAATGTGATTACCGTTATGATCAAACTGAGAATGATAAAGAATCATATAAGATTTGATTTTACCTCCCTGAAGCTCACCTTCAAATTTTTCTTCCATTTGAGCAATCGCCTGTTGTGGAGAAATCGCATAGGCATCTTCAGTTACCATATAGGCAAAACCTTCTACCTCTCCATTTTCTTTTTCAAAAGCAGAAAGAGGTGTATACTCACCTCTTAGCTGAAGGGCTATAGAATAGACGATATAATCATTATAAATCCTGATTTTTTCATATTCTTCATGTACTTTTGGCTCTTCTAGCGGCTGTAAAGGGATTTCCTGTGTTGTTTCTACAACTTCTTCCACCATTTGCTCTACTACTTTTTCCTCCTGCATATCCATTTTCTGAACCGGAGTACTTACATTTTCCTGACTGTTATTCTTTTTCTTAAAAAAATCAAAGATTCCCATACTGTTATTTATAATTGGCGGTAAATATAATAAAAGTGCTCAACAGACCCATCATAAAAAAATGCCATTGTGTCAGTTTCTTCTTCATTGCTTTTATAATAAAAAATTCCAGCGAAGCCAAAGGCTTCGCCGGAATTTTTTTAATTAGGTTTATCATCTGTCAGTTCAAATCCCCAATCTTTTCCTTTTTGGGTTGCCGGGATACCTTTTGTCATCCAGACCGGAGCTTTAGCGCCTTTAAGATAATAATCAAAAAACTGCTGTTCGCGGATTTGAATATCTTTTCTGTTCTGACGCTTTACAAGGTTATGGTCATCCCCATTATAGTTCAGAAGCCATACTGGTTTTCCGAGACGGCGTAATGCGGTAAACATTTCTATTCCCTGATACCAGGGTACTGCTCCATCTTTATCATTACTCATAATAACTACCGGAGTTTGTACTTTATCAATAGTAAAAAGGGGTGAATTCTTAATATAAAGATCGGGTGCTTCCCATAAGTTTTTCCCTAATCTGCTTTGTGATTTTTCATACTGGAATTGTCTGTTCATTCCTGAAGTCCACCGGATTCCTCCATAGGCAGAAGTCATGTTAACAACAGGAGCACCACTCCATGCAGCGGCATACATATTAGTATGGGCAATAAGATAAGCTACCTGATAACCTCCCCAGCTTTGTCCCTGAATTCCTATTTTAGTACCATCTACCCACGAATTTTGCTTTAACTTCTCAACTCCGGAATTAATATATTCCATAGCAGATTCTCCCGGGAAACCATCTGTGTAAGAAATATCAGGAGTAAAAACCAGATATCCGTTACTCACAAAATAAGAAATATTTAATCTTGAAGGTGTGGGAGCAGGCGCTACATAACGGTTTAAATTATCTGAAAGCTTTTCATAGAAATAAACGATCATAGGATATTTTTTATTAGGATTAAAATCTTCCGGTTTGTATAAAATTCCTGTAGAAGTCTTTCCTTTGGGTGTTGTCCAGTTTACCAATTCATCTGTCCCCCAATTGTATTGATTTTGCTGAGGATTTGTATTGCTCAGTTTTTGTTGTTCTGAAAAATCTGATGTTGCAAAAATATTGGGAGAATCTGTGTAGGATTCTTTTATCAGAATATATGCTTCAGCATTTTTTGCTTTTTGAAGAGTTCTGTATCCCCAGACATTTTCCATCTGAATTTTTACAGGGTCAGCGTTTGACTGAACAGATGTTTTGAAAATCCCGTTGGCCTTGGTTGTATTATCAAATGCTGATAAGTAAATTGTAGCTTTTCTGTTTATGCTTTTAATATCTTTATCCAAATCATAAGTCTCAAATGTTATTTTATTCTTACGCCCAAATCCATTGGTTATATTTCTCGGTTTTTTTGAACCATTTAGGAAAAACTCCCAAAGATCATAGCGGTCTCTGATAATCACAGATTCATCTTTATCCGTCCATGATGCGATTCCATAAGAATTTGGAAAATCCGGCATATCAAATTCCTCGTCAACGAAGGAAACAGGTAAACCTGTATTCAACGGAAGAGTTTGTTTGGTCTTCACATTATAGCTCAACCACTTCCCTTTTTCTCTGTCAAAGATGACAACAAATTTACCAAGCGGAGATACAGCTGCTGCACCATTCAGATTTTTAATAATTTCAGTTCTGTCTCCCGTTCTATTGTCGATCAGAAAATAGGTTTTCTTTGTTGCACCTTCCCATTGTGAAGAAATTCTGTTATTGATACTCGTAATTCCCAATGCAAATTCTGCATTTCCTTCATTTACCAGTCGTAAAGTGTCCAGATCTTCTCCATCGATATTTCTAAAAAAGTCCGGTTTTTCCGTTTGCATTACTGCTGCATAAGATTTTTTCAGATCATTTTTCAATTCTTTTAACTGTACCGTTTGCAGATAATCATCTCTGTAATTCCAGATATCTACTACCGCGTGGTCATTCGCAATCATTGCCGTATCTTTTCCGATAGGTTTGGGAGCAACACCAAAGTACAGCTGTTTTCCGTTTTTACTGAAAATAGGTAATCGGTTTTCAGAAATTACCCAATTCTTTTTCATCTGAGCGTTTTCATTAGTAACAATTTCTTTTTTGTTTGCTTTAAAATTAAAGTAATACAACTGATACAATTTCACCAGGTCATTTTGCGCCGAAGAAGTTCCTACATAAGCCAACTGATTTCCTTCTTCGTCAAAAGATAGCTGTGAAAAATCTCCTTCCATTTCAGAAATTTTATTGACCGTTCCTTTTTGAAGATCAACTACCTGCACGGTTTGCAATGCATATTTCTTCGGCTTTGATTTGTCTGTATCTTTTTTATCTGCAGATTTTTCATCTGTTGATTCTTTCCCCTCTTTTTTATCCTTTTTTTCGTCCGGTTTTTTTGTTACAAAGACAAGCTGCTTCCCATTTTTGCTGAACTCATAACGTACTACATTATCATAGGTTGTACTTTTTCCATCCAATAGATTTCGCACTACCAGCTGTAATGGTTTTACATTTTTTTCTTCATCTTTGTTTTCATCTCCATCCTCTTTATCAGAAGCATCATCAAAAGATTTATCTTTTATATTTTCCAGAAGATAAGCAACATAGGAGCCTGCCTTTTCAGGAATTTTAAATGATTTTACATTCGGAACTTTCTCTGTTTTATCATTGAAGAAATCAACAATAGCAAGGCTGTCTTTCGTTAATTTATTCTTCTTCAGTTTTTTATCCTTTACCGCTTTTATATCTTTATACTGCGGGCGGATTTGAAAAACAGCAAACCTGGAATCATGGGTAAAATCCACTTTGGCAGCTCTTGCAAACTTCTTTGTTGTTTTATTTTTAACAGAATATAAAGAAAGGGTAGAATTACCTTCCTGAACATCTACAGAATAGGCAATCCATTTTCCGTCATTTGAGATTTTTCTAGATCCGATATTTTGCCAGCTGTCGTAAACAGAATGGTCTAAAGGCTTCTTCTGCCCATATACCCATAAGGTCATGATGAGCAGCATAAAAACTGTACATTTCAACTTCATTTTTAAAATATTTTAAGAATTAAAAGTAAGATATTTCTTTGACAAATCTCTATAACAAGACTGTTTCAGCCTGAAAAAATGTCATTCTGTCACTTTCTTCTTCATGGTATTTTTTTTGAGAAGTATTTTGAATAATTAAAATATAAAATATGATGACTAAAGGAAATATTAATGTATCTGTGGAAAACATTTTCCCGCTTATCAAAAAATTTCTTTACAGTGACCACGAAATATTCTTAAGAGAATTAATCTCTAACGCAACTGATGCTACTTTAAAATTAAAACACCTGACAAGCATTGGTGAAGCAAAAGTGGAATACGGAAACCCGAAACTTGAAGTTAAAATTGATAAAGACCAGAAAACTTTACGAATTATTGACCAAGGTATCGGGATGACAGGTGAAGAAGTTGAAAAATATATCAACCAGGTTGCCTTCTCAGGAGCTGAAGAATTTTTGGAGAAATATAAAGACTCTGCAAAGGATTCAGGAATTATCGGACACTTTGGTCTTGGATTCTACTCTGCATTCATGGTGGCAGAAAAGGTAGAAATTCTTACAAAATCTTATAAAGATGAGCCGGCAGTACGTTGGATCTGTGATGGTAGCCCGGAATTCACACTTGAAGAAACTACTGACAAAACAGACAGAGGAACGGAAATTATCCTTCATATTGCTGAAGATTCTGTAGAATTTTTAGAAGAAGCAAAAATTCGTGAACTGCTATTAAAATATAACAAATTTATGCCTGTTCCGATTAAATTCGGGACTAAAACACATACAATTCCTTTACCGGAAGATGCTCCTGAAGATGCTGTAGCTGAAACGGAAGAGGTGGACAATATTATCAACAATCCGGTTCCGGCATGGACGATTGCTCCAAGCGAACTGACCAACGAGGATTATATGAAGTTCTACCACGAATTGTATCCAATGCAGTTTGAGGAACCTTTATTCAATATTCACCTGAATGTTGATTACCCTTTCAACCTTACCGGAATTTTATTCTTCCCGAAACTGAGCAACAATTTAAATATCGACAAAGATAAAATTCAGTTATACCAAAACCAGGTATTTGTAACGGATGAAGTAAAAGGAATCGTTCCGGATTTCCTGATGCTTCTGAGAGGTGTAATTGATTCTCCGGATATTCCGTTGAACGTTTCCCGTTCTTATCTTCAGGCAGATGGTGCTGTAAAGAAAATTTCATCTTATATCACGAAAAAAGTTGCCGACAAAATGGCTTCTTTAATCAATGAAAACCGTGAAGATTATGAACAAAAATGGAACGACATCAAGGTTGTTATTGAATATGGAATTGTTACTGAAGAGAAATTTGCTGAAAAGGCAGACAAATTCACTTTATATCCTACAACAGACGGTAAATATTTCCTTTGGGATGAATTGGTAGAGAAAATCAAGCCAATGCAGACAGATAAAGACAACAAACTGGTTGTATTATATGCCACCAATGCTGATGAGCAGCACAGCTACATCCAGTCTGCAAAAGATAAAGGATACGAAGTTCTGCTATTGGATTCTCCTATCATTTCACACGTAATTCAGAAACTGGAAACTTCAAAAGAAAATATTTCATTTGCGAGAGTAGATGCTGATCACGTTAATAACCTTATCAAAAAAGATGAACCTGTTATTTCAAAACTGAATGACACTGAAAAAGAGTCTTTGAAGAAGAATGTAGAAGAGGCAATTCAGGATTCAAAATTTACAGTGCAACTGGAAGACCTTGACAGCAATGATGCTCCGTTTACGATTACGCAGCCTGAATTCATGAGAAGAATGAAAGAAATGCAGGCTACAGGCGGGGGCGGCATGTTTGGAATGGGAGGATTCCCGGAAATGTATAATCTTGTGGTAAACTCGAACAGTGAGCTTTCTAATCAGATCTTAAAAACTGAGAATACAGAAGAGAAAGAAAATCTAATTAAATATGCTCTCGATCTGGCCAAGCTTTCCCAAAACTTACTGAAAGGAAAAGACCTGACAGATTTTATACAGAGAAGCTATAAGCAGCTTGAAAAATAATTGACAAGAGACTGTTTCATTTTGAAGCAGTCTTTTTTGTTTAAAAAAGTATAAAAATTATAAATAGCTAATCCAAACCTAATAGGTTTTAGAAGTTTAAATCTCATCCTTTAAGACATTATCTTTGATTAATCAGAAGTTATTATGAAATAAACGACCACTGCAAAGAAAATTTTCAACAATTAAATCAGATAACACTTCTGTTTTTAAGTTTAGTTTCATTTTATCTTTAATCTTATTCTTTATCGCATATTTTTTCTGCTTTTTATTGTATAGCTTCTGCTTTTTTGCCATTTTTGTATAAAATGTAGGTCATGCAAAAAGAAAAATTACGTCTCATCAGAAAGCAGAAAGGCTACACCCAACAGCAGGTAGCTGACTTTATTGCAACGGATGTATCTAATTACAGCAGAAAAGAAAGCGGTGATGTAAGAATTGTAAAAGATGAATGGGACAAACTTGCCCGTTTTCTGGATGTGCCGTTTGAGGACATTTATGAAGAAGATGAACCTGCAGTAATTATCAATAATGATCATCCTGTATTTAATGACAGATCTTCTTCTGCGGGAATTATTACGAATCAAAATAATTATGATAATATTCCGGGGGCTATTATTGAAAACCTACAAAGCTATATTGCCCTATTAAAAGAAGAAAATGAAAGGCTGAAAGAAGAATTGAAAGGTCTACCGAGAGGAAGAAAGTAAGAAAGTTTGAAACTTTAAAAATATTGGTGTCACTCCTATTCAATTATGGAGTGACATTTTTTGTGATGTATAATATTGATGCAAGAGTTTTTTGACGCAAAAGGCATAGTAATTCGAATGTTTTTTATTTCAGGAGGCAAAGAGCTGCGACATTGTCGCTGATGAAGCTTTGAGTAATACATTCGCTTAGAAAGAATCAATGAAATGGATTCCGGCTTTGCTCTCTTAAAAATATTACGATATTCAGAGAAAACTTTGCGTGAAAAAAATTCTTTGAAATTCACAATTCATCCAGCGGATTCCAAAAGAGTTTTCTGAAATTTTTTATTCTAAGATTTTCCACAATGATTCCTTCAGCTTCCAGCTTAGGCTGAAATTCGGGGACAGATAATACTCCTGAGCTTGAAATCACTCGGTGTGCAGGAACATCTTTGGGACATCCTCCCATCGCTTTTCCTACATGTCTGGAATGATTAGGGTAACCAACAGCCTTTGCTATGGCGCCATATGTAGATACTCTTCCTTTGGGAATAAGTCTTGCCACTTCGTAGACCTGTTGTTTGAAAATTTCGTCCATATCTGTTTTCTATATTTTTGCATCATTTTCGAATTCTATCAAACTCGATGATGTTTCATTAAAAGATAAAGATATGAAAAAATCATTTTTCCGTTTATTGAATGTGATCAATAAAAAGGTCCTTCCGAAGCTAAGTAAGAAAGATCCTAACAAGCTGACAAAAATAGAAAAGGGAATTCTTGCGTATCGTTATTTTGTGCTGGTTAATTCTTTGGATTGAATTCTATTTTCCCACGGATTGCACAGATGTTTGTAAAGAATTTTTGGAAAACGCAATCTAACAAATAAAAAAGCGCTCCAAATGAATTGAAGCGCTGGTATTGTAATCTCTGGTGAGACTTTTATTCTTAAGCGTTTTCTAAGATATAAGAGAACATCAATGGTGCACAGATTGTGGCATCACTTTCAACGATAAATTTCGGTGTAGTAATATCCAGTTTACCCCAGGTGATTTTTTCATTTGGAACCGCTCCTGAATATGAACCGTAAGATGTTGTAGAATCAGAAATCTGGCAGAAATAAGACCAGAAAGGAATATCATGCATTTCCATATCCTGATATAGCATTGGAACTACACAGATAGGGAAATCTCCAGCGATACCTCCACCAATCTGGAAGAATCCAACTCCTTTTCCTCCTGAATTTTTAGTATACCAGTCTGCAAGGTAAGTCATATATTCGATCCCTGATTTCATGGTAGTGGCTTTAAGCTCGCCTTTGATACAGTAAGAAGCGAAGATGTTCCCCATTGTAGAATCTTCCCATCCTGGTACTACGATTGGCAGGTTGGCTTCTGCAGCAGCAATCATCCATGAGTTTTCTCTGGGAATTTCATAATACTGCTCCAATACTCCTGAAAGGATCATTTTGTACATAAATTCGTGAGGGAAGTATCTTTCTCCTTTAGCTTCTGCATCTTTCCAGATCTCCACGATATGTTTTTGTAATCTTCTGAAAGCTTCTTCTTCAGGGATACAGGTATCTGTAACTCTGTTCAGGCCTCTTTCCAAAAGATCCCACTCATCCTGAGCTGTTAAATCTCTATAATGAGGAACTCTTTCATAGTGAGAGTGTGCTACAAGATTCATTAAATCTTCTTCAAGGTTAGCCCCTGTACAAGAGATAAAATCCACTTTTCCCTGACGGATCATTTCAGCAAGAATCTTTCCTAATTCAGCAGTAGACATTGCTCCTGCCAAAGTAATCATCATTTTTCCGCCATCTTTAAGATGTGCAACATATCCTTTAGAAGCATCCACCAATGCAGCTGCGTTGAAGTGCAGGTAATACTTTTCTATGAATTCAGTTATCGGTTTGCTCATTTTTTTAATTTTTGCAAAGATAAAACTTAAAAACGGAATGAAGCTAAAGCACCTGAAGAAAGTGTGATAGAAGAGTATTTTTTATCATTTGTTAAATTCCAACGCTGTTTTGTAAAATATGCAAAGAGTTCCCAAACATAGCGCCTTAAAGCTTTTAACTTATAAAAAAACTTGTGCCATTTAATTTTTAAGATGGGTTATATTAATAAAAAAGCGCAGCCCAAATAAGCCGCGCTTTCATTGTAATTCAACTTAATAATATTCAAAGAGATTTATCCTTCCCAGGCTTCCACTTTCAGGATCTCGATTTTCCTTTCTCCGTCTTTGAAAGGCCAGTTGATGATATCTCCTACTTTATACCCTACTACTGCAAGCGCAATCTCCGACAGTATGGAATGCTTATTCTTTTTTAGTTTTTCTTTGTTAGATGCCACAAAAATATACTCGTGTTCAAAATCTAAGGTATGGTCTTTTAATGTTACTTTTCTTTCAACCGTTACAATATCTGCAGGAAGATCTCTTCTCAACACTTGTTTTGCCTTTCTAAGTTCTTCAGTTAATCTCTTTTCTTCTCCGATGCTCACTTTTTTTCTTCTCAGTGTATCTTTTATAGCATCATAAATTCCGGTGGTTACAATAATATGATTAGACATTTTCTTCATTTTAAAAAAATTAAATGCAGTTATTCCCTGATGATCCAAAGTAGAATCCAGGCATATAACAGCCTTCTTCTCTGGAAAACTACAAAAAGCGATAAATAAAATTCGTGATGATTCCCTGTCCTGGATCCTGACAGGGCTTAAATAATGAAGTCCTTAGAACTTTTCAGAAAAGAATCTGTATGAAGATAAAGTAAAGACAGCAGCAATCCTGACCGGCGGTGTTCTGCAGATAAAAAGATTGTTGCTGTCATTATCAATTATTATTAATTCTAACAAAGATACGGCTTAAAAACGAAATGTAGCGGCTGCACTTAAAGAAACTCTGTGCAAACCTTCTTTTTGATCATCATCAAATTTATAGGTAACTCCGTTTATCTTCATTTTATTCAGAGTACCGCCGCTTAAACCTACTTTTGGCCCAATCAGAAAATTCTTGCTTACCTGATATTGATATCCAAAATCAACTTCTGCCCCGAACGTACTTCCGGTACCTTTTACAGATCCTGTTTTTGTAGTATAAGATAGTACTCCCAGTGCGATATCTGCAAATACCTTATGTCTGGTAGACAGATGGTTATTTGAAATAAGTCCGGAGAAACCGAAAAATGTAATATTATCTTTTGTTGTTACAGGAACAGAGACAGGCATTCCGTTGACATTTCCAAGTAAAAATCCGTCACTGGACGCACTGTAATTAGAATACTTCAGTCCAAACGCAAGACCGTTTTTCACTTCATAATGGGCCGCAATATCAAAGTTCAGTCCGTTTTTAAGACCTTTTACATATTGTTCTTCTTCCCTGCTAAGGCCGGAAATTGTTTTTGCTGTTCTCCATGCATATCCTACGGAAGGCCTGATAGAAAATTTCTGAGCGAAAGATAAAGTGGAGATTGAGAACACTCCAACTACGATTAATTTTTTTATCATGGTTTTAAAGTTTCCGACAAAAATAAAGTTTTTTATGGAAAAACTAATTAAAATCTGAAACGTCTGTTTTCTTTTTTGTCTGAAAGCTTTTTCTTGTTATCCAGCCTTTTTTGTTTCTGTCCTTTTGAAGGCTTGGTTGCTGTTCTTTTTTTGGGAACAACAAGAGCTTTGTTTACCATTTCAAGTATTTTTTCAATGGCTTTATTTTTATTCATGAGCTGGGTTCTACTTTCAGAAACTGAGAGGAATAAAAAACCGTCTGCATTGATCCTGTTTTTCAGTTTAAGCTGAATCAATACTTTTTCGTCTTCATTAAAAAACTCTGATACATCTACTTTCCAAAGTACGGTGACTGCAGTCTCCACTTTATTGACGTTTTGTCCTCCTGCACCGCTGCTGCGGGAAGTTTTGAAACTGAGTTCTTTTGAAAAGTCTTTCATGGTTTTTAAGATTTTAAAATAATAGAATCAAAAGCTGAGACTATTGGTTTGAGTTTATATTTTTATACAATTCTAATCTATTTATTTTTCCATTGGGAGTTCTTGGAATTTCACTCACAAAAATAATTTCTTTAGGTCTGTGAAAATTTTTCTCAAATGATATTTCTGAAACTTTCTTTTTCACCTCATCAGATTCATCTCCTTCTATAATCAATATCAATTTCTGACCTAAACTTTCGTCAGGCAACCCCATAAATACAGCTTCGTTCGGGAATTCTTTTTTTACCAGAGCTTCCAGGGTTTCCGGAAAAATTTTTGCGCCTCCGGAGTTAATTATATTATCAATCCTGCCAAGGAATTTAAACTGTTTATCATTTCTGATTTCAACTAAATCATTAGTTTGCAACTCTTCAGCATTTACATTGGGAGCAAAAATCTTCAGACAGCCTCTGTCATCTAAAGAGATTTTTACATTTTCAAAAACGGTGAAATACTCTTCCTGTTCCGGCATCAATTGCTTTAAGCCAATATGGGAAAGGGTTTCAGACATTCCATAGGTTTCAAAAATACGATTTGAAGGACTAAGATTCATTTGCAGGATTTTACTTTTCAGACTTTCTGAGACGGCAGCACCACCAATGATCAGGTTTTTAATCAGATGAAGCTTTTCCAGAGAGTTTTCCACCTGAAGGGGTGTCATGGCACAAAAGTCTATTTCTCCATCCAGATTTTCCATCGGTTTTAAAGAAGGATCAGTAATTTTTAACTTCAGTTTTCTTTCTATGGAACGTACAATCATCATTTTCCCGGAGATATATTCCACAGGCAGGCAGAGTAATGCGGTATCCCCTTCTTTTAATCCCAGAAAATTACAGGTCATTACTGCGGAATTGATCATTTTTTTTTTCTCAATTTCAAAAATTTTCGGAACTCCGGTAGAACCCGAAGTCTGGACATTTACTTCTGTTTTTTCTGAAAACCATTCTTCCAGAAAAATTTTCACTTTTTTTTCAAATTCCGTAGAGAATGATAATTGATTAATATTGAGATTATTGAAGTCTAGTAGCATGTTTTCTGTAAATAAATTCTACAGTAAATTTAAAAAAAAATTCAAAAACCTCTTGTATATAAAGAAAAAAGCTGTAAATTTGCACCACTAAAACAAACAGAGACTCATGGTGTAGCGGTAACACTACTGATTTTGGTTCAGTCATCTGGGGTTCGAATCCCTGTGAGTCTACAAACCATCCTTAAAAAGGATGGTTTTTGTTTTTTATTCTAAAATTAGTAAATCAAACACAAAAGTTGGGAAAAGAAAAAGTTTAGCTGATCTGAAAAGAAAAATGTTCCGTCTTTCACCTCTTCTGAACTAGATCGCAGGGGAAAGCGTTTTCTAGTTTAATAATCTATCTTTTAAATTAAGATTATAAAGTTGAAGTTTCATTTTCAGTAGGCAAAAAAGCTATAAAATGAAAAAAATAAGAGTGAAATTTCTTCCACTCTTATCTAATTTGATGATAATATTAGAGCAAGTATTAAACTTACTTATAAGGCTTTCCTTTACAATACCAATCATGTCTAATAATTGTATCTTTTTTATGAATGACAAGTTCTAGATTTCCCGCTCTCTTAATTATTGTATCTCCTGCTTCCACTTCATTATAATCATCAATCCAGTTATTGTGCACCATAATATTTGATTTTTTATAAGTTATAGGATGATAACCTATAATTTTGATCCAGGAATTATCTATACTTGCTTCTCCGACAATCAAATTATATTCATCAGGATAGAACGCTTTTTTCACATCATTGCAATCAGGTTCCACACATGAAGACACCAAGATTAAAAAGCTAAAAAAAACAAATATTTTCATACTTTAATCGAATTGAGGCTTAAGGTAAATAGTTTTTTTAAACCAACTTTCATTTAATATAGTTATTTGAGTAAAGGAATACAATCATCATATTATTTATTTTTTAAGCTCATCAATTTCTTCCTGTATTGATTTGATTTTATCCCTTAATTCCTGACTTACTTTTCCCGGAATTTTTTTGACTTTTCTTAAGTCTAAAGCCAGCATAATGGAAGCTATTCCCATGAAGATGAAAGAAACACCAGTAAGGGTAACCAGTGAAATTCCTATGAATACCGGATTGAATATCAGCAACAGGGAAAATATTATGCCTCCTACACTCGCCAAAGCTACATTTCCCCAACTCATTATTCTCATGCTTTTCAGGTCAAATGCAAAGCCCAGTAATTGAAAGGAACGAAACAGCAAAGTAAATCCGATTACAAACGGAAGTACCGTCATGGAAATCTGAGGGTTTGCAATTAGGTAAACTCCTATTGCTGTTGTTAATAATCCACTTACAAGAAACCAGCCCCAACCCTGTAACGATTTACTGTTTTGTAAGGAAAAGAATATTTCTGTTATTCCTGAAAATAAAAAGGAAACACTGAAAAAAATTGAGAGTGTAACATATGTTGCCAAAGGCACACTGAATACATAAAAACCACAGATAAGGAAAATAATCCCGAAGATTAATGGAATATACCAATGTTTTACGGTATTGGTAAGGGTTTGAAATAAATTGGCCATAGGTGTCTTTTTTGGTTTTGCCTACTTTTTGTAACGGTTTTCGGCTTCTCCGCAGGTATTGCAAACAGATTGTATTTTTTTCACCTGAATTTGAAATATAACCTCTTACCAATATACAAAAAATAAGCGAAAATGGGAAGTACTCATCCAATGATTTTTATCTCTTCCTTATTTAGAAAGTCCATCAAAAGATCCTCAGAAAAAAAGGTGAAAATCATTTGATTTTCACCTTTCCAAAATATGTATAGATCTGTTTTATATTTTTATTTTGGTTTGTACAATTTATACATCACGAACAAAAAGCCAATCCATATCGGAATAAGAATTACCTGAATTTCCATTCCTGTAATGCTCATAAGCCCTAAGATCAGAACCAGAAATGCAATACAGATATAGTTGGATATAGGATAAAATATAGACGGGAATTTGGATTGAACTCCATCTGCATTTATTGATTTCTTAAACTTTAAATGCGTGTAACATATCATCAGCCAGTTAATGATCAATGTTGATACTACCAAAGCCATTAAATATTCAAATGCTTTTTCCGGAACTAATTTATTAATGATAATACAAATCCCTGCAAAGCATGATGAAATAATGATTGCGTTGGTAGGAACTGAGTTTTTATTCAGTTTTTTCAGGAATTTGGGAGCATTTCCCTGCTGAGCCAATCCGAAAAGCATTCTGCTGTTACTGTAAACACTACTGTTGTAAACAGACAAAGCGGCTGTCAAAACAATAAGGTTAAGAACATTCGCAATTAATGTATTGAACTGAATTACTTTACCAAAAAGACTGAATTCAAGTCCGTTCAGATTCTGGAATACCATTACAAAAGGGCTTGATCCTTCTGTAATATCTCTCCAGGGACTCAATGCAAATAAAATCACCAAAGCACCTACATAAAAAATAAGGATTCTGTAGATCACCTGATTGGTTGCCTGTGGAATAGTTTTTTCCGGGTTCTTGGCTTCTGCCGCTGTAATTCCGATAAGTTCAAGTCCTCCGAACGAGAACATAATCATCGCCATTGCTGCAAATAATCCTGAATATCCGTTTTCTGTTTTATTAAATAATCCTTTGGGAAAGAAACCTCCGTCATTCCAAAGGTTAGTGATGCTTGCTTTTTCTCCTCCTGTTCCACTTATTAAAAGATAGACTCCAAAAATAATCATCGCAATAATAGCTACTACTTTGATGATGGAAAACCAGAATTCTGTTTCTCCGTATACCTTTACAGAAGCCAGGTTAAGCGCATTAATTACCACAAAGAAGAATAAGCTGGAGACCCAGAGTGGTATTTCCGGCCACCAAAAATGAATGTAATGCCCGATAGCGGTAAGTTCCGCCATACTTACCAGAATATAGAGAATCCAGTAGTTCCATCCGGAAGCAAATCCCGGGAAATTTCCCCAATATTTATAGGCAAAGTAACTAAAACTTCCCGAAACAGGTTCCTGAACTACCATTTCACCCAGCTGACGCATAATAAAAAAGGCTATAATTCCTGCTAAAGCATACCCTAAGATTACAGAGGGTCCTGCCAGTACTGCTGCTGGCCCAATTCCCAGAAACAGCCCTGTTCCTATAGCTCCTCCAAGGGCAATTAATTGTATGTGTCGATTTGTTAATCCTCTAACTAAAGTCTCGTTTTGTCCTGTTTTATTTTCGTTGCTCATTGAATGAATTATTCGGTCGCTAAATATATAAAAACTTTTCAGAGAAATTCACATTGCATGGGGTAAATTGAGAATTCAGACTCATCCGCATCTTTTCTTTTTACTTCATTATAAATAAAGTTTAAATACAATTACAAAAACATTCTTAATAAGTGTAGTTAAGATTGTATTTTACCCTATCAATACTAAATAATTCACCTCCTTCTATATCAAAAGAATGACCTCTTTCTATTTTTGAAAGAGGTCATTCCTTTATAAATTATCTAAGAAAGGTCTATAAAAATTCTTTCGGAATTGAAATATCATTTTTTTTCATGTATTCCAAAAGGTTTTGGTATTTATCTTCATATCCATCAGTTCCGCACTTATGCGAAATACTACAGATATCAGAGGGCTTGATGTCTAAAATATCGGATATTTTAGTCAGTATTTCCAGGTTGATCTTCACCTTGGAATTCTCAATATCGGAATATGCCTTTTGGGAAATCCCCATTTCAAAAGCCATGTATTCCTGCGTAAGATCTCTGCTCCTACGTATTTTCCTGATATTTTGTCCACATACTTTCATCGTTTTCGTTTTAGTAGTTTTCGGTATATTTTAGAAGATTATCTATTAGCCTCTAACAAAGTTAATAAATACCTTTGGCAAAACATTACACACGTTACATGATATTTATTTTCAATAGAGAAAAGGCTTAAAAATACGTCTTTTTTCAGAGAAAATATCACTTCGGTAAACACTATTGGAATTTATGGAGACGCAAAAATTTAATTATGACAATAATATTGTCAGAGCATTCCTTTATGCGACTATCGCATTCGGACTTGTAGGATTTCTGCTGGGGCTTACAGCTGCATTGATGCTTTTTTATCCTGAACTGCCTGAATTTTTATTCGGTACAGATGATACAACTATTAAAAGCTTAGCTTCAGGTAATATTCAGGGACTGATCAATACTCAAGGTGCCATGGGCTTCGGAAGAATCAGAATGCTTCATACCAGTGCTGTCATTTTTGCTTTTGTATGTAATTCCTTTTTCTGCGGTGCTTATTACAGTATGCAGAGGCTTCTTAAAACCAGAATGTACAGTGATACTCTTTCATGGATTCACTTCTGGTCTTGGCAGCTGATGATCGTTAGTGTAGTCATCACTTTCCTTATGGGAATCAATACTTCTAAAGAATATGCCGAACATGAATGGCCAATCGATATCTTAATTGCATTCTCATGGATCATTTTCGGAATCAATATGTTCGGAACTATTGCTAAGAGAAGAGTGAGACACCTTTATGTAGCAATCTGGTTCTATCTGGCAACCTGGATTGCTGTAGCTATGCTTCACATCTTCAATAACCTTGAAGTTCCGTTATCTTTCACAAGCTGGAAATCCTATTCTGTATATGCAGGGGTAAAAGATGCATTAGTACAATGGTGGTATGGGCACAATGCGGTAGCATTCGTATTAACAACCCCTGTATTAGGTCTTATGTATTACTTTATGCCAAAAGCAGCTCAGCGGCCGGTATTCTCATACAAACTATCCATTATTCACTTCTGGTCGCTGATCTTTGTATACCTTTGGGCCGGCCCTCACCATCTGCAATATACAGCTTTACCGGCGTGGGCACAGGCAGTAGGAACAGGATTCTCTATCATGCTTATTGCCCCATCATGGGGAGGGATGCTGAATGGTCTTCTTACCTTAAGAGGTGCATGGGATAAAGTAAGAGAAAATCCTATTCTTAAGTTTTTCGTAGTTGCTGTCACATGTTATGGTATGGCTACATTCGAAGGACCTTTATTAGCAACAAAATCATTAAATAAAATTGGACATTATACCGACTGGGTAATCGGGCACGTACACATTGGTGCGCTCGGATGGAATGGTTTCATGGCATTCGGAATTGTTTATTACCTGGTACCGATTATGTGGAGAACATCCCTTTGGTCTAAAAAACTGGCCAACTGGCACTTCTGGCTGGGAACATTAGGAATTATTTTCTATGCAGTACCCATGTATATTTCAGGATTCACACAGGGGTTAATGTGGAAACAGTTCAACCCGGACGGAACCTTATTATGGAAAAACTGGCTGGATACTGTAACAGCTGTCATTCCTTACTATAAAATGAGATTCTTAGGAGGACTGTTCTATCTTTCAGGAGCTATCCTAATGGTTGTAAATGTTATTAAAACTATTAAAGCTGGTTCATTCCAGAAAGAAGTTCCGGCAGAGGCTCCTGCGTTAGCCAATATCGGTAGTTCAAGAAAAGAAGGCGAAGGCATACACCTTTGGTTGGAAAGAACACCTACTCTCCTTTCTGTATTAGCTTTCATCACTATAGCAATCGGTGGATTGGTGGAAATTGTTCCTACGTTGTCACTGAAGCAAAGTGTCCCAACAATTACTGCGGTAAAACCATATACGCCATTGGAGCTGGAAGGCAGAGATCTTTATATCCGTGAAGGATGTAACTCATGCCACTCACAAATGATCAGACCTTTCCGTGATGAAGTGGTAAGATTTGAAGGGAAAAACGGACAGTATTCCAAAGCAGGAGAGTTTATCTATGACAGACCTTTCTTATGGGGTTCTAAAAGAACAGGGCCGGATCTTCAAAGAGAAGGAGGAAGAAACCCGGATTCATGGCACTTCAAACACATGTATAACCCAAGAATTACTTCTGCAGGTTCCATCATGCCTCGCTTCCCATGGTTAATCAGCAATAAACTGGACAGAACACAAATGGTGGATAAAATGAAACTGATGAAAAATGCCTTCGGTGTTCCTTATACAAAAGCTCAGATAGATTCTGCCAACCAGTGGGCAGACAACCAGTCCAAAGCAATTGTACAGAGAATTTATTCTGAAGCAACAGATGTAAAAGATCAGATGGGCAAAGAAAAAACAGCAAAAGGATCTGCTTATGTACCCCTTGAACAAAGAGAAATTGTAGCGATGATTGCTTACCTGCAAAGATTAGGTACAGACATTAAAACAACACAGGTACAGACTGCAAGCGTAGAGTAACATTTAAAATTAAACTGCAATGAAAACGAGAACCCCCATTTCAATATATATCGCAACTACGATAGGTTTAACGATCATGGCCTTTGAAATGTTCGCCGGAGATTCAGGATATTTTTCTTCTCCTTTTTTCTGGGCGCTGATATTAATAGCCACTATCCTATTGCTGATCATGAACTCTATTGGAGATCTGGTGGAAAATGAAAGTTTCAACAGATTATCCGAAGAAGAGAAAAAAAAATATCTGGAAGAAAAAAAAGTTCCATACTACCAGAAATTATGGAACTCTGCCTTCAAAAAACAAACCGCTACAGAAGAAAAAGATATTCTTATCGACCATGGTTTTGATGGAATTACAGAGCTTGACAACTCTCTTCCGAAATGGTGGATCGGGCTGTTCTGGTTCGGATGTATTTTCTGTGCAGTTTATCTGTTTGCCTTTTCTTTTACAGATTATGCCCATCCGGATGCAGAGTACACCAAAGAAACAAAAACCATGTTAGCATCCATTGCTGAATATGAGAAAACGGCCCCTCAGATCAATCTGGAATCTGCAAAATACAGTGCTGATAACATCGCCGAAGGACAGGAACTTTTCAAAACGAATTGTGTTACCTGCCACGGAGATGGAGGAAAAGGAGGTATAGGTCCCAATCTTACTGACACTCACTGGATTAATATTAAAGAAAAAAGCCTATTTAAAAATGTATTCTGGATGCTTGAAAACGGCTCTCCAAACAATCCTACTATGAGACCTTTCATTAAGGAAGGAACCATTACCGGAAGAGATGCCGAGAAAATCGCCGCTTATATTTATCACATCAATCAGGAAACCGCTCCTATTACAACAGCACAAGGTGGTGCAGCTCCTCAGGGAGAAGAAGTGAAATGGGAAAACGGAAACAACTAAATTATTATCTATCATATTAAACCATGCCACGCCCCCTAACAACTACTAACATTTGAATTTCATTTTTGCTAACTAACCTTTTCAACATTAAAAAATGATAAAAGGGGGCGTTTTTTTAGCATAACAATCCCTGCCTTGGCTCGTCTTACTCAACTATTCACTTGACAACTACAAACTAAAAATTCCATAATAAGACAGCCAAGGCAGGATTTTTGCATTCTCAAAGAGTACCACAACAAAGACCAAATAAAATAGTATTATTATCTTTGTTAGAAACCTCTTCGCATTTGAAACTGAAAATCAACACCACAAAACTCTTAAGGCGTACTGCCATAACCTTTATTTCGATATTGGTTCTCATTACTCTATTGATCCTGAGCTTAAGACTTCCTGCCGTTCAAAACTTCATTAAAGACAAGCTCGTTGTCTATCTGGAAAAAAAAATAAAAACTCCCGTAAGTCTTGAAAGAGTTTATATAGGATTTCCCAACAGCCTTGTCATGGAAAACCTCTATCTCAAAGGACAGGATGTAGATACTCTTCTGGCTGTTAAAAAGCTCAATGTAGGACTTCATATGATGAAGCTTCTTAATTCTACTGCAGATATTACTTCTGTTAATATGGAAGGAGCGCGCGCCAATGTTGTAAGGAAACCTGATGGCAAATTCAATTTTGATTATATTATAGATGCTTTTGCTTCCAGTGATAAGGAAGAAAGCCCTTCCAAGCCATTTATTATCTCTCTTGATAAAATTAATTTAAAAGATGTTGGAGTAACATTCAACGACCAGCAGTCTAAGAATGATATTCAACTCTACTTTACATCTTTCGATACCAGAGTAAAAACTTTTGATCTCAGCAAAAACAATTATGCCGTTAATGATATCAATCTTGACGGATTAAAATTGAAGCTAAAGCAGGGCCTTGTAGAAGAAGTAGCCAGCAAAGTAGAGAAAAAAGTAGATTCTCTCAATGATAAGAAGCCTATGAATATCGGATTGAGAGGCATCAAGCTTACTCATTTTGATATTGATTATGGGGATGAAAATACGAAAACATTCGCAAAGGTTATCTTCAAAGAGCTGAGTACAAAGGTTAATAAACTTGATCTTGAAAATAACGCTTACAATGTTTCCAATGTATTTCTTTCAGGGGCAGATATCAATGCTAATCTTTATCTTCCTGCTCAGAATGCCAATCCGAAAAATACAAAAGAACCAGAAGTTTCCAAAGCTTCCGATCAGGATAAAGCCATGAAACTTCTTTTAGGAAAACTTATTCTAAATGATGTAAAGGTCAATTATAACAACACCGCTATTGCTCCAACCCAACAAGGAATGGACTTCAACCACCTTCATTTTTCAAAAATGAATGTGGAGGTGAGAAGCTTTAAAATGGAGAATAATACCTTTGCAGGAACTGTAAATTCGGCAGAAATCAAAGAACGAAGAGGCCTGGATATCCAGAAATTCAATACCGATTTTGTTTATGCAGAAAAAGAAGCCTACCTGAAAGATCTTTATCTTCAGACACCAAAAACCATATTGCGTGATGAAGTTATTTTAAATTATAACTCCATTAATGATCTTAGCAAAAACTTAGGTGCTGTAAAGATTTCAGCCAATATCAAAGATTCAAAAATAGGATTCTCAGACATACTGAATCTGGTTCCGACGTTAAAAAATACAGTTCCATTTAATAAATATCCGAACGCTGTTCTCAACGTAAACGCTAACGTAAAAGGAAGCGTGAATGATCTCTTCATTCAGGATCTGAAAGTTTCCGGGTTAGATCAGCTGAGGATAATGGCCTCCGGAAAAATTAAAAATGCGATGAACCCGGACCAGTTATATTATGATCTGAGAATCGGAGAGTTTTCTTCCGGCGCCAAAACAATATTCAATCTTGTCCCTAAAAATACAATTCCTTCCAATATTTCGCTTCCTTCCCATTTCAGCATCAAAGGAAATGCAAAAGGAACTACTAAAGTAGTCAGTACAGACCTTAACCTCTACTCTACTTTGGGGAATGCTGCCATTATCGCACAGGTAGACATGCGCAGAAAGAATCATGAATTGTATGATGTAAAGGCAAATCTGCAGGGAATTCAGGTTGGAAAACTTATCCAGAATAAAGATATCGGTCCTGTCACAGCACAAATTGCAGCCAAAGGAGAAAGCTTTGATTTTAAAAATGCCAATGCAGACTTAAAAGGTCATGTTGCTTCCGCGGTTTACAAAGGATACCGTTATCAAAACATGAATCTTACCGGAAAAATCAATAAAGGAGCTTATCATGTTATTCTGGATTCCAAAGACCCTAATGCCAGTTTACAACTGACCGCTTCCGGAGTTTATGATGAAAAAAATCCTACGGTAAAAGTGAATGGAGAAGTCATTAAACTGGATGTCAACAAGCTTGGCTTCTATGAAAAACCGATGATTATTGCCGGAAAAATTGATGGAGATTTCACCAGCTTAGACCCCAATAATCTGAATGGATTTTTAAACCTTAAAGATTTTGCATTTTCAGATACCAAAGAAGTCTATCCGGTACAGGAGGTCAATCTGAAAGCTTCATCCACAAATGATTCTACACAGATTATTTTCAATTCTCAGATCGCAGATATAGAGCTGAAAGGTAAATACAAACTTACTCAGATTTTCGGTGCTTTAACGAAAACCGTTAATCAGTATTATCAGTTCCAGAAGCCGGATAAAAAACAGAAAATAGATCCGGGGCAGCATTTTACCTTTACGGCTAAAATTAAAAATGATGACCTGATCAGAAAATTTGTTCCGGATCTGAAAGATTTTGAAACCATTAATCTTGTTGGAAATTATGATGCTGATTCTCAGAAAATTGAAATTGACGGACAGATTCCACGATTATTATACGGTGAAAATACGATTGAAAAAGGAGCTTTAAAAGTTACTAATGAAAATCAGGCATTGCAGTACAGCCTGAATGTTGCTGCTTTGAAAAGCTCAAGTTTTTCTTTAAACAAAATAAATATTGACGGAGATGTGGCAGACAATACCATCCGATACAATGTCACCACAAAAGATGAGAAGGACGCTACCCAATTCCTGATTGCTGGAAATGCAAAATCACTGAATGATATTACCGAAATATCTCTTAACCCGAACGGTTTAAAGCTCAATTATACAGATTGGAATGTTGCGGAGAACAACAAAATCCAGATCAGTAATAAAGGGATTCTGGCAGATAACTTCATCCTATCCAATGGAAACAGCCAGATTGCAGTTCAGTCTGAAAGCAATAGCCCAAGTAGTCCTTTGAACATTTCGTTGAAAGATTTTAAAATTGAAACCATTACGGAACTTATCAAAAAAGATACGGTTCTGGCAAGAGGAACTATCAACGGAACAGCCCAGCTCCGGGATGTAACGAAAAAAATGACTTTCAATTCTGATCTGAATATTTCAGACTTAATTGTGTATGGAAGTCCTGTCGGAAATCTTGCTGTAAAAGTGAACAATGCTTCACCTAATATTTTAAATGCAGACATTGCCCTTTCCGGAAATAACAATGATGTAAAAATCCTTGGGGATTATAATACTTCTTCCAGTACTTTCGACCTGAATATGGCGATCAATCAGCTTCAGATGAAGAGTATTCAAGGGTTTTCCATGAATGCCATTACCAATACGGAAGGATATCTTTCCGGAAATTTAAAAATCACAGGAACAGCTGCTCAACCCAATATTTTAGGAAAAGTAAAATTCAATGATGCAGGGCTGGAAATAGCGAAAACAGGAAGTGACTTCAGACATCTGAGTGATGAAATAGATTTTACCAGCCGTGGAATTGAGTTTGATAAATTCAAAATTAAAGATAAAGACGGAAATGCTCTTGTTGTAGACGGACAGGTGCTTACTCAAACTTATAGAGATTTTGCCTTCAATCTGAATGTAAATGCCAGAGATTTTAAAGTTGTTAATTCTGAAAAGACCAATGATGCCATGATGTATGGTGTACTTGCAATTGATGCCAGACTTCATATCCGTGGGAACCTTGATCTCCCTAAAGTAGACGGAAAACTGAATGTAGCAGACAACACGGACTTTACTTTTGTGCTACCTCAATCTTCCCCATCTTTACAGGAGAGAGATGGTATTGTAGAATTTGTGGATCAGGATCAGGTGGTTTTAAATAAAACAATTAAAGCAGATTCTCTGAACTCCAAAAGCCGTATCAAAGGGATGGACATGAGTGTCAACATTGAAGTAAGCAAAGAAGCTAAACTCTCTATTATTATTGATAAAGTAAACGGTGATTTTGTAAAACTTCAGGGAGAGGCAGAATTAACCGGTGGTATTGACCCTTCCGGAAAAATGACGTTAGTAGGAGTTTATCAGGTGGAAAAAGGAAGCTACGATCTTTCTGTTAGTTTGCTTAAACGTAAGTTTGATATTCAGAAAGGCAGTACAATTACCTGGACAGGCGAACCTACTATGGCCCAAATGGATATTACGGCCATCTACAAAACAGAAGCTCCGCCAATTGATCTTTTAGAGCAACAACTCAGTGGAAAAGCAGCTTCACTGATGAATCAGTATAAACAAAAAATTCCTTTCAATACTTTATTAAAAATGAAAGGTGAGCTTTTGAAACCACAACTCTCTTTTGACATTACTACTGATGAAAAAAATAATTCTGTTGCATCAACAGTCACCGAGGATGTGAATGCAAAACTCGCACAGCTCAGAACCCAGGAATCTGAAATGAACAAACAGGTATTTGCTTTATTGCTACTGAACCGTTTCATCGGCGAAAATCCATTTGAAAGCGGAGCCGGAATGTCTGCGGAAACCATGGCAAGACAGAGTGTGAGTAAGATCCTTTCTCAACAGTTGAATAATCTTGCTTCCGGACTTATCAAAGGGGTAGATCTTAACTTCGGGCTGGATTCTACGGAAGATTATTCCAGCGGAGAGAAAAACACCAGAACCGATCTGAATGTAGATATCAGTAAAAAATTACTGAACGACCGACTAAAAGTGACGGTAGGAAGTAATTTCGGACTGGAAGGCCAGGCACGTCAGAATGAAAATATGACCAATATTGCGGGTAATGTTTCCGTAGATTACAGTCTTTCCAAAGATGGAAGGTATATGCTGCGTGCTTATCGTAAGGACGAATATCAGGTGGCTCTTCAGGGGCAGATCATAGAGACAGGTGTAGGATTTATTATCACGTTGGATTATGATAAATTCCGGGAGATTTTCCAGAAATCCAAAGATAAGAAGCAAAAAAAGAATCAAAATAATCAAGTGGTAGAATTTAAGTAATGAATAATAAGTTCCAAATATATTGTAAGTATCTGTTGGTTTCCGGAATGGCATCCACAGTAGTCTCGTGCAGCAATACAAGGTTTTTGAAAGAAGGACAGATGCTGTATACAGGAGCCAAGGTAAAGATTGAAAACGATACGATTTCAAAAAAAGAAAAAAAAGATCTTCAGGCTGCATTGGAAGCTAATCTCACCCCAAAACCCAATTCAACATTTTTGGGAATGCGTCCTAAGCTGTATTTTTATAATATCGCCAAAGAACCCAAAAAAGATAAAGGTTTTAATTACTGGCTAAAATATAAAATGGGTGAAAAGCCTGTATTATTAGCAGATGTAGACCGTGAGTTCAACAAAAATATTATTGAAAATTATTCTGAAAACAAGGGATATTTCAATGCCAAAGCTTCTTATGATACGGTATCGAAGAATAAAAAGGCTCAGGTTATTTATACCTTAAGACCAGGTTCACGCTATCTTATTGATGGTGTAAAGTTCCAGAAGGATTCTACCTTGGTAAATCAGGAAATTCAAGGTTTAACGAAAAGAACGTTTCTTAAAAACGGAAAGCCATTTGATCTGGATGTCATCAAAGCAGAAAGAGAAAGAATTGATAATGGTTTAAAAGAAAGAGGTTTTTATTATTTCCATCCTGATAATATTATCGTTCAGGCAGACAGTACAGTAAGCAAGAATCATAAAGTAGAACTTAATGTAAAGCTGAAAGACAATACTCCTGACTTAGCAACCCAGCAATTCAGCATTAATAATGTTATTGTATTTCCCAATTACAATATTCAGGATGTAAAAGAGGGAAAATACAGCATTCCGATGAATAAAGACTCTCTTTCAAAATACGCTTTTGATGATATTTACGTCATTGATCCTCAGCATAAATTTAAGCCGAAGATTTTTGACAGAGCTTTATATTTCAAAAAAGGTGATCTTTACAATCGTTCCAATCATAATCTGACACTGAACAGATTGATCAGTCTAGGTGTCTTCAAATTTGTAAAAAATGAATTCGTTGTTTCAGATTCATTAAGCCATAAGTTTGATGCTTATTATTTATTAACTCCAAGACAAATCCAGTCACTTCGTCTGGAAGCGTTGGGAAGAACAAACTCTGCGAACTATGCAGGTAGTGAGCTTAATCTGAACTGGACCCACCGAAATTTCTTCAGGGGGGCAGAACAATTCAAGGCAGCAATCTTCGGCGCTTTTGATTTTCAGATGGGAGGATCTCAGGATGCCAATAATATTTTCCGTGCAGGAGCGAATGCACAGCTTTCTATTCCAAGAATTGTTGCACCATTCCGTTTTCATTCTTCAAGTGAGTTTGTTCCGAGAACCAACATTACATTAGGATATGAATTCCAGAACAGAACACAATATTATACTTTAAATAACTTCACCGGATCATTCGGATATTTATGGAAAGAAAATGCCAGAAAAGAACATGATCTGAAAGTGATTGATATTACTTTGGTATCCCCTGCAAATGTTACGGAAGAATATAAAACTAAATCTGCCGGAAATCCTGCCATGCAGAGAATTGTACAAAAACAGCTTATTTTTGGACCAACCTATTCTTACACCTACACCAACACGATGCTTCCAAAGACCAATACCGTTTATTATAAAGGGACGCTTGATCTTGCAGGAAATATTACAGGGTTGGTAACAGGAGCCGATGTAAAAAAAGATAAGGAAAAGAAAATATTTGGAATTCCTTTCAGCCAGTATGTAAAGATTGAAAACGATTTCAGATTCTATCATAAGTTCACTGAAAAATCTTCACTGGCAACGAGATTTATCGGAGGAATTGCCTATCCATACGGAAATTCAGAGTATATTCCTTTCTCCAAGCAGTTTTTCTCAGGAGGTAGTAACAGTATCAGAGCATTCCGTGCGAGAACATTAGGACCGGGAAGTTTTGATCCAAGAACGCTGGAACCGGGTACTTATTTTGACCAATCCGGAGATATCAAACTGGAATTAAATGCGGAGTACCGTGCTAATCTTTATAAATTTTTAAATGCTGCCGTTTTTGTAGATGCCGGAAATATCTGGCTGCTTCACGATGATGATACGAGACCCGGCGCTAAATTTTCAAAAGACTTTTTAAATGAAATTGCGGTGGGAGCTGGAGTAGGTCTGAGACTGGATTTTTCTATCCTGATTCTGAGACTTGACCTTGCGATGCCACTGAGAGTTCCCTACTATCAGAAAGGGGACAGATGGGCCTTCGATAAAATTAATTTCGGAGACTCAAACTGGAGAAAAGATAATCTTGTCCTAAATATTGCCATCGGATATCCTTTTTAATATGATCAAAACAGCTAAATTCTTCTGGGAAGTTCTGAAAGATACGTTTACTGAATGGAACAATTCTTCTGCATCAAAAGATTCAGCAAGTCTTGCGTATTATGCCATCTTTTCTATTCCGGGATTATTAATCATTATCATCTGGGTACTTGGAAATTTCTTCGGCGAAGAAGCTATCCGCGGACAGATCAGCACGCAAATCAGCGGGATTATGGGCCCGGATGTGGCTAAAAGTATTGAGGGGATGCTCGCAGGTGCTTTGATTGACAAAAAGAATGTTTTTATGAAAGCTGTGGGAGTAGGATCATTGGTTTTTGGTTCTACTACTCTTTTCTTTCAACTACAGCATACGTTAAATACCCTTTGGGAAGTAGAAGCTGCCCCCAAAAAAGCACTGGTCAAATTCTTATTAGACAGAGCCAATTCTTTAGGAATGATTCTTATTCTGGGATTTCTTCTGATGATCACCATGGTTTTGTCTTCTCTGATTAGTCTTTTTAATACGATTATCACCCAATATTTTGGCTTTGAAACCTATATGCTGGTAGAAACCGTAAATTTTGCCGTAGGTTTTGGCCTTGTCATGCTCTTGTTTGCTTTAATGTTTAAAGTACTGCCTGATGTTTTGGTGAGCTGGAAACCGGTATGGAAAGGAGCGTTCCTGACTACAGTTTTATTTACACTCGGAAAATTTTTATTAAGTCTTTATTTTAATCAGATAAAACCTACTTCAGCCTTCGGAGCTGCCGGGACGGTTATTCTGATAATGATGTGGATCAATTATTCCTGTATGCTGATATTCTTCGGCGCAGAATTCACTAAAGTGTATACCTACAAAAAAGGCTATAAAGTGATTCTTTCCAAACATGCACGATGGACTCCTGCTAAATTGTATGCAGATAGTTTGAAACAGATGCATGGACAGGATAATGACAAAACATAAACTCGGGTTTCGGGATTCTGGTTACGCTGATACGAGATTATTAATTCTCATATATAAAAAAGCCTCCCGAATTTTTCAGGAGGCTTTCTGTTTTTACATTCTGTTTACTGTTCCGATTCCCAGGAGTTCCAACGATTTTTTGATCGTCTTTCCTACGATATCTGAGATATTTAAACGGAATTGTTTTACATTTTCATCTTCCTGATTCAGGATAGGATTATTCTGATAGAAAGAGTTGTATGCTTTCACAAGATCATATACATAATTTGCTACTAAAGCAGGGCTTAATGTTTCTGCTGATTTAGCCACTACAGTTTTAAAGTTGGCCAGCTGCATAATCAATTCTTTTTCAGACTGATTCAATTCAGTATCAGCAGTTTCTGTCTGTAAAGCACCTGCTTTAGACAATAATGACTGAATACGCGCATAAGTATATTGAATAAACGGACCTGTATTTCCGTTGAAATCAATACTTTCTGCAGGGTTAAATAACATCTTTTTCTTAGGATCTACTTTCAGCATGAAATATTTCAGTGCCCCCAATCCTACTGTTTCATAAGATGCTTCTTTATCTTCTTCTGAAAGGGTTTCCATTTTTCCTAATTCCTGAGCTTTAGATTTTGCTGTTTCATACATTTCCTGCATCAGGTCATCTGCATCTACTACAGTTCCTTCACGGGATTTCATTTTACCTTCAGGGAGTTCTACCATTCCGTAAGAAAGGTGGAACAACTGCTCTGCCCATTCATATCCTAATTTTTTCAGGATTTTAAATAAAACCTGGAAGTGATAATCCTGTTCGTTTCCTACAGTATAGATCAGTTTCTGAATATTATTTTGCTTAAAACGCTCCACAGCTGTACCAAGATCCTGAGTCATGTAGACTGAGGTACCGTCTGAACGTAATAATAATTTCTGATCTAACCCTTCGTCAGTAAGGTCACACCAAACAGAACCGTCTTCTTTTTGATACAGAACTCCTTTCTCCAATCCAGCCTGAATAAGATCTTTTCCTAAAATATAGGTATTGCTTTCATATTGAACCTGGTCAAAATCAACGCCTAATCTTTTATAGGTTTCATTGAATCCTTTATAAACCCAAGAATTCATTTCTGCCCAAAGCGCTCTTACTGTTTCATCACCATTTTCCCAATCCAACAGCATTTTCTGAGCTTGTTTCATCAACGGAGCCTCTTTTTTAGCCTGCTCTTCTCCTACACCCTGGCCTACTAAATCTGCAATTTCTTTTTTGTAGTTTTTGTCAAATTCTACGTAATAGTTTCCTACAAATTTGTCTCCTTTGGTATTGGTAGTTTCAGGAGTTTCTCCATGTCCGAATTTCTCCCAGGCCAGCATAGATTTACAGATATGAATACCTCTGTCATTGATGATCTGAGTTTTGATTACTTCATATCCCGCTTCTTTTAAAATCTGGGCTACCGAGAAACCTAATAAATTATTTCTGATATGTCCTAAGTGTAGCGGCTTATTGGTATTCGGAGAAGAATATTCTACCATTACCGTAGCATTTTTCTTTTCTATAGTTGAAAAATTCTTGGTTACGGATCTGAAATTGTCTACAAATAACAGGTTCTTTACCTTTACATTAAGGAAACCTTTTACTACGTTAAAGCTTTCGAAAAGCTCTGTCTGCTCTGTCAAAGCTTCACCTAATTCAACCCCGATACTCTCAGGATTTTTTTTCAATTGTTTAACCAACGGAAAAGTGACAATAGTAAAATCTCCCTCAAATTCCGTTTTATTTTCCTGAACTTCCAACTTAATGTCTTTTAACTGATATACGTTTAAAATGACTTCTGAAAGTTTTTTTTCTATAATATCTTTAATATTCATGTTTCTAAATTCTCTTTTTAATGCTTATCACTGATACATTTTTAAAGTGTGTTTCAGCTCAAAATCTGAGTTACAAATATACGGAAATAAAAAAACCGCCCGAAGGCGGTATCACATGAATATTATTAAAATACATGCTAGTTTTTATCCCAAATTAGTTTTGTATTCATTTTATCTCCTCCAATAGCATTAGATGCAGCTTGATAATTCGCTGTGTTTAATGTTTGTACAGTTGTTGGATAAAATAATCTTGTAGGCAAATCAGTCAGTCCTGCAATTAGAGATGTAAAAGTATAAGTTGTATTACCTCCAGAAGCTACATTAAGAGTACCAGTCTGCCCAGGTAACAATAGCATGTTTGGATATCCTGTTCTTCTATATTCTGCCCATGCTTCATATGGCTGCATAAACAACGAAATATATTTCTGAGTTAAAACATTTGCTTTAGAAGCTGCTGGTAAGGCAGAAACAAAGCTACTAATTGTTGCTGCATTTACTCCCCATTTTTCCATTGATGCCTTTACTCCGTTTACGTAATTAGTTTGTGACCAACCGTTTGCTTCACTTAATAAAAATTCAACTTCAGAATACTCCATTAAAATTTCAGTATAATCTGGCTTTAAAATATTCTTGCTAAAAAAGTTTGAACTTGCGGCTTGGCTAGGAGCTAAAGAGCTAGGAACTCCATAAGGCATACCTTTAAAATCATTAGGATCTGTAGATTCAGTAATTGAACCATCAAGAATTCTATCTTTAAGTGATTTATTAGTACCATCTGCCAATTCTGCTGCACTCAATTTCGATTTTGTAGCGTATTTAAATAATCTTGGATCTAAACCAAAATTTCCACTATTACCTTTCAATAGATCTACAAAAGTTTTAGAAACAGAAAAATCTGATCTGACTCTAAAATTATCATATAAAGGAGAAGGATTAACAAGGTTATTTTCATAAGTTACTCCCACATTATCAGCATTCGACGTCATCACTCCGGAAGCAATAGCATCAGCAATATGTGCCTCAGCACCAGGAACAACTCCTTTTACTCTAGTTGCAACTCTTAATCTCAAAGAGTTAGCAAATTTCTTAAGCTTAATTCCTTTACTTGTTCTAATATTATTATTTAAGTATGAAAACAAGTTATCCCCTTTACTAAACACAGACTGATTTTCATCAATCATCGCAGCTGCTTCTTTTAATTCTTTCATGATATCAGCATATACCTTTTGTTGACTTGCAAATTTAGGCTGCAAAGTTGTATCTATATTTAATGCCTGAAAGTCAGCATCTTTATTTCCATAAGACCAATATGGGATATCTCCATATGAATCTACTAAATTAAGAAATACATAAGATAACATTACTCGTGCTGCTGCAATCTGATTTTTATTTGGACCATATAATGCCATCTGTACACTTGTAGCCGGATCGGTATTAAGATCTATAATCTGTTTATAATCTTGTGCTACTCTATAAGAAAAACTCCACAATGCATCCCCTGTTGATAACCTATATTGATATCTATCCTCCTCTGTATAGGCTCGCTGAGCAGAATACTGTACCCAAGGCAATACTATTCTTCCTGATTGCCATTCATCTCTTGTATTATCCATTAACTCTTTATTAGCACCGTTAAATATACCGTAACTTAATGGCTTATCAGTTGAGTTGGGATTAATATCTATCTCATCGAATTTATCTGCACAACTATTTGAAATAAATGTTACTGTTAAAACAGATAATATTAAAAATATTTTTTTCATTTTAGTTAAAATTTAAAATTAACATTGAACCCGTAAATTCTTGTTGAAGGTAAAGATCCACCTTCCATACCTTGGATATTACCCGAACCATAAGAGGTATTTTCAGGATCAATTCCTTTATTAGCTAAGTTCCATGCAAATAAATTTCTTGCAAATGCTGAAATCCTAATACCCTGAAATACATTTCCTGTAAGTGATTTTGGCAGATCATAACCTAAAGTTACATCTCTTAATTTTATATAGCTTGCATCAAAAACATTTTGTGCATCCACTGTATTATAATAAGTTCCTCCCCATGTTGGCGCATCTAGCAGAATATCATTTCTAGTTCCGTCTTCTTTAACACCATCAAGAATCACCCCTGCTTCTCTGTTCCCTCCCAAAGCCGTTTCCTCTAACATTCCGGAATTCATCCCAAACATATGAGTAGTGGAGAAATACTTTCCTCCTTGCTGAATATCTATTAAAAATGATAGACTTAAAGATTTATATTTAACTGTATTTCTAAAGCCCATATTGTAATCAGGAAGAATTGACCCTAAAGATTTAAGCTCAGAAGCTTTATAAAACCCATTATCATCCACCACTCTGTTTCCATTCGCATCATACACATAATCAGTACCCCAGATGATACCATATGCCTGACCTACCTGCGCTGTTAACTGGGCTCTAAATGGTGCATTGGTAAGAACATAAGTCGGTAAATCCTGATATAAATTAACCAGTTTGTTTCTGTTTCTTGCAAAATTCCAAGTTAAATCCCATGAAAAATTATCGTTTCTTACAGGTGTGATAGTTACCATTGCTTCAATACCTTTATTAGTCATTTCTCCAGCATTAATTCTCTTATATAAGAATCCAGTAGCAGGATCAACAGGAAGAGCAATAATAAGATCTTTGGATTTTGTTTTATAATATGTAAAATCAACGCTTAATCTGTTTTTGAAGAAACTTGCTTCAAGACCAACTTCTTGAGTAATTTTCAACTCAGGTTTAATGTTAGGATCATTAGATGTATTAGGATTTGAATATTGAGGAGCTCCATTAAAAGGAAGACCGATTACCGTATAAGTAAGCCTGCTATAAGGAGCTGTTCCTGCAGCTATACTGGACCAACCCGCTCTAATTTTACCAAACGATAACCAGTCTGCCTTAAGCACTTTAGAAAACACTAAACTTCCTGTTACAGATGGATAAAACTGATCATTATTTAGCATAGAGAACCAGTCATTTCTTCCGGTTGCCTCCAAAAATAACATATCTTTATATCCTAAGGAAACTGATGCAAATAAACTTTTAACAGATGAATGCTCCGAATAATTGGTTGCTAAAGAATTTTCTTTACCATTATTTAGATTATATAAATTAGGGATAATTAGTCCCCCCACTGTAGTACCTCTTAACCAACTCATTTTGTTATCTCTAATATTAAATCCTGCAAAGGCATTTAAACTAAAATCTCCAAAATTATTATTATAATGAGCTCTACCTTCATAATTAAATTCTGATACATTCCTTTTCTCTATAGTATAATCAGAAACAGCCTGTGAGCCAACCGCAACTCTTGAGCTGATATTTTGAGAATATACATCTCCGTAGACCTTACCTACAATGTAAAAGTTCTTGTTAAAATTATATGTTAATCCTGCATTACCAAAAAAACGGTGTCTTGAATCTTCTGATGTATTTTCATTAATAGTCCAGTAAGGGTTGTCTGAATATAATGGTGTAGGGTTATCCCAAGCTGATCTATTCCATGTTCTTTGAGCTCCGTTAGAAAGCTTATAATCTTTTAGCTTGGTAAAATCAAGATTTCTTTGGCCAAACTGATAAAATTTCTGAGCGACAGAATTATTTCCATAACCTACTTCAGGTCTATTAAAACCCTCTGTATGAGCATAATTAATAACAGCCTCTCCCTTTAAATTTTCTGATAATTTTGAGTTTACATTGATACTAAAATTATCTTTTTTAATCTTAGACGTTGGAATTATACCTCCAATATTTGTATTTGTATATGAAAGTCTTACGTTTGTATCACCAAAGGACTTGGCTACAGATAGGTTATTAGTATATGTTACCCCAGTATCAAAAAAAGAATCTACATCCTTTTTAGGAGCTATCCAAGGAACTGGTTTCAAATAATCACTAGAAAATTCAGAATCAAATGCATACCATGGAAGATACATCAAATTAGAATCATATTTTGGTCCCCATGAAGCATCTGTTTCGTATTCTTGTATATTATAGGTTTGTCCATTTATATTTGCCGTTGGTAATGTATCAGAATACCCACCCCCATATTGATTTTGTAATTTTGGACGTATGTAGATACTTTCAAAAGAAACTCCAGTATTTAATTGAATTTCTGTTCTACCTTTTTTAGCAGACTTAGTTGTATACAAGATAGCACCGTTGCCTGCTCTAGAACCATATAGAGCAGCAGCAGGGCCTCCTTTTAATACAGTTACACTCTCAATATCATCTGGGTTAATATCAAATGAAGCATCTCCGTAATCTCTACCCCCAGCACCTCTTTGAGTATCAACATCGTTAACATTCGAGTTGTCCAATGGTACTCCGTCTACAATAATTAAAGGTCTGTTTTCACCAGTAATAGAACTGATACCTCTCATAGTAATTCTAGTAGACCCTCCCATTGTGCTTGGCGCAGTAACCTGTACCCCTGCAACATTTCCAGACAATGCACTTACCGCATTTGTTTGTCCCGCTTCAGAAATAATATCTCCTTTAATTTCCTGAGAGGCATATCCAAGAGCTTTCTTTTCTCTTTTAATACCCAGTGCTGTTACCACTACACCTTCAATTTCCTTTGTCTGCGTGACGGAATCATTTTTCTTCTGCTGGGCATTTGCAACTGCAACAGACGAAGATAATACCAAAACAAGCAGACTCGTTGTTAGTTTCTTCATATCACATTAATTTTTAGAGAGTAAATTTGTATTTTTTTTAACAAATTAACAACTAAAGGCTAATAAAATAATAAATAAACCAACAATCAGCACAAAAATAATAAAATTAATTAATAAAATACATTAAAAACTAATCATTTAATAAAAAAAAACAACTTTAATATTCTAATTAAAGTGATGAAAACACACCATCAAAAACAACACATAAAACACTGAATTAATGATATTTAAAAACAAATAAATGAAATTTAATTCACAAAATCCTATAAAAAACCATTTGCAAATAAAAAAAACCGCCTTATGGCGGTTTTATAAGTAAACAAGAATGTTTATTCTTTTCTAAAACTAAGACTGCCTCGTCATTTCCAGGCGTATTATCCAGGTTTTTACTATTGTCATTAATTCTAAGCTCAGAATCAGAATATGATTGCACTTATTTTTTCATTGTTTTGGTGACTCCAGCATCTGTATAAGTAATTGTAAGAGTATTATACAAATTATCATAAGCCCATTTTCCTACAAAATAATCTGACAAATTACAGTTCCCTGAAATCCCTGACTCATATCTGTCATAAGCTCCAGAAAAATCTGCATTAATCACAATTACTCCCCTATCTTCACAATCATTCAATACAATATTTTCACCTCTGAATTCATATTTAAATGGTCGCCAAGCTCCATTAGTAACTACATTATTCACCACTACATTGTTATCATCATCATTAACCTGAGTTTGGAATAAAAATAGACAAAAAAATTTTTATAAAACAACCAGCACCACAAATAAAACATGGATATCAAAACACTTAAATAAATAACCAATATAGATTTAAAACAAAAAATCACAAATAATTCTATACAAATTGATGATCTCTGTAAAGAGTTTGATACTTAATTAAAAAAATAAAGTTCCAAGCACTCAACCATCGCAAAAAAATAAGAAATAGAACATCTATAATGTCGGATTCTAAAATCATCACCGTTATGATTTTATTTCATTTGAGTGCCCACAAAAGCTTTAAGCTTTATTATAAGGAAATTGTTTGTAGTTATTGAAAGGACTTATTTCCTAAAAGTCTTTCTTACATTAGATTTATTGAATTTCAGCACAGAAGCTTCGTGATTTTTGCCTTGTTTTCAAAAGACAAATATTTGGGAAAATACACAGGAATAAGTTTTATGGGCTTAAGGTGTATCTGGTTTGTAACGAAAAAGGAGAACTTTTATCCTTTTATTTGACAAAAGGGAATGTTGACGACAGTAATATCAGGCCAATTAAAAATATGACCGAGCCGCTTTTCGGAAAACTATTTACAAATAAAGGATACCTTTCAAAAACTTTATGGAAAATGCTCTTTAAATATGAAATTCAACTATTTACAAAACTTAGAAAAAATATAAAAAATTATATCATGAAAATGGAAGACAAGATTTTGCTTAGAAAAAAATCTATCATTGACACCATAAATAATGAATTAAAAACAATTGTAAAGTAGAACACACAAGACATCGAAGCCTGAACAATTTTATGATCAATATTTTGGGATTACTAACTGCTTATTTGCTTCTTTCAAAAAAAACCGTCACTCATCTTGAAAAAAGTAAATGGCGGACAGTTATTTTTAAATTTTGCTTAAACCGAACTCTGGTAAACTTAATAACTTAACACAATTTAATTACAACACAAATGATATTATTAAATAAAAAACCGCCCGAAGGCGGTATAATATGAATGTTGTTAATACATTTTAATATTTATCCCAGAAAAGTTTTACAGTTTGTTTATCACCTCCTATTGCAGTTGACGCTTCTGCAACATTTGTACTGTTAATAGAATATTCTTTAATTGGGTATAAAACTCTAACTGGAGGAGTAGGAGAATAAGTCATATTGTCTAATCTTCTGCTAAAAGTCCAAGCTTCAAATCCTCTGTTATACATCGCTATCCAGGCTTCATTTCCAATAATTTTTTTCCACGGCTGACCGCTTGCAGATTGGACAGAATAATTATGCGTAGCTAAATAAGCTGTTTTATCCACAGCATTTACCTTCCAATGATCCAGTGATGCAGTGATACCTTGATCAAAATGCATAGCTGCTGTTCCCACTGCATATCCTCTCGCAGCTGCTTCGGCTAATAAAAATTTGATTTCAACATAATCAGTTAAATATCCTAAGCCATCCGCAACAGATATCGATGGGTTTATCAGTGATAACGTTTGGGCCGCAGTTGGATTTAAACCAAATACACCTCCTACATATTCTCCTACATTATCGCCACTAGCTGCAGTAGTGAAATATTTACCTATACGAGGGTCATTATTATTTTTCAGATAGGTAATAATTGTATTTGTAGCACAAAAATCCACTCTTCCTGAAAGTACAAGGTCTTCATATAAAGGAGATGTAAATACTCCTGTAGGCTGATATTTGATAATAGCACTGTCATCATTAGAAGTAAAAACTCCAGAGTTATAAGCAGATTCAACAGTACTTTTAGAAAGTGCTGCATCTACGTCGGCTAAATTCATTCCTAATTTTAGCTTTATTGAATTCATAAGCTTCTTCCATTTAACAATATCGCCACCATATATAATATCATCCGTTCCAAATCCTGCAGAGGAAGTATTTAAAGCATTAATATCAGCATTAATCCTTGTTAAAAGATCCAAATAAATTGTTTTAGCATCATCATACTTTGGTGATAAATTTTCATCTACTTTTAATGATTGAGAATAGGGGATATTTCCGTAGCTATCAACCAATATCTGATAAAAATAAACCTGCATTGCATCTACCATTGCTAATCTATTTTTTTTCACATTAGCATCTACTGGTTCATTAACAATAATAGTTTTAGAGGTATTTAGAGCATTTAATGCATAATATAACTGATTCCAATGCGCATCTGCAACATCTCTTCTTCTAAAATTCATTCTCGTACCTTCTCTATAAGTTACATCAGCTAATTGCTGAGTCAGATGTCTGAAAACACTTCTATTAACATTTAGGGTATTCATTTGATTCATTCCAGTAACGACTCCGGAAGAAAATAAGTATCCACTAGGTGGATTATCTATTGGAGCTTTTGGGTTAACATTCAAAGACTCTAGATCACCATCACAAGATGTTAACATCAACAAAGCACTTCCAAGTATTAAAAATATTTTTTTCATAATTTCTATTAAAATTTAGCCGTAAAATTAAATCCAAATGTCCTTACAGTTGGCATAGCTCCCACCGAGTAACCTCTCGACAGTAAACCTGCTCTTAATCCAGATTCTGGATCAGCATATGGTAAGTTTTTATGGATAATCCATAAATTTCTTCCTATGATAGAGAATTTCATATCATTAATAAATGTTCTATCATACCATGTTTTAGGAAGATTAAATGTTAATGAAGCCTCTCTTAACTTAATAAATGATGCGTCATAAACAAATGCTTTTGCTGGCATTACAGAAATTCCTCCCATAAGTTCCCCAGTATCTGCTATTGGAATTGGAGTTGTATTAGGTGTTCCATTAGGATTCACCCCCGCTAAAACTATATTATTTCTATCAGGAAAAGCTGTCTCAGGATAAATTCCTGTTCCCATTCCATAATAAAGGTCGGTAGAGAAAATATCTCCTCCTTTTTGTCCGTCTATTAAGAAACTTAAACTGATTCCTTTGTAAGTAAATGTATTTCTTATACCTCCTATCCAATCAGGATTGATATTACCAATCACCTGATCTTCTTTTCTTGCATATACACCATCTTCTACAACAGGCTGCCCATTAACATATACATAATCAGTTCCTTTAATAATACCAAAAGGCTGTCCTACGTATGCATTATAAGTAACCTCTCCTTGTACCTGTTGTAATAATAAGTTATCTAATCCTTCAGTTAGTTTTAATACACTACTTTTGTTTTTTGACCAGTTAATATTAATATCCCAACTGAAATTATTAGATTTAAATGGAGTTGCATTAAGAGCAACTTCAATACCTTTATTTTGGATTTCTCCGGCATTAATCCATTTTGCTGCATAACCTGTAGATGTAGAAACATCTGCTCTCACAATCTGGTCTGTAGTACGGGTATCATAATAAGCGACATCAAATCCAATTCTATTTTTAAAGAAATTGGCTTCCATACCTACTTCAAATTCATTTGATGATTCAGGTTTCAGATCACGATTATTCTTAACAGTACTGTTACTAACCATAGGGATCTTTCCAAAAATACCTAAAATTCTGTATTGATCTTGTAATCTGTAATTATCTGTAGATTTTCCTACTTTGGCAAAGTTTCCTCTTAATTTTAAGAAAGAAAGCCAATCCTGGTTAATTAGGTTAGATAGAATAATTGATGCAGAGACAGAAGGATAGCCATAGACATTGTTATTTTGTCCAAGATTTGAAGATTTGTCAACTCTATATGACCCTTCAATGAAGTAAGTATCTTTATACCCTAAAGCGGCTTGGATATAAGCTCCCATTGTAACACTTTTTGCTAAATCTTCCTGGGCTGGTAATGGAGCTTCTGCTGTATTATTTAAAGCCCATACATTGGGTAATATTAGACCGCCTTCAGTTGAGTTACGCACCCCTTCCATACTATTTCTTCTGTAACTCGTACCTAATAGTCCATTTAAACTTAACTCATTTTCAAATTTTTTATTATAAGCTCCATATAGATCAAAATTTAATTCAGAAGATCTTAGATTTTCAAGTTCATAACCAGATGCTACAGATTTTCCTGAAAGTCCAAATGATTCCGGCATACTTCCTAGCTGCTTTCTGGTTTGGTTCTTTTGATCATAAGAATCAGAAGAGGCTCTACCGGTAATAGTAAGGTTTGGATTTACTTTATAGTTTAACAAAACATAGCCAAAGAACCTAGTTCTATCATCCGTTTGGTAGTTTTCATAACGGTCAAAATATGGATTGTTCCAATATTTTGGATTGCCATCATTTGCACTCGTTCTGTTCCACGTTATATTTCTTCCAGAATTATTATATGCATCCCTTAGTGAGTAAACATCTACGTTATTCTGCCACCATTGTCTAAAGCCTGTAATGATATTATCGCCATACCCAGTAGAGTTTCTACCTTTTGTATTTTGAATTGTTAAGGATGTATAGGCAGTAACATCAAACTTATCATTAAACTTATGATTAAATTTTGCAGAAATTGTATTTTTCTTTTGTTCAGAATTAGGTAATACACCATTTGAAAGGAAATTGGTATAATTTACTAAAATATTAGAATCATTGCTACCAGATTCCAAACTTACAGTATTCACATAGTTTGTTGCTGTTTCAAAGAAATCTGCAGGGGTATGTTTGGCAGCCATCCATGAATATGCCTTTCCAAAATTAGGAGAATTAGGATCATATGAATCCCATTGATAAACCATCAATTTCGGATCAAATGCCATACCTATTGACGCATCATCATAAAAAGGTGCATATAAATTTCCGGCATCATCTTCATCAAAATATTGTCCGTAACCAGCCCCATACTTATCCTGATATTTTGCAAATGTAGATTTATCAATATTACCTATCTGTACTTCAGAAGATAAAGTAATACCTACTCTACCTTGTTTTGAGCGACCTTTTTTGGTGGTAATTAATAACACTCCGTTTCCTGCTCTTTCACCATAAAGAGCTGATGCAGCTGCACCCTTCAAAACATTTATACTTTCAATATCAGCCTGATTTATATCCGACAAGTTATTCCCATAATCATACCTGTCACTATAATTATTCCTATTATCCAACGGTACTCCATCAACAACAATCAATGCTTGGTTATTAGAAACAATTGATTTATTTCCTCTGATAACGATATTAGCAGATCCACCAAAATTTGTTGTAGTTGAAATATTAAGACCTGCAGCTTTACCTACCAACTGGTTTGCAATATTACCAGTATTTACCCCGTCAGTAATAGCATCCGCCTTAATTTGCTGTGTGGAATACCCTAAAGATTTTTTTTCTCTTTTAATCCCAAGTGCAGTCACTACTACACCTTCAATCTCCTTTGTCTGTGAAGCTGTATCATTTTTCTTCTGCTGAGCATTTACAATTGCAAAGGAAGAAGATAATACAACAACAAGAAGACTCATTGTTATTTTCTTCATATCAAATTAATTTTTGTACGCTACAAATTTGTAAAACTTTCTTAATAACACAAAGAAAAAAGCAAAAAAAATATCAATATTTCAAAATTAAACAAATAATAATAATAAAAAAATATTTATTTCTGTTAAAAACATATTTTTTAACAAAAATAAAACATTGGAACATTATAATTTTTTAAGAAACATTAACAATAATAAATATTTATATTATCTATAGAAAAAACTTCAAAAACAACAACAAATCAACTGATTAGCAACACAATAAATCACTTCTAAAAGATAAAAAAATCATTTAAAAATTTAAATACAATGCAATGCATACAATATTTCTCATTCCAAAAAGAATCTAAATCACCAAGAATTAGAGAAAATAGCATACTTAATTACCAGAATTCAAATAGAAATAATTAATAACTTAAATAATGATAATAATAAACCATAAAATAATTTCCTGGAAAATTCCATATTTTTGCAGTATAGAAACAATTCATGGAGCTAATAAAAAACTGGTCAAACCTATACATTGAGGCAGGATGCGATGAGGTAGGAAGAGGATGTTTAAGTGGTCCGGTGGTAGCAGCAGCGGTAATTTTGGATAATGATTTTAAACAAAATCTGGTTAATGATTCAAAAAAATTAACGTTCAAAACAAGGATGGAGCTGGATAGTTACATCAAAGATAATGTGAAAAACTACGCTATTGCAGAATTACCACCTTCCTTTATTGATGAGCATAATATTCTCAATGCAAGTATCCATGCAATGCATCGTGCGCTGGATAAGCTAACGATAACTCCTGAACTTATTTTGGTGGACGGAAATAAATTCCATCCTTATAACTACATTCCGCATCAATGTATTATCAAAGGAGATTCCAAGATTTTATCTATTGCTGCGGCCTCTATTCTTGCTAAAAATTACAGGGATAAACTGATGATTCAACTCCACGAAGAACATCCTGAATATGGTTGGGACACCAATTTTGGCTACGCCACAAAAAAACATCAGGAAGCCCTTATAAAACATGGCCCAACACCCCATCACAGACAATCTTTCAGGCTGAAATATGATTAAAAGCAACCGATTTTCAATTATCAAATTCGCAATCACCAGTTAGAAATTTAAAATATTTCTAAATAAAAACCCAGATAAAAAAAGAGAAGCAATACTTAATTGCTTCTCTTTTTTAACATATTATTAAGAATTTTATTTCTTCTTATTTCTTTGCTGCTCCTGAGCTTTTTGCTGTTCCTGTGCCTTCTCCATCATTTCTCTCATTCTCTTCTGGAACTTACCTTCTGCTTTTGGTTTTTCCTTGTTAGACTGAATCTGGGCATGGATTTTCTTTTCATCCAAAATCACATACTTAATAACAAGGATGATCAGAATATTAATCGCATTCGATACAAAATAATACCATGAAAGACCTGAAGCCGAAGTATTAAGGAAGAACAGGAATGTAATCGGGAAGATATACATTAACACCTTCATGTTTGGCATTCCTTCCTGCTGCGGCTGCTGCATATTTCCTGAAGTCATTACAGTATAGATCAAGATAACAACCGTACAGGCTAAAGCAAAAATACTTAAGTGATCTCCAAGGAAAGGAACTTTAAACGGAAGTTTGATCAAATCATCATAAGCTGTCAAATCTTTTGCAAACCAGAACCCTTGTCCTCTAAGATCAATAAAGTTCGGGAAGAAACGGAATAAAGCATAGAAGATAGGAATCTGAACCAACGCCGGTAAACATCCCGCCATCTGATTCACTCCGGCTTTTCTGTACACTTCCATAGTGGCCTGCTGCTTTTTCATCGGATCTGCATCCTTGAACTTCGCATTTACCTCATCAATTTCCGGACGAATTACTTTCATCATTGCACTCAATTTATGCTGCTTATACATAATTGGTGAGAGGATAAGCTTTACGATGATCGTCATTACGAAAATTACCCAACCAGCAGATAATCCCCACGCAGCGATAATGCTATATAACCACATAAAGAAATAACGGTTCATGGCTCCGATGAATGACCAGCCTAACGGAAGAATTTCATCAAAGTTTTTATCATAGGATTTAAGCAATGGTAAATCCAATGGCATGAAATACCAAGTAAAATCCTGATTCAGCTCACTTCCGGTCATCTGAACAAAACCTTCGTAGTTGAACTTCTTTAAATATTCTCCTTCTTCAACATTTTCCTGGTTTCCTTTACTTTGAGTAAATCCGTTTTTAGCTTCAATGACAGAAGAGAAAAACTGCTGCTTTACACCAATCCAGTTAAGAGTTTCCTTTTCTTCTTCCATAGTGGTTCTTCCATCATAATCATAATCTTTATAATTATTGAAAGCATAAGAAAATTCTGAGTGAGACTGCTCCTGTGCTCTACCCTTTTCCAGGTTTCTTACATTATAATCCCAGATAAAATCTGCTTTATTATCAGAAGTAATTTTAGAAAGTCCCTGAGTTCTTACTTTAAAGTCTAAGGTATATTTTGGCAACAGTGTGTAAATGAATTGAATGACAGCGCCATTATAATCTGCAGTTAAGGTAACAGCGTTTCCGTTAACAGCAGGTGAGAAAACTAAATCTTTAGTATTAACAATCTTCCCTGTTTTGTCTTTAAACTGAAAACCGTAGTTTGAATTATTTTTATTGATCAGATAAAGTGGCTGATCAGCATTGTCTGTTTTGTGGTTGTATGCTTTATATTTTAAAAGCTCTACTTTAGAAACCTGCCCTCCTAAGCTTGAAAATTCAAGTTTCAATTCATTATTTCCAAGACTTGCTGTCTGGATTGCATTAGGAGTTACATTTGGATTGATATTGTTTGCCTGAGTTTGCTTTACGGCATTTTTTACCTGTTCCGTTTTCTGCTCCTGAGCTTTCAACTCCGCTTCTTTCGTTTGTTTGTTCTGGAAGTAGAACATAAAACCGAAGAGAACAAGGCATAAAACCGCGAAACTAATCATTTGCTTCTTATCGATTCCGTTGTTTTGTTGCATTTTATTTTATATTAAAATTTTAAATTTAAAATGTACATACTGGTGTACGTAATTTGAGCTGACAAAAATACTGTTTTTTTATCAAAACTCTATGCTTTACGTTGTTACTATATAATAAACTCAAGCTGAGAATAATCAGCCTGAGTTTATGGGTAGACGTTTATGATAAAATTTTACCTTATTTCTTTTCGCAAGCCTTGATGAAAGCTCTGAATAAAGGATGCGGTGTTGCTACCGTACTCTTATATTCCGGGTGATACTGAACCCCTACATAGAACGGGTGATCAGGAAGTTCCAGGGCTTCTACCAAACCTGTTTCAGGGTTAGTTCCTGTAGCCAGGAAACCATTTTTTTCAAATTCCTGAAGATAATCACTGTTGAATTCATAACGGTGACGGTGTCTTTCAGAGATATTTTTGCTTCCGTAGACATCATATAATTTAGAACCGTTTTTCAAAGAACATTTCCATGATCCAAGGCGCATTGTTCCTCCTTTATCTACTACATTTTTCTGTTCTTCCATCAAAGAAATTACAGGATCCGGAGTAGCCGTATCAAATTCCATAGAGTTTGCTTTGGTATGTCCTAAAACATTTCTTGCAAATTCAATCGTCATAATCTGCATTCCTAAACAGATTCCCAACATTGGAATTTTATTTTCTCTTGCATATTTTGCGGTAAGAACTTTTCCTTCAATCCCTCTGTCTCCGAAACCAGGAGCTACAAGGATACCATTCACACCTTTCAGAGTATCTTTAATATTTTCCTCCGTAATATCTCCACTGTATACCCATCTTACTTTTACCTCAGTTTCAAGGTCAGCTCCTGCATGTTTGAAAGCCTCAGCAATAGAAATATAAGAATCCTGAAGGGAAACATATTTTCCTACCAATGCAATTTCAACGGTTTTCTTAGGGTTCTGGAATTTTTTAAGGAAACTCTTCCAGTCTTTAAGATCTGCATCTTTATCACTTTTCAGATCCAGCTCTTTTAAAACTACATCATCAAAGTTTTGTTTCTGAAGATACATTGGAACTTCATAGATGGTTTCAAGGTCTTTACATTCGATAACGTTATCTAAAGGAACGTTACAGAACTGAGCCAGTTTTGCTCTCTGATCTTTAGGAATCTTATGTTCTGTTCTGCACACTAAAACATCTGCCATAATTCCGCTTTCCATCAACTGACGAACGGAGTGCTGGGATGGTTTTGTTTTTAATTCTCCACTTGAAGCAAGATAAGGCAGTAAAGTAAGGTGGATCACCATAGAATTACTCTCTCCCAGCTCCCACTTCAACTGGCGAACAGTTTCAATGTAGGGTAAAGATTCGATATCCCCTACCGTTCCTCCGATCTCAGTAATGATGATATCGTAGTTCTGTTTTGAAAGGATTTTAATTCTACGTTTGATTTCGTTAGTAATATGAGGAATTACCTGAACTGTTTTTCCAAGGAAGTCTCCTTTTCTTTCTTTTTCAATGACAGTCTGGTAGATTTTTCCTGTAGTAACGTTGTTGTTTTGGGATGTAGGAGCATCAAGGTAACGCTCGTAGTGGCCTAAATCCAGATCCGTCTCCGCACCATCTTCAGTCACATAACACTCTCCGTGCTCATAAGGATTCAAAGTTCCTGGGTCGATATTGATATAAGGATCTAATTTTTGGATCGTTACATTAAAGCCGCGTGATTTTAGTAGAAGTCCCAGAGAAGCAGAAACGATTCCCTTTCCCAAAGATGAAGTTACACCTCCTGTCACAAAGATGTACTTTGTATTCTTTTTACTCATTAGATTAGGTTTGTGCAAAGTTAGGGGAAAAAGAAATACAAAGCAATCTTTTACATTTTGAAAATGATAAAACATCCCTCAAACAATTATAAAACCTAATAAAATTTTTATCAATATTTAGTATAAGCAAATGAAACAAAGCTATGATCAACAGGATTTCATCTATCAACGAAAAAGGTTTTCCATTGGAGCGGAAAACCTTTTTATAGTTTATATTCTGAAATATTATTGCTTAGTCAGTTCAAAGTAAGCCGTTACTTCAACATCTTTTGCGATTCCTGCTCCTGACGGATCATATTTGATACCATAATCCAGACGGTTCACGGTAAATTTTGTCTGAATCCCCATAATCTCTTTTCCGTCTTTATTTTTTGTAATTCCTCCAAACGTAACCGGAGCAGTGATTTCTTTTTCCACACCTTTCATCGTCAGCTTCCCTTTTACAATGTAGTTGTTGTTCTTATCTTTTGTAACAGAAGAACTTTTAAATTCAATCGTAGGATATTGGGCAACATCGAAAAACTCTTCACTGATAAGATGTCTGTCTCTCATATCCACTCCGGTATTAATGGAAGGGACACTGATAGAAAAGCTTACATCGGCATTATCCAGATTAGCGCCTCCTGTAGCTGCTTTTCCGTCAAATTTATCAAACCTTCCCTGTACAAAACTAATCCCCATGTGCTTGATATTAAAGTTGACCGATGAATGCATCTGGTCTACCTGCCAGGTTCCCTGTGCAAAAGCAACGATATTTAAAAGCGTAAATACGAAAGATAAAAATACTTTTTTCATTGTAATGATATTTTACATTAATATTTTAATTGAAGAAAGCTAAGATAAGAAAGATATTTCTACCGCAGACGTATTAGTTTTTTATATTAAATCCATTTAGATTCCGAAAGAAAAATGCTTTTTTTATAACTTCGCAGTATGGCAAAACTGAAAACAGCATATTTCTGTCAAAACTGCGGAACCCAGTACCCTCAATGGCTGGGACAATGTAAAAACTGTGGAGAGTGGAATACTTTAGTAGAAGAAGTTGTAGAAAAACCTTCTCACAAAACTCCTCCTTTCTCAAAAACCAAACAACATGTTATCAATATTGTTGAAGTGGAAACAAGTGAGGAACCAAGGATAAAAACACCTTCTGAAGAACTGAACCGTGTCTTAGGAGGCGGTATCGTTTTGGGTTCTGTGACTTTGATTGGCGGCGAACCCGGAATCGGGAAATCGACCCTTCTGCTTCAGCTTGCTTTAAAAATGAAGAAAAAAATCTTCTATGTTTCCGGGGAGGAAAGTGCTTCTCAGATTAAAATGAGAGCGGACAGGCTTACTGATATTCAGAATCCGAACTGTTTTCTTTTTACTGAAACTTCACTGGAAAAAATCCTTCATGAAGCAAAAAAACTGGAGCCTGATTTCATGATCATCGATTCTATCCAGACTCTGCAGTCTCAGCTGATAGAAAGTTCTCCGGGAACCGTATCCCAAATCCGGGAATGCTCCAATGAGATCATCAAATATGCCAAAGAAAATAATACTCCGGTATTTCTTGTAGGCCACATCACCAAAGACGGACAGATTGCCGGACCAAAGGTTCTGGAGCATATGGTGGATGTTGTTTTGAATTTTGACGGAGACCGAAATCATCTTTTCAGATTATTGAGAGCCAATAAAAACCGTTTTGGTTCTACTTCCGAAATTGGAATTTATGAAATGGTTTCCCAGGGATTGAAAGAGATTAAAAACCCTTCTGAAATTCTGATCACCAAAAAATTTGAAGAACTTTCCGGTAACTCCGTTGCGGTAACCCTTGAGGGAAACAGACCTATGCTGCTGGAAATTCAGGCATTGGTAAGTACGGCCGTTTATGGAACTCCACAGAGAAGCTGTACCGGTTTTGATTCCAAAAGACTGAATATGCTTCTGGCCGTATTAGAAAAAAGAGCAGGTTTTCAATTGGGAGCAAAAGACGTTTTCCTGAATATTACGGGCGGAATAAAAACAGATGACCCTGCACTGGATCTGGCGGTCATTGCTTCTGTTCTTTCCTCTAATGAAGATATTGCCATCTCAGAACATTACTGCTTTGCCGGAGAAATTGGTCTGAGCGGAGAAATACGTCCGGTAGCCCAGATTGAACAGAGAATTACTGAAGCGGAAAAACTGGGTTATGAAAAAATATTCGTTTCCAATCTTAATAAAATCCCGAAAAGAAAATTTGGAATCAAGATTGAAGAAGTGAGTAAGATTGAAGATTTTCACGAGAGGCTTTTTTAATGTGAATGGTCAATTTTGCTACGCAAGTCAATAGTCAATTAATATCACGATAAAAAATTAACAAGCGAAGCGAATTCACTTTTCACCTTTCACTATCCACATTTAATTCATACCTTTAAATTATGAATTATCTGGCGCATTCTTTTCTTTCTTTTACCGACGGGCAGATCGTGGGGCAATTTCTTGAAGACTTTATCCGCAACAGAGATCGTTTCTCTTTCCCAAAGGAAATTCAGGACGGAATTACCCTGCACAGAGCAATTGACACTTTTACAGATTCCCATCCGGCTATCCATGAGGCCAAAAAAGTGTTTGCCCCATTGGTAAGATTGTACGCCGGTGCATTTGTGGATGTTTCTATGGATCATTTTGTAGCCAGAGACCTATCACTGAATTCTCTGACAGAATGGAAATCGCATTCCCTCAAAGTTTATCGTGTTTTAAATACCCATGAACAGTGGCTTCCTGAAAATTTCAAAAAGATGCTGGTAAAAATGGAGCATGATGACTGGCTTTATAATTACCGTGAAGACTGGGGAATCAAATTCAGCATTCAGAATGTACTTAATAAAGCAAAATATCTTGATAGGGATATTCCTGTTTTTGAAGCTTTTTTAAAGAACAAGGATCATCTTCAGCAGTGTTATGATGATTTTTTTCCTGATCTGATGGCTCACGCAAAAGGAATCAATACATTGCTTCAGCTGGAAAATTAATATTCTCAGAACTGTTTATAGAGATAGCGGTTAGGATAGATAAGTTTTTCACTGTTTCTTTGTCCGTTTACAATGATATGAACAATATTGATCTGATCATCAAAAAGATTATACAGAAAACTTACCGCGGTTTCTACTTTTTTCGGAGGGGACACAGGTTCGGATTCTAGAAAGATATTTACAGATTCCTGGTCTTCTTCATAGCCAATATAATTTACTTTTAAAAATTTATTATCAACTTTTAGTTTAAAATATTCTGAGCTGTATTTTTGCAGGGCATCATTCAGTTTGGTCTTGTATTTTTCGTCATTAAAATGAAAAGCGCCTCCATATTTTTTTCCCAAGCCATTTTCCAGGTCATCAAGAAAGAATCTTCCGGTCACTTCAAATGTTCTGGATTTTGAATTATAATTAATCTCTACAGATCCTACGTGATAGGGGTGAAAAGCTTCACTCCCTGTAAAACTCTGAAAAGTCATTATTAATACGAAAAGAAAACTCCCAAAAAACTTACCTGACATGAATCTTATTTTACAGCAAATATAAAAAAAGCAACAGTTTCTATAACTGCTGCTTTTCATTGAATATCATTGACGAAGATTTATTGTTTAATTATTTTTTTTGTAATTTTTGTGTTATCCTCCAGCATTATGGTGAACAGATACGTTCCTTTTATCAGCTCTGAAACATCAATTTTACCTGAATTAGTATTCACATTTACGGTTTTAATCAATTTTCCTGAAGCATCATAAATGGTTACCGCCCCTTTAGAATGTCTTCCCAATATCACATTAACAAAATCTTTCGCAGGATTCGGAGTGATATTCACTTCTGAATTCATCTTAACATCGGCTGTGCCTAATGTTGTTCCTGTTTTAACAAAATATCCCCCGAAACCTGTTGCCTGGAAACTGACTTCCCAGTATTGATAGGTATCATTCCAGATAATATCTGCAATATCAGGAGTAATAATTGTTGCTGCTCCACCAAAAGAAGCTATGGTACCAGTAGTGCTTGTTCCCGTATATTTTTCAATAAAAAGATTCGCTTTGTTGGCAACATCAGTGGGTGAAGTAGGTAATTTCACTCCATTGGTCAGATTATAGGCATCGAAATCACTCTGCTTGAAATATAAAGTTACTTTTCCGGTTGCTGTATTAGTATTTACATCTGAATTGATTTCATATCTTCTTGCAACATAATTGGGCTGTGCATTATCTACCCATACTTTTGATGTCACATTTCCTGTTACTGTACTGGCTGCTTCTTTTTCTATTCTTGAGATAAGCTGGCAGGAATTTGTAAAATAGTTATAACCATTAGCCACTGTACTGGCTTTTGTCTGGTTGGAAGTTGCTAAATTTTTTACTTCAGCAACATTTTCATAAACTACGGCTCTCATTTTAAGATCAAATGTTCTTGAAGTCCATGCAGTACCATCTGTAGAAGTTTTAGACCTGTTATTCAACACCGCATTCTCAGCTTTCATGGCAATCCTTCCGCCTAATCCGTTTACGACGATATAAAAGTCTTTCCCGGTTACCATTTGTACGTTAAGATCTGAAAGATTTACATAATTCCACGTAAATCTTTGAGAACTATTCAGCCATGAAGTAATGGTTTTAGTGGCTATAATATCTCCTGGATTTCCATTGGCATTCACTTTTCTGATTTGAATATCAACAGGAATATCCGAAGGAAGAGAAGTACCCGTTAAAAATGAAAAGCCTCCCAACTTCCCTGTTAATGTAGGCGTATATCTTACTGCCAGGGCAACATTATCAAAGTAATAGTTAGATTCTGTATTGGCAATAATATAAGGTTCATCGTACCCTACTGTTTCAAAATTAGATTTAACACATCCTAATTCATCCGTAACAGCTTTGTAGATATCCAATTTTCCATATCCCCATCTCATATTAGGAACAGTTCCTGTTGCTCCATCCATTCTTGCATTGGAAGTAAGACGTGCTTTCACCTGTGCCGCCGTTAATGAAGGATTAGCCTGAAGCAATAATCCGACAGCTCCTGCTACACCTGGTGAAGACATACTTGTCCCCTGATTTTTCACATAATAATTGGTTCCTGCAATAATATCTGTCGCTCCGGGAGAAGAATCAGCAGATCTGGAAGAAATTACGTTCTGGCCCGAGCCTGCGATATCTGGTTTCTGAAAACCATCTACTCTTGGTCCCTGCGAACTGAATGAAGAGATTGATTCCTGTGGAGTAAGTGTAAAATAACCGCTTGTTCCGCTATACCAGCTTGCTCTTCCCATGTATGAAGCTACTGTAATTGCATTGGAAGCATTCCCCGGAGATCCTACTATATATTCATTATCTCCGTTTTGCAACGTGGTTTGCACTCCCTGGCTATACAGCCAGCCGTGGGTCGTGATCTGCTGTGTTCCGTTATTCGTAATTTCCAATGCATAATTCCCCTGAACATTGGTGGTTCCTGAAGTTCTGGTAACAACCAGCTGAACATACCTTTTGTTGTTATCATTGCTCCAATAGTTATACATGGTTGCTGTAAGGCCTCCTCCCAATATAGTGTGAGCTGTAGTTGTACTGATATTCTGCGTATACTGCTGGCCGTCCGGAGTAGTCAGCTTGGCAGTAACAGGAGTATTATCATTGGCATACATAATGAATGAAAATACCGAAGCTGCAGAAGTATTGCTTACTACTGTAAAATTATATGTCTGTGCCGCACCAGCTGCAATATCTACTTTTCTGTGAAGATTAGCTCCATAATCATTTCCAGCAGAAATCACAACTACTCTTCCCGCTCCTGAAGTGGTGAAATTATTAACTGCTACTTCATGGCTGGAAGTTCCGTCGTGGGCAGATCCCTGTCCACCGATACTCATATTGACAACGATGGGTTTGTTGAGAGCAGTAGCTACATTTTTGAAATAAGTTAAGGCATTAATGGTATTGGTTGTGGGAAAAGACCCGTTTCCTCCTTTTACAAAAACAATATCCGCATCAGATGAGAATCCCTTATGTCTTTTATCGGTAAAGGCAGCACCATTCCCGGCTGCCGTGCCGGAAACGTGGGTTCCGTGACCATTGGTATCATTTTCACGAACAAAGCCTGTTGGTGTTCCGTCCAGTTCATCTTCAATCTGCGCTCTGGTATATTCTACACCGGTAGAAAATCCTGCGGGAGCAGTTTCTCCCGCCTGTGCAGTTAATGTCTGATCCCAGATAGAGACAATTCTGCTTTTGGTCTGATCATCAGCTTTTCTGAAATCCGGATGTTTCCAGTCTATCCCACTATCATAAATTCCTACTAACACTCCTGTTCCATTATAAGCGGTGTTATTGAAAACACCATCCTGCAGAAGACTTGCTCCGGACTGAGCTCTGCTCACATCGTTATGAAGTACATCAAATTCCGGTGCCATTACTGAGGTTACATAGGGAAGCTGAATCAGTCTTTCAATGTCTTCAAGAGAGACTAAAGCTGTAGAAAAAGAAGGCAATTGGCTTTGTACCAGAAATCCGTCTTCCTTTAGTTTTTCAGGCTCTTTAGTGTAAACAATACATGAATACATAGTCTGCGCTCCCTTTGAGGTCACCACCAGGTGCTGGTCTAGTTTCATATCAGGACGTTCCAGTTCTTTTACCGCTCTTCCATTAGCAATACTCTCTTTATTTTTCAATAAAATATCAAAACGGGAATCCAGTTTCTGTACCTGCCCGTAAAAAGCGTAGGAATACAATCCCAAAAAGGCTGCTGTAGCATTTCTGAGAAGCTTCGCTCCTCCATATGAAATGTTTACATTTGTAAAAAATAATTTTTTAATATTCATATTATATTTTTAAGCAATACAATTATACAATTTTTATTCAAAACACAAATGACATAAAATATTAACAAATATTGAGTGCTAAAATTACTCAAAATAATAAAATCAATAACAATTTAACAATATATTCAAAATATAATTTTTTTTAACCAAAATGCAGGATTTTCTTTTTTATTTACACCTTGGATGGGAACATATTATTTCTCTGGATGCTCTGGATCATCAGCTTTTTGTTCTGGCCCTGATCGCTGTATATTCTTACAGTGACTGGAAAAAAATTCTGATTCTTGTGACCGCATTTACAATTGGACATTCCATTACCTTAGCCCTAAGCATTCTGGATGTTTTCAGGGTTCCTTCTGATTGGGTAGAGTTTTTAATTCCTTTAACCATTGTTCTGACTTCACTGGATAATATTATCATGAAAAATCAGAAACAGACTTTGATGCGGGCCAACTATTATCTTGCCCTGATCTTCGGCCTTGTGCATGGAATGGGATTCGCCAATACAGCAAGAGTAATGATTGCCAAAAGCCAGAGTATAGCTTTACCTCTTCTTGGGTTCAATATTGGTCTGGAGCTTGGCCAGATTGTAATTGTTGCTGCAATTTTAATCATCCTGTTCCTTTCACTCAATCTTTTCAAGGTGAATAAAAAAGACTGGATACTTTTTGTTTCTTCGGGAGTATTTGCTTTATCCTTAAAAATGACTTTGGAAAGAATTCCTTTTTAAAAGTTAAATATTCTTATGAATTCAACAGGTTATTACTATCTTTGATCATTAAAAAATCATTCCGGTTATGAAACTAAAAGTTGTTATACTTTCACTTTCTGTATTTGCATATACAGGTTTCACCGCACAAAATATTCAGAATAATCCGGGCAGTAATCATGGCAACAGGTTTGAGCAGCTGGGAACAATTCTGCCAACACCCAACATCTACAGAACGGCATCAGGAGCTCCCGGACACGGATACTGGCAGAACAGAGCCGATTATAACATTACCGCTTATCTGGATGAAGATAAAAAAAATCTGAAAGGTTCCGAAACGGTGACGTATTACAACAATTCTCCGGATGATCTGGACTATATCTGGCTTCAGCTTGATGAAAACGAGCATTCCAGCATTCGAAATTCGGGGTATGATACTTCATCTGTTCTTCATCCGTCAACAACAGACCAGCAGCTTAAAGTAACTGAACTTCCTGTTAAGGATAACGGGTATGGTGTAAGTCTTGAGAAAGTGACTGATGTTTCAGGAACTCCCCTGAAATATACCGTTAACAAAACCATGATGCGTATTGATCTTCCCAAAGTTTTGAAAAAGGGGGAGAAATTCGTTTTCAAAGTAGACTGGAACTACAATATTCCCAACAGAATCAGGATGGGAGGCCGCGGCGGTTATGAAAACTTCCCTGAAGACGGAAACGATCTGTACACAATGGCACAATGGTATCCAAGAATGTGTGTATATAGTGATTTCCAGGGCTGGCAGAACCATCAGTTTACCGGAAGAGGTGAATTTGCACTTGTTTTCGGAGACTTTAAAGTTTCCATGAATGTTCCTTCCGATCATATTGTTGGAGGAACCGGAGAATGTAAAAACTACGATCAGGTGTTGACATCTGATCAGCTGTCAAGATACAGAAAAGCTGAAAATGCTTCTGAACCTATTGAAATTGTAACATTGGATGAAGCTAAAAAGGCAGAAAAAAATCATTCAAAACAAAGAAAAACATGGGTTTTTGAAGCAAAAGATGTACGTGATTTTGCATGGACTTCTTCCCGAAAATTTGTCTGGGACGGAATGCGCGTAACAATTCCAGAAAATAATAATAAAGTAATGGCCATGAGTTTCTATCCCAAGGAATCTTATGGTCTTTACAGAAAGTTTTCCACAAAAGCAGTTGCTCATACCATTAAAACCTATTCGGAATTTACGATTCCTTATCCATACCCTGTAGCCCAATCTGTAGAAGCAGCAAACGGAATGGAATATCCGATGATCTGTTTCAACTTCGGAAGAACGGAGAAAGACGGAACCTATTCTGAGGGGACCAAAAACGGAATGATCGGAGTAATCATCCATGAGGTTGGTCATAACTTTTTTCCTATGATCATCAATTCTGATGAAAGACAATGGGCATGGATGGACGAAGGTCTGAATACCTTTACGGAGTATCTTACGGAAGAAAAATGGGATAATAAATTCCCTTCCAAAAGAGGACCGGCATGGACGATCGTAGATTATATGAAACTTCCGAAAGATCAGCTGGAACCCATTATGAGCAACTCTGAAAATATTGTTCAGTATGGTCCGAACGCTTATTCAAAACCCGCCACAGGACTGAATATTCTTCGTGAAACGATTATGGGAAGAGAGCTTTTTGACAAAGCTTTTAAAACGTATGCTAAAAGATGGGCATTCAAACATCCTGAACCTGCTGATTTATTCCGTACCATGGAAGATGCCAGCGGTGAAGATCTTGACTGGTTCTGGAGAGGTTGGTTCTACGGCACAGATCCTGTAGATATCGCTATTGATAAAGTAACGGCAGCTGTTCCAAACCTTGAAACGGATCCAAAAGCAGCTGCTGAAATAAAATATCAGGTTGAAAAACCTTTGGTAAACAGTTTTGAAGACCTTTCAAAAATCAGAAACAGAGAAGATAAGAATATCAAATTCTACGTAGAGGGGGACAAAGATCTTCAGGATTTCTATTACAGATATGACAGAGGCCAGGAAAAGCTTGATAATAATAAGCAATACACCATCAAAACTGAGGCTGGTCTTCCTTTAGATACCAGGGATAAAGAGAAATTCAAAAATATTACAGGATATCAGATCGATTTTGTAAACAAAGGTGGTCTGGTAATGCCTATCATTCTTGAATTCACTTTTGAAGACGGCTCAAAATTATACGATAAATCTGCAGCACAGATCTGGAGACTGAATGAACAAAAAGTTTCCAAAACCTATTATTTTGATAAGAAATTGAAATCTATTCAGCTTGATCCCATGAGGGAAACTGCTGATATTGATACTACCAATAATTTCTGGAGCAGCACCGGAACGGGTACTGAAACTTCAAAATTCCAGCTCTTTAAACAAAAACAGGAAGGCGGAAGTGTAAGAGGAGGCTCAACCGGAAAGGTTAATCCAATGCAAGCTGCAGGAAAAAGTTAACATCAGGAAGTTGTAGACTTTAACAAATACAGCACTGCTTCGTATTAAAAGATGATAAGAATAATTCTTTTTAATACGAAGTAGTGTTTTTTTGCTTACAATCTATCTAGCCAAAAAGTTCAGAGATCAATTGCCCTTCCTTAGACAGTGGTCTTATCACAATTATCATAAAGCCGGAAGTGTCCGTATTTTCTATTTATATTCTCAACCTCAGGATTTCGAACAAAAGCCATTAACAACTGATAACCAAAATTTTATTAAAAAAAACACCAATAAAATATATCACATAACAAGGAAAAACAATATCTTTGATTCACTTCTTTTACACCAAATGTCAAAATCCTGATTGACTTTAAATGCTCAGGATGTACAACCAAAATATTTTTAACTATGAAAAATGCCAAAGTATTAAGCAGAGATGCTCAGAAATCTATCAATGGCGGAGCTGCAGGACGTTTTTGCTGCGAGTACAATTACAAAGGACAATGTATTCTATGGATCGGTCCGGGGCAGTATTGTCCGTAATCCGTTACTTGACAACCATTTAAGATAAAGCCGGAAATTTCCGGCTTTATCTTTTTAACTTAAATGTTCTTTTACATTCTTTTTACAGGTTCTCCCCAAAGGAAGTTCTTCACCTTTTTTAAAAAAACATGGCTGGAATTATACGAATTAATATGTTCTGATTATAGGAATTTTAGCGATGAGATTTATCGCGCAGGGGTTTGTTTGTCTCACACAGGTATTTCCTTTCCTGGAAACGGCCGCTTTTATTGTGATTGCTATTTTAGGAATCAAACCAAGTATGTCTTTATATGAGCACTTCTACCCTGCTGCGGTATTTGCTCATTTTTTAGCCAGCCATACTATGGAAATTTTAGTTTCCGCTATTACCTTTCTTTTGTTTATAGTACCCATAGCAACGAGTTATCTTTTCGGATTCCCAGCCCGCAAGAAATAATTTTTCTGCCAAATTTTCACATTCACAAATAAAAATCTGCCATTTCAGCCAGCAGTGTCTTATGGCATACATTTAGAGAATTACAAGACAGAATAATTAAAAAATAAATAATATTATGTCAGTAAACTTTAAACCATTGGCAGACAGAGTTCTGGTAGAGCCAATCGCAGCAGAAACTAAAACAGCTTCAGGTATTATCATCCCGGATACTGCAAAGGAAAAGCCGCAAGAAGGTACTGTAGTGGCAGTAGGTCCCGGTAAGAAAGATGAGCCTACAACAGTTCAGGTAGGTGACAAAGTTCTTTATGGAAAATATTCAGGTTCCGAATTAAAATTGGAAGGGAAAGATTACTTAATTGTAAAGGAAGGAGATTTATTGGGAATCATTGGGTAAAATGCAGTAAGCATTAAGCTATAAGCAGTAGGCAATGAGAGACTACAAAAAATATGATACCTGGAAAATTGCCCATGAACTGGTAAAAGAAATTTATATTATTTCTGAAAATTTTCCTAAGTCTGAACTTTTTGGTCTTACCTCTCAAATAAGAAGAGCAGCAGTCTCTATTCCTACCAATATCGCAGAAGGTTGTGGAAGATCCACAGAGAAAGAATTTGCAAGATTTTTAGAAATAAGTATAGGTTCCACAAATGAAACGGAATACCTTCTTTTACTTTCTTGTGATTTAGGATTCACTTCTGAAGATAAAATAGCAAATCTTAATGCAACACTGAATTTAATCAGACAAAAACTTATACAACTCAGAAAAAAATTATTAAATAATAATTAATTGCTAAAGGTAAAAGCTTATTGCTTAAAGCCTATAGCCTAAAGCTTAAAATTATGGCAAAAGAAATAAAATTCGATATTGAATCAAGAGACGCTCTGAAAAGAGGAGTTGATGCATTGGCTAATGCAGTAAAAGTAACTTTAGGTCCTAAGGGAAGAAACGTAGTGATCGAAAAATCTTTCGGTGCTCCACATGTAACTAAGGATGGGGTGTCTGTTGCAAAAGAAATCGAACTTGAAGACAGAGTAGAAAATATGGGAGCGCAGATGGTAAAAGAAGTGGCTTCCAAAACTAATGATATTGCAGGTGACGGTACTACTACCGCTACTGTATTGGCACAGGCTATCGTAAGAGAAGGTCTTAAGAACGTAGCTGCGGGTGCTAACCCAATGGATCTTAAAAGAGGGATCGACAAAGCAGTAACTGCAGTTGTTGAAAACCTTAAAACACAGTCTCAGGCTGTGGGAGATTCTACAGATAAAGTAAAGCAGGTTGCTTCTGTATCTGCTAACAATGACGAAACAATCGGTGCTTTGATCGCTGAAGCTTTCGGAAAAGTTGGAAAAGAAGGTGTAATCACTGTAGAAGAAGCTAAAGGTATCGATACAACAGTAGATGTTGTAGAAGGTATGCAGTTCGACAGAGGATACCAGTCACCTTACTTCGTGACTAACCCTGAGAAAATGTTAGCTGAACTGGAAAACCCATATATCCTTTTAGTAGAAAAGAAAATCTCTTCAATGAAAGAATTGTTACCAGTTCTTGAACCAATTGCACAAGGTGGTAAATCTTTATTGATCATCTCTGAAGAAGTTGAAGGTGAAGCTTTAGCTACTTTGGTAGTGAACAAACTAAGAGGATCTCTTAAAATTGCTGCTGTAAAAGCTCCTGGATTCGGAGACAGAAGAAAAGCAATGTTGGAAGATATCGCTATCCTTACAGGCGGACAGGTGATCTCTGAAGAGCAAGGTTTCACTATGGAAAATATCTCTTTGGATATGCTTGGAACTGCTGAGAAAGTAACGATTGACAAAGACAACACTACAGTTGTAAACGGTGGTGGTGACGAAGCGAAAATCAAAGGAAGAGTAGCTCAGATCAAAGCTCAGATGGAAACTACAACTTCTGACTACGACAGAGAGAAACTTCAGGAAAGATTAGCTAAGTTAGCTGGTGGTGTTGCCGTACTTTACGTAGGTGCTGCTTCCGAAGTGGAAATGAAAGAGAAAAAAGACAGAGTAGATGATGCCCTACACGCTACAAGAGCAGCTGTAGAAGAAGGTATTGTTGCTGGTGGTGGTGTTGCTTTAGTAAGAGCAATTAAATCTCTGGAAAGCCTTTCTGGTGCTAACTCTGACGAAAATACAGGGATCAAAATCGTGAAAAGAGCGATTGAAGAGCCATTAAGACAAATCGTTGCCAATGCAGGTGGTGAAGGTTCTGTAATCGTTGCTAAAGTAGCAGAAGGTTCAGGAGACTTCGGATACAATGCAAAAACTGACGAGTATGTAAACATGCTTGAAGCAGGAATCATTGACCCTACCAAAGTAACAAGAGTTGCCCTTGAAAACGCAGCTTCTGTTTCCGGAATGCTTTTAACAACTGAATGTGTGATCACTGAAGTGAAAAAAGACGAACCAGCTATGCCAATGGGTGGCGGAATGCCAGGAATGATGTAACGGTCAGCGACCGAGGCAAATTAATATACTAACCGTTCTACTTTTTGTAGAGCGGTTTTTTTGTTTAAATTATGGTTTTCCGTAAGGAAATATTATATTTATATTTTATATTTGATGATTAACAAATAGATAGCTAAAATCAAAACAACATTGGCTCAATATCTATTGCCATTATTGACTCAATGCATAAATTAGAAAGTTATCTGCGATTTTAAACAAACATAATGGTCAAAACAAAATGGATAATTTATACAGTAATTATAGGGCTTATTCCTTTTTTTATTAGAACTTTAATTACAATTTTCGATAAAAATGGCTCAATTAATTATTGGATAAATGAAAGTGATATTATTAATTTTGGTTTAGTTTTAAATTTATCCGTTATAAATGAACTTGAAGATAAAGATTTCGAAGATAAATTATGGAAAACTAGAAATATTGGATTTTCGGTTGTTTCTTTAATTTTGTTATCTTCTATTTTAGCAATTGTTACTTATTCAGATTTCAAAAATAATACAGATATAAATAGAACTGCTGTAAAATGGTGTTCGTTCATTTTAGCGACAGTAAACTTTATCTTCACATACTCAATTTATAATCGGTTAAATACATTGGCAAGATGACAATTCTAATTATCATAATAACTGTAATAGTTGCAATATTGGGATTGTTACTTTCAATTAATACTTTAGTCGAAACTAGAAAAAAATATTACAACGATTATATACAACGAAAAAAAAATCATGAAAAAAATTAGATCATTTATCTATTTAGATAATTATAAAATGTATTCTATTTCTTCACAAATTTTTGAAGGATTAACAGAGTATATTTTAAAATCAGAAAATACAAATACAAAAGAAAAGGAAGAACAAAAAGGACCAGTTTTTAGCGGAAGAGTTCTAGCTGATATTATTGAGAAAGATACAAATTATACTGAAAAAAAATTTCTTCATGATTTTTCATATAACTTATTTGAGGAAGCATTGCAAAAGGATAACAGAGTTTTAGAGATTAACAAATCAAATATTTCAACGGAATTAGATAAAATTCCTGATTATAGTTTTATAAAAATTACATCAAATGTAGTCTTTAATGATTTAGAGACAATGGAGAAAACTATATCAAGTTTTAACCGAATGGGAGAAGCTTTAGGTTTTATAACACTAAAAGCAAAATACGATGAGCTAATGAAAGGAGCTAAAGAAGATTTAAAAAATATAAAAGATAGAAATCAAAAATCTAATGCCATCCATACTTTAAAAAATAAAGCTTCTTTTAAAAAAGTTTTGATAGACGAGGGATTAAATCTAGATGATGACTACTTAAAAAACATGGAATATTTAATCCAATATGGTTACCATAGACAATTTGAAGTTCAAATGCCACTTTCAAATTCCGATAAAGTAAGTCTTTTTAGTGCTCAATTAAACAGGGATAATTTGAAAGAAAGTGAAAATAACATTGTTAAGAAATACTCTCGAGAATCTGAAAAAGAATTTACCTTATTTGGAATTGTAACTCAAAAAATGACAAAAGAAAAAAAAGAAGAAATGTTTGAAAGTTTGAAGATTAATAACGAAGATCCAAATTTGAAAGAAGCAATGTTTAATATGATAAAGCAATTAAGTAACCTTGAAAATACTTTTGTTGGGAAATTGGATTATGAATATGTAATTGATCCAATTGCTTTGTACATAGAAATATAAAAACTACAGATTTTCATGAAATTATGGAACAATCAGAATTTATAGAACAACAGAAAGAATTAAATAGACTTACTTCATTAATTTCCCAAGGTGCAACAATTAAAGATTGTTCACATCCATTAAAAGATGAATGCCGTTTACCGATAAAGAGTGCTCATAGCTTGCAACGACAAGGTTCATTAAAACTATTGGAAAAAACAATCAATGGAAATTCCTTCATATATTGTCACACTGAAAGGCAAATAAATAAGAAGTATGGTTTTTTAGACCTTAAACCAATTGGAAGAAGGGATGCTTCTACATTTTATGGCTTTTGTGATTTTCATGACACGGAGCTTTTTAAAGAAATTGAGAATGATCCTGAAGCTACTGATATTAATAATAATCTACATTGCTTTTTGCATACTTATAGGTCATTTTCTCACTCTTACCATAGGAAATATGAAGAATACAAACTTTTTACATCGTCAGAACCAGAAGTACTTAAATATTTAAATAAATTTTACGGAGGAGACTTAGAAAAGGTAACTCAAGGTGTAAAATTAGCACTTCAAGACTTAGAAATTCCAAAAAAAAGTTTAGATGAAATGCTGATAAATAAAAGCTATGAAGAGTTAGAATATTATTGTTATGAATATCCATATCGATGTCCAGTTTCATGTGCTGGTGTAACAACTCCAGGGCATTTCAAAAATGGTGATCCATTTAATTTAAGTGAGAAGGCAGATATTTCATATTCAGATATTTTCACAACAGTCTTACCCTTTGCAGAGAGGACAGTTATTATTTTAGCAGCATTTCCAGAGGATTTATTAGCGATAAAATATTTAGACGAATTGGATAATATTTCTACCGAACTTGAGTTTCAGAAATATTTATCATTTCACATAATAAACAATCTTGAAAATGTATACATATCTCCAAAATTTTATGACAGAAAAGATTATAAATGGAGGCAAAGTTATTGTCAATTAATTAATATTATTTCTAATAAATATACTCCTTATATTAGGTATAATAAAGGATTTCCTGTTAACTATTTTGCTTATACAGAAAAAATTGAATCTTAATTAAATATAAAAACTAAAAGTAAGATCGCACAAGATTATATTAGCAAAATTTGGAAAAAATTGAATAAAAAGTCCAGCTTTAGACAAACAAACCGAATACTTTTCCCATTATTCTATTACCTAATATCTTAAAAAATACAGATCCTAGCTGTAGTTAGGATTTTGTTTTATTTTTATTTTTAAATACTTTTTGTAGATATTCAATCTCACTTTCAATATTTTTTAATTCTTTGTTAGTTAGCTTCGTAAATAAAAGCAACATATCAATTTCAAAAAAATTACAAAATTTAACAAGGTTTTCTATTGTTGGATTAGTTTCAGCACGTTCAATCCTACCAACGTGATTACTTGACAGATTAAGTTCATTTCCAAGTTGGAACTGTGAAAGATTTTTCTTTAGCCTATGCAATTGAATAAGCTTCCCAATTTGAAATTTTAATTCTTCAATATCCCATTTATACATTGAGTAAATTTTAGACTTTCTAAAGTTTTTCATCAACACATATATGTGTTATATTATTTTTTTTTATTATATTTGTACAATAAGCTACAATAAATGTAGCTTTGCGATACTTCAAAGAAATATAGAAGCTATTGCTTAGAATCTCGCCATTGGAAACTGGTAATTTTTAGGAACGAGACGATAAGCTAGAAGCTCACGACCTAGGCGTGGGCTCTCTTATCTGTTCCCAGGTATACCAGTGCCTCAATGGCAGATATTGTAGAGTCTCATGCCGTTTTTATTTTCATGCTGTTCTGCTTTTCTACAATCATTTTTTTCTAAGCCTGCTTTACCACATAAAGTATCATGATACGGTACAATGGGGTGTAAAATCCATTGCGGCTTTCGGGCTTTCAGAAAAACACAAATTCTATCATATTACCCTTGGTTCGTATGGGCAGGAAGTTCAGGCATTGCCGGGGCTTCCTCCTTTACAACCAGTAAAAAAAACACAAAAACATGACAAAAACCCAATCAGATATTCAACCCCAGCCCGGGAAAAGCCAAAAAAAACATGGCGGCTTACAGCGGATGGAGACCTTCTTCCGGTTCAATGATCTGGAAACCTCCAAAAAGAAACTCAACAGCATTATGAATCATGCCATAAAAAGAAATAGCCGGATCAACGAAGATCCGTCCGTTATCTATCACTTTCACCAGTGTATGCAGTCGTTTGTACAGGCTGGCTATCTCATGGCACTGAAGGAAAAGAAACAGTCCTTCAATATTCATGTTGAAGAGGTCTCCCCGCCAATTCTTGGCTTGCTGTCTGAGAAAGAATACCAAAATCCTCTGCTGGTCTTTAAAAAAGCATTCAGAGAATACAGCGTACAGGAATTTAATTATTTTTTGTCCGGGATGGTTTATTTCTCCCTCAGGGTTTACCACAACCTGCCGGAAAGGAATATCATCAGTCCGTACCTCCATCTGACCAAAATGCTGGATGCAGCGTACCTTATTCTTGAAAGAAGAGGAAAGCAGTAAAGCTTTAAAAATTAAATTGAAAATGGTTTTGACGGTATTCGGATCAGATTTAAACTCAACTTCGTTTGTTATTTTAAATAGCACATTGTATATTAGTGCCGCGGGTAAATTTGGATATTATGTATCATTCTATGAAAGCATACAAGATAAACACCATACCAAAAAAATTGTCCATCTAATTGCGTTGTCTGTCCATTTTATAAGCACCTAAGGAGTTGCACCTTTGTATTGTCAATAACGACAATAATTTAAAAAAATAAAAAGATGACAGTATTCACAGTTCCAACAAGAGAAGAAGTAGCCCCGGCTAATCAAGCAATTTTTGACAATCTGAATAAAGCTTTAGGTTTTGTACCCAATCTGTATGCCACTATTGCTTATTCCAAAAATGGTTTGGAAAGATTTTTGACCTATCAAAATGCCAGGACATCACTTTCAAACAAAGAAAAAGAAGCCGTAAATTTAATTGTAAGCCAAATAAATGGCTGCATATACTGCCAAAGTGCTCATTTAGTATTAGGCAAAATGAATGGGTTTAATGAGGAACAATTAGCTGAAATCAGACACGGCAAATCCTCTGACAGCAAGCTGAATGCATTGGTTGCATTAGCTGCCGATATTACGGAGAACAGAGGTAACGCAAGCGAAAAAAATGTAGATGCTTTTTTTTCAGCGGGATATACCAAAGAAAATTTAGTTGACCTAATCCTACAGGTAAGCGATAAAACAGCTATGAACTATTTGCACAATCTTACCAAAGTCCCTGTAGATTTTCCTTTAGCTCCAACAATTTAAAATGAATACATTTGCGAACTAGCTGTAAAGCCGGTTCGCAAATTTTAAACAAACAGGATGGAAAATATAAAACAACACCTGCCATTATCACCTTGTACCCCAGAAACAGCTCTTCAAAAAGTACAATTGGCAGAAAATGCATGGAATATCCAAGACCCGGAAAGAATATCCAAGGCTTACCCTATAAATGGCCGAAAGAAAATCGGCTATTGATGAAAAAAACAGAAAACCAAAGTAATCTTACCTATATATGATGAGTTCAGATACCTATACTTTGATTAATCCGCAAACGGGAAACTTAGCATTTAAAGTTTTTTCGTTGAACGGCAGCAGCCATTTCGACCATATTCAGCGACTTAATTATTACTCATTGATTTGGATAAAAAATGGGAAAGGAATTGCAAAATCTGATTTTTCGGAATACGATTTCAGACCAAGTACTTTGTTTGCATTTTCGCCATACCAACCTTTTATGTTTCAAACCGATGAGCACATACAAGGCGTTGTAATAAATTTTCATCCCGATTTTTTTTGCATTCACAAGCATCAGCAAGAGGTAGCCTGTAATGGTGTATTGTTTAATAATATATACAATCCGCCATTGGTAGATGTTGATGAAAATGCAAACAATACCTTTAACATGTTGCTGGAGCAGATAACAGCTGAAATGCAAAACCCTGCATTGGCTCAATATGAATTATTGGTTTCTTATTTAAAAATATTTCTAATTACTGCATCCAGGCTAAAAGCCGAACAACAAACCGAAATCCAAATGAATCCTAAAGAATACAAAGAACCTTTTATCCTTCAAAATCTTAAAAATTATATCGAAATCCATTTTAAAACCAAGCATTCGGCTAGTGATTATGCAGACTTGCTGAATATATCAACTAAAGTATTAGCTAAAATTACTAAGACCCATTTTAATAAAACACTCACTGATTTAATTTCCGAGAGAATAATTATAGAAGCCAAAAGAGAACTGTATTTAACAAACAAAGCGGTTAAAGAAATTGCCTATGAGCTGGGCTATGCAGATGAATACTATTTTAGCAGATTTTTTAAAAACAATACCGATATTTCACCGCAAGCGTACAGAAATACGGTTGGCTTTGGAAGAGCAATGGTGTAACACAACCTCTTTATCTGATAGGTTAATAAATATAAAGCCTAACTCTCGTCAGAGTTTCTCAACTGTATGAAGCCGAACAATTCCTGAGGATGAATTTCTAAACCTTCAAAAACTTACTCGTATCCGGAATACTTTTAACAACGGAATGTGTGATCACTGAAGTGAAAAAAGACAAACCAGCTATGCCAATGGGTGGTGAAATGCCAGGAATGATGTAACGGTCAGCGACCGAGACAGATTAATATACTAACCGTACTGCTTTTTGTGGAGCGGTTTTTTGTTTTATGGTTTACCGTAACAGCATTTCACTTTAATCGTTTAATTTAGTGACAATTCCAACAAAACGAAATAAAATCGACATTTACCGATTATAACAAATCAAATCCCATAATTTCATTGGTTTTTATTTCAATAAAACTAACTAAAACAGCTAAAGACGACGAAAAAAATGAAAATAATCACGTGGAATTGTAACATGGCTTTTCGTAAAAAAGGAGAATTTATTATAACAGAAGAACCTGATATACTCATAGTTCCTGAATGTGAAAACCAAGAACGCCTTTTAATTGGACATTATACAAAGCAACCAACTGATATTTTTTGGTATGGAGACAATCCTAATAAAGGAATTGGAGTTTTTTCATTTAATGAATTTAAAATTAAATTACTAGACATTCATAACTCTGACTTCAGATACGTTTTACCATTATCAATTTATAATGACAAAGTCTGCTTCACAGTTTTTGCAATATGGGCACAGAAACCAGAAAAACATAGCTGCTATACAGAACAAATTTGGAACGCAGTTCATTTTTATAGTAATTTATTAGATAATGATAATGTAATTCTTGCAGGTGATTTTAATAGTAATTCAATTTGGGATAAACCAAACAGAATTTACAACCATACCAATCTTGTTAACTACTTAAAGACCAAAAATATTATAAGTACTTATCATCATTTCCATAATCAGGCTCAAGGGCAGGAAAAGCATAATACTCTGTTCATGCATCGAAAAATTAACAAACCATATCATATCGACTTTTGTTTTGCCTCCTTAAATCTTATTGATAAATTAGAAAATGTTGTGATAGGCACTTATGAAAAATGGACAAAATATAGCGATCATAAGCCGTTAATAGTAAAGATTAACTTATAGTATAAAAATCACCCCATTAAAAAATCCAAAGTGCAAAAACTTAAATCGTAAAAAATCACGAGTACGTTCAAATGCTTTAAGTAGGAATTATTGCCCCAACTAAAGTAACAAGAGTTGCCCTTGAAAAAGCAACTTCTTTATCCGGAATACTTTTAACAACGGAATGTGTGATCACTGAAGTAAAGAACGCTGAGCCAGCTATACCCATGGATGCCGGAATGTAAGTAATGATATAACGGTCAGCGACCGAGACAGATTAATATACTAACCGTACTGCTTTTTGTGGAGCGGTTTTTTATTTGGATTATAGTTTTCTGTAAGGAAATAGTATATTTAAATTTTAATTTAATGATTACCCAATCAAAACAACATTAGTGCAACTATATATTGTATATTGGCAATGTGCAAATTTGGATGTTGTATACAAGCTTAAACCGAAAAATCCTTAAATATCGAAACTATGAAACAAATATTATTTTTTTTACTGACAATTTCAATTTTCTTAACTTCTTGTGATGAAAAGAAACAATCTAAAATGGAGAAGCAAGTATTAAATAAAACAGAATTAAAAGACATAATTGGCAAAACATACGAATTCAATTACTCAGACAAATATGTGTATCATATAAAATTTGAATCGGATTCTACAGTTAACTGGAAATTAGTAAAAGGAGAATTTCCGGGAGCAAGAGAAGAAACTGACAAGTATATTTCTACTCAAATAAGTGAAAATGTGCTTTTTGTTTCCTGGGTTGAAAAAAGTGGATTGGGATATTGTAATATAATGGACTTTAACACAAATAATTTGACAACTCACGCAAGACAAGATAATTCTGTTTTTGTTAATCCCGGTAAATTTAAGGAAGTCAAATAAAGCCTGCATATAAAAAGAGTTTTGTGTCAGGCGGACTGAAATGCAAAACTCAACGGCAGTTTTTCAATTGAACTTTAGTAATCTTATCAGCTATTGTACTTTGATTTCCCACCCGAGCGCAAAGCCCAAACCGTTAAGCCAGTCAGGAAAGCAACCTCCCAACTCAATATAACGAAAAATAAATTTAACTGAAAATTATAAAAAATAACAATCACAAATTTACATTCTCCACAAAATGATCTCAAATAAAAATTTAGCAAGAACTGCAGGCTTTTGCTACTTGATTGTAATAGCTACAGGGCTATTTTCAGAAGTTTTCGTAAGACAGGCATTAAGGGTGTCAAACGATGCATTAACAACGGCTCACAATATTCAGACTAATGAAATGCTTTTTCGTTGGGGGTTTGTGGCTGACCTAATCAATTTTGTAGTGGGCATACCCACAATATTGATAATTTATCATTTTTTTAAAAAATCAAATAAAATTATACTGCAAATCGCTTTAGCATTGGTTATTATCCAAACAGCAATTATTGCAGTCAATCTATTAAATCAAATCACACCATTATTACTATTAAGCAATGACACTTACTTGAATACTTTTCAGCAAAACCAACTCGCAACACTTGCTCTTTTGTCCTTAAATATTCAGGCACAAGGTTATGGAATTGGTTTAGTATTTTTTGGATTTTACTGTATATTAATTGGATATGTAATTTTTAAAACAAATGCCATCCCAAAAATTATTGGATTAGCTTATGCAATAGCAGGAATATGCTACTTGATCAATAATTTTACAATGCTTCTGTCAAAAGGATTTGTAAATCCTTTGTTCATTTACCTTGCAATTCCGATTTTTTTAGGAGAACTATCTCTTTGTTTGTGGTTACTCATAAAAGGTATCGACATATCAAAACTAGAAAACAACAGATGAAAATCAATACACTTGAAAATACCCGAACCATTATACCAAAAATGAGAAGGGCTTGAAACCCGAAACAATACTTTTGAAGACATTTTGTAAGTTTCCCTGATTTCCACAATAAAATAAGTAATACGAAGTCTCCTGACTTCGTATTTTTATAATCTTCTCATCTAAAATACCCCACTCTCGCATTTTCTATCCCCCAACTTTTACCTATATTTGTTTCTATAACGTACACAAATATGCAAAACAAAAAAATACATCAGGGGAGAAATATCAAGCGTTTTCGGGAGATGCTGGGCATCAAGCAGGAGGCTTTGGCTTTTGATCTTGGTGAAGACTGGAACCAGAAGAAGATTTCGCTTTTGGAGCAGAAAGAAACTATTGAAGATCTTTTGTTGCAAAAGATTTCCGAAGTGTTGAAAATTCCGGTGGAAGCTTTTCAGAATTTTGATGAAGAGCAGGCAATTAATATTATTTCTAACACTTTCGATAATTGTCAGCAACCAGCTTCTATTTTCTATAATTCTACACTTAACCCTGTAGATCAATTGATTAAAGTACACGAAGAAAAAATTGCGCTCTACGAAAGAATGCTGAAAGAAAAAGATGAGATGATGACCAGGCTGGAGCAGCTGATACAGAAATAAAAAACAAAAACCACCCTTTATGAAACTCTATACTTTCATAGCAGTACTACTTTTGCTATCCTTCAGTTGTGCAAAAAAAGACAAATACAGTGTCGGCCAGGAATGGAATTACAAAACGCGTCCCACAGAAAAAAGCTCCACCCTTAAAATTTTAAAGATTGAAGAATATCCTTAAACCGGAAAAGTGATCCATATTTCCATCAGTGGTTTGAAGATGAAAAATCCTGCCAGCCCTACAGGGTATGCAGAAAACCTCAGCCATCTTCCCATATCGGAAGAAGCTTTGAACAAAAGTGTCACCAGTCTGAAAAAGGAGACTTACAAAAACCCTGACTCCCTTGAAATGGATGGATATTCTTACTGGAAAAAAGAGTTTGATAATGGAAATGCCGGGATATTTACCATTCAAGTTTCTGAGATTATAAGTACCATGGAAAAATCTATTGTTGCAGGGGATTATACTAAATAAAATTCGATACTTCAATACCTTTTTTCACCTATATAATCGCAACAACATATTAATGAAATCAAGAATTCTCTTTCTTCTTATGATTCTAATTTCTTATAGCTGCTCACTAAATAAATATGGCAATGTTCCTGTTAGAAATGAAATTGATCTTTCCTTTAAAAGCTTTAATGAAATTAAAAATGAAGAAGTTGATAAAGAATCAAAAGATATTACTCTTGGATATTTTTGGGGAATTGGAGAAGATATTTATCCCGCTTTTCAAAAATATAAGTTTGAAATTCCCAGATCATATCAACGAAACGAAAACAACTTCATTCTTAAAGTAGATTATTTTTTCACCAAAGATAAGCAAGTCAAATTCAAGTCTTATGAATGGAATGAAAATGAAAAAATTGAAACTTCGAATGAAATGTTTAACGAAAAATTCCACGAAATAAAAAAATATATAACTGAAAATCTTGGAAAACCATCCCTTGAAATATATGAAGATTTAGAAAAATCTAAAGAAGAAACGGTAAGGGATGATGTAAAATGGCAAAGTAAAAATTTGAACGCCTACTTATTTCGTTTCAGAGGAAAAGGTGGATTTGATCAAATACGTTTGGCAATTTATTGTGATTAAGAATATTGTTATGAACAGAAAAACATTAATAAAATAGCTATACATGAAAAAAAAATTACTATTTGGAATATTGTTCTCTGTTTCAATTTCTTTTCACATTAAAGCTCAGGATTTTTTACAAAAATTTGAAAAGGAATTTTGCACTTGTTTATCTGGTAAAACAAATTATACTGATGAAACATTTAAAACTTGTTCCTATGAAGTAATGTCAAAACTTCAGAAAGATTTTGAAAACTTCCATAACAGCACAGCTAACAAAAACAGAAATGATTTCATGAAAGACCTTATGATCAGATTAATAAATAATTGTGATCCTTTCTATATTCATATGGCTGATTTAAAGAAAACAGGAATGGACAAGTTTAGAAATGATTACAAAGAAATAAGTATCGATTCTCTAAAAAATAAATTTACTGAAACAAAGCTCTTAGCTGATTATTGGGAAATAGCCAACTGGTATTTTGCCCATAATGAAAATGAACAGGCTGAAAGGATGTATAAAGAAATTTTAAAAAATGAACCTGATCAAGTAGAAGCTGCTTATATGTTAGGTGCTCTTTATGATGAATTGGGAAAATACAAAGAGGCAAAGGTATTATATGACAAAGTGTATGAAAGTACAGGAAATATACAGTATAGATTATATTCGGAAATGGACTTGAAAAAGGTAAAATAATAATTACGTAATTCAGAAATAAAATTGGTATAAGTACTTCACTAATTCCATTTCATTCAACATAAAATAATGGATTTTATAACCAAAGATGAAAATGATGATTCTACTTTCATTGCCAACTGTGAAAAAATCATCAGAAAATATGTTCAGCTCTGGAAACCAAGAGAATTATTTATTACCGGTGTAAATAATATTTTTGATAGCAGATGGGCAACTGAAGAAGAAAAATTATTTTCTTTTTGGAGTCATGGTAATGAACTCAGAATATCTCTTTTTCACCCTAATATTATTTCTTCTACTTCTATTTATCAGGACTCTTACAGAGGCTATTACATTCCATGTAAGATTTCAGATTATATAAAAAAAAGAAAAGAAGGAGAATACCGTCTGTTTGAAGTACATTACTCTCCACTAAAACAATATTACTTTCCTGCCATCAATAATGGGCTTTTGGTTTGGTATAGTAAAAATTCATTAATTGATAATAAAGGTACTTTAATGTTTCATTATACCAACGGTATGGAAATTAAAATCCTGCATGTGACTTTGAGTAAAAGTGAAAACTGGAATGTTTCTGATTCATTTGGTATTTCAAAATCCGAAAGTCAGGAAATAATTAACAATAATTAAATGTAGCTACCGTACTATTGTATCCTGTGGCTTAGTTTTTTTTATATTATTGAAATGTTTAATTTATAATACTATAACCACACGAAGGATTCGTGCGGTAGCAGTGGGCATCTATGACAAACTACCAGAAAGGGACATTATAAGCCCATATATTCATCTGATCAAAATACTTGAAGCAGCGTACCTTCTTCTTGCAAGGAAAGGGAAAAAATAAAACCTATTCTAAAAGAACAATTTTTGTTCAAATGCTCTCTATTCAAATTTGAACTTATAGATACTCTCATGTTAATTTAATATTCTAGATTTGGATGTTTGTAACAAAAAAACAAATTAAGAATGAAAGTTAATTGCAACAAATGTAAAAATGAAGTTATTACCATAACCTTTTCTGAAGAACAAAAGCTTGATCTTTATATTTTGATGCAATACGATTTAAAAGTATTTACTGAAAAAAAAATAATTGACGAATTCAATTTAGACAAAAAAGAAGCAAAAATTATTATTCAACATTTAAACAATAGAAACGGCAGATGTGCAGAATGTGAATTTGAAAAATTGAATGGAGAATATATTGAGTGTCCAAATTGTGGTGCTTTTAATTATAATCTTAATGAACCAATGTTTAATTTAGAGTTTTGCAGTCATTTAGAATGGTCTCTGGATTTTAACAACATTGAAAATGAAAAGATAAAATATTATGCTAAGAATTTTTGGTGTGATGGTGTAAGTCATTTACCGGAAGACACAAAATCTTTACTGTATCATAATATTGAAAACAACAAGCAAATCATAACAAAAGCCTGGATTGGATATGGTGGCAATGAAATTTATGAAATGAAAATCAAGTTTGGGGAAAAAGCTATAGAAAATTATAAAAATAATAAAAGTTTAATCGAATGCATTCCAGGAAATAATGAAAATCCGAATTGGATAAAGTTATTTATGGAAGATAAAAAGATTGAAATTCAATTAAAATAATAACTGTTGCTAACATGATTTTATATTATTAGAATTTTTAATTTATAATATGATAACCACACGAAGGATTCGTGCAGCAGCGGGGAACATTCAACAGCCTCTAAAAAAATAAGAACCCCGAAGTCCGGACTTCGGGGTTCTTATACCTATGCAATTTTCAATTACTCTGAATTTGGAAAATTTAAGGAACTCAGTATAAATGGGCATTTAAAGTGAATACTGATCCATTTAATACTGCTGCAATAAATACTTTAAAATATCTGTAGTAGTTACAATACCTTTTAGGTCACCATTTTCTACCACCGGAACAGAATGAAAACTATGTTCGGATAAAATCTCTGCTACCTCTTTTATGGTAGTATCAGGATTTACAGTGAGAGGAGCTTTTGTCATCACCTGCGAAATAGTAAATACGTCGTATACCACTGCTGACACAGGAACATCTTCCGCATCATCCGATTGTTCTACATCCGCATAGCTGATTTTTAATAGATCACTATAACTTAATACTCCTAATAACTTTTGATTTTCTACAACCGGAATATGCCTGATTTTATTTTTTTTAAATAAACTTTCAGCCTCATACAATGATTGTGTAAGATTAAGTGTAATCAGTTCTTTGGTCATAATTTGGGAAATTGGAACTCTTTGTTTCATACCATTTTTGTTTAGATTATTGTGAAAATTAACAATGAAAAACGAACCCTAAATCCCTTTTTCATACTCAAAGTTAGCGAAGAAACACCCGCCTTATCATACAATTACGGCTGATATTTATCAATTTTTCCCGTTGTATGATATGTTAAATATCATGGTTGCATTTTTGTGATTTTTTAAAGGATTTTCTAATTTTAATAAATCATTTTCAATACCTTACCAAAAATCAACCTGTTTTTTCCATGCAGGCAAAGCAGATCTTGATGCTGCCGGAAAATATCTCTGCCTGACCAAAAGCATATGGTAATTCTCTTCAACTTTTTCCTATCTTTAAACCACAAATATTCGCTTAAAACCGGTATTAAAAACAAACCTGAATCACTGAAAGAAAGTTAAACAGAATCCAACACTGAAACGCATGCCATTGAAAACAAAATTATTATTCCTGTCATTTTTAAGTTCACTGCTCGCCCATGCACAAACGCTTAACTTTAAAAGTCTCGCCAATATGTCTGTGGGCAGAGGTGCTGCAACCAGTATCATTGTGGATGATAATATCTATGTGATCAATGGATATCTGGCAAGCGGAGGTAACGCCAATTATATTGAAAAATATAATATTACGGATAATAAATGGAGTGTTCTCACTGCTACTCTCAGTCCCAAAAAATTTGCTAATTCGGAGACTTACAATAATAAAATTTATATTTTTAACGGTTGGGGAAACAGCCATCTTGAAATTGTAGACCTTGCCACGCATAAGGTAACGAAAGGAGCTGTTAACCGTTCCTATACAGGAAATGCAGGTTCTGCTATTCATAATGGCAAAATATATGTGTTTGGTGGCAGCGGCCTAAACGGTGCTGCAACTACTGTATTTTCTAACAGATTCCAATATTACGATATTGTTTCCAATACATGGCATCCATTACCTAATATGCCCACCGCCAGAGAAGCAAAAGGCAAAATAGTGAACGATAAGCTTTATGTTATTGGTGGTTTTAACGGCACCTCATCCCGCCTGATCAATGTTTATGACCTCAACACCAATCTGTGGACCGATCAATTTACGATGCCTGCCGGGATATCCGGACATTCATTAGCCGTATCCGGTGATAAGATTTTTATTGCCGGAGGTTACAATAATCAGACTTTTCTGGCCTATTTTGATACAACAACCCATAAATTCCATCAGCTATCATCCAATATGATTCCCCGAAGACACGCCGCAGCAGAGGTATATAATAATAAATTATACATCCTCGGCGGAAGTACAACGTCTATAACGAAATCAGCTATTAAAAGTATACAGGCAGCCGATATTACTGAGAATGCCCTCTCTTCAGATACAGCCAGTGAAGATCATGAAACTAAAACAAGAGTGTATACCAATGCACAAAGAGATGGCTTTATCATCAGCAATAAAAATAACAGCAATCAATTTGAATTTACCGTTTACTCTTTAGATGGAAGGGAAATAAGTAAAGGTTTTGCTTACTATAATAAAACGATAGATTTATCCAGAGTAAAACCCGGAAACTATATTTTCAGTTTTAAAAATGAGAAAGGGGTTTTACAGCAGATTAAAATTTACAGATAATATCTCCTAAATATTCTTAATGATACATCTCCGAATTGATAAAATTAAAGAGAAATGGGCAAGTGAAAATATAAAGCTTAGCCCACCCGCAACACGGAAAGCTATAAAAGTATTCGAAGAAATCATTGATTTTCATTTTTCTGATGATTTTAAAGAATTTTATTTAAATCTGGATGGATTTGCAGATTGGGACTGGACAAAAAATATGTTTTCTATCTGGCCACTAGCAAGAATTCTGGAGGAATATCATAATGAAAATGATAAGAGTTTCATTGTATTTGCAGACTATATGATTAACGCGCATCATATCGGTTTTGTAAAAGGGAAAAACGGGATATTTAAAAATACAGATGAAATGCCTGTGAAGATAGCAAATACTTTTTCTGAAGCAATCTTTCTTATCCATATAGATGCAGATATTCTGTATTGAGATCAATTACTTACAGATAAACATTCTGTAGGATCAACTTTGTCACTTATTTTATTTTGACTTATCATTAAATAAAAAATTCCTACACTTTTATGAAAAAAGCATTTGAATTTCTCACCCATTTAAAAGAAAATAACAATCGGGAATGGTTTGTTCAACACAAATCTGAATACGATACTATTGTAAAGGAAAATAAAGTTTTATTTACCCAGATCTATCATGAGCTTCAGGAACATGATCAGCTTAAAGGAATCCATATTTTCAGGATTTACAATGATGTTCGTTTTTCTAAAGACAAGACACCCTATAAAACCAATTTCGGCGTTGGATATTCGCGGTCGAAACCCATGCTGAGAGGCGGATATTATATTCAGCTGGAACCCGGCAACAGTTTTGTAGGAGGCGGTTTTTGGGGTCCGGAAGCCAAAGATTTACTTCGTATCCGTAAAGAATTTGAAATCAGCAGCTCAGAAATTGAAAAAATTATCTCAGATAAGACTTTTATACAATATTTTGGAGAACTCAAAGGTGATGCTGTAAAAACAGCACCTCGTGGGTTTGATAAAAATCATCCGTCTATAGATTTAATCCGGAAAAAGCAATTTGTTGTAATGCGGAAATTTACAGACAAGGAGGTTTTATCAGACAATTTTCAAAAAGAAGCACTGCAAACCTTACTTGCCATGAGACCTTTTTTTGATTATATGAGTGAAATTCTGACCACGGATTTGAACGGAGAGCCTTTATTTTAAAAAGTCATGAAAAAAATGCTCTTATTCATTTTTACCTCTTTCATAATATTTGGTTGTTCTAAGAATTCTCAGAAAACAAAATCCATGGATTTTCGCAGTTTTAAACTTCAGGCTCCTAAAGACTGGAGCAAGTTGAAACTGGGTACATATGATAGTAATGCCGGAATTATCATTACAAAAAATAATGATTCGATTTTTTATGATTACGGACCTTATTCCTATTCATTAGAAGAAAATGTCACGATTATTAACAGAAAAGATTTCAACAAACTTCTAGCAGTGAATCCAAAGGCTGATACAACACAATTTATTGTCATTGATAAAAATGTAAATAGAGAAGATTTTGTCAAAAGTAAAATAACCTATAAAAAAATTGATGGGTACAAGGTAAAAATATTAGAGCCCAAACAAGTGGGAAAAGGAATAACAGGATTTTATATTGACAGCCTCAAGACTGGACCAATAGGAAAAATCAGATTCAATCTATATGGTACAAATCTGAAAAAAGAAAGTCAGGTAGAACTTTTAAAAGCAATTCATACATTACAGTTTACACAATAATATTCAGGACACAGAAAAAATCAGATTTCCTTTTTTTATGTTACCCAATTAAAAAAAACATGAAAATAAAAATTCTTCTCATTTTTTTATTCTTCGTCAATGCTGTCAAAGCACAAATCACGGAGAAAATAACCATTCCCAATGGCATAGTTTATCATTATGCAGATGATAAAATCAACGAAAAAGTAAAAAAATTACTTACCGAAAGCCTTACCAATACCAACAGTTATGATGTACTGGGAAATAATTTAATTATAGGACCAACTCTGTGGAAAAGATTTAAAAATATAGAAAACTTAAAAAGTATTCCTAATAGTTTGATTTTCTATATAGATGATGTGGAAATTGAGGGGAAAATGGCCAAGAAACCGGATGACTCAAAAAAGATATGGAATGAATTTAAGAAAGAAGTTTCTGGAAATTATCAGATTAGAAAAGCCAATGAAGATGAATTAAAATACTATTGGTCTACCATTTCATTTGACATCGAAGAGCCTTTATTCATTCTGCAAACCGAAAACCAGCGTTATATTTTAAACTTTCTGAAAAAAAATCAGACATTATTCTGGCTTGATGAGTTCCCGTATAAAAACTCTTACAATAATCCTATTGATAACGGAACCTATACAACGGAAGGAACAATTAAAACCTATAAAAATGGCAATGAAGTGTATGTTACCGATAAAGGAAACAGAGAAACTAAACTGGAAAAGGTCATATTTTTGACCGGTGATTCTGAATTAAAGGCGAATTCTTCCATTGAGGATATTAAGTCTGTTATTGACAAAACCAACAAGATATTTGAGAAATTGTTTAAAAATTCCAAAAGGGAAGGAAAAATAATGGTCCAATTTGAATTAGGAAAAAAGAAAAATGACATTCAGTTTGCAGTTAAAGATGATCTGGATCTGGAAATTATGAAAGAATTCGAAAAACAGGTAAATGAAGAAAAATATCCGAATTCTAAAAAAGATACCATCAAGTTCCAGCTGCTTTATAAGGTTAATTCTTACAGCGAAACCGAATAAACTTTCTTTTTATTCTATTTTCGCTATCTACTTATTTGTAATTTAGCCGCTGAGAAAAAACAAAACCCATGAAACTGTATATTTTATTTGCTCTTCTTTTTATTTCCAGCATAGTAACAGCACAAGAAAAAGAATATCCATCCATCAAAAAAGGAGATTTTCCGGAAGGCATTTATATGACTTTGGAAGATGTTTTAAATAAAAAGCCTTCTTCAACCGAAGAGGTCTATTTCAAATCCTGCCAGAAATGTGATTCTCTTGATCTGCCGGAAAAAGCATTCTTTTATTTCAAACAAAAAAATAAAAGAGTAAAAATTCCATTAGCTGTTTCGCATAAAGGAGAAATGTATTTTCAGACTTATCGGAAATATACCAACAAGAAAGACAATGGCTATGATCCTGACCAGTATTCAAGATTCTGCAAAGTTTTAAACTATGGAAGATTCATTTATTTTGAAGAAAACATGAAAGGCTTATGGTCCAAGGCTTTTTGGGGAGCATTAAGTCCTCTTACCTACTCTATCAATGGGAAAACCAAAGGAATTGTTTTAGATTTAGACAATAAAGAATTTAATATTCTGCAAAATTGTGATGATTTAAATGATTTCTTATCCAAGCACGATATTCCTGAATTCCAATGTAATTCAGAAACCTTTACCATTGGAGATTTGAGAACAAAAATTGAAGAAATCAATTTGCCTTATCGATAAGCTGATGTTGACAATATATTGAAAGCTGTTCCGTTACAAGAGCGGCTTTATTTGTTTAAAATTTAACCTATGAAAAAAGCATTATTATTCATTCTACCCTTTATATTCAATCTTCTTACTGCTCAGAACAATGACAATATATGTAAATACTTATCTGAAAACCTTAAAGAAAAACCTTTAGAATGTATTGATAAATCGACCTTTAAAGAAAACAATGAAGTATATCAGTTTTTCAAATGGTCTGCATTTCGAGATAATCATTTACTCAGGATAGAAAAAAAAGGACACAAATATATTCTTGTCAAAAAGAAAATATATACAAGTGAATACGATCAGAAGACAGGTGAAAAAAGAAATTCATTGTTTACCATTCTTGTACAGAAAAATTTAACTCAAAAACAATATGTACAATTCATGAAATTACTATCTGAAAATCATTTTTGGCTCAATAACAATTATGATGTTCCTTCAAATTGTACAGACGGAAATGGAATATTTATTTATGCAATGAAGAAAAACAGTCTGTTAAAAATGAGCAATGGCAATTGCGCCCCTCATAATGAATATCTGAATGATCTGTATCAAAAAATAACCGAACTATTTAATGTATAGAATAATAAAAACATCAAATTGAAAACGATATCATGAACAAAGAAATTATTTCTTTATTGAAATGAAAAATCAAAGCTTTACTCCAAAGATAATCTGTCATATTCTTCTTTATATCCTGCTTTTCTTTTGTATATGTTGTACAGAAAAAATAAAGGAGGACAACCGTTTTGTTGCCTATCAGGTAAATCCTGAGAAACAAAATATACGGTTGTATTGGAAAAATAATAAAGGGGAAATTCTGAAAAGTCTTGATCATCTGAAGAATGATGTTCAGGCTAAACAAGAAAAATTAGTATTCGCTATGAACGGAGGTATGTTTGAGCCAGATAACTCTCCAAAAGGGCTGTATATTGAAAATTCTAAAATTACAGAAAAGAAAATCCGTTATCAGTTCAAAGGGAAGTACTTTAAAAAAATATAACATGAAAAAAATCATTGCAGCTACATCCCTGGTATTAGTTCTTACACTTTACAACTACCCTGTTTATGATGACAAAAAAATAACATTTGCTATTATTTTTCTTTGTTTTGTTGTTCTTGTATTTTCCATTGCTAAACTCTATTCTCTTGAAGAAAAAGGTTATGATACATTTGAAAAGGAAATGGATAGCCTGCATACATTTGATGGTATCTTTCAATACACAAAAGATGGATTTTATTTCAAGCAAAATAAGGAAACAGAGTTTATAAAATGGGATGAAATAATATCTGTATATTCTTTCATTATTCCGTCTCCGTTTGATAAAAAACAATCCGGACTGGAAATAATCACCAATGAAAAATGTTATGAATTTGATCATAAGGTAACCCCAGGAATAGTAAAATTAACAGATCAACTTTCCTCGAATCTTCCTACCTGGGAACTGGATTCGCTATCGGTTAGGATTAATAATTTCGGGCTTGAGAAAACAAAGTTATATGAAAAAAGACTTGCTTAAAGATTGATAATTATGCCCATCACCATTAAAATAAAAAATAAAACCAACTGGGTTGTAACCATTATATTGGGCTTAGGATTGCTCCTACTTACTTTTATTATCCTGATTATTATTTCTCTTACAAGCCTTCAGGAGCAAAGTTTCTTTTTTATTTTATATTATATTTCATTTACAGCTCCCTTTGCAGCATTTTTTATACTATTCTTGTATATCTGGTTATGGAATACCTTTGGAAAAACAATACTTATTATTGAGCCAGAACAAATAACAGTACGATATAAAAACAAGTTATTTGCAAGCCCAAAAATTTATGTAAAAAAAGAAATTGATCAGATTCAGATAAAAGATTTTCAGATAAAAAAATATAAATTCGGGGTTCGCTATCACTTTTCTCTGAGTGGCTCAACCTATTCTGTTGTTTTTATACAAAATCGCAACGAAATAAGAGTTATAGATTGGATCACCAACACCAAAGCTTATGAAATAACAGATGAAATAAAAAAAATGTGGTATTAAAAAATGTATAATCCAACCCGAAGAAATAGAAATATTGGCACAAAAAAACAGGGACATGGCCAAAATAATAAATTGACAATTTCCTCTCCTTATGGAGATCTCAAATCTTTTTATGAAAAGCTCACTGATTATCGAAAAGAAGTACGGCTTATCAACAATCATGAATTTGTATTTATAATTGAAAATACCCGTAAAAATTCAATGCATTCTTGCTCCATCAATGACATTCAAAAAATTATAGAAAATATCCCTGCAAATGATTATGGAGAATTAAAGTATATCATTTTAAGGCAGCCCAAAAGAAAGGAAGAAATACTTTCGCCAGTGTGGGGAAGATTAATTTATAGTTACAATTTCGAAAATGAATATTTTCCCGCCATCATTCTAGACGCTATTGATTTGAAAAAACAATTATCATGGCCAAAGAAACAGACAATAGAAAATCAACAGGAATTTGAAAGGTTAAAAACAGATGGTCATACTTTTACGGAAACAAAAAGAAATTTCATAGCAGAATTCCAACCTCAAAATATTAGAAATACTCAGCTTTATAGAACTTTGCCACATGAATTTGGACATTATGTTCATTATTTGGAAGTTGTTGAGAGACCAGGATACAAAGATAATGAAAAAGATATGGATGGTGATGCATGTGACGAAAGAATGGATCTTTATTTCCGGATTCCCAAAAATGAAAAAGAAAAATTTGCTCACACTTACTCAGAGAAATTTAAAAACAAACTTATCGATGAAAATAAAATTCCTTTTGATCCACTAGATTAAAAAACTTGAAGGAAAACTTACGAAAATACAGTTGTAAATATTTTTTAAAACCCCATGTAATATCATCACACTTAAAAGTGTCTTATTTAAAAAAATTACATGAAACCTATTCTCACCTGTATCGTTTTAATGCTTGCGGTACATCCTCTTTTTTCACAAAAATCCAAAAAACTGAAACAGTTATTTTCAACATATGAAAAAGCAGGATTGTTCAGTGGTTCTGTTTTGATTGCTGAAAAAGGAAAAATTATTTTTGAAAATAGCTACGGCTATAGAAATGCTCCTAAAAAAGAGAAAAATACCAATAACAGTCTTTACAGAGTTTTCTCCACCACAAAAATGTTCACGACAACTGTTATTTTTCAGTTAGAAGAACAGGGAAAATTATCTTTAAACGACAAACTTTCCAAATACTATCCTGACTTTCCAAAAGGTGACAGCATTACCATTGCCCAGCTGCTTTCCCACACTTCAGGAATTCCCAATGATACCAACTCTGAATACACGATAGATGAAGAAACATTTTTAAAATATATTGCTGCAAAACCTTTGAATTTCTCCCCTGGTAAGGATTGGGATTACTCCAATTCCGGGTATTATATTCTCGGCTATATCATTAGGAAAGTTACAGGTCTGAATTATGATCAGGTCATAGAAAATAATATCCTGAAACCTCTGAAAATGAATCATAGTGGATTCAATTTCAATAATGTAACGGATGAAAACAAGGCATTTGGATATGAATTTTTATCAGCTAAAAGGTCTAACGAAGCATTGCGCTTCAAAACCGATCATCCTTTTGCTGCCGGAGCGATGTATTCTACGGTAGAAGATCTTTTTAAATTTAATGAAGCGTTAAAAAACTATACCCTTTTTAAAAAAGAGACCACAGAAAAAGCTTTTACACCTTATCTTAAAGATCACTATGGCTTAGGTTTCCAGATCTCTACAACTTTTGATAAAAAAAGGGTTGGCCATGATGGTGGCGGACCTGGTTACAGAAGCCGATATTACAGAGTTCTGGATGATGATATTTGTGTGATTGTAATTTCCAATTCAGAACTTTCGCACTCCGATTTTATTATTCCTCAGGTAGAAAAAATACTGTACAATAAACCATATAGCATTCCGGCCATTGCAAAAGTGAGTGCCGAGGATTTAAAAAAGCTGGAAGGTGTTTATTCCACAGAAAATTCAAATTTTTATATCACCAGTAACGATGGACAACTTGTTTTCAAAGAAGGCAGCTATCCAAGAAATGCCTTATTGCCAAAAAGCAAAACATCTTTTCAGCTGGATGAAAAATTCACCTGTACGTTCCAACCGGATCAAAATGGAAAAATAAATACCGTTGTTATTCATTTCTGGGACGGAACTGTAAAAACGGCGAAAAGAAATACCAATACTCTTACGTGGGGAATTATTGGAAACGCCACTCCAAACGGTTGGGAAGGAAAAGATATTCCGTTACAGACAGATCTTAAAAATCCGAATATTTATTTTCTGAAAAACTATACATTGAAAAAAGGTAATTTAAAATTCAGGTTTAATAATGACTGGGGATACAGCCTTGGTCTGAATAATGATAATAAAAGTATTGCCTTTGATGCTTATGATTTCCCAATCCATGAAGATGGAATTTATGATATTGTTCTTGACATGACCAACGCCATAATACCACAATACAGCATCCAAAAATCGAATCCGTAAAATCACATTCATAAAGTAAAAAATACACATTTTCAAACCATTCTGTTTAAGAGTGGTTTTTTATTTTAACTATTCATTAATATTTTTATTATTTTTATCTCACACAAAATCAAACCACAAAATATAGTCTATGCCTCATTTTATTATAGATTGTTCACAGGATATTCTTCAGCGGAGAATTCCCGATGAATTGATGGATGCCGTTTACGGAGTGGCTGGCGCTACTGGTTTGTTTGCTCCCAATGATATCAAAATAAGAATCCAGCCTTATCAGTATTACAGATTAAGAGAAGGCAAAAAAAATTTTCTTCATGTATTCGGGTACATCATGCAGGGACGAAATACAGAACAAAAAGCCAGTCTGTCAAAACAAATCAGTATCCGGCTTTCAGAATTGCTGCCTGATATTTCTTTTCTTTCTGTAAACATTAGTGATTTTGAAGCAGCAACCTACAGCAACAAAGCACTCATCAATCCTGAAAACATTAATAAAGACCGGCATTTCGGATTATAGCACATTCTTAAAACCTACAAAATATTAATACTATGAGCCTAAAAACATTAGTCAACAAAAGCGTACAGTACAACAACTGGGTAGTCAATAAATACATTGACTGGTTATCCACAAAGTCTGACGAACAGCTGAATCAGGAGACAATCTCCAGTTTCCCGACTATCTTAAAAACCCTGCATCATATCTGGCAGACCCAGGAATACTGGTGGAGTCATATTTCAGAGAATAATGATTTTGATTTTACCCAAACGACAGAAACCAGCAGTAAAGAAGATATTTTTAATGCGATAAAAAACAATTCTCAAAAACTGGTGGATTATGTGGAAAGCTTATCTGAAGAAGATCTTGCAAAAAATGTAAAGATAGAATCCCAATGGTTTCAGTGCAATTTTTCAAAATACGAATATATCCAGCATGCTATTCTTCACGGAACATATCACAGAGGACAAATTGTAACAATGGGAAGAAATATCGGAATCACGGATGCACCCATGACCGATTTTAATTTCTGGAATATTTACAAAGAGCAGCAATAAAACCAATCAATTTGTGGATAAGTCTGATAAAGAATTTCACATCATCAACTTAAATACTATTAAATTACTGATTTAAAACAATTTAAATCAAAAACAAACCGTTATCCACATATCAAAATATCTGTGGATAACTTTTCATCCTTGAATATACCCCTGTGGATAAATTATGGATAACTTTTTAATGAATTAAAAAGTTATCCATAATCACCTGTATTTCTTTAATTTACAATAAATATAAATTTTCGCAAAATTTCCATAATACAAGATCATGTTGATAAGTTTTGTGGATAACTTATCCGCATTTTTAGAGTGAGTTTCCATTTATCTGCGGTAACAATTCTTATATGATCACTGCGATTTGTAAATTTGATTTATAATAACCAATACTCACAATTTTAAATGGAAAAACACACAGTATCATCAGACGGTCAGAAAATATGTTACAAAGAATCCGGAAGCGGAAAAACAACCCTAATCTTCATTCATGGATGGCTTGGGAATACTGAATGGTGGGACGCTCAGCAAAAATATTTAAACAGTCAGTATCACATTGTACTAATGGATCTCGCAGGGCACGGAAAATCTGATTCCTCAAGAAAGGAATGGACGAGCGCCGGATATGCTGATGACATTAAAGCAGTTGCCGATACTGTGAAATCAGATGCAATCATTCTTATAGGACATTCTATGTCCGGCGCCTATGTACTTGAAGCTTCTTTGAAAATACCAAAGGTAAAAGCTCTGATTCTGATTGATACCCTGAAAAATCTGGATGAAGCTTTCACAGAACAACAGGCTGAAGAAATTTTATTCACACAGTATATGACGGATTTTAAATATGCGGTGGAAAACTTTTTGCCTCAATACCTGTTTGTTGAGCAAACTCCTGCTAACGTAAAAGAAAGACTGCAGTACGAATTTCTTCAGAATAAGCCTGAACTAGCCATCAACCTTCTCAGACCTCTATATAAAACGGATTTCAATACCATTGCGAAACAAGTTCAAATACCAGTTATTGCCATCAATTCTGATACCTCTCCTACTGATCTGGAAGCAAACCGTAAATATTTGAAAAACTATGATTATGTTATTATCGAAGGAGTCGGACATTATCCTATGCTGGAAAAACCGGATGAGTTCAATGCTATTTTAGATAATGTCCTGAAAAGACTGATTTGAAATATATGATAAAAATGATAACTAAAAAAATGGGAAACCATGGCTAAAGCAAATAAAACTAACGAAACTGACGTAAACGTAACTGATTTCATTAACTCATTTGTAGAAAAAAATGAAAAAAAATCGGATAGCTTTCAATTAATACAATTGATGAGTGAATGGTCGGGATTTGAGCCTAAAATGTGGGGACCAACCATTATCGGATTTGGAAGTTATCATTATAAATATACAAGCGGACATGAAGGCGATATGCCGCTCATAGGCTTTTCACCACGTAAAGCAGAGTTTTCACTGTATGTTTATTCGCCTACCGAAGAAAGCAAGCGGTTATTGGATGACTTTGGAAAATTTAAAATGGGAAAATCCTGCATTTACATCAAGAAGCTTTCTGACATCAATATTGACATCTTAGAAAAAATATGCAGGACAACCATTGCTTATTTAAATGAAAATCATGAATGTGCCTGTAGAGAAAAATAATGTAAGCTGATTCGTCATCAATTTCTTCTCCAATTCAAAAAACTTCCCGAAATTAGCAGTCTGTGCGTTAAATACTATTCAATGAAATAAAAATTTAAATTACAACATACAGCAAAACTTAGTATAAGTTTTCTTCGGGGCAGGGTGTAATTCCCTACCGGCGGTTACAGTCCGCGACTCCTTTCTTCTGAAAGGACTGATCTGGTGAAATTCCGGAACCGACAGTTAAAGTCTGGATGGGAGAAGAAAATGAGATGACCAATAAGAGTCCTAATGGATTCTTGTTGCGTTGTATTTCATTTCCATGTACCGAAGAGTATTTTAACTTTTAAAAGTAAAATAACATGGAAAAATTATTAGAACAATTCGGAGCTAGCTCCAGAGAACGTGTAGAAAAAGCACTTCAAACATTACAAAAGGGAAAAGGTATTCTTTTAGTAGATGACGAAAACCGTGAAAACGAAGGTGACATCATCTTTCCCGCTTCCACGATTACAGAACAGGACATGGCACTTCTAATCCGTGAATGCAGCGGGATCGTCTGCTTATGCATTTCTGAAGAGAAAAGCCGCCACCTCAACCTTCGCCCTATGGTGGAAAACAACAATTCAAAAAATCAAACTGCCTTTACCATTTCCATTGAAGCTAAAGAAGGTGTGGAATCAGGAGTTTCAGCAAAAGATCGTATAACCACAATCAAAACAGCGATAGCATCAGGCGCACAGGCAGAGCATATTGCCAGCCCCGGGCATGTTTTCCCGCTGATTGCCAGAAAAGGTGGTGTATTTGAAAGACGTGGACATACCGAAGGAAGTGTAGACCTTGTAAAAATGGCCAACCTGGGTGAAGATGCTGTACTTTGCGAACTGACTAATGAAGATGGTTCTATGGCAAGACTTCCGGAAATTGCAGACTTTGCTCTCAAAAAAGGAATGAGTGTGGTAACCATTGAAGATATTTATGCTTACCGTAAAATGGTAATGAGTAACTAGACCTAAACATTTTTTAACGCACAGACCGCCTGTTGAACCGATCAACAGGCGTTTTTTATTAAAAATCCAATCAAAAGGCAATTAATTTGATAATTGAATGCCATTTTTTATTTACATTTAACAAAAATTTTTGACTATGAGAAAATCTTTACTCCTTTTATTAGGAGCTTCTGCCATGTTTTCTGCGCAGATTACGCTTACAAAAGCAGCCAATGATCCTATTTCCGGAAATATTGTTAATTACAATATTGCAAACGGAGGCGTAAACAACTCTGCTACAGGAGCCAACGCTACATTCTCAAACGCGGGACTTACGATGGGGGCAGCATCACAAACAACCTATGCAACTCCTACCTCTACTGAAATAGCAACATTTCCAGGTTCCACCATTAAGATGATAGACGGTTCTACAACCGTTTATTACAAAGCTTCATCCACTAAACTGGAAATTACAGGAATTGTAAATACCCAGGCAACTTTAAACTTTAATGTGGACAATGGAACTTATATCAATTATCCAACAACTTACGGACCGGCACAAAACGACACCGCTAAAGGTACTTTCTCCTCATCTTCTGCCAGCGGATTGTTCAGTGGCACAATGACAGCTATTGCTGATGCTTACGGAACTTTAATTATAGGTAATCAAACATACAGTAATGTTCTCAGAGTAAAATTCACACAGAATTTCAATCTGTATTCATCTCTGGATGTTATTTATTCTAACCCTATCGGAACCATTACCAATACAGCTTATGGTTATTACGATGCATCTCACAGATATGCTTTGCTAAATTCTACAACCGGAAATATCAGTGTTCCAATATTGAGTATCAACCAGACAGTAGCAACTTCACTGGCTTTAAACGAAACATTTCTGGCGGTAAACAATGCAGTGAAAAAAGAAAACCTAGTGGTTTATCCAAATCCTGCACAGGATTTTATCAGTTTCAAAGGAAATACAGATCATTATTCCAAAGCAAATATTTACAGTCTGGATGGTAAACTGGTTAAAACTTCAGACGTAAAATCCGGAAATATACAGATCTCAGATCTTCCTCCTGCATCCTATTTCATTCAGATCAATGGAAAAAATGCTGCTGACACAAAGAACACGAAATTCATTAAGAAATAATAAAGCAAAATCCCCGCTCCTACAAATGAGCGGGGATTTCTTATTAACATTCAAAATAGCTTCTAAAAGGTAGCTGCAGGAGCAGTTTCGTTATTAAGCTTTCGCTGAATTTCTGTTTTTTTTCCTTTCGAGAAATCATAACTCAGCCCTAATACAAACATGGATTTATTGTTCATAATCTGTGTATGTACCTTATAATCTACCAGGCTTTCCGATAAACTTTTTGTTTTATACTCTGAAGGCATTCCTATCCAATACATCCCTGTGGAAAAGGTCCAGTTTTTATGTTTATAGCTCACAAAAATATTATTTTGGTTTTCATTCGTATTCAGGAATGCTCCACTAAGGCTATACACCGGAATATTAAACTGGTACTGAACGGAGAAAGATTTATATTCTGAAGAAATCGAAAAATAATTTCCCAAATAATCATTCTTTATCAAAACACCTTTACTTGTTTTCACAGTTTCGGAAGTAGGTGTGATCACAGCCTTTATAACCAAAAGGCTATTCCCGAAAGGTTTATAAGAACCTGTTAACTGAACTCCATATCTCTGAGCATTTTTTCCGTTTTCGTAAGTTAATGCATATCCATTCAACACCTCATCCTGAACATAGTACTGATTGATCACCCTGTTGGTATATCGGTAAAATAAACCTGCATTAAAATCAAAATACTTATTATTAAAAGAATAGATAAGGTTATTAGAAAAAACCTGTTGGGATTCTAAAAAAGGATTTCCCCTCTGAACAATATTAGGTACCAACTGTACCACATTACTACTCAAAGCATTACTCCATGGACTTACCGGATTATAACTTGCCGTAAAACGAAGGTTGTGATTTCCTTTAATCTGATAGGCTAAAATAACCTTTGGAGTAAAAGTCCATTCATCAAAAGTATTTTCTGCACTTTTATTGTGAATATTGGTAAGCCCTGCTCCGATACGATAGCTAAATTGATCAACTTTTCCGGCAAATTCACTATAAAAATACTGTTCCAGATAGTTGACATTGTATTGGGAATATCCTGCAAGATTATTCAAATCATTGGATATAGAAGACCTTGAAATACGATATCCGGATGAAAGTTTTCCTGCCTTGAAATCATGTATATGCGCCAGCTCTCCAACCCAGCTCGTTTGTTTTGCTTTCAATACCATATCATTATCATACACAGACAATCCTGAACCTACTATCCATTCTTTGGCTGTTTCTGTAGTATTGGTAGTATAATGAGAACCTAATACATTAATACTTAACTCATCTTTTTCACCAATTTTTTTAGAAAAATAAAGATCCAGCTTAGGAATCACATAATCCGAACCATTATTTTTGAACATATTATGTTCTTCCTTCAGATTATCTTCAGTAAAGACACTTTGTCCTACTCCTTTCGAAAATCTGCTGAAAATATCCATATTCAGCTTTGTCTGAAAAGCATAATCGTCAGGAACAAATCTCGTATAACGCAAAGCAATATTCTGGAAAGTATATCCAAAATGATCTTTGCGGTTTTCATCAGAGCGGTAATGCTTCCCGTTCAGCTGATAATCATAGATACTGTTGACTCTTCTGTCATTATAATCTCTGAGGTTGAGGGAATACTCAAGTCCGAAATTATTTTTTCCTTTTGTATAATTAGCATAAGCAGAACCATTCACAAAACCGGTATTCAAAGCCGCAGACACATCTGCCCCGAACATATACCCTGTTTCTGTAGATTTTGTCAGAATATTCACTATCGTATCTGCTCTTGTCGCCCATCTTGCAGGAGGAATATCATAGTACTCTACTTTCAAAACCTCGTTGGGCGCAACACTACGGATCTGCATATCTGTAGCTTCAATCCCGTTGATAAGAAATAGTATGGTTCCTCCTTTAGTACTCGTAATGGTGTTTTCTACCGGATTCAGCTGCAATTCCGGAAGGGTACGAAGCAGATCTTTTGCATACCGGGCCTTTTCCAGTGCTTCTTTATCAAAAGTATAAACGGCTTTGTCTGCAAATTGCTTTTTACGCTGTGATTTCAAAATAACTTCCTGAATTTCTTTAGTGGCTGCTGCATCCATTGTATCATTCTTCTTCTCTTGTGAAAATATAAAAGCACTGCAAAGAAAGAAAATGGTATATATAGTTTTTTTCATGTCTGAAGATGAATTATACTATCAGGACAATCAATTCCCGGTAAATATTACATTTATAAAAGCAAACAAATAAATAATTGACCTATTTTTCTTTAAATTCAAATTATTATGTTAAATCCAGCCCGTTTTTTGCTGGTACTTTTTTTACATCACAAAATATTGAGTCATGAAAAAAGCATTTCTATTAATTCCGTGCTTCCTGTTTTCTGTTCTGGGAGCTCAGGAAATTCATAACAGCGCGGCAGAGAAGATGAATATCATCAAGACCAATGGTACGGCTTATGCATTCAGAAATATCAATCTGTCTTATGAAAGAGCCATTAACCAATGGTTTTCTGTGAATATCGGATTCGGGACTATGACTGAAGGGAAAGTCCCTTTTATCAATGCTTTTCTGAAAGATAAAGATGAAGAAAGATTCCAGAATCTGAGAGTAAAAGTTACCAATTTCACCATAGAACCCCGGTTTTATATTGGAAAAGGCTATGGGAAAGGTTTCTATTTTGCACCGTATTACCGTTATTCAAGTGTTACCTCAAATACTTTTAATTTTTATTATGACTACAATGGTCCTGACGGGAATACCTATCCAATTCCTCTAAGAGGCCAGGGAGACACCAAAGGAAACAGCGGTGGATTAATGGTAGGCGTACAGTTCTTTCTGACCAGAAGTCAGAATCTTGTCCTTGATTTCTGGATCGCAGGAGCTCATTATGGAAGTGGAAAAGGTGATTTTACCATGACCTCAGATTATGTGCTGACACCTGATATGCAGGCTGAGCTTAAAAAAGAAATTGAAAATCTGGATATTCCATTTGTTAAGTATACCGTAGAAACCAATGCCAATGGTGCCAGAATAAAAGTGGACGGGCCGTGGGCTGGTTTCAGAAGCGGACTTTCCATTGGATATAGGTTTTAGAAAAATCATTCTTATTTGGGATTAAACCGCTCTTTTAAGAACGGTTTATTTTTTCCTGAAATTTGTATCTTGGATGCCATTATTAAAAACTTTCTGGAAATACTTCTATGGACTCACACTCAATCACCACAGGCCAAAGGATCAAAGCCATCATTGGCGGATCTATCGGAAATCTTGTTGAATGGTATGACTGGTATGCGTATGCAGCCTTTGCCATTTATTTCTCCCATTCATTTTTCCCGGATTCTGACCTGAATGCCCAACTGATGAATACCGCAGGAATATTTGCTGTCGGTTTTTTAATGCGCCCAATCGGCGGATGGATGTTCGGAAGTATTGCAGATAAAATCGGAAGAAAAAAAGCAATGACGCTTTCCGTTCTGCTGATGTCTTTTGGATCTCTGCTGATTGCTCTTACACCTACTTATCAGTCCATAGGTATTCTCGCTCCTTTATTACTTTTACTGGCAAGGTTACTTCAGGGATTAAGTGTTGGCGGTGAATATGGGGTTTCTGCAACTTACCTCAGCGAAATGGCCACGCAGGACAGAAGGGGATTTTATTCAAGTTTTCAATATGTCACTTTAATTGGCGGTCAGCTTATTGCTTTAGGTATTCAGCTTATTTTACAAAAACTATTACTCACAGAGGCTCAGCTTGAGGAATGGGGATGGAGAATTCCGTTTGTGATTGGAGCAATGCTTTCTATTATTGCATTATATCTTCGCGCCAACCTCCATGAAACCGAAGCTTTTGAGAATAAAAAAGAAGTCAGCGAAAAGAAAAAAGGAACAGTGAAAGAACTGATGAAACACCCAAGAGCATTACTTACCGTTGTAGGGCTGACATTAGGAGGAACACTGGCATTTTATACCTATACAACGTATATGCAGAAATTCCTGGTGAATACCGTACACCTTACAAAGGAAGAATCTACATTAGTCTCTTTTATTTCACTCTTTATATTTGCATGCCTTCAGCCTGTATTTGGAGGTTTATCTGACAGGATCGGAAGAAGACCACTTCTTTTAGGCTTTGGTATTTTGGGTACTTTGTGTACCGTTCCGCTTCTTACAGCACTAAGTACAACCACATCAATCTGGGGTGCATTTTTCCTGATTATAGCAGCTTTGATTATTGTAAGCGGCTACACATCCATCAATGCAGTAGTAAAAGCAGAACTTTTTCCTTCTGAAATCAGGGCACTTGGCGTTGGTTTGCCGTATGCAATAACAGTTGCGGTATTTGGTGGAACAGCAGAATATATTGCACTCTGGTTTAAAAAGATGGGTTCTGAAGAATACTTTTATTGGTACATTACCGGATGTATTCTTTTTTCACTGGTTGTTTATATCGGAATGAAAGACACCAAAAAAACGTCAGCACTGGATAAAGATTAGTATCAGAAAATTATAAAAAGCGAGCGCCACAGATTTTCTGTGGCGCTCGTTCTATTTTTAATGATAGGCCTGTTTAAATTTTTCAATCATACTATCCAGATTATGACGCTGGACGTATATGCTTTTTATCTCTTCATACCTCGGTGATTTGTAGAAAACCTCGTGAAAATCCATACTACCGTTTCCTACTTTTACCACTTTCTGTACTTCGATATTCAACTTTCTTAATTCGTCTTTGAAGACTTTAAATTCATCTTGGATACTACTGCTCATTAATATTTATAGTTTTTTAGTTAAAAATTCCTTTTACCCCTTCAAATGTCAGGGGTAACATCTCAAATTCCGAATAAAGTTAGTAAATTTATCAACACAAAGTAACACTCTGGTAATATTTTATTGTTTTTTTTATAAATAGCTAATCGATATTATTCAATTGATGTATATTTCGTATTTTTAACCTTACAGAAAATTGTCACAACCTTATACAAACCATGAATATTAAAGCATTTTTCTCTTTATTCTTTTTCACGCTGCTTACTTTCCTTCATGGTCAGAAAATGGAATTTAAAGCACCGGATTATGCTGTCATTCAAAAAAATATTGAAGATAAAAATTCAGAATTCTATTATCCGAAACTTTTAAAAAGATTAAAACAGAACGATACGCTCCTTACCAGGAATCAATATCGTCATCTTTATTTCGGATATACATTTCAAAAAGCATATCAGCCTTATAAAACAGGAAAGAAAGCTGAAGAAGTTGCCAAGTATTACCGAGGCGAGGGTATTTCACAAAAAGATCTGTCCAAAGGAATCCAGTTATTTCTCGATGCTTTGGATGAAAATCCACTGGATCTGCGTGCTATGAATTATCTGGCTTATTTATATCATTTAAATAAAGATGATGCCACCGCAGAAAAAATTGCAGGAAATTTTCATGGATTATTAAATGCTATTCTTACCTCCGGTGACGGACTTACATGTGAAACAGGTTTTCATGTTATTTCCGTTACAGATGAATATGCCCTTTTAAACAGATTTCAAATGGAAACAAAATCACAAAGTCTGAAAGGAAAATGTGACTATCAGGAGTTCGAAAAGGACAAATACAAAGTTGAAGGATTTTATTTTGACATCAGCAGATTCTACGGAAGAATATTAGATTAATCATTTTCCGGGAATGTGTTTTTTATGTATGAATATACTTCAGGAATGACGGTTTGGATCAGGTATTCTCACTTATGCAGTAACGCTTTTCTGGACTCGCTTCAATTGGTTCTATCTGAAACCACTAACCATAAAGAAACAGCAGGATAAACTTGGCGAATTAATTAATAAATTTGAAGAGATCAATAATCAATTAAAAGAATCATGATATCTTCAGACAACAAAAATCATTGGGAAAATGTATATGAAACCAAAAGTCCGGATCAGGTAAGCTGGACTCAGAAAAAGCCTCAGAGATCACTTGATTTTATAAGATCTTCCGGATTGGGAAAAGAAGCCAGCATCATTGATATTGGCGGCGGAGACAGTAACCTTGTTGATTTTCTTCTTGAGGATGGTTACGAAAATATTACCGTACTTGATATTTCTGCCAAAGCTCTGGAAAAAGCACAGCAAAGACTGGGTGATTCTGCAGGTAAAGTAAAATGGATTGTCACTGATATTACGGATTTCGAGCCTACAGAAAAGTATGATATCTGGCATGACAGGGCTGCTTTTCATTTTCTCACAACCCCGGAACAGGTTTCCAGATATATTGGTATTGCAGAAAAAAATGTGAACAATTTTATAATCGTCGGAACTTTTTCGAAAAACGGTCCAACGAAATGCAGTGGATTGGATATTCAACAGTATGACGAGGAATCATTATCAGAAAAATTTGAAAAAAGTTTTAAAAAATTACAATGTATTACTGAAGATCACACGACTCCTTTCGAGACCATTCAGAATTTCATATTCTGTAATTTTAAAAAGCAGTAACGAGTGTATTATTTAGATAAAAAAAGAGAATCATTACTGGCTCTCTTTTTTGTTTATCTCATTTCAAAGGAATGATTATTCTTCCTGATTATAATTCTTTTTCTTCTTCCACTTCTACTCGCAGCTGGGCTTTGTAAAGAGTGGCATAGTAACCGTTCTTATCCAGAAGTTCAAGGTGCTTGCCTTCTTCCACAATTTTACCATGCTCCATCACAATAATCTTATCTGCTTTTTCAATAGTGGAAAGTCTGTGGGCAATAATAATGGAGGTTCTGTTTTTGGTAATTTTCTCTGTTGCTCTCTGAATCAGTTTTTCACTTTCGTGGTCAATAGAAGATGTGGCTTCATCCAGAATTAAAATTTTCGGATCTGACAGATAAGCTCTCAGGAAAGACAGCAATTGTCTTTGTCCTAAAGAGATGGATGAACCTCTTTCACTTACTACATAATCATATCCGCCGGGAAGCTGCTGGATGAATTCGTCTACTTCAATTTCCCGTGCACCTGCTTTTATTTTATCCAGTGTTATACTGTCATCCCCGAAGGCAAGATTTTCAAAAATACTTCCATGGAAAAGGAATACATCCTGCAATACCACTCCGATATGGCTTCTCAGATTATACAATTCATAATCCTTTAAATCCACATCATCAATGAGAATATTTCCGGAGTTGATATCATATAATCTTGTAATCAGGCTGATGATGGTAGATTTTCCGGCACCAGTTGCCCCTACAATCGCTACCGTTTCTCCCGGGTTTACTTTAAAATCTATTCCTTTCAGCACTTCCTGCTTTTCATCGTAAGCAAAGTGTACTTTTTGGAATTCAATTTTTCCGTCAAAGTGATCTTTCTTCACGGTGCCGTTATTCGGCATTGAGTTTTCTTCATCCATTAATCCCAGTACTCTTTCCGCTCCTACAATTCCCCGCTGGATATTGTTAAAGCGGTCTGCAATCTGTCTTAATGGACGGATCAGCATTGAAATATACTGGATAAATGCAATTACAACTCCTGCACTGATGGTAATATATCCTCCATAGAAAAGAATAAACCCTATGAATAATGAAGAAATAAGTTCCACTACAGGAAAGAACAGTGAGAAAATAAATACCGTTCTCAGTAATGCTCCTTTCAGCGTAATATTGATATCATCAAATTTCTTAAACTCAGATTCCTGTCTGTTGAAGACCTGAATGATCGACATTCCTGCCAGTCTTTCCTGAACAAAAGAGTTCTGATTGGCCGTCCAGTTTCTCTCATCCCCGAAAGCTTTTTTCAGTCTTTTCTGGAAGAATCTTGTAATCACAACCATTAAAGGTAAAATGGCCAGCGTAATATAACTCAGGTGAACATTGGTACTGAACATCATAATCAGTACAAACAAAATTCTCAGAATATCCCCAAATACCATCAGGAAACCATCTGTGTATACCGTTGCAATGGTCTCCACATCTCCTACAGCACGCGTTACCAGCTGCCCGATAGGCGTTTTATCAAAAAATGAGGTCTTAAAATAAATCAGCTTGGCATATAAACGCTCTCTGATATCCCTGATTACATTCTGCGAAATGAAATTTGAAAAATAAACCAGGAAAAAGTTTAAAACTGTTTCAGCAAAGACCAATCCAACAAGGATATAGATATGTTTCATCATCAAAGCCTTATCATGCAGCTTTGTAATATCATTATCCACCACCTGCATGGTAAGATAAGGCCTGTAAGTAGAAACGATAGAAAGGAATATGGAAATGATAAGGGTAAGGATGAACCATGAACGAAATTTCATTCCGATAAAGAACAGCCTTTTTATAATTCCCCAGGTATCTTGTTTTTTCATTGTACGAATCGAAAGAAAGAATTAAAATAAAATTCTATGCAAAAATAAGACATTATAACCGGACCGCCTTTACAACTTCTGCAAATCGTAATAGAAAATATAAGATACCTACTATTTACAATATGAATATATTAAACACTTTTTTCCATTCAGACCAGTATATATTTTTCATCAATTGCAAACCTCTATTGATAGTAAAACTCTTTTTATTAAAGGATAATCTTAATTTCCAATACTCAGATCTTACTTATCCGAGATCTTTCCTATTTCTTCAATTTCGATGATTGGTTTTACAGATCTTTCTTTGACAAATTTATTTTCAAGGAATTTATAAACACCCCAAACAGCGACAATAGAGATTAACCAGCCAATGATATTCACGGCGGAAAATCCTGTATAATTAACATTTTCTGCGGATTCAGGATCTGTTAATCCCATATACATACCATAACCGAAACCTAATAAAAGCTGAGTACCCAGATAAATACCGATGGCCAGAATACCATACTGCCACTTTGTTTTTCCAAACCTTTCTGCTAATTGCGCATAATATCGGTAAGCGCCGATAAGAATAAAAATTGATAACATGATTATTATTTTGTTTTTAGTTTTTATTTAAAATTCATATCCCACATCTACAAGATACAGCCCGTGCCCTGGTGCTGAAGTTCCTGCAGCGTTCCGGTTTTTATCTTCAATTACTTTACGAAGATCTTCAGGTTTCAGTTTTCCTGTTCCAATTTCCACCATCGTTCCGACAATAGCACGAACCATATTTCTCAGGAAACGATTGGCAGAAACGGTGAATTTCAGCTCTGAACCATTCTGTTCCCACTCTGCTTTGTATATTTTACAGATATTGGTTTTGTTGTCGGTTTTTAATTTGGCAAAGCTGGTGAAATCTTCATATTCAAAAAGAATTTTGCAGGCCTCATTCATCGCATCCATATCCAGCCCTCTTTTCCAGTGCTGCCATGCAGATTCCTGAGTGAACGGATTTTTTTCCAAGGAGATATAATATTCGTAGGTTCTGTAAGTCGCATCAAAACGGGCATGAAAATCATCTTTTACCGGAAAAATCCTTTTAATGGAAATATCGGATGGAAGAAAACTGTTCAGTCTGCGTGTAAGCTGATCATCCAACTCTTTTCCGGTATCAAAATGGGCAAATATTTTTTTGGCGTGAACTCCTGTATCTGTTCTTCCTGCTCCTGTTGTTTTAATCTCTTCGCGCAAAATTGTAGACAGCGCTTTTTCCAGTTCTTCCTGTACAGAAATAGCATCCGGCTGTATCTGGTAGCCGAAATAATTCTTCCCGTTGTAAGAAAATTCAATAAAGTATCTCAATGTATTGTAATAACTCCACAAAAATACTTTAATTTAACGAAATATTTGTTGAAAAGTCTTCGAGAATATTACATCAATGCTTATGAAAATTCCTATTTTTGCAATCGTATGAAAAGATGGTACCTTTATCCTTTTTCCCTTGGTTATCATTTGGTAACGGGTATCCGGAACACAATGTATGATCTGGGAATTTTTAAGTCGACGAAATTCAAAACACCGATAATCAATGTCGGAAACCTTTCTGTGGGCGGAAGCGGAAAGTCACCCATGGTGATGTATCTTGCTCAGCTCCTATCCAAACATTACAGAACCGGAGTGCTTTCACGTGGCTACGGAAGGCTTACCAAAGGCTATGAAGTAACGAATTACGAAAGCAACTACAAAATGGTAGGTGATGAAGCAATGCAGCTTTTTGAACGCTTTAAAAACCGTTTCGTAATTGCCGTTTCCGAAGAACGTGTTCCCGGAGCCAAAAAAGTGATTGATGACATGGATCTTGAAGTTCTTGTACTGGATGATGCTATGCAGCACAGAGCCATTAAGGCCGGATTCAATATTCTGATGACTGATTTTAATGATCCTTTTTTCAAGGATTATATTCTTCCTGCCGGAGATCTTAGAGAATCAAGAGCAGGTTATAAAAGAGCAAACATCATCATGGTCAGCAAATGTCCTGATGAACTCACAGAAGAAACAAAAAGGTATTATATCTCAAGAATAAGACCTTCTTACGGACAAAAAGTATTCTTTTCATCCATCGGCTATGACGAAAATATATACGGAAAAGATAAAATGCTTCCGGATAACAACCTGAATTATTATGATATTTTACTCATTACCGGAATTGCCAATCCTAAACCGCTTCTGGAACATCTGGCAAAATTTTCAAAAAGGGTGAAACATTTAAAGTTCAGAGATCATCATAATTTCACAGATGATGATATTAAAAAAATTATTGCTGAATACAAAAAACTCGGAGAATATAAACTGATATTAACCACGGAGAAAGATTATGTACGTCTGAAAACTTTTGACTATCTTAGAGATATTGTTTACTACTGGCCTATCAATGTACTTATTGATAAGAAAGAAGAATTCAACCAAATCATCTTAGATTATGTTAGAAAAAATTAAAGAGACCGCAGATTTCATTAAAAATATCATTCAGGAAACTCCTGATTTTGCAGTTGTTTTAGGATCCGGTCTTGGAAAGTTACAAAATGAAGTAGACCCCATCCACGTTTTAGAGTACAAAGACATTCCCCATTTCCCACAAACTACTGTTGCCGGACACACCGGAAAACTGATTTATGGACTTCTGGAAGGAAAAAAAGTACTGATGATGAGCGGACGTTTCCATTATTACGAAGGACATTCAATGGAGACGGTCACTTTCCCGATAAGAGTTTTTCATCTGCTGGGAATTCAAAATCTTATTCTTTCCAATGCCTGCGGCGGGGTAAACACTGCCTATAGCGTGGCAGATATTGTTATTCTGAAAGATCATATCAATATGATGCCCGAGCATCCGTTACGCGGAAAAAATATAGATGAGCTTGGACCACGTTTTGTGGATATGAGTGAGCCTTACAACAAAAAAATGATTGCTACTGCGGAACAGGCAGCAGCAGATCATCAGATTAAAATCCATCAGGGAGTTTACGTGGCATTACAAGGTCCAACTTTCGAAACTCCTGCCGAATACGGAATGATTAAAGCCATTGGTGGTGATATGGTAGGAATGAGTACTGTTCCCGAAGTCATCGTTGCCCGACATATGGGGATGGATGTATTCTGTATTTCTGTCATCACCGATCTTGGCGGGCCAGATGTGGCTTTTGCCGTTTCTCACGAAGAAGTTCTGAATGCAGCCAACAAAGCAATGCCGAATGTAATTGCTGTTGTCAAAGGTTTGATTAAAAACTATCGGTAAAAATAACCTAATACTACAACTGAAGACGTAACATTCCCATCCTCTGGAGGGGTGGCAAAAATTCAAAGAATTTTTGACGGGGTGGTTTTCACACTCCCACTCTCCCATCCCATAGAATCCATCAATATTATAAATTTTTCCTAATTCCAGAGAAATCAATCCCAGATTGCAATTCATTGTTTAGATTTGTACAAATGAAATTGTACGGGATGAGAAAGTTGATATTATTATTTATGATAGGTATTTTTGGAATAAGCTATTCACAAAAAGCGCCTTCAGTCCTTAAAACAGGATTTTCAAAAGAAGCTTTACAACAGAAACTGGAAGATGAAGAAGGAAAAGCCATTACCATTCAGCAGATACTGGATCAGCATAAAGGAAAAGTTTTAGTGATTGATTTTTGGGCAGGATGGTGCCGAGACTGTTTAAATGCTCTTCCAAAAGCCAAGGAATTAGAAGAACACAACAAAAATATTGATTTTGTATTTCTGTCATTAGACCGTTCAAAAGAAGGGTTTGAAAAAAGTCTGGAAAGATTTGATATGAAACACAAAGAAAATTACTGGTTTTCTACGGGCTGGAAAAACGATTTTAATAATTATGTAGATCTTAACTGGATCCCAAGATATATGGTGATTGATCAGAAATCTTCTATTGCCAAATATTATGCAATCTCCCCTGACGATCCTGAAATTCAGCAAACCATAGACAGACTTTTAAAATAGTTGCCATTTATTTTTAATTCGAAAAACATAAAACTCATTGGAACTCATCTGCTTTCAATGAGTTTTTAAAATTTTATTAAACACCATGATCACAAGACAAGCCACAGAACAGGATTTAGAAATTCTTTTAGAATTTGAACAGGGAGTTGTTACTGCAGAAAGACCTTTCAACAGTACATTGATTGATGGAGAGATTCATTATTATGATTTAAAATCTCTGATACAATCTCCGGAAGCAACCTTAATTGTTGCCGAAGAGAATAATGAAATCATTGCATCAGGCTATGCCCTGATCAAAAAAGCAGAGAAGAACTATTACCGGTTTAAAGAATATGCCTATCTCGGTTTTATGTATGTAAAGCCTGAGTACAGAGGAAAAGGAATCAATAAAGTGATTACCGATGAACTCATTGCCTGGGCAAAATCAAGAGGAATCAATGAGGTAAGACTAGAGGTATATGCTCAAAATGAATCCGCTATAAAAGCTTATGAAAAAGCAGGTTTTGAACCTCATATTCTTCTGATGAGATTAAAACCATAAAAGGCTGGAAGATGGGATATGGAAGTAATCTTAATGCGTTAAATAATCCGTTATTTTTTTAATTCATTTTCAATAAACAGGTCATCAATTTCCATATTATCCTCATTACCTTCCAGTCTCCAGCTTCAAACTTCCCTTCTATAAAAATTTACCGTAAATAAAGGAATCCATATCTTTGTATATGGATTTTTCTTTGCCTCTTCGTAAAATTATTCATGTGGATATGGATGCATTCTATGCTTCTGTGGAGCAGCATGATAATCCTGAGTTGAAAGGAAAACCAATAGCCGTAGGAGGGCAGCACCGGGGTGTAGTGGCAGCCGCAAGTTATGAAGCCAGAAAATATGGCGTGCGTTCTGCAATGCCCAGTAAGACGGCCAAAGAAAAGTGTCCTCAGCTCATTTTTGTTCCCCCCCGGTTTAGCAGATATAAAGAAATTTCCAAAAAAATCCGGGAAATTTTCTATGAATATACCGATCTGGTAGAACCCTTATCACTCGATGAAGCTTATCTGGATGTTACTGAAAATAAAAAAGGAATGGAATCGGCTAACCTCATCGCCAAAGAAATACGTCAGAAAATTTTTGAACAGACCGGTCTGACGGCTTCTGCAGGTATTTCAGTTAATAAGTTTCTGGCTAAAGTAGCTTCTGATATTAATAAACCGAATGGCCAGAAAACCATTCATCCTGATAAAATGGAGCATTTTCTGGAAGAACTGCCTGTGGAAAAATTTTATGGTGTTGGAAAGGTAACAGCCAACAAAATGTTTAGTTTAGGAATTTATAAAGGAAAAGATCTAAAGAAAAGATCGCTTGAAGATCTGGTAAGGCTTTTTGGAAAGTCCGGTCAGCATTATTACAATGTGGTGCGCGGGATTCATACTTCTGAAGTAAAGCCTCATCGTATTCAGAAAAGTGTGGCTGTGGAAAGAACATTTTTTGAGGATCTTCTGGATGAACAGCAGATCAATGAAAAGCTGGAAAGCCTTGCAGAGGAAATCCACCAAAGATTACAGAAGAATAATATTCTCGGAAGGACTTTAACTTTAAAGATAAAATATAAAGATTTCTCTCTTTTCACAAGAAGTATAACCAGCGAAGATTATTTTTCGTCTCCTGAGCAGTATTATAATACCGGAAAAAAACTTTGGGAACTTCGTCCTTTTGATAAAGCGGTACGTCTGCTCGGATTATCCCTCTCTCAACTGAATACGGAAGAAAAAAAACAGGTTTCAGTTCAACTAAAAATCCCGTTTGAAGAATTCGAAAATGAATAGGTCATATTTTTTCGCTATCTTGTATCAACCAAATCAGCAAATTTATGAACCCAACCATGATCCAATTTTTTCACTGGTATTCTGAAGGTGACGGAAAATTGTGGAAAGAAGCCGAAAAACAGGCCGGATACCTGGCAAAACTTGGAATTACTTCTGTATGGTTTCCTCCAGCCTATAAAGGAACAAATGGCGGTTATTCTACCGGATATGATGCTTACGATCTTTATGATCTGGGAGAGTTTGATCAAAAAGGCACGCTTCCTACCAAATACGGCACGAAAAACGAGTATACAAAAGCCATTAAAGCCTTAAAGAAAAAAAATATACAAGTCATTGTAGATATTGTTCTCGGGCATAAAGCCGGTGGTGACGAACTGGAAAAATTTAAAGTCGTAAAAGTAGATGAAGAGAACAGGGAAAAAATAATTTCCGATGTCATCGAAATAGAATCTTATACAAAATTCACTTTTCCCGGAAGAGGAAAAAAATATTCTGATTTTGAATGGAATTTCACCTGTTTCAGCGGTGTGGATTATGCAGAAGGGATGGATTCCCATATCTTTAAAATACAGTCAGAATACGGAAATGACTGGGAGGAAATGATAGATGATGAAAAAGGAAATTATGATTACCTGATGTATAATGATATTGAGCACCGGAATCCTTTTGTACGGGAAGAGCTCAACAATTGGGCTAAATGGTATTTTGACGAGACCGATTTTGATGGAGTGAGACTGGATGCTTTAAAACATATTTCTTTTGATTTTTATAAAGAATGGCTTATGCTGCTCCGTTCTAATTCCGGAAAAGACATTTTCGCCGTTGGAGAATACTGGGCTCCCGGATATCTCCATCTTCTCCAAAAATATATTGAAGTGACGGAAGGATGCATGAGTCTTTTTGACAGTTCCCTGCAGAATAATTTTCATACAGCCTCCAGGGAAGGAGCTTCTTATGATCTCAGACGAATTTTTGATGAAACGCTTACCCAGGCAGATCCTATACACTCTGTCAGTTTAGTAGCCAATCATGATACACAGCCTTTACAGGATCTTGAAGCCCCTGTTGAGCCATGGTTCAAACCTATTGCTTATGCCCTTATTTTATTGAGAAAAGATGGCTACCCATGTATATTTTATCCTGATCTCTATGGTGCTCATTATGTGGATAAAGACAGAGAAGGCAATGATCAGGAAATATTCATGCCCAAAGTAGACGGTATTGAAGAGTTACTAAAAGCAAGGAAAGATCATGCCTATGGAGACCAGCATGATTATTTTGAGGATGCGAACTGCCTCGGCTGGGTACGTATGGGAGATGATCAATATAGCGGATGTGCTGTTGTTCTGAGCAATAAAGATTCTTACAACAAGCCCATGGAAATGGGAACATTGTATGCAGGAAAAAAATTCAAAGATGTGTTGAAAAGATTCAAAGAAAAAGTAACCATTGATGAAAACGGGTGGGGAGATTTTCCTGCTCCGGCAGGAAACGTGAGCGTCTGGATTCCTGAATAAGATTAAATTTCAGCAAAACAAAAGGCATACCTGGCCAGACGATCAGTTATGCCTTGTTCTTATCAGAAGTATATTTTAGCAATAGATATACTGGCAGTACCAAATATCTTTAGCCCATTCACAGCATTGACCGTCTTCGTTGGAAGTACAGCACACCTTACCTCTGTTAATATCTCCGGCTTTTAAACTCTTTAATTCCTGTCGATTCAGTTTTCTCACTTTGTAATCTTTGTTTGTTTTCATAATTACTATTTTTTGGGTTTAATTACTAAATATACATTAAAAAATACAATTATGGATAAACATTAAGTATTATTTATTGATTTAACATACACAATTTATATAATAAAAATATAAATATTGGAAATATGATGAACCACCCCGTTTAAGGATGTCAATGTTTGCCTCTTCAGTTGGAATATTGATTAAGGTAAGAGGTTTTAAAATTTTGATGACCAGCTACATCTTTCGGAGCTCCAGATTTGGTGTCATCTTTACAACGGTGAAAACTTTTAATTATTTAAACACCAATCTCATCCATGATCTCACAAATATCCACGAACCATCATTGTGCCATTTGTGAAAAAATTAGTGTTATTAGTGTTTAAAAACTAGTTCAGTACTTTATACTCACTCGGAGAAACACCTACTTTGGTTTTAAACAGTCTTGTAAAATGCTGCGGATATTTAAAGCCTAAATCATAGGAAATTTCACTGATTGTCTTTCCCTGATCCAGAATCTGTTCTTTAGCTATATCAATAAGCTTATTGTGGATAAATTCCTGAGCAGAAATTCCCAGTTCTTTTTTGATCAGGTCTCCGAAATAATTGGCAGACAGGTTCAGCTTCTCTGCAAAATAATTAACCATGGGAAAACCTATATTTTTTGGATTTTCAGATTTCAGATAATCATCTACCAGATTTTCAAATTTCCCGATGACTCCCTGGTTAATATGATCTCTTGTAATAAACTGACGGTCATAAAAACGCATACAGTAATTCAAAAACAGTTCAATATTATTAACAATTAAAGACTTGCTGTGTTTATCTATAGCCTGTTCCAGCTCGAGTTTAATATTTTTAAAGCAGTCCAGCACCACTTCCCTTTCTTTTTCCGAGAGATGTAATGCTTCATGTACATCATAAGAGAAAAAAGAATAGTCTTTCATATTCTTCCCCAGGTTAGTTCCTTTTATTAAATCCGGATGAAAAATCAGAGCAAAACCTGCAGGCTGAACAGATCTGTCTTTATTATAAATTCCATACGTCTGTCCGGGAGCAATAAAAACCAAAGTTCCTTCCTGATAATCGTAGCTGTGTTTCCCGTATTGCATGTCTCCACACATCACATCTTTCAGGAAAACGGTATAAAACCCAAATTTCCTTCTATACTGGCAAATAGGATCAGATTTGGAAAAATCAATAATACTCACCAGCGGGTGCAGGGTTTCATGATTCGCCATTTTATTATATTCCGAGACCGTGTTATAGATTTCAACCTCCTGATTTTCCATGAAGTATATTTTTATTGCTATTCAAAATTACCATTTTCATTTGTAACTGAAATGATGTCTGTAAAATTGGTAAGTAATTCGGTAATCTGTATAAGCACGATTTACAATAAAGTATCGATTTTTGTAATGTTTTGGAAACCATTATCAAAAACACAATCATTAAAAACCTAAATAAACTAAATATAAAAAAATGAGTACAATCACAGTAAAAGCTTATGGTGCAGAGTCTACCACAGCAGATCTGAAAGAAATGAATATTGAAAGAAGAGAAGTAACCGCAAAGGATGTAGAAATTGAAATTCTCTACTGCGGGGTATGCCACTCTGATCTTCATACAGCAAGAAACGACTGGGGAGGATCTTTATATCCTGTAGTTCCGGGACATGAAATTGTAGGAAGAATTACAAAGGTAGGAAGCGAAGTCTCCAAATTTAAAGCAGGAGATCTTGCAGCAGTAGGATGTATGGTAGATTCTTGCGGACATTGCAACAGCTGCAAACACGATTTGGAGCAATATTGTCAAAATGGATTTACAGGAACTTATAACGGAAAAGATAAGCACCTTGGAGGCCACACTTTCGGAGGATATTCTCAAAAAGTAGTCGTTGATGAGCATTTTGTACTAAGTGTTCCTGAAAATTTAGATCTGGCAGCAGTAGCGCCCCTTCTATGTGCAGGAATTACCACTTGGTCACCATTAAGACACTGGAATGCCGGGCCGGGTTCAAAAGTGGCAGTTGTAGGATTAGGTGGATTAGGCCACATGGCTATTAAACTGGCAAAAGGACTGGGAGCTGAAGTTACTTTATTCTCAAGAACTCCTGGAAAGACTGATGATGCCAAACAACTTGGAGCAGATCATGTAGTGATCTCTACGGATGATTCACAGATGGACGCTGTAAAGGGTAAATTTGATCTTATCATTGATACTGTACCTTATGAGCATGACATCAACCCTTATATGCAAACTCTTTCTTTGAACGGAACTTTGGTTCTTGTAGGATTCGTAGGTGAGTTTCAGGAAACCGAAGTAAGCACAAGACCGATGATCTTCCAACGCCGTTCTGTAGCAGGATCTTTAATCGGAGGTATTGCAGAAACACAGGAATTGTTAGATTTCTGTGGAAAACATAATATTGTTTCTGATATTGAACTGATTAAAATGCAGGATATCAACAGCGCGTATGAAAGAATGCTGAAAAGTGATGTAAAATATCGTTTTGTAATTGATATGCAGTCTTTGTAATTCTTCTATAGAATATTAACAGAAACAGGTTCTTCGGATTGAAGAGCCTGTTTTTATTTTTTCAGGTTTTGGCTAAAAGTATCTTGATCCTGATTCAGCATATATCTGTTTCCTTTGGCATATTTATTATCATTCCTTTCCATATCCTGAAAAGCCCATGCTGCCATTGCATCAATCACAGGAGCCAATTCATTACCTGCTTCACTCAGTTTATAAGTCACATGAGGCGGTACAACAGGCTTTGCTGTTCTGATAATCAATCCATCTGATTCCAGTTGCTTCAAATGCTGGATGAGCATTTTTTCTGTTACTGCAGGAATTGCTTTCTTCAACTCGCTGTACCTTTTTTCTCCTGTGGAAAGATTAAACAGAATAATAGGTTTCCAGAATCCGCCAATTCTTTCCATAACGTACATTACAGGACAATCCTGCACTGTTTTCTTATTTTCCTGAATGGTTGAGCTTTCTTTGATGGCTGTCATATCTACATACTTTAGGGTAAGTACTTGTATAAAAGTAAGTACAAATATAACTTTGTTCCCGGAAATAAAAAAATATTTATTATGAAAATTGTAATCACAGGATCATTAGGAAATGTAGCTAAACCATTAGCACAACAATTAATTGCCCAAGGGCATGATATTACAGTAGTAAGCAGCAGTAATGCAAGAAAACAGGATATTGAATCTCTGGGAGCAACACCGGCTATAGGATCTATCACTGATATTAATTTTTTAACGCAAACTTTTGAAGGAGCTGATGCTGTTTTTGTCATGACACCTCCTGCCATCAGTCCGGATAAGATTGTGGAAAATACTACCAATGCAGGAAAAAATTATGCTAAAGCTTTAAAAAATGCAAATATAAAAAGAGCTGTAATGTTAAGCAGCGTAGGAGCGGAATCCCCGGTAGAAAACGGACCCATCGCAGGTCTTCACAATATTGAAAAAATATACAACGAGGTAGAGAATACTTCTTTTACTTTTTTAAGAGCCGGATATTTTTATAATAACTTCTTCAATGATATTCCGATGATTCAAAATGCAGGAATCATCGGAGGAAATTATCCTGCAAGTATTGAAGTACCCGTAGTACACCCTACTGATATTGCCAAAGCCGCTGCTGAAGAACTGATAAAAGACGGAAATGCCAACAATATCAGATATATAGTAAGTGATGTAAGAAAAGCTGCAGATTTTGCAAAGGTTTTAGGAATTGCAGTGAATAATCCTGAACTTCCATGGGTAGAATTCTCTGATGAAGATTCTTTAAACGGAATGCTTCAGGCAGGATTACCTGAAGATATGGCTAAACTGTATGTTGAAATGGGTAGGGGAATAAGAACAGGAGTTGTACAGAAAGATTTTATTGATCATGGTTCTCCTGTTACGGGAAGCGTTAAGTTAGAAGATTTTGCAAAGGAATTTTCTTCTAAGTTTTAATTTCTTTTGTTTCAAGACAAAAGAAACAAAAGTTCAAGACTGGAATTAAAATAAGTTTCGGCGCACCTTTGGTGCGCCGAAACTTATTTTAATTATTATATGGTAAACCTTCAGACTATTTCTTGTCTTTCAGGGTTTTCTTTAAAACTTTCAGTTTTCCATCGATAGGCTGATCAATTTTTAATCCTAAAACCTCAGCAACCAAAGGATAAACATTAATGTTGGCAAATTCACTGATCACCAGATTATTTTTAAATTCAGGTCCCCAGGCAAAGAAAGTAGCTTTCATTTCCGGAACAACTTTAGGATTATAGCCATGCTTTCCCACCGATGATTTTTTACCTTTTTCCAGAAAAATTTTCGGAGCATTCGGAATGAGAAGAATCTGCCCTATTCTGTTGTATTGATCGTCTCTTGTAGCGAAGTGCAGATATTTAGGAAGCTTTTTGTCAAGATATACTTCGTAATCATCTGTTTTATGAGCTTTCAGTTCTTTGTAAACCTTTTTTATCTCATTCGGGTTTTTAACGTAAACTCTTAACAAAGTCTGGGAATTATAAAAATCAAATCTGTTTTTATCAAAAAGAACAGCCGGAATCTCCAACGGTGTGCCTCCGTCTACTTTAATCATTCCGTGATCAGAAACAAAAACATAGTTGACATTTTTTAATCCTAAATCATTTACTTTCTGAACAAGATCACCAACAGCCTGGTCTATCAAATGAACAGCTGTTGCCGTTTCTTTGGTATCCGGACCATAATGATGCCCGCTTCCATCTACTTCCGGGAAATATAATGAAATAAAGTGTGGTCTTTTATCTTCCGGTAATTTCAGCCAGTTGACCACTTTTTCTACTTTTTCTGAAGGGGTAAATTTTTCGTGATAAGGATAATAATAAGTGGGTCTTATTCCTCCGGCATCACTGGCAGAACCTACCCACATTAAAGAGGCTGATACCATTCCCTGCTTTTCAGCAAGACCCCAAAGCGGAGTTCCTCCGTACCAGCTTCCGTCCTCAGCATTTTTTTTGTTACTCATTGCATAGCCTTCTTTTCGCTCGTAATCGTAAAAAAAGTTATCAATCAAACCATGATGAGAAGGGTAAAGTCCGGTAATTAGACTCCAGTGGTTGGGGAAAGTAATACTTGGATAGCTTGGAATCATTGCTTCGGCCTTCACCCCGCCGTTAGACAGTTTTAAAAGATTCTCAGTATTATATTTCCGGGCATAGTCATAACGGAAACCATCCGTTGAAATCATAATCACATAAGGTTTCGACTGTGCTTCCGTGCTGTTTTGTCTTCCTGGTATAACCACCTGGGCAGTGTCAATATTGACTTGTTGTGCAAAAGCCGTAAAGGAAATGAACAGCAGTAAAAAATGGATTCCTCGCTTCATTATTTAAAATTTTCAGCAAAGTTACATCCTATCCTTCTCCCTGAAAAGTTTAAGAGATTAAAAGTATATTAAAACCCCCTAATTTTTTTTGAATCAAAATGAATACCTGTTAAATAGACCTTTTCATCTCAAACTGTGACAGCCAGTTGTTCAGTCCTACTCTTTCACTAAGAAACTTACTTGTATTTTCTGAGGAATCATCCACATTATTCAGGGCTATAGTCTGTCCGTTATTTTTTTCTCTAATTGCATTAAACAGCTTTGTGCCTATTCCTTGATTTCTGTAATTCTTATCTACAGCAAACTGATATATTTTTCTAGAAGCAGGACCATAAACAATATATCCAACCAGATTTTCATCTTTATAAGCCCCTAAAGTCACATAATTTTCCGGCATCGGTTTCAATACGAAAACTGATCCCTGCCATGAAGGTTCAATATCCCAGAAAGAACATAATACATTCCATTGGAAGTCTTTTAAGTCTCGTATAGATACTTCAGTATTTTCTTTTCCATTCTGCTTAATACTTCCGTTAAAGCAAAGCAGTCTTCTGACAATCTTAAAACCTAAATTTTCATAAGCCCTTATAGCAGGCTGGTTTCCTTCAATAACTTCAAGCAGCAATGTATTGGCATTTCTTTCTTTTAAAACAGGAATGATAAAATCATACATTTTTCTCACCAATCCTTTGCCTCTGCTTTCCGGAACAACTCCTGTACCTCCGTTGTAGATAATCTTTTCTCCATTTTCAATTTTTTCAGACTGAAGAATAAAAGCTACCAGTTTACCCTCTTCAAATGCTCCGGCAGAAATATTCATATCCAGTTTTTCGGCAGCTATTTTTGCAACAAGCACTTCTTTTGTTAAGTGAAAAGGAACAACATAATCAGAAAATGAATGATTGAACACAAATAAAAGCTCATCTGTTGTGATATCAGCTAAAGTTTTAAATTCCATTGGTTATAAAAATTGTAAGATCAGGAAATTTCTTTTTGTTAAAAATCAGGATATTCACAAATATATAAATTTTAAAGCAAACTCCCTGAAATTGGGACTTTAAGAAAAAAATGATACCCCTGAAAGATCAGAGGTATCTGTTAAAAAAAATATTAAGGTGGGTTCTCTGCGAAAAATTATTCTTTAATCAGTTTTTCATAAGATTTACTTCCATCTTTAAACTGAATTTCAAGATAATAACTTCCTGATCTCAGATCTTCAACACTGATACTTTCGCCTTCAGGTTTTACTGATTTCACTTTTCTTCCTGTTGCTTCATAGATATCAACAGACTTTATTTTATCAGAGTTTTTGAAATTAACGGTTGATTTTGCCGGATTAGGATATAGATTTACCTTCTTGCTATCTGCTGTAATTTCATGGGTAGATAAAGTGGCTGCCGTCATCGTTAATGTTGCATATCCTCTTCCTGCATCATGATATCCTAAAGAAGTTCCTCCACTTTTACGGGAATAGAAAATATTGATTGTTCCGGCAGCGTTGGCAATCGCAAAATCTCCTGCTCCACCTGCAAGTGATCTTGTTGCTACTACAGTTCTTGTAGATCCCGATACGGTGTTCGAAGTTTCTGTCCAGTCCTGAGATGCATCAGCTGAAGGTGTATTGGGAACTCCATTAAAAGAATAATCTCTATTGGCAGAAGCGTTATAAATAAAACCATCTGCACCGACTGCCATTCCTATAGTTCCAAAACCTATTCCCATCATAGAGTTGCTGTCACCAGTCACTGTCATTGTTACACCTGAAGGAGTTGTATCTAATTTCACCGTCATGGAAGTTGCCGGTAGGGTTACCGTTCCTGATGAAAACTGCGCCAATGCAAAATTGGCAAGAAGTACGCTAAGCGCTAGTAGAGTTTTTTTCATATCAATTTTTTAAAAGATTTATAATTTCCCTGTTGTTAGTTTGTAATGCATATTCGAAAGGGGTCATTCCCATTGAATCCTTCTTTGTTTTATCTGCTTTATATTTCAGCAGCTGTTCCACCAGGTCTTTATTTCCGGATTTTACAGCCCAGAATAAAGGCGTATATCCTGTTTCATCTGCAATATTGGGATCTGCTTTTTTCTTCAGCAGATGTTCTACCAGATCTTTGTTGTATTTAATGGCTAAACCTGCCAACGCTGTTCCTTCACGGCTTTTGTAGTTGACGTCTTTCACATTCTCAATCAGAAAATCTGCAACGTCTGTATTTCCTCTGTAACAGGCTAAAATAAGGGGTGAAAATCCGTTTTCGTTAACCTGATTAATAACATCCGGATTTTGTTTCATCAGTTCCTGTACTTCCGCAACCGTTCCGCTTCTGGCAACATCAAATATTGATTTTGCTTTTTCCTGAGCAGATATGAATGAGCTCAGAAAGAGTCCTAATACTAAGATTATATTTCTCATTGTTTTACCATGATGTAGTTGTACTCAATATTGACATTTTCTGCCACTTTTTTGGTAACCATTTTGGGAATAGTCACTTTATAATCTACAGGTCTTGCTACAAACCCTCCCTGCATATAGATTTTCCCGTCTTTTGCATATAAAGTGGCAGCGGAGGTAACAGCTTTGTCTACTCCATGAAAGTTTAACGTTCCCTGCACAGTATATTTCTGAGGGCTTGTGGTAAGCTTTGTTTTATCAAAGTTGACAATCTTCCCTTTAAAAGTTGTTTTTGGATATTTTGCAGATTCAGCATAGCTTTCATTGAAATGCTCTTCCATTAATTTTGTTTTAAAATGAAAGTTTTTGACATTTGAGACTGATGCCATCTCACCATTGTCTGCATTGAGAATGACAACATTATTATCATCCTGAGCAAAAATATCATCAAACAGAGGTACTGAAGCTTCAAAAGTTACTTTCCCTGTTTTGGAGCTATATTTTTGTGCTGAAGCGTACCCGGCAGAAAGGAGTAATACGCTTAATAATGCTAATTTTTTCATATCAATTTTTTAATTTTCATTTAATCCGTCGGTTTTCCATTTGATGAAAATATTGATTTGGGCAGCGGACAGAGATCCTCCCTGCGGCATTTTCCCGGGATCACCATTAGGCCTTTGAATACGATCCAGAATTCCGTCTATATTATTTTTTACCTGACCATAGGTAACCAGCGGTTTAAAACTCCCTGCAGAATGACAGCTTATACAGTTGTTATCTACAATTGGTTTTACATCTGCAGTATATTTTACGGGTGTTGTAATGGGTGTATTGTCAGAAATCTCTTCATACGTTCTGCTGTCACAAGCCGTCAGTATGATTGCTGACGACAATATCAATAAGGATGTTAGCTTTTTCATTTTAAAAGACTCTGTAAAGGTTAAATCCAAAGAAAATATGTCCCTTTCCCCATGCTCCTGTGGCATTGGTAAGATATCCGATATCTGAATTGATCTGGGAGTTCGTTAGTAAAAGCTGGAACACATGTCCCCCTGTTTCTATATCAACCCCTAGTGACAGTGGGTTTTTGTAAAAACTGTGATCGTCGAAATTCACAAAGTATTCTGCATTCACAGAAACTCTTTTTGAGATTTTGTAGCGTCCTCCCAACCCTGCCAGAAACTGATTCTTGTTTTCTATAGTAGGTTCGTAAAGGTTTTTATGAACGAAAGATGGTGTAAGCTGTACAGAGAGCTTATTACTGAATCTTCTTGAGATCAGTGCCTGTGTTAGATAAGAAAGCCTGTCACTGAATTTCAGATGAGGATAAGTATCTTTATCCAGTTCAGTATTGGCCCCCATTACATTGTACCCCACAATATCCACCGGGAAGTTTTCATTTTGTCTTACCAGTCTGTATTTCACGGCTCCTTCAAAGGTTTTCATATTCGTTTCTCTGGAAAGGCTTACAGATACTGCGTCTGAAATACCATAGATAACGCCTAATTTGGTGGAAGCATGATCCAGACCGAAAAAATCTTTAAATCCTGCGCTTATATCTCCAAATCTGTGGGCTACGATAATGTACCATTCTTTTTTAGCTGCCAGTTTTGTAGATTGTCCTGTTACAATCTGAAGGGCTTTAAAGGCGGGTTGTGAGGTTTCTGTATTGGTTTTAACAGTGTCAATATCTTTCAGCAGATCTTCCTGTGCAAAGACAAGACCTGATGAAAACATTGACAAAAATAAGAGAGTTTTTGTCATATACAATTTGAATTAAATTATGATATGACAAACTTATTGAGTTCTCAATTCAAAAACAGGTGATAAAAGTCACCAGTCAAATTGTTTTTATCAATAATAGAAATAAACTTTCCAAACAATTAAAATTAGATCGTTCTAACATTTTCATTTACAGCAACTTTTATTCCTTCTTTAGTCTGAATAATTTCACCTTCGCTTTCAATTTTTTTCAAAACCCGGCTCACAACTTCTCTGGAAGTTCCCAGACTGCTGGCTATTTCCCGATGAGTGATCTTAATAGGATTGTTTCCTGTGGATGAAATCTGCTGTTTGATATAATTGAGGACTCTTTTATCCAGTTTATGAAAAACAGCATCATTCACCATATTCATCACTTCTGAAAATCTTCGGTCATATTCATGGTAAAAGAGTTTATTGATTTCCGGAAATCTGATAAGCCATTCATGCATAATAGAGACGGGAATAAGAATTGCTTCCGAGTCTTCTTCTGCAATGGCATATACCCTGCTGATATAGTCCGTCAGAATAGATGAAAAGGTCATGAGACAGCTATCCTTAGGTTTAATATAATAGTAGATGAGCTCTCTTCCATCATTAAGGGTAAATACCTTGATTGATCCTTTTATCAGGAAAGGAACAAACTTATTTTTTTGTCCTTCCCTTATGATTTCAGTTTTTGCTTTTATATCAATAGCAACAGCATGTTTTTCAAGCTCAGATAAAAATTCGGCACCTAAAAAGCCAAATTTACTTATAGCGAACGAGTTATCAATCATATGTTATGTTTTCTGCTTTTTCTTAAACAAATATATAAAATTGATATGTTATTACTACACATTTTTACCTTATTAAATATAATTAACAATTTAACAAGTGCTCACTATTATTCCTCAAAGTGCAAAAAAATGCCCTGGTTTTTACCAGGGCATCCTTTATTTTATTGTAAAAGAAATCTTACGCTTGAACGTTGTTTCCTCCTAATACGAAAGGCTCAACTTCTTTGATTTCTCCGAACTGCTGCTCGTAGTTAGCGATGTTCTGTTGAAGAGCATTTAATACTCTTTTAGCGTGAAGTGGAGCAAGAATTACTCTTGATCTTACTTTTGCCTGCTGAACACCTGGCATCAACTGAATAAAGTCTACTACAAATTCAGATGGAGAGTGGTTTACTAAAGCTAGGTTAGCATAGATACCAGCAGCTACCATTTCGTTTAATTCGATGTTGATGTTTCCGTCTTGTGGATTTTGATTGTTGTCCATTGTTATAAATTATGTTTTTAAAATTCGAAATTTGAGATTGTGAAAATATAAAAATAATTTCAAATCCCAAATTTCAAATCATTAATTTTAGTTAAGGTCTTCGAATTCTTTCTTAGAACCAACAATAACGTTTTGATACTCTTTAAGACCTGTACCTGCAGGGATTCTGTGACCTACAATTACATTTTCTTTAAGACCGTTAAGATCGTCTATCTTACCAGCAACTGCTGCTTCGTTAAGAACTTTAGTTGTTTCCTGGAACGATGCTGCAGACATGAATGACTTAGTCTGAAGGGCAGCTCTTGTAATACCTTGCAGTACAGGAGTTGCAGTAGCTGGAAGAGCTTCTCTTACTTCTACCAATGCTAAATCTTCACGCTTCAACTTAGAGTTTTCATCTCTTAATTCTCTTGCAGTAATCATCTGACCTGGTTTGAATTCTTTAGAATCACCAGCATCTACTACTACTTTAAGACCGAATACTCTGTTGTTTTCTTCCAAGAAATCAAACTTGTGTTCAAGAGCTCCTTCAAGGAATTGAGTATCACCTCCATCTACGATAGATACTTTCGTCATCATCTGTCTTACGATAATTTCGAAGTGCTTGTCGTCGATTTTTACCCCCTGTAGACGGTAAACTTCCTGAATTTCGTTTACTAAGTATTCCTGAACGGCTGTTGGACCTTTAATTCTTAAGATATCTTCCGGTGTGATAGAACCGTCAGAAAGTGGAGAACCTGCTCTTACGAAGTCATTCTCCTGAACAAGAATCTGGTTAGAAAGTTTTACTAAGTAAATTTTTCTTTCTCCAGTTTTAGCCTCAACAATAAGTTCACGGTTACCTCTCTTAATTTTTCCGTAAGAAACTACCCCGTCGATTTCAGTAACAACCGCTGGGTTTGAAGGGTTTCTTGCTTCGAATAATTCGGTAACTCTCGGAAGACCTCCGGTGATATCCCCTGCTTTTGCAGATTTTCTTGGGATCTTGATTAAGACTTTACCAGCCTTAATTTTTTCACCATCGTTTACCATTAAGTGGGCTCCTACCGGTAAGTTGTAAGCTTTCTGCTCAACTCCTTTAGAGTCTACCACCTTCAAGGTAGGTACGGCTTTCTTATTTCTTGATTCAGAGATTACTTTCTCTTCAAATCCTGTCTGTTCGTCAATTTCAAGCTGGAATGAAATACCCTGGATGATATCCTCGTATTCTACCTTACCTGAAGTTTCAGCAATAATAACCGCGTTATACGGATCCCATCTACAGATGGTATCTCCTTTCTTCACTTTATCACCTGGTTTTACAGATAATATGGATCCGTAAGGTACGTTAGCTACCATTAATGGAGTTCTGGACTCATTATCAGCAACTAATCTGAATTCTGTTGAACGGGAAACTACAACCTCAGCTGTATTACCGTTTTCATCTTCAGAAGTAATTGTTCTTACTTCATCCATTTCTACGATACCATCTCTTCTTGCAACGATAGATGGGTTTTCTGATACGTTACCTGCAGTACCCCCTTGGTGGAAGGTTCTCAACGTAAGCTGAGTACCCGGTTCCCCAATTGACTGTGCTGCAATTACACCTACCGCTTCACCCATGTGGATCACTTTACCTGTTGCTAAGTTTCTACCGTAACATTTCGCACAGATCCCTTTCTTAGCTTCACAAGTTAATGGTGAACGAACCTCCACAGCTTCTAATCCTGCTTCTTCGATTCTTTTCGCCAAAGATTCAATAATCACCTGATCTGCACTTGCAATAAGCTCGTCAGTTTCAGGATCATAAATATTATGAAGAGATACTCTACCTAAGATTCTTTCAGAGATTCTTTCAACGATCTCGTCATTTTTCTTAAGTGCAGTAACTTCTGTACCTCTTAATGTTCCACAGTCGTCTTCTGTAACGATAACGTCCTGTGCAACGTCTACCAGTCTTCTCGTTAAGTAACCGGCATCGGCTGTCTTAAGAGCGGTATCCGCAAGACCCTTACGCGCACCGTGGGTAGAGATAAAGTACTCTAGGATCGAAAGACCTTCCTTAAAGTTGGCAAGAATCGGGTTTTCAATGATCTCCGCACCGGTAGAACCGGCTTTCTGCGGTTTTGCCATCAAACCTCTCATCCCTGATAACTGACGGATCTGTTCCTTAGAACCCCTCGCTCCAGAGTCAAGCATCATGTATACAGAATTGAAACCACCTTGGTCAGTTTTCATTCTGCTCATGATCATTTCAGTTAATCCGGCGTTGGTGTTTGTCCAAACGTCGATTACCTGGTTATAACGTTCTGTATCGGTAATCAGACCCATGTTATAGTTGGCTCTAATTTCGTCTACAGTTTCGATTGATTGTGCAATCATCTGCTTTTTCTCAACAGGAACTACAATATCCCCTAGTGAGAAAGAAAGACCTCCTTTGAATGCATTTGAATACCCTAGGTCTTTCATTGCATCAAGGAACTTCACAGTGGTAGGGAAATCTGTATCAGCAAGGATCTTACCGATAACATTTCTCAATGATTTCTTTGTAAGAAGTTCATTGATATATCCTACCTGCTTAGGTACAATCTGGTTGAACAGGATTCTACCTACAGAAGTTTCGATTAATCTTGTTACGATTTCTCCATCTTCTTTGATAGGTAGTCTACATCTTACTTTAGCATTTAAAGATACTCTGCCTTCAGCGTAAGCAATTTCTGCTTCTTCAGGAGAATAGAATGCAAGACCTTCTCCTTTCACTTTCATATCTTCTGTAGAGCTCAATTCTTTAGTCATGAAATAAAGACCAAGAACCATGTCCTGAGATGGTACTGTAATTGGAGAACCGTTTGCAGGGTTCAAGATGTTTTGAGAACCTAACATCAATAACTGAGCTTCAAGGATTGCTTCTGGTCCTAACGGCAAGTGTACTGCCATCTGGTCACCATCGAAATCGGCGTTGAAGGCCGTAGTTACTAACGGGTGTAGCTGGATTGCCTTACCTTCGATCATCTTAGGTTGGAAAGCCTGAATACCCAGTCTGTGAAGCGTAGGTGCTCTGTTCAATAGAACAGGGTGACCTTTCATCACGTTTTCAAGGATATCATATACTACCGGTTCTTTTCTGTCGATAATTCTCTTTGCAGATTTTACTGTTTTTACAATACCTCTTTCAATTAGTTTTCTAATGATGAACGGTTTGTACAATTCAGCTGCCATATCCTTAGGAATACCACATTCGTGAAGCTGTAAGTTTGGACCTACAACAATTACCGAACGCGCAGAGTAGTCAACCCTTTTTCCTAGTAGGTTCTGACGGAAACGACCTTGCTTACCTTTCAATGAATCAGAAAGTGATTTCAATGGTCTGTTTGATTCAGATTTTACTGCAGAAGATTTTCTTGTGTTATCGAATAATGAATCTACTGATTCCTGAAGCATACGCTTCTCGTTTCTCAAGATTACTTCAGGAGCTTTGATCTCCAATAATCTCTTCAAACGGTTATTTCTGATGATAACTCTTCTATAAAGGTCATTCAGGTCAGAAGTAGCGAAACGTCCTCCATCCAATGGAACCAATGGTCTTAGTTCTGGCGGGATAACAGGAAGTACACGCATGATCATCCACTCTGGTCTGTTGATCATTCTTGTATTAGCACCTCTTAATGCTTCTACAACGTTCAATCTCTTAAGAGCTTCAGTTCTTCTTTGTTTTGAACCTTCGTTGTGAGCTTTGTGTCTCAAGTCGAAAGACAATGCATCAAGATCGATTCTTTTTAACAGATCTTCTACAGCTTCAGCACCCATTCTGGCGATGAATTTGTTGGGATCAGAATCATCAAGATACTGGTTTTCTACAGGAAGAGTTTCCATGATGTCAAGGTACTCTTCTTCTGTAAGGAATTCCATGCTTTCAAAATCAGAACCGTCTAATTTTTTAGCAATACCCTGCTGAATCACTACATATCTTTCGTAGTAGATGATCATATCTAATTTCTTAGAAGGAATTCCTAAAAGGTATCCGATTTTGTTTGGTAATGAACGGAAATACCAGATGTGTGCAATTGGAACTACAAGGTTGATGTGCCCGATTCTCTCTCTTCTTACTTTTTTCTCAGTAACTTCTACTCCACAACGGTCACAAACGATTCCTTTGTAACGAATTCTCTTGTATTTACCACAAGCACATTCGTAATCCTTTACAGGACCAAAGATTTTCTCACAGAATAGCCCGTCTCTTTCAGGCTTGTGAGTTCTGTAGTTAATAGTTTCCGGCTTTAAAACCTCCCCTCTTGAGTCTTGTAAAATAGACTCCGGTGAAGCTAAACCGATGGTTATTTTATTAAATCTACTTGATTTATTTTTATTTGACATAATTTTTTTTAGATTTTAGATTTCAGATTTCAGATTTCAGAAGAAATCATCATTCCAAATTCAAGGATTATAAAATTCTTAGAGTGTCATAGTCTGACATCTTGTGTCTGACATCTGATATCTTACTCCTCCAATCTTACGTCTAATCCAAGACCTTGTAACTCGTGAAGTAATACGTTGAATGATTCCGGAATACCTGGTTCAGGCATAGATTCACCTTTTGCAATTGCTTCATAAGTTTTTGCTCTACCAATCACGTCATCCGACTTCACAGTTAAGATCTCTCTCAGGATGTTAGATGCACCGAATGCTTCAAGTGCCCAAACCTCCATCTCTCCGAATCTCTGACCTCCGAACTGAGCTTTACCTCCTAACGGCTGCTGAGTAATCAATGAGTAAGGACCAATAGAACGTGCGTGCATCTTATCATCTACCATGTGTCCTAGTTTCAACATGTAAATGATACCTACTGTTGCAGCCTGAGTAAATCTTTCTCCGGTACCCCCATCATAAAGGTGAGTGTGACCGAATTTAGGAAGACCTGCTTTCTCAGTGTATTCAGTAATCTGATCAAGAGTTGCTCCGTCAAAGATTGGCGTAGCGAACTTCATACCCAGTTTCTGACCTGCCCATCCAAGAACTGTTTCATAGATCTGACCAATGTTCATACGGGAAGGTACCCCTAGTGGATTCAATACTATATCTACTGGTGTTCCGTCTTCAAGGAATGGCATATCTTCTTCACGAACGATTCTTGAAACAATACCTTTGTTACCGTGACGTCCTGCCATTTTATCCCCTACATTCAGTTTACGTTTCTTAGCGATATAAACTTTAGCCAGCTTCATGATACCTGCCGGAAGCTCATCTCCGATTGAAATTGCGAATTTCTCACGGTTTTTAACTCCCTGGATGTCGTTATATTTGATTTTGTAATTGTGAATCAATTGTTTGATCAATTCATTCTTGTCAGCGTCTACTGTCCAGTCTGAACCGCTAACGTTTACATAATCTTCAACTGAAGTTAATAACTTGTGAGTAAATTTCACACCTTTACCGATGATTTCCTCGTCCAGGTCATTTTGTACCCCTTGAGAAGTTTTACCGCTTACCAGTGTATTTAATTTTTCAATTAACGTATTTCTCAACTCGTCAAACTTAGCCTTGTAAGTGTTTTCAATTTCTTCAAGTTTAAGTTTTTCTTCAGTTCTTTTCTTTTTGTCTTTAATGTTTCTTGAGAACAGTTTCTTGTTGATAACAACACCTCTTAATGAAGAGTCAGCTTTCAGTGAAGCATCCTTCACATCACCAGCTTTATCACCGAAGATTGCTCTAAGAAGTTTTTCTTCAGGCGTCGGGTCAGATTCACCTTTTGGAGTAATTTTACCAATCATGATATCTCCAGGCTTCACTTCAGCACCGATTCTGATCATACCGTTCTCGTCAAGATCTTTAGTAGCTTCTTCAGATACGTTTGGAATATCTGCTGTAAGCTCTTCCATACCTAATTTAGTATCACGAACTTCAAGAGAATATTCATCCACGTGAATTGAAGTAAACCAGTCTTCACGTACCACTTTTTCGTTGATTACGATTGCATCCTCGAAGTTGTACCCTTTCCAAGGCATGAACGCTACCACTAAGTTTCTACCAAGAGCCAATTCTCCTTTTTCAGTAGCATAACCGTCGCAAAGTACCTGTCCCTTTTCCACTACATCACCTACTCTTACGTTTGGTCTTAGGGTAATGGTTGTACTCTGGTTTGTTTTTCTGAACTTAGTAAGGTTGTATGTTTTAGTAGCAGACTCGAATTGTACTAAATCTTCGTCTTCGCTTCTTTCATATTTAATAACGATTCTGTCAGCATCTACGTACTGTACTGTACCTGTACCTTCAGCGTTAATTAAGATTCTTGAATCTCTTGCAACTTGCTGCTCAAGCCCTGTACCCACGATTGGAGCCTGTGGCTTCAATAGAGGAACGGCCTGACGCATCATGTTCGATCCCATCAATGCACGGTTCGCATCATCATGCTCAAGGAACGGAATTAATGATGCAGAAATACCAGAGATCTGGTTTGGTGCAACATCAATAAGGTTAACCTGAGATGGCTCTACTACAGGGTAGTCACCATCTAATCTTGCAATAATTCTGTCTGTCAAGAAATCACCGTTATCGCTCAATTCAACGTTTGCCTGAGCAATTACTTTGTCTTCTTCATCTTCTGCATTAAGGTAAATAGGATCAGCATTAAGATTAATCTTACCTTCTTCTACTTTTCTATATGGAGTTTCGATGAAACCTAGTCTGTTGATTTTAGCATAAATACCAAGGGATGAAATCAAACCGATGTTTGGTCCTTCCGGAGTTTCAATCGGGCAAATTCTTCCGTAGTGAGTATGGTGAACGTCTCGAACCTCGAAACCTGCTCTTTCTCTTGATAAACCACCAGGCCCTAGTGCAGATAATCTTCTCTTGTGAGTAATTTCTGATAGAGGGTTGGTTTGGTCCATGAACTGAGAAAGCTGGTTGGTACCAAAGAATGAGTTGATTACAGATGTTAATGTCTTAGCATTTACAAGGTCAAGTGGAGTAAAGATTTCGTTATCTCTAACGTTCATTCTTTCCTTGATTGTTCTTGCAATTCTTGAAAGACCTACTCCGAACTGTCCTGCTAATTGCTCACCAACAGTTTTAATTCTTCTGTTTGATAAGTGGTCAATATCATCCACTTCAGCTTTAGAGTTGACAAGCTCGATTAGGTGTCTTACGATAGCAATGATATCTTCTTTGGTAAGAACCTCAGTGGTAGTTGGAATATTAAGACCTAACTTTTTGTTCAATCTGTAACGCCCTACTTCACCTAATGAATATCTTTGCTCGGAGAAGAATAATTTTTCAATGATTCCTCTTGCTGTTTCCTCATCTGGCGGATCTGCATTTCTTAACTGACGATAAATATACTCTACTGCTTCTTTTTCAGAGTTAGTAGGGTCTTTTTGTAATGTATTCTGGATGATCGAGAATTCGTTGCTGTTTTCTTTGTGAATCAGGATTGATTTCACACCAGCATCAAGAATAAGATCTAAATGTTCTTTTTCAAGAATAGTTTCTCTGTCCAGGATGATCTCATTTCTTTCGATAGAAACTACTTCACCTGTATCTTCGTCTACGAAGTCTTCGAACCAGGTGTTCAATACTCTCGCAGCCAATGTTCTCCCTTCCACTTTTTTAAGGGCAGCTTTAGAAACTTTCACTTCTTCAGCAAGGTCGAAGATCTGAAGGATATCCTTGTCAGATTCATAACCAATCGCTCTTAATAGAGTTGTTAATGGTAATTTTTTCTTACGGTCGATATACGCGTACATTACGCTGTTGATATCTGTTGTAAATTCCATCCAAGATCCTTTGAAAGGAATAATTCTTGAATAGTAAAGTTTGGTTCCGTTGGCATGGTAAGTTTGTCCGAAGAATACACCAGGTGAACGGTGAAGCTGCGTAACGATAACTCTTTCAGCACCATTGATGATAAAAGAACCACTTGGCGTCATATAAGGAACCGGACCTAAGTATACGTCCTGAACCACTGTTTGGAAATCTTCGTGTTCCGGGTCAGTACAATACAGTTTAAGTCTTGCTTTTAGAGGAACTGAATAGGTAAGTCCTCTTTCCACACACTCATCGATTGAATAACGTGGAGAATCTACCAGATAGTCTAAGAATTCTAATACGAATTGGTTTCTTGAATCCGTAATCGGGAAATTCTCTTGGAAAGTCTTGTAAAGAGCTTCTGTCTTTCTGGCTTCAGGAAGTGTATCAAGCTGGAAAAATTCTCTGAAAGACTCAATTTGGATATCCAAAAAGTCAGGAGTGATGATTTTTCCTTTCGCTGATGAGAAATTAATTCTCGGATTTCCTTGAGTTGTTGATTTTGTTTTACTCATAAAACTTTTAAGAAAGGGTTAAAAAATATTTTGATTCATTAAAAAATATCAGAAAAGAACAAGAAACAAGATAAAAGTAAAAGGTAAAAGTGTTTTTGGCGCTCACAAAGGACCTCAGGTTCTTTTAAACTTTGTACTTGGTTCTTTCTAACTGCAACACTGGTATATCTTTTCACAGCGTAATGCAAAATATTTTTATTACTTTTGAGGCAGTATTACCGCAGTATTTATATACACAAAATCCCTTCCATGTTTTACACAATGAAAGAGTTGATTTTCAGTATTTTATAAATTTACAAACAATTTTTCGCGCCAAAAGAGGGGCAAATATACAAAAAGTTATCCACAATAACAAATAAATCATCTCATTTTGAGGCTCTTAAAATAAGAGAGGCTGCCCAAATTTGAGCAACCCCTCCGCAACACAAGCTAATCTTATGATTATTTTACAATAATCTTATAAGATTATATCGTCGATTTGATTTCTATCTTAATCATACTTACTCCTTTTGGAAATGAAGAAGTATCAATGTCCATATGAGCTTTAAATCCATCCCTCTTAACTTCCTGTCCTTATGTTGAGAACTCCATTTTTATGAGTAGCCAAACTAAGTTATGACCGTCATGTATTCTCAAATAATTTCCAGTTCCAATGTATATTCCTAAAGCTACCGTAGTTGCTATTATGCACGCATTCCCATTTGTTCTAATACCTTCACTTAAGTTTTCCCCGGTATCATCAAAATAATAATACAACGTCATGGTTTGTCCTGCAAGTGCAGTTTCAGCGGCTGTAGCATGCACTAATGCTCCGATTTGGCAAGCAGTGTGGTTTTTAGCTTTTTAATTGTACTCCTGCAAGCATTGAGACTATCTTACCGTCAAGTCTGCTTGTATTAGAAACCCATCCAATAATATCAAAGCTTGCCTGAGGTTCCATTATATTGATGCCTACCTGTGCGTAATGGATACCCCTCATAACCAGTTTAAAGGAATTACTATAGTAATTTTTTAACTTCTCTAAACGTCATACAAATATTCTCCATATGTTTTTGGCACGAATAAATCAATTTATTCGATATAGCACCAAGTTTTATCTTATTAAAGGAAAAGAGATTATATAGGAAATTTTTGCCATAGAATGTATGAGTTCCTTTTTTATGAGCAAAAAGCCTGTTAATGGCATGCCAAATATTTTTTGCTTCAGAACACATATAAACGAAAACATCAGCTAAAACAACCTGCGGATAATTTTTAATATCTGCAGAATATGACAACACAGGTTTTGCTCTCATTACAGATATCAATTTAGTGTTTGGAGTTACTGCAGCTACCGGAAGTAACAAAAATTTAATCTTATAGCCGTAAGAAAGAAAATAATTTTTATCCAATATGTTGTGTTTTTTCAGACACAAATATAATATTTTCTCAATAAAAAGAACAATTTATTAGTGAAAAATTACACAAAATAAACAAACAATACGACACAATCAAAATATTATGTTAATTTGAAATAAATAGTTAATCATAAAAAAATATATCAGAATTGAAAATAATAATATTAAAATACTGTTACAAAATAAAAGACAGATTTACAAGGGCTTACATAAGAAAAAGCCCGGGCTATTGCCCGGGCTCCTATATTTATAATACAATTGAAATTATTTCAATTCTACTTCAGCACCAGCTTCTTCTAATTGCTTCTTAAGAGCTTCAGCTTCGTCTTTAGAAACACCTTGCTTAATTGCAGCAGGAGCTCCGTCTACGATATCTTTAGCTTCTTTAAGACCAGCACCAGTTAAATCTTTTACTAATTTAACGATAGCTAATTTAGAAGCACCCGCAGACTTAAGAATTACATCGAATTCAGTCTTTTCTTCAGCAGCATCACCTGCACCACCTGCAGCAACAACTACAGCAGCAGCAGCTGGCTCAATTCCGTACTCATCCTTAAGGATAGCAGCTAATTCGTTTACGTCTTTTACAGTTAGGTTTACTAGCGTTTCAGCTAAATTTTTTAAATCTGACATTGTTGTAATGTTTTTGTTGATTATTTATTTAATTTTTTGAGTGTAATTATTCAGCACTTGTTTCTTCAGTGCTTTCTGCAGCAGCTTCCGGAGCTTCAGCAGCAGGAGTTTCTTCTACCGCAGGAGCAGCTTCTTCAGCTTTAGCTTCTACAGTTTCAGGTTTGTTTTGAAGAGCAGAAACAACTCTCTGGATTGGAGACTGAAGTAATCCGATGATTTCACCGATCATTTCTTCTCTAGACTTGATGTTAGCCAACATGTCTAGGTTGTTGTCACCAACATAGAAAGTTTCTTGAACAAAAGCAGACTTTAAAGCTGGCTTTTCTTCTTTCTTTCTGAATCCTTGGATCAATTTCGCAGGAGCATTTGCTGTTTCAGCAATCATTAATGCTGAGTTTCCTTTGAAAGATGGGAACATTTCAGAGTAATCTACTCCTTCAATTTGTTCCATTGCTTTTTGTAAAAGTGTGTTTTTTACAACTTTTACTTTGATATTTTGCTTGAAAGCCTGTCTTCTGAAATCTGAAGATTTACCAGCGTTCAAACCTTCTAAATCTGCTACGTATACTACTTTTGCATCCTGAAGCAAATCTTTGATCTCTTGTATTGCTACAACTTTTTGGTCTTTTGTCATTGTCTTAAGGATTATTATTAGTTAACAGATTTAGTATCAATTGCAATACCAGGGCTCATTGTAGAAGACAAATAGATGCTCTTCACATAAGTTCCTTTAGCAGCAGTTGGTTTCATTTTGATCAATGTCTGGATTAATTCCTGAGCATTTTCTTTGATCTTAGCAGCATCGAAAGATACTTTACCAATACCTGCATGGATAATACCATACTTGTCTACTTTGAAATCAATTTTACCTGCTTTTACTTCAGTTACTGCTTTACCAATTTCCATTGTTACAGTTCCTGATTTAGGGTTTGGCATTAAGCCTCTTGGACCTAATACTCTACCTAACGGACCTAATTTACCCATTACAGCTGGCATAGTAACGATAACGTCAACATCTGTCCAACCTTCTTTGATTTTTTGTAAATATTCGTCAAGACCTACATAGTCAGCACCAGCAGCTTTAGCTTCTGCTTCTTTATCTGGAGTTACAAGAGCTAATACTTTAACATCTTTACCAGTACCGTGAGGAAGAGATACAACACCTCTTACCATTTGGTTTGCTTTTCTAGGGTCTACACCTAATCTTACAGCGATATCTACAGAAGCATCAAACTTTGTAGTGTTCACTTCTTTTACAAGAGCTGAACCTTCTTCAAGGTTATAGATTCTTCCTTTTTCTACTTTGCTTAAAGCTTCCTTTTGCTTTTTAGTTAATTTTGCCATTTCTTTAAGTTTTAAGCGTTAGTTGGTTTAGTTCCTGTTACTCTTAATCCCATAGATCTGGCAGTACCTGCAACCATAGAAAGAGCAGAGTCCATTGTAAAACAGTTAAGATCCGCCATTTTATCTTCAGCGATTTTCTTTACTTGTTCCCAAGTTACAGAACCTACTTTGTTTCTGTTTGGTTCACCAGAACCTCCCTTGATCTTAGCTGCATCCATTAACTGGATTGCTGCAGGTGGAGTTTTAATAACGAATTCAAAAGATTTGTCTTCGTATACTGTAATTACTACAGGTAAAACTTGCCCTGGCTTATCTTGGGTTCTTCCGTTAAATTGCTTACAAAACTCCATGATGTTCACACCTGCAGAACCCAATGCTGGACCTACTGGTGGAGAAGGGTTAGCTGCGCCACCTTTCACCTGAAGCTTTACCATTTTAAAGACTTTCTTAGCCATTGTTTGTTTTTTAAATTTGAATAATTAATGAGTTTGGAAGCATTTATTATTCAGTAGGTTATGCACTCACATAACAATAAACCTACTTTTTGGACTGCAAAAGTATAAAATATTTTTGAATTAGCAAACGGAAATTACTGATTTTTAAAAGTTTTAGAAAAAAAACAAATCATGCCCTATTATTATATCATTAAAAATAATGCCAGAAAAACAAAAATGCTCATTTACTGTAAATGAGCATTTTTAAATATTTTTGAAAGAAAAGATTTACTAGAAACCTGTAGGTTTATTAATTGTTTTTGTAGAACCGTCATTTCCTCCAAGATCATCATTGATATCGTTTATATTTTGTTTTTCAATCAATCTTCTGTAGGCCATCAGATAAAGATCAACGGTAAAGTTGTTGTATGTTCTTGATGGTGTAGTAGAATTGGTAGCAATAATTCTGCTGTCTACAAATCTTGCTTTGACGTGCCAAGTCCCATTACTCTTGAAGGCAATTACTTCCGGCGATCCCTGCTTGTTGTCGTTCACTCCGTTATCACCATAATCAAGCATTACGTTGGTAGTTCCGTCATTCAGCTTGAATGAATAGTTGTGAAGTATAACCAGAAAATTGGTTGCATCAATTTTGGTATCATAATCTGCAATTCCGGTTCCGGGTACTCCGGTAAGGGTAAGCTTAAGATAATTAAACAGTCCGCTGCTTTCGAGAGCAGGATCATACAGCTGCAAAGCATTCTGTGAGGTTGCCAAAAAGCTGCCTCCTGTCATCGTAGGTTCTCCAGGATTTCTTAAATACAGAGAATTCGTATAGGTTTTTCCATTTACATCAAGTGTTTCTGTAGGATTGGCTGTGTTCACCCCTACTTTTCCTTTCTGGGCATTCAAAAATATCCCAAAGCACATGATTAATGTGATATAAATTTTTCTTTTCATAGTTTTTTATTGAAGCCCTAAAGGCGTATTGGTTGATACTCCTGAATATACCGGTGAAGCAGATGCTGAAACAGAACCATTAAAAGTTCCCCAGTCTTTAACTAATGATTTTTCAAAGACATTTAAGGTAAGTGTCCAGGTTCCATTTTGAGAAGAAACAGTTCCGGCCCCTTTAAAAGCCAAATTAATAGCATGGTATTTTTTACCTCCACTGGTTACCTGTGTAATTTCAGTTGCGTAGGAACCATAAGATTTGGGAGTGGTAGTGGTATTGGCTGCCGAAACCGCTCCTGTAAAAACAGCACCTGTAATAGCCACAACATATTTACTGGCATCTAATCCTGTATTAAGATTCACCACTTCATCCTGTCTCACATTTTTTAGTATAACATTATACATATTTACAGGTGCTACATTACGGAGCGATATATCCAACAGCTTCACCTTACCTACCGGTGAAGTATCTTTTGATCGGGTAAGAAGAAGATAGTTTCCGCCTGCCTTTGTATTTTCAGTATCTATTAAATAGGATTCCACTAATGTTTCACCTTCAACATCCAATGTCCCTTTAGGTGTGTTAGTGTTTATTCCTACTTGGGCATTCATGCTTAAAGCAGCAAAACCCATCAAGAGTATCGCAATATTTTTTTTCATAGAGTTTATGTTTTATTGAATTAATGGAGCAGCAGCAGCACCAGTAGTTGAACCGCTAAGGTTTTGTGTTGAATTAAAATCTTTGGCATATGATCTGTCAAATACCAATAAGTTCAGTGTCCAGACTCCTGTAGGGAAAGAATTATCAGGAGCGAATCCCTCGTAATCTGCCTTAAGCTTCCATGTTCCTCCCGAAGAATAAGCAAAAATCTGAGGTACCGGAGTAAGCCAATCAGCAGAATATGTTCTTGTAGGCTGTGTAAATCCGAAAGAAGAAATAACGACCAGAAACTTACTGGAATTGATCTTTGTGTCAAATTGATTTACCCAATCCTTGTCTGTAGGATCACAGGTAATCTTGAATTGAATAAGGTTGATAGGTGCCGGTGAATTAGGTACAAAAGAATCATTGTACGCTGTAATTTTGTTTTCCGGAGACGGAGACTTAATAATGAAAGTGTAATTCTCGTCTGCAGTCAGTTTTTCAAGGGGCTGCTTGAAAACTATTCCTGATGTCTTCATTGTACCGTTCACGGTAAGTTCTTTTTCCGGCGTTGTGGTATTAATACCAACCTGTGCGTTTATGAACACAGATGCACCTACCAGAGTGATCATCGAGATAATTTTTGTCATTGGGTTATGTGTTTATATAAAGCTTGTGTTTATGGATAGTTGATCCGAATTTGACATTTATTTTAAACATAAAATATCCATACCTCTGTATTGTCTGAAATAAAAAGATATAAAATTTTAAGAATTAGTTAACAGCTTGTTTGCAAGAACTATGCCATCTGAAAGTGAATCAAACAATTAAAAAAAGCTTAATGCTTAAAATGAAAATTTAATCACAAAACGGTGATATTTCAATTAAAGCAAAGTACACTATAGAGGCAATCAACAGAGTTATGATATTTTGAGGATCAATAAAATAATATCATTAAATTAAAAAAACTCTAACAACAGGGAAAAAGTGTAAAAGTAAAATTCAAAATTTCATTATGAATTAATAGGAGTACAGAATTAATTATTTCAAAAGAAGTCATTGAAAAATATAAAAAGATACAAATGAAAAAGACCGTTTTTAAAACGGTCTTTTTATATTTTATAAGTAATGTATTATACTTTTTCTACTTGCATGTAGCTCAGTTCCATTGGAGTTTTTCTACCGAAGATCAATACAGAAACCTCAATTTTCTTTTTGTCTTCAAGAATCTTCTCAACTGTACCATTGAATCCGTTGAAAGGTCCGTCGATCACTTTAACGTTTTCACCTACTACATAAGGAATTTCAACATCGCTTGCGAATTCTGAAAGTTCATCCATTCTTCCAAGCATTCTGTTAACCTCTGATTTTCTCATTGGAACAGGATCACCTCCTTTTGTTAAACTTAAGAAAGAGATAACTCCAGGAATATTTTTAATAACGTGAGGAATCTCTCCCATCAGGTCTGCTTCAATCATCAAGTAGCCAGGATAGTAAGGTCTTTCTTTAGGAACTTTTTTACCATTTCTAATCTGAATCACCTTTTCCATAGGAATAACCACTTGAGTAACGTACTGTTCAAAACCTAAACGTTTGATTTCTGTCTCAATATAGTTTTTCACTTTATTTTCCTGTCCGCTGATTGCTTTCAGCACATACCATTTCAATTCGCTCATTATGGAAAATACTTAATTATTAATTGAACAAGTTGATTAGCATTCCTATTATGTTGCTGATTGCCTTTGAAAACAATTCATCAACTCCAAAGGTAAATAAAGCCAGAATAACTGTCGCTATAGTCACTACAATTGTAGAAGACTGAAGGTCAGCCCATTTTGGCCATTCAACTTTATGTCTGAATTCGTTATAAGAACCTTTTAAAAAATCGACAAATGAACTCATAATTTATATTTGCACGGGCACAAGGATTCGAACCCTGATCAACGGTTTTGGAGACCGGTATCCTACCATTGGACGATGCCCGTAGTTAAAAAAAGCTCCGTAAAGAATGTTCCTTACGGAAGCTTTTTATATGTTTTAGATGTGGATTAGTCGATGATTTCAGTTACCTGACCTGCACCTACAGTTCTACCACCTTCTCTGATCGCGAATCTAAGACCCTCGTTAAGAGCGATTGGCTGAAGTAATTCAACAGTGATTGTTAAGTTATCACCAGGCATTACCATTTCTACACCTTCTGGTAAGAAGATCTCACCTGTAACGTCAGTAGTTCTTACATAGAACTGAGGACGGTACTTGTTGTGGAATGGAGTGTGACGTCCACCTTCTTCTTTAGAAAGGATATAAACCTCAGCTTTGAATTTTTTGTGTGGCTTAACTGAATCTTTCTTAGCGATAACCATACCTCTCTTGATGTCAGTTTTTTCAATACCTCTCAACAATAGACCTACGTTATCACCAGCTTCACCTCTGTCTAGGATTTTTCTGAACATTTCAACCCCTGTAATAGTAGAAGTTAATTTTTCATCACCCATACCTACGATATCAACCGGATCACCAGTGTTGATAACACCAGCCTCGATTCTACCAGTTGCTACAGTACCTCTACCTGTAATAGAGAATACGTCTTCGATTGGCATCAAGAATGGCTTATCCTGATCTCTAACAGGCTGCTCGATCCATGTATCAACTGCATCCATCAATTCTTCAACAGTCTTAACCCACTTCTCGTCTCCGTTAAGAGCACCAAGAGCAGATCCTTGGATCACTGGAGAGTTATCTCCGTCATATTCGTAAGTAGATAATAAATCTCTAAGTTCAAGTTCAACAAGCTCTAAAAGCTCAGCATCATCCACCATATCAACTTTGTTCATGAAAACAACGATTCTTGGTACATTTACCTGACGGCAAAGTAGGATGTGCTCTCTAGTTTGAGGCATTGGTCCATCAGTTGCAGCACATACTAAGATCGCTCCATCCATCTGAGCAGCACCAGTTACCATGTTCTTAACATAGTCGGCGTGACCTGGACAGTCAACGTGTGCATAGTGTCTGTTTTCAGTTTCGTACTCGATGTGAGCTGTATTAATAGTGATACCTCTTTCTTTTTCTTCTGGAGCAGAGTCAATAGCAGAGAAGTCTTTTTTCTCAGCAAGACCTTTGTTCGCTAATACACTACTGATAGCTGCAGTAAGTGTAGTTTTACCATGGTCAACGTGACCAATAGTACCAATGTTCAAGTGTGGTTTGTTACGATTAAACGTTTCCTTTGCCATGATTTAAAATTATTTATTTATTGTTTTTCAAATTTTCGGTGTGCAAATATAATGAATTTTTAAATACCAAAAACTTTTTATTAAAAAAACTTTCAATATTCTCATCCAGTGAAGGACAAACCTTATATTTCAACGTATTGAGACTGCAAATTTACAAATTTTTCCCAATAGAAAAAATCCTTAGAAACGTTTTATTAAAAATATAAACTATCTTACTAATTATGAATACAATATACTGAAAAAAAATCCAGAGAATTAATTTGTGTACATCCAGCTTTATTTTTTTCTCGTAAATATAAAAACAACAACTAAAATCAATATTATGAGAAAACTATTACCCATGTATTTGGCTTTGTTTGCCATTACAACCTTATTTTCATGTGATAATTCAGATGAAAATATCATGACTGAAAATATGACATCTCAAGGGCCTGATCTTATGGTGTATGGAATAACAGCCATGAACGAGCTTGTTTATTTTAATTCCAACAATCCAAAAAATTTCACCTCAAAAACATCTGTAACAGGTGTTGCATCAGGCGAAAAGCTGTTAAGTATAGATTTCAGACCTGCCACAGGAGAATTGTATGCATTATCAAATGCCAGCAAATTATATATTATCAATACAGCCAATGCCTCCGCAAGAGTGGTAAGTTCAACGGCATTTACTCCTATGATCTCCGGAACAATTGCTTCTATTGATTTCAACCCTACTGTTGACAGAATTCGTTTGGTAAGTAATTCTGGCCAAAATCTACGCTTACATCCGGAAACCGGAGCTGTTGCGGCCACAGACATCAATATTAACGGCACAGGAAGCCCGTCCATAACCGGATTGGCATATACCAACAGCAAAGCAGGTGCCTCTACAACTGTTTTATACGATATCGATCCTACTTTGGGGAAATTATATAAGCAGGACCCTCCCAACAATGGAACTTTAGTAGAGGTTGGAAGTCTTGGAACGACTTTTACGGGACAGTCTGCTTTTGACATCAAATATGATAACAGTACTGCTCTTCTAGCTTTCAATGATAAATTACATGTTCTGGACCTGAATAATGGTAAAACAACCTCAATAGGATCACTTCAGCAGGGAATTATTGATATTGCCATCCCTACAGAACCGGTAGCTTACGCTATTGACAATTCAAATAATCTTCAGATTTTCAATCCCAATAATCCTATGCCTGTTTCTAAAACAGTGGCCGGATTACAAAGCGGCGAGAATATTTTAGGAATAGATTTCCGTCCTGCGAACGGACAATTGTATGCTTTGGGAAGCTCAAGCAGAATCTATACAATTAACTTAGGTACAGGTGCCGCTACTGCTGTGGGAGCATCTCCATTTTCCACCTTACTTTCCGGCACGGATTTCGGATTTGATTTTAATCCCACAGTAGACAGAATAAGGGTAGTAAGCAATACAGGACAAAATCTCCGCCTCAATCCTAACGATGGAACAATTGCTGCTGTAGATCTTACACTGAACCCGGGAAGTCCCATGATAAGTGCAGCCGCCTATACCAACAACTTTGCCGGAGCTACCTCAACTACCTTATTGGTGATTGATCATAATACGGATAAATTATATCTCCAAAACCCACCCAATAACGGAACTTTGGTTGAAACAGGTTCTTTAGGAATCAACATTACCAATGCCAATGGTTTTGATATTGGAAGTATGAGCCAAAAGGCCTATTTAATGGCATCAGTAGGTTCATCTACAAAAATTTACTCTATCAATACAACGACAGGAGCAGCCACTTCTGTTTCCGATTATCCGAATGCTGTAAAAGCTTTTGCAGTAGGATTAGGATTTTAAATTTTAAACTCATCCTATTTTATTTCAATAATCGGGAAGCGCTGAAAACTTTGTTTTCCGCGCTTCTTACTATATAAATGAAAGATTAATCAAATTTGACCGAGCTTTTCGTTTTGTTGAAAATCCAGAAGATAATAGGGAAAATAAGCAGGGTAAGCACTGTAGCGGTAATCAGTCCTCCAATAATAACAATGGCCAGAGGTTTCTGAGACTCCGATCCGATTCCTGTAGACAAGGCTGCCGGCATAAGCCCTATGGAAGCCATCAATGCTGTCATAATTACAGGTCTCGTCCTGGATTTTACTCCATTTAAGATGGCGGTGTCTATATCCATTCCGTCTTTAACATTCTGGTGGAACTCTGTAATAAGGATTACCCCGTTCTGAATACAAATTCCAAGAAGAGCAATCATCCCTACTCCGGCAGAGATTCCGAAATTGATACCGGTAACATGCAGGGCGATAATTCCACCTATCAAAGCAAAAGGCACATTCGCCAGTACCAGAAGAGAATCTTTCATATTTCCGAACAGAATAAACAGCAGGAAGAAAATCATCAGGATACTCACCGGTACTACTTGTGCCAATCTGTGTGATGCGCGCTGCTGGTTTTCAAACTGACCTGTCCATCCTACGGAATACCCATCCGGAAGTTCAATAGTTTCCACTTTTTTCTGTGCATCCGCAATGGTACTTCCCAAATCTCTGTCACGGATGGAGAATTTAACCCCGATATATCGCTTGATATTGTCTCTGTAAATAAATGCGGCTCCGTTATCCTTAACAATGGTACTTATTTCTTTTAAGGGAATTTTTGCTCCATCCTGTGTAGGGACCATCAAAGAAGCAATATCGTTTTCATTGGTTCTGTATTCCTGAGAATAACGAAGACGGATCGGGAATTTTCTTTCCCCATCGAACATTTCAGACGCTGTTTTCCCTCCAAACGCCATTTCCAAAACGGCTTGTGCATCTGCAGGCATTACTCCGTAAGCAGCCATTTTATCTCTGTCCAGAACCACACTTACTTCAGGCTGGCCGATATTTTTAATAATTCCCGGGTCTTTTACGCCTTGTACGTCTTTAATTTTAAGCAAAACTTCATGGGCTAATTTGTCCAGCGTTTCCAGATTGTCACCATAGATCTTGATTCCATTTTCTGCTTTGAATCCTGCTACAGCTTCGGCTACGTTATCCGAGATCGGCTGGGAATAGTTGAAAGTAATTCCCTGGTAACTTCTGAGCTTTTTGTCTATTTCATTGATCAGTTCATCATAAGTAATTTTACGCTTCCATTCTTCTCTTGGCTTAAGATTAACTGCAAACTGCACAAATCCGAACCCGTTGGGATCAGTCCCGTCATTACTTCTTCCCGTCTGCGCAAGAACATCTGTCACTTCGGAGAAGCTCAGAATGTCTTTCTTTAAAAGATCTGCTGTTTTCAGAGATTCTTTTAATGAAGAACTCATCGGCATTTCTGCAGTGATCCACAATGATCCTTCATTCAGCTGAGGCAGGAATTCTGTTCCTAAAAACTTTCCGGAAAACAATGTAACAGCCAGAAAGGAAATCGCTGCAATCATGCTCATTTTTTTGTGCCTGAATGTTAAATTAAAACCTTTCAAAACGATTCTGTCCCAAAAGTTAACAAACGGATTATTTTTTTCTCTTACATTTTTATTTAAAAGGATATGCGAAAGAACAGGAACCAATGTTAATGTAAATATCAATGCTCCCATTAATGCAAATCCTAATGTAAATGCCAGAGGAGAGAACATTTTACCTTCCACTTTCTGAAATGAGAAAATAGGAATCAACGAAGTGATGATGATTAATTTTGAAAAAAAGATCGCTTTTCCTAATCCGGTTCCTGTCTGCTTGATCCAGCCTCCTTTTGCGAGTTTATTGAATTTCTCCATTCCGTAACGCTTCGCTTTATGATCTAACATTACGAAGAGGCCTTCCACCATGACGACGGCTCCGTCTATGATAATCCCGAAGTCTACAGCACCTAACGAAAGCAGATTGGCACTCATCCCGGCCAGTTTTAAACATAAAAAGGCAAATAGTAAGGATAGAGGAATGATGATGGAAACAATCAGCGTAGTTCTCCAGTCTGCCATGAAGATTAAAACGATTACCGTTACCAGAACAATTCCTTCAATAAGGTTATGCATTACGGTATGGGTTGTGAAATCCATCAGATTGTCGCGGTCATAGAAAGTGACCATTTTCACATCTTTTGGAAGGACTTTTTCGTTAAGCTCTTTAATTTTAGCCTTCACTCCTACCAGTACTTCTCTTGGATTCTCCCCTTTTCTCATCACAACGATTCCTTCCACGGTATCATCATGATGATTCAGTGCAGCCTGTCCTACTCTGGGCATAGAGCTTTCGTGAACTTCTGCTACATTTTTTACCAAAACAGGATTTCCACTGTCATTCTGAATCGTAATATTTCCGATATCCGCTACAGATTTTACGAGACCAATTCCCCTTACCACGTAGGCCTGTCCGTTTTTCTCAATAACATCACCTCCTACATTCAGGTTACTTTTGGTAACGGCATCATATACCTGAAGCGGCGTGAGGTTATATTTATCCAATGCTCTCGGATCAATACTGAGCTCAAACACTTTATCCTGCCCTCCGAAAACATTGATATCTGCTACACCCGGAACTCCTCTTAGAGCACGGTCTATTATCCAGTTTTGCAGGGTAAGCAGTGTTCGGGAGTCTTTTGTTTTACTTTCCAGCGTATATCTGAAAATCTCACCGGTTGGCCCGTAGGGTGGCTGTACTTCAGGGTCTACCTCATCAGGAAGGCTAATGGTTCTTAACTGGTTATTGACCTGATTTCTGGCAAAAGTATCATCCACCCCGTCGTCAAAAAGAATTTTAACAATAGAAAGCCCAAACATGGTGGTACTTCTTACACTTGTTTTTTTCTGAACCGGGCTCATCGCCAATTCGATGGGTGTCGTGACAAAACGTTCTACTTCTTCTGCACTACGCCCATTCCATTGGGTGATGATGACAATCTGGGTATTGGTTACATCCGGAAAAGCTTCAATAGGCATGTTTTTGAAACTTATAAAACCAGAGATGGCTAAAATCGCTACCCAGATAAAGGTAAATGCTTTATTTTTTAATGAAAAAGCGATTATATTTTTTATGAATTTATTCATGATAGATACATTGATGACCTAAAAAAGCCGTTAAAGAAAAAAGTACATATTCTTAATGGTTTAATAAGACTAGCTGTTCAGTGAACGGTAGATCAGCAGCTGGTTATTGGTAATTACTTCTTCTCCTTCTTTAAGACCGTGTGCAATATAGGTGACATCACCAACCTGCTTTAATACTTTGATTTCTCTGATCTTTACATCTGTTCTGGATTTAAAAATCACCACAAAGCTTTTATTATCATCAAAAATCACTGCTTTGGAGGGAACGGTAAGTGTAGCGTTGCTTTCAAGGCTGGAAACTTTTATCGTGGCTTTACTCTCCGGGATCAAAAGTCCGTTGGCATTGTTCAATACTACTCTTGCCTGCATGGCGTTGGTCTGCGGATCAATAATTTTGAAGATCTTATCAATTTTTCCATCAAAAACCTTGTCCGGATAAGAAAGTGTGGATACCTGGGCCTTCATTCCAAGGCTGATTTTATCAATATCAGATTCGTTGACATTCATAATAGCCCATACATTGGTAGTATTGGCCACATCAAAGATATTATCACTCCTGTCACTTCTCAGCTGCATGTCTTTGTTAATACTTTTCTGAACAATATAACCATTGATAGGTGCTACTACACTGTATATATTTCCGCTTTTCACATTATAAACGGTACTTACAGCGGCGGCTCTCTGCAACTGATCTTCTGCTTTTTGTAACTGACTTTTAGCTTCCAGTACATCTCTTTCCGTATTAAGCTTTCCTTCGTAGAGTTCTTTTGCAACACGGAGGTTATTTTTTGCTACTACAAGATCTGTTTTTGCATCGCTAACATCTTTCTGAATTTCTGCAAGCTCAGTACTTCTGATGGTAGCCAACACCTGTCCTTTTTTTACATAGTCACCCAATTCTACATTCACACTCATCACATTTCCTCCTACCAAAGGGTAAACATCTATATAACTGTTTTTGTCTGCCGATATTTTTCCATAGAAGCTGTATTCATCTTCTATATTCTTTTTTTCAACTTTTGCCAGAGAAATAGAATTCAGCATGGTGTTACTGAGCTCGAATCCTTTTTTCGTATGATTATTTTTCTCTTCCTCTTTTTTTGAACAGGCCATTAATGAAAGGACCATCAATGCGGGAATAATATATGTTTTCATCATTTTAATAGAAGATTTTCGTTTGTACTAGTTGATTAAGTTGTTCTGCCGACTGCATGATCTCATTTTTCATATCATAGATCTGAAGAGCTGTCTCCCTATAGCTATCCATGAAGTCTGTAAATTCAATCAGGTTGATATTTCCTTTTCTGAAATTGGTCAGCATTCCGTTGTAAACAAGTTCCATATTCTGAAGGTCTGTAGTTTTTACATCCAGAAGCTGATCATATTGTGCCTTCCAGGTTTTGTATGCAGATTGAACTTTAGTTTCCAGCGTCAGTTTTTGAAAATCAGCATTTTTCTGATTCTGCCGGATAGCATAGTTTGCTTTTACTACATTTCCCTGATTGGCTTTCCATAGTGGCAAAGGAATTCCCAAGGTCAGATTAGCTTCGTTATTAAAAGTTCCTCCTGCCTGATCCCACGCTGCACCTACCGTAACATCCGGTACATTCAATGATTTCTGCCACTGTGCATACAACTTACTGTTATCAATGAGCTTCAAATTGTATCGGTAATCTGCATTATTTTCGAGGGCTTTGCTTTTCAGTTCTTCTTCATCACCGAAAGGCTGTGCTGCCAGAGCTTCTTTTGCTTCGGTTTCAGACATTGCTGGCTCTATCTCTTCTGCAACTCCTGTCAGAACTTTCAAATTCTGCTCAAAATCAAGAATATTTTTATTGATCTCCAGCTTATCATGATTCAGCTGAATCACAATACTCTGCAGCCTTACAGCATCTTTAAGGGAAACATTTCCTTTTGCCGACTGTATACGATAGGCATTCAAAAGATCATTCATATATCCTAACTGCCTGTTGGTATTTTCCAGCTTTCGTTTTTCGTAATAAAGGTTAAAATAAGCAGAGCGAAGCTGAGATCTTAAGTCTACCAGCAATTGTGAAAACTGAAGCTGGGCCAGTTCTTTATTGGATCTGGCAAAAGCAATTTCACTTTTCTTTTTGCCGCCCATATAAATCAATTGAGTAATACCCGCTCCTTTAGAATGTCCGACATCAAAAAACTTTTTGTTCTGAGGATTGTAAGCATTGAACTGTCCGCTTAACTGAGGTAATTCCCAGATTTTAGCCTGCAGAATATCCGCATCAGCCATATTGATGTTGTATTGTTCGGCGAGCAGCTGGAGGTTGTTCTTCTGAAAAGCTTCTTCGCATTCCAAAAGAGACATCTGCTGTTGTGCCGCCATGAATGAGGAAACGGCGAGGCACAGCACTGCAATTCTGTTCATTATTATTTTTTTAAATTACAAAATTGCTTTGATGCTATTAAAAGAAACTTAAATGACGCTTAAAAAAATATTAAAATAGTTATGAACAGGCTGTTTACAGAATAAATTACGAGACAAAATCAGTTAATTTTTCTACAAACATTCAATTTTTGTTAAAAATTCAAATCAGGAGTTTAACAAAAAAGCAACTGTTTTCGTATCAGTCGCTTTTATTTTTTAAAAAATAATGTAAACTTATTCATGTGATCCTCAGGGGAAGCGTATACAATATCTGCATCATGATATTCCAGAATCCTTTTGACAATTCTAAGGCCTAATCCTGACCCTGCTATATTCTGTGCGTTATTTCCTCTTGTGAAAGCTTCAAACAGTTTAGTCTGTTCCTCTTCAGAAATAGTATTGCCGTGAGAAATAACTTCAACGGAAAGATTATCGTTGGTTTCAGTAATCAAAACATTCACTTCTGTATTATCTGAATACACTGCTGCATTTTTAAATAAGTTGATAAATACGATTACCAATAATGAATGAATTCCTTTTATAGTCAGAAAAGCATTTTCAGAACTATCTTCATTGATCAGAAAATCCAGCTTAAGTTGTGGATAACTTTTCTCCACCGCTTCAAAGGCTTCAAAGATGACTTCATCAATTCTTACTTCCTCATAAATGCTCTGAATATTTTCTTTATCAAACTTTGTCAACAGCAGAAGTGAATTGGTAAGGTCTGATAATTGATAAACGTCCCGCTGAATCTGTTTTAAAGAAGACATCGTTTCCGGAGAATGTTCCTCAAATTTAATCAGATTTTCCAGCTGAAATGCCATTCTTGTTATCGGCGTTCTGATCTCATGCGAAGCACTGGCCGTAAAATCTTTTTGCGACTGAAATACATCATCCAGCCTTCCAATCATGGTATTAAAGGATTTGGCAAGAACACTTACTTCATCATTAGACTGCTCTACCGGAATCTGTGTGGTGAGTTTATGGGCAGTAACTTCAGAAATTTCCTTGTTCAGGTCTTCCAGTGGACGAAGGAACTTTTCGACAAAATAATAACTGAAAAAACCAATAAGCATGGTGCTCATCACATAAGCCGTAATCAAAAGATATTTAAGATATCCCAACTTGGATTTTCCGTTGGTATCAAAAGCACTGGTAAGGATATAATAATTTTCTCCATTAATATTCCTGAGTGCAGCATAGATTTCCGGAACTGTTTTTTCTGTATAGATAATTTTCTTTTTATCCAGCTCTTTAAGCATTGCACTGTCCCAGATGACATTCCGGTCTTTGATCGTACTGTAGATGAGTTCTTTTTTCTCATTGAAAATTAAAATCTTTTCATTCAAAAGAATGTTATCTGAATTTTCGTTGAAAAAAACCGGAGCCTCTTCTTCAAAGTCTTTTGATTTTGAGATAAAATGGGAAGTAAATTCAAGTCGCTGTCTGAATCGTTCTTTAAACTCATCCCTTCTGAAATCGTTAAAAGATAAATAAATGACCGCCATCACCATTCCAAATAGTAATGAAAAGGCAATACTTATCGTTAAAGCGATCTTCCTTTTTAAAGACATTTATAATGGGCTTAGGTAATATCCGAAACCAGAACGGGTGTGGATCAGTTTTATTTTAAAATCTTTATCAATCTTCTTCCTCAGAAAATTGATATACACTTCTACGGTATTGGTATTTGTGTTAAAATTGTGTTCCCATACATGTTCTGTGATCTGTTGTTTGGAAACCGTTCTTCCCTGCGCTTCCGCTAGATAAACCAACAACTGAAATTCTTTCAGCGTAAGGGTTATTTCATTTCCTCCACGATAAACCTTCTGCTCTGTTTTGTTGATAATAAGGTCATCAATTCTTACAATATCCTGATCGGAATTATCAGAAGGAGCTTTTCTCCTCAGCAGCGAATTGATTCTTAGAAGAAGTTCTTCAAACTGAAATGGCTTTACGAGATAATCGTCAGCCAGTCTTGTGAAAGCATCTTTTTTATCAGAGATATCTCCATAGGCAGAGATGATAATGATGGGAGTATTCTTGTCAAAAGAACGGATCGTCTGACAGACATCTAGTCCGTTTATTTTAGGAACATTAATATCCAGCAGATACAGATCATAGGTACTATTTTTTATCTGACGGAGAAAGGTTTCTCCGTCATAGATTTTATCACAGTTAAAATTATTTGATTCTAAAAATCTGCACAATTCTGCAGACAGAATGAGATCATCTTCCAGTAAAAGAATATTCATCAAAAATTTATTTTACACGAATTTAACGAAAATTTTATGATTGTGATTGTAAAGCTGGAGTAAAAGTTTTAAGGGATCAGTCTCAAAAGTTGGGCATAAAAAAATCCCGAAGAAAATTCGGGAAAATCGAGAGCCAACTACGGGACTTGAACCCGTGACCTCTTCCTTACCAAGGAAGCACTCTACCGCTGAGCTAAGTCGGCATCAACTAAAAAAATCACACTAAGTAGCGTGATTTTTCGTTGAGCGGAAGACGGGGGTCGAACCCGCGACATTCAGCTTGGAAGGCTGACGCTCTACCAACTGAGCTACTTCCGCAATTTTGTTTCCAAAACTATTGGTAAACGCTGTGCAAAACTAAGAAAACTTATTTAATCTCGCAACTATTTTTATAATATAAAATGTGGGGAGAGCAGGATTCGAACCTACGAAGCCGAAGCAACTGAGTTACAGTCAGTCCCATTTAGCCACTCTGGAATCTCCCCAAAAGTTTATATTTTATGAGCCTCCAGAGGGATTCGAACCCACGACCCCGAGATTACAAATCACGTGCTCTGGCCAACTGAGCTATGGAGGCAAATATAAAAAAGAATTCAAAAGATCACTGTTCCTTTTTTGCGAGTGCAAATATAGAACGGATTTTTTGAATTCTCAAATATTTTATAAACTTTTTTTGACTTTTTTTTCTACGCCATTTCTTTTTTCTTGATTAGTAGCTTTTTAGCTGTATCAACACAAAGGTCCAAACTTTCTTCAAAACTGGTAGATGTTTTCTTTACTACGATATCGTCTCCCGGAACCGCCAAAATAATCTCAGCAGTTTTATTAGCTTTATCAGCGTTATTTTCTACTTTTAAAAATACCTTACACTCATGAATTTTGTCATAAAAGGTATCCAATTTGCTTACTTTTTTGTCAATGTGTGACTCTAGTGGTTCGTGTGGTGTTAAACCAATTGATTGAACTGAAATCTTCATAATTCTTCTTTTTTTGATGCTCGAGGGTGAGCCTGATTAAACACTTTTTTCAATTGTTCAATATTAGCATTCGTATAGACTTGAGTACTGGCAAGGCTGGAATGCCCTAATATTTTTTTTACTTTGGAGATCTCCGCCCCATTATCCAATACGTGGGTAGCAAAGCTATGCCGTAGGATGTGAGGACTTTTTTTTTCTTTCGTTGTTACAAGACTAAGGTACTTATTAACTACCACATAAACAAATTTTTCATTGAGTTTTTTCCCTTTCTTATTGACGAAAAAATATGATTTGAATTCTGTCTGCGGATTTCTTATTTCCAGATAACTTTTCAGAAGCTCAGACAATTCATTGGAAATGGGAATCACCCTTTCTTTGTTCCCTTTTCCTATTACTTTTAATTCATTTCCATATAAGTCAACATTCTCAAATATCAGGCCACAAAGTTCTGCTTTACGCATTCCTGTCTGATAAAGAACTTCCATAATACATTTTTCAAGCACTTCATGTACCTGTTCGAAAATTCTTTCATTGAGATCAGTCATTTCCTCTTTAGACATAGGAATCTGTTTTTCAGCATAAAACTTCAGGGAAGAAATCCCTTCTACAGGAGAAACTTCAATCTCCCCTATTTTTAAAAGAAAAAGATAAAAACTTCGGAGTGAAGATAATTTTCTATTGATACTTCTTTTGGAAATATTATTTTCGCTCAATTCAACAATAAAATTTCGGATAATTTTTTTGTCTGCCCTGGCTAAATTGTCGGAAGATTCTGTTCGGAGGAAGAAATGGGAAAAGTCTTCAAGGTCTTTTTTGTAGCTTGTGATGGTATGAGGAGAATATCTTTTTTCGAATTGTAAGTATTCTAAAAATTTTTCCAGCATCATAGGTATAAAAATAAAAATTCACTCCTCAAATATAAGAATTTAAGAAGTGAATTAATATATGGTTAAGAAAAAATCTTAAGCCTGCTCTTCTTTGCTAAGCGCTCTTTGTTTGTAAGCCGCTTTTAGTCTAGCTTGTCTCAAAGTTACAGAAGGCTTAATAAACTGTTGTCTAGATCTTAATTGACGAACAGTTCCTGTTTTATCAAATTTTCTCTTGTATTTTTTTAAAGCTCTGTCGATGGATTCACCATCTTTTACTGGAATTATTAACATATTTTACATCTCATTTTGGATTGCAAAACTAGGTAATTTTTATGAGAACACAAAATATATTGCAATAAACAATCACTACCCTATCTTAAGACTGTTAAAAAAACTCGTATTAATGCCTGTTAACAGGCATTAATTTTTTATCCACAATAACCAGACATTCAATTTTTAATAGCTTCAGGTTATTCATTTTCTTTCCCAATTACTATTAAAACCACCTATATTAATGAAATGTAAACAAAAAGCACTATCTTTGCATACAATTTATTCATGGGGTTGACTGGTTTCGACAGCAAGACCAATGGGTAAGTAAGCATGCAGAGAACCGTAGCGCGATCTCTATAATCCCTTGCTACAAAATTTTAACTGGCAACGAAGAGTTCGCTCTTGCAGCTTAATATCGAAGTATAGTAGATCAAGCGTTTTCCCGAAGATTTCAGTAGGGAAGCAAGATATTCCACAAATGCTCTGTTCTGCGGCGTTTGAACCTGGGATATAGGAATGCGGAAATAAGGCTTTAGAAGCTTTGGCTAAAGCTCGAAAATTTCAGAAGATAAGCTGTTAGTTGGGTGTCTATCCTCTGCTTCCAGTCGAAAACCAATGGTAGAATAAGCATGTAGAAAGCTTATGTATTGCTTGTTTGGACGAGGGTTCGAATCCCTCCAACTCCACCAGGTGGGAAACCAAATTAATCTAAAAGCCTTTAAATCCTAGTATTTAAGGGCTTTTTTATTTTTTGAGTTATCAAAATATACCAAAGAAATACAAATCGAACGTGAGTCATTCGGTGAGTCGTCTTTAGGTAGCTTTTTGACTCACCGAATTCTCATTAAACAGCTTATTCATCAGCCTGTTCATTGATTGAACATCTTGTAGGTTTAAAGATTCAGCAATATTATTAATCTTTAAAATTAAAATGTTATGCAAACCTACAGCTTACTATTTTATGCCAAAAAGGCAAAGAACAACCCTGAATTATCTACAATTTACATGAGAATCACTGTTGCCGGAAAACGAACGGAGATTTCAACAGGACAAACGGTGAAAACCTCTCAATGGAGTATAAAATCAGGTAAGATATCAGGTAATAGTCCCAATGGTAGACAATTAAACTCCTTACTGGAAAGCTTCAGAGCTAAATTATTTGAATGCTATAATTCCTTGTATAACGAAGGCAAAGAGATAACTTGTGAAAATCTCCGAAATAAATATTTAGGAATTGAAGAAAAAAAAGTTACTCTTATTGAAGCTTTTAAAGATCACAACTCAAAGGTAAAGGAACTTGTAGATAGAGAATTTTCTAAAGGAACGTGGAAACGGTATGAAACATCATTACGGCATACTCAGGCATTTTTGAAATGGAAATTTAATATCAGTGACATTGATGTCCGTCATATTAATCCCGGATTCGTTGCAGATTATGAGTTTTATTTGAGAACTGTGAGAAACTGCTCAAATAATTCTGCTGTAAAGTATATTAGAAATTTTCAAAAAATAATTAATATCTGTCTCAACAATGAATGGATTAGCAAAAACCCTTTTATAGGCTATAAATCTAAAATAGAAAGCGTCGATGTCAGATTCTTAACTGATATCCAGCTACAAAAAATCCGTGAGAAGAATTTTAATTCTGACAGATTAAGAATAGTACGTGATATTTTCGTATTCTGCTGTTATACAGGGTTAGCCTATATTGATGCCAAGAATCTTACAAGAGATAAAATAACAAAGGGAATTGACACAGGATTATGGATAAAAACCAAAAGAGTTAAAACAAAGATCGAAGCCAGTATACCGCTGCTACCAGAAGCACAGGAAATTTTAAGCAGATATGAAAATCATCCGAAATGTATAAATGAAAATACTGTTTTACCGGTACTAAGCAATCAAAAGATGAATGGGTATTTAAAAGAGATTGGAGACTTATGTGAAATTGATTTTGATATTACTTTTCACACGGCAAGACATACATTTGCTACTACGGTTACTCTTAATAATGGTGTACCTTTAGAGACTGTAAGCAAAATGCTTGGTCATGCCAACATTCGAATGACGCAGCATTATGCTAAAATACAAGATAAAAAAATTGGAGAGGATATGTCCGTATTAAAAAAAATATTGATAAAAGGTAAAAAAATAAAAAAAGAAATGTGTTAGGGATGTATAAGATCTCCTCTTCCTCCAGCTGCTATAAAGATTACTTGGAAGACATTATCGCGTGAAATGCAAGGATTAAAAATTAAGGCTTTGATATTATAATTTTAGAACTTAATTTAAATAAAATGCTGTAAAATATCGATTTTACAGCATTTTTTACCTTGACTTTTTTATTTCGGCAATTATCGAATATAAGATATCTATCACTTTTGGAAGAAACCATTTTCTGCATATTTCTTCAGACATTGAGGCTAAATTAGTAAGCCTGTGCCAAAAAATAACTATTTTATTTAATTAAATCTGCTGATATTTACTTTCATCGTAAAATAAATTAACACAACTTAGATCATCTTTATAAATAAAGCACTCATTCCTAAATTCCTTTCCATATGGACACTTTTCTACCTTTAAACTTTTAACAGTATAATACTCTATATTATTAACTTCTTCATCATTTTCTATATCGTACCCAGGAATTGTACTTATAAAATCAAAATTTAATATGTTATTTTTAAGAATTGACTGCCCTGTATAGAACAATTATACAACATAGATTTTTTCAACATTTTTAAAGAATGGATCTTGTCTTTTCTTGATTAACTTTCTGATAGTACGACCATCATTTACAACATCGGTAATTATAACTACATTCCTAAATTCACAATTAGAGTTATCAAAGTTCAACTGTCGTTCTGCTTCATGATGTTCATCATGTCTATAAGAATATGGTAAAAAACTATATTTTTTATTGTGCTTAATTGCGGTCTTGGTTGCAATTATATTTCCTTCGTATCCCAAACCAATTATTAGATCAATATTTTCAGGCTTTATTTTTGTTTCAAAAACATCAACGATCACATTCTTTATAAAATTCAAATTATCTTTGTTTTCAATAAGTTTTGAAACATCTATCCAATTATGTGCTCTCGAAGTTTCGCTCCAATGAAAATGCCCTGAATAGAAAATTTTAAGTTCCTTAACCTTATCATATAAAACATCCGTAAATTCTGAGTTGTAATAATTATTTTCTACTACTGGTATCTCGATAGGTACATCTGTAGAAGCAGCAGCAGCTACTGTTGGCTCAGTTTGATGATCAGAAGCCAATTCAGTTATTTCACTATCAATTTCAGGTGGCTTGTTTTTGAATATTATATATTCCTCTGGCTGATGAAAAGTCTTATTTGTTCGGATATCCCACTCATATTCAGAATCATTTCCGTGAATTTTATGTAGCGAGAATATTTTATTTTTTAAAACGATATCTTCACTAATTTGAATCGGATATACTTTATATGAAGCATCCCAATCTTTACTAGTTAAACAACCGGCATCACTAGTTGTAATTTCTCCTAAAAAAATGGTTTTAGAACTATTAGCGTGCTCGTTCCCAGTAAATATAAAATTTATACCATTTGTTAATAGTTTATCGACAAACCTTTGTCTATTCCCAGATACCCATTGACCGTCATTTTTATTTTCATATGATGATGTAAAGTTATGATGTACACAGGCTATGATTTTTTTTTCACCAACAGAGATTTCTGCAAACTCTTCTTCGAATTTTTCAATAGGAATACTGCCTTCTTTTTGTTTTAAATCAATTTGTGTACACGAATTTAGACCTAAAAGAACAATTGAATCCTCGACTATTAATTGATCAAAAATAACTTTATTTGGATCAAAAGTTCTTCCTAAAACATTTTGATAAAAATTACAAAAATTATGGTATTTAGCAATATTAACTTCTTCATTTGTTCTTGGTTCTTTTACAGAAAAAAGGTTTGCTATATCTCTTCGGTTTAAATCATGATCACCGGGAATAATTAATATATTTTTTTTCTCAATATGCAGTTTATCAATTATGCGAGTTATAAAAGATAATGCGAATTCAAATTCATTCTTTTCAGCACTATTTGTAATATCACCTGTTATAAGTAAATAAATTTTAGTATCTGGAAAATCAGAACTTATCCTGTTAATAAATTTATCGATAAAATGTATCGAAGCTTCAGTTTCCTTACTGGTAGATAGGTAATATTGAACTTTAATGGCTCCACCTCCGAATTCTTGGTCACGGGAAACATGGAGATCAGAAATATGTAAAATTATACTATTCATTCATTGCTAGCTTTTAAATTAGTGTAGATATAATAATCTAATTCTTGATTATTACTTTCGGAAACTGAAAAAATTGCTATGGTTCTATCAATATTATCAAGTTGAAGATCTTCTCGTGTCAATGTTTCTATTTTGACTAATGAAACATTTCCTAAGTATTTACCCCCAGAAAATTCAATTAGATTTTTGGTTATTTTTACCTCAGTACCTAAACATACAAGATCAGAAACAATGATATATTTTCGGTTTTCAAAATTGTGTTTTTCAAGTTTATTGTAAAGCTTGGTAATTGGTCCTATTTTATCAAAAACCAGAATATCTAAATTAAGAAGTTTAGATAAAATAGAAACAATGAAAGTACTCGTTAGACTCTGACAGACCAAAATCGGATTATTTTTTATTTCAATTTTCCATCTGATGTATATTTTAACTGCAAGCTTGTAAAGAGCAAAATATATAAAAGGATTTTCATTGCTTATCAATTTCTTCAAATCAATAAAAGAATACAAATAGACAAAAGATGAAACATGCTTTTTTTCGTAAGGTATCACATACTTTTTGATCAGTTTTTCAAAATAATTATCAAATATATTATTTGCTTTTATTTCGATATCATAAATTTCTTCATTTTCATTTGAAAAAAAATAGAACGTATCAAATCCCTCATTATCATTTTGTATATTGTTAGGATTCTCTACTGCATTTAGTGATAATGGTGTAATTAATTGACTAGAAACATTGATATAAACTAACTTAAAATTTAATTGTCTAATTTCTATTATCTTGTCAAAAATATTAGACTGGAGGTGTCTAATAAATTTAAAATCAAGAATAATATATTTAACATCTGGATCAGGATTATCCTGCAAGAATATTAAAAGTCTGCAAATTGTCTCATATTGTAAGCTTCTAATAAAAATTCCTTCATTATTATCTTTAATATAGTTAGAGGTAAATACTTCCTCGGCGTGCAAACTAAAATATAAATAGTTTGTATCTTTTATTTGTGAAACTATCATACTCTAATTATTTGGAATTTCCACTTCGATATGCACTCCTCTAAATTTCACATTAAAAAATCTTATCGATGAATACTTATAATCTTCATTATACTTGTTGCAGATGTTTTCGTATAATAAAATAAAATGTTCAAGTATGGAGTTTTTTATTGATACCATTGTGCCTTGCCGAGACTCTAAAGAAACTCCATCTATTAATATTTCTCTATGAATATTAAATAGTTGATTTCTAAGATTATTAAGTTCAGTCAGCTCCTTTTGCATTCTATTTGATACAATAATCTGGGCATTTTCTGAATGTAATCTAAAGTATCCATTTGAATTGAGAACAACTGACACCATTAGATCAAATAACCCTTTTCTATCTTTAAGTGAAGAATAATATAGTGTTTCAAAAATAAAATTTAAGTTTTCTAAAATTTTAGAATTGATACTTAAAATTTTGACTTCTTGTAACCGTGAAATTAATTCAAGCGATTTGTATAAGTTGTCTTCACTTTTAGTTTTTAAAGATTGGATTAAACCAATCCCATTATCCGAGATCGAAAATTTTGTAGCAAACTTATTAACAAACATCAAAGCAAATGTATTTGATTTTGAATGCAATACACCATTTGTGATTAGTTCAGCTAAGATCTCGACATAAAACTCAATACTACCAGATGTATTTTCATTATCAAATAATAAATCTTGAAAATGATCCCGGACAATATAGGTATATTCAGAAATCAAATAGTCTCTTTTTTCATCTTCTTTTTTATAACTATCTAGTTTAGCATACAAATTATAATCATTAATTGAATAGCAACGGACTTTGTGCTCCGGCCTTAAATCTTTATTTATAAAATCGCCAAGATACTCTTCTTTAAACTTAAGAATGTTCCGACCATTAGGATAATAAGGATTTTTGTTTTTTCCGGCAATATAGAAGAAATCGCTTTTATATAAAAAGTTTAACACATTCTTAGTCGCTAGATTATTATATAGTGATAAATCAATAGGTTTTTGGTAAAATTTACTTAATTGTTCAACCAAACTTAAAAGTAATGGTATTGTTATAGGTTCTATTTTATAATCAGAGTCATAAACTAATGTATCACCATTTTCAACTAGTTTAAAACTTATATCTTCATATTCCTTTAGATTATACGCAACTTCAGTTAGAAATCTTGTATAAAAAGAAAAAGGAGTTAATTTTTCACCATTTTTTAGGATGCTAACCATAATTTTGAAGGTTTCTAAATTTTAAAATTTGAGGCAAAAATAGTTACTCTTCACAAAAAAGTGACTTCTTAATGCATAAAGACAAATGTAACAAATTAAATGATAGAATGAACGGTAACAAAACCCATTAAATATTAAAAAAACAATTGTGTTTTTATAAGATAATTTATATCTTATTGAGAGAATTAGATAATACTTAAACGGTTCAAATCTATATCTGTCAGATTAAATATTGATTAATTCCTTATCTTTTTCTGGTTATAGCCGATACGTTACCCAAATTCATAGCCTCTTCCCGATTTGATGTTACATCTAATGAGATTTTACTATCCATAGTATTTATAGGACTCACGTTCAATAAAGTATTATATAGATCTTTATTCTCTTCTGCCCTGTCTTTTACATGATCTATATGCTTATTAATTTTAAGCTGCTGCTCTTTTTCTATCTTATATTGAGCAATTAAATTATCTTTTATCCCAGGAAGCTCTTCCAGCTTTTTATCCAATTCAGAAATTTTATCCTCTGTAGCCCTGGTTTGCTTCTCAATTTCTGTAACATTCACTCCTTTTTCAGCTAAATGCTGGATTGCTTTTTGAACTTCTTCTCTTGCCAGCTCTATCGTTTTTTGATAAGATGGAAGCTGATTTTTCCAATATTCTGAGTCCTCTCCTTCCTCTTTGGAGTACCCTAAAATCCTGTTATAACTATACTCTGCTTTGGTCACTCCCTCCTGAACTTTGATAAAATCTTCATACTTCCTTAATACAAAGGCACTATCTGCAAGGTGTTTGTTTTTCTCACTTTCAATTCGTTTTTTCATCAATTCAATTTCAATATTAGCCCTTGTTTCTGGATTGGTAATAATTGATGTTTTGAGTTCCTGGGTACTGATGTCAGAAACATCCAAAACATCCGCCCCTTTTTTCATCGCTTCTAAATATCTTGCCTGCTTAGCCTGCAATTTTTGAAGCATAAAGACATCAATGCTGTCATTAGTCAGCATAAAATTGACACGGATATTTTCGTTCCTGTTCCCTTGTCTCCATATTCGTCCTTCCACCTGCCGTAGAGAAGTGAAATTATAGGGTAAAGAAAGGAGATACAGATCGGTTGTATTTTCCTGAAGATTCATTCCTTCCTGAATAGCTTCGCTGCCAATAATAATTTTAATTTTCCCAGAATTAAAATCATCCTGGATTTTTAACCTGTTAGGTTTATTTGTTGCTCCGGTAATGATTCCAATCTCTTCAGGTTTATAGCCAATTTTCTGTACAAGATATTCTTTCAATTTATGAAATTCTGCAACTGCTAGTTCTGAATAAATAATCTGTCCTGAATCCGGAATGTCTTTTTTATTCTGCCGGATCAGCTGCATCGTCTGCCTTAGCTTCGGAGAATTTTCTATAAATTCCCGTATTGAAGGCTCTTCTCCATCATAATAAGGTGACAAATACGGAGAAATGGCAATCAACCTTGCATTAAGGATATGGGTAAGAATCGCTCCTTTCTCCGTTTCACTAAAGCTTTCATTAAGTAAATCATATTGCTCTTTCGTCAGATCATTTTGTTCAATTTTAAATTCCTTGTTGATTTTGTTAGGTCGTTTCAGCTCGGGATTGTCTTCTTCTCCTTTGATATCAATAAATTCTGAAAGCAGCTGCTGAAACAAAGAATTATTCTTAAACCTACGGACATTCGCTTTGAATTTCACATCACCTTTGGCATCAATTTCCATATCATTATCTGCCTCCATAAAGGTTTCAAAAAATGTATTGACATTGAAGTAGCCGGACTCTTCCAGACGTTTATTAGCGATCAGGGATAAAATCGAATAATATTCTAAAGGCTTATTGGTGAAAGGGGTAGCAGAAAGCAGAGTAACGTTCCTTCCATTATTCTTGTCCTGAATGTATTGTGCTGCCATCCATGTATTGATTCCCAATTTGGAAGTCTGCTGGTTCTGGCTCCTGAAATCCGATGCAAATCTCCGGTCTTCTACTCTAACCTTTCCTACAATATGATTGGCATTATGGACTTCATCATAAGTAAGATGGTCAAAGCCAAAATCTTCCCAATCATAGATTTTACCACGCCTCATTTTTCCCTCCAGTTCTTTTCCTTTCTCCAGTTCTTTCTGAAAATCCCTTTCGCTAATGGAATTAACACTTTTTAGTTCACTTTCTGAAATGTAAGAAAATCGGGAAGCCAGCTCCTGAGTAATATTTTCAGAAAAACCGATATTATTAAAGCCTTCATAGGTCACAATGGTAATCTCTCCGTCCTTGTTATCAAACTTTGAGAGATCATAATCTTTACCCAGGTTTCCCAGTATATTCACTTTCGCATGAGGAATGGTTTCAAAAATTGTTTCCACCCATTGTTTGAGAATACTTTCGTTCGGAACAACAATTAAAGGTCTTTTTGCATTTCCACGCTCCATAGCTTCGTGCATAGATAAAATTCCGGATAAGGTTTTCCCAAAACCAACCTCGTGAGCTAATAATCCAACTCCTTTTGTAGTTTGTCTTCCGATTCCTGCTTTCTGAACCTCGGTTAGTTTTAATTCTCTTCCTTTGAAATTAAGATGAATTTTAGAAAAAAGAGGGAATTTGGCATAATCAGGAACATGAATATTATTATAGTTTCTGTTAAAGTCTTTTACGAAACGTTGTCTTAATTCATCCGATAATTCTTCTCTTAAAAATTTATAAAACAAATCATTAGCAGCAGCTTTTCTCCTTTCACGGACGAGAGCATTTCTTTCCTTATCACTCCCCGTAACCGTTTCATTATCCACAAAGCCTCTAACTTCCCACCACGATGATCCCGCAAAGGCATCACTGGGTAAACTGCTTACAAAATCCTTAAATTTCTCTGCAAGTGTATAATTTTCCGTGACAGGCTCTGTACTTTTTGTAATTGAATTATATCGTAACCTTTCAATAGTCCCTAAACTAAATTGATGAATGAATTCATGGTTGGGGCTGATATAAATTTCATCAAGGGATTTAGATTTGGGTAAAACGCTTTCCAGTAGAGCCTTTTGCTTTTCATATTGATGTTCGGTTCCGCCAACAGCATATTTATCTGAAAAGTCTCTTTCTAATTGTTCCAACTTTGCATAAATATTCCCTTCGGCATAGTAAAAGTCATGTACCCATTTTCCACCTAAGTAGTTAGCAAATTGATAATGCTTTCCTCGATTATGTAAAGTTCCGTCATATGAGGTATCTCTAAAGGCTTCAATCTGTGCCTTAGAAAGATCAGAACTGTTTTGAAGCGAAGAATTTACAATTTCATCGGGTTTGAGGAATTGATACTTTAGAACTCCTTTTTTAAGCTCCGGCTTGGTCTGAATTCTATACTCTGTATTTTTTTCATTTTGAGACTGAATAATTTTCTCCGCTTTTTGGAGAATTTCATCAATTTGGCTTTGATCGAATTTCTTTGGCTCGCTGGCAATTTGGGATTGAATCTTCGTATACTTACCAATCTCCTTTACAACTGCCGGAGATTTGAATTTTACAGAATTAAGTGATGAAAGTACTTGTTCCACTTTTCCCCGGACTTCAGTAAGATCTATCTCACCAGGCTCAGAATCTTTAATTTTTTCCGGTTGAACCATCGAAACCTTATTTTTTAAGGTGATTTTAGGTTCTTGTTCAGCTTCCAGGAATAAATCTTCAAAGAGATTCCCGATTCTTTCGGTTTCCTTTTTGCCCCTCAGCTGTTCAATTCTTATTAAAGCCTCCTCTAAATTTCCGTGGACATAGTTTTCCTGACGCCCGAACCGGTTGGTTTTCTGCCGGGTTTCGCCAAGAATTTTCTCGGGATTAATTTCAAAATAACTGGAAATATCCGTGGAAATTTTCTGAGAGTCTTTTCTTAGAATAATAATATCCGTACCAATACCGGTTCCGGCAAAAGCACCACTAGGCAAACGGTATCCCTCAATCAATTCGACATTTTTCAATTGGTTTTGACGGTTGAGCCAACCCGATGGAAGCACCATTGCCAGAATCCCACCGGGCTTTAAGGAATCTAAAGAGCGTTTAACAAAATAATCTTCATATTTTGAGATTTTCGGCTCTTCACCCAACCCTTTGTACAATCCCCGATGATCACCATAGGGAGGATTACCGATAACCAGATCATATTTTTCGGAAAATTCTTTTTTGTCACCTTTCTCATCAATAAATTCAGTTTCAAAGGAACGAAGATGGATCTCTGCTTCGGGATGAAGGATTTTTGCAATTTTTGCTGTGGTGTCGTTGATTTCAAAAGCCGTAATATTGGTTTTTACTCCTAGGTCTTTTGCAGCATAGATAAAGTTTCCTGTTCCTACGCTGGGTTCCAATACTGAAATTTCCTGATGGTTTTTAAACCGGTCTTTGATTAAATTGCGGACAGCATCTACAATCCTTGAATCGGTGTAGTATTCATCTAAAATCCCCCTGCCTTCCTTGGCTGTACCACCGCTTTTGAACTGACTACAAATATCTTGCAGCTCATCTGTCAGAATAAAATTTGCCTTTAGAGAAATTTTGTGATTCCCCAAAACAAAGCAAGCTGCGGAAACCACTTCCGCAACTTGCTCATTGGTCAGCTTCTGACCGCTATACTTTGAAACGAGAATATCTACATCCTCATTATTTTTATGGGATAAATCTAATCCTGATCTATTGGATAAAGCTCTCCCGGATACGATTCCGCCCACGGAATGTTTTCTTCCTTCATTTTCTTCATCATTTTGCGGTTGTGCTCTGTCATTGGATCTTCCTCTTGTTCCGCTTCCCAAATCGCTCCGCTTTGTGCCTTCAAATCCATTTCCAGCATGGTGGCTGCCCATAGCTTGTCCTCCCGGGTGATTTCCGTTTTGCCCGGATTGGCTGCTTTGGAGAGGCTTTCCAGAATTTCGTTCAGAAAGTTCGGATCCCACGTGCTGAGTGTTGGGAATTCCGTTTCGTTTATTATTAAGGTTTGCATCTTCTGAATTTTTTGGTTCGACTAAAATAGTATTTTTATTTTGAAGATCTAGTTTGTTTTCTAAATACTCACTTAGGCTTTGATTACCGTTTTCTGAGATTCCATATAAGGGACGGATGTCCTTTATATTTTTCCCGTTTAATTCATTAAGGATTTTCAGGGTCATTATATTTCCTATCCGATCTCCATCCAGGCAAAGGAATATTTTCCCCTCATAGTTCTGATACCTGTTCATAAACTTTTTGGTATTTGCACCGGAATGAAGGGCAACAAGGGTTCTGCTATTATTCTGATTATTTAATTTCAACAGTTCCAGAAACGAATCCCTGTCCTTACTGCTGTTAAAAACAATCAGTTCATTTTTATTCCCTTCTATTACGGAAATATCATCGATGTTATATGCTAGCTGATTTTCATTCACTTTCCCGTTTTTTTACAAAATGATTAAATTCAAATATTTCTTTCGCAGTATCATCCCAGTTTTTTCTGGGCAGTAATTGAAGCGTTACAAAAACGTCATCCTTTTTATTATAGGAATCAATACGTTCCAACCGTCCATGATAGTCTTTTTCTGCATGTCTGTACAGTGAATAAGGTAAAATGGTATCTGTCGGATACATATAGAATCTTGTATACGTCCAGGGAGAATTAATTTCAAATCGCTTGTATTTCTTATGGAATAAAACCGTGTCTGGCAGGTTTCTTCTGTTCCTGTAGTTGGGAATCCATGCTTTTGAAAACACTGCTCCCTCTTTCTTTTTCCAAACCAGAAGAGGCTTTTGTTTTCTGGAAAGATCAGAAAAGATAAGATCGCGCTCCATCGGGTGAATAGGATAACAAAGTGAGTCCCTGATATAGTACACCTGTCTGTTAATTTCAGGAAATGAAAGGTCCGGAACATATTCTATTAGCTGATCGTGAGAATAATTTATTTTCGAGACATGAAAACTCTGCATATTATCCAGTCCCTTGGATGCATCAAAATAGACATTGGAAATCAAATCAATTCCGCCTTTCTCGGATTTGATTTCTTTGTGACAGGAACTGATAGTGAAAAGAAAAAGCAGGTATGGCAGTATTAAGTGTATTTTCATATGGGTAGATTTTAAAAAAGCGGCAAATCATCATCAGACTTACCGCTTTCAGATAATAGGTAGGAAATTTTATCGTTTGATGCTTTGCTCTCTTACATTGGCTTTATCATGTTCTCTCTCATCTTCCAAACCCTGTAAAGGTTTGTTGGTATTGATCCTGTTCATATCCATATCATATAGGTTCAGGTTTTTATATTGGGGATTAAGAACTGCTTTTCCTTCTATAACCCCGTCATCCAGTTCAAATTTCACCTTAACCACGTTTCCTTTTTCCAAAGATTTTATCGTATTCTCCTTATATTCAGGCTGAGCAAAGACCAAATTGGATTTTTCTACAATTTCTGCGGTATCAATACCATAGTTTTTATAAAAATTCTGGAAATTATAATTGTCTTTTTCGGTCTTGGGCTCTTTAAAATCAAGCTTAACAAAGGCAGGTTCCACCTGGTCTGTTTTCGGATTGTGAAATTCTATTTTCACGGAACGCCCTTCCAGCAGATTAACGGCCTCTTTAGCAGTAAAGGTGTTTTCTTTGCTCACATAAAAATTGTGGGAAAAACTTTCATCTTTTTCATTTTTCAGCGTTGCCAGGTAAGAATTAAAGAAAGCACCTCCATTTTCGCTTTTATTGAATTTCAAAACAAAGTCTACGGTATTTCCGGACAGTGCCTTATCTGAGACTGCCTTGATTTCAAACTGCTGTTTGGGAGACTCAATACCTTTTTCCAAATCTTCGTGAAGTGTTGAATCTTCGCCAAAGCCAAGGTATTTTAACTGGTCTTTTAGGTATTGAACCTGATCGAATTCTTTTGTTGTTTCCATAATGTTGGGATTTTGATTGTTATTAATTGATTTATGATGAATCAGGGCCAGAAGTCTTTTTATTTCACTATCAATAAAAGACATAGCAATGATATCATCGTTCACTTGTTCTATTTTATACTGTTCTTTCTTTAGCTTTAACAGATTTTCTAATTCGCCATCTGACAGATTCATTAATTCACTGCTGCTATACCCTTCGATGGTAGTTTCCACATGGGGATTATTTTTTTCCATTTGAGGGGACGATGTTATTTCATACGTTTTCCTATCATTATTAGCATGAATTACTGATTGATCTATATTAATGGCTTTAATGGTAGCTTTAGTTTCAGCAGAAAACCGATTAGACAGGTCATGCACTAAGACTTTGAATGCATCAGGTGCACTTTCGACATTGGATTTATGGACCATATGAATATCAAAATTGTACCTGTCAAAAACTGAATAAGCATTTTCTAAAAAAAGGTTATATTTATCTATCTTTATCTTATAGGATTCCTTTGCTTTCTCATAAAAAGATTCTCCCCTATCATAAGAATCATCCATGAAGTCGTAAAAATCAGGCTGTAGTGGCGGTTCTGTAAAAATGTATGTCAGAACTTCCTTCTTTAACGATTCATCTGCATTTTGAAGAAATAATGCCAGTTCCAACGTCTTAATAGATTTAGGATGGGTAAAATCAAACATATTTTCCTGCTCTTTTTCATAGTACTTATTAAGCATATCCTTGAGTTCATCAAGCTTCAATGCTCTGTTCTCTGCAATACCTAAATTCTCTTGTATAACATTTCGAGTACCGGGATCAAAACTTAGATTATCTTTAACAGATTCATTCCTGATATCTTTTGTCATTGCTTCACCGGTTACTGATTCTATCCTTTCAGGATAAGAAACATTCATTTCATTTTTAGAATTTTTATACCCAAGAATCGCTAAAAACTTGATTTCTCTCGCCGTAAAGACTCTCTCACCATCCTGAAAAAAAATTTCAGGTGATATATTTTCTTTTTCTTTTACAAAATCTTTATAAGCCCGGGTTATAGGAGTAATATTCTTATCATACCAGCTTAAATCATTTGTTGTTCCCATAATGTCTGGATTTTGATTGTTAGTAATATGATCCTGCAATTGTTGTTGCCCTAAATTGATGGGTCGTAAATCAAATGGTTCGGCATCCAGTCCGTAATCAAACGTATAACCGATAGCTTCGCATTCTTTCTGAAAAATCTCACAATCATTATAATCAAGTCCCCAGTACGCTGCTTTTTCCTGCCATTTATCACAGACCGCCTTCAATTCTTCCTGAAGAAGGCTGTAATCTTCAAATAAATCCATTTTAAAATTTTATTTTGAGATTTATATATTCTGAAACAGTTTATTAGAGGCATCCATAGGATTTATCTTCTAAACCTTCGTTTTTCTTCTCGCTCCTGCTCTTCTTCATCTCTCATTCGGTTGGCATCCTGATAGAGATCAGGATCATTTACATTCAAACTGATATCAGATTTTTCTTGTTTTTGAGAATCATCATACTGCCTGGCAAGAATTCCATCAACTGTATCTATCTCTTTAGAGATAATATTCAAATCACTGGTAATTTCTTTAGCTATCTCCGGCGGAAGTTCCGCTTCCAATTTATTCCGGATGAATCCTTTAAGCTTTAGTAACTCATTTTTATATCGCCTAGTTTCAGTTGCATCTCTTAGATCAGCAATAATAGCCGTCAACTCTGTTGTATGCCTGATGAAATCAAACTCGACCACTTTGCCGGTTTCCTGATCGAAAATAAATGCTTTCTTTTCCAACGCCGAAAGCTCCGGTGGCAATTTATTTGAGAACCCCTTGATATCGGAGTATTCTATTCTTGTTTCACTGTTTTTAAGGATTTCAGGAAGGCTTTTATCCCTTTCCAGGAAGATAACTTTCAGCTGAGTATTATTATCCGTGAGCTGAAAAGTTGCCCTGTTTTTATCGTTGTCAGCGACAATGGTGTATCCCTGTAGGAATCTCTGAATATCTTCTGCACTTAGTTTTTTAGAAAATGTATGGTCTTCACCAATAATTCCATATTTTTTCAGTTCGTCTGTAGGTAAATTGCTGTTTTTCATTGTTAATTTATTTTAGTAGGGCTTGTATAGAGCCGTATCGTTATTATGATAAGCTGCCATGAGATGAGTGGCTTTTATTAAATCATTTAAAAAATGAGCAGGGTTAATACTTTGTCCAAATTCTTTCACCGAAAAATGCAGGTGAGGTCCTGTTGAATTTCCGGTATTTCCGCTTCTTCCTAAGATAAATCCGGCTTTTACCCTTTCTCCTACTCTATAATAAATTTGAGACAGATGCAGGTAAGCGGTTTCAAAGCGGTTAAAGTGTCGTATTTTAATATAATTGCCCCCGCCACGCGGATCCCAGCCTGCTGCCGTTACGATTCCGTCCATGACAGAATGTACATTTTCATAATATGCTTTCAGGTCAATACCGCTGTGCATTTTCCGGGCTCCGGAAATAGGATGAACCCGCGTACCGTAAGAAGAAGTGATTATCATCTTACCCGCTAAAGGCATAACGATTTTTGATAAAGATCCTTTAGGTTCCTCTACAAAATCATATAAAGCCTGAGAACTTTGATTTTTTAAAGGGTCTTTTTTCAGTTCGGCTCTAAGCTTAGTGGCTATTAGTAAGGAATCTCTCATTTTTTCGTATCGTGCTTTTCTGTCATTATTCTCTTGACGATATCCTTTCATAAGGGTTTTCAAGGAATCCAATTCATTTTTTAAATCCGTCTTTGTCGTCGTTTTGAAGATTCTCTCCCAGAAATTTTTTCTATTTTTTTGCTCAGGAGAGTTCTCTTCTTTTGCAGTTTCTATACGGATTTTATTTTCCGGCTTTTGGGCCTGTACAAGTGTTAATGTATTGAATTGGGCAAACGTAAAGCTGCCTGCAAACAGAAACATTGCAACTATCATCCTATAAATCCGGATATCAATTACTTTACTCTTCATAACATTATGCTTTTACTGATTCTCTGACGATTAACTCCACTTCCTTATTGATTTTCCTGAAGTTGGTCATTAAAACTTCTTCTTTGCGGTTAACTCCTGCCTTATCAACAAAAGAATAATAGCTAGGCATGGGCGGAAGTTCCGCTTCCTCTTTTTTTATACTTTTCATATCCAGGTTGATTTTACCGTTCACAGCGGAGGTTTTGTATTCTTCGGTATCATTTTCTTCTCCCTGGGCAATCATTCCTACCATTTCTCCAGTTTTGAGTGCCGCTATTTTTCCGGCGGGAATCATATGATCCATTTTCTCATTAATGCTTGTCGTCGTACCCTGCTGGGAAATGGACTGCGAATACGACTTCTGCTTTATTTTTCCAAACAATTTTTCGAGCCAGTCCAGCGTATTTTTATCCCTTGCAGAACCGGACAGGATATTTCCGACAATGGCAGAAATGGTATCTGCCACTTCTTTTTTGTAGAACTGACGAAGTTGTGGAAGTTCCTGAAGCCCGAGCAAAACAGCAACCCTGTTGCTCCTTGCCGTAGCCACCACATTGTCTATCTTGTGGATATAAATGGTCGGAAATTCATCGGCAATGATTCCTCCGGGGAGATTGCCTTTTGAATTGATCAGTCTTAAAGTCCTGTTGAGTACCGAAGAATACAAAGCGGAGTTGATATCCTGAGTTCCCGGGTCTGATGCTAAAATAACAATGGAAGGATTGTTCCGGTCTGTTATTTTGAGTTCCACTTCATCCCCTGAAAACACCCAAAAGCTTTCTTTGGTAGCCAGTCGCGACAGGAAAATCTTCAATGTTCCTACCTGCCCTTCCAATTGGTCAAAAGCCTTGTTATCATAGGCTGATTTAAAAGGCGATAATAAAGAATACAGTTCTTCGTGACCGAAAAGTGTATCAAAAATTTCTTTATAGCTACGGTTCATAAAAGAAAGAATATGAGGCAGATCCGAATACTTTCCGTTTTCGTGGGTCGCAAAAAAATAAATACAGGATGAAAGGAAATTAATTGCGGATTGGGTAAAGAACTGGTCAGCACCGCCTCCGGAACTGGTACTGCCTTTTTGTAAAGAAGATACCATTGCTTCTGCCATTTCCTGTGCTTCGGCCAATGTTTTTACATATTCTTTTTTGAAAGGATTGACTCTTTTGGATTTCTCCACTTCATTGAGGTTAATAACATAAAAATTGTAATTATAACCTGATTCTTTACTTTTTTTGAATAAATAATGGTAATAGGCAATCTGCGCCAGGTCGGGAAACTTAAAATCGTAAATGATGAGACAAAAACCTTTGGCAATCATCTGCCTGATGGCGGGATTGATCACTCCAAAAGATTTTCCTGAACCTGGCACGCCAATCACCATCGTCCCCCGGAAAGGATTAATATTCATCCAGCCTTTATTGCTTCTCTCTTTATACCTAAATAAATAAGGAATATTAATCATCATGTCGGATTCTACCAACTCCTGATTTTGGTCAAAAGATTCTTCTTCCACATTCCAGCGGTCTTTTCCCATTTTCTGCTGCATCAGCTTGGAAATACTGTCAGCTCCCATTTGAAGGATAACAGCTCCCAGAAACGAAAGCAAGGCATAAACTGCCTGATAGATGTTCATTCCCGGAAAGATTTTAGGGAAGTTTGGATTTCCAGCTTTATCCTCCAAAACCAAAGAGGAAAACATCATCACCAGCCCCAATACCATAGGAACGACTATTTCCATAGCGATGTTAAGGTATTTCTTTTTCTTAGCTTTGGTTCCGATCGCCACCAATCCTATCAGAATGAGTGTCGCCAGTTTAGCATTGACAGGAGGATAAATGAAGCTCATTCTCGAAAAATTCTTCAATAAGTTGGAAACCACCGGAATATTGGCGTGCAGATAAAATAGCGATGCACAATCCAGCGCTACGACGGCATAAACCACTTTTTGCAGGAATCCGTAGATTTTGATCTGATGTTGTTGTTCTTGCATTAGGAATAGTTTTCAAAAAAATTGTCCAGTGATGGCTCCTTCTCAGACTGGTTATGATTCCGCTTCTGCTGTTGCAATTTTTCATAATGTTCCTGTATTGTAACCAGATCAGTCTTCAACAGATTCAATTGATTCTTGATTTCATATCCTCTTTTTTTTAGCCTTTCAATCATGTAAGAGTAGCCTGCCTCTTCAGACATTTTCTCAAACTCATTTTTAAAGATTAATAATTGCTCCTAATCCTTTGCATATTGGTTCCATTTTTTTCCAAAAATGATGAGACAAACACAGCAGTATACAGTTGCAATTAGCATGAGTCCATATACTATGATTGCGATAGTTATAAAATTGTCCATAATAGTAATTGTTTACAAAGTATCGGCTTTTAAAATGTCCGAATAATTGACCTTCATTTCGATGGTTCTTCCTGAGAGCTGTTCTTCGATCAGCCGGATCATCATCATCTTAGAGTTCGGGTAAGTGAATTTTTTGAACACATAGATATTCCGGAAATTCTTCCTGAAATGCTTTTGAGGGTTTAGTTGAAATACCGGAGTCATTTCAATACTTTGGTTGTTGGTCGCCTTATGGATCTTTTTATCTTCTACGGAGAATTTCAAAGCTTCGATATCATAACTTAAGTTGGAACTGTTTTTAAAAGTCATATCCAGGAATATATAGTCGCTGATGACATAGACATTATTAAGCTGAACACTGAGCCCGAGATTCTTCTCTTCCCGGATCGGATTTTTTTCTGATTTTTTCTGAATGATGTCCATCGCAAATTTTCTAAGCTCAAGATTGGAGAAAGCCATTGTATCAAACTCGATGGGCTGCATCTCCTCCGGCTGAATATGGATATTGGTAACGGTATTCAGGTTTTCAGAATTTCTGTAAATAGCTTTGTACTGCGCAATAAAAGATTGCCCCACCACCGTGATCACCCCGATTTGATCTCCGTTATAGTGTAGAAATAGATTTTGACTTTTTTCTTTGTCGGTGCTTTCAGGCTTATCGGCAATTTTAACCCGTGCAATCTGGGTTGAAGGTAAATCCCCTGTGAGCTGCTGGGTGGAGAGGTCCACATATTGAATGGGTTCCGGAGAAATAATATGAAGACTGATACCTTCGGTAATTTCGAGTTCCGGTAAATCCGAAATGAGCTGTTCTTTAGTGGCTGTTTGTGCCGTAAAAAGCTGTGTTATGAAAATCAGTAATGTGTACAATATGGCTTTCATTTTTTTATTTTTTTTGTTGGTTTTGTGAATCTTTCAATTGTTTTTCGTCAATCAGGAATACATAAGAGTTGTATTTCAATTTGGCTTTGTTGGTTTTAATCAGGTTAGCAATGGACTTGGAAGTGGATGTAAACAGTTTAGAGCCAATACTGGTGAAAAATCCCTGTCCGCCCATATCCATCTGCGTTCCCTGTACGGAATTGCTCCCCATTTCCCGCATCATATCCCGGAAAATACTCTCCGGAACATACAGCCCCTTCATTCCATCGACATCGTAAACCGATAAGTTGACCGGGTAAATTTCTCCTTTGGTAAATACAGATACGATACTGAGATTAACCCTTTGCATCGCAAATCCTGAGATCTGCCCATAGAGTATGGACCCTTTGCTGAGCTTTTTGTTCCCGACAAAGATGTCCTCCAATAATCTCAGCCGGATCCGGCTCCCCAAATACCCTTTGTTGTTTTCATCAATAACTGCTTTGATAAAGCTGTTTTCCTTTTCTTTGTAAAAAGCATTGAACTCGCTGTTGATCCCTGATTTGCTGACATTGAAGGTCGAATTAAGGAATTCTTCCATTTTTTCCTTACTCATTTTCAGCTTTTCCTCAGCTGCCAGTTTACTTTGGTATTCCGGGTCTCTTGCTTTTTCCAAAGAATCCATGACCAGCATCTGCTGTTTCAGGTATTTGACCGGATCAGGGTTTTGTTGAGGAGTTTGAGGAGTTGCTTTTGAATGCTCTGAAGCATAGTCACTTTCCGGTTTGCCATAGGATTTATCGTTCAGCATCCGGATAATTTCTGAAGATCGTTTGTAATCCCCGTCGTCATTCTGTTCTTTTTTCGGATTATAGTAAGAAGATAAATTTCCTTTCGACTGATACCTGTTTTGTCTTCCTGACACCGCTTTGAGCGAATCTATTTTTCTCTTCTGAGCTAATGATAGCTGGTCTTCGTAGTCTAGCAAGCTGTCCTTTTCTTTGTCCAACCCTTCAAGCATCGTCCTGTTATCTTCTTTTTTGAAAAATGCGTCATAGGCATCATTCTTACTCATAATCGAATCCTGCGACTCCCCAAGGGAAATGGAGAGTTCTTTGGGCTTCTCTTTGGGCTGTTCTTCTTTGGCGAACTGGGTGCCTACATATATAAAAAGTAGCAGAAACGGTAGTGCCAAGAGAGGCAGGATGTATTTCTTCTGTTTGAAATCAAGTTTTTTCATTGAGTTTTTAATTTTTGAAATTGGTTATACAAATATTCAATCCTCAGGCTGTCCTCTTTCTGTAACTGTTTTTGGTCTCTTTTTACTTTCAAAGTCCCCAGCTCTTCCACAATTTTTTTCATCTCTTTCTCGTTATTTACAGTGGAATGCTGAGACATCTGATTTTTAGAATAAAGGACAGGCGGCTTAATGGTAAATACTGTCTCGCTGGGAAAGAAAGTTCCCTGGATCAGAGAACCTATGAATGATATTGACAGAAAAATCATCGAATAGGTAAAAAACTTTTTAGGATGATATACAATCCATTGCAGACATTTTTGTCTGGTGTGTTTGAATATAGAGTTCATATTAGTATGAATTTTTGGTTTGATTGGAAATTTCTTCATTATCAAGGATGCGCCAGTTTTTAAGGATCACTCCATGCGGGTTATTGGGACTTCGGATAATATCCTCAAAGAAACCTTCGGTGATGAGCTTTCGAGTAATGACGGATGATTTTCTTGTGATCATCTGTTTCCCGAAAAAGGCGAATTTCTTTTGTTCCATATCAAGCTTAACCGAATCGGTATGAATGCTTACCATCGAACTTGAAGCAATGATCTGGTTATAAAAGCCTTTTTCCCTAAGGTTGGTGTATTCTTTCTTTCCGCTGTCATCGATCAGGTACAATGATTTCTGAATATTATCCTTGATATAGGTATCGTCAGGAGCCAATGTGAAAAATAACCGGTGGAACAGTTCAATCTGAGCTTTATATTCAACGGGCCTGTTAAGTAAAACATCGGTTTGCTTTGCCAAAACCGGGACACCGTTATCCAGGATGTAAATGGATTTCCTGGAATCTTCAATCATTTTATAAGCGAAGAAAAATCCTGCAATGACAATAAAAACGGCAAAGGCAATGGCAGAAAGTGAAACCACCTTATTCACCTTGATTCTTTGTTCTATATTTTTGATAAGCATTTTTAATTTATTATTTATTATTGCTACTACTGTTATGACCATCGCTGCTATTACGGTTACTGTTCCCACTGCAATTGTTAATACTATTATTACCAGTACTTCTATTATTGTTCATTGCACTGCTCACCCTACCGGATGCAGAACCGGATTTCGCAGATTTTGCAGCTGTTGCAGCCACAGAAGCACCTCCGGTTTTAACAGCCAGAACCGCAGTTTTAGCGCTGCCAGCCATTTTGCCTATGGCACTTTTCATTTTGGTCATGGCTCCGGCTCCTCCTGCTGATACAATGGTATCTGCAATGGTAGGGGTCATCAGAACCCCGATTCCGGTAACGATATAAGCTACGCACGTAAAAAGTTGGTTATAAATCATTCCCGAATTAGTTACATAGACCAGTAAGGCATCTAAATTGGTCACCGTTCCGTTTGTTAAAAGGGTGTCATATCTTTCTATTTCCATCATATAGCCGGAAGCGATAAGCTGCTGGCCAATGTTGATGATGGTATACGCCACAAAAGTGTAGAGATTGATATTGATGAATTTGGAAACCCAGTTGTAGAAGGAACTTTCAAATCCCGGAACAAGAGCCATACCCACCGCAATCGGCCCTAATATAATAAGGATGTACGCCCAGATCTTCTGAATAAAGAAAATCAGGTAGACACAAATTCTCAGAATGGAAAGGCAGATAAACTCAATCACTTCAGCCACCAATTTTTGCATCTGGAACTGCATCCTGATCTGCCATTCCTTGATGGGCTGTATAAGTTTATCTAAGCCCTCACTGATATCAAACCACGAATCATCGGCATCCTGTCCGGTATTCTCAATAACTTCCTGCTTGGCATCTTCATCTGCTTTCAGCTTGATGATGGCATCGAGCAATTGCTGTTGTTTTTTGAAGCGCTGCACCCGAAGATCATTAACCTCAGATTCTATATCACTGAAAATACTGATTCCCGGCTCTGCGATAGCTTCAAAGGGAGCCTGTATCAGATTGACAAATCCCGTCCAGTAGATCAGGGTGAACCCGATCAGGATAGGCTTCAGCATCGGGGTAATCTCCCATTCCCGGTCTCCGGCAGCCATTTGCCATCCCATATACCCGAGGTACATCAAAGCCCCCAATCCGCCAATGGCCTTTCCAACCAATGCCGTATCGTTAGCATTATCCTGAACACTGGTATCCAGCTTGGTAAAGACCTCCATGAACCATTTCTCAAAAGCTCCGTCGCCTTTCAGGAACTGGAGTAAATTGCTGTAATCGCCATCGGTCTGGGCAAAGCCCATCACCGGCAATAAAAGAGCCAGAAGGCAACAGCATAGGGTTACTGCTTTATTCATTTTAATATCGGTGTTTGTATTGATTCATAATATTTTGAACGACCTGTCCGTCCGACAACGGACTCCAGGCTGTAGGCAAAGCATAAGGAGAATGATTTTTCAGGATATTTTTATAATCCAGAAGAAGGGTCGTCTTGTTATTATGCTTCCTTAATTCCTGAACAAATTTTCTCCAACGAAGGAGGGTTTCGTGATACATCAGGAAGCGCTTTCCTCTCGGCATATCCATAGACCGGGACATCGCATATTTTTCCTTGATCATATCCAGCTCCTGTTGAAGCCTTTTTAATGTTCCTATACTATTAAGCGTTTCATAACTTTGCTGGTCTTTCAGCCTCCATTCCATAAAATTCTGCGGGATATCAGGAAATTCAGTAATAGGCTTTAACATTCGTTTGTAATACAAAAGCCAAAGTGGATCAGCATCTATGGTAGCGGAAGTCCAATGGGCAAAATCCTGGACACTCCTTTTATAAATGGTATCGGAAGCTGCTTTTATTTTTTTGGCTTCTTCTTCTTCTTCGTATTTCACTTCTGCAAATCGCTGGTTCTGTACTCCCGTAGGTTTTAAGGGCCTAATGTCGTCTCCGTCCTTATAATCCCTGTTGATCTTGGGAGCCCACATCCCCCATACCGTGGCATAGGCAAAATTGGTCTGAACTCCCAGGAAATATTTAGGATACGGTCGCCAGTCTCCCCAGCTTTCAAAAACCATTCGCTTATGCTGAGCGACAATGGCAGGGTCATTGAGGCGTTTTACACTCAGTTGTGCGGAAACGACAGCAGCTACAAGCAGTAATTGCAGCCTGATTAATTTTATAAATAAATTTTCCATTGTTTTAGTTAAAAATGTATTTGTGTTTCTGAATAATGTCTCCCACTATGGCTCTGTCGATATTGATATAATTCCTAAGGACAGGGACCTGATAGAGGTAAGGGATCTTTTTGGCGTTCTGTAGCCGTAAAATGATATAGAGAATATTACCGTTGATATTTCTGACCCTTGTCAGGACCTTTTCAATAAGCATCTCCCGATCCATTGCATCCATGAGAAAATCTTTGTTTTCGTTCAGGATATCCTGCGTGACCTCCTGTTGGAGCTTTATGGCCTGCTGTCCTATGGCTGCATAATACTTTGAAATCAGCACGGCATATTCCGGATGCTGCATGGACAAATCCAGCATGGTTTTGGAGTTGCTTACGATTTTTCCTAAATACTGATAGAGATAGATGAGCTTTTTACTTTGGGTAAGGGCTGAATTGACATTTTTAAGCTGCTGGTAGATATATTCCTGAATGGCAATCACCTGGGCCGTTTTATTTTTAATCTCATTATATAATTCATTTTGCTTTTCATAAGAGTCTAAAAAAGCCTGCTCACTCCCTAATCGAACGCCATGATTGACCGTAATCTGGGACAGCAATTTATCATTGATCACAATCTGCTGGCTTTTTACGCAAATCGTAAAAAGCTGTACAATTCCGAGGGTTAGTATTTTTTTGTTCATATCCTTATTTTTTTCATTATGGTATTTGCTAATCTTCGATTTCATTCTTAAAAGGATTTAATGTTCTTCATAATGTTTTCTACCACTTGTTTATCCCTGTTGACATAATATTGGAAAGCTCTTTTATTGCGCAGTACTTTAGCTTTAATATCCCGTATTTTTAAAAGCATATGGGTTGAGTTCCTGCTCAGGGTTTTGACTTCACCCAGCGCATAGTCCAATAAAATCTTGCGTTCCGCTTTTTCCATTTGATTGATTGCTCCGTAAGAGAGGATAATACCGGTGATCAGGCGTGTTACCATCTGTAAATCATCCACATACTGTACTGCGGAAGGCAGGACTGCTGCAATGGAATAAGGTGCGGTACTGATTTCGTCAATAATGGCCACCTGGTTTTGAGTGATCTTATTGATTTCTCGGCTCATCGCTACTCCTGTTGGAATCGCCTGCAAGGCAAATGAAACAATCCTAAGTCTGTCCTGTATTTTAACCACCTTATCCTTGAAGCTGTTCCATTCGTTTTTATTGACCGTTTCAATTCCGGCATTCAGCGTCTGGTTTTGCCGCATCTCCTTTTGCCTGTCATGCTCTTTCATCGTGGCACTAATTTCCAGGTCCATCATTGGAAAGGAAACATTTTCTTTTTGCCAGGCGGGCGTGGAGCCGCCTCCGGAAGAAGTGATTACGATATAAGCCATCGGAATGAATACGCTTAAAAAAAAATTCTTTTTGCCTCCATTAGGTCGGCGAATCTCGTTACTCGATTTCATCTTAAAAAAATTAAAAATTCCGTTTGTACCGATTCATAATGTCTTCAACAATGGCCTTATCCGTGTTGATATAGCCCGCAAAGGGATTAATGGAGTTCCAGAATCCCAGTCTGTTGGCTTTTTCCAATCGCAGCTTGATAGCCAACAGCCACAGCTTTAGATTTTTTACGTTTCCCGAGATGTTATGCAGTATCTTATAGCGGTCTCCTGCCGTAGCGAGGTTCAGTTCTCCTGAAGCCAGGATGTCTGATACATCCGTTACGATTTTCAGGCTCTGCTCATAGGTTTTTTGCGAGGCTTTAACCCCGAAAATGGCATATTGGGGATGGGCGGAAGCCAACTGAACGACATCAGAAGAATACCCATAGCATTTATTGAGCTCCGTATAAATTTCCTTGACCTGAATCCCGTTTTGCAGGGTTCCGGAAACTTCTTTTAAACCTTTGAGTATTTTATTCTGAATATCGTTGGCCGCTACCATCTGGGTTCCTACCCAGGTTTGGGCATCTTTCAGCTTGGAAGTTTCATCTATAACTTCATTCTGCTTTGCTTTCAGGTTTTCTGAATACAGGATCATCGCTGCTGTTACAGTAGGGTCTATGTAGGTATTTTGGGCATATAATAAACTTCCAAATCCTAAAAATAGTAAGCTAAACGTTTTCATATTCATGCAGTTGTTTATTGATTAATTCCGAAAGGCTGATGTTATGATCTTCCAATTCCTGGGAGATGATTTTGAAAATATTTTTACCAAGGTTCACCTTCCGGTTCTTTAGTCCGTGGTAGAATGCAAGGACTTTTGAGTCCAAAGGCTTTTGATAGAGGTTTACTAAGGAAACCATACTTCCCATATCATCCCCGAAGCTTTTCACCTGTTCTACAAAAATTTCTAAGGCTTTATCATAATTTCCGTACTGCCCAACGTAGTATTCAACTGCCGACTTTTCGGGTTTTTCCGTGGTGTAGGTCAGATATTGCTCGAGGGCCACTTCGTTGCCATACACCTCTCCCCTGGATCCCCGTTTGAGATAAAATTCCCTGAACCGGCTTCGCCCGAACTTATTATTTAAGTTGTTGATCGTGAAGATTTTGTTCTGTTCTACTTTATTTAGGGAAAGCAGAGCCGCTATGCGGTCAAAATTATCCTTGAATTTGGTCTGATCAAGAAGAATAAACGTGTCGGAATTATTGATGATGCTGTCTTTTACGACGGCATTCCCGATAATATCGTCCAGTTCTTGGGTAACTACCACCGCTTCCCCCCAGAATTTCCTTACGGTTTTATACAAATACAAAATGTATCCTCCCATCAGCTTACTGGCGATAGCTTTCCATGCTTCTTCGATGATCAGGGCTTTGCGACGGTCTTTTCTCAGTCTCATCTTCTGAATAAAAGTGTCCATAATGATGAGTGTTACGATGGGGAAAAGTTTTGGGTTCTCCTTCACGTTATCAATTTCGAATACGATCAAAGGCTCATTAAAGAGACTATTGTCTCCTTCATTATTTAGGGTCGTTCCGTAACGTCCGCCTTTGTAAAAATCCCTTAATACAAATAGAAATGTTCTTAGGTTAAACTCCGTTTCTCTAATTTTATGCTTTTTATTATTCAGGTAAAGAGGAAGAAATTTTTCGCAATATTCATAGAACCCATTGAAGGAAAGTTCTTTTATAACAAGTTTTTCTTCCAGCTCCTTGATTTTTTTGATCAGAGCTTTCCTAAAGGATTCATCCCAGTCTCCAGCGTTTTTGGGCTGCTGTATGATTTCATTAGCCTGAATAAGAATCAGCTGGGTTTCGTTATAAGCTCTACGTTTTTCCTCATCACTCAGGGTTTCATAAGCTTCATAGATTGTATAAAATTTCTCGCTGTCATAATCGGGGTTATTCAGATTTTTATCGGGGTGGTATTCAATAGCCAGTTTTCTAAAGGCTTCTTTCACTTCATCAAAACCAGCATCAAAGGCAATTCCCAGAATATAATAATAGGTATGTTGTCCCCTGGACTGCTCTTCGTATACTGCGTAAACATCTTCTTCATGAATATTATATTTGCTTAAATAGAGAATGAGTTCTTCCGAGGTTTTATTTTTGTACCACTTCGTTCCCGAATTAAAGTACTGGTGGTAATACGACATCAGGACATTATCTAATATGGATTTCTGTGCGGAGGACATCGTAGCATCAGCTCCCTGCCAGATCAAAAAGATCAGGTTAGTTAAAAACTCTATTTTTTCAATATTGAATTCTTTTTGGTCCATCAGGAAAGGATTCATCGTAATGGGTTTGTCCTCCGTATACTGGATATATCTTCCGCCTTTATACTGACAGGTTCCCGAGTAGGAATCTCCGGTATCCACGATCACGACATCATAATTATATGTAAGGTATTGCTCCACGATATTATTCATTAAAAAGCTCTTACCTGAACCGCTGGGTCCCAGCACAAACTTGTTACGGTTATTGATTCTTCCGGTTTTCATCGGTAAATCCGAGGGATCAACTTTTAGGGGAACGCCCTGTCGGTCGGTAAATCTGAGGTAGAAGCCACTTTCTTCATTCATGGGGTAGCTTTCTTTAAAAAAAAAACAAAGCGCCGCTTCGCTTGTCGTCATAAACAGATCATACTCCCTAAGTTCCGTAGCATTGCCCGGTAGGGCTGCCCGGAAAAGCTCCAGCTGGTTATAGGCATTTCTGGAGACAATAATCCCTTTGGTAAACAGCTTATTTTCAATCAGGGACTGTGTCCCTTCCATTTCTTCCAAAGTGTTTGTTGAAAACAGAATAGAAAAATGGGCATTAACAATAAGCTGGCCGTCTATGGCAATATGATGTAACAGGCTCTGGATTTCTTCGGCAATAATGGCATTGGATGGAGAGTTATTTGCCGCTCCTTCGTGCTTTTTCCTTTTTTTGTCCAGTTCCCTTTGCTGCTGTGCCTGATGTGGAATGGTAATGACCTGATTATAGATAATGGTTTCGTAATCTTCCAGTTCATTGATGAAGGTAAAATTATCCACTGCCATTTCTGCGGCAGCTCCGTTTCCTCCCAGTATGGAATAAGGTTCTATTTCAGAGGGCAGATCAATATTTTCCACATCGACGTAAGAGATGTTTTTAACGAACCGGTTGCCTATTTGCAAATATTCATTGGTACTTTTAAGATTGTCAAAAGACGGGGTACCCGAAAATTGCATGGATAAAACTCCGGAAATATAATACTCAAAATCTTTCTCAAATAGAAATTCCGGTTCACAATCGTTTTGTTTTAAAAGCATACACACCTTCTGGCATTTATCCCGAAGCTCTTTATACCTCTTTTCAGAAAATCCGTAATGCTTATTGTTCTTTTTCAGCTTATCATCAATAATATCCGTAAACAGCAACATCGTTTCAATGGTTTTAAAAAGCCTCCCGTCAAAATGCTCGGAATATTTCTGCTGGAGGAACTCTTTAGAAGGCTCGGCTGAATATTTCTTTTTTGAGAAAATATCAAGCTTCTGAACAATTCTCCCCTCCCCGATGATGGTTACCACCTGGTTCAAGACCGTATGGAAATGAAGGTAATAATCCGGATCTGCCGAATATTGTTCCACCATATTCCTGATTTTAATGCCAATGATGGGGTTTCCGTACTGCCCGAAAAGAACATCAAAATCCCAATGGTGATCTTTTCCATAATCATACCCGATGAAAGGAATATTAAATGCCTGTTTTTTTGTTGTTGCCATGCTGCAAAAATTTTTTATTGTCCAACCTTTTAGGAAATATGAAAATCTGATCGAAGTTTTTAGTCTTATCATAAAGGCCAAGGGTATCCTGTCTTTTGAAAATGAGGTAAACACCGCCTCCGGTGGCTACAAGGCCCAGTAAGGAACCCAGTAATCCGAACCTGGATAATATGAGTGCGGCTACGACTCCGGCTCCGATAACACCCACCGCATAGAAAATGTATTTTCCTTTGAGTCCGAAGAATACAAGGGGCTTTTTGAGCCCCTTGTAGAGGTAGAATCCCATAGCTTACGCAAAGAATGAGGTGACGAATTCCGGAACGACAATCAGAAAGATCATGGCTCCGCCATACCCCAGGATTTCTTTGTTAACATCCTGATCTCCATTAGTCCATTTGTTATACACTCTAAGACCTCCGATAAAGCCGACCAATCCGCCCACGGCTTTCAGAATCAGCTTGATGGGGTCCCAATAGTCCTTAATGTCATTGGCTGCATTGGAGATGGCTGTTGCTCCGCCCTGGGCAAATACGGGAGCGACAGCAAGAAGAATCATACATGCAGTCAATATCTTTTTTACTGCTGCATGGCGTTTTAAATTGTTGTTCATAATGATTAATTATTGGTTTAGAATTAGATTTTTGTGTTTAGGAATTGGCATAAGGGGTATGCTATCCGTATCTGTTGACAGGATGATATTGGGTCAATTTGAAGTGTTCCTTACTGCTTAAATGACGGAGTGGTAGACCTTTTGGCCACCGTAATTAGCCACGAGCTGCACGGTGGTTTCCGATAAATTCAAAAGCTCTTTCCAATGGGACTTTTTGGGCTCAGCCTTTTCCCTTTTAGGATATTCTTCTGCTTTGACAGGCATATCCTGAGGTTGGTTTGTGTTATCGGATGGGCTCTTTTCTGCTGGTGCTGATTTGGTATCGTTCACCGGTGCAGTCATATAGTCAATATCCTGCTCAGCTTCAAATCGCTTTCTCATCTCTTCTAAATCCGGCTGCTGGTTGGTAGAAGATAGTTTTTGGAAATCAAGTTCTTTTTTCAAAAAGGATTTGGGGGTACTGACGTTTTCAACATCTTCAATTCCAATCCGGCTTGGAGGTTCTGCATCAGTTTGTGCAAAACCACCCAGTGAAAATTCTTCGGTCAGATCGACGTGAGTAATCTTTTCTTTTTTTAAAAAAAGGTCGTACAGGATATTTCCGGCATAATACAGGAAATAAGCTGCTAAAAGGATGAGTGAATACTTTATCATATTTCATTTTTTATTTTGTTTTTCTTTAGGAATCTGCTCTACAAGGTAATTTGTAAGACGCCGCTTATTTGTTCAATAATTTTGTTGAATGGCTTTTTTATGGCGTATCGCTGTTCGTAGGTAAGCTTCCTCGTATTAATCGTTTGCAAGCAGTTCCTTTTGTACACAGGGTTTTCAATCAGGGTTCCGTATTTGGCGATCTCGATATCCATCTCCTTTTGGTTGAGATATTTATAGCCTTTGTCATATTTGGAACGGATAAAGATCCGCTCTGCTTCACTTTCGAGTAGACCCAGCAGGTTTTTGAATACCAGGGTCGATTTTACTGATACATCGGAATATTCAAAAGGAATGATAATAAAATCACTGTAAATGAGTAAGTCACTATATTTTTGGTCCAGCGTGCCTGCCAGATCAAACAAGTATATTTCTTCGCTTTCCTTAAGGCTTATAATTTTTTCCAGATCAGCAAAAGGCTGCTCTTCTTCATCGTCTCCGATGAGTTCTACTTCATAAAGCCTGGGCAGCTCTGAATTTTCGTCCTCTTTCCATTTGTTGAAAAAAGATTTCTGAAAGTCAAAATCATATGCCTTGATTTTCCTTTGTGAGGTTTCCCAAAGGTAATTGGCAAATGCAATGGCAAGAGTGGTTTTTCCCGCTCCGCCCTTTTGGGTGGCAAAGGTGATAATCATAGTTGGGTTGTTAGCTGTTGGTCAATGGCTATCGGTTTTAAAGATGTCCGTTAATTTTTTTATAGGCGATCAACTGATAGCCATTGGCTCTATTTTCTCTTTTTTCTTCTTTTCTTACGCTCCTCTTCTCCGGGGTCTTTTTCTGATCCTCCTGATGATATGCTGAATTGAAAAATCAGATCATTGATGCTTCGGTTCAGTTCTTTTGCAAGTCTTTCATTTTGGGTTTCTGAAACCTGTTGCCCTTTTTCAGCCGGATTCAGGAATCTTTGATAGTCTTTTTCGCCGATCAGCTGTTCCAGCTTTCCTACATAGTGTAGTTTTGAGTGTATCGCATAAAATTTACCGTCTTCGGACTTTATAATGTGAACATCTTTTACGTTCTGTGTTCTGAGATATTGCTTTACCTCACTCCTGACAGCGCCAAATATTTCTTTATTTTTTCTTTTTTTAGTTTCAAAAAGCATAAAATCTTTTGGTATATGGTCAGGATTCTGGCGTTTCAAATACTCTAGCATAACTTGCTTAGAAGCTTCATCTGCTATATTGTAATCCTTTAAGCTTTCAAAAAGCCTTTTGTCAATGACATCGGAAGTGAACTCAAACAGCTCGTTCATTTTCATAATCTCGCTTCCTTTATATATTGATCCGGTCTTATGGTCAATTAACGTATATCCAAAAGGTTTGAGATCTACAGCAGTTTTTACTTTGTCAGAAGTATGGAATACAATATCAATCCCGAAAACATCCCTCAATTTTTTCTGAAGCTCACTCTCAAATTCAATTTTCGGCTTCCGGTTCTCGTTTTGCTTTTCTTCAGGCAGCATACCTTCCCCAGCCCTGCGGTCTTCAATCCTGAATACCTTGCATGAATACAGTTCTTTGTATTTTAAGAGAATCTTTTTTAACTGCCATGCCCTGGAATCTTTTTTTTGACTGCTGAAGTTGAGCTCGGCGGCGTTAATGGTTTTTTCCCAGGCTCCGTTTTTTAGTATATCTAAAGCACCCTCATCATTCCTATTGGGAGAAAGCCGGAATCCGTTTCTTTCTAAAAGCAGTTCAAGTTGTTTAATAGAACCATATCGGTAGCCCAATAATTTTTCTATTTGCCCCTGTGTACTTAATCCATACAGCTTTTCCATGGTACGGCTTAATGCCTGCTGTGCCTTAAGCTTTTCATAACTGTCATTAATTTTCTTTCCAGTCTGTTTACTGACACGGGTGGAAACAATGTGTGTATGGTTATTTTCCGTATCATTATGGAACACCACAATAAAGGGCTGTTTTCCATAACCCAGCTCATCCATAAAATTTTCTGCGATACTGGTAAGCTCTTCTTTGGTATGCTCCCGGAACTTGGTGGAAATCACGGCGTGGAACTGAGGCTTTTTTACCCTTTCATTATTTGATACGGATTTTAAATATTCCCGCACCTCTTGCTGGTTGCTATCCTCGTTAATAAATGAGGGAAAATTTTTCATCAGCATCAGCTCACCACTCCCCTTCTCTATCTTTTTATCATTATACTGTACTCCGGGAAAGTTGGAACCCGCAGGTTCCATAATTTTTATGACCAATTTTATGGTTATGTTAACCGCCTACTTACGGATTATACTTGAAAGTTTTCTGCTCTTATTTTATATGCCTAAAATTTGTTTGATCTGTATTTTTTGTGCCGGGGTTGCTGTTTCGAGAATGGATATGAAGGCCGCCAGATTATCGTTAATTAAACCCAGTTTGCCATCCGGTCTTGCAACGACTTTCAGGGTATGAGAAGTATCTGATTGCGGTACCATATGATAGGTAGGATTGAGATTCAGTGTCCCATTGATCTTGAGCCATCGCTCAGCAAAGTCACCAATAATCAAACCATTGGTCCAGGAAGCGCTCAGATCAACGATGTTCTCTGTTCCGATAGCTTCGGAAGGAACCAGGCTTGCATTGCTGTGTATGACCAGCCTGTTGTTCACTGTTTCTACAGTATTTACCGTATTGCTGTGCCCGGCTCCTGTTCCGATAAATACATTGTTTTCTCCCCGGATATAGCCTCCGGCCTGCGCCCCGAGCATCACATTTTTGCTTTCAGTCGTAATAAACTGTCCCGAAGACTGGCCTATAATGGTATTATAGCTTCCGGTATTCAAACTGTTCAGGGCCGACTGGCCTATTGCTATATTCTTATATCCGGAAGTCAGTTTTGCCAGGGTTGCATTTCCAAGTCCTACGTTCACATTTCGCGTAATAATTTTTCCGGCATTGGAAAGATCATATCCCGAAATATGGCCGATAAAGGTATTGTATGCTCCGGTTGTTACTCCATTCAAACTGTAGCTTCCAAAGGCGACATTCCCTGAAGCAGTGGAGAGCTTCTGCAGGGCTCGGTAGCCGTAAGAAAGATTATACGTTCCCGTGTGCATCTGGTTCATATTTCCAAAATACATCGAATAGGTCTGCGGATTCATTCCTAAGGCAGCATCTGTTGTACCTTGCTTTGTGATGGAGCTTCCCGTAAACGAAATATATCTCGGGGCAAAGTTTCCTCTTTCAACTACATCATATAAGCTCCCATAAAGCGGCTCCCATACCGAACCGTTGAAATAATAATAGGTATTAGGACTTTTGATATGGACAACCTGACCGGAAAGTACCGGCGCCGCTTCGGTTACGTAGACCAATGCCCCTTTTTGCAAAGTTGTGTACGTATAGGTAGCCAACTCGCTTCCTTTCACTCTTGGAGCAATAATGCCATCCAATGCTTTGCCTTTATCCGTATTACCGATAACATCAAGGGTTGCTGCTGGGCTGGTGGTATTGACACCGACCTGCCCTTGAATATTTCCGGTTGCTAGAAGTAGGAAAAATAATCCTGCGAGATTATATATTAATTTCTGCATATTATTAGATTTTTACTGTTTGTTTTATTTTCCAATCATGGAATAGATCTTTTTAAAAATGCTATTCTGTTCTTTTTTTAACTCAATAATATGATTCAACTGCCTGTTGAAATAGTCTACATCCGAAGGGGTTATGGCTTTCATTGTATTGACATGCCGAGCCAGCTGATTGATGTTCGTTTCTATCCTCACAAAAATGTTGTCCTGTTCTTCAATGAAATTTAAAACTTTCCGCCTCTCATCATCCAGAATTCTCTTTTCAACCGAATGGATAATCAGGCTGGACAAGGAGATCTGCTTTTCTGAGCAGATTTTCTTCCAGTTCTCTTTTCTGGATTTTTGGATTCGTATGTAAATCCTTACCTCCTTTTCCATTTTTCTATTTTTAATTTTTCCTAAAGTAATAACTCAGTGAAGCTTTCCGATTTAAACAGCTCTGCGCTTCTTGGCAAGTAAGGGTTAATATTTCCTCTCTGATAAATAACAGAAAAATAAATCTGTGTTTTCATTTTGCTTTCTGATTAAAATTTCTTCTGCAAAATTGGGGCATAAAAATCGCGAAAACAATAGTATTCATCGAGCGTGGGCTAAATAAGAACATGCTGGAATCATCTGGAATATGTGGAGATTAAAAAAGAATATACTGGACTAATCTGGAATATTGCTCCTAATTTTCTCCGAAACAAAAAAACAAGTTCCGCAGTTTTTTCTCCTTTTTGCAAAAAAAGGCAAGATCGTCTTTGTAGGTATAACTTGAAAAGTTTGTACGTACAAAGACACATCTTGCTATGTAAAGTCGCCCGCTTTTTTCAGAGTTCTGAAAAGCGTCCACGATAAACCATAAATCACTAGTAATCAAAACATTGATTTTATTTATATGGTTTTTGCTGTTAAAAGAAAAAACATTGCAAATATCGAAGTACAGAGAATACACTAACCTGTATCAATTTTACTCAGGGTAAGAAGCTAACCTGATACATTTTATACACTGTCTTGCAATAAGATGGGTAAAATTTACTCAGGTTAGGAAAAAACATGAGTAATTTTTACGCAGGTTCAGCTTTAGCCTGTTACTATTTTACACTCAGGTAAGGAATAATATCATGTGATTTGTGCAAGCAGTACTTGCACTATTGGAAAACTATGAATACCGAAAAAAGTTTTTATAAAGTCTGCAAGAGTCCATTAATTAATATGGAATTGAAAAAACAAGTTTTGTATCTTTGAAACATGGCAGAAAAACCTCAAAACTCCAGTAAGACTTTATACAATTCGATTGCACAAATTATTATTGATGCAAAATCTGTGGTTTACAGAAATACTAATGCAATAGTATTAAAAATGTACTGGGAAATTGGTAAGCTGATTATTGAAGAGGAACAAAATGGACAAAGCCGTGCCCAATATGGAAAGTCTATACTGAAAAACCTCGCCTATCAGCTGACTCTGGAATTTGGGAAAGGGTTTAATGAACGGAATCTTAATAATATGAGAGCCTTCTTCAATTCATTTCCAATTTGGAACGCAGTGCGTACCGAATTAAGCTGGACACATTACAGGATCATCAGCCGGATTGAAAACCCTGAACACAGATTACAATATATGCTCCATTCCATTGAAGGAAACTGGAATACACGGACGCTACAACGAAACATCGATAGTCAATACTTGGGAAGACTCTTGAAATTTCCGGAAAGTGACAGTAGAGAAACTTCACACTTTATTAAAGACCCTTATATTTTTGAATTTTTAGGGCTTCCATCGGATAACTCCCAGACAGAAACCCAAATAGAGTCGGCTCTTATTTCTCATCTTCAGCAGTTTCTTATGGAACTTGGAAAAGGGTTTGCTTTTGTAGCAAGACAGCAGCATATTGTGACTGATACCTCTGATTTTTTCATTGACCTTGTATTTTATAATTATTATCTCAAATGTTTTATTCTGGTAGATTTGAAAACTCATAAACTTACCCATGAAGCTATTGGCCAGATGGATATGTATGTGAGAATGTACAATGACCTGAAAAAGAATGCTGACGATAACCCTACCATCGGAATCATTCTGTGTACGGAAAAAGATGAAACAGTTGTAAAATATTCAGTACTGTCCGAAAATAAAAAGCTTTTTGCAAGTAAATATAGGACATACCTACCCGATGAAAATGAGCTAAAACAACTGATTGAGGCAGATAGGGTAAAGCTTGAACTAGATAATATTGATTAATACATTAACATTTTGAATTTGAAAAACATTATAAATTCTGTATCAGCTTCTTCAAAGATTAGCAAAAAAAACATTAATATAAACCCACAGCCTCTTTTAAAAACATAAGGCAACAGCTTTTGAATTGTTTTTAAATGGGGTTGCTCCATTTTCTCACAAAAATGCGTTTCCGACCAAAAGAAGGAATTGCATTTTTGCCGCATGATTTTTTCTTAACTAAATTTTAGGTTATCCTCAATAGTTTTTCATTATTTTTCACTAAATTGGGATAATTTTATTTTAAGAAAAACTTTGACCATGAAAGACTTACTTACTGATATCAAGACATCTTCTGAATCTATAAATTATGAAGCAAGAGTCCACTGGATTTCCTATGTTATTCCTGTTTTCTTTACAGTAATCGGTTCTGTGGGAGTTCTCTATTTTCTATTGCTCGGATACAAATTTATGTTAGGGTTTATAGGCATTATTTCCCTGTTTCTTATTTTTCTTTTTATAAAAGGGATCATCGCCATAATTCGAAATAAAAATACCAAAATCTATATTACGGATTATCACCTTTCGTTTACCACAGGGATATTAGGAAAAACACGTTCCGATCTTTCATTAAATAAGCTCGAGGGAATGCAATTACACCAAAGCTTTTTAGGTAAAACGTTAAATTTTGGAAGCTTAATTGTTACTACTGGGGGAATGACTCACTCATATTTCATTGCAAATCCAATGGAGCTAAGGAATGTTTTGCTTCATTCTCAAAAACGATCCGATTAAAAAATAATTTATTAATTTGAAATTAATTGCTATAAATCAATCTCGCAACCTTTTTTCAAAACATATTGGCTAACATTCGGCAATGTTTTAGAAATGGGATTGCAGCGCTTTAGATGCTATTATTAGTAAATGCTCAATTCTATTGGATTATATGATTTAGCCATTTTTGGAGCTTCTTTAGTTACTATTTTAATGATTTCAGGATCGTCAATTATCTGTTTGAATTTATTGACATCTTGCATAGATTTTCGTTTGAAATCAAAAACTTTTTTCTTATCTACTAACTTGGAATCTTTATACATGTTAGCAGAATTGCAAGTATACTTCCTTTTTCTAAAACTATACATGGTATAAACATAATCCTTTCTTTCATCTGAAACTTCTAAGATAAGCCCAGGTAGTCCACTAAATTTGTAAGGACCAAATGGGAAAGGTATTTCTTTGGCAAACCATGCAATCCAAGTTCTACCGTATTTTTTAGCTATTGCTTTTTGACACTTATATTTCCCGATCGTTTTAAATTCATTAAATAGTTGCCAATTTATAGCATTTGGTTCTTCATATCTGAAATTCTTATTATAAATAGGGAGACTTATATACATTTTCGCAGAAGTTGTTCCAATGGTCTCAGGGAAATCGGAATAATATTTTTCAGTTACTTTCATGTCTTGGTATGCATTTCCAGAATAAGAAATTTTTTTTTCATATACCAAAGAGTCTAATATATATTTATTCATATTCTTAAAAAAAGACTCGTTTTTATTAAGAAGCAATGCAAATGTTGTTTTAGCAACTAAAGCATTAGGAGTGTTCATGTCTCTGTAATTTAACTCGTAATCAGCTTCATAATCGACATTGAATTTTATTTGACTAAATAAGTTTGGGTATATAATAACAAACAATATTAGATAATATTTCATATGTAAATTAGTTAAAAGTAAAATGGTAGCTTAGTGCTACCATTTAAAATTTTTAATGAGTATAAACGACTATCTGTGAAGGCTTTGTAGGCGTGTGGCAAATCATTGTGTTTAACTGTGCCAAAGCCTCCTGTAATGTATCATCAGTGTGAAATGTAATCCCTTCTGAAACATTAACAACTTGACCGCAAGAAGTTCTAAAAGGGAAAGCACTTGCTAAAGTCCCGATGGCGATTGCGCCAAAAATAAAAAGTTTTTTCATCATAAAAAAATTTAAATTAGATAACAAATATATAAATTTAATCAACTATACAAGTATTTTTTTTATTATGTTAAATTTTGTCTTTCAGCTCATTACTAACTTTATCTTTTAGTACAAAATGCTTAATCCAAATAAGCCATAATATTACTACGCCACCATAAATTATAGAAGGAAAAATAAAATCGTGAGCAATTTTGCCATATTCCTTATAATCCGTCATTATAATATTTAACCCTGTGATTCTCAATAAATTCAGAATATATAGTAAAATAAGACTAATTATTATAAAAGTAAAAATTTTTAAGCCTTTATAAAAAGCAAAAACAAAAGCAATAAAAAGAATCATTACAGAAATGGCATTACAGCCTTCTACCATTCTGGTAGGATAATCATTTCTTACATAAAAATAGACTTGTTCATTTTTTATATCATTATACAATTGTGTTTGATATCCCAAGTAATTTTGAATATATCGAACTTGTTCTGTGATCATTTTTGAATATGGATCAAGTCCAGTTCCAGAATAATAATTAAGAAAGTATTGATATATGGCTAGTAAAATAAGATAAATTAGTATAAAACGGGCTAGAATAAATAAGGTTGGTTTAAAATCTTTTAACATCTCAATAAAATTGTATATGCTAAGATATAAATTTTCAGTAAGTATGAAATATAAGATTTTTTAACACTTTATTTTAAAATTCTAGACAATTTGTTTTGGCGATTATAGTGATTTGATTCGGTATCGAGGACACTCGGCTTCTTTCTTTTCACCTTTTCCAATGGGAAAAGCATTATTTATTTTTTTTGTTTGATTATTCTTATGTTAAAGAGCGACTGTTTGATTCGTATAACTGAGGTTCCGACTTTTTCTTTGCTAAATGACCATAGTATAGGATCAGGCACTTAAAACCTGAATGGAAAAATGAAATGAAGGCTCCGAAATCTTTTTGTCCGAAGGATTCAGGAGTGTCTGTAAAAATTATTGGAACGAAGTGGAGAGAATTTTTGTAGAAACCCAAAAAGATTTTTTTGAGTGAACGACCTGTACTACATTTGCTACAGTAAAAAGTGAAAAACCACAGTTATATATATGAATTGAATAGGTGACTATTTTAACCCTGGAATGATCTAAAACAATAATGAATAATTGGATTTTTCCTTCTGCTCATGTGATTTTGAAGTTTATTTTCTTAAGACTGTCATCAACATTCTAGACCGGAATTCTAAAAATTAACAGGTTTTATTGAAAGTTTTATATTTTTGTTAGTTGAAGAAGCTGAAAAAATAGGTATATTAATTTGAAAAAAAATTTTCAACTCATGAAATTACCTCCTGAATTAGAAGACCGGTATGTAAAAGAAGTCCTGTATAATTGGGCTTTAGAAAATCTTCCAAATGAGGAATGGAAACCTATTAAAGACTTTGAGAATTATGAAGTTTCGAATTACGGACGGATAAAGAGCCTTGGGCGATGGGTTATCGGATTGAAAGGGCAACGGGTGAAGCGTCCTGAAATCATAATAAAACTGACATTCTCAAAATTTGCCAATAATTATCTCAATCGTAATTTTTATAATGTTCACTGCTGTCTTGCATCAGAAGGAAAAAAATATAGAAATTCCGTACCTCGACTGGTGTATTATCATTTTGTTGAAAAATTTGATCTCGAGGACCGTTCTCTTGTTATTTCCTATAAAGATGATAACAGGCTTCATATCCACAGCAGGAATTTGGAGAAGCTATCCATTAGTCAGGCACATTTTAAAAGATTTTGGGCAGATAGGGCTAAAAATCATATAAGCGATTACCAGCAAGCCGTGAGCCAATATACTGTTGATGGTGATTTTGTAGCTGATTTCGACAGTATTAACGAAGCCAAAAATATACTTGGTATAGGAAGTAGGAATATCTTTACTGTAGTAAACAGAGAGGGGCTTACAGCAGGAGGATTCCGATGATTTTTAAAGGGGTATACTCCATCTGAAGAAGACTTCATACTTCCTCCTGCAAAGGAAATATCGGATAAGTTGTTGAACAAGGCTTTATGGAAAAAATTAGGAAAGCCTGAAATCGATCAAAACAATCCGCCTGCCTGTATGAATTTGTCGCTTAAAGATCTTCCCGGGGAAGAGTGGAAACCATTACCCGGCTTTGAAAAACAATTTTCCATCTCTAATAAAGGGCGGATAAAACGGCTCAATACCTGGACTGATAATAAGATTAAAACTTTTTTGAATGAGCATATCACTTCTCTTAACATGAATCGGCTGAAAAATACTGACACTTATTATATTTATGCCCTGCTAAACCATAATGGTAAAAGACCTCGTATCACAATTGCCCGTATGCTTTATTATTGTTTTGTTGAAACATTCGATCTGAATAATAAGTCTTTAGCTGTTGTCAATAAAAATAAGCCATTATGGGATATGGATCTCTCAAAGCTTTTTTTATATCATCAAAGGCAGCTGATTAAGGAATCAAAGGCATTAGCTCCAATTAAGATACGGACAATACTGAATTCAAAAAAAAATTTTAATGACCTTTTATGGGAAAGATTCGGTAAGCCTTATATTGATAAAAATAGTCCTCCTGCCATTTTGGATTTGTCACTTAAAAATCTTCCCGGGGAAGAATGGAAACCATTACCAGGCTTTGAAGGTAAATATGTAATTTCCAATAAAGGAAGGGTGAAGCGTTTGAGCGGATGGGGAGTCGGCACTCATTTTTACGGAGAGGAACAAATTGTATCCATTAACATTATGAAAGAAAACGAGTATTCTTACCTGGTATTTAGAGAGCATAAGAAGGAAAGTAGAAATGTAAACATACTTCCCCGGCTTCTTTACTATTGTTTTGTACAAGAATTCGATCTGAATAATAAAGCACTTGTGGTGGTCAATGAAAATGAGCCGATATGGGATATGCAGCTCTCAAAGCTCTCGTTACATTCTGCTGGATCCTTACGAAAATAGGGCAACATACATTATTTGACACTAAAGAAAATATTTTATAATCTTCATATCCAGCAAAAAAGCCTCCTCGTAAAGGAGACCTAAAATGATGATTGTTGGAAAAGTTTTCATTTCAAATATAGTGATTCTAAACAGAATCAACTTACAAAAAAGGTATTACTAAAATTAAAGTAATATCAAAAAATATATATAAAATTTCAGACTTTGCTAAGAATACAATTAATTAAGGGCGTAACGGGGTAATTTGCTAGCTATTATAGTATAGTGAATCTTTTTTATTGTACGAATAACGAATACAGATTATCAGGAATTAAAAAAATAAAAATTAACAATATTATTCTATATTTACAGGCTTAAAATCATTTTTATGAAAGAACTATTAGAAAAAATTAACGCAGAATTTGAAACTTTTAAAACAGACTCTAACCTTCAGCTTGAAAAAGGAAATAAGGCAGCCGGAACAAGAGCAAGAAAAGCAGCGTTGGAATTAGCCAAGCTTCTAAAAGATTTTAGAAAAATTTCCGTCGAAGAAAGCAAGAAATAGTCAAAAGCTTCCTCTAGATGGAGGGAGCTTTATTTTTGTAACTCTATAATGAGCATTCATAAACCATTTACTCATTATATCCTTTGGCAAAACCATTCATTATTGTAATTGTTGAAATTTATTTTTGCGCTTTTTGAGGAACTAAAACAAATAAACATCAATGCTTATATCTTTATAAGGATCATTTTGGAGGTTTGATAGTGGGGATTGACTCTAAAGACAGTTTTTCATTATCAGTCCTGTTTTTTATATAGGGCAAAAGATTTTTCAATGTGGATTTCCAGTTGGTTATCGGTTTTCCTAAATTATTGCACCAATCATTATTGGTCCACAACGCATATTTTTCCTTAATATAAGACTTCATAGATATCTCATAGCCATTTAGCGTACAGGCGTAGTCCATAAACTCTTTCAAAGTTGGTATTTTGGCTATTTTATAATATTTAGCCGTACTATTATCTAAGGATGCTTTCTCTTCCTGCTCTGTAGTTTTGGGAGTACTTAAGGCAGGTAGGCCTACCGATGAAAAATTTCTATTTCCGTCTATGACCGGAGTCCGAGGGTTATTTTTTCTTTTTACCTTTTGATCCTTTTCATATTTTTGGGTTGATAGAGGATAATCTAGAACTATCCTGTAAGAACAGGAATACCCATTTTTACTTTCATACCGAACCAGCCCTGAGTTCCGCAACGCTTCTTTGGCAGATTTCACCGTTTTTCTCGTTATTCCTAATGTATCAGCAATTGCTACATTGGAAACAGTAACATCGTATTCGTTATTATCGTTCGCCAATTTCAACAAATACAGGTATATTGCAACGGCAGTGGTACTTAGTTGTGCTTTTGGACCAGATTCCCAAAACTTTTGTATAAGCTCCTGATAATACATTGCTACTTCCTGGCAAAAAGTTCCAGTACTTTTTGCTTATCAATGATGATAATTTTCCCCTTTTGGATAATGGCTTCATCCAACATTCCTGAGGATTTTATTTCCGAAGCTTTTGAAACGGAACATCCCAGAACTTTTGCTAATCCTTTCAGTCCGTATTCATGCCTGTTTTCCGAATTGAGGTTTTTGATAATTTCCAAAAATTCCTCGACAGTCAGCTTCCAAAGGGGTGTTTGCGGATCTATCTTTTTCATTTCCTTTCTTTTATTGATTTTAGCTACCTTTGTTTTCCTTAGAAATCCAATTCCTTGCAGCAGCCTGCCAGCTGTTCATTAATTTCCCGTCACTTAATTTCCAATTCTGAGAATCATAAAAGGAATAAAACTCATGTGCCTGAACAGAAGGTAGATCACGTTCATTAAAATACAATTCTACTTCATGAAATTCAGGTGCAGAAAAGAGGCTTTCTTTTTGTACTGATAATTTTTGCTCCCGGAATGCTTTATGTACAGAACTTCCAGATTCCTCAAAGTCAACAATATCAACCAGGCTTCCAATATAAGGGTCGTAACTGGGGGAATACATAATGAATCCTGCCAGATGTAATTCTTTAATACACTTATGATAGGTCCCAAGGGATTTTACCTTACCCAATCTCATGACCTCACCACGATAAACCCGAAAGGGGCTTTGAAACCTGTTCATGCTCCAGCATTGAAAAAGTGCAACATAAATACTGATATGGGATGGATGTAACCGGTTATCTTTAATCACATGCGCAAAAAAATTGATGATATCTTTAGTCTGACTCATGATTTCCTGTTTTCTGTGACTATTTAGAATCCGTAAGCAGCTTCTCAATATCTTTGTAGTTATAATACAAGATCCCCCCTATCTTCATATAAGAAAGGGTTCCGTTAATCCTCAAATTCTGTAAGGTCCCGGAAGAGATATTCAGAAGCTTTTTGACCTCCGAAGTTCGAAGCCATAGTTTCTGTTCCGTCGTTTTTGTCTGAAGTATTTCTCTAATTGCCTCCAACAGCTCTATTTTAAATTGCTGAAGGTCTTCTTTGGTGATAATGGATATTGCCATGATTTCAAAATTTGTTTGTTTGACAAATTTTCGAAATCAGGCCGGATTTCTTTCGGTAGGTCTTCGGTACTACCGAAAGATTTTTATATACTCTCCATCAATAAAGGAATTATTGAAAAAGCACTAATAATTCGATTTATAGTGTAAAAACAGGAAAAAATGCCTATTGATTACCATCCTGGAATGATTGATTCAAATGGTCACTGAGCAGCTGAAGAAATTTAGTAGGGTTGGTTTTCCTGCTTTTTATCTCATGAAGTGTCTTATAAAAGTTTCCCAGGTTAATATTGAGTGATTTTTCGGTAAATTTAATAATCTCACTAAACTCAATATTGCCGCCATTAAATGAACGGGTATTGTGGAGCGCATACAAAAGCTCTACCAAAGCAGATTTTGAGGCCGACCATTGGAGCGGGGATTTATCGGTTATCTTTTCGTATACATACACATTAATTTCTGCAATAGATCTCAAAAGGTATTTTTCCAGTCGGTCATTGGCCATAATTTGGGAAATAAGGTGGTCATGTGAGGTGGCAAATTTTTCGTCATAATCATAAAGGCCGGCTTCTATTTTGGTTTTCAGGTCAAACTGATTCCGGACGAAATATTTTTGATCAAGATAGGTAGCCTTACGCCTATAATATTCGTAAAAATCGGTATGGTTTTCATAAAAATTTTTCAACACTTCCAATTCGCATTCAAAATATTCTTTCAGGCTTAACTCTCCTGCATTTGGTTTGGCTGCCTCAATTGATAAAAGCTTTGAAAAATAAATAAACTGCGAAATGAAAACGGGCTTGATTTCCTTGAAGAAATAAACTTCGTCTGCAACAGTTGAAAACTGATATAAACTTACCTCCTGTTTTATGATTCTAATTACAGAATCAATTTCCATCAATGATCTCTCATATAAATCAATAGGAATATTTTTTTGATCAAAACTAATCTGTTGAAGCTTTTTCCCTAAACTAGTCTCTAATCGCTTACACTTTTTAAAAAACGAATTGGCATGCATATTTTAAATAATAAGATGAATTTTAAAGAATTATAACAAACGCTTAATGGTAAATTACACAGCATGAAACCCAATAAAATTATGAATCACCAGACTTATCATTGATTTTTTGAATATATTCCGAAGGCATTACACCTGTTAATTCTATAAAAGACTTAGAAAATTTGGGTCTGTTGGCAAATCCACATTCATCAGCTAACGTATCAACGGAATACTTCCTCCATTCTGCACTTGTTCTTAGCTTTTCTATTACATACTCAAGCCGCAAGCTATTGAGATATGTATTATAACTTGTTCCTTTATATTCATTTATAACCGCCGATAAATAAGCAGTATTCGTTTTTAGCCTTTTCGCGAGGTCTTTTTGAGTAAGACCTTTTTCTAAATAAAATTTGTTTTGTTCCATAATTTTGAGCTTATCCAATATTTCATCTGCAAGGATCCTGGGCAGCTTAGATAGTTTAGTTGAAACCGTATTTTTTCCTAACGTCTGCTCACCAGCAATCTGGTATTTTTTAACTCTTTTTTTTACTTTAAAATATCTCACAGAAAGTAAAAGTAAAGCTCCGAAAGAAATCCCGGCTACAATATATCCGTAAAATGCTGAAGATTCCAATCTTTTTTTGGATGTAAGCAAGTCACTGGTATCATATTCTTTAGTGATTTTTCCTGAAAGGTATTTAAAATCATTATGCATCACCCGGTCAAAATGCAATAATTGTTTGGTATAATACAATTCTTTCTTATTGTCATTTTTATTTTTGTAGTGTGTGATAAGCAGTTCAAACGCTTCTCTTACCGAAGGATGTGCAAAATTTCGTTTCAGAAATATACTATCTACTTTTTCTAAATAATTAATCCCCTCATTTTCCCTGTGATTTCTTAATAGAATTTTACCTTTTAAAAAATAGATCAGCGATGCATTGGTAAAATCACTTTTCTTTTCAATGCCTGCCAAAGCAATATTAAAATCCGACAATGCCTCCCTTTCATTTTTTCTTAGGTAGTCTAGGATCCCGCTCAGCTTATAAAAATAGCTTCTTTCTATATAAAAATTTTTATCCTCGGCTGAAGCCTCCAATCCTTCATTAATAAGATCGGAAACCTCTTTTATTTTTGATTGATAAAACAAACAGATACCCATCTGATGAAGGCTGTTCAGATATCCCTTCTTCATATTGTATCGAAGATTGGGAAAATCTGCGGGAACGCTTGTATCTCTATAATAAGAACGGCACTTTGAAAAAAGTGTAAAGGCTTCTTCATAATATCCTAGATAACTTTTGACAACTCCTATATGGTACATATTCTTATGACGCAAATAGGGATCTTTACTTTTATCTAAATATTGCCAAGCCCTCAGATACTGATCAAGAGCCTTCTGATATTTTCTGTAGGTAAAATAGTAAACACTTCCTTTTGTAAGATAGGAATTCCCTATAAGATCGGGGTAACTTGTTTGGGAAGCAGCCCATACAGCACTGTCCGAGTATTCAATTTTTTTATTTCTCGAAAAGCTGACGGCATCCCGATACGCCTGGGTCAGCTCCTTATAATTTTTAAATGCTTTCGCTTCTTTAATATAGGCATTGACAAATTCAAGGGCACGTTCATCGTTTTCTTCAAAATTATCATAACGTACCCTGTAATCAGAATATTTCTGACCATTAACCAAAAAGCAAAAGAACACGAAAAAACAGAATATTATTTTCAAAATAAAAATAAATTGACAATATAATGTTAAAAATATTACAAATATGATTCAAAATTAAGCAAAATGAACCAAGCAAAAAATTATTTCTACACTTTAGAAACCGCATGTAACAAGCATAACATAAAACAATGATTTACAGTTAATTAAAATGCAAAACATGTGGAGCCTATTTATAAATAGGCTCCTAAAAATTTATAAATAGGCTCCACAAATCTTTTTTTTCGAAAAATTCATGCTCTAAATTCGCTTTCAGAATTCTAAAAAAACTACCGGCCGGGATTGTTAATTTTTTAATCCCAAAATCATGAAAACCAAAATAGTAACGCTGCATATTTTTGCAGGAATTTTATTTTCTCTTATTATTTTATCCTGTCGCGAAGAAAGTCTTCCTCAGATTCCTTATCCGGAGATGCCTGTTCTTACGACTGAAAGAATGGTCTCAAAAGTAGACAGTACCCAACTTGGAAAAGAAATGGAAATCGGTGAGACCGATCCGCCAAAAGACCGTGATAACTGGAAAGTCAATAAGTAATCAAATTTCGGACTAATATGGAAACTCAGCTGCCACTCATCATTGAATCAGGAAACAACTGCCCGGTTAGCGGAATATGGAAAACCGTAGGACCTCTTACTACTACCATCACGGTAAATGAAAAATCTGCTATGCCTAACTATTGTGGTGTAAAAGTACGCTGGATATTGTTATACCATTGTTAAAATTTTAATATGAAAAAGAAACTGACACAATTTCCGATATGGATTGCTTATTTTTTTATCCTGTTGTTTTGCTACGCAGCCATCAGCAAAATATTTGATTTTGAAAACTTTCAGGTTCAAATCGCGCAGTCTCCATTGTTAAGTGCTTATGCTATAATAATTACCTATGGAATACTTTTCCTTGAACTTTTGGTCTGCTTCTTTTTGATATTTGATAAAACGAGATTCATTGGATTGTATGGTTCCTACATACTGATGCTTCTCTTTAGTATCTACATTTATCTTATCCTCAATTATAGTGAGTTTATCCCCTGTTCCTGCGGTGGGATTCTTGAAAAAATAAATTGGCAAACACATCTCATTTTTAACATAATATGCGTCGTGGTTGTTGTAATTGCCCTTAGTATAGACACGTATGCAAACCAGAAAAGACAAGGGAAGCTCTTCTTCAGCCTCCTAATCACAGCAGGGCTCTGTATTACCGGAATGCTCATCATGTATCAAAAGTCAGAATATATTCTTAAGAAAGATAATGGTTTTCAAAGAAGATTTTTACAGCATCCTATCCTTAAAAATGGTACGTATGATTTAAAACTGAACTCCTATTATTTTGCAGGCTTTTCAGGCGACACCCTATATCTCGGGAATTACACAGCGCCGTTCTCGCTCACAAAGATTACCAATTTTACGGGAATGGAACGAAGAAATCTGCAACTCAGCCGTACAGACATTAATTTCAGGTCTCCCATGTTTGAAATTACAGACGGTCTTATCACATTGTACGACGGAACAATCCCGATCATTTTTGAAGGAACAACCGGGAGCAATAAGCTCACTGAGCAAAATATTGGAAAAACTTATTTCAGGAAAATCAAACGAATTGACCATAATCATTTTGTCATAGGTGCTTTCCACCGCAAAAAGCAGATTCAGAGTCTGGGGATTATCAGTAAAGGGAGCAACGATTCTGTAAGATTTAATCCAGAGCTTTTGGAAAAGCATAAAGAAGGATTTTTTGAACCCGATGGGCAATTAAATTATGATTCTTTTACAGGTAAGGTCATTTATGTTTACCATTATAAGAACAAGTTTGTAGTTACTGATCGAAATCTGAAACCAAAACATGTATTCAGAACTATTGATACCGTCAGCATCCCGCGACTAGGTCTTTCCCACTTAGCCGATGGCAGCAGAAAACTTAACAATCCCCTGGTGGTCAACAAAAGGTCGATTGCCTATAAAGGGGTTCTGTTTGTGGAGTCGGACCGCAAGGGAAAGCTGGAAAAAGACCGAGATAATAAAGCCATTATTCTTGATCTTTATTCTATTCAAGAGCAGAAATACCTTGGCAGTATCAGTATTCCCAACAGGAATAAGGAGCAACGTGTACAATTTACCATACATGGAAACCAATTGTATGTAATGATAGAAAATGAACTGATCAGATATCGTTTTGCGCAAAACATTACTCAACATTTCATTTCAGGGGAAGCCGAAAACCTGTTACAAAGAGTAGGCACCAATAATAATTTATAACAATGAAAAAAATGAGAAAAATCGCATTGCCATTGGCTATCCTGTTAATCGGAGCAGGCAGCGTGTATGCTACCAATGTAGCATCAGAAACTAAAAAAGCTGATATTCCTGGATGGAAAATTGATCTTGAAAATCCGGAACAGCCTTGTGTCATGACAAGTCAGCTTTGTACGACAGATAATACTGGTATTGTCTGTACAGTAAGTGACGCTTCTGGTGTCCATGACCTGTATGAATCCAGTTGCGAAACAGAATTATTCAGAATTCCTTAACTGTTAGCTATTACTAATTACTAAAAGAAGGGTGCACTTTATTGAGCACCCTTTATGTATTTCTGTATCCAGGGGATATTTTTTTCATTTTTCAAATGATAATTAAACCAATCCAGAATTTTCAGGGTAAGGTCTTTCTGAGCTTCTGCCCTGCTTAAACTGTGGCCTTCTTTATCATAAAAGAGGGCAATAACGGGTTTTCGGTATTTCCTTAAAGCAATAAACATCGATTTGGTTCCTTCCGGGCTTACATTTCCATCATCAGCCCCCGTCCACAACAGCATGGGTGCGCTGACATTCTGGGCAAACATTATCGGGTTATTTTTAATGTATTTTCCAGGATTTTCTGCCAGTGTAGCTTTAAACCAATATTGGCGGCCTTCATATCTGTAATAGTCGGGAGCATTAAAATGATAATTATAGCCGTAGTAGGTTCTTACCACATCAGAAACTGCTGATCCGGAGACATAGGCTGCAAAACGGTTTGAATGCCCCGCTATAAAGTTGGTTTCATACCCGCCAAAAGACTGCCCCATGAGCCCGATCTTTGTCATATCCACATTCCTGATTTTCTGCAATTCGTCTAAGGCATTATTAATGCTTTCCAGTGCTGAAATTCCTGCTCCTTTGTCGGATTGTGAGATATCAGCAAGCAGTACGGCAAAGCCTTCCTCCATCAATAATGGAATGTTCAGTCCGGTTGGATTCGAGAAGGAAGGTCGCAGAAATCTTTTGGTCATATAATCCTGCTTCTCATACACATGGATAACTACTGGGTATTTTTTTGAGCGGTCATACCCGAGCGGCATATACAAGGCACCACTTATGGTTTCTCCATCCGAGCCTTTGTAAGAAATTTTAATCAGCTCTGCCTGTTCAAATTTTTGATTATTCTCTTCTGAAACATACATCACCTTTGAATCTTCTTTTCCTTTCTTTACCACGAGCCCTGGCCGTTTATTATAGTTTTCTTCGATCCAATAATAATTTTCATCCTCATTCATTCTTTTGAGTTCGGTGATCTCATCAGGGGTCGGTTGTTGGATAATTTGCAGCCTGCTGTTTTTTAATGAGGCATAGCTGGTATAGCTGTTCTTGGAATCCGTTATTTTTAAAAGCAAGCTCTTTTTGATATCTGTTGTCCTGAAGTCTCTACCGTATCCAAGTTCCGTACTGATTCTTGTAAAATCCACCAGCTCGATTTCTGAATCATCGCTGGCAGTAAATATTTCTTTTTTTTTCTGAGTGGTCAGATTATATTCTAAGATTCTATTTCCTCCTACCCATAGAACTTCTTTCCCGGAGATAAAATAAGGAACCATAGCAGCAGAAACCTTTACATCTTCCATCACCAGGGTTAGCGTATTGTACAGCTGCCAGTTGTTTTCCCTTTGAATCAGCAGGTACTGACCGGATGGTGAGATGACCATCTGTTTCCGCAGGTCCGTAATCAGGGTATAGGTACCAGTTACCGCGTTCCACAAATACAGCCTGTCAAAGCTATTTCCTCCTGCTTTATCCATTTTATCCACCTGCTGCTTATCAGTCTCATACATCAGGTAGCGTGAATGGCCGATAGCAGTCTCCTCGAAATATCCGGAACGGGTCATCAGAACCTGCTTACCGCTTACAGGTTCCCAGTCCACCCGGATAAATTCGGTTACCACCTTCGCATGCTTTTTAAGGTCGAAGTCCGTCCCATACCAGATATCAACCATTCCTTTTGCTGGCAGAATTCTCTTTCCTAGTTTAAGGGCAATACTATTGTCAGAACGAGAAGGATTCAGCATCATCTGATCATAGTCAGCGTAACTGCTTCCATCAAAAATATATTGTTTTTTATCCTGAGAAACATAATAGAGGTTGGTCTTGCCTTTCTTTCGGGTCTGAATCACAAAGCCTTTCTGTTTCATTCCTGAAGGCAAAATATTGCTCAGCTCATCATGGGTCGAAAAGATTGTTTCAAAAACTCCATTCTTTAAAATTAATGCTTCAATCAGATCACCTGTCTTTCTCCTGGCGATGGTCTCATCCCCTTCAGAATAGATATGCTGAATACCGGAAATACTTTGTCGAAGGCTAAGATCAGTATCATAAACTTCCAGCCTACTTTCATCTTTTTCAGTATACAGCACCATAAAGGCATGCTGCTGTTTATTGTAGATGCATTTTTTTACATGATAAAAAAAACGGAATTTTCCGGTTTCGGGATAAAGATACTCCAATGTATCTTTTGTCTGTATCGCGAGATCGTTTCCCACCCAAATGATAAAATCAATATTTTTTCTTTCCGTTCTGTGGTCTTTATCTCCTGTTCTTTGCAGCAGCATCTTCTTTGTCCCGTCAACAGAGAATATATACCATGCCAGCCATTTACCGTTATCAGAAGCCTCGGGAAATTTCATTTCTTCGGTATCCTTAACCAGCTTTTCCAGATGCTCATACCGCTGGGCAGAAAGGTTTTGTGGCATAATAATGAGAAGAAATATCCATAATATCCATACTACTACAGAGAAATTTCGCCATAGGAAAGATTTGAAAGTGATATAATCGATATGTGACGCCTTAATATCCATCATTTTGTGGTGTTAAGTGACTATTCAAAAGCATTTCTTTCTGCGGCAACGGCAGATATTGATTGGTCGCTTTCCAGTTAGGCTTTACAGGTTGTAAGAGATCCAGTTGTCCCCACCGTTTCAGGTCTATAAACCGACTTCCATGTTCTGCAAAAAATTCTTTTCTTCTTTCATTTTTAATTTCTTCCATCGCCTGAGCCTGTGAAATGGAAGTACTGAGTGGTGTTAACCCCGCCCTTTGTCTTGTCTGATTGATGAAAGGAACTGCTTGTGTTGTTTTGTTCTGCATGGTTAAAGCTTCTGCCAGCATCAGGCATACATCCTCTAACCTGTAGATGATAGAATATTCTGTCGTATTGGTAGCGGTAGTTATTTTATATTTGGTCTGCTTATAATTGGTCTGTGAACCAAATAACACCGGAGTAAAATAGTTTTGCCGTCGAAGATCGGTGGCTGAAAAAGAACTTATAAGATCCGGATTCAAAATAAATGAAGTAGGCGCACCCACAAAGTTATAGAGCACGGCTTCACTTGTCGGGTCAGTATTGTTCTTAGGTTTCAGCTGCCAGATAATATGCTTTCCTGTTTTCTGAAATACTTTAGAAGGGTCATTTTGAAAAACATAGTCAGCATTCTGAATAATCGTCTGGCATAAAGCTTCGGTTTCCTGCCATCTTCCCAGCATCATTTTCATTTTTGCCTGTAAAACCAGGCCTGCTGCCTTATTAATATAAATCCTTTCTGCATTCCGGTATGCTGAGGGCAGAAGGTTCACCGCTTCCGATATATCGGCTTCTAGTCTTGGCAGGAATTCATTCTTAGGTATTCTGCTTAAAGTCGAGTTATAGACATAATCTGTTGTAGTAGTGTAGGGAATCTCCCCATACATCTGATAGAGGTAATAGTAAATAAGGCTGCGGACCAGCATTGCCTCTCCCTTTATCCTGCTTTTTGCTGATACCGAAAGGCTTTTGGATTTTTCCACACCTTCTATAATGCTGTTGGCCATATACACCTGCTGATAAGCCGTAGTCCAAACCTGGCTCACGGTAGCATTGGTTGCCAGCGGCTGGTTATGGTAGATATCCAGGATGCCGTTTCCGGCGCTGGTGAAAACGCAAGTAATATCATCGGTATAATTTCCGAGTAAAGCACCGGAACCGTCTGTCGTGCCACTGATCACGGAACTGGTCCATAGTCCCGAGTACAGTCCAGCGAGCGCCGCATCTGCGGTTTTCTCATCTTCAAATACCTGTTCTGTGGCCAGCTGGTTGTTCGGAAAATCTGTTTCTATAAATTTCTCACACGATACTGCGCTTAAAGCAGCATAAAGCATCAAAAGAAGCGCTATTATAGAGTTTATAATATTTTTCATTGTTAGTTGCTAAAAGTTATTACATATAAAATCATCAATTATCTCAATCATTAATGATCCCAAATCTTTATCATTAATTCTTAATCACTAATCATCCATCTTAATCGTTAAAAAGTCACCTGGAATCCCAGGGAATAGGTTTTTAGGGGTGGAAGGTAGCCTACGAGATAAAACTCCGGGTCCATTCCAAAGTAGTTGGTGATGGTCAGAAGGTTTTGTCCCTGCACATAGATCATAGCTTCTTTGATGCCCAGCTTTTGCATGGGAATGCGGTAGTTAAGCTGTACATTCTTCAGCCTGATATAGGAAGCATCACTTATTACCGCTGTTGAGTTCTGAAAGAACCCGTGCAGGGAAAGCTTCTGGGGACTGTAACCTGCCGAATATTCCATATAGCTCCCTCCCGGGTTAGATGGCGACCATGCGTCCAATACTTCTACAGGCTGATTGCTGAGTGCTCCGGGCAGAAGCATCTGGCGGTTGTAATTCCAGTTTCTCTGTTTTACAAACTGCCACAGGAAAGATGCTGACCAGTTTCCCCACCTGAATTGAGTTGACCATCCGCCAAAAAAACGGACCCCCAGTTTTTCTACTGCCTTATTATCGTCAGGGGAGGTAATTTTACCGTCACCATTGAAATCTGTAAACTTATACAATCCGGTGGCAGGGTCTATGCCTTCATACTGGTACACCTTAGCAATAGTCGTAGGGTATCCGATCATATACTGATTGGAATAGGTAGAACCTTCGAGGTTTGGAAATTCTACAAGCGTATTCTTGGGAATACTCAGGTTAAAAGAGGTTTCATACCTGAATTTTCCTTTTCTTACAACCTGAACCGAGGTATCAAATTCCCAGCCTGTATTCCTGATCTTTGCCGGAAGATTGGATTGTACGGAAGGAAAGCCCGTGGTGGCTGGAAGGGGAATTCCTACCAGCTGATTGGAAGAGGTGTTTTCATAATAGGCACCTGAAAAATTAAAGCGTCCGTTCCAGAGTCCTACTTCCAGGGCCAATTCTTTTTTCAGAGTCTTCTCCCAACTGAAATTAGGGTTATAAAGCCGCGCCGGATTTAAACCAGTCTGCCCGTTGTAGATACCCGATGAAATAATATAGGTATTGAGATATTGGTAATCTCCTATCTTATCGTTTCCTGTAGTTCCCATGCTTCCTCTGAGTTTACCCATGCTCAGCCATTTTATATCTTTCAGAAATGGCTCTTCTGAGAAAAGCCATGCTGCTCCTACCGCTCCGAAGTTTCCGAAACGGTTATTAGCTCCAAAACGGCTGGAACCGTCGCGCCTTCCGGTAAGGTTCACAATATATCTTTTTTTCAGCTGGTAGTTAAAGCAGGCAAAAACGGCTGTATAGTTATACTGGCTCCGAACCTGATCAGAAATGGTCTTTACGCTGGCGGCTCCAATATTATCAATCAAAGTATTGCTCTCAAAGCCTTTTCCCTGAATAGCTCCCTGCTCCGATTGTGTTTTCTGCAGGGTTGCTCCGAGTAAAAATTCAAACTGGTGATTTCCGGTTTTGTAAGCGCCCACCAGTTGGGGTTCGAGGATATAGGAAAAGTTCACCTGGTTATTCCGGGAAGAGGTGGAATTCATGCTGGTCTGTCCAAAAGAAGGATTATTGATCGTATGGGGCTTTATTGAGCGTTCTTCGAAATTCTGATAGCTGATTCCGGCGTTCATTTTTAATGAAAGGAAAGGAAACAGCTTATAGGACACATTAAAGCCGTTATTAAAAAAGGCGGTCTTATTGGAATATTCGCTCAGAAGCGAAGCCACCGGATTGTTAAAGGTTCCGTTCTCCCAGTTGATGTTCCCGTCTGCGGTATAAAGCGTCGGAGCATTGGGGCTCAGCATAATACTCTTTACCGTAAGGTCATCATTCTGCACATTGTTCTGCTGAAAAGAGAATGTATTTACCAGGTTAAATTCCAGTTTTCTGTCAGGGGTGAAATAGCTGAAATTGGCATTGATGTTATTGGTTTTATATTTGAAGTCAGCCGGCAAAACAGTGGTCTGCTCATTATGACCATAGCTGATCTGGTAAGAAAAGTTTTCAGAGCCGCCACTCATCAACAGTTGAACGCTGTAGGCATCTGCCATGTTTCCGATCAGTTCCTTCTGCCAGTTGGTGTACCTCATCTGGTCCCAGGTTCCGTTGATGTCATACATGGTAGCGGGATAGGCTACATTATCATTCTGGAATGCCTGCCGGCGCATACTGATGTACTGCTCCGTGTTCATCATTTCCATAGACCTGGTAATCCTGCTTAAGGAATACGAGGTATTAAGCTTGAGCTCAGATCGTCCTTTATTTCCTCTTTTAGTGGTTACAATGATCACCCCGTTGGCTCCTCTTGATCCGTAAATGGCTGTTGCATCAGCATCTTTTAAAATCTCAAAGCTCTCAATATCATTCGGATTGATAGCATTCAGGGGATTGATAGAGGACCACGGAAGGATCTTATTAGAATACAACGAAGGGGTTTCGGAAGCCTGGGGAACACCGTCTATAATATATAAAGGCTCATTGCCCTCACGACGGATACTGTTCTTTCCCCTGATCTGGATATCAAATCCGCCTCCGGGAGTTCCGGTGTTCTGGGTAATGCTTACTCCTGACATTCTTCCCTGAGCTGCGGATAGCACATTGGTAACGGGCTGGTTTTCGATATCCTTAGCTGAAACTTTGGCTATGCTTCCGGTGCGTTCTTTATCTTTGACCTTATAATATCCTGCATTTAGCAGTACTTCTTCAATGCTGCTTACTTTTTCCGAAAGAGGTTTATTTAAAGGGGATAAGGTATCGGTCTTTTCCCTGATTACGGAAGCTTCAGGGGTATTCTTTCGGGAAATAGTATCAGAATTGTTCTGTACCTGTGCATGAAAAGAGACGCCTGCTACCGTCAGCATAAGGACACATGAAACGTGCCCTATGCTGGTATAGGATTTTTTCATAAATTTGAAAAGTTTAATTCGTTAAACGACAGCTCTTTCTCTACGGTCTGCAAACTTTAAAGGAAAGGGCTTTTTTATTTCTTATTGTTCTGTAACAAAAAGATAACTAAGTATCATTATAATAGGTGCTGCTTATTTTCATTTGATGGTCTTTTATGGTTTCATTGTGTTTTTAAATATTGTCTAGGAGGAGGTTTTGGGAGATTACAAAACCTCCAACCTAAACACATCATAAAGAATTAATATGAATGAAATTAACCTCGAGTGTGAACTGTAAAGCTCCAATGGATGCGCTGCCATTGTATCCTATCTAATCTTTATAGTAAAAGCAGCTTAGAGAAATGTAGAGAAGGCGGACATCATTGAAAAAACAGCGTGGAACTCTACCTACCGTATCAGAGGTACTGGCATACCCTTTACCACGAATAAGAGAGCCCACGCTTAGAACGTGAGCAATCTGCTTATTGTCTTGTGGTAAAATGAAAAGTGCCAGTTTTCTGATACAAGATTCTAAGCGAATAGCTTCTAATATTTTTTGAAGTTTCGCAAAATTACAATTAAGTAACTTCTTTCACAAAGATAAGAAAAAATATTTTGGTATACAAAACTACACCAAAATATTTTTCATTATGTGCTTAATTGCATTTATGATTAAAGAAAGTGAAAAAATTATAATTATAAAAACTGCAATTACTTTGCGTAAAATGCTAAGTAACAATAAGAATTCCTCAGCGAAATCGAATGGTAGTGTGGAAATAGTCAATAGTTATGATAAAATAGCTGCAAACTCTAATTCAGAACTGACCAAAGCTACAGTAAATGGTGCTTTTAGCGGAAAGAAAAGGTCAACGATGGCAACTATTGTTCTTATTATTGAGTCAATGGGTTATAAAATGATTGATTTTGCTGAAATTTATGATAAGCTTTCGGAAAGAGATGTTAGTAAATTCAGAGAAGAAATGCTTAAAAAAAGTTAGTAAATTCCATAATTACATTTCAACCATTTTGTTATTTGTTAATAGACTGCAAGCATTTTATGGGAATAATGATAAAAGAGGCTGTCTCAAAAGGACAGCCTTTTTATGGCTGTATTTTTTTGTAACTCATATTTTTCAATGAATTTTTTTTTTTAGATTATATTTTTGAGTTAATTATGGTAGAATAAAGCAAAGGAAGGTTTTTTACCCTGCCAGAGCCAATTTTCTAAGATTATGCGCAATAGCAATCAAGCCGGTTTCTATTTCGACTTTATTTTGTCCTCTGAGAAAAAATCTTTTAAATCCTTTGTTATGTTTGATTTGAGCAAACACAGGTTCTACATCGTGGCACCTTTGTTTTCTAAGCATTATGCCCCGTTTTGTATTGAGAAGCTTATGAACCTTATGCCGGAGCTTTGAAAGTTTTGGGTTAGAAGGCGAAGATGTTATGTTTTTGGTTTTCTGATCTTTATCAAAATAATTATACTTGATATAGGCTTTGACTTTTCTCTTTTGGAGAAAAGTATAGTTCTCTTCTGAGCCATATCCTGCATCAGCCACTATTTCGTTGGGAGATTTATGATAAAGGTGTTCAAAATTCTTAATATGAGCAAAAAGGGTTTTAGTGTCACCAGGGTTAGGATGCAGAGTATAATTAATGATAAACTGATTCTCGGTACTAAACTGAAGATTGTAAGCCGCTTTGAGCTCTGCCCGTTACGCATATGATCCTCTTTCATGCGCATAAAAGTAGCATCAGGGTCTGTTTTTGAATAGCTGTTCCTATTTCCAAGAATAGCCTCTTGGTTCTCATATTTTTCAAGATTTTCAGGCCAGTTCTTTTTTGCGTAATTAATCTTCTGACGAACTTTAGAGCAAATTTTCTTCTTTTTTAAAGTAGAATCTATCGTTTCTATAACAGATTTTATTTTTTCTTTGTCCATAGACTTAAAGGTTACCTCCGAAGTATCTTTCATTTCTTCCCTGGCTATTTCCTGAGTGTAGTTCCACAAATCCTCAAGTTGGGACTCTATACGTTCTTTATTCTTTTTGATAGCCTTTCCCCATACAAATGTGTAACGATTGGCATTGGCTTCTATTTTAGTCCCATCTGTAAAGATGGTTTGCAGGCTTACCAGACCTTCTTTCTCCAGATATAATACAATTTGTGCGAAGATCTCTTTGAGTTCTCCTTTTAACCTCTCACTTCTGAAACGGTTTAAAGTATTATGATCAGGACGGTTCATGGCACTTAGCCACATAAAATGAACATTCTCTTTGAGTGCCTGCTCCAGCTTTCTACTCGAATAAATATTACACAAATAGCCATAAACCAATACTTTCAAAAGCATTTTGGGATGATACGCCGATGTACCGCCGGGTTTATAATTACGGAGTAAATTAGTGATGTCCAGACCATCTATAACAGCTGAAACAGTTCGTACAGGATGATTATTTTGTATCAGCTCCGACAAATCAGGAGGAAAAAGAAAATTTTGCTTGGGATTATAATCTTTAAAGACTACCTTTGATTTACTTAACACACAGCAAATTAATCAATTTGCAACTATTAGGAAAGCAAAAGCTTTCCTTTTTTTATACTCAAAAAAAAGACTGCCTCACTTTTGAGACAGCCTCTTCTAAAATATAAAATTGTACAATCTATTAAAATTGACCAGTGTTCAGTTGATTTTGGATGAATATAAATCGCCTTTTTCAATACCCTTTCTTAAATATCTCAAAAGAGTTTTTTCAAAATCTTTTTTCTCAGGGTATTCATCTGGTAACAAAGCTTAAAAAGAATATGAAAACAAAATCTATAACCCCAATGTTCGATTCCTATATGATACGTAAAAGAGCTATTGTGGAAAATATCTTTGATCAGCTTAAAAATATTTGTCAGGTGGAGCATTCAAGACACAGAAGTATAGCCAATTACTTCAATACTATTTTTTCTGCACTGATAGCATATAATTTCATGGACAAAAAACCTTTGTTTAAAAACAATTTTGTAGATACTAAACAACTTTATTTAATTAGTTATATCGAACTTACGTTAAATTAGTACAGAAATTAAACATATAAATCAAAAAGCTTTTTTGTTCATACTATCTTTTGGATTCATATTAATTAAATTTTCTAATTTCTCATCAAATCTAATACATTTTACACCAATTTTAAAGTCAAAAAAAAACTCTTTAAATTCACCTCTTTTAGGATATTTTCTTATAATATATAAATAAAGTAAAGGTGTTATTATAAACACTAATGATAAAATTATATTTTTAAATACAGTAAAAAGAAACAACATCAAACATAAAATAACTATCATAGCAGTTATTACAGGATAACCAAAGATCATAGGTTTTCTTTCTAAGGATTTCGGAGTTTTATATTCCATGACAAGATTTGTATTTGATTAATAGTAGAAAATAATAATAGATATAGTAAATATAGTAATTTTTTTATTTGTCTTTTGTCACATACTTTCATAATTTTGCCAATAATAAGCATTTCAACGGCTTTGTCTCCAAAATATCTTTCGATTTAATTTGTAGATAAACTCGTTGAAGGCACTTTCTTTTGATTTTATGGTAATTTCCCAATAGATGGTTTCATTGATTTCCAAAGAAAAATGGGTTTCTAAAACTTAAGCGCCTTAAAATATCTGCAAGACTTTGATTTTTCAGCTGTTTCCAAATTTTCCAAATGAAAAGACTAAGCCACGAACACTTTGTCCCTGCTCTAAATCGTTGGATTCCACCGTAAAATATCCTTCATCAAATTCTATCATCCCTTCCAAAGTGTATTTTCCTCACACGTTCCCATTGCTTTTCTGAGTTTATGAACCATCGTCCAAACACCCTCATAGCGCTTCAACCCCAATTGTTTAAGAATCTCCTTTGACGAAAATTTTTTCTTTGTAAAACTCATCAGAAACATTGTGTTGTACCAGATTAAAAAGAAAAGCTTGGAATTCTTCATAATCTTTCCATTCTTGAAGGAAATTCTTTTACTACAATTTTTGCATTCATATCTCCAGATACTTTTTCTCCAAAAATGGTCATTGTGACAACATTTACGAAGCAAACCAATCTTCCTCTGCCCCAAAATGAGTCGTAAAACTAGATATATCACTTTTTGTCTAAATTCTAGTCGTACTATTTATCGGGAAGTTTACATTCTCTTCTAATCAATCATCAACTATTTCGACAAACTAACAATTTCTTAAAAGTAGCTTTTATATGCTAAATTTACTTGATTTCATAATAAGAATTTGGCGAAGTTAAATATGCGTTAACTTATCAGAATATTGATAGCTTCTGGTTTACAACTGATCAAAATGTTATTAGGTTAGATATTCATTTCTTCACAAAAACATCTTTCTAATATCATAAAGTAAAAGATACGGCATTAGCTGAATTTGAATTTAGATTCGGAAAAATTCTTAACAAGCCAGGTACATCATATTCATTACTCCAAAATGAATCTCCGTATGCCTTTACATAAATTTTCTCTCCTGATAGAAAGCCTTTAGCCAGCAAATCATTTTTAGTCAATGTAACTTTGTAAGGATTTATCTGACTTGTTAAACCTGGGGAATAATATGTATAATCAAGATAACTTACATTTGGATCTTTTGAAAGAAAATAACGGAAGTACCGTTTATCTGCATTGCTTCCAGAAGGGTTGGTCGTAATAGAAAGTACAATATCACTATTAATCAATTGAACTGTTAAATTAGTAATTTGTGTAGAAGAAATTTGCCCTAACGACGGCGTAGCTGTAATAATTGTTGAAGAACCATCAGCCGGGTGCTTAATCCCTAGTTTTTTAAATGTTCCAAAGCCAGATTTTTCATATGAAAGAGCAAGATCTCCAAAAGGCACATCTGGCAATACAAAATACCCATTCGTATCAGTTACTGCAGAAATTACCGGACTACTTCCAACTATCTTTACCGTCATGTTCGATTTGTCAATCATTATCGTACTTTCATTATACAGATTAACATATCCACTAACTTTTCCGGAAGGGTTTGGCTTTGGCTCAACAACAAAATCTTGATCACTGCTGCATGAAACCATTCCTAATACAATAATTACGCAATAAGGCAAAAAATTTAATTTCATAATGCTTATTTTTAATATATCTTTTATTTTAAGTTTTAATAATTAAATGATATAAATAAAATAGAAAAAGCTGAATATTGCAAATACTCATTGATGTATATTCAAAGTTTACAGATTTTTCCATTGAAAGTATTTGTCCCTAATTAGTCATTCCTTAAAAAGCTGTTTTTTGACTTTGAAAATTATACTTACCTAAAAAGATTCGTAGAACAAGTTCGAGCCAAAGAAGAATTTGTTGTTTGATTTGGTTCAATCTCATCTTCAAATTGTATCCAATCCCGGCTAATAATGCATTATTAATATCTCCAGCCACTCCTTTCAGGAAGTTTAATCCTAAGGAGTGGTTTCTTTTTAAATGAGAGATACAAGGTTCTATGGCTGCTCTTGCCCGGAATCTTAATCTGGCTGCTTGTTGCCCATATCTTGTTTTTTCTTTTTTTGCGGGAAGCAAAATTGCTGTTCCTTCTACTTCTTTGATTCCTTTAAATCCTCTGTCTGTAGTGGCTTTCCCAGGTCTTGTTCCGCCAACGGATTTTCTTACCCTCTCACTCTGTGCCAATGATTCTTCAAGAGTTTTACTATCGTGAAGATTGCCAGAAAATCTCTTTACCGAGCTGATGATCCCTGTTTTCCGACTTCTTACTACCGCTACTTTTGTCCCAAACTCGTATGCTTTTCCCGATTTTCCTTTCGCAATACACGCAACTTGTGGCTCGTGAAGACTGTAAATTTTATCTTTCGTGGTACGTTCTTGGGTGAGTGCTTTAAGGTAAATTTTAAAAACGTCTTCGTAGCCTTTCAAAACATCTTTAGGAAGTTTTCTTTCCAATTCCCGAAGTACTCTTTTACCAATCGTTCTAAGCTTTTTCCTTGCCATTTTTGCCTTCTTCTCTCTTCTGGGATGATTTCCAAAATAAGCGTCCCGCACTAATTGTTTGCTCACTCTTCTGTAGCTTTGTCTTTGTACGACGCTCTCTTTTTCTGCTATTTTAGTACAATTGTCAATTACTTTTTTTGCTAATTTGGCATCGGTAGGAAAGGTAATGTTCTTCTCCTGAACCGTCGTATCTACCTGAACTTCATCTTCTGTTTTGGCTTTGGGATGAAGAGAAACGCTTTGTCCCAAAAGAAATTCCAAACCCTTATCTCCAATTCTTTTTCTGAAGTGTACAAAATTGCTCGGATCGAAAGGCTGTTCTGTCTGGAAAAAGGTTTCTCCGGTAAAATATTGCCAATACGCATTCTCAATCCATCTTTCTACTACACTTTCATCACTTTCTTTAAACATTTCCTTGAGCAAAAGCATTCCTGCTATTTTGCGAATCGAAATAGAAAGCCTTCCGTTTTCCGAAAAGAATTTCTCAAACTCTAACTCCATTTTATCCCAGGAAATCTCCCCAGCTAATTTTACCAGCGGATGCTCCATATTAATAAGCTCCGTAAGCCTGGTCTTGAATAAATTCTGCTGTAAATCCTCTCTTATTTTGCCTAACATTTTGCCACTTTTTATACCCTAAAAATACGATTTCATGCAATTTTTTATAACATTTTTTTTACGAATTCAGAATTCATAAAATTGAAAATCAAAATATTATGAGGGTTTTAAGGAATGACTAATTATTCGATGAATTTTCTCCCTGATATCATACTGATTCCTCACCTGTTTTATTTAGCATATGACTTCAATCGAACTGACCACAGGAAAGATCAAATTTTCTTTTATTGTTTTTAAGAAGGAATCTCCAAATTCGTTTGAAAAAACTATTCTTACTCCAGTTATTAAAATAATAACAAGTTAGATGCAACTTATTACTTGGCTTTAAAAATATTCTTTAATACTTAATTCGAAGCATTGGCAGCTATTTTCAACCGATTGATAATAAACAGAATACCTTCTTTAAATCAAATTTTGTTGAAAATCCTCGCCTTCCTCTGCTCACATGAGAAATTATCCATTTTTATATTTTATCTTTTCTAGTGAGTTCCAAAATTTAGTATTTTTTGCAACTCTAAATTATTAACAGAAAACTCTTTCTTTGAAAAACTTTAAACAGGTTATAAAGATACTTTATTATGTATTGTAACTTATTCCCAAATTTTTATTGACACTTTGCTTTTCCTGCTGTGCTTTTGGGAGTAAAACTGAAGTCTCTCTTATTATATTAGGATTAAGAACATTTAATGCCTTCGTATACATAGATAACGCAGATTCATTAGTATTTGCCGAAGAGTTGTTTTTGTTCCGTTGTTCAACATTCCTGTTATCTTCTGATAAACTTTCTTCCATTTGCTCACTCATAATCTCACGAAGTACTTCAGCTTTTGTTTCAGAATTCTCTTTAGTGTAATTATTTTCATCTTTTGTTTTAGCATAGCTGTAAGACACTTTTGCCCCTATTGCAGATACACCAGCTATAGCAGAAATAGCCATCACAGCTATTCCCAATGGCGGAAAAAGTATTGAAAGTGCAAATCCTGCAGCTAGTCCGATTGAAATAGGTTTTAAGGACTTCTGAATAAATGAACTGCTTTCTCCTATAGTATTGAGAATACGCAATCTTTTTTCTTCCTCATTCTTTTCTATTAGAACGTCGTCCGTATCTTTATTTTCATTTATCAAATCAGTATTCTGAAAATATCTTTGTTGTTCCTGAAGATCTATTTTTTCTTCATCAAAATGTTTGTTTAATTCTTCGATTTCTGTATTATACATAATATATATATATATATATTTAAGTTTAAAGGACTAATTAGGTTTACTTTGCTGATGCTTTTATTTTTTTATCCCTAAATAAACAGTATTGAAAGATTCTGAAAAATATCCCTGAGTATTTTCAGAATAGTTGGGATTCATTATTATATTTATTGGTTTAATCTTTCCTTCGAGTACGCAATCATTATAAATAGCTTCATATACTACCGCGGATTGAATTTGTTCTCTGTTAATTAGGTCAATAGTTATCCTTTCCTTCTGTCCATGATTATAATCAAATGTATCTCCTTCTGGTAAGATATCAACTACTGAAAAAAAATAGAGTTAGTTGGTTTTATGTTATATACATAAGCATTAATTTTAATTCGTCCACTATTTGTACAAGTCAAACTTCGACTTTTTATTTCAGGTAATAAAATAATACGAGTTATTGATGATAGAATATTATTAAAGGTAGTAGGACTTGATGTGGTTGTTATATATCAGAGCCTAAATTATTTGCATTTCTATTATTTCCTCCTAATACATGATTTGTTAAATTGTAATCTGTCCCTTTTGCTGTAAAGCCTTCGTTAAATATTCCTGGATTATTTCCCCCATCATAAGGGCTTCTTGAATCTATCCTGAAAACAACTTCAGGTATTTCAATATTTGTATTTAGGTGTTCATTTGAAAGTGAAACGTTGTGTTTTTCTTTAACCATAATTCTAGTTTTTAATTTTATTGACTTATCCCTTTTACTAATAAAGGTTTCGATAATCTTATCCTGAAAATGTTTAAATATTTCGGTTAGTATTCGAGAAGCCCCACTGTCTGAGAAGCGTTTCTGTTTAAAAACCGATTACTAATAATTGTTTTCCATTATGAGTTAAAGGAATAAGTCAATATTTTTATTAAAAAATTATATCAGTAGTAGTTCATCCTTACTATATCTACCATTAAGAGTTTTATTAGTTAGCTCTTTAATCTAATCAACTACTGACTATATCAATATAGCATTTTTAATCTTTGTAAAGTATCAGTTTTTATTACAGCATCTCCCTAGTTGGAAAAATTTTTAATAGCTAGCTTACATCAAAAATTACTAAAAGATATTAAACTATATATTATCTTTTAATGCTTTAAAAGCTTTTCCCGATGCATTAAAAGCCTTTCCAGGTAAGCCTCTCAGAACAGAACCAGCCTTGTTACTAAATTTATTCCCTGATTCAGGATTTACCAAAAGATTAGCAAATTGTGGAACTTTTAATATCATAAATATCATAATAACCTGAAAAGCAATAGAAAGAAGAACATTCGTAAATTCTGTATTTCCAACAGGTAAAAGAACTATCATAACTTTCAAAATCGTTAATACAGGTTCCCATAAAAGTATAGACAAGAAGCCAAAAAACCATGACTTTAGAATTCTCTCATTTGATACAATAAGTGAAAATGGTAACACAAATATTCCCAAAACATAATAGATAAATATCATCAATAGTTGCCTCAATAATATATATCCTCCAACAACAGAAGCAATAAAATAAATAATAATATGAAAAAGTTCTAAAAAAGGATTGATCTGCAGAACATCATACACCCCATTTCCATCTGCTCCTGTTCCCTGCACATGGGTTATAGCGGTCTGAAAGGCTTGCTCAAAATCACCAGGACTCCGACCTGTCACTTTATAAGCACCATTTTTTACGATCTCTGTTAAAATATCTACAGTATCAAATAACAGTAATTTTACCAAAGGAATATATAATGTGATCGCCATAAAAGTGAGAATAGGTCTTAAAAGCGTATCACGTCCAATCTTTTCATCCGGATCAGACATTGATTTCATTACTTTATACCCTACAAAAACAAAGGTAAATGTAACGGCAATGAGAAAAACATATGGTTTGGACTCACTAATAAATAGATCAAATCTGGTTTGAAGAATTGATCTATATTGATTTAAAATTTCATCTATTGTCATTTAGTTTTTATTTTACATATGTAATTATCAATTATTTAATTAAGACTTTATTGATAACAGATAGTGATTGCAAATCTTTTTTTATGGACAAAACATTGGCTCTGATTTTCAAAATCCTTGTTAAGAGCTTTCCAAAAACTGTATAAACCTGACCCAAACCTCCCGAAAGAAGTCCTGATGCTAAATATCCGTAATAATCAGATTGAGCTTCATCTAAATATCTATCTTCAATAGCCAGATCCTCAGATTTCTTTGCCAATGAATATTTAATAAATAATGGATTGTATTTTATGATATTAATAATATTTCCGATATTTCTTATCTCTTTTTGGGTATCTTCAATCATAATAAGAGAAGTAGACGCAAGTACAAGGCTATTTATGTTTGCCACACTCTTTTTATCATTAATTTCTTTTTCTAAGCTTATAAGCTTTTCCAATAACTTATTTTGTTCATCCTTTAGATAAATTTCACCACCTAATCCAGCAATAATTCCACTTTTGGTTCCTGCAACAGTATAATCATTTATGTCAAAAGACCAGGTTTGTGTATAAAAAAAACTAAAGCTAAAAAAAAACAAGAATGTGAATATAGATTTAATACGTTTCATCTTCGAGTGTTACTCTTATTACTTTGTCTAATGCCTGCTGAATTAAACGTAATCTTTCTGCTTCAGGAATAAAATTAGCAGCATCCAGATAGTTGGTAATGTTTTCTTTTTCCGAATCAAATTTTTTTGAAAATCTTTTCCTAACCACAACATTTGAAACTTTACCTCTCGAAAGAGGGGAAGTAGCGACTATCGGATATTTATCTTTTATATAGTCGTAACTTGTTTCGGATACAAATTTCAACACATCATCTTTTTTTGAAGCTAAATTAAATGATATACGGGTAAGCTCCTTATTAGGTTCTAAATAAACATCCTTTGTTCTTGCCACAATACTTGTTTTTGCTGTGGCGTATCCTTCCAGTTTTCTATGTGCTGAGACCATATCTTTATACAGCTCTCTTGACAGAAGATCATTTGCTGTCCAAGGTAGCGTTACATTAATTGTAATAAGCTGAGCTTTGGAAAAAATAGATAACAATAATGATATTGAAAAAAATACTTTAACTCCGAATGATTTAAAATTAATAAATATCATATTCATGACTTTCAATTTTATATTAATTATTTAACAAATTGTTGAACGAATTTTCTCTTTAGATTACTCTCTTTTATATTATCATCTACCATATCAAGTTTCCGGTTAATTGCAGATAAGGATGCTCTCAGGTCTTCATAAAGATTAAATTTTTCTCCCAAAATGGTAATTTTTTCCCCATTCAAGAAATGGGAAGAAATATTCTCAATCTGGCTATCCGCTGAAAGCAAATACACCCTGTTCTCTTTCTTTTTGGAATAATACAGAAAAGAAAGCTTTTCATTATCCTGCATGAGCTGACGAGATCTGTCTTTAACATTGTTGATAATATCATTTACCGTAGATAGCCAGGCAATAGCATCATAATATTGAAGCCGCTTTCTATACTCTTTTAAAAAATCCTGAATCCTTTTCTCTGTTGTTTCTTCTCTCCCTTTTAACTCCAGATTAAGCCCAATAGTTACACCTGAAAGTATTCCTGAAGGAACGTCTGATATAGGGCCAATAGGGTTATTGGCAACCGGTTGAGAATAAATCTTTACTGAAACCAATAATAATAATAATATTAGAAACTTATACATATTGAAATAACTCTATAATTATGTTACAAACTAAATTCTATAGAAAACTAAAAAATAATTTCAAGATCCTTGATCATTTTGATGAGATCTGGACTGCTTTGTATCAGCATTGCCAACGCAGGCAAAGTCATGACCGCAAAAACTTCCTTATCATTTTTAGAATATACCCTTACCAGCTGGTCACGAATCCTATAAATTTCCTGCCTTTCAGCCGCCTTTATTTTTGAGGCATCAACATTTTGGAGGGAAAAAAGTACTAATCTATCCATTGCCAGAGATTGTAAATAATCATTCTTAACATTGGTTATATAGGGAAGTTTTTTAAACTTATTCAATATAACAGGTCCTATACCTAAAACACCAGTCTTTATAGACTTAACAATAAAATCATTTTGCTTATCAAATTGAGCTGACTTTTTATAATTCCTTTCTAAAAATTCTTCATCATTCCTAATCATTTCTTCCAGGTAATCATTTTGGAGTTTCAGCTGCACTGCTCTTGCAGTGGTATGTCCAAGAATTTCTGCAAGCTTTTGTCTTGTATCTGAATCTGTATTATTCAAATGAATAGCAATATGTACAAACTGAGCTGAAAATAGCTGAAATGTTAAAAAAAACAACATAGTTAATGCTCTCATAATACTTTATTATTATAAACTTATTATAGATGAAAATATGGAATTTACCTAGGGATAAGGCCTAATTTGTAGAATAGATTGCTTTGTTCCGCCTCATATTTCATTTGATCCAGTTCCTGAATCAGAAAATTTAAAGTACTCATAAATCCTGCATCCAGTTTTTCTCGGTTTCCGCGGTTAACCTTTATCCCTACCCCTGCTATAAATGTATCTTCTAAGATGTTGTTCGCATCTTTAATGTACTCCAGTTTCTTTCTGCACTTACTTTTTTTAACAGGACTAAGATAAAGGTTACAAACGTTGGAATACCTGGAAAAATTAATAAGATCCTTTTTAGAAATCGTAGTCCTGGCTGAATTTTCAAATTCATTGATAGCATCAATTTGACCCAGCTCATCCAAGCTTTTTTTTGTAGCTTTTTCATAATCATTAGTAGCATCCTTCTCAAAAAGTCTTATCACTAGACCCGGGGGATCAAAGTATGGCAATTGCCCCTTATATTGCAGTGAAAAAAAAAGTAATAGCGGAATCAGATATTTCATAACTAAATATGTTAAATAGGTTTATATATATTCCGGAAACAAAAGTTTCTTTCTGGGAATACGAATATTGACGCTTCTGCCTCCGGCATGCTCTCCTACTTCCATGCTTAATATTTCATCTTCATTCAATGTGAATTTATCGAAGATGAAGGTAAGAACCCTTGTTTCACCCAGTTTGATATTTCGCTGCTCCCCACAGGATTTTACAGGTGTCAGTATTCTCTCCTGATACACGTAATCTTTTTTGGCAGCATTATTATTCTTCAGTTTTGATCTGAAAAGAACCTGGTCTATATCCAGAGTGATTTTAGACGTATTATGAATTTCTACACGCAAGATAATTTTATCCTGAAAGTTTCTGTAATAGATTCCATTTAAAGTCAGGTTCAATCCGTCATTATTATCATTAATCTTTATGTTAGAAGGAGCACTTTCAGATAACAAACATAATTCCTGAAGATCTTGTGCTGACTTCTCTTCCCGTTCAATTTTGTTTATATTTTCCTTTGCAAAGTAATCTATCTTAGTAATGGTTTCAACAGCTTTATACGTTGTGATATCTGGGTTTCTGTTATACCCCATATCAATAGAATAATAGCTTCCTTTGCCATTAATAACCGTAAGATTTGCCTGTAGGCTCTTTGGGCTTCCTAGCTCTTCACCTGTATGCTTTAATTTGAGCATATTTCCAATGGTATCTGCAACAAAATAAGTAGAACCTACATCCACATACTTTATTTTTTCATCAAAAATAATGTGGGTGGTCTTCACATCTGAAACTTCAATTGACTGACGCTGAGATAAGGGCTCCAATATTTCCTGGGCGAAAGATACCTGAGAACAGATAAAAAATAGGATAAATAATACAATGTGTTTTTTCATTTCTTTTGAGAATTTAAATCAATAAAATCGTTAATGGCCACAGACATGTTTCCCTTGGCTTCGTATATTCCCCTGATTACTTTGTTTTCATCGGCATTGGAAGAATAACAGGCATATCTCTCTGGAGATACTTTTACTTTATACACGTTGGACATACTTCCTACTTTCACATACACCTCTCCTTTGTCTGTAGAGTAAAGTTTTTGAAGATCGGATTCACTGAGTGACAAATATTTGGAAAACTTGTCTTTGGATGCCATTTTCTTTTTATGGGAAAGCATAATCAGAGTATCTGTATTATTCACCATAGCAGGTCCGGCAGCAGTATCTAAAATATCTTCCAGATCCTGGGTTGCAATGGCAACCTCTCCATAAAATTTACGAACGGTCTTGTACAAATACTTGATAAACTCAGCCATTTCCCCTTTGGAAATAGGCTTCCAGCACTCATCTATAAATATTGATTTCTTTACTCCGGGAATCTTTTGTATCTTAGTCATAACCAGATTAATACACAACATAGTAACTAAAGGAAACAATGTAGGGTGATCTTTGATATTGTCCATTTCGAACACAATAAAACGCTCATGAATCAGGTTGGCCGGTTCTGCTGCATTGAGTATATCTTTATAGTGTCCGTCGTAAAAATCTCTAAGAGAAAGTTTAAAGCTGACCTTGTCAAAATAACATGATTCTTCTTCAACAGCTGTATTTTCTGATATAAATTCATAGAAAGTAGACATAGAAGGAAAAAGATCATTCTTGACTACATGTTCGTAATAAAGATCCAGATAGGTGGATAATATCTGTTTTTCTTCTCTTGAAGCTCCCTCTTCTCCTTTCCATAAGAAAAAGATCAGTGACAGGAGAAAGGTTTTCTTATCTATGTTAATTTCATCTTCATCATAGTAATAAAAAGGATTAAATTGTAAAGGTGACTTTAAGTCATACGTAAAGTAAACACCCTCCACCAATTCGCATAACTTTTTATAAGAGTTTCCTATATCGATCATTACAATATGGTGTCCCTGCTCATAATACTGACTTGCAATATGATTGATCAAAAATGATTTTCCGGTTCCTGAAGGTCCGAAAATTAATCTGTTTCTGTTCACAATGATTCCTTTTTTAACAGGCTCATCCCATAAGTCAAGACGTAAAGGAGATTCGTTTTTACGGTCACAGAAAAGAATTCCATCTTTATTGCTCTCATAATAAGATTCAAAATTCAGTAATGAAGAGGTTTGCTCGGATATACCGATAAATTTATGATTCTCTGAAATATAAGCTGGTGCGCCAGGGCAATTGTTCATATACAAATCCTTTAAAGCATACTTTACCTGATAAGGAGTAATTCCCAAATCCCTGAAAGCATTTTCCAATAAGTTGACATCATGTTCCAGTTTTTTTTGTGAAACATTCCAGACAATCACACTAAAATGCTGATAAACAAATGTTAATTCCCTTTCCAATACATCTTCTACAAGATCTTCCACCTGAGAATAAGTAACCTGATTTTCTCTTGAAAGAATCGCCATACTTTTAAACTGATTCATCTTGGTCTTCAGGGAAGAAAAAACTTTTTCTGAATCCTCAATAAAAATCACCTGATTATAGATATGGTTGACGTCCAGACCTGTAGATACCGGCTGTATAAAAGGAATTCTAAAATCAGTTTTAGGGGTAGAATATTCAATGCTCTTGATAGTGCTGTTAATGGTAATAGGAAGCTGATTATTAGAAGATATGGTATACAATTCTGCAAATTTATTTCCTATCTGTAAGTTCTTATCAAAAAACATATCCCTCAGGTTGGTCTCCCCTTCTTTCGAAAGAGATAAATATTTTCCCAAAAGAGTAATAATCTGATTATTATTTAATCTTTCTACGGCGAAAAACCCTTCCTTTGTTAAAAATGAAAGACTGGATTCTACGGCCTTTATAAAGTCTTCTATTCCATCTAAATATTTATTATACTGGCTGGATTTATTAAGTATACTTACTTTACTTTTGGAGTCCTTTATTATAGTGAGATAACACTCATGGCTCATGGTCGGCTTTTCATGGAAAAACCTGTTATCACTTGCTGCTAAAAAATTAGGACTGTCAGATACATGCTCTTTGATAGAATCTACAAAAAAGAAATCCTGTTTTTGCAAAATTGTTCCGGCTGGTAGAGATTTGATTACTTTATCAACAATAACACTAATTTGTTCAATCTGATCGCTGTCAAGCGAATATATCTGAGGAAGCATAACCTTGTAAACTAAGCCTATATCTCCTTTTTTACTGATTAACAAATCATCATCTACCGCCAATATGTTAAAAGTTGTTTTGATATCTATATCTTTCATAACCTTAGGAATTAATTAGTAAATTATTTTAATTCAATTCTCAATAAGAATGTTCTAATTAAAACCAGAGCTATTATTGAAGGACTTTATATTGATCCATAATTGATATTTCTTAGGTAAAAACACTCTCCTTTTTTCAAATACTTCTTTGCTTATTTCTTTTCCTGCTGATAAAATGGCCAGGTTTCTGGCTTCTTTTAAATCGACCCCTGTATTAGTACCACCACCTAAAACAGAACCGCCAGCATTGGTTCCTCTTTGAATGGCATAATCAAAGACATCATGCGATACTGTTGATGGAATTTTCAGCCAGGAATGATTATTCATATGAATACCTTGCCTTCCATCATAGTCGTAAACCCTAAAGTTTAACTGGTACAAAACATTATCTTTTTTATAGCTTTCAATATCAATATTAATACGATCTTCCCCCAAGGATATTTTCCCATAAACAATCGAGTTTTTAGGAATTACCAATCCGCCCGGGATATCTGTAAGCCTCATATCTTCTTTTATTCTGATAGGAATAATATTTTTATCCAATATCCTCTTCTGCTCTATTGTTTCTGAAGGAATCAGCTGTAAAATCTTCTTGTTATTGCCAACTGTTGTTCCCTGAAAAAAACTCTTTTGATCCCTAACGTCATTTTTAACCAACTCCTTTTTACTTTCCTTGGTTTTTAAAGTATCCTGTGAATCCGGAGAATTATGGGAGGCAGCACCTTCCGTTAAGCCTGCACGGATTTTATCCTGAAGCTCAAATATTTTGCTAAGGCTGCTTTCAGTGCCGGAACCATAATCGGAACCATATCCGGAACTATACCCGGAACCGGAAGAGTAGCTTCTTCCCGGTGAAGCGATATTGGATAAAGCTTTCATATAGCGTTCCTGCCTTTTGGCATAATCGTTTTCTTCAGTTGTGCCATCAAAACTCTGAAACTGTCCCTGCGATAATCTTTCATCTTCAGGAAATTCGGTATCTTTATTATACTGATCATCTTTCGAAAAATACTTCTTTAAATTCCGTTCATCCTGATTATAGATTTCTAATTTTGATTTTTCTTCAAGCTGTTTCTCATCAACATTAGGAGTTACAATCAACTTATCATCTGACTCCTTAGTTTTTGGGAATAATATCAGACTCATAACCAAAGTAAGAATACCTAAAGCAGCCACAAAAACGACTCCAATAATGATCTTCTTTTTTTTGTCCAGATTTTCAAACATATTTTATAAACTATTTTTACACATAATATTCAGAAACAATAATGGGTCAATTCTTTTCCCTTCAACTATTATTTCATAATGGAGATGAGGACCTGTAGAATGTCCTGTATTTCCGCTCAATCCTATCAACTGTCCGGGTGTTACATATTCACCTTTCCCAACAAACAAAGACATTAAATGTCCGTATCGGGTTCGGAAACCTCCCTCGTTATCTATTAAGATGGTATTGCCATATCCCCTTTCGTACATTGAACTTAAAACGATACCGTAATAGGTAGAGAATACAGCAGTTCCGCTAGGTACAGAGAAATCAACGCCCTGATGCTTTTTAACTACTCTATCAATGGGATGCTTTCTATACCCATAATGGGATGAAATAATTTTCTTATACGATTCAACCGGCGGTATCATCGTTTGTGATTGTACTCTCTGATAAGGAAGTACGATAAAAAGAATAAAGCAGACAAAAAGTATTTTATTTCTTTTACTAAGTAATGTATACATAAGAAGTTATCATCATTTTATGTTTTTCAAGTACAAAATCAATTCTATTATTCCTCCGGATGAGACGAAGGCCCAATGCTCATAGCAGCTTCTTCTTCCTGGGAAATTCTATACAATTCGTTTTCAATAAGAATATCAACCTCTTTTACAATTCTTTCAAAATTTCCATTGAGAACCTCATTGATCATTTCACCTTCTATAACTGTCGGGATCTCCTTCCTGATCTGATCAGTACGTTTTTCTACTTTTATTTTTCCTCTGAAAATTTTTCTGTTAATTTCCTCTCCGAAATTATCGGCAATAACTCCTACGAATTCTCCCTGAGAAAGCTGAGATATAGCAGATACCGGAATGGCATACTCTAAATTCTCATTGATAGAATATGAATTATTGGTATCAATGGTTACATTTTTTAATCTTTGCTTTTTCTTTCCGAATATTTCCTGAAGCTTACTGGCTGTATCACTTCTTACTGAACCACTAAAAACATTCCCTACGATATTGAATATTGTTTCAGCTACTTTATCGCCATAATCACGCTTCAGCTGTTCAAGATCCTGCATTCCAATGGTTGTAGAAACTTTGTTGGATCTGGCGGTTGCAATCAGGTTATCTAACCCCATAAAATACATGGTGGGCAACTCATCCAGGATCACGGAACAAGGCTGTCTTCCCTGCTGATTAATTTCTTTCAGAAGCTGGGTAACCACAAGCCCTAAAGCAGGAGAATTTGTTGTTTGGGTGCTTGGTGAGTTGGCAATAATTAATATGCATGGGCTTTCCGGATTATTGATACTTAGTGAAATATTCTCTTCAGGAAAAACATTATTACCCATTACCCAGAATAATTCCTTCGTTGCCAGTTGAGACAGGGGTATTCTCGCAGATGCTGTCTGACCAGAAAGCTGCTCGTAAGCCTGCTTGGCTAAAGCGTCTGCAAAAGGAGTCATAAAGAATCTGAGTTCTGAGTATTTCCCAAAAACTTTAAATACTTTTTCATCGGGCAAAGAAGCTAAAGATATCGCATGAGGCAGCGTACAAAACTTCCCGTCTTCATAAATTCTCAGGAAATAAATACAGGCAGCGAAATAAGAAATCGCTGATTGTGCAAAGAAGTCTTTTTCCGTAATCCATTCCTTATTCAGATTAAATAAGATGGTTTGTGATGCTTCGATGGCATCTGCTGCTTTTCTGATCAATTGAGGATCCAGAGGATTCACAAAATTAGATTTCTCCAGATCATCTAAAGAAACCACACAAAAACGCGGTTCAATTTTGTATTTCCCTTTATAGTATTCATAAAAAGCAAATGTTTCATTGGCCAGTGCAGGAAATTTGAAATCATACACCATCATCGAAAACTGCTTTTGAATATGCTGTCGTATGTATTCTTCAACAACCGAGTAGGACTTTCCTGATCCCGGAGTACCTAAAACCATAGTGCCTCTAAAGGGATTCACTACATTAATCACTCCATTTTCTGTCTTAAAATTTACAGAATAAGGATTGCTTTTAACTACCTTTTCCTGTTCAAAAATTTGATTTTTATCATTAAATTCATCCTTCTTATCATAAAAGTTGAAGTATTTTCTCATTTTTAAAAAACCAACTATATAAATAATATATGAAACAAAAGATATGATTGTATAAGATACTATTTCAATATTCAAAACCGATAGGCTTAAAAAAATGACAAGAGATACCCCTGATACTACAATATACCTCAATAAAGAAGAGTCTTCTTTTACTTCTCTTTTGACTTCAAAACCAAAGCAACCAAAGGTAATTATGGCAAGGCTTAAAGCCCTTAATGCGAAAGGACTCTTAATTAATGCAAAGGTTTTATAAAACTTTACTATGAATATATTAACATATTCATTACTTAGGTTTCTCTCCGCTACGTAACTATATTTGGAATAATAAATATCTATTAAAACCAATAGGATACTTATTAAAAAGGAAAATATAATTAAAATATCTAAAGAATATTTATCATTTTTCATTGTACACAAATTATAAGAGAATCGCTTTTTGAAATTTTAAATTATTTACAATACTTAACTATAAAAAGAGTTAAGATACCATTGTATCAGTCTTCCTCTTTATTAGAGTAGCTTTCCTCTTGCACATTATTGCCAGAATCATGGGCTGAAGCATTTTCAAAACCTTTACTTTTGAATAGATAATTTTCAATAAGTAAACCATGCGGATTATTTTCAGTTCTTGCTACATTATATACATCAAATTCAGAATAGAAAAGGTTTTTTGTACTCACGTTTTGATCAACTCTGGAGACATTGAGTTTTCCGTAAACAGATGCATGATAAGGATATTCTTTATCATCAACTTTTATTGAATCTATATCTAGTTTTTGAACCAGATTTTGAGATTGTATTCTCGCAAAATGACCGTTTGCTTTAAGAGATAAATACAATTGCTTTCCAGAGTTTCCAATCAAATAAAGAGCCTCATTAATATTATTATCATAACTAAATTGATCATATCCAAAGAATAATCTGTGAAACACTTTAATATGATTCTTAATCTCAGGCAGTCTATAATTTTCATAATCTTTATCATTATTCATGGAATTTGCAATGGCGGCCTGCCCTTTTTCGGTTATAATATATATCTTTTTAGTAAAAATCTTACTTACGTACACTGCCCAGACAGAACTGGAAACTATTGCTATTAGCGTAATAAAAAAGCTGAGAAATAATGCTTTTTTAACTAAAGAATAAGTAGAGGGAATCTCACGTAATTTTTTTAAATCCATTTCTATTTAAATACTTTATAAAGCTCTGTTGTCAATTATACTAAAGCTCTTTTTGATTTGATGGTTTATTTTAGTAAAATGCTTAGTTTAATTCATAGAATGAAATCATTTAAATACAATCGGAATATCTACTTGATAAACAAATTGGCATAGATATTATTATGACTTAAGCACATATACCATATATAAATTCATCTGAATATTTTAACTTTAAAATATATTTTTCTGCAATTTTCACATAAAAATATATTTTCTTCTGTATTTTCTGATAGAGAAAAAATATTAGCCAACTTAACGTTTTGGCTACTTTTACATTTTCCACACTCCAAACCATTGTTTTCCAAAAGGTTATATTTCATCATTGATGTGTTCTCTTTAGCCTTCATCGATGCTAAATCCACTTCTTCTTTGATATTTATAGATTTAAGAAAGGCCCCTAATATCCGCATATTGAGAAAGTTTTAATTTCAGATGTTAGTTATAGTTTCTTGGAAAATATAATTAACAATTAGATAAATATTACTAAACATATGTCCGATAAAATTAAATTTTTAATCCTACAAAGCACTGATTAACAACTGATTATTTTATGAATTTTAATTTTAAAAATCAAATCATCAAAAAAAATACAAGTTGTATATATTCTAAATGCTCTACTTCCTATTGTTTTTTGTACTTTTAAGAAATCTTATTAGACAAATGTATGCAGGAGTGAATTTTGCAAAAACTAACCAATTAGAAAATGCCCATTAAATTCGAATATCTTATTAATATAGCTAGTAAAAAATTCAGAATTTATACAACGTAAACCTGTATTTTGATTGTGTTATCATCATGTCACCAAAAAATTAGCGTAAACTGTGTTCGAGCTACTTAAGCAGCAAATTAATTTACCATAATTTTTATAAAGTGACTCAATTATACGACAGATATAAAAAATCTTTTTTTATTGACACCAGACAAAATATTTTCCTTGAAAATATAACATTTTAAGCCATAAACTAAGCATTGTTTATGATACTTTTTAAATTGATGTCTATACTTTGAAAAAGATTAAAGAACACTTATCAAATGATCTTTTGTTTTGAATTGTTTCGTATACAGATCGAAATCTATCTTTTAATTTCCCTGATAATTAACTTTTTAATTGAATAATTATTAATTTTCATAATGAGTTTAAGATCTTATTTTTCGCAGATTTAATTTGCTAATTTTTTCAAAATTCTTTTATTAAAAAAGTTTAAACAGATTTACAGATTAAAATATATTAATTCTAGATAAAAACATGAGTAATAACATCAACCAAACCAAAAACTCCTAAACCAATAACAAAACGAATAAAATTCTTTTGAGCCTGCTCATTACCCTGCATGTATTGAATAAATATCAGGAAAGCACCAACAATTGCAAATGCAGCAACACCCGCATTCAAAGATGTTTTAAGAGTAGCAGTCCATCCAGTAATTTTCGTTTCAATTGTTCCCCCACCTCCCGCTTGAGAATACAATAGATTACTCACTAAAAACAACAATGCAATTAATTTTTTTTTCTTAAATTTTAAATTTCTCATTTTTTTGTATTTTATATTTTAAAACTAAATCTTAAATTTCATCAACACTCTTACATATTAATCTCTTAATTTCCTGCAATAACAACTCTTATTTTGAGGCTTTACTTTACTCGTAGGCTTCAATTACAATGACTCTTGCTAATATTTTGAAGGTTAAATAATAATAAAAATTGCTATACTTTCATAAAACTGATATTATGATAATTTTTTTTATTAGTAAGAACATTAAATTACTATGCAAATATAAAATAAATTTTCAAAAAAAAAAAAAAAAAAATGATTTAAATATTTGATTTACAAATACTTATCCCAACTTGTGAACTGTTGTTTCTTTTAAAATACTAGATCTATAAACAACCAGACAGATTACATTAGAAAAATAGGAACGATGAGTAAATAAACTTCCTTATTATGACTGTAACTGAGTTTTGCAGCCTTATTTAGCATCAAATGAAAAAGCCGTTGAAAAGCACTTATGAAATATACCGATTCTGCTGAATCTGATCATAAGTCTGTTTCCCGACAATTCTAAACCAAGTTTTTTTGTTTTTTAGACTAACAGATTTATTCTCTGAAGTAAAATAAAGGCCACAATTTTTACATTTAAAACGACTAGGAAATCATATCAAAACTTTTGCAACCCCAACAACGATTTTTTTGAATCTCAAGCCACAAAAAAAATTATTGAAAAAAATTTAATAAAATTTCATATTCAAGACTTCTTATAGCCTATTAAAGTAGAATAAACAAGTTCTCTATAATTGATACTTTATAGAAATCATTTCTTCTACTTAGGGTCTATATCTACTTTTTCCTGGTCTATGTTGAGAACCGAACAACTCTCCGGACTCTCTTTTTTAACGTCGTTGTCCAGGCGGTTGAGAACGGGATGATAAAGGGACCGCTTCTATTAACTGCGTACCTTGAGGTTGAGGCGATCGAGGACGCTATTCTACTCTCTGAACACGTGGAGGTTGAACTTGAACAGATGTCATCTGACTGTACCTATTAGTACTCATGGGCCTCTCTATTGACGATCCCTGTAAAGCTGGTTGATTTTGAGACGGAGATACTGGAGAGGCCGATTCTGTTCCCTGTCACTCTGTTTGAGATATTAAAGAAATCAGTTGTGTTGTTCCCTCTGCGCCTTCGTGAACATTTTGGGTAAATAATCTATTCTTGCATTAATAATATTCACAAGATTTTGTGATTCCGGTGAAAGAGAGTTATCACTTAAATTCGAACTTTCGAGATTTGTCATATTTAACATGGTATCAGGAAGATTTGTAAGTTTATTTGCACTTACATTCAGATATTCAAGGGCTTGTAGGTTACTAAGGTTACTAATTCTACTAGTTAAATTCTTAACATGGTTGTTACTCAAATCTAAACGTACGAGATTTCCAAATTCTGATAAGTCAGGAAGAAATAAAAGTTTATTGTTTGAAACATTCAGATTTTTAAGGTTTGATAGGTAACCAATACTGTCAGGTAAGCTACTGAGCCTGGTGTTACTTAAATTGAGTTCCGTAAGATTAGGGATCTGCCCTATATCATTCCATCAGTTTATCTAAAAAGATTTCATCTAAAGATAACCCTGACAAATCTAAGCTTTTTTCCTGCTGTTCTTGCTGCTTAGCCTTTTCTATTCTTCTGCTAAGTTCTTTTAATTCTTGTTCATTCATATACATATTTTTTATGTTTAAAAAGTATTTTTAACATTTTATTAATCTAAGGTATTCAAATCTATTTACTATCTTTATACAGAACATTTTTTCTCTTCTGATTAAGCAAACTTCTTGATTAGCTACTAACTTTTGCCTTTGATCAGCAATATCTCATACTTTGCATGTATGAAATATTACTTAAAATAACATTAATTTCTAACTAATCAAAGATGGTTTCCACAATATGTTTTACAAAAAAACAATCTAATTATAATAAACTATAAACTAGTTCTCTAGAATGGATATTTCACAGAACTAATTTCTTCTAATTCCTACTTATTAGAATCTATATATCTTTTCCTAGGCTTCGTTGAGAACCATAACGCTCTGGACTATCTTTTTAAAATCTTAGGTGAGTTCTCTTGGCTAGATGAGTTGTTTCTGATATGTACCTTTTGTTCATCTTGAGACGTGGATACTGAAGAAGTCGATACTGCTACCTGTGAATCTGCCTGAGGTTGAGCTGGAAGTTGGACAATTGTCATCTGACGAAGCCTATCATTTACACTCACCCCTGTTTCACTTGGAGAGACAGGGGACGCTGAAAGAGACGATACTGTTCCCTGTGCCTTTATTTGAAGTTGGGCATCCGCCATCTGACTATCCTTATCCTCTGTTGACTCTCTACGCAAAACTTTTTGAGATGTTAAAGGGGCAGATCCAATTCCTTGTGACTCTGCCTGAGATTGAGCAGATTCAATTGGTAATTCCGATAATGGATATAGCTTTCGGCGTTCGGCATCCACACTCGTCAAATAATCTTTAATATTACCGTCTGCCAGAGATTGCGCTACTTTATTCAGTGTAAGATCTCTTACATCAATGAGATTAGAGTCGTCATTAATCATTTTCATTAGCTGATCTTTAGCGGGTAGATAATATAAAGAAATATCACTACGAGTACCCAAAGGTATCTCACTCAAAAATTCTTCTACTACATTTTTGGAAAATATTTCCACTTTCTTGTCCCCTATAGTGATACTAGTGGAACCTAAATCAGGATTCTCTATCTTAAGTCTGATTTCTTCAAGCTCTTTATCATTCGGATACAAAGTCCTTAATGTATAATCAGATTTTTGATGTACCTGCTTTATTTTTTCTGTAATGTCTTTAATAGTATTAAATGCTTCATCTGAAAGCCGGTTTTTCCTAAAATCTAATGCTTTGAGATTCTTCAATAATTCAAAGCCTTCAGGAAGATTTTTAATTAAATTTCCATTTACATTCAGTTTGGTAAGGTTTGATAGATTACCAATATCTTCAGGTAATTTCTTAAGATTGTTGGTACTTAAATCTAAACGTTCGAGTTTTCTAAATCCTGATAAGTCAGGAAGAAATAAGAGTTCATTGTTTGAAACATTCAGATCTTTAAGGTTTGATGAACGACCAATCTTGTCAGGTAGGTACAAAAGTCTGTTGTGACTTACATCTAATTTTTCAAGATTATCCAATAATTCAAACTCTTCAGGAAGATCTGTAAATTTATTCCTATCTAACTTCAATCTCTTAAGATTTATTAGGGTGAATATATTGCTAGGTAATTTATTAAGATTGTTGCCACCTAAATCAAGTTCCGTCATACCCGAAATCTTCTCTATTTCAGACATCGCTCTAAGTAAAGCCTCGTTATTTAAAGATAACCCTGACAAATCTAACCTCTTTTCTTGCTGCTCTTGCTTCTTAGCCTCTTCTATTCTTCTGCTAAGTTCTTTTAATTGTTGTTCATTATTTGAAAAATTCAGAGCTTTAAGGTTTGATGGATTATCAATCTCTTCAGGTTCGTCAAAAAGTTTGTTTAAACCTACTTCTGCTCTTTCGAGATTGTTCAATAATTTAAGGTCTTCAGGAATATCTTCAATTCCAGTTCCAATTACATTCAGTTTGGTAAGTTTTGATAGATTACCAATCTCTTCAGGTAATTTCATAAGATAACGGTTATTACTTAAATCTAAACGTTCGAGTTTTCTAAATCCTGATAAGTCAGGAAGAAATAAGAGTTCATTGTTTGAAACATTCAGATCTTTAAGGTTTGATGAACGACCAATCTTGTCAGGTAGGTACAAAAGTCTGTTGTGACTTACATCTAATTTTTCAAGATTATCCAATAATTCAAACTCTTCAGGAAGATCTGTAAATTTATTCCTATCTAACTTCAATCTCTTAAGATTTATTAGGGTGAATATATTGCTAGGTAATTTATTAAGATTGTTGCCACCTAAATCAAGTTCCGTCATACCCGAAATCTTCTCTATTTCAGACATCGCTCTAAGTAAAGCCTCGTTATTTAAAGATAACCCTGACAAATCTAACCTCTTTTCTTGCTGCTCTTGCTTCTTAGCCTCTTCTATTCTTCTGCTAAGTTCTTTTAATTGTTGTTTATTCATAACCATAATTTTTTTGTTTAAAAAGTATTTTTAAAGTTTTATTAATCTAAAGTATTTCAATCTGTTTACTATCTTTATACAGAACATTTTCTCTCTTCTGATTAAGTAAATTTTTTTGATTATAACAAAATTTTGCGTATGATCCGTAATATCTAATACTCTACCTGTATAAAATATTAATAGAATTAACATTAATTTTTAACTAATAAAAGACGATTTCCACAATATCTTTTACAAAAGCATATTGAATAAAATAATCTCATTATAATAAACTATAAATTAGTACTCTAAAATGGATATTTTAGAGTACTAGTTTCTTATAATTCCTACTTCTTAGGATTTATATATCTTTCCATAGTATTCATTGAGATCCATACCGCTCGCCGGACTCTCTTTTTAATGGCGTGGTCTTTTTGTAGGCGGAGGTGCTAAAGGATCCGATTCTATTCCCACTCCCGCTGTTTGAGTTTGAGGCTGGGATCCTGAAGAGGTCGATAATGGTCCCTGTCCCGCTGCCTGAGGTTGATTTTGGGGCAATGTCATCCGAAAAAGACTATTATTTTCCCCTCCCGCTGTTTGAGTTTGGGACTGGGATCCTGAAGAGGTCGATAATGGTCCCTGTCCCGCTGCCTGAGGTTGATTTTGGGGAGGTGTCTTCTGAAGAAGCTCACCAGTTTTCCCTCTCTCTGTTTCAGTTTGGGTAATTGCCATGTGATGATCCCTATTCTCCGTTGACCCTGCCTGAGGTTGAGACTGGGATTCTGAAGAAGTCGATACTGGTCCCTGTCCCGCTGTTTTAGATTGGGCAGACACCGGAGGATTCCCATTATTAATAACGGGATTTTCTATTAACTCTAACTGTTGTAAAGAAATTGGTTCTGTTGTTCCCCCTGCGCCTGCCTGAACATTTTGGGTATTAGGTACACTTAGAAAATTATTAATTTTACTCTCTTGTTCCGATAAAAAATCTGTGTATGTCTGTTTTATTGATTCTTCCGTAGTAATTTTTTCTAGCAAATTCTTAAAATATGTCTGTTTTTCAGATATTTCATCTAATAGTTTTAATGCTGCTTGATCAGTATTATTTATTAAATCGCTATTATTAATAAGCCCCTTAATTTCTTTTTCATACATCCCGTAATACTGATACCGTGTCGTTTCAAGAAGATTATTGTTAGGTTCCAAAGCCTTTTCTTTATATTTTTCTGTTATTTCATTTAGCTTTTCCTCATTCAAAATACGAACACTTTTATCTTCAGCCTCCTTAGTATACTTCGTAATAAATTCATCAAATAAACCAGTTTTTAACGTTTTAAAACCAAATTCTATATTTTTTGAAGTCGAAGGTAGATTTCTTTCATGAGTAACATTTATCTTACTTTTAAATTCATTAAATTTCTGTTCAGCATCTGGTTTAATTCTCCCTTTATTATCTTTAAAAAATTTTTCAACATGCTTTTGCGAATAAACTAAGTTAGCCAAGGTATTTATCGACTCTATTGTATCGCCTTTAACATCTAATTTATTCAAACTACCTATTTTACCCATATCCTCAATCAAAGCCTGCCTTTCTATTATGTGCTCTTCTTTAGGCGATAAACTTGTTCCATTTTTTTCTGACTTTAAGAGCTCTGCAACATTCTTTGCCATCAAATAATCTCTAACCGGAGTGGAGCAGTCCCCCAGAGCAGTCGCTATTCCCGTCAGCATACTCCTTCTGTCTTCAACTGAAATATCGCTATCATGCAGTTGGGATATCAGCTGTTTAGCGGTAGAACCATATAAATCAAGATCTTCAGTAGTATCCAAAGATAGCTTACTCAAAAATTCTTTTATTACATTTTTGGGAGACCCTATACTGGTAACATCTGCCAAATCAGAAGTATCTAACGATTCTATGATATCTTTCATCTGTTTCTGATTTTCAGAATCTGGATACAATTTACTTAATGTCTTTTTATATCCTCTATCAAAATTACGTGCTAGCTGTTCCTGCCAATCTAACGTTTCATCACTATCAATATCACTACCTCTATCACTGCTCAGATCTTCTATATATTCTCTGATATATTCATTGCGTTCTAGTGAAGTATAATCGCTTTGTAATCCCAATCTAGATATATAATTGTCTGTCATTTCCTTCATATCTACTTCATCCAATGAATGAAACATGATTTCAGGATATCCATCCATCGATTCATCCCACTCCTCATATTCTATGCTCTTATTTGAAAATTTTTCAATAAATTCATCAATTAGAGAAGATTCTAAAGTCTTAAAACCAAAATCTTCATATCCTGATATTGGCTTTAAGGGTTCTATAGGTAACAAGTAGTCGTCGTCTTCTGTATATACCCTTTCCATAAATCTAACATTAATACCCGATTTCTGAGGTTTCTTATCTAAAAGATCATAGGAATAAACTAAGTTCGCCAAGGCATGCACTGCTTCTATCTTATGATTTTGTGGCAGTTGTTTCAGTTGGCTCATTTCCTTAATCATTGCCAACCTTTGTATCTGATAATAATTTTCCTTCGATAATTCTTGTCCTTGGTTTAATAGCTCAGCAACCTTCTCTTTCTCCAGATACTCTTTAAACGGGGCTTCAAGCTCTCGCAAAGAATTCGCTATTTCTTTCTGCTTTTCAAGTCTAACTTCAATCGGGATAGTAGGATCATACAGTTTGGTAAGCAGATTTCTAGCGGTAGAACCATATACATCCAGTTCAAAATTATTACCAACAGGAACCATACTGAAAAAATCTTTTATAAAATTCATTGGACCTTTTTTCTCTGCAACCCCTTCACGATTATCATTATTGTCAAAACTGTTTCTGGTGGTAGTAGTGAAATCTAAATTTGCATTCATTAAATTACTTATGACATTATTTTGCTCTTCTATATCCGGATACAAAGCTTTTAATGCCTCATTAAATAGGGTTTCTTGATTCTTAATTTCTTGCATAATTATATTTTTTTTAATGTTTAAAAAGCATTTTAATATGTTTCCTATCTTTAGACAGAACATTTTCTCTCTTCTGCTTAAGCAAACATTTTGATTAGCTACTAACTTTTGCCTTTAATCAGCAATATCTCATACTTTACTGGTATGGAATATTACCTCAAATAACATTAAATCTTTAACTAATCAAAGACGGTTTTCATAATATCTTTTACAAAAGCATATTGAATAAAA
>NZ_SDLV01000032.1 GCF_004916905.1 Chryseobacterium candidae
TTCCTGTAAAGGCCAGGGTATTGGCTCCCTGTGTAACGGTACGGTTTCCTGTAAGAGTTCCGTCTGCGTTATAAATATTCACAGAAGAAGTTCCAGCTGAGCCTCCATCGGTAGACCTCCAGAATGAGTTACTGAAAACGAATTCCAGTGCCTTACCATTTGGAATGGTAACGCCATCCAGTGTTGCTCCAAATCCACCTGTAGTAGCATTATAGACAATAAGTCGCTGACCGGGATTAGGAGCAGCAAATGCTGAAATGGCCACATTGGCTGTAGCAGCTCCGGTAAGCCTTACCAAACTCACATTAGCAGGAATATCAACCGCATTACCAGCAACGGCTAAAGCGGTTTCACGGTTGGTAATAGCTCCGTTTACATCTAAAGCTGTACCTGGAGAAATTGTACCAATTCCGACATTTCCATTGGGAGACATTATCAAATCATCCTTAGCCTGAGCGGCAGAAGGCACTCCGGTTGCTGGATTATTTTTTAGCCCATCAACACTAAATATTCCCTGAGGATTACCTGTATTAATCCCCACTTGTGATCTGACCGCCAGTGAAAACATAACAAATATGCCTGTTAACAATAATTTTTTTTTCATCATTTGTGTATTAATTAATTTAAATAAATTAGTTAGGTATTAAAAAATCATTTATGTTGTAAATAGTGTCATAGAATTAACACAGTGCAATATTAGAACACTTGAAATAAAATCCAAACTCCAACCCTACATCATCCCTACATCACGATACATCATTCATACATTATATCTTAAATATTCAAAAACTCATATAAAAAAACATTCCTAATTCAAATAATCTATATATTTAAAATAACCTACTATCTAATTATAAAAATTACAATGAATTGTTTATTGATTCCTTTTTTATCGATAGTTAATAATATCAAAAAAAGGTTATTACTTTTTCAAAATCACAGAAATAAGGAACAACTAACCTCCAAAATAATAAATGACAAAATTAACGGGCTAATGTGCCTGAAGTAAAGGGGCGGAAAGTAAAGTTCCGAAATGATACTGTACGTCTCTTACCATGCAAAAAAGAATCATTTTGGTTAATAAGAGAATTATTCTCCATCTGCTTAATAGTAATCATTATGGAAAAAACTAAACAACTATATTCTTTTTATGATCAATCCATTAAAAATTCTAAAACTTATACCATAATATAATCAGAAAAAGAAAAGTATTAAGTTCCTTGACAATAATTCAGATGAAAAACGGTGTTATAATGCATGGACAGCATCACAAGTTCCCGGACAAAAAGAAATCCCCAATATAATCCAAAACTGAATAGCTTTGTAGTGTTAATCAAAATTTTTATAGCTCAAATATAGATCTGAAAAAACGATACAGATCAGTCTCAGCTTCCAGATTTAGTTTTTTTCGTATCCTATACTTTTTTGTCTGTACAGATCTGTGTTCCATAGAGATATACTGAGCAATTTCCTTTGACGAAAAACCCAGCCATATCATGGCGCAAAAAGATAAATCAGATTTAGAAAGATTAGAATTTATTTTTAACAACTCATTACATAATTCCGGATATGCTTCCTGAAATTTAGGAAAAAAATCAGTTTTCTTTTCTTTGGCAAGCTGGATGATATTTTCATAATTTTCATTGAGCTTTCTTTTCAGATCTTTCGTTTCTTTTTCTATTTCAGAAATTATTTTTTCGCTTTCCATGAGCTTCTTTCTCTTCTTTCTTATACGTAAATAAAGGTAAATGGTAACTAAAATAATCAACAATATTGAAATACTACTATACCATAAAGTGGCATTATTTTGATTTTTAAGCTGAACCTTTTCATTTTCCCTTTCTTTATTCAATCTGTTAATGGAAAGATCTATGGCTTGGTTTTGGTTGGCATCCAAGCTGTCTTGCAATGAGATCGATTTATTAAGATATTCATTTTCTTTATCAGAATTTCCTTCTTTTTTATAAAGTGTAGACAATTCCTTATAATTGTTAAGAATAATTGCCGGCCTATTAACCTGCTTTGCAAACTCTATAGACCTCTTAATTACATCAATGGCCTGGCTATTTTTCCCCTGACTTTTCAGAAATGTTCCATAATTCTTTAAAACAACAGCCCTCTGATATTTGTTATTTTTGAAGTTTTTGGTTTCTAAAAGTGCAAAAGCTTTTTGAAAATAATACTTCGCAGAATCAGGTTTCACGTCAAAAAAAGTGTAGTGCTGTGCAATATTAGCTACATCCAGTGGGTTCGCATCTATTTTCATTGATTTATGAAGATAAATAATTGCAGAATCTGGTTGATTCACCTTGTACATGTACACAGATCTAGTTGAATAGACGTAGCGTAAAAACAGACGGCATTCACGGTTATTTCTGTTTAACTTTAACCCATAGTTCATAGCTTTTGAATTATATCCCAAAGCTAATTTGCTTACATTCATCTTATTATAAACTTGTGCGTACTCAGCATTTATTTTACCTATAAGAAAATCATTTTTGCTTTTCTTAGATATATCCTCAGCTTTGTTCAGGTATTCTAATCCCTTCTTTAAATCTTCTTTAAATATAAATCGGTTGGCAATATTGGCATATCCCATTGCCTCTCCTTCACGATAATTAATTTGAACGGCTATTTTTATGATCCCTTTATTCCAACGGATGAGATCATCATCAGAAATTCTCGTTCGGAGTACTTCGTTTGTTTTTATCAATAAAGAATCAATATCATTTTTCGTGTATTGCTGTGAAAATAGCTTAATACAGAACATTAAGAAAGAAAATAAAATTATTTTTTCTATTTTTTTTAAAAAAAACATAATAACTAGTAATTACTTAAAATAACAAAATTTCAATAACATTATCATGACAAGCGTATCAGATCAGCATATTCAAAATAGGTAAACCACAAGTGGTAAAAGATTGAAAATAAACACATTAAATACATTAATGTGTTATTCCGCAAAACATAATAAGCTTTGAATCTGCATATTACTTTTTTCACAAAATCCGGAATCATGTAAGAGCTTTTCATAGAACAATTAATTGCAGTTTTATTTGGTAACACTGAATTAGGATTATTTTTATTAGCCCGGCAAGAATAGATAAAATAATTATAAGTAAATAAAATGCTTTTCTCATATAAGTGAAATGTTTGTGTATTTTTCAGTAAGGTTAAGAAAAATGCAGAAAAAGCACATGATAATATGATACATCAAAAATACAACATCATGCATTAACGCGATAAAAAGACGGATTCTTAGTTGCCAATTTTTTGTTAATGTTTTGAATTTCATTAAAGCAAAGGATATCCAGCTGTGGAAATCTTAAAAAACGTTCCATATTTCAACAGGATTTTATTGCAAAAATAGTACAGCGAGCTTACTGAATCATAACAACACATCAAACAACAAATAGATCAGTCAATACCGGAATAGTTCAAAATTATCTTTGCAATCAATTTATATTTTAGTTTTTTAAGTGAATTATTGGAAACACAATAAGATAACTGAGAACATACAGCACACAGAAAATAAATCACATTCATACGTATTAATTTATTAATAATTTTCCCATATATCAATCTTCTTTTTTTAACAAAAATACCATATGATGTATGTAAAATGTATACATATTGTACCTATGATGTATATATAAATCAAATTACAAACTCCACCAGGTATTACTTTTGCCAGCTGATTTAAAAATGAAATAATGCATAAGCATATTAGGACATTCAACTTCAATGATAGAACTATCAACACAAATAAATATTAATTTAAATTTATTATATATTATGAAAAAAAAATTATTACTAGCAAGTGTGCTCACTACTTTTTCATTGGTTGCAAAATCACAGGTGGGGATTAATACGTCAACCCCTGGCGCAACTCTTGAAGTAGCAGCTAAAAACAGCACAGGTACAGGTCCTGCAGTGGAAGGCCTCCTTATTCCAAGAGTAGACAGACAAAAAGCTCAGAGTATGACCGGAGTTCCGTCATCAACATTGATCTATGTAAATAATGTAAGTACAGGAACACAAACCGGGACTGCTTTAAATATAGATGTTGTAGGATACTATTATTACAATGGAACAGCTTGGGTAAAGCTGCATAATCCGGCAAATACTGTAACAGGTAATATTTATAATACAGACGGAACTCTTACAGGCAACCGTACCGTTACACAGGGAGCCAATACCCTGGCCTTTACAGGAA
>NZ_SDLV01000033.1 GCF_004916905.1 Chryseobacterium candidae
ATTTGTAATCTCGGGGTCGTGGGTTCGAATCCCTCTGGAGGCTCATTTTAATATAAAATATCTGGGGAGATTCCAGAGTGGCTAAATGGGACTGACTGTAACTCAGTTGCTTCGGCTTCGTAGGTTCGAATCCTGCTCTCCCCACATTTTATATTATAAAAATAGTTGCGAGATTAAATAAGTTTTCTTAGTTTTGCACAGCGTTTACCAATGATTTTGGAAACAAAATTGCGGAAGTAGCTCAGTTGGTAGAGCGTCAGCCTTCCAAGCTGAATGTCGCGGGTTCGACCCCCGTCTTCCGCTCAATAAAATCACAGAGTAAAAGTGATTTTTTTTAACACTGAAATATGTAGAGTAGAGTTTCTCAATCAGTTTCAGTCCTTTATTAAAATGCCTCCATAGCTCAGTTGGCCAGAGCACGTGATTTGTAATCTCGGGGTCGTGGGTTCGAATCCCTCTGGAGGCTCAT
>NZ_SDLV01000034.1 GCF_004916905.1 Chryseobacterium candidae
TTAAATATTGTCTAATTTTATGTCAACCTATTTTAGGACTAGTCATTTTAAATAGATCTCAATAGTGAATTTTGCTTCGCAAGTGAATAGTGAAATGCAAACTTTCAAAATTGACAAGCGCAGCGAATTGACGATTCATTATTCACCAGACAACCTAAAACTGATGATCCTTCACATTCTCTTTATACCATGATGAATATTTCACGTAGTTATCTGCAATTCTGTTCACTTCTCCTTCCAGTAACTGCGCATTGATATCTTTGATTTTTCGTGCAGGAACTCCTCCCCAGACTTCTCCGGATTTAATGTGCGTTCCCTGAGTCACTACAGAACCTGCTCCCACAATGGAGTTTTCTTCTACCAGACAATCATCCATCACAATAGCTCCCATCCCGATCAGTACATTATCTTTAATGGTACATCCATGAACTATGGCATTATGACCTATAGAAACATTGTTCCCGATATTCAAAGGATATTTCTGATACGTACAGTGCAGCATTGCATTGTCCTGAACATTCACTTTGTCACCCATTCTGATATAGTGAACATCACCTCTGATCACTGCATTATACCAGACACTGCAGTCTTTTCCCATTGTAACATCGCCAATAATAGTAGCAGTTTCTGCTAAAAATGTATTCTCTCCAATCTGTGGTGCTTTTCCTAAAAGTTCTTTTATTAGTGCCATAATATTAATTTGAAAATTTGAAAACGGGCCAATACGAAAATTAAAATATACTATCTTTTCTGATATCTAACTTCTAAATTACAGTGATAGCAAAAATCTAACTCTCAATACTCAGCTTCTAACTTCTAATGCGTATTTTTGTATCTCAAATTTAACGAAAAAATGCGTACCGTACTTATAGAACCTACTGAAAACCCAAAAGTGATGAAATTTGTAGCAGATTACAATCTCATCCCCGGGTCTTTGGAACTGGACAGAAATTCAGATATTTCAGAAATTCCTTTGGCACAGGAACTTTTCAACTATCCTTTTGTGGAAAGAGTTTTCATTACAGCTAATTTTGTAGCTGTGGCTAAACAGGATACCATAGAATGGGAACATGTTGCTGAAAGCCTGAAAAATGTGATTGAGGATGAATTACTGGCCAACCCGAGAATTTATCTTCAGAAGAAAAAAGAAATGTATCAGATCTATGCTGAAATGACTCCGAATCCCAATGTAATGAAATTTGTTTCAAGCAAATTACTAATGGATGGTTTTGTGGAAGTAAAATCGAAAGAAGCGGCTGAAGAAGTTCCTTTGGCACTGGCTATTTTTAAAGAGTTTGATTTTGCAACGGAAGTTTTCATTTCGGACAATTTTGTAGCCGTTACAAGAGATAATTCTGTTGAGTGGCATCAGGTAATGATGACTGTTCGTGCGCTTATCGCAGAATATCTTCAGAACGGAGGCGAAATTGCAAAAATAGAACCTCAGAAACATGAAAATCCTGTTGAGAAAATTATTAACAGAGATTATACTGAGGATGAGCAGAAAATTTCTGACATTTTAAATGAATATGTAGCTCCTGCTGTAGAAAATGATGGGGGTAAAATTTCTCTGATGGAATATGATCAGGAAAATAAAACCGCAAAAATGCTTCTTCAGGGTGCATGCTCCGGCTGCCCAAGTTCTACTGCTACTTTAAAAAACGGAATTGAAAATATTTTAAAACAATTCGTTCCGGATTTGGTAGAAAGAGTAGAAGCTGTAAACGGATAAAAACTACCGAAATGCCTCCCGGAAAGGAAATTGTAGTGATTATTGGAAGTGCTTCAGCAAATTCCAGCAATCAGAAACTGATGGAACAGGTGCTGGAAAAGACAGACGATACAGACTTTCAGATATATACTGATCTTTCTGTCCTTCCACATTTTGATGCCGCAGTAACGGATAATGATACTCCGGAAGAAGTTCTGAAGATCAGAGAGGCTATTAACAACTCAGCAGGGGTGATATTTTCCACACCGGAATATATTTTCAGTATTCCCGGAAGATTAAAAAATCTATTGGAGTGGTGCGTTTCCACAACAGTATTTGCTGAAAAGCCCGTTGCTGTGATCACTGCTTCCGCCAGCGGAGAAAAAGGACACGAAGAGTTGCTGTTGATTTTAAAAACTCTCGGAGCCATAGCGGATGATAAACATCAGGCATTAATAAAAGGGATAAAAGGCAAATTTGAAAGCAATGGCTTACTGGAAAGTAATACCTTTGCCAAAGTATCAAAATTAGTAACAGATTTTATAACTTCTGTTTCATAATTAAAATTTAGAATATTGAATAAGAAAGGAATTTTACTAGTCAACCTCGGATCACCGAGATCTACTTCTGTAAACGACGTAAAGGAATATCTTGATGAATTTCTGATGGATGAAAGGGTGATTGATTACCGTTGGATCTTCCGTGCCCTTCTTGTACAGGGAATTATCCTGAAAACAAGACCTGCAAAATCTGCTGAAGCCTATAAAACGGTTTGGACAGATAAGGGTTCACCACTGATTGTCATCACTGAACAGATTCAAAAAAAGCTGCAAAAAGTGGTAGATGTTCCGGTGGAAATAGGGATGAGATATGCGCAGCCAAGCATTGAAACTGGTATTCAGAAACTGGTTGATCAGGGAGTCACGGAAATCGTTCTTTTTCCTTTATATCCCCAGTATGCAATGAGTACTACGGAAACGGTCATTGAAAAAGCCGAAGAAGTAAGAAAAAAGAAGTTTCCTGGTATAAAAATTAATTATATTCAGCCTTTCTACAACAGGGATATTTATATTAACTGCCTGGCAGAAAGCATTAAAGAAAAGCTTCCTGAAAATTTCGATGCACTGCAGTTTTCTTATCACGGAGTTCCTGAGAGACATATTTATAAGACAGATCCTACAAAGACCTGTAATCTTAACGACTGTTGTTCCAGAGAAGATAATCCAAGCCATCAGTTCTGCTATCGTCATCAATGTTATAAAACAACACAGCTTGTTATTGACAAATTGAATTTACCTAAAGAGAAAACGATTGTTTCTTTCCAGTCTAGATTAGGAAAAGATAAATGGATTGAACCTTACACGGACGAAACATTGGAAACAATTGGTAAAAAAGGGATCAAAAACCTGGCTATTGTATGCCCGGCTTTCGTTTCCGACTGTCTTGAAACACTGGAAGAAATTTCAGTAGAAGGAAAAGAACAGTTCATGCATGGCGGCGGTGAAAACTTCCATTATATTCCATGTCTGAACGATGAAGACCGATGGATTGAAGTGGTAAAAACACTTTGTGAAGAAAAACTGAATGATTTCTATTTGGTATAATCTTCTTTACTCAGAATATACAAAAGGCCGCAGATTAATTCTTGCGGCCTTTTCGTTGAATATATTAAAAATTTGATTGAATTATTTTTTAATCAGGTTTCCTGCTTTTTCTCCGTTTACCAGTACAATATATACTCCCGGAAGAATATTGGCAGGTAGCTGGATGTTAAGTTTATTTACGCCATCAGCAATTTCAACTTTTTCAGAAATTTCTTTTTTACCTGTCAGGCTTACCAGTTCTACAATTCCTTTTCCTGATTTTCCTTCAAAGTTGATAGTAAATCTGTCTGTTGCAGGATTCGGGCTAATGGTATACAACGCTGTTTGTGCTGCTGCCACTTTTCCTGCAGGAGAAGTTCCACCTCCTACACCTACAGCATTCCATGCATTTTTAACCTGAGTCACTTCATTGCTGGCTGCTCCGTATAAATCAGTAGCCGCCTGAATAGAATACGTTCTTGCATTCGCATACGTAGAAGAAGATGTCAGATAAGTTGTCAATGTTCTGTAGGCAATAGCACCTGCCTTATCAAGTCCGATTCCGGAAACATTATAGGCAAATCCTTTATCATTCGTACCTGATCCTCCTGTTACTAACAAATAATACCAGAAATTAAGTACTCCTGAATTGGTATGCACCCCGCAATAGTCATTAGACTGGCTTGGAGTAACACAACCGGAAGTGGTAGTTGTTTTCCAGTAGGTTCCCATATAGGTATCCGGCTGGCTGTATGCATTAGGATTAGCCATATTTCTGATTACATAATTGAAATCTTCTCCCAGTGTCCAGCTTGCCTGTGTAGGTCTCGCCCAACGCTCAATGGTATTTCCAAAGATATCTGAGAAGCCTTCATTTAACGCTCCGGGTTCTCTCTGATAGACAAGGTTAGCCGTTTTAGAAGTTAGCCCATGTGTAATCTCGTGGCCGCATACATCTATAGCTGTTAAAGGTTTTCCGCCATTTGTTGTTGAGCTTCCATCACCATAAGTCATTCTGGAACCATCCCAAAATGCATTAAAATAGTTGGTAGAATAGTGTATATAAGATTTAATAGCGAAATTATTATTATCAATACTCTTGCGTCCGTATTTTGTGTAAAAATAATCCACGGTCATTTCGGCTCCCCAATGGGCATCGGTAGCATATTGGTCTTTATTGGTATTGACATTATTCCAGTTATTGTCTGTATCTGTGAAGTCTACCGCAGAGGCATAGCTGGTTCCCTTTTTCAGATTATAGGTTTCCACTGAAGTTCCCCCATTTCTTCCTGTTTCTCTTAAGCGGTAACTTCCGTTATAAGAATCTGTAGTGATGTTGCGGGTTCCGCTATATCCTGTAACTGCTGTTCCCGGTGTGTTCACTTCATGGATGATAGCATCTACCCCCAGTACTTTTCCATTTTTAGCATCCACAAAAACATATTGTCTGCTTAATGGTTTTTCGGCATAGATATCAAATTTATAGGCTAGCCTTAAATCATTAAGCTTATCATCATCAGGATTTGAATAATACACCAATTCACCTTTTGGCGCATAGCTTGCGTTGGGATCACCGGTTTCTTTTTTAAGAAAATCCTCTTCTTCTTTATTTTTCCATTTATAGGATTCTGCACCTACAAAAGACAAAGCGTTCTGTAAAGCAGCATTTTCAGCAAGACTGGCAGTTTTGTCGAGACCTTTCGGAATTTTAATAATCCATTTTCCTGATTGTCCTACAATTTTACCGTCTTTTGTTTGTACCGCCATCATTCCATATTCTACAGGAATATCATTAACGGTCTGTTGAAATCTTTGAGTTTCAAAACCTAATGCATCTTTTTCCAGGCCTAGTTTACGAGCCTGCCCCGCAGAAAGTCTCTGAGACGCTTCGTCAAATAAAACAGGGCTTCCCTGGTAAGCAGGTGCATTTTTTTCAAATCTCATAAATTCAGCATGTAGTCCGCTTTTACCCGGAACCAATTTTGGTGGTGTATTTTGCCCAAAGACAAAAGAGCATGCAGCAACGCTTGCTACTAAGATAAATTTCGTTTTCATATTAATTATAGTTGATTGTGGAAACGAATTTATAAACTTTTAACAATAAAACAAGACAAACAATGAATAAAATTCAATTGATATTATAAATCAATAAAGAAAACACAATGATGATTTTAAAACAAAGAAAAATATTTAAACAAAATTTTTCTGTAATATTAATTTTATGTTAAAATATTTAATTAAAATCAAAATTTTGTGAATTATTTTTTTTCACTATGTAGTGCATTATATTGTAAAAAATCAACCTTACTATAAGATTTAATTGATTAATTATTTTCAACATGAACAAAAATAGGACTACCTCAAGAGGCAGTCCTATTTTATATGTATATTTTATAACTATTTACCGTTTGTTGGCAATTGGTGTTCTGAATTCTCCATATCCCATTAAACCATCATAATTTCTTCCGAATGGTGCATAATAAAGAAAGGCCTGATAAAGGTTTTCCGTCTGCCAGAAATTACCGTTTATTTCTCCAAAGTTGAGAGAACCATTTCCTTCTTTAGTTGCCAATACATAGTTATAAAATCCTTGTTTCAGGAATATTTTCGCTACATATTGTCTGGTGGATGCATCATACTGCATCTGATTTTCCTTGCTGGGTTTATAATTATTAAATCCTCCCAGCACATAAATTTCTTTATCCACAGGATCAGAATCCAGGTAGAAATGTACCCATGAATAGTCAGCTTCTCTTTCGGCATCTCTTTCTCTACCTAAATCATTTCTTCTGTAATACCATGCTCCATTCACATCCGGCTGATACTGATAATTTAAAGGGAACGCCCATACCGGATGAAGATACGTCTGGTTCACATCATCTTTTATTTCGGTAGCACGCACCATATCCGCGGCCATATTCATATTTTTATTATCGAAATAATAAAACTCATTATCTCCCGGAAAAACAAGATTCATCTGCTGGAACAAAACCTGATTTCCTAAAACACTGCTCGGTTTAAGATTGGAAATCACCATATTCGGGTTGTTATTCTGCATCACATTCATGGTAATTGAATTAACATTGGAAGAAATATCTCTGCCTTTCGGAGAAACATTCACTTCTACCCTCTGGTTAGCATTGGGATTTTTTGCATCTGCAAATCTTGAAATATTCAGCCCTACAGACGTTACATCTTCTACCAGATAAAATCTCTTTTTGAAAAGAGGCTGGTCTGCCGAATCTTTATAGACAATCAGTTCATAATTCCCTGAGACTTTCAGCTGGATTTTATCATTCGGGAAAACAAGTTTATAGTGGGTATAAGCCTGTAATGTATTGAATGAATACTGAAACTGGTCCAGCAGTGCATTCATACTCCCGGTAGCAAATTCTGTAAAAAACAGGTTATCTTCATTCCAGTTTCTGTCATAATGTTTGAAGGTATATCTGTAGATCTGACTGCCGTTTGTAAGATCATCAAAGCCTAAAACCAATTGTTCACCAATTTTAATTACAGGGGTTTCATCGTTGGTCTGAGGATTGAACAGCTGAACACTTTGGATATTTTGTCCAAAGACCAGTCCGCCCAAAGATAGTAAGAGTATTCGCAAAGTTTTCATTATGACGAAGATAACGAAAAATAGCCATTTTCTTAATAATATCGTATTTTTGAATAAAAAATATTCAGATATGCTTCAGATTCAAGGTTTCGTATTCAACTTTGCGAGTGAAAATACTTATATCATCTATAACGAAAATAAAAATGCCTGGTTAATTGATCCGGGAAATATGAATGCTCAGGAAACTCAGGCTATTGATCATTTTATCACAGAGAAAGAACTGAAGATTCAGAAAATTCTTTTAACCCATGCTCATATTGATCATGTATTGGGACTTCAGTGGGCTTTTGACAAATTCAATGTTCCTGTCAATATGCATCAGGAAGATCAGGAAGTGCTGGATATGCTTCAGGCGAGTGGTATGAGATTCGGAGTGCAGATCAATCCTGTAAAAGTGGATGTAGAGTACATCAAGGAAGGGGACGAACTTGATCTGGATGGCGAAAAGTTTAAAATTTATCATGTTCCGGGACATTCTCCGGGAAGTGTGGTGTATCATAATAACAATCAGAAATTCATGATTTCGGGTGATGTTCTTTTTGAAGGCAGTATCGGAAGAACAGATTTGTATAAAGGAAATTATGAGCAGCTGATTGAAGGAATTAAATCGAAACTTTTTATTTTAGATCATGATACCCAGGTTTTCTCAGGACATGGAAATCCTACATCGATTGGTTTTGAGAAACAGTACAATCCGTTTTTGAAGTAAAAGGGTCGGAGGATTTTAGGATTTGAGAGTCGTGTAAATGTCTTGAATCAAACTTAGATCTGACACTTAATATAAAAATCATTCTTGTCCGATTTAATTAAAACATCATTAACAGGTCGCTCCTCCGGAGCTTTATTTTACAGCGATTTCATTTTTTCTACTCACAGTAGATCCCGACGGGATCAAATCAGCTCCAAAGCTAACTGTTAATTCATACCGTAAATATTGATATTTTCAATGTATCTATACTTTTTATAGGACAGTAATGATAAAAAATACAAAACCGCCAGAAATTCTGACGGTTTTGCTGTTATAAAGAAATAGAATTTAGAAATCCAATGTGATTGAGGCTCTGGCGGCAGCTCCCATAATAGGTCTGGCCATGATGATTCCGTCTCCGTTTGGAGAACCTGCTCTTGGGTCACCTTCTGTGATTCCAATGGTATTAAAGATATTGGTTCCATCCACTGCAAAACGTATTCTTCCTAACTGGTAAGACATTCCCGCTCCAAATTCTGTAAAAGAAGGCAAGGTTTGCTTATTCAGCTCATCCTGGAAACGTTTTCCATAATAATTCATACTTACATATGCTCTCCATGATTTGGTAATATTGACAGCCGGTGAAATATTGAAGAAAAATTTAGGCATTCTTCTTACCACATTTCCTTCAAGCACGCTTCCGGCCTCAAGGTTTTTATATTTTGGACTCTGAATGGTCCCATTGAATGTTACTTCTAAAATATTATTGAACAAACGGGCGAAACCTTCCACTTCAACTCCATAGTTTTTGGTATTGGCAAAAGTATTTTCGGATTTACCATCAGAGAAAACATCCGTAAATGAAAGATTTTTCAAGGTAGAATAGAACGGAATCACTGCGATATCAAAAGTACGCGAGTAATATTTATATCCTACCTCCAATTGGTTCGTTGTTACAGATTTTAACGGTTTATCAGGGTTTGGATTGGAGAAATAATTGTAATAAGCTTCTTCATTCGGAGATCTGAAACCATTGGAGAAACGGGCGTACACAGCATTTTCTCTATTGATCTTATAATTGGCAGCTAACGTAAAGGAAACTTTATCTACATTGTAATTCCAGTAAGTGTATTTATTTCCCAATACACTCATATTATCATCAGCAGTTGTAGTATTGAAACCGTGAGTTCCATCCGTTGTTAACCCTGAATTATTTAAATTAGCACTTGTTGTATTGGCAAAATTTCCTTTGTAATAATCATGGCTGTAGCGAAGACCTCCGTTCACACTTAAAGCATTGGTAATATTATAATCCAGGTTTACATAAAGATCATTCAAACTTCCCTGAGTCTGGGTATCTCTCTGCAAAAATGTCATATTGGTAACACCGTTATATGTTTTGGAATATCCAACATCTGACGGGCTTAAAGAAGTATCTACCAGATTCAGTAATTCAGGTCTGTCCGATGCTGTAGTCAGAATATTACTCCAGTTCCAGTATTGGTGCGACTTCCAGTTGGATTTATAAAAACCTGCCGTAACATTTCCTTTATCAAATTTATAATTGAACTGTAAATCGTTTACAAAGTTATTCATCTGCTTATCAATTGCCCAGAAGCCAAGCTTTTGTACATATTGAGGATCAACCACTCCTCCACTGCCTACCAATGAATACTGATAGTTATTTCCTGTAATTCCGTTGCTCTTAGCAAAATCGGCAGCCATTTGTGGTCCTCCTGCAGGAAAAATTCCCGTATAGTTCATATTGATATTGGTATATCTCGTTTTGTTTAAAACCGTGAAATTATTCCCAAGGTCATATTTAAACACAGCACCCAATACATCTACTTTCGGATGGATTCCGTCTTCAAGATTTCTGTTGAAAAATCCACCTCCGGCCTGTGGAATATTCAGCTGGCTGATGGCTCTGTAGCTGTATGTTCCATAGTTAGGATCAAAACCTGGGAATCCTTTCAGCTTATTTCCGTTTTGGATCAAAGGAATCGGAAGGAAGAATGTATTTCTGTCATCCAGTTTTTTATAATAAACTTTTACATAGCCTTTATCAAAGACATATTTCAGGTTCATTCTGATCTGGCCGCCGTTATTGGCTTTGAAACCTGTTTTTCTGATTCCGTCATCTGTTCTGTAAAAACCACCGACATTGAAAAATAATTTATCCTGAACCAAAGCGCCTCCTACATTAACATCGGTACGCATCAATCCATAGGTACTTGTCTCCAGTTTTGCCGTACCTCTGAAATCATTGGTTCCTTCTCTGGTAATAAAGTTAATCAACCCTCCCGGAGAATTGGTAGCAAAAATAGATCCTGAACCTCCTCTCAAAGCTTCCATACGGTTGACAGAATTGTCTACACGGAAAAAGTTATCCGCATTAGCAAACTGAAGCGCTCCGTCTTCAAAAACCGGAAGACCGTCTTCCTGAACCTGTACAAATTCATAAGCCCCGGCAGAAGGAATCCCTCTTGCAAAAAGGTTGTTTCCTACTTCACCACCTGAGGTTTCCACAGCAAATCCGGGAACTCTCTGCAATAAAGCTGCAGCACTGATCGGGTTTTGCTTCTGGATTTCTTTGGAGCTAAAAGTAGAAATCGCTGTACTGGATTCTATTTTTTTCTTCGGATTTGAGTTTCCTGTAATGACAATCTGATCGATGGAAGAAACTTTTGCAGAATCCTGCGGTGTTTCCTGGGCATAAGCATTATTAAAATATAACGTAGCTGTTGCGGCGATTAAAAAGATCGATTTTTTTTTCATAGCCTTATTTTTTATTGTTAGTTTCAGTTTTGTTGTAATTGTAAATACACTCCATTGGTCCAACCGAATCCGTCCTGATTAGGGTATTCCCCTCCGCCTGCTATTGTTTCTGTGTCTAATGCATTGTATTTTTCCATCAGTTTCCCGGTATTTTTGTAGACCCTTTCTACATTGGAACACCAGTTGTTTTTAATTTTTTCTGCCAGCTCATTAAAGCCGTAATTTTTCATCGCTTTAAAGCCCAGCCATTGATAAGGTGCCCACGCATTGGGAAGATCCCACTGCTGACCTGAGTTTTTAGTTGTGGTAACAAGGCCACCCTGGTAAAGAAACTTTTCATCAACAGCTTTAGCAACAGCCTCAGCCTGCTTCTGATCTGCAATGCCCAGGAATAAAGGGTAAAGAGCAGCAATATGTTCAGACGGTGTTTTTGTGTTTTTTTTTGTGTGATAATCTTTATAATTGTTAGTATTTCCATCCCAGAAATAGGTATTGATCATCTGTCTTCGGTTTGCTGCTCTTTCTGAAAAATAATTTTCTTTTTCACTCAGATCCAGAAGCGCTGAAGATTTCGCCAAAGTCATTTCCAAATGCCACAAAAGGCAGTTCAGATCAACCTGCGCCAGATTCAGCGTTTCTATTGTCTGTATATTTTCTCCGTCTGCAAACCATCTGCTGGAAAAATCCCAGCCGGATTCACAGGCGCTTCTTATATTTCTGTAAAATTCGTCTCCTGAAGCGGTCTCCTTGTCTTCAATATCGATCAGGTAACTTTCAGGGCGTGGTGCATTTTCTGCATCATAATAACGGTTCAGAATATCTCCGTTTGTAGTTTTAACAACCCTTTTTACACTGGATCCGTTTTCAAGCCATTCTTCTCCATTCATCCAGAAAGCATATTCTTTCTCCAGTGTTTCTTGGTATTTCGTATAAATCGCTTTATCTCCAGTGGTTTCAAAAAGAAGATCCAGCATTAATGAAAAATAAGGAGGCTGCGATCTGCTTAGGAAATGAGTTCTGCTTGCATTCGGGACAAATCCTACATTTAAGATCAGATAAGAACAGTTTTCAATAATATTTTCCATCATTTCTACTCTTCCGGAAACCTTTAATCCAAGCATGATAAAATAGCTGTCCCAGTAGAAAAATTCATTAAAACGGCCTCCCGGAACAATGTACGGCTTTGGTAATTTTAAAAGCGTTCCTTTTTCTTCATACGCTGTACGGGTCAGTTCATCCCATAACTTTTCAATATGTTCACCAATGGGAAGCTGTTCTTCTCTGTGTACAGAAACTCTCGCACCTAAGAAATCAAAATGAGTCATCACAAAATCTTTCAGGTTAAAACCTTCCGTATTTCTGGATTTTTCGTAATCCTCATTAATCTTTGCAATGGGAAACAGAGGAACTGCATCCGTCATCATTTTCTGATCTTCAAAAATTTCAGATCTCTGTACCGCATCAAACAGAATTTGAATTTCTTTTATGTAAAGCTGATTACTCATTGTTATTTTTTAGGATTAATTTTTAATTTATTCATGAAAACCGCAGAGGTGATCAATAATGAAAGAGGAATCAGGGAAAGGTAAAATGCCTGCTGTCCGCTGAACTCCTGAAACACAAAACCTGTAATAATAGAACCTATCGTTCCTCCGATTGCTGAGAAAACAACGATCAGTCCTGACATTGCACTGTGCAGATATTTCGGAATCGAAGCAAGAATTACAGAATTAATGCTTGGATAAATAGGTGCCAGCAAACCTCCCATCAAAGGAAATAAATACACGACCAAAGGGGCATTCATCCAGTTTGTATTCGTATCAATATGAATATTATGGGTAAGGGGTAAAACCAACAGTAAACTAATGGCAAAACCCACCACACAGAAAGAAACCACATAGATCCAGCTGAATTTTTTGGAGAAGAATCCCGATAAAAATCTTCCCAAAGCAAAAGCTCCTGCCAAAACCGCACCTGCCTGAATACTCATAGAGGTAGGCACTTTTAAAATTTCTTTATAAAAAGTAGGAGTCCATGTCTGAAAACTCTGCTCTACCAGTACAAAAAGGAAAGCACATAATAAAAAGCACAGTACTTTTTTATAGCTGAATAAGCTTACACTGTTTTTTAAATCTCCCAGGAGATCTGTTTTCTCACTTTTAGCTTCCTGTTCATTCAGTTTTGAAAAGAATAAGAATAAAAAAGATAAAGTTGAAAGTCCACCCAACACCCAATATACATTCAGCCATTCTGTGGATTTCGGATTGTGATCATCAATATATAAGCTGAATAAAATATTTCCTGCCAATACCCCGATCATGAAAAAGCCTTCCAGAAATCCCATAAAACTGGAATGTTCTTTATCTGTTTCCGTTACCAGCCCGATAGAAGTAAAAACCGATATTTTGATCAGTGCAAAGGAAACTCCTACTGTGGCAAATAATAATTTGAACACCCAGAAATCATTGGTAAACGGCATTACAAAACACATACAGCTTACCAGTAATAAAGCAATCAACATTGATTTTTTGATTCCTATCTTCGGAAGAAATGAAGCCAGAATGAAAGAACATATGGCAATCGGAAGATCTTTGAAGCCTTCCAGAACACTGGCCGAAGATTTTGAAATCCCAAAATTCTGCTGTACCTGTAGAATGACTGTTCCTACAGAATTCAGAAGAATGGCGAAGACAAAATAGTTTAAAAATAAAACGGCCTTGATGTTAAGATTTTTCATTCAGGTTATTTCTTGTCGGCTAAGATAGAAGCATTTCTGTTAACGATAATTTAACACAGTAAATCAATATTTGAACTATATTAATATATTTAGTATTTTTAATGAATAAATATGATTAATTAGATGAAAGTTACTTTTGAAAGGGTCATCCCTAATGAAAAGAGTTCATTCCGTACCATTCACAATAACTCTCCCATTTCAGAATTCAAATGGGAATACCATTATCATCCCGAAATTGAGCTGGTATGTGTCATTTCCGGGAATGGAACCCGCCATGTAGGCTATCATAAAAGTAATTATACGAATGGAGATCTGGTATTAATTGGTTCCAATATTCCCCACTCCGGATTTGGACTGAATTCTATTGATCCTCACGAGGAAATTGTGCTTCAGTTCAAAGAAGAAATCCTTCAGTTTCCACAGCAGGAAGTAGAAGCCAGATCTATTAAAAATCTGTTGGAACTTTCTAAATATGGGATTCATTTTCATCATAAAGTAAAAAAAGTAATGCTTCCCAAACTGAAGCTGATGTTAGAATCAGAAGGCTATAAAAGATATTTACTATTGCTTGAAATTCTTTTTGAGCTTTCGAAATGTGAGGATTATGATCTCTTAAATAAGGAAATCATGCCTTATACCATTATTTCAAAAAATAAAACCCGCCTTGAGAATATCTTCACCTATGTAGAACATCATTACGACAAAGAAATTGATATTGAAGACGTTGCCAAACTGGCCAATCTTACTTTACCGGCTTTCTGTAATTTCTTTAAAAAAGCGACACAGATTACTTTTACAGAGTTTGTAAACCGTTACAGAATCAATAAAGCATGTCTGCTGATGGCCCAGGACAGGTCTATTTCAGAATGCAGCTATCAGTGTGGGTTTAATAATGTAACGTATTTTAACAGGATGTTTAAAAAATATACGGGGAAAACACCGTCAGAGTTTATCAGGAATTACTCTGACAGCAACGTCAATATAGATATAAAGACTGAAAAGGAGATTAAAGCTAAAGTAAGTTTTTGATAATTTGCCAGGACTCTTATCAACAATTCGTGCGGTTATACTAAGCGTTCTGCTTGTCCATTCTGTAGGAATCCAGGTTTAGTTACAGAAATTTTGTAAGGGCTTACAATAAAAAATGAGGGTTAGACTCCTACGGAGTGACAAAGTGAATGAATAGACAATGCTTTCGTATTTGTCATTCCGTAGGAATCCAACTTACTTCTGAAAATTTCGCAGGTACTTACAATAAAAAGATCAGTTGTGCCGAGACTCCTACGGAGTGACAAACTGTGTGGATAACAGGTGAACTATGTTGCGATCAACAAAAAAGCCACTCCAAAAGAGCAGCTTTGTATTATCGGGTAAAAACCAGTAACTCAATAAATCAGCAACCAGCAATTATTTCCATTTAATATTGCATCCCATACTTGGTCTTTGAATTTCTTCCTGAGCTTCCCCAGCCAAAAGATTTTCAAAAGCAATAATCAGATCTTCTCCGGTTACATCTTTATTATTTCCCGGTCTTGAGTCATCCATCTGGCCTCTGTATACAAGATCAAGCTTATCATCAAAGAAATAAAAATCCGGTGTACAAGCGGCATCATAAGCTTTTGCTACAGCCTGACTTTCATCAAACAGATAAGGGAAATCAAATCTTCTTTCAATCTGGAATTCGATCATTTTTTCAGGAGAATCTGCCGGATATTTTTCAATATCATTAGCATTGATAGCGATGAATTCAATTCCGCGCTCGTTATAATCTTCATATAATTCATTGATCTTATCGATCACATGAAGAACAAACGGACAGTGGTTGCACATGAAGATCACCAAAGTACCTTTTTCTCCTTTCAGCTCATCCAAAGACTGAAGTTCATTCGTTTTTGACGGGTTAGGAAGTTCAAAAAACGGCGCTTTTGTTCCTAATGCCAACATATTTGAGGGAGTATTCATATCTTTATTTCTTTACCGGCAAAGATAATTATTTCTTTTATTAATTGAGCCGAGTTCTGAAACAGACATTTTATTTTTAATAGAGTAAGGAAACCGGAAGCTGGAGGGAGGAAGATAATTACCACCAAAAATAGTTATAGTCAAATTCTATTAATGGATTTTTTTACCCCAAATCAACTTCCAGCCCCATTCTTCCAGCTTCCAGCCTTTGCTTAATTTCTCTTTCAATAGGAGGCGAACTCATAAAACTCACAATATCCCTTGGAAGTTATAGTAAAAAGTTTGTAGTTTTGCTAACGCTGTTAGTAAATAAAAATCATGGGTCTACATGAACGCCGTCAACGAGAAAAAGAATCCATCCGTGCAAATATTTTGCAGGCTGCTTTTACGTTGGCTAAAACTGACGGCTGGGCATCGCTTTCTATGCGTAAGATAGCAGATGCTATTGAGTATAGTGCACCTGTAGTGTATGATTATTTTGAAAATAAAGAAGCTATTCTATTTGAAATTTCTTTAGATGGCTTTCACAAGTTACATATAGAACTATTAAAAGCTCAGCAAAAACACGATACTCCGGAAGAGCAGCTTGTTGCCATTGTGGATGCGTACTGGAACTTTGCTTTTAAAAACAAGGAATATTACCAGCTTATGTTTGGCCTTGGAATGCAGTGTTGCGGAAAAGGTCAGATGAAAAAGGAATTCTCATCATTTCAGGAGCTTATCTATGAATGCACCTATGAGATTATTAAGAAAAACGGATCTAATCCGGACAATGCCTGTCATATGTCTCACGCTCTGTTTTCTGCCGTACACGGTATGATCTCTATTATGATGATGCGTACAGCGGATATTCCTTCAACAATGAATAAGACTACATTGGACGAAACTGTTTCGGCTTTTATTAAGTCTTTATAATTTTTTTTGAATTAAAAATTAACACCGTTAGGAAAATTAACACTGAATTAATATAGATAATTCTTGTTACTCCTGATTAAAAACTCAATCATTTATGAAGCCATTCATAGTTTTCAGTTGTTAAAATTAGTCATTTTTTGCCTATAAATTAACACTGTTAGTAAAATTAACACACCTTACACCATCATTATACACTTCAATACATTAAAAACAATTTTCAATTATGGAAACAATCGACTTTATCGGACATTAAAAATTCTGTATTTTTTTTGAACAAATTATTAACACTGTTAGGAAAAAATACAGCATTTATCAAAACACTTTACTTACCTCTAACACTTCATTAAAAAAATTAAACCAACAATGAAATTACCTGGAAAAACAAGGTTTATTGTACTTATTGCAAGTATAATTCTTTTACAGAGCTGCACAAAAGCCGCAGAAGGAACCAATGCCGCACCTCCAGCTCCAGAACTTCCGGTTTATACCGTTATTACATCACCCGCAACTACATATCAGGAATTCCCAACTGCTTTGGAAGGGAAAAACAACGTAGAAATCAGATCTCAGGTAGACGGATATCTGGATAGAATCTATGTGGAAGAAGGCTCATATGTAAGAGCAGGACAACCATTATTTAAAATAGATTCAAGAAGCTACGGCGAGCAGATGAATATGGCTCAGGCTAATCTTCAGGCTGCCAATGCCAATATCCAAAAAGCAAGAGTGGAAGTAGACCGACTTCAGCCACTGGTTGCTGCCAAAGTAGTTTCTGATGTACAGCTTAAAACAGCAAAAGCCAATTATGAAGCTGCGGTTGCTGCAGCTGCTCAGGCCAGAGCCTCTGTGGGAAGCGCCAGAATCAATGTAGGATTTACCACCATTACAGCTCCTGTAAGCGGTTATATCGGAAGAATTCCTTACAAAAAAGGAAGTCTCATCTCCAGAACAGATCCGAATCCATTGACATTATTATCTGATATCAGTGAAATCTACGCCTATTTTTCTTTAAGTGAACTTGACTTCATCGCTTTCCAGAACAAATATCCGGGAGCAAGCTTAGAAGAAAAACTGAAAAATATGCCGATGGTAGATCTTGTCATTGCTGATAACAGTACTTACCCTGAAAAAGGAAGACTAAGTATTGTGGACGGACAGTTTGATAAAACTACCGGAGCCATAAGTGTACGTGCCGTTTTTCCTAATGCCAACGGAACTTTAAGAACCGGAAACACAGGAAGAGTGCGTATGCCACAGCTGATCTCGAATGCTGTGGTTATTCCACAGGAACCCACATTCGAAATTCAGGATAAAACCTATGTTTATGTAATGGGTAAAGATCAGAAGGTAATGGGGAGACCTATTAAAATTTCAGGAAAAACGGATAGCTATTATTTTATTTCTGAAGGGCTTAAGCCTGGAGAAAAAATTGTATTCACGGGAATTGGAAACCTGAAAGACGGTGCTTCCATCAAGCCGAAAAATATTTCTTCGGACAGCTTGTTAAAAGCAAAACCATTATAGTCCTTTCCGAAAACAGAAGACTTAAAAAAATAAACTTCTTATGTTAAAACAATTTATAGAAAGACCGGTCCTTTCAACGGTCATCTCCATAATACTCTTATTATTGGGAGCTTTGTCTCTCTTTAATTTACCGATTGCCCTCTTTCCGGATATCGCTCCACCAAGCGTTCAGGTAACGGCATTCTATCCTGGAGCCAATGCTGAAGTTGTAGCACGTTCAGTTGCAACTCCTATTGAAGAAGCAGTGAACGGGGTTGAAAATATGACCTACATGACTTCCAACTCCAGTAATGATGGTACCATGACACTTAGCGTGTACTTCAAGCAGGGAGCAGATGCCGACAATGCAGCAGTAAACGTACAGAACCGTGTATCAAAAGCGATGAGCCAGCTTCCTCAGGAAGTAGTACAGGCGGGAATTTCAACCCAGAAAGTTCAGAACAGTATGATCATGTTCATGGGGTTAACCAGTGAAGATGAAAAACAATATGATGAATTATTCCTTCAAAACTACCTGAAAATTAATGTTATTCCACAGATACAGCGTATTCCCGGGGTAGCACAGGCTCAGGTATTCGGAACAAGGGATTATTCCATGAGAATCTGGCTGAAACCGGATCGTCTGGCAGCTAATAATCTTTCTCCTCAGGAGGTTTTGGGAGCCATTAAAGACCATAACCTTGAAGCTGCTCCGGGTCGTTTGGGACAGGGAAGTAAGGAAACTTACGAGTATATCCTTAAATATAAAGGAAAACTGAACAAGGGCGAAGACTATGAGAATATTTCCATCAAAGCAAACAGTGACGGCTCTTTTCTAAGACTGAAAGATGTTGCACGAGTAGAGTTCGGTTCTTATACCTATACAGCGACCAACAGAGTAGATGGAAAACCGGTGGCCGGATTTGCTATCTTACAAACCGCAGGTTCGAATGCCAATGAAATCCTGACTGAAATTGAAAAGCAGGTGAAAGTAATGGAAACCACTCTTCCAAAAGGAGTGAAGCCTATTATCATGTATAATTCCAAAGACTTTTTGGATGCTTCTATCCATCAGGTTGTGGAAACGCTTGTTATTGCTTTCGTGTTGGTATTTATTGTAGTATTTATTTTCCTTCAGGATTTCAGATCTACTTTAATTCCGGCTATTGCCGTACCGGTAGCGATTATCGGAACCTTCTTCTTTCTGCAGTTATTTGGTTTCAGTATCAACATGCTTACCTTATTTGCATTGGTACTCGCCATTGGTATTGTGGTAGATGATGCGATTGTGGTGGTAGAAGCCGTCCATTCTAAAATGGAACAGACGGGAATGCCTGTAGAGCATGCTACGATGCACTCGATGAGTGAAATTTCAGGAGCCATTATTTCCATTACGTTGGTAATGTGTGCCGTGTTTATTCCGGTTGGTTTCATGCAGGGACCTGCAGGAGTTTTCTACAGACAGTTTGCTTTCACTTTAGCCATTGCGATTTTAATTTCAGCAGTGAATGCATTAACATTAAGTCCCGCATTATGTGCAATGTTCTTAAATGATCCTCAGGGAGAACATGGGGAGCACGGCCATAAAAAAGGTTTTGGAGCAAGATTCTTCAATGCTTTTAATGCCAGCTTCAACAGCATGACGAGAAAATACATCTACAGCCTTAAATTTTTAATTAAAAATAAATGGGTTGCGATAGGAGGCCTTGTTGTCATTACAGCTGCAAGTGTATTTTTAATCAAAAAAGCACCATCAGGATTTATTCCTACGGAAGACCAGGGATTCGTATTGTATGCAGTGAATACTCCTCCGGGAAGTTCACTGGAAAGAACACACAGAGCTACGGCACAAATTGATAAAATTATCAACGGTGAAAAAGCAATCAACCACCTTTGGGTAGCGGATGGGATGAATTTCATCAGTAATGCCAACGCTTCTCCCTATTCTGCAGGTTTCATTAAGCTTAAAGATTATGACAAACGTGGTGACATGAAAGATCCTGACCAGATTGCAGCAACGTTGACAGGTAAGGTAAGCCAGGTGAAAGATGCGAATGCATTCTTCTTCAACTTCCCTACGGTACAAGGTTTCGGTAATGTTTCCGGATTTGAATTCATGCTTCAGGATAAAACAAACGGTTCTTTTGAACAGTTGGGAACAACCACTCAGCAATTCATTGGTGAATTGATGAAAAGACCTGAAATTGCTTTCGCCTTTACAACTTATGCAGCAGGAAATCCTCAGTATACCATTGATGTAGACACAGATAAAGCCAATCAGCTGGGTGTTTCTGTAACAGAACTGATGCAGACGATGCAGATTTATTTCGGAAGCAGCTTTGTATCGGATTTCAACAGATTCGGAAAATATTACAGAGTAATGGCACAGGCCGATATTCCTTACCGTACAGATGTTAATTCACTGGAAGGAATTTATTTAAAAAATAAATCGGGAGAAATGGTGCCGGCAAAAACATTGGTGACATTAAAAAGATCTTTCGGTCCTGAGACGGTAACAAGAAATAACCTTTTCAATGCAGTTACGATTAACGGAACTCCAAAACCTGGCTACAGTACCGGAGATGCCATCAAAGCGGTAGAAGAAGTGGCTCAGCAATCACTGCCAAGAGGATATGGATATGAATGGACAGGGATTACCCGTGAAGAAATTAAAACAAGCGGACAGACTGCCTTTATTTTCTTCTTAAGTATCCTATTCGTTTACTTCTTACTGGCAGCACAATATGAAAGCTACATCCTTCCGTTTGCTATTATTCTTACTATTCCAACAGGGATTTTCGGAGTATTTGCCTTTACAGGATTAGCTGGAATTGATAACAATATTTATGTTCAGGTAGGATTGATCATGCTTGTGGGACTATTGGCTAAGAATGCCATCCTGATTGTGGAATTTGCCGTACAGAGAAGAAAAGCAGGTAAAACATTGATAGAATCTGCTCTTCAGGCATCAAGATTACGTTTAAGACCAATCTTAATGACCTCTTTTGCCTTTATCGTTGGAATGCTTCCACTGGTATGGACGCAAGGTGCTTCTTCAAAAGGAAACCACTCCATCGGTTACAGTACCGTAGGCGGAATGCTTACAGGAGTAATCTTCGGGATCTTTATCATTCCGGTAATGTATGTCATATTCCAGTATCTGCATGAAAAAATGCCAAGCAGAAAAAAGAAAAGACTTCTGAAAAAACAAATGGAGGAAGAACTTTTAGCTGCTACACACTAATAAAAAATGAATGACAAAAACTTAGAGAAAATTTTAAGATCATAGGTTTACCTATTTACCTGCCTGATCTTAATGGTTTAAAAAAGCTAATTATTTTCTCCTACTAAAGACAATTTTTGCCTCTACAGAAACCTCTCTAAGTTTTGGATTCAATTAAAAGTTTAAAAACTATGAAACGAGTAAAAAATATTATTCTAACATTTGTGCTGGCCATCGGCTCTGTTTCGTGTGTGTCTAAACTGGCATACACGGAGCCTGAGCTTCCACTTCCGGAAAAATTCCAGTACACCGCCACTGCAGACACTGCCAGCATAGCCAATCTGGAGTGGAAACAGTTTTTCAGTGATCCTATTTTACAGGGATTGATTGAAAAAGGAATTAAAAATAATTATGACCTTCAGATTGCCCTGAAACAGGTAGCTGCTTCACAGGAAAAACTGAAACAGGCAAAATATATGCAATATCCGGACGTTGGTTTCGGAGTAAGCGGACAGATTTCAAGACCTTCTAAAAACAGCATGAACGGACAAAGCTTAAATTTATTTTTAGGCTCAAGCCATGTTGAAGACTATAATGCGGCCTTCAACCTTTCGTGGGAAGCGGATATCTGGGGAAAAATCAAAAACCAGCAGGAAGTTTCAAGAATGCAGTATCTTCAGACCTACGAAGGTTCAAAAGCGGTTCAGACTCAGGTAGTGGCTGCGATTGCTCAGGGATATTATAACCTGCTGATGCTTGATAAACAACTGGCTATCGCAAAATCCAATCTTGAACTAAGCAGCAAAACCTTACTGATGACACAAAAAATGTGGGAAAGCGGTGATAATACTTCTCTTGGTGTTCAGCAGGCAGCAGCACAGAAACAGGCAACAGAACTTTTGATTGCCCAGCTGGAGCAAAATATCGCTATCCAGGAAAATGCATTGAGCATTCTTGTGGGAGAAGTTCCTAATAAAATCAACAGAACCATTGAAATGTCTGATACTTCCCTGCCACAAAACATTACAGCAGGACTTCCGGCAGCTATGGTAAGCCGCAGACCGGATGTGCGCCAGCAGGAATTGGTTTTATTAGAGTCTAATGCGATGGTAGGAATTGCTCAGGCTAATATGTATCCGGCATTGAAAATTACAGCCAACGGAGGAGTAAATTCATTCAAATTTGACAACTGGTTCCAGATTCCGGCTTCGTTATTCGGATCGGTCTTAGGAGGAATTACCCAGCCTATTTTCCAGAAAAGACAATTAAAAACAGATCTTGAAGTAGCAAAAATTCAAAGAGAGAAAAATGTGTTGGCATTCCGTCAGTCGGTATTGAATGCCGTGGGAGAAATTTCTGATGCTTTGGTTTCCAATGAAAATTTAAAAGTTCAGGAACAGAAAGCCACGGAACAATCTACCACGTTAAAAGACGGAATTAAAAGTGCACAACTTCTTTACAAAGGAGGTTCAGCCAATTACCTGGAAGTGATTACAGCACAGGGAAATTCCCTGCAGGCAGAGCTGAATCTGGCTTCCATTAAAAGACAGAGATTAAGCAGCATTGTAGATTTATACAGAGCGCTGGGCGGCGGTTGGAAGTAGTAAATTAAATTATATTTGTTTTAAGATGCGGTTCTTTTTGGAGCCGCATTTTTTTAATATTAAAAGCCCCTGATTAATTATTATCTGTACTGTCATTCTGAATGGAACAAAGTGGAATGAAGAATCTTTAAAAATAATTGAAGAGATTCTTCGTTCTTCAGCATGACAAACTAAGCGCTTAGTTTATCCGCACACTATGTCATTCCGTAGGAATCTATATTTTCAAGGCTTCCAGAGCTACTTAATAATGTGAAATTATTTATTCCTGAAATTGTTCCGCAATCCATTTCAGCAAATCTTCATATTCTTTGTCAGAATATCCCAACTGTAAATAATGAATATCATCCGCCTTTCTGTACCACGTCAGCTGACGTTTTGCATATCTTCGGCTGTTCTTTTTAATTTCTGAAACCGCAAAATCAAGATCCCACTCTCCGTCAAAATATTTGAAAAGTTCCGCATATCCTACTGTATTTAAAGCCGTCAGCCCTTTGAATTTTTCAAGACCTTTCACCTCATCCAGCAACCCGTTATCCATCATCATATCCACCCTGCGGTTGATTCTGTCATAAAGTTCTTCTCTAGGAGCTTCAATTCCGATTCTGATGACATTAAAATCTCTGGAATCCTGAGAAACCGAAATATGTTCTGAATATTTTTTATCTGTTTGCCAAATAATATCAATGGCTCTCAACAGCCTGCGGTGATTGTGAATATCTACCACATTGAAATATTCCGGATCGAGTTCCTGTAAAATTTCCTGAAGCTTTTCTATTCCCTCCTGCTCCATAATAGCCTGAAGTTTATCCTGATTTTCAGCATTGGCCTCCGGCAGATCATGCAGACCTTCTATCACCGCTTTTTCATACATCATACTTCCGCCAACAAGAATGGCAGTATCATGAGTTGTAAAAAGTTCATTAAGTTTTTGAAGGGCATCTTCTTCGTACTGACCGATAGAATAATATTCTTCCACTGAAAGATTTCCGATAAAATGATGAGGTGCAGCAGACAACTCTTCTTCCGAAGGAGCAGCCGTTCCTATTTTCATTTCTTTAAAAAACTGGCGGGAATCACAGGAAATAATCTCCGTATTGAAATGCTGAGCCAAATCAATAGCCAATCTCGTTTTACCAATTCCGGTAGGTCCTACTACAGAAATTAAATTTTTCTTTTTCACCGCGCTAATTTACGAAAATGAGTTTATTTAATTTGCTGGAGGATGGAAGTTAAAATTAGATCTATAACAATCTTCCTGCTTCCTGCCTTCATCTTCCAGCCATTTAACATTAGCCAAACTATAGACTTAAATGTTTATCTTTGTAGAACAATAAAAAACTATGATTTTATCAATGACCGGATTCGGTAGAGCCGAAGATGTTTTTGAAGGAAAGAAAATTACTATAGACATTAAATCTCTGAACAGCAAGAGCTTTGATTTAAATATTAAAATTCCTTTACGTTATAAAGAAAAAGAATTTGAAATCAGAAAAATTCTTAATGATAGAATTATCCGTGGAAAAGTAGACTGCTACGTTAATATTGAGAATCTTGAAGAGTCCAATGATGTAAAAATCAATAAAAACTTAATTGACTCTTACATCAATGAACTTAAAAACATAGCTTCTGACGGCCCCAATTTCGAATACCTTAAAATGGCAGTAAGACTTCCTGATGCCATTACATCAAGACCTGACGAATTAACGGAAGGCGAATGGGAAGCTTTGGCTAAGATTGTCAACAATGCCGTAGACAGATTTGAAGAATTCAGAAAAACGGAAGGCAGTAATCTGCATGAAGAATTAAACAGGAATATTCAGAATATCGACAAGTATCTTGCAGAAGTGATTCCTTTTGAAGAAGAAAGAATTGTAAGTGTAAAAGAACGTTATCAGAAATCTTTGAAAGAATTTGAAAATGTTGATGAAACACGTTTCTATCAGGAGATGGCCTATTTCACTGAAAAACTTGATATTTCTGAAGAAAAGGTAAGACTTGCCCAGCACCTGAAATATTATAAAGAAGTAATGGACAATGAGTCTTTCAACGGAAAAAAACTGGGCTTTATTTCTCAGGAAATCGGAAGAGAAATTAATACTTTAGGTTCTAAAGCCAATCACGCAGAAATCCAGAAGCTGGTGGTAATGATGAAAGATGACCTTGAAAAAATTAAAGAACAAACGTTAAACGTATTGTAATATAGGTACGAATTATGAGATGCGTGGTTGTCATTTCTAAGAAAAGAACCCGAAACTCGGACCTCGTAACCCGAAATTGTAAAAAATGGATAAAGTAATTATATTTTCAGCACCATCTGGAAGCGGAAAAACTACATTGGTAAAGCATTCACTGGAAACATTTCCTGAACTGGAATTTTCAATCTCATGTACTACAAGACAGCCAAGAGGAAGTGAAGTACATGCAGTAGATTATCATTTTCTGACACCAGAGGAATTCAGACAGAAAATTTCCGAAGATGCTTTTGTAGAATATGAAGAAGTGTACACGGACAAATATTACGGTACTTTAAAATCTGAAGTAGAAAAAATCTGGAGTCAGGGAAAAGTAGTTATTTTTGATGTAGATGTAAAAGGAGGAATTTCGTTAAAAAAATATTTCGGTGATAAAGCGCTGTCTATTTTTATAGAACCACCTTCCATTGAAGAATTGGAACGAAGATTGATTTCCAGAAACACAGATGATGCAGAAACCATAAAAACCCGTGTTGCAAAGGCAGAAGAAGAAATGACCTACGCCAGCGGATTTGACAAGATCGTTATTAATGAAGATCTTGATGCAGCTAAAAAAGAAATAGAAAGTTTAATAAAAAGTTTTATCAGTAATTAATGGCTGGAAGATGGAAGCAGGAGGATGGGAGTAAAATATTACACTCAAAATCTAACTTCTGATTTCTAACCTCTAACTTCTGATCGTAAAAAATTGAGGTTGATATGAGTACCGAAACATTAGAAAAAGCTAAATCTGCAATTCCTGTCAGAGGATTTTTGGATATAAAAGATATTGCTATTCCTCAGGGTGAAGAATTGGTGAAAGCCATTCTTAAACTTAAAGAGGAAAAAAATGCGGTTATTCTTGCCCATTATTACCAACCGGGAGAAATTCAGGACATCGCAGATTTCCTTGGAGATTCTTTACAGTTGGCAAGACAGGCTAAAGATACCAATGCTGACATGATTGTATTCTGTGGAGTACATTTCATGGCAGAAGCCGCTAAAATTCTGAATCCAACTAAAAAAGTAGTTCTGCCGGATACCATGGCCGGATGCTCACTGGCAGATGGTTGTTCCGGAGAAGGACTGAGAAAAATGCGTGAGCAGCACCCGAATGCTTTAATTGCCACTTACATCAACTGTAACGCAGAAACTAAAGCTGAAAGTGATATCATCGTAACCAGTTCAAATGCTGAAACTGTAATAGAAGCTCTTCCGAAAGACAGACCCATCATCTTTGCACCGGACAAAAACCTGGGAAGATATTTATCTAAAAAAACAGGTCGTGATATGATCCTTTGGGACGGAAGCTGTGTAGTACATGAAGCATTTTCAATGGAAAGAATTGCTCAACAGCTGGCAGACAATCCGGATGCAAAACTGATTGCACACCCTGAAAGCGAAGAAGCTGTTTTGAAACTGGCTCACTTTATTGGTTCCACTTCCGCCCTGCTGAACTATGTGGAAAAAGATGACTGCCAGAAATTCATCATTGCAACAGAAGAAGGCATTCTTCACGAAATGAGAAAACGCGCACCTCATAAAGAACTGATTCCTGCATTGGTTTTTGATGAAAGCTGTAACTGTTCGGAATGTTTCTATATGAAACGCAATACAATGGAAAAATTGTATTTATGTATGAAATATGAACTTCCTGAAATTCTTATTGATGAAGAATTAAGGTTAAAAGCATTGAAACCTATTGAAGCCATGCTTGACCTCTCTAAAAGCATAAAATAAATTAAAGAGGTTGTCTCAAAAGTGTCATTCTGAACGAAATGAAATGTAGTGAAGAATCTCATATGTTTGGTTATCAATGAGATTCTTCCTTCGTCAGAATGACAAAAGCCAGATTGTTTGACTTTTGAGACAGCCTCTTTTTTATTGTTATTAAAACAGATATACTATTTTTAAGACACTCCTCCGCTCATACACGACATATCAACAATAACACACATTTTACAACGGTCAGGAAGCATATTAAAAGCCTCGCAAGATGCATCACCGGGATTATTTCCATAAGTTGTATTCTTAGGACATCCTATACATGTTAACGAGCCTGCTCCCTGCAAAGTTTGAAGTTGTTTTCTGTTTAATTTCTTTAGATTTTTCATTGTATTTAAATTAAATTGATTTCAATCTTTTTATTCAACGCTACAGCACAAGTGCGTAACACATTCCTCCCGGCTTGCCAGCATCACCAATTTCTGCCTCCACGGAAACAAAAAAAATGCCCTCCTCCGCATGCTTCAATCTGAATAACAGTGAAACCACCATTGATATTTTTCTTCTCTTCTCTTGATAATTTTTGAATTGTTTTCATAGCATTTAACTTTAAAGTTATCAAAGTTGTTTACACTTTACAAAACCACAAAAGTCACAAAAGGCTTCATTTTTAAAACACTTGGGTTCACTTAAGTAAGTTTAATGGGATACCGCAGAAAAGTTCACATAAGAGTAAAATCAAAAATTACCGCAAAACTTAGGTGTACTTATTAAGTTAAGCATATGGCATAGTTCTGAAAAACTTTTGTGTCTTTTATGGTTAAATAATGATTATAAAGTTTAAACAACCTCATCATTAAAAGTTTTGAAATCAATACGGATCAAAACATTCAAAGCTCACAAGCACTCTACCCTTACAGCATTCCGGCAAAGCGTGATAATCAGCACAGGATCTTGGCTCGCCTGGTCCGTAAGGTCCGGCAGGGCAGTTCTCGAAACAGTTATTCACATCTCCTCCACTGATTGATTTCAGATGCCGCCGGTTTAATTTCTTTAAATTTTTCATGATTATTGCATTATCAGTTAATATTATAAATGTAAGGTTTTTAATCAATTACACCAAATATATCTCAAAAAAAGGAAATATGTTTTTATTATGTTAAAAAGTTGGCTGTTTCAAAATAATTCGTACATTTGTTCCGTTACAATGAATTATTTAAGAAACATATCTGATATTTCTGCCCTGAAATCACCTATTTCAGGCATATCTTCTGTTTCTTCATTCACAACTACAACAATTACCCCATAACGGGGTAGATTTTCACATATTATTCCCGTCACCTGTGCTCTTTTTTTTAAAGAGTAGTTAATTCTATTTACCCAATTTCAAAAAAATACTTGATGAAAGTTTTAAAATTCGGCGGAACATCAGTCGCCCATTCTCAGAATATATTACTGGTGGAAAAAATCGTAAAAAGTGAATCTTTAAAAGGCAAAGTTATTGTCATTGTATCAGCTCTTCACGGAGTAACAGATCAATTGATTAAAGCAGCAGAGCATGCTTCTGTAAAGGATGAAAACTATATTCAGATTGTTCAGAATCTTGAAGAAAAACATATCAGTCTGGTCAAAGAACTTTTCCCAATTGCGGAACAAAGTTCATGGCTAAGCTTTGTAAAAAAACATTTTAACGATATCGAAGAGCTGTGCAACGGAATTGCTGTTCTTGGTGAACTTACCAATAGGATTAAAGATAAAATTGCTTCTTACGGAGAATTTCTGTCCTCAAAAATTATAGCTGCAAGATTACTGCATCAAGGATTGGACTGCGTTTGGATGAACTCTGCAGAACTGATCAGAACAGACAGTAATTTTACCCATGCAAAAGTAGATTTCAAATACACCGATCATAATATTGCCCGTTTTCTGAGTGAAAATCAGAACCGCATTACCGTAGGACCAGGTTTTATTGCGAATGACGGGAAAAATAACGCCACAACATTAGGGAGAGGCGGATCAGATTATACGGCATCTATCATTGCAGCAGCTGTTCATGCAGAAGAACTCCAGATCTGGACTGATGTAAGCGGAATGATGACAGCCGATCCGCGTCTGGTTTCCAATGCTAAACCTATTTCAGAAATATCTTATCATGAAGCGATGGAACTGTCACATTTTGGAGCAAAAGTACTTTATCCGCCTTCCATTCAGCCTGTAATGATAAAAAATATTGACCTGATCATCAAAAATACCTTTGATCCTGATGCACAGGGAACTTTAATCTCTCATCAACTGAAATCTTCAGACGATGAAAAACAGATTGCAGTAGGAATTTCCAATATGAACAGTATTGCCCTGCTTACACTGGAAGGCAGCGGAATGGTAGGGATTCCTGGAATTTCTGCAAAACTTTTCCAGTGTTTAAGTCAGGAAAAAATAAATGTCATTCTTATTACCCAAGGATCTTCAGAGCATTCTATCACCATTGCTATTGAAGAAAAAGAAGCTTTACGTGCTGAACACGCGATCAATTTTTCTTTTGCTGATGATATCAATCTAAAAAGGGTATATGCTGTGAAAATTGAAACAGGACTTTCCATTGTAGCGCTTGTAGGAGAAAGCATGAAAAGCAGAAGCGGTGTGAGCGCAAAAATGTTCGGATGTCTTGGAAATAACGGGATCAATATAAGAGCAATTGCGCAGGGATCTTCAGAAAGAAATATCAGTATCGTTATTTCAGAAAAAGACAGTAAAAAAGCAGTGAATGTACTTCATGAAGAATTCTTTGAATCTGAAATAAAGCAAATCCATCTTTATATCTGTGGAACAGGAAATGTAGGTTCAAAACTGATTCAACAGATTTATAACCAAAATGATTATTTAAAAGAAAACTTTTTGATCAATCTCAGAATTGCCGGAATTTCCAACAGCCGTCATATGATGTTTTCTGATCAGGGAATACCACAGGAAAATTATCTTAACTGGAATCAACTGGGTGAAAAAGCTTCTGCAAGGGAATTTGCTGATGAAATTATCCGCAGAAACCTTAGAAATTCTGTTTTCATTGATGTAACAGCAAGTTCTGACGTTCCTGAAGTGTATGAAAGTTTATTAAAAAGAAGTGTAAACATAGTAGCTTGTAATAAAATTGCAGCATCTTCAGATTTTAAAAGCTATAAAACCTTAAAAAACACAGCAAGAAACCACAGCTGCAATTTCTATTTTGAAACCAACGTAGGAGCAGGACTTCCAGTAATAGGAACCATTAATGACCTCATCAAAAGCGGAGACCAAATTCAATCCATTAAAGCTGTATTGAGTGGAACACTGAATTTTGTATTTAATGAATATGACGGAAGCAGAACTTTTTCTGAAGTTGTAGCCCAGGCTCAGAAAGAAGGATACACAGAGCCGGATCCAAGACTTGACCTGTCCGGAACAGATGTAGCAAGAAAAATTTTAATTCTGGCCAGAGAGGCAGGATATCCGCTCCAGTTTGAAGATATTGAAAATATAGGTTTTCTGCCTGAAGAATGCATGGAGGGAAGCGTTGAGAGTTTTTATGAGAAACTTTCAGTATATGAAGAACATTTTAAAAGCTTATTGAACAATGCTAAAAAAGAAGGCAAAATATTAAAATACGTAGCAGAATTTGAAAATGGAAAAGCAAAAGTAAGTTTACAGCATATTGCTCCGGACAGCGATCTGTTTCATCTATATGGCAAAGACAATATTGTCATTTTTAAAACTCTGAGATATTCCGAACAGCCTTTAGTTGTAAAAGGTGCCGGTGCCGGAGCTGATGTAACGGCAAGCGGAGTTTTTGCAGATATTATCCGTTCTATATAAAAATACAATTATGAAAAAAGTAAAATTAAAAGTACCCGCTACTGTTGCCAACCTGGTTTGCGGATTTGATATTTTAGGAATGGCAGTTCATGATCCATATGATGAAATGGAGTTAAGACTATTGGAGACTCCTGATATTATTATAAGACATACAGACTCTTTCGGGCTACCTGAAGAACCTTCCGGAAATGTTGCCGGAATTGTTCTCTTAAAAATTCAGGAACACTTTAATCTGAAAAACGGCTTTGAGGTCATTATCCATAAACATATAAAGCCCGGAAGCGGGCTCGGCTCCAGTGCGGCAAGTGCCGCCGGAGCCGCCTTCGGAGCCAATGTATTATTAGGAAACAAGTTATCAAAGGAAGAAATGGCTCATTTTGCCATGTTTGGAGAAGAACTGGCTTCCGGGGTACGCCATGCAGACAATATCGCGCCATGCATCTATGGTGGAATTACGCTGGTAAAGTCTACCAACCCGATTGATATTATTCCACTTAACAGCCCTGATTTATTTGTGACGGCAGTACATCCGCAGGTAGAAGTCAAAACTTCGGATGCCAGACAGATTTTAAAGAAAAATATTACTTTAAAAAGTGCCGTGGAACAATGGGGAAACATAGCCGGGCTGATAGCAGGAATTCAGAAAAATGATTTTTCATTGATTGGAAGAAGCCTCAAGGATGTCATTATAGAACCTGTCCGCAGTATTCTGATTCCGAAATTTAATGACATCAAGATGAAAGGCTTGCAATTGGGAGCTTTGGGAGGCGGAATTTCCGGTTCAGGGCCTTCTATTTTTATGCTGTCTGAACAAAAAGAAACAGCAGAAAAAATAGCTCAGATGATGGAATCAGTGTATAATGAAATTGAAATAAAAAGTTTTGTCTACATTTCAAAAATAAACCCGGCTGGTATCCAAATCGTTGAATAAGCTTACTCATAAAAAACAGAAATGAAATATTATAATTTAAAAGACCATCTGGAAAAAATTGATTTCAGAGAGGCGACAATAAAAGGTCAGGGAAAAGAAAAAGGATTATTTTTCCCTGAAAACATTCCCCATTTTGACGAAGAACTCATTCAAAATCTTCATCAGTATTCCAATGAGGAAATTGCGTACAGATGTATGAAAGACTTTGCAGGAGATGAAATTCCATCAGAAATACTTAAGGAAATTGTTGCAGAAACTGTAAGTTTTGAGATTCCTTTAGTCAAAATCAATAAGCACATATCCATATTAGAGCTGTTTCATGGTCCTACCCTGGCTTTTAAAGATATCGGGGCAAGATTCATGAGCCGCTGTCTTTCCTATTTTTTGAAAGACCGGAATAAAAAAGTCACTGTTCTTGTCGCTACTTCAGGAGATACGGGAGGAGCTGTTGCCCACGGATTTTATAAAATTCCACAAATCAATGTGGTCATTCTTTATCCTAAAAACAGAGTCAGTCCGGTTCAGGAAAAACAACTGACCGCGTTGGGCGAAAATATTTCAGCATTGGAAGTAAACGGAAGTTTTGATGATTGTCAGAATCTTGTTAAACAGGCTTTTTCAGATGAAGAAGTCAACAGTCAGTTATTTTTAACCTCTGCCAATTCTATCAACGTTGCAAGATGGCTTCCTCAGCAAATTTACTATTTAATTGCCTTAAAACAATGGATGCAGGAACACAAAGAACAGCCCGTAATCTGTGTACCTAGCGGAAACTTCGGAAATATCTGTGCCGGGCTTCTGGCTCATGTCAGAGGTTTGCCTGCCAATCATTTTATTGCCGCCTGTAATGCCAATCATGTAATTCCTGATTATTTTATAACTCAGAAATACCAGCCACAAAAAGCAATTGCTACCTTATCCAATGCCATGGATGTAGGAGATCCGAGTAATTTTGTACGAATTCTGGAGCTTTTCGGGCATCAGTTTGAAATCGTAAAAAATAAAATTTCAGCTTATTCCGTTGATGATGAACAGACCATAAACACCATCATGGAAGTCTACGAGAAACACGGATATATTCTGGAACCTCACAGTGCTGTAGCATTTGCTGCAATGGAAAAATATCTGAAAGAAAATCCTGAACAGAAAGGATTTATTCTGGGGACTGCCCATCCTGTAAAATTCCCCGATGCTGTGGAAAAAGCCATTCATGGTCAGATTGAAATTCCTGAATCGTTGAAGGGGCTCATGAAAAAGGAGAAAAAAACTGTAGAAATAAATTCAGATTTTGAAGAATTAAGACGATTTTTGCTTCATAAAATCTGAAGCAATGAGCAAAATATATCTTGAAGATGTAAGAATATATGCATACCACGGTGTACTTCCTGAAGAAAATATCATCGGTACCTATTATATTCTGAACATAGAACTTCATACCGATCTGTGGAAAGCAGCAGAATCTGATGATTTACATGACACTATAAGTTATGCAGATATCAATGATATCCTCCACAGCGAAATGAAAATAAAGTCCAGATTACTGGAACATGCAGCGGGAAGAATGATTACAAAAATTCACAACAGTTTTCCTCAGATCGATTATATTAAATTAAAAATCACCAAAATAGCTCCGCCGATGCAGGGAGAAATGAAAGGTGCAAGTATTGAGTTGGAAAAGAGCTTTAAACCGGAAAATTAAAATTCTTATTTTCGTTCATTAAAAAAACATACAAATTGAAATTCGTTACAATATTATTTTTAGTCGCAGGGATCAGTACTTTTGGCCAGACCAATGTTGATAATCAACTTGCAGCCTACAACTTTCCGAAGATTAAGTCCAGTATTACGATGCCGGTGACCATTCCCCTTTCGGAGCTGAGCAATATGATCAATGCTTCCGTGAAAGATCTGGTATATCAGGATGACTCTTATACTGATAATAATAATGATCAATTTAAAGTAAAAGTTTGGAAAACGAGACCTATCCGCCTTGTAGGAGGAACCAGCCAGAATCTGCTGATTGAAGTTCCTTTAAAAATATGGGCAGAAAAAGGAATCGGTACTTTAGGAGTTTATACGTATCAGAATACCACCTTCGAAACCGTAATGTCTTTCAATACTACCGTTACTTTTAAAAATAACTGGACCATTATTACAAACACCCGGCCGAACGGCTTCAGATGGGTAACTAAACCTGTACTTGATTATGGAAGAATACAGATTCCTATTACCTCTCTTGTCGAAAAAAGTTTAAAAGAACAACAGGAAAAATTCTGTAAAACAATTGATCAGCAGATGGCTGCACAGCTGAATTTCCAGCAGTATGCCTTGATGGCCTGGAATACTTTTCTTCAGCCCTTCAATATTTCTGAGGAATATAATACCTGGCTGAAAGTAAGTCCTGTAGGGGTTAATATCACTCCTTTAAAGTTCTATGGAAACCAGATCAATGCTACCCTTGGTGTGGATATCTTTTCTGAAACTTTTACAGGGAATAAACCTGCCGCCTCTTCCCCGGTAACCAGTGTTGCCAATTTTAATACAACCCCTGCAGTTGCTGACAAGTTTATTCTGCAGACTACAGCCAATATTCCTTTTACTGAAGCAAGCAGTATGGCGAGAAAAACTTTCCTGAATAAGGAGTTTGATGTGCGGGATTCTAAAGTAAAAGTAACCGATATCAGAGTGTACGGTGTTGATGACAGAGTGGTTATTGAAGCGCAGACTGATGGTTATATAAAAGGTACTTCTATTATTTCAGGAATTCCGGTGTATGATGAAACAAAAAGGAAAATTGTTTTGTCAGAAACCAAATTTAAGCTGAAAACGACCAATATTCTGCAGAAAACCGCTTCTCTCCTATTTCAGGGGAAAATCGTAAAAATGATTGAAGAAGAATATGGTATTCCCACTCAGGAACTGGAAGAAATCTCGAGAAAAAGCATTGAAGAAGCCTTTAACAAAGAATATTATAAAGGATTAAAGATGAGCGGAAAAGTTTTCAATCTTAAACCTAGTAAAATTTTACTCAGCAATACGGGAATCACTGCCGTTATTGATACGAACGCCTCATTAAAGCTGCTCGTCAATGGATTCTAAAATTTCAAACTTAAAACTAAACTAAAAAACTAATAATTTTACATATGAAAAGAATTCTAAATGTTGTTGAATATAATAAAGCCTCATCATGGGTTAGACTTGCCAATTATTTTCTCGATTTTATAATACTATCTGTTATTAATTACCTTCTTTCTATTCTCGCTAATTTTCTTTACGAAGTAACTTCAATTGAGTTTTTCTACTTATATAGTAATGGAAATATATTATGGCAGTTCTTTATTGGAAATTTCAATTATTGTCTTTATTATTTTTTGATGGAAAACCATTTAGATGGAAGAACAGTTGCAAAGTATATTACAGGAACCCAAGTAATCAGTACAGATGGTACAAAACCAACCACCCAGCAAATTATTTACAGAAGTCTTTCCCGAATTGTTCCTTTTGATGGGATATCATTTCTTGGTATAAATGGCTGGCATGACAAATGGAGTGAAACAAGGGTAATTAACATGAAAAATTATCAGGCTGAAATTCAAGCAAAAAGCGAAATTGAGGATCTTGGAAAGAAAGAAATTGCTTAAAAACTTTTGTTCATAAAGAAATTTTACTATATTTGCACACCTCAAAAATGGTAAAAATGGTACTTTGGCCGAGCGGCTAGGCAGTGGTCTGCAACACCATCTACAGCGGTTCGAATCCGCTAGGTACCTCAGAAAAAACCTCTATGTTATTTAGAGGTTTTTTTGTTTTTATATCTTGTCACGTCCTGAATTTTTTTTTCAATGATATTATTATGAAAAAGCTGTTCGTTTTCTTTCTGATTTCTTTTGGATCAAGCGCAAAATTTGGGGACTAGGCAAAAAGTTTAGCT
>NZ_SDLV01000035.1 GCF_004916905.1 Chryseobacterium candidae
AGCTAAACTTTTTGCCTAGTCCCCAAATTTTGCGCTTGATCCCATTTTACACTCCTGCCTTATGCGCATAAAAAAAGCCGCTCATTTGAGCGGCTCCTTATTTATCAATGGTTCAAAGATTATTTACCTTCTTCCATTTTTCTTTTCAACTCTGCTAATGCATCGATGTCTCCAAGAGTAGATCTTTCTTCGTTGTTAGAAGAAGAACTTACGTTTCTAGAAGAAGATTCTTTAACGTTTTTCTTTTCTTCGTCTCTGAAGATACCTGTGTGAGATACGACTACTCTCTTGAATTCTTTGTTGAATTCGATTACTTTGAATTGAGCATCTTCACCTTTTTTGATTTTAGATCCATCTTCTTTCTCTAATAATCTTGAAGGGCAGAATGCTTCTACTTCAGCATCTTCGAATTGAACAGAAGCTCCTTTATCGTGAACTTCTACAGCTTTACCAGCGTGGATAGTTCCTTCAGCATATTTGGTTTCGAATTTATCCCATGGGTTTTCAGTCAATTGCTTGTGACCTAGAGATAATCTTCTAGCCTGGATATCTAATTCAAGAACTACAACGTCTAATTTATCACCTACTGCGCAGAACTCAGATGGGTGCTTGATTTTCTTAGTCCAAGAAAGATCAGAGATGTAGATTAATCCGTCGATACCTTCTTCTAACTCTACGAATACACCAAAGTTAGTGAAGTTTCTTACAGTTCCTACATGCTGAGATCCTACAGGATACTTAGCTTCGATGTTTTCCCATGGATCTTTAGACAATTGCTTGATACCAAGAGAAATTTTTCTTTCTTCTCTATCTAAAGTTAATACTTCAGCTTCTACTTCATCACCTACTTTTACGAAATCTCCGGCAGATCTTAAGTGAGTAGACCAAGACATTTCAGAAACGTGGATTAATCCTTCAACACCTGGAGCAATTTCTACGAATGCACCATAGTCAGCAAGAACTACTACTTTTCCTTTTACTTTGTCTCCTACTTTCATGTCAGCAGAAAGAGCATCCCAAGGATGAGCTTCTAATTGCTTCATACCTAACTGGATTCTTGTTTTCTCATCATCGAAATCAAGGATAACCACTTTTACAGTTTGTCCGTCTTCTAGGATTTCAGATGGGTGGTTCACTCTAGACCAAGAAAGGTCTGTAATGTGGATCAATCCATCTACACCTCCTAAGTCAATGAATACACCGTAAGAAGTAATGTTCTTAACAGTTCCTTCAAGAACCTGACCTTTTTCAAGCTGAGCGATGATTTCTTTTTTCTGACCTTCGATATCTGCTTCGATCAATGCTTTGTGAGAAACTACTACGTTTTTGAACTCAGGGTTGATTTTCACAACTTTGAACTCCATAGTTTTTCCTACGAACTGATCGTAATCTTTAATTGGCTTAACGTCAATTTGAGAACCAGGTAAGAATGCTTCGATTCCGTGAACGTCAACGATCATACCACCTTTAGTTCTTGATTTAACAAAACCGTTAACGATTTCTCCAGTTTCGTGAAGTTCGTTTACTTTATCCCAAGCTTTAAGCGTTCTAGCTTTTCTGTGAGATAACTGTAATTGTCCGGTTTTGTCTTCTCTCTTGTCAACCATTACTTCTACCTCGTCACCTACTTTAAGGCCTTGGTTGTAACGGAATTCATTAAGAGAGATAACACCTTCAGATTTGAAGTTGATGTCTACGATAGCTTCTTTATCAGTTAATCTTACAACTTTACCAACTAAAACGTCATTATCGTCCAGGTTGTTTAATGATCCGTTGTAGATTTCCTCTAAATCGCTTTTTTCTTTTCTCGCATCTGCATCAAGACCTGATTCGAATGAATCCCAATCAAATTGTTCTGGTGCTACGTTTTGGTTTAATAAAACCTCTGCTGAATTTGTCTCTTTTGACATTTTCTAATAAAATTTGTATTCCTTCTTTTTTAACGGTTTGAATAAATGCAGATTAAAAAATACGGAAGTAATTAATTGTAAGTAATTTACCCTTCAAACCTTTTCGCCACAAAAGTGGGTGCAAAGATATGAATTTTATTTAAAATAAACAATAGATTCCAGCACGCTGACATCTAACTTATATATTTAAAAATCAACATCTTGATTAAAAGAACGCTTCGGCTGGTCTCAGCATGACATTCTAATACTAACTGTCTTAAATTCAGAATGAGGCAATATCCGCTGTCACACTGAGCATACACTGAAAGTTTACGAAAGCAGTTCCTGAAGTATCCATAATAAGTAGAAGACAAAATGAGATTCTTCATTTCGCTTCGCTTCATTCAGAATGACAGTAATACAGAATTAAAGTAGGCCCACACTATCCTATCCCCTCAAACTCTCAAACCCTCAAACTCTTCCACTCTAAACCCTCAAACTCCAAAATTCACTACCTTTGCAGCATGGAATTACAGCCGATCTATCAAAAACTGCAGATTCAGGATATGAATCAAATGCAGAAATCTACTTATAAAACGTCTGAAAACAATACAGACATTGTTTTACTCTCTCCTACGGGATCCGGAAAAACGCTAGCCTTTTTATTTCCTGTTCTCAGGAATCTGAAAAAAAATGTTCAGGGTGTTCAGGCATTGATATTGGTTCCGGCCCGGGAACTTGCCTTACAGATTGAGCAGGTTTTTAAATCCATGGGGACAGATTTTAAAGTTTCTGTCTGCTATGGAGGGCATGACAAAAAAATTGAGGTTAATAATCTGATTGAAGCTCCTGCTGTATTGATTGGAACTCCGGGAAGAGTTGTTTACCACTTAAGAAATAACAATTTTGATCCGAAAACGATTAAAACGCTGGTTCTTGATGAATTCGACAAAGCTCTGGAACTGGGTTTTCATGATGATATGGAATTCATTTCCAATTCTCTAAAGGGACTTTCTCAAAGAATTTTAACATCTGCCACGGCTATGGATGAAATTCCGGCTTTTACGGGCTTAAAAGATGAAAAAGTAATCAGCTTCCTTAAAGAAAATGATATAAAACCAGACCTGCAGCTGAGAAAAGTGATGACTATTCCTGAGGAGAAACTGGATACGCTTTTCAATCTGGTTTGTAAAATCGGAAATAAAAGAACTTTGATCTTCTGCAACCACCGTGATGCTGTAGACCGTATTTCTGAACTTCTTCACCAGATGGGAATCGACAGAGAAACTTTCCATGGCGGGATGGAACAGGATGAAAGAGAGCGTGCATTGCTGAAATTCCGTAATGACTCTGCAAGAATTCTTATCACAACTGACTTAGCTGCCCGCGGACTTGATATTCCTGAGGTAGAATCTATTGTTCATTACCAGCTTCCTCCAAAAGAAGATGCCTTCATCCACAGAAACGGACGTACCGCAAGAATGAATGCCAAAGGTTTTGTCTACCTGATCATGACTGAAGAGGAAAATTTCCCGTTCATTAAAAATGATACTCCTGAAGAAAGTGTTGCCGGATTTACCAGAGTTCCGCAAAAAACACCTTTCCAGACTGTTTACATCAGTGCAGGAAAAAAAGACAAAGTGAACAAAGTGGATATTGTAGGATATCTGCTAAAGAAGGGAGAGCTTCAGAAAGAAGATGTAGGAATTATTGAAGTAAAGGACACTACATCCTATGTTGCCGTTGCCAGAAATAAAGTAAATGCTCTTTTAAGAAAACTTCAGAATGAAAAACTGAAAGGTAAGAAAGTGAAAATGGAGATTGCTTATTAGACTTTCCCCTAAATTGTCATTGCGAACGAAGTGAAGCAATCTCATCTGTAATAAAAAGAGGTTGCTTCGTCGCTATGGCATAAAACTATTTAATCCCCCTCACCCTTGTAGGGAAAGTATATACAGATTTTGAGGCAGTAATGAACAGAATATCATTATTTTTTCCTCCAAAAGCCACGTTGGATGTCCATTTCTCAGGAATAGAAATATGATAGATTTTCTTTCCCAAACGGCTGAAAACATGTACACCGTCTCCTGTCAGATAAAGATTTCCATGTTTATCCAGCTCCATTCCGTCTGAACCCATTTCGCAGAACAGTTTTTTCTCAGACAATTTTCCTTCTCCCAGTATATCATATACATAGGTTTGTCCGGCGTCAATATCAGAAATATATAATTTCTTTAATTTCTCACTTCCTACAATTCCATTGGGCTGTGTGAATGTATCCAGTTTGGTGACTTTTCCTGTCCTATCCCTGTAATAAAGGCTTTTATGCTGGATTTCCTGTTTGAAGCCTATCCAGTAGTCTCTTTCATACAAAGGGTCTGTAAAATACATTCCTCCAAATTCATCATTCCATACATCATTGGGACCGTTCAGTCTTTTCCCTTCAAAACCTTTTAGCAGAATTTCTACTTTTTTATCTTTGGATATCTTCCAGATCTCTCCCTGATCGTCTGAACAGGTAATCAAATATCCATCTTTATCAAAGTGAGTTCCGTTGGCCCTTCCTGTTTTATCTAAAAACTCTATCACCTTATTGCTTTTCCAATCCCAATAATAAATCTTATCATTAGGCTGATCGGTGAAATAAACATTCCCTTCTTTATCTGCTGATGGCCCTTCTGTGAAACTGAACTTGTCGGAAACCATTTCCGGCTGTACTCCTTCATAAAACATTTTACTATAATTTACTGATTGACAGTTTACCAATGCGAAAACCAAACCAATCATACTTATTTTAAAGATATTCTTCATACTTCATTTTTAATGCTGCAATTTACGATATGGGCCAAAAGTATCAAAATATTTTCTCATTTTGATACAATAAAAACAACAGAGACAAAATGTCCTAATTATCCTATTTTGGAAGTAGATCATATTAGTAATAAAAAGATATAATCCGGAGCTTTGCAATACCAGAATCGATCATTTTTTCATAGAAACATCAATCTGAAAATAAGACCGGTCAGGATGAAAATTGTACCAAAATACTTTATAGCATAAACAATGAGCGCAGAGTCCAACAATATCAAGTCTTTGGAAATTGAAAATGAAGATTTCAGAAATTCCGTGGGAACCATGGATGAAACCGGGAAAAGAAAATGGATTTTCCCAAGAAAACCAAAAGGAAAGTATACCAACTACAGGAATTACACCAGCTATCTTCTTCTTGCTATTTTCTTTGGGCTGCCTTTTGTAAAGATCAATAATAATCCTTTTCTTCTCATTAACGTGATCGACAGAAAGTTTTTTATCCTTGGACAGCCCTTTTATCTGCAGGATTTTTTTATCCTGGCTTTAGGCGCTGTAACTTCTGTTATTTTTGTGATGTTGTTTACGGTCGTTTTCGGAAGAATATTCTGTGGCTGGCTGTGTCCTCAGACTCTTTTTATGGAAATGGTTTTCCGCAAAATCGAATACTGGATTGAAGGTGACCGAAATAAGCAGATGAAGCTGGACAGACAGGAATGGGATGCAGAGAAAATACGAAAAAGACTGACGAAATGGTCTGTTTTCCTTTTAATTTCATTGGTTATTTCCCACTTTATGTTCATGTATATTGTAGGATACGAAGAGGTTTTCCGCATTATGAGTGAAGGACCTGAAGGCAACTCACTGAAGTTTATAGTTATGATCTTCTTTACGCTGGCGTTCTATTTTGTTTTCGCATGGCTTCGTGAGCAGGTTTGTACGCTGGTTTGTCCTTACGGAAGACTGCAAGGAGTATTGATTGATAAGCAGACCATCAATGTATATTATGATTTTAAAAGAGGTGAAGGCCGCGCAAAATGGAGAAATAACGAAGACAGAAAAGCGGCAGGAAAAGGAGATTGTATAGACTGTAACCAATGCGTTGTGGTATGCCCTACAGGGATTGATATCAGAAACGGACAGCAGCTGGAATGTGTGAACTGTACAGCCTGCATCGATGCCTGTGATGAAATCATGGAGAAAGTTGGTTTACCTAAAGGGCTGGTACGTTATGCCACAGAAGCTGAGATTGAAAACCAGGATAAATTCCGCTTTACGCCAAGAATGAAAGCAACAACTGTTATCCTTGCGTTGTTAATTGGATTCCTGGGATTTTTAATGTACGACCGTGGTTCTATGGAAGCCAAATTCATCAAACCGGCAGGTTCTACATTCTTTGTTAAAAACGGTAAAATCACCAACACTTTTATTTATACCCTTCTGAATAAATCCAACGAGAAAAAGACCCTTACCATTAAAGTGATCACGCCCACGAATGCAGAAATAACCTACTTCGGTTCTGAAAAAATCATATTGAAAGGGGATCAGATCCTGAAAGGAAACATCAACATTTCCTTTCCTGAAGACGAAATTAAATTCTCAAAACAAAACATGGTCATCGGAGTATTTGATGAAAAAGGACAGCTGGTAGATTCGTTTGAAACTACTTTTGAAGGACCGTTTAAGTTGGCTCTTTAGGCTGAAGATGATAGATGATAGGTTGCAGGGATAAGAATAGTAGTTGATATTTCCCTAATTCCCCTCCGCTGGAGGGGTGGCGAAAATTCAAAGAATTTTTGACGGGGTGGTTCACAATAATCCCACTTTCCTCCTCCTTCTATTACTTTAATTCATAAACCTTGAGCTTTACACTCATTAAGCCTTATATTTCCTCATAAACTGCGTAGGAGTCATTCCGGAACTTTTCCGGAATACTCTTACAAAGTAGGAATATTCTTCATATCCTAAACGAAAAGCAATTTCTACGAGGCTTTCATCCAGATACATGAGCATTCTTTTGGCTTCCAGTACCACTCTTTCTGTAATTATATCAGTAGCCGTTTTCTGAACAACAGTTTGCACAATCCTGTTCAGATGTTTGGATGAGATACCTAATAAAGAAGCATAATAGGTAATGGATTTATGTTTTGTGAAGTTTTGTTCAATCAGATTTTCAAAATCCTGATAATGTTTAAAATAAGAAAGTCCTGCAGCAGAATCCATTGTATCAAAGTCCCTTGAAAACAACCTGGCAGCATTGATAAAAATCTGAGACATCAATGATAAAATCAGACCTTCTTTCATGATACTTTTAGTCTGATGTTCTTCCCCCAATTCCTGAAATAAGCTAATATTTTTCTTAAGCTCACCAGCATCCAACTGCAGTTTTCTCGGAAAAGATACAGACCCGAAAAAGGGAAAATTTCTGAGTTTCTGATTTACATAATGCATTTCATAAAACTCCTGGGAACAAAAGAAAATATACCCGTCAATATCCTCCGAAAGCTCCCAGCTGTGAATCTGCCCCGGCGACAGAAAGAAAAGACTTCCTTCCGAAACTTCATACCTCTGAAAATCTATTTCATGTACTCCTGTTCCTTTGGTAAAAAGAACCGCAGCATAGAAATCATGTCTGTGAGGCTTTTCTATATGACGATGTCCCACCACCAAATGATTCTTCATTGTGTTAAAATAAAAATCTGAAGTATTTTTACCCGCCTGAAAAAGGTCAATATGAAGAACAGAAATCGGATTCATTTATATGTATATATCGTAAGCATTCACAAATTTAGACAAAAAAGAACCAGTTTATCATGATCCTTTATATCTGCGACAACAAACATTGTTTCTGAATGATAAATTTAACCCCATAAATACCTTTGAAACAAAGTATGACCGCACTTTTTACAATATATTTTGGATTAAACTTTAAAAAATTTTTATCTTTGAAGTTTAGGAGTTGTAAAATGAAAATAAATTTACCTGATAAACTGTATTATTCTATAGGAGAAGTTGCGAAAGCATTCGATGTAAACACTTCATTAATACGTTACTGGGAACAGGAATTCCCGATTATCAAGCCTAAAAAAAACAGAAAAGGAAACCGGTATTTCACTCCTGAAGACATCAAAAATCTTCAGATGATCTACCATCTGGTAAAAGAAAAAGGATACACGCTGGACGGTGCCCGCATCGCTCTGACCACCAACAGTAAAATTTCAGAAACCATCACTCTGATTGACCGCCTGGAGTTTGTAAAAGCTGAACTCATCAAGCTGAAAGAATCTCTAGGAGAAAGAGAGGAAGAATAAATGGTTTGAAAATATAAAAAACCTCCGCTGCAATGAATTGCAGCGGAGGTTTTATGTAAAATCTATCAGAAAATACAATCATCAGCCACTTTTATAAGATACGATCCCCCTTCATCAACTCCTTCTACCCCCTTGGATAAGGGGCTATACCCGGTTATATAAGGGACTGAAGGGCGTTCCATAACGGTCTCCAGCTGCTTGAGTAAAAGGCTGTAGGAAGTTATGAAAACGTTTGAGGCGGTTGTAAAATAGTTATACCTATTTGATAAAGTGCCCGGAGATACTTACCAAAGTGTGTGAAGGCATTTCTTAAATGGCTTCAGGCAGTTTACGAAATGGCTATAACCAATTAATGAGCAGCTGCAGACACTTTCTATAGTGGCCAAAAGCACTTCCGAACCTGTTGAAGACATTTGATACACCAGCTCCCGGCACTTTTACAGGTATAACAGGATATTTTACCGGATATTTTTTAACCTTTACTTTACAGAATGTATTATCTTTGAATCTTCACAAATTGATTAAAGAATGGACTACAAAATACATCAGGGAAGAAATGTAAAACGTTTCAGAGAAATGCTTGGAATAAAGCAGGAAGCATTGGCTCTTGATTTAGGTGAAGACTGGAACCAAAAGAAGATCTCTTTACTTGAACAAAAAGAAACCATTGAAAACCAGTTGCTCGAAAAAATATCCGAAGTGCTGAAAATTCCTGTAGAAGCTTTTCAAAATTTTGATGAGGAGCAGGCTGTGAATGTTATTGCTAATACCTTTGGAGAGCATGCTTTTAGTAACTCTTTTAACTATGGTACAATAAACTTTCATCCAATAGAAAAGTTAATTTCCCTTCACGAAGAAAAAATTGCGTTGTATGAACGCATGCTAAAGGAAAAGGATGAAATGATGAGCAGGCTGGAAAAGCTGCTTGGAAAATAAGAGATAAAAGATAAAAACCACTGCTGTGCAGTGGTTTTATAATTATAACTTCACCACACGATGTAATCGTGCGGGAGCGGGGGAGTTCATCAATGGTTTTAAATTTCTTGGTATGGAACATTTCAGATTTTAAAGTTCCAAAGAAATTTTCTATTACTGCATTATCCAGACAGTTTCCTTTGCGGGACATACTTTGGATAATGCCTTTTTCTCTTAACAGATGCTGATAGGCTTTCATCTGATATTGCCAGCCTTGATCAGAGTGGATAATGAGGTTTTCAGTATTCTTGATTTTTCTGAGTCCTTTTTTGAGCATATTCATAACCTGTGCAAAGGCTGGCCTTTCCGAAAGATCGTAACTGATAATCTCGCCATTGTAAAGGTCAATTATCGGCGAAAGATACAATTTACTGCCCGAAACGTTAAATTCTGTCACATCAGTGGCCCATTTTCTGTTGGGCTGATCTGCCTTAAAGTTCCTCTCCAGAATATTGGGCGCTATTCTACCTTGCTCTCCCCGGTAGCCAAGTGCATATGAAAAATAACGTGAAATTAAAAACATACAAAAAACAAAATCAGAATAGGAAAATTCCTACTCTGATTTAAGTATATTTGAAATATTAAACTAGTCAACCTTTTTCAGGACTAGTCATTTATTTAATATTTGTTTTTTTGTCCTGTTGAATTAAGTTATTTTTCAACCAAGTACCGTTCCTAAGTATATATTCTATTGAGTCTCCTTTCTTTTTTGATATGGAATCTCCAATTTTATATGGATAATCTAATAATTCTACCGAACCATTGGAATATTTTACAAATAAAAAATTATGTTCATTCCTATCTCTATAAATATCAACAACTTTCGCATGTATTTCATAATCAATTAGACTGTTTTCGGTTGTTTTCTTACGGAAAAAAACTAAAAAGAAAATAACAAAAAATATAGCAAGAAAACAATATTTTATATAATTTTTAATCCTACCATCTATTTGAATAATTTTATTTTCCACTTACCCAAGTATTTGTTTTTGCCCAAGAAACAGGCAGACCTGCACTTCCCTTAATAATTCCAAAGCCTTTGGTTCTGTATCCATCTGGAGTGTGTACTCCAAAATGAGACATATCAAAATTATCAGCATTTTTAAACCCCTTATATTTATCACTAAATGTTCCTCCAAAAGAGCCATTAACAAGTCCTTCTCCTCCAGAATATGTAATACTTGTACCTCTAAATTCAGAAGTAACAAATGTGTGATTGGGATCTGTCGGGATGATTGCACCTCCCTCAATACCTCCTGAAACACCAAAACCTAAGCCTCCGCCTAATGTAAAATATGTTTCTACATGACCATTCCCGTCTTGTACAAGACCTAATGAAGCTGTAATTCCTCCTCCAACTAAAATACTACCAGTAAGTCCAGCATAAAATCCTGTTCCTCCTTGTATACTGCCAATAGAAGCCAACATTTGACTGTCAGGATTAACTCCAATTTGAGTTCCTGCCCCGGTTGTAAAAGATTCTGTCATTACTTTTCCACTAGAGTCGGTTGCCACACCTGAAGCATCTAAAGTATATTGATAATTTTGTTGTCCATTACTTGTCCCAGTTATTGTTAAGGCATCTTGATATTCTGTAGCACCAGTATATTTTTTATCTTTTGCATCTTGTAGCGAATGAACATCTTTGTCATAAGTCCAAGATGTTTGTCCATCAACAACTGATTTAATCCATCCTTTTCCTTCCCTTCCATCAGGGTCAATAAATCTAATAGGATTATTAAACGCATAGTTATAAGGACTGTGTCTTGTCATTTTCTCTGCCAACGGATCCAAAACACCCCATCTTCCCAAATCCGGCATATACATTCTCGCTCCATAATCATACATCCCAGTCTCCTGAAGCTCCTTACCGTTGTACTTATAGTTATATGCTGGGTTGCCTGTTAATCCATTATACCCCTCATGCTTCAATCCAAAAGGATAATAATTACTTTCTTCAATGATCTCTGTGCCTGCTCCATTCTTGGCATAACTTAACCTGACATTTCCAAGGTGATCAGTATAATTGTACACATATTTTCCGGTTTCAACATTAAAATATCCTTCCACCGTAGGGAAGAATTTCAATGCAGAATTTACATACTGAAAACCATCCAGATAATCGGTTGTTTCTGTACCGAAAACTTTTCTTACCTTCACGCCGTCTGCTCTGTAAATATAATCTGTTACTTTGGAGTTTTGGGTAACTTTTCCAGGTAAATTTAGATAATTATATTGGATGAGAAGTATAATTATTAGAACTTATTTATATAACCATGGGACACGAGCGAGACACTTGCACCAGCAGAGGGAGGGTTTATTTTTTATCTGCGCAAAGTTATAAACTTTGCGTAGCGGAGTTACACTTGATTATCTCGTAAAAGACGGACAATACGAACAGATTTACAACGACACGCTGAAAAAACTAAAAGCAATACAAGAACTCGACAGCGATACAAAAGCTCATATTTTTGCAACCATCGATGCTTTTATCAAAGCTTCTAAACTTAAAAATATTGTAGCACTTTAGTTCTGTTTCCTAATACAAAACAAGAAAACCACCGCCAGAGCGGTGGTTCTATTATTGTCATCATAGCATAAGCTCGACGCTTGCTCCAGCAATGAGGAGGGGAAATTTATAAAACTTTGACATCGGAATCTAAAATATCAGATTTATAAAATTCTAATCTTACTGATTTTACATTTATAACCCCTGGCTCTAGATTTTCAGGGTATTCGTGTAACTCTGTTCCTAATGTTAAGTGTATATGATCTTCACTTTGCTTAACAAATTTTAAATATTCTATTAATTCCTCTATTCCTTGTTTATCAACAATAACCTCTAATTGTTCAGGAACACCTTTGTAATTTATAAATGATATCATATTAATCTTCTTTTGTTGGTAATTTTTTCTTAGGTGGCATGTTTTTAGGCTTAGGATTTGGATAGTTAACATCAATATGTGCAGGCTCTACTTTTTTTCCCGTTTTCCCTGATTTTCCAGTATCTACATTATATGAATAACCAGATTTCTTATTTTTATAAGAAGTTGAACCACTTTTAGGGTCTGTATAAACTTTATCTAATTTCCCTTTGTTAACTTGTTTTTCCATTGCATTATTTACCTGCGAAGTCGTTTTTGTTTTGAACTGATTTCCTAAGCCAGGATCTTTAGCATTTCTTATACCTTTAATTCCTCTTCCCAACCCATCTGTAGCCGCAACAATAATAACTTCTGCTGCTTTTTCCCCTGTTGTTTTCCCTGCTGTTTTAGAATCTCCTTGTATCAGTGCTCCTGCTGTTTTAGCCGTTCCATAAATACCAAATGTCATAGAATTAGCTACACTATCACCATAATCACTCCAAGTGTAATTTTTAACTGCATTTTTTGTTCCATCAATAGGATGAGCTATGAAATTTCCAATTCCTTTGAATGTTCCCACAAAACCCTCTTTTACCCCAGTAAAAAATTCATTACAACAATCATCATCTCCACCATCATCTGGAGCTCTTCCATCAGGATCCATTAAAATTATCGGATTATTATAAACATAGGCATAAGGATCTTCTGTATTTTCAACTAATGGATCTAACTGCGTCCAACGCCCCACATCAGGCATGTAATTTCTCCAGCCATAATCATACATCCCTGTCTCTTGTAGCTCCTTCCCATTGTACTTGTATTTATACGCTGGATTTCCTAATAAAGCATTATATCCCTCATGCTTCAATCCAAACGGGTAATAGTTACTCTCTTCAATGATCTCTAATCCTGCTCCACTTTTAGCGTAGCTTAATCTTGTATTTCCAAGATGATCAGTATAATTGTACACATATTTTCCGGTTTCAACATTAAAATATCCTTCCACCGTAGGGAAGAATTTCAATGCAGAATTTACATACTGAAAACCATCCAGATAATCGGTTGTTTCTGTACCGAAAACTTTTCTTACCTTCACGCCGTCTGCTCTGTAAATATAATCTGTTACTTTGGAGTTTTGGGTAACTTTTCCAGGTAAATTTAGATAATTATATT
>NZ_SDLV01000036.1 GCF_004916905.1 Chryseobacterium candidae
TACTTAAATCTAAACGTTCGAGTTTTCTAAATCCTGATAAGTCAGGAAGAAATAAGAGTTCATTGTTTGAAACATTCAGATCTTTAAGGTTTGATGAACGACCAATCTTGTCAGGTAGGTACAAAAGTCTGTTGTGACTTACATCTAATTTTTCAAGATTATCCAATAATTCAAACTCTTCAGGAAGATCTGTAAATTTATTCCTATCTAACTTCAATCTCTTAAGATTTATTAGGGTGAATATATTGCTAGGTAATTTATTAAGATTGTTGCCACCTAAATCAAGTTCCGTCATACCCGAAATCTTCTCTATTTCAGACATCGCTCTAAGTAAAGCCTCGTTATTTAAAGATAACCCTGACAAATCTAACCTCTTTTCTTGCTGCTCTTGCTTCTTAGCCTCTTCTATTCTTCTGCTAAGTTCTTTTAATTGTTGTT
>NZ_SDLV01000037.1 GCF_004916905.1 Chryseobacterium candidae
TTTATGTTAACTAAACTTGTTTTGCTTTGTAATAAGTTATTATCTTTGCCCCACTGAAAACGAGAGATAATCAGTAGCGCAGAAGAGCCTTTAGGTGGGCATAAACGATATTACTTCAAAAAAGAGACGGACGAAAAAAACTTTACAATTTTTTGAGAAAAAAGTTGTCAGTTTAAAAATAGTTAGTATCTTTGCAGTCCCAATTAGAGGGAGCGCAGGAGTATAGAGATTGAGGGTTTTAGAAGAGTTAAGGTTACTTAAAAAACTTTAAAATTTTCTTCAGAAACATTTGGTCATTAAAAAATAAAGTTTTACTTTTGCACTCGCAAATACGGAGCGACACTGACAGAAAGATTGCTTCGTTATAAAGCGAAAGATAAAAAGATCATTGACATACAATATAACAACCAAGTAAGGAAAAACTAAAGCGTTAAAAAACTTTGAGTGAGTCAGACAAACATACAATGGAGAGTTTGATCCTGGCTCAGGATGAACGCTAGCGGGAGGCCTAACACATGCAAGCCGAGCGGTATGGATCTTTCGGGATCCAGAGAGCGGCGTACGGGTGCGGAACACGTGTGCAACCTGCCTTTATCAGGGGGATAGCCTTTCGAAAGGAAGATTAATACCCCATAATATTTAGAATGGCATCATTTTAAATTGAAAACTCCGGTGGATAGAGATGGGCACGCGCAAGATTAGATAGTTGGTGAGGTAACGGCTCACCAAGTCTGCGATCTTTAGGGGGCCTGAGAGGGTGATCCCCCACACTGGTACTGAGACACGGACCAGACTCCTACGGGAGGCAGCAGTGAGGAATATTGGACAATGGGTGCGAGCCTGATCCAGCCATCCCGCGTGAAGGACGACGGCCCTATGGGTTGTAAACTTCTTTTGTATAGGGATAAACCTACCCTCGTGAGGGTAGCTGAAGGTACTATACGAATAAGCACCGGCTAACTCCGTGCCAGCAGCCGCGGTAATACGGAGGGTGCAAGCGTTATCCGGATTTATTGGGTTTAAAGGGTCCGTAGGCGGATGTGTAAGTCAGTGGTGAAATCTCACAGCTTAACTGTGAAACTGCCATTGATACTGCATGTCTTGAGTGTTGTTGAAGTAGCTGGAATAAGTAGTGTAGCGGTGAAATGCATAGATATTACTTAGAACACCAATTGCGAAGGCAGGTTACTAAGCAACAACTGACGCTGATGGACGAAAGCGTGGGGAGCGAACAGGATTAGATACCCTGGTAGTCCACGCCGTAAACGATGCTAACTCGTTTTTGGGTTTTCGGATTCAGAGACTAAGCGAAAGTGATAAGTTAGCCACCTGGGGAGTACGAACGCAAGTTTGAAACTCAAAGGAATTGACGGGGGCCCGCACAAGCGGTGGATTATGTGGTTTAATTCGATGATACGCGAGGAACCTTACCAAGGCTTAAATGGGAAATGACAGGTTTAGAAATAGACTTTTCTTCGGACATTTTTCAAGGTGCTGCATGGTTGTCGTCAGCTCGTGCCGTGAGGTGTTAGGTTAAGTCCTGCAACGAGCGCAACCCCTGTCACTAGTTGCCATCATTAAGTTGGGGACTCTAGTGAGACTGCCTACGCAAGTAGAGAGGAAGGTGGGGATGACGTCAAATCATCACGGCCCTTACGCCTTGGGCCACACACGTAATACAATGGCCGGTACAGAGGGCAGCTACACAGTGATGTGATGCAAATCTCGAAAGCCGGTCTCAGTTCGGATTGGAGTCTGCAACTCGACTCTATGAAGCTGGAATCGCTAGTAATCGCGCATCAGCCATGGCGCGGTGAATACGTTCCCGGGCCTTGTACACACCGCCCGTCAAGCCATGGAAGTCTGGGGTACCTGAAGTCGGTGACCGTAACAGGAGCTGCCTAGGGTAAAACAGGTAACTAGGGCTAAGTCGTAACAAGGTAGCCGTACCGGAAGGTGCGGCTGGAACATCTCATTTTAGAGCGTCTTAAAGACGTTAAACAAAATCAGTGTCTTAGACACAAAGTACTTGTTCAAAGTAAAGCTTTAGTTTTTTGTTTGGTTGGTTTATAAGTAAAAAGGTAAAAGTAAAAAGAGCCAAGTGTAACAGTTTGGAAGATCATATTACTTATTACCCATTACTTATAATTTAAATATAAAAACATAACCCACTAGAAATTAGTAATAGGGAAGAAGAGATTTTAGATTATAAATTATAGATTTTAGATTTGAAAATTAATTTAAAATTCAAAATTTAAAATTTAAAATTAAATGAAGTCTCGTAGCTCAGCTGGTTAGAGCGCTACACTGATAATGTAGAGGTCGGCAGTTCGAGCCTGCCCGAGACTACTAATTGAAATAGAGGTTAGAAATTAGAAATTAGAAGTTAGTTTTTTACTAATATCTAATTACTAACATCTAACATCTGACTAGAGGGGGAATTAGCTCAGCTGGCTAGAGCGCCTGCCTTGCACGCAGGAGGTCAAGGGTTCGACTCCCTTATTCTCCACAGTTTTGGAAGACTGATTTAAAAGTTACGGATGGAGCCAAAAACAACATCTGTTCATCAGTTGTACAAGAAGACATTAAGATCATTGACATTAACGGTAAAGACATCACAAAGAGAAAACCGAGCGCATAAAGCGCTTGAGTAACCAATAGGAAAGAAATCGTTAAGGGCGTATGGCGGATGCCTAGGCTTTCAGAGGCGAAGAAGGACGTGGTAAGCTGCGAAAAGCTGCGGGGATTGGCACACACGAATAGATCCGCAGATGTCCGAATGGGGCAACCCGGCATGTTGAAGACATGTCACCTCTTAGGAGGAGCAAACCCGGAGAACTGAAACATCTAAGTACCCGGAGGAAAAGAAATCGAAGAGATTCCGTAAGTAGTGGCGAGCGAAAGCGGATTAGCCCAAAAGTCTTTTTATGTTTAATAGAATGTTCTGGAAAGAACAGCCGTAGAGGGTGATAGCCCCGTATATGAAAGGCATAATAAGATGATAAATGAGTAGGGCGGGACACGTGAAATCCTGTCTGAATATGGGGGGACCATCCTCCAAGGCTAAATACTCCTGAAAGACCGATAGTGAACAAGTACTGTGAAGGAAAGGTGAAAAGCACTTCGAATAGAAGGGTGAAATAGAACCTGAAACCGTACGCCTACAAGCGGTCGGAGCAGCGTAAAGCTGTGACGGCGTGCCTTTTGCATAATGAGCCTACGAGTTAATTTTACTAGCGAGGTTAAGGTATTAAGTACCGGAGCCGGAGCGAAAGCGAGTCTGAATAGGGCGCATAGTTAGTAGGATTAGACGCGAAACCTTGTGATCTACCCATGGGCAGGTTGAAGCTCTGGTAACACAGAGTGGAGGACCGAACCGGTTGACGTTGAAAAGTCTTCGGATGACCTGTGGGTAGGGGTGAAAGGCCAATCAAACTGGGAGATAGCTCGTACTCTCCGAAATGCATTTAGGTGCAGCGTCGCAAAAAGTTTATTAGAGGTAGAGCTACTGATTGGATGCGGGGGTTTCATCGCCTACCAATTCCTGACAAACTCCGAATGCTAATAAATGTTGTGCGGCAGTGAGGGCATGGGTGCTAAGGTCCATGTCCGAGAGGGAAAGAACCCAGACCAACAGCTAAGGTCCCCAAATATATGTTAAGTTGAAACAACGCGGTTGGACTGCATTGACAGCTAGGATGTTGGCTTGGAAGCAGCCATTCATTTAAAGAGTGCGTAACAGCTCACTAGTCGAGCGGTCCGGCATGGATAATAATCGGGCATAAACATATTACCGAAGCTATGGATTTATATATTATATATATCTGGTAGGAGAGCATTCTATTTGCGCCGAAGCAGTACTGTGAGGTATTGTGGAGCGGATAGAAAAGAAAATGTAGGCATAAGTAACGATAAAGCAGGCGAGAAACCTGCTCACCGAAAGACCAAGGCTTCCTCAGCCATGCTAATCAGCTGAGGGTTAGTCGGGACCTAACGCGAACCCGAAAGGGGTAGTGGATGGACAATGGGTTAATATTCCCATACTTGCTCACAATAAAAGGGGACGGTTGGATGTATCTGCTGGAGACTGACGGAATAGTCAAGGCTTAGCCTTCGGGCGAAGCTGCTGTAGAGTAATCTGATCCAAGAAAAGCCGAAGTGAAGCAACCCGTACCAAAACCGACACAGGTGGTCGAGGAGAGAATCCTAAGGTGCTCGAGTGAGTCGTGGCTAAGGAACTAGGCAAAATAGTCTCGTAACTTCGGAAGAAGAGACGCCAGCAGCAATGTTGGCCGCAGTGAAGAGGCCCAGGCGACTGTTTATCAAAAACACAGGACTCTGCTAAATCGAAAGATGCTGTATAGGGTCTGACACCTGCCCGGTGCTGGAAGGTTAAGGAAGGTGCTTAGGGTTAAACCGAAGGCATTAACTGAAGCCCCAGTAAACGGCGGCCGTAACTATAACGGTCCTAAGGTAGCGAAATTCCTTGTCGGGTAAGTTCCGACCTGCACGAATGGTGTAACGATCTGGGCACTGTCTCAGCCACGAGCTCGGTGAAATTGTAGTATCGGTGAAGATGCCGATTACCCGCAATGGGACGAAAAGACCCTGTGAACCTTTACTATAACTTCGTATTGACTTTGAGTAAGTAATGTGTAGGATAGGTGGGAGGCTTTGAAGCAGGCACGCTAGTGTTTGTGGAGCCAACGTTGAAATACCACCCTTTACTTACTTGGAGCCTAACTTCTGAAAGGAAGGACATTGCGTGGTGGGTAGTTTGACTGGGGTGGTCGCCTCCAAAAGAGTAACGGAGGCTTTCAAAGGTACCCTCAGCACGCTTGGTAACCGTGCGTAGAGTGTAATGGCATAAGGGTGCTTGACTGTGAGACCTACAAGTCGATCAGGTGCGAAAGCAGGACATAGTGATCCGGTGGTTCCGTATGGAAGGGCCATCGCTCATAGGATAAAAGGTACTCCGGGGATAACAGGCTAGTCTCCCCCAAGAGCTCACATCGACGGGGAGGTTCGGCACCTCGATGTCGGCTCGTCACATCCTGGGGCTGGAGAAGGTCCCAAGGGTTGGGCTGTTCGCCCATTAAAGTGGCACGCGAGCTGGGTTCAGAACGTCGTGAGACAGTTCGGTCTCTATCTATTGCGGGCGTTAGATGTTTGAGAGGGCTTGATTCTAGTACGAGAGGACCGAATTGAACAAACCTCTGGTGTATCAGTTGTACCGCCAGGTGCACCGCTGAGTAGCTACGTTTGGAAGAGATAAGCACTGAAAGCATATAAGTGCGAAACTCGCCTCAAGATGAGACATCTTTTAAGGGTCGTTGTAGATGACGACGTTGATAGGCTATAGGTGTAAAGACAGTAATGTCATAGCCAAGTAGTACTAATTACCCGTAGATTTATAGCCTTTGGTTGCTATATCTAATTATCATATAATAAATGACAAGTACTTTATGCGCAGTAAAGGTTTTGTCTTTGTGAAAGTTTTTATCGCTTAAAAACGCAATAAGCTTAAGGCGTAAAGCCTAATGCTTAAAGCTATATACCTTCTTTAGGGTGGTTTTAGCGGTGGGGCTCACCTGTTCCCATTCCGAACACAGAAGTTAAGCCCACCAGCGCCGATGGTACTGCTAACGCGGGAGAGTAGGCCGCCGCCAGTTTTTATTTTATTTTTAAAAATCCTTTATCTGATTGATAAAGGATTTTTTTTTGCTTTATACCCAAGCAGGGAACCCTAAACTCATACATAATGAGTAATGGGTAATGAGTAATAGA
>NZ_SDLV01000038.1 GCF_004916905.1 Chryseobacterium candidae
TCTCCCCGACATCTTTTATTCTCATCCAAAAACACAAAAAGGAAGCATTATGCCTCCTTTTTGTGTTTGTAATGTAACCTATCAACTGAACCTCACTATATGTGTTTGTGTTTTTTTCTGATCATTTGGCTTTTTTAAGAAGGCCGTTTAAGGTTATTCTTACACTTCTTTAATTTCATCTGTGTTTATTTAATTTTTTTCATCATTTGTGTTTCTATAACTACCATTTATTATTTGTATAGTTATGATCATTTGTTGTTTTTGTGTATGAAACTTCAGAGGTTTAAAAGCATTTCTCAGTTGCTTTTTTATTACTTAAATTTCACAGTACAAAGGAACAACATTCCCAAATAAAATCTTCTATAAACCCCATCGATACATATCGATCAGTTTATAGATATTTATCGATGAAATATAATATTCTGATTCTCTGAAGTGGTGATTACCTTAAAACATTAAAGTTTATGATGGGTTTTGACAAGGTCAACAAGCTCAACCATATTTTCAATCTTGAGTTTTTCAAAGATATTTTTTTTGATGGTGCTTACTGTGTTCTGTTTGATATTCAGGCTGTTTGAAATTTCAAGATTTCCATATCCTTCAGCATACAGTTCTGCAATCTGCAGTTCTCTTTTGGTTAAACTGTTGAGCGGACTTATCAGATCAGGGTTGGAAACAAGCTGTATCAATAGGTTTCGTAAAAGAGTAGAAAAATATTCACCCTTTTCAATAAAGGTTGTAATTGCTTCTCTTACTTCTTCCTCTTCACACAGCTTACTCAGGTAACCATCAGCACCGGCTTTGACGAATTTAAGGCCATGCAGCTCTTCTTCAAGTCCTGTAAAAATCAAAATTTTAAGATCAGGATTTACCCTTTTCATCTGTGGTAAAATATGAAGACTGTTTCCGTCCGGGAAATGGGCATCAATGACAGCCATCTCGATTCCTTTTGATTCTATAAGTTCCAATACCTGATGTAAAGATGAAGTCTGATACACTTTAGCATTAGGAACAATATCACTGATAACAATCTCCATTCCCTGGCGTACAATGCTGTGATCGTCTGCCAGAAGGAATATAATCTCTTTATTTTGAACTGGTGTTTCCATTATTATTATTAAGATTTAAATTGATCCTGAATGTCACTTTGGTTCCTTTATGTAATTTACTTTCAACGGATATATCACCATCGAAAAGTTCTACAATTTCTTTTACCAGATTAAGTCCAAGTCCTGCTCCCAGATTATCAACTTCATCAGACACCATACCCTGATAATAGGGGTCAAAAATTTTACCAAGATCAGATTCTGATATTCCTACTCCGGTATCTCCTACTGTTGTAATCAGGGAAATTTTATTTTCTCCAAGAGGCTCTGTAGCCATTACAAGATCAATCTGCCCGTTTTCTGTGAACTTATTGGCATTTCCCAGAATATTCATAAAAATCTGATTGATTCTGATATTATCCGAATATACTACTAAATGATCAGGAATTCTGTCAGTAACCATAAATCTGTTGTTTCTCGTTTCCAGATACGGAGTAATCACTTTGACAATAGAACTGATTTCATCTTTAAGATTGAAAACGGACTGTATAAGCTCTTTTTCAGCATTTTCATTTTTGGTATATTCCAGAATCTGGTTAGATTGGAGAAGCAAAGTGCTGTTGGTAAACTTAATTGATTTAAGATAATCCTTTATCGTTTCATCTTCAGTAGTTCTGTGGATTTTATCTATGAAAATATTGATGATTTTCAAAGGGGATCTCAAGTCATGGCTTAACATTCCCAGAATCCTGTTCTTGAAATTAAGGTTCTTCTTAATTTCTTTATTGGCAGTATCCAGTTTTTGTTCGTAGACAAATGCCATTCTTGTAAAATACATGATCAGGATAGAAACAATAAACATCAGAATCATCAGTCCCAATACCAGATAAGTCCTTATCCTGTTATTATTGGAGCTCTGTTCATTATACTCTCTTTCCAATTCAGATTTAAAATCCCTGATGGCATTTTCATACACTTCTATTAAGTTATTACTATACACCAACAGCTTACTGAAATTACTGTAAAACTGTAAATTATTCTTCTGACTAATGGCTGCAAGCAGCTGAACCTTCTTTACTTCGGCAGCATAATGTTTGTCTATAGATTTTATCGTATTGTCCATTTTGGATTTTACCTGAGAAAGATCTATGGTTTTATTATTAGTCATTGTGATCACAGTACTCTCCTTCTGAACATCTACTTTTCCTGTTACGGCATCTTTTAAACGTCCGAAAAAGCCTTTCTTTTTTACAGTATCTGCATAAGTACGGGTTTGAATCTTGAAATCTTCAAAATCATTTTTATACTTAGCCGGCTCATATTGCTTATCCTCAATTTTTGTTGGTGGATTCAGAGAAGTCTGGTACACTGAATCTATTAATGTCTTCAGTTTCGCAGCTTTTAAAGTATCCTGGCTACGGAGGGCCAGATTTTTTTTCAATCTGGGACTTGTATTTTCGTATTCACCAATTTTATCAAAATTAGTCTTAAGTTTTCTCAACGACTTGAAATAGAGCTGTAAATCATTCTTATCCTGAGTGGCCATATATTTTTGAAGATGATCCTGTGCATCCATGAAATCTTTCCTGGAATTATCAGTTAAGCCTCCCAATGCACGGCTTTCCTCAAGCTGATCTTTAATAAATTTCAGCTTCTTTCCGTTAACAAATTCATTGTAGAAAAATATGGCAATAATGATCTGTATCAGTAAGATACAAAGGATCAATGAGTAATGAACAAGTTTTCTCAATTTAAAATTTAAGAATTTATTTTTCATATTTGTTTATCAGTTAAATTAATTTCCTGATGATGTAAGTCCATTAGATATTAGCTTTTAACAATATACCATTATTTTCAATAATTTCATAATAATCATATATCATTCAATTGACAAAGTTAAAGTAATTTTTGTCTTCTTATAATAATGAATATTTGATTAAACCCATAGAATTTATTTTTTTTTACTATTAAAAAGCCTTGTAAACATTCAGTTTTATTTATGTAAATCTTTTTTTTTAGAGCAATTGCAAAAGTTGAGGCTCAGTAAAATATTCTTTTCCTGCATATTTTATTCCAAATAATACATATTAAGTTAAAAAAATGAACGAGAAAATCCATAGATCATTTATTCTTTATACTCTTAATGATTATTGAAACAGCCTTCTGTGTATGGATTTTCTATTATTCCGTATTTCTACCCAATGCAATAATTGGTTGTTTACACTCTAAGAACTTATACTCTCTTCTTTGTTAATTTGAAATGCTTATTAATAGTGACAATATTCAATGGAAAACCAGAATATTAACCTGTACCGAAAGATTCATCTTTACACTTAAACTATTGTAGTGGACAAAATTCCGAAAATAGTGAAGATCATTAATGATGGTACATTCCTCCATATTGATGTCTTTACTTTGGGGTTTCCTCCAATACAATTATAAAAATTAAAACAAATAACCTATGATTACAGAAAACTACGACGTAATCGTCATTGGCGGAGGAGCAATAGGACTTGCTACAGCTTATCATCTTGGCCAGCGTCAGGCTAAGACTTTAGTACTGGAACAATATACCTTTGTCAATCAGCTGGGAAGTTCTGCAGGAGTATCACGCCAGTTCCGTATTCCTTATCCTGATGAATATATGGTACAAATGGCTCTGGATGCACAGCCTTATTGGGACGAGCTGCAGAAAAAAACAGATACCCAGCTGCTTGATAAAGTAGGAACACTGTGGTTTGGTGACCCTGAAGTTCATTCCACCGAAGGGAATATTGCTGAAGCAGAAAAAGCTTTAAAAGCTTTAGGAGTTCCTTATACTACTTTAACTTCAAAAGAAATCGAAGAGCAGTATCATTTCAAAAACCTGCCCGATAATTACACCGGACTCTTTCAGCCGGATGGTGCCAGCATCAATTTTAAGGCGACTATTGAAACACTTTTAGACCTTTGCCAGAAAGAAGAAACCGTAGAACTCAGAGAAGATTCTCCAGTACTTGAGATTAAACAAAACGGTGATCTTTTTGAGCTAACCACTCCCAATGGAATTTATATCGCTAAAAAACTGGCCATCATTCCCGGACCTTATATCAACAGTGTGATCAACTTGCTTGATTTTAAAATAGAAGCCACTTACTGGAATATGTCTTCTGCTTATTTTAAAAAAACAGATCCTTCTATACAGTATCCAACATGGTTTGTATTTCAGAATGCAACGGGAGACAATGGCAATCAGTTCTACGGCTTTCCTTCCGTGGAATGGGATCATCCGGAATACATCCGTGTAGCACCTGATTTTGTGATCAAACCTTTGGATGAGCCAAGCGACAGAACATTAATTCCCAATCCCCAGGAACTGGCCTACACTTCCCAATGGATTGAAAATCATATGACCGGGCTAAGCATCATTCCTGAATATACTTCAACATGCCTTATCGCTTTAAGTACAATTCCCAATAAAGAACTGCTGATTGATTTTGCCCCGTCTTATGTGCCCAACCATAAAAACATTGTGGTGTATGCTACAGGATGGGCTGCCAAATTCACCCCTTTCTTAGGAAAAATTATGTCGGATCTTGCATTAGACGGACATACTGATTTTGATATTACTCCATTCCGATTAGGATATAAATATTTCTTAGCACTTTAAAAATTATAACATCATGAATCAAGAAAACGTCAATAAAAATACACCGCTCTATCCGGGCATGCAGCCTGATCTGAAGATAGAAGTAGCCATTATAGGTGCCGGAACTTCCGGACTATACACTGCTTTTCGTTTGGTAACAGACAATAAATATAAAGGTCACGAAGTACAGATCTTCGACATGAGCGACAGATTAGGCGGAAGACTGGAATCTGTAATTATGCCGGGAATGAATTTCTGGGGAGAACTTGGGGGAATGCGCTATCTCACCTCTCAGGAAATTGTAACAACACTCATAGAAGGTTACCCGTTGAAAGAAGCAGATCTGAGCAAAAGAACGCCTGTTCTGAAAGATAAAATGACCCCTATCCCATTTCATATGGGAGAACCTGAAAAGCTTCTGATGTACATCCGGAAAGAACGTTTCAAACAGAATGCATGGACAGAAGAACAGAAACATGATAACAAACTGATTACACGCTATTATCTCAATGAAAATGATGAAGGATTCAGCTCCGATCAGTTATTCAATAAAATTATCTATAATGTTCTAATGGCTGATCCATGGGTAGCTGCCACCTATAAAGACCTGATTATTGCAGATCCTAATGGCTATGATTTTACTTTCAAACTGACCAGCCGCGACTGGGATGCAATAAAACCAAGAATGGTTTACAATTTCCCGGGTTCTCCCTATGACAAACGTCTGGTAAATGATATCGGTTTCTGGAACTTAATCAAAGATCAGGTCTCCCAGGAAGGCTACGAATTCTTAGCAAATGCCGGAGGATACTACTCTAACACAATCAACTGGAACTCTGCCGAAGCATTTCCTTATATGGTAGGAGACTTTTCTGCAGACACAACTTACAAAACCATTGAGGAAGGTTACGACAGCATTGCCTATGCAGTAGCCAACACGTATATGGAGTATGAAGGAGCACGCATCTGGTCTGAAAACAAACTGATTACTTTTACCAAAGATCATCATTTGACCGCTACTCATAAATACGAATTAACCTTCCTGAATATACAAAGCAACGAAACATGGAAAGTGTACGCTAATTCAATCGTATTGGGTATGCCAAGAAAATCACTTGAACTTCTGGATCAGAATAATTTCTTCTTTGACGCTAACAGGCATCAGAAACTGAACAAAAACATCCGTTCTATCATCATGGAGCCTGCCTTTAAAATCCTTATGGGCTTTGAAAGCCCATGGTGGAGAGAACTGGGAATTGATTCCGGGCATTCCATTACAGATTTACCGATGAGACAGTGCTATTATTTCGGTACTGATACTGAAACCAAAAATTCAATGTTATTGGGAAGTTACGGTGATATGGAAACAGAAACATTCTGGAAAGCCCTATCTGATGATAAAGTTCTGTTTAAAGTAAGAGCTGCAAGATCTGCATCATTGGAAGAATTGCATAAGTTTGACGATGTTCAGGCTACAGAATTAATGGTGAATGAATTGATGAACCAGCTTAGAGAACTGCATGGTATAGATATTCCGGAACCTTATGTAACCTATTTCAGAGACTGGACAGATGATCCCTACGGCGCAGGATATCATGCCTGGAAAGCAGGTTTCTCAGTAAAAGATGTGATGCCTTATATGAGAAAACCATTGGTGGATGAACAGATTCATATTATTGGGGAAGCCTATTCTGATCAGCAGGGCTGGGTGGAAGGTGCTTTCTGTGAAGCGGAAAAAATGCTTCAGACCCATTTTAAATTAGACTGGCCATACTGGTTAGATCCTGAATATTATTTAGGATGGTAATCTTGAATACATAATGATAAGATGATGTGTATAGATAAAGCTCCGGAGTATTTCGGAGCTTTATCACATTTAAGGATATGGGAGTTTTTTGATTTATAATCTGTACAATCTGATAAGCATTATATTCTTATTCCATATCACAATCATTAGTATTTTCTATTTTTCTAAGGGAATCTTGAGATGATATTTTCCTAACTTTTCGGTTTGAAACGAATTAAAGAATACTTCAGACAATTCATTATATTATCTGAAATATTCAAAACCCAATAACTGCAAAATCTCTTTATCATCTTATGACAGATAAAAATTTTAATCCCGGAAAAGGATTTATATTCAGTAAACATGTGCCGGAAGAATTATCACATTTTGACCGGGTCTTTGATGTTTTTAAAGATTTGCTCACCCACACCTCCGGAGATATTGAAGAAGCCTTCGATTGGCTGGATATGCTTGATCAGGAATATGATATTTTCAGTGATGAATATACCCTTCAGGATTTTGAAGAAGACTTGAAAAAACGTGGTTATATCAAAGAAAAAGATCCTGAAGAAGGCAATACGGGAAGTGGAAAAGGTAAAAATATATTAACGCCTAAACTGGAAGCTGCCCTTCGTGAATATGCGCTGGATCAGATTTTCGGAAAACTGAAGAAAAACGGAGCGGGAAATCACCGTACCAACAAAACAGGAATTGGAGATGAGCGTGATGGCGAAAACCGTTCCTTCCAGTATGGAGACGACCTTGCTGCCGTGAATATGACGGAAAGCCTGAAAAATGCACAGATCAACAACGGAATTTCAGATCTGCGCCTTACAGAAGAAGACCTCATCGTAGAAGAGACAAAACATAAGGCTCAAATGAGTACTGTTCTAATGATCGACATCAGCCACTCTATGATTTTATATGGTGAAGACCGGATTACTCCAGCCAAAAAAGTAGCGATGGCACTCGTGGAATTGATTAAAAGAAAATATCCGAAAGATTCCATTGATATCATTGTTTTTGGAAATGAGGCATGGCCCATTAAGATTAAAGATCTTCCCTATCTGAAAGTAGGCCCTTATCACACCAATACGGTAGCCGGACTTGAGCTGGCCATGGATATCCTTCGCAGAAAAAGAAATACCAACAAACAGATTTTTATGATCACCGATGGAAAACCAAGCTGTATTCAGCTACCCAGCGGTGAGTTTTATATGAACAGTTTCGGCTTGGATGAAAAAATTGTTAACCAATGTTTCAACAGAGCAGCACAGGCAAGAAAACTGAAAATTCCGATCACGACATTTATGATTGCACAGGATCCTTACCTCCGTCAGTTTGTGGAAGAATTTACAGCCCAGAACAAAGGAAAAGCATTCCTCACCGGACTATCTGGTTTAGGACAAATGATTTTTGAAGATTACGAAAAAAACAGAATAAGAAGAATATAAAGGTCAGATTTCAGACTTTAAAGCATTAAAATAAAATCTTACCCGATAAAGTATTACAAGAAATGAAAAACGATATTACATTTAAAGAATTAAAAGACTCTGGTTATACTCATAAAACGATTAATGAGGAAATTCAGGCCAATTTAATTGCCAGTATTAAAGCTAAAGAACCTGTATTTGAAGGACTTTGGGGTTATGAAGACACCGTAGTTCCCCAATTGAAAAAAGCCATTCTTGCCGGCCACCACATCAATTTACTGGGACTGCGCGGACAGGCAAAAACCAGAATTGCAAGAAGCATGGTTAATCTGCTGGATGAATATATACCCATCGTAAAGGGATCAGAAATTAATGACAGTCCTTTTCATCCTATTTCAAAATTTGCCAGAGATCTGATTGCTGAACTGGGTGATGAAACCCCAATTTCCTGGGTGCACCGTTCTCACCGTTTCTACGAAAAACTGGCTACTCCCGATGTGAATGTGGCTGACTTAATTGGAGATATAGATCCTATTAAAGCCGCTACCTTAAAACTGCCCTATTCCGATGAACGTGTTTTACATTACGGAATGATTCCGCGTGCGAACCGTTCTATTTTTGTTTTAAATGAATTACCGGATCTGCAGGCCAGAATTCAGGTTTCCCTGTTTAATATTTTACAGGAAGGAGATATCCAGATCCGTGGATTCCAGCTGAGAATGCCGCTGGATATTCAGTTCGTTTTTACCGCTAATCCGGAAGATTATACCAACAGAGGAAGTATTGTAACTCCACTGAAAGACAGAATCGGATCTCAGATTTTCACCCATTATCCAAAAACAATAGCTCTTGCCAGACAGATTACAGAACAGGAAGCATTGATTTCGGCTGAAGATAAAGCACAGATCCAGATTCCTGATCTGGCGAAAGACCTTTTGGAAGAAGTTGCTTTTGCGGCCCGTATCAGCGAATATGTAGACGCGAAAAGCGGTGTCAGTGCACGTCTTACCATCAGTGCTATGGAAAATTTAATGGCAGCAGCCAAATTACGTTTAATTGAATCCGGTGCAGAAAGAACTACTGTACGTCTGCTTGATTTTATGTCGATCATTCCATCCATCACAGGAAAGATCGAGCTGGTATATGAAGGCGAACAGGAAGGAGCAGATTATGTTGCCAAAATATTAATTGACAAAGCCGTAATGACCCAATTTGAAAGCCTCTTCCCGCGTATTTCAAAACTGGAAAAAGAAGGGATCAAAACACCATACACTGACCTGATCAGATGGTTCAACAAAAATCATTTAGAACTCAGCTACAATGATACGGATGAAGAATTCTATGCTAAACTTGATCAAATAAAACCTTTGACAAATGTAGTGGAAGAAAATGCCTCTGAATTGAGCAAAGAAGATCAGAATTTCTGCAAAGAACTTGTATTATGGGCATTAACCATCAGCAATAAAATTGATAAATCTGAAAATCAGAATGCATTCACTTTTGATTCTCCGGGGATCGGGCAATTCTTACGTAACTAAAAACCAGTAAATAATATTCAAATAAAACCTTCAGTTGATCTGAAGGTTTTTTATTTTTTAAGAAACAAGATCATTTTTATACCAGGTTATCATTTTTAAGTACTGCAGAACCAAAAGGATTGTCAACCAGCCATAGCCACTCTCCTTCTTCATTTTTCTTCATGATACAGGAAGTATTGCCGGTCATATGAATAGGATGCCCATCAGGAGCATTTCCCGTCATTTCCCATTGATCCTGCCACATGGCAAGATCATTCACAACAGTTATATGTGGAGTTTCACCCTGAATATCCATTTTTAAACAGCAAATTTCATGCATCGCCAATGCTATCTGCTCAAGTCCTCTCAGCTCCCGCCCATCTCTGTCAATATAAACGGCATCAGGATGAAAACAGCTTAATGCACCTGCAGCATCTCCGTTTTTTATACAGTGACGGAAATAGGCTACAGCACCTGTTTCTGTTTTTCTGTCAAAGTCCTGCATGTTATTTTAAATTTCTGGAGTTTAATTCTTCTTCCAATTGTTTCTTATTTTTATTCCGGCGGCTAACAATAGAACCTACAAAAAATAATGGCAAAACCGTCAGAAATCCGAAACCGCCAGTTATGGTACTATAAACCGAAATACCTACCATTAATCCCAGGAGTACAGCATTGAGAATGTTATTGGATTTCATTTCTTTTTTCTTTTCTAATAATTCATGGTCGGTTAATTGTGAAAATCCTTTTTCCATGGTTTATTTCTAGTTTTTGGTTGTATTTTGTTTTTAAAATGGTAAAAATGATCGTTTACAGATTTATTTTTACCGAAAGCTAAAATACAATATTGCTAAGACATTTTATTATTTCTTTTATTTGTACTTTATTTCAGCCCCTGTATTTCTAAAAATACTGAAGCTTATGGAAGACCACCTGAATTGTATTTACAGAGTTATCAATTTCATGGAAAAGAATTATGACCACCCTGTTTCTGTAAAGGAACTGGAAGATATTTCACATTATTCTTACCGGAATATCCAGCGTATTTTCAAATACAGCTGCGGAGAAACAATAGGTGCTTTCCAGCAAAGATTAAAAGTAGAAAATGCCTATAAACGGATTCTTTATACCCAGGAAAATCTCACCTCCATTGCCATTGAAGTGGGTTTTGCCAATATCGCTTCCTTTTCCAAAGCCTTTAAACAACATTTTGGGATCTCCCCTAAAGCTGCAAGACAAAGTAAAGGACAGCTCCTTTGTGGAGATGCCATCATTCCTATTGCCTCAGAAGTCCTGCTGGAACCCGAAATTGTATATCTGAAGCCTGTGCAGGTATATTACCAGAGCATTAACACCTATTATAACAATGAAGAAATTGAAATGCTGTGGGAAAAATTCATGGAGAATGATTTCCCTGGCTCAGGAGCAGAATATTTCGGAGTTATAGCCGATGAACCTTTAATAAAAACTGAAATCAGCTGCCGGTATGACGCTTGTTCGTCTGTTCAATCCGGAGATAAAAAGCTTCCTTCAAAAATGATATTCGGAGGCAAATACGCCCGCTTTACCCATTCCGGAAGCTACGAAACAATAGACGACACCTATACGAAGATCTATTCCCGCTGGATTTTTAATTCAGGTCTTGAGTTTTCACACACTCCTATCATCGAAAAGTATGAAAGGCATGCTGAAAACGAAGATGATCAGGAAAAGCAGCTGACCTATATTTTATTACCTTTGAAGTAAGTTGTCAATTTGGGACAACTTTAAGAAAAACAATCGATCTAATTTTGCTCTGTTAAAAATAGATCAGTTATGCAAAAAAAGAAAATTATGTTCCCATTATTACCTTTTCTTCTATTATCCTGCTCATCAGCGGAATTAACAGAAATACCGGGTATGGTAAATCCGGAAACAACTGTTTACAAAATGCCTGAAGAATCAGCTCCCCATGAAGGAACCTGGCTTCAGTGGCCACACCAGTATCAATATGGAACTACCTACAGAAACCGTCTGGATGCCACCTGGATAGCAATGACCAGAGAGCTTGTAAAAAGTGAAAAAGTTCACATTATTGCTTATAACAATACAGAAAAGAATCGTATTACAGGGCTGCTCAACACTGCAGGAGTTCCTCTTAGCAACATCAACTTCAAAATTTATCCAACGGATGATTTCTGGGTAAGAGATAACGGCCCTATTTACGTAAAAGATCAGAACGGACAGTTATTTATTCAGGATTGGGGGTTTAACGGCTGGGGAAACAAGGCAGATTACAGCAAATGTAATGCAATTCCTTCTAAAATATCAGCAGATACAAACATTCCAAAAATCAATCTTAACTCAGTGATGATCAATGAAGGAGGAAGTGTGGAAATTGACGGAAACGGAGTTTTGATGGCCTGCAAAAGCTCTATCCTGAATAATAACAGAAATCCTGGAATGACCCAACAACAGGCAGAAGCTATATTTACTAAAAATCTCGGAGTAACCAAATTTATCTGGTTGAACGGAAAAGCCGGCCTTGATATCACAGACATGCATATTGACGGGTTTGCCCGATTTGCCAATTCATCTACCATTATTACAATGACTCCCGATGATCTTTCCTACTGGCAGGTTTCCAATGGAGATATTGATAAACTGTATGATGCTACCACAAAAACCGGAGCGGCTTATCAGTTTGTAAAAGTGCCTTTAACAAGAAATGATGTCATTACTACTTACGGAAAAAATGTAGGTCGTGCCTCTTACATCAATTATTATATTGCCAATAACCGTGTACTGGTTCCTAATTATAATGATCCGAATGATGCGGTTGCCAACCATATCATCCAGCAGCTGTATCCTGGCAAACAGGTAGTTGGAATTGATTGCCGTAACTTATTCGCCAATGGAGGAATGGTTCATTGTGTAACCCAGCAGCAACCTCAGTAAAATAACATGACTAGTCCTAAAATAGGTTGACATAAAATTAGACAATATTTA
>NZ_SDLV01000004.1 GCF_004916905.1 Chryseobacterium candidae
ATAATAACTTATTACAAAGCAAAACAAGTTTAGTTAACATAAATTTCATATTGAAACGATATTTTATCCTAATCTACTGGATAGCAAGGTGAAAAATTTTAAACAAAAATTCTCAAATCAGAATTTATATAAAGCAAGATCAGCAATATGCTTATTATAGCTAGTTTTTATAGTTTACTTTCTGTATAGATAGCGCTCAAAAATTCTGCATAGGATTTTTCCAGACCGATAATATCTCCTGATTTAAGGTTTAAGCCTCCCACCCCAGAGTGATCCGGTTTCACTTTTAAAGATGAAATCTGGAAGTAAACATTGTCATCATCAGCTTTTGGCTGAATTTTTACTGTAGAACCCAATAGTTTTCTGGTTGAAATTGTATAAACTTCTCCTGGAATAACTTTTAATTTTAAAAAAGATCTTGGAGCGACAGTGTAATCTTTACGGTTAATGCTTATTTTCTGTTCTTTTTCAGAGGAGGCAAATATATACATCTCCCCATGTTTAGCATTTAACTTTTCTTTAGGTGTGTAATATAAGGCGATTTTATAATTGGCAGCATTAAATGCCTGAGGGGTTCCATCAACATTTTCAAAAGGTTTTAATTCAAATGTATTGGCACCAATCTCTTTTGCTTTTTTATATACCAGGGAAAATACGAGTGCATCATCTTTTGAAAAACCCTGTACTTCCACCTCTCCTAAATAAATAGCATCTGCAACGGCAGCTTCTTTCCTGAAGAAGAACTTATCTGAGTTGTCATTTGTTTTTTCAACTCTGGTCATATAAACATTCTGTGCACTCCACAGCTGGATACATAATACGGAAAAGAGTATTGCAATATTCTTCATATATAATAGTATTAGTGTGAAAGAATATCAACACATTCTTCAAGACTGTTTTCCCAATGTTTGGGTTCTATTTTGTAAACGTTCTCTATTTTATCCAAAGACATGGTACTTCTTACAGGTCTTTTGGCAGGAGTTGGGTACTGTTCAGTGGTTAATGGATTTAATTTTATTGGTGATTTTGAAAATTCTGCAATTTTTTTGGCAAACTCAAACCAGTTTGTCTCCGGATAGTTTGAGAAATGGAAAATGCCATACGTTTTTTGTGGTGCTTCGATAATCTTCATAATAGCTTCTGCTAAATCGTTTGCATTGGTTGGTTGTCCAAACTGGTCAGCAACGATTCCCAACTCTTCTTTCTGAGAGAAAAGATTCAACATTGTTTTCACAAAGTTCTTATTAAACTCAGAATACAGCCATGAAGTTCTCAGGATGATTGTTTTTGGATTGATTTCCAGAGCAAGCTCTTCTCCTTCTCTTTTTGATGCTCCATATACACCTATGGGATTGGTAAAATCGTCTTCAGAATAGGGAAGATTTGTGGTGCCATCAAAAACGTAATCTGTAGAAATATGGACCAGAAAAGATTTAAAATCCGCGCACGCCTGAGCGAGGTAAGCTACTCCATCTGCATTAACAGCAAAGGCTTTTTCTTTTTCCTTTTCTGCCATATCAACTGCGGTGTATGCAGAGGCATTGATGCAATAATCAGGTTTGTTATCATAAAAGAAATCATTCACCTGCTCTTGATTGGTAACATCTAAAATAGATGAATCTGTAAATAAGAATTCATATAGATGTTCAAAATCAGGGGCAATCTTTTTTATGCAGTTTCCTAATTGTCCGTTACTACCTATTACTGCTATTTTTTTCATTTGATTATTATTAATTTTTAAATTGGACTCTTCCATAAGATGGAATTAAGAGTTTTTGGCATTCTGAGATCTTAAGAACTTCACTCTTGACTGGAAGTCTTTTTGGATAAGATCCACATAAAATTTATCAAAAATTTCTTTGATATCTTCGGGATGAACTTCAGATTTTCTTGTTTTGACATTAAAATAAATAATAGTCACCCAAAGTACGGCATGAACCGTTTTCTCATCCAGACTTTTCATTAAAATTTCGACTTTTGCCGTTCTATCCTGTACATCGATAGTCTTGCTGCTGATCACTACCTGTGTATTATATCTTACTTCTTTCAAATAGGCTATTTCATTTTGAATGGCAATCCAGGTACAGCCGGTTTTCTTGGTATATTCTTCATAGGTAAACCCATAAAACGTCTCTACATGATCTTCTCTGGCATTGAACATATACTCAAGATATTTTACATTATTCAAGTGTCCGATCGGATCACAATCACTAAACCTAACTTTGACGGTAGTTGATACTTCTTTTTCCATTCCGCAAAAATAAAAAAACCACCTCTAAAAGAGGTGGTTAGTTTTATAAATCTTTGTTAATTTGCTGAAATTATTGAATTCCCAATTCTTTCTTTACAGCTGCTGTTGCGTCTGGTCCTGCTTTATAAAGGAATGCTGTTGAGTTTGCATCCATAATATAATCATATCCGCTAGCTTTAGCAACTTTTTCTACTGCCTCATTTAGCTTTTTCTCAATAGGACCGAAAGCTACATCTTGCTTAGCCTGTAGATCTTTTTGAGCTTTTTCCTGCATTTGCTGGATTTCTTCAGCTAATTTTTTCATTTCTGCTTCTCTAGCGTTGTTTTCATCAGCTGTTTTCTTAGGAGCTTCAGTTTGGTATTGCTGATATTTAGTTTGAGCTGCGTCTGCTTTCTTCTTAATCTCAGCTTGTTTAGTATCTAAGAATGTTTTAAGATCAGCATCTGCTTTCTTTTTCTCCGGCATTGCGTTAAGAACTCCCATTACATCTAAAGTAGCAATTTTTTGAGCTTTTGCCATACCTACAGATACAACCATCATTACTGCTGCAAATAATACACTTAATTTTTTCATAACTGGTAAATAAATAATTTAATTTGTTTTTAGATTTTAAAATATAGCAAAAGTTAATTCCCTTATTATTTTTTGCCTTTACTATTTGTTTTTTCCTTCTTGTCTGTTCCTTTTAATAAAATAGACAATACTTTTTCGGTGTAATCATATTTTGACTGAAGGAAAATAACACTAATGTTATTGCTTTTATCAAGAACTATGCCCAAGCCATTTTTTTCGGACATTGTTTTAATGGCACCCCAGATCTGATCCTGAAAAGGCTGAACCAGGTTTGTTCTCAGTTTTGTAATTTCACCGTTAGCTCCAAAGCGCAAACTTGTTGTTGTTTTGATATTTTTATCAAGATCGGCAACTTCTTTTTCTCTAAGCTTAAGCTGGTCGCCTATTAATAAAACTTTTTCACTTTCAAAAGCAGCCTTTTTTCTTTCATATTCAGATTGAAGGCTTTGAAGTTCAGATTCCCAGGTATCGATCTGAGAATTTAATCTTGCTTCAGCTTCTTTGTACTGAGGTAATTTATTTAAAATTTCATTAGTATCCACTACTCCGATTTTCTGGGCATTGTTCAAGCCGAAAAGTAAGAGTAATGCGAATGTGAAAATTATTTTAAAGTGCTTCATCTTTGTAATTATAATGTTTGGTTCATCAAGAAGTGGTTTCTCCATCCGGACTTATCACCTGAAATTGTCTTATCAAGACCTAGTGCAAAGTCGAATCCGATCAATCCAAATGCCCCCATATAAACTCTTACACCAATTCCGACTGATCTTTTCAACTGGAATGGGCTGTAAGAACTCCATGAATTCCATACGTTACCACCTTCAGCGAATGTCAAAGCGTAGATTTTTGCCGTCTGGCTCATTGAGATCGGGTATCTTAGTTCTAAAGTAAATCTGTTATAGATAGTACCTCCTCCTCTTTGAGTAATATCATCAGCCTGACCTCCTTCTGTACTGGCATTTTCATATCCTCTTAAAGGAATCAATTCTCTACCGTCATATCGACCTCCGAAAAGACCTGTCCCTCCCATATAGAATCTTTCAAATGGCGGAGCACCCAACTGATTGTTATATCCATCCATGAATCCCATTTCTGCAGAAGATCTCAAGACAAGTTTTCCTATGATCTCATTGTAAACATCTGCTTTGAATTTAATCTTATAGAATTCCATCCACTTATATTTGTCAATTGGTGACATTGTGGAGTAATCTTTCTTCTTAAACAATGAGTATGGAGGAGTCAGTTTTGCTGAAAGTTCAATATTGGATCCCATTGTTGGGAAAATAGGGTCAATACCTGCTGAGTTTCTGCTCAGTCCCAGGTTGATACTGAAGTTATTGGCAGTCCCATTATTTTCTGTGGTATCTCCAAACTGAAACGGATAGTTATTGAAGTCATACTTCTGGAACTGTAAACCAGTGTAAAGTGAGAAATAATCATCAGGCCAGTTTAAGAGTCTGTTTAATCCTACTGAAGCGGAGAAGATATTTAACTTCTGAGCGGCTCCGTACTGATCTGTATATCTTACTCTTGAGTTATTCAAACTTACAGAAAGGGCTGTTGGTCTTGTACCAAATAGCCAAGGTTCTGAGAATGACACTCCGTAATTCTGGAAGTATTGTCCGGCCTGTACCTGAATAGAAAACGTTTGTCCGTCTCCCTGAGGTACCGGTTTGAAATCTTTAAACTTAAGGAAATTCTTTAACGAAAAGTTATTAAATGTTAATCCTAAAGTACCGATAAAGCTGTTCCCACCGTAACCTGCCTGTAACTGAACCTGTGAAGATCCTTTTTCTACAAGCTTCCAGTTGATATCTACGGTATTATCCACCTGATTTGGCTGAATATCCTGCCCGATTTGCTGAGGGTCAAAGAATGACATCCCTGCCAAATCGAAATAGGTTCTCTTAATTTCTGTTTTCTTGAATAGCTCTCCCGGCTTTGTTCTTAGAGCTCTAAGAATCACGTGGTCATGGGTTGTCGTATTTCCCTGCCATGTTACTTTATTCCAGGTAGCCTGTTCTCCTTCATTAATTCTTATTTCAAGGTTTACGGCATCACCAGACACTGATTTTTCAACAGGTGTTACATTAGAGAAAAGATATCCATTGTTCATATAAACAGATTTGATATCTGAATCATCTTCTTTACCTCCGTCTTCACCAACTTTTTTGTTGAAACCTACAGCATCGTAAATATCACCTTTCTTATATCCTAATAATCTTTGTAAATATTCTGTAGAGTAAACTGTATTCCCCGTGAACGTAACATCCCCGATATAATATTTTTTACCTTCATTAAGTTTTACATTGATTTCGTAGTTATTTCTTTTGTTTCTCCATACAGAATCTGAAACAATTTTAGCGTCTCTGTATCCAAGGGAGTTGTAATAACTGATAAGACTCTGCTTATCTTCCTGATATTTATCTTCAATGAATTTTGAGGACTTCAATATTCCACCGATACCGAAACGTTTTTGTTTAGTTTCTTTGAAAGCTTTATTTCTAAGTTTTCTGTCGGTTACATTTTCATTCCCTTCAAATTCAATATGGTCTATTTTAATTCTTTTACCTTTATCGACATTGATGGTCCAGTCTACTAACGCAGGATCTCCTGCATTCACTTTATCCTGAATCGTGATCTTAGCATCAGCAAAACCTTTTTTGATGTAGTCTTTAGGGACATTGGTTTTAAGGCTTGAAACTAAGTTCTGAGTAATCTTAGTTCCTGGTTTAAGGTTGTTATCCTTTGCCAGTTTTTCACTTTTAGATTTACCGATTCCTTTTCCTGAAAATTTAACTTCTCCAAGTTCTTTCAGATCCTGCAGGTAAAATTTCAGAACGATCGTCTGTCCTTCAATGCTTTGAACATAAACTTCCACTTCAGAAAAAGATTGGGTATCCCAAAGTTTTTTTACAGCATTGCTGATTTTCTGTCCCGGAATGTCTACACTTTCTCCTTTTGTAAGGCCGGTAAATCTTAAGATCTGAGCTGGTGTATATTTTTTTACCCCATCTACAACAATGTCTTTAAGTGTATAAGTTCCTGCCTCATTTTCTGCGTGTACAGCATTATTTACTTTTGTGCTGTCTTGTGGAGTTACTTGTCCATAAAAATGTGCAGAAGCAGCAAACATAATGATGGGTAATAGTCTAAACTTCATTTTATCGAGTCTTTCTTTTCTTAAAATTTTATTGGCCATTTACCTGTTCACCGGTTAAACCATATCTTCTTTCCTTGTTTTGATAATCAACAATACATTGGAAAAAAATATCTTTGGTGAAATCCGGCCACAGAACATTTAAAAACTGTAATTCTGCATAAGCAATCTGCCAAAGCAGGAAGTTGCTTATCCTTATTTCGCCGCTGGTTCTGATCAGTAAATCTACAGGAGGAAAATCTTTTGTATAAAGATAGTTTTCGAATAAACTTTCGTTTATATTTTCTATCTCTACTTTTCCTTCTTTTACATCAGAACTTATATTTTTTACGGCTTCCAGTATTTCATTTTGCGAGCCATAGCTAATAGCCAATACAAGGTTTCCTTTTGTGTTTTCTTTTGTAAGCTCTACCACACGTTCCAACTGTTCTTTTACTAATACAGGCAGTTTCTCAAGATTCCCTATAACATGCATTCTCAATCCTTTGCTGAAGATTTCTTCTGCTTCCAGCAGCAAGGTCTCTACCAACAGATTCATAAGGGTATTCACTTCTTCACTTGGACGGTTCCAGTTTTCCGAAGAGAATGTATACAGTGTTAAATAGGGGATATTAATCTCATTACATGCATTAATGGCATTTCTTACTGCATTAATGGCATTTTTGTGACCGAAAGTTCTTTCTTCGCCACGAGATTTTGCCCATCTTCCATTGCCATCCATAATGATGGCTACGTGTTTTGGTAAATTCTCAGAATTTATTTTTTCTTTAATCAACGACATATTATTCACAATAACACGGAGGTCTTCCGAACGAATATGTAAGTCCTAAACTGAATGTATTTATCCAGTCGTTGGATCTTCCATCTCCAATATTTCTCTTTTTAATAAACTCTGCTTCTCTTTCTTTAGAAACCGCATAATAATTTCCTGACTGTAATAATGAACCACCTGTAGCAGGGTCCAAAATATCAGCATTGAAAGAAGTTTTTACATCTTTGGAAAGGATCTTACTATGATCCAGCTGGTCCGTTAATGTATATCTGAACGTAGCTTCTGCAAATATAGCCCAGGTATGATTGAATTTATACTTCAAACCCACCCCAAAAGGGATATGCATTGTTACTTTTTTTCCTAATGAATAATCTGTGGTGGTTGTAAAATCCAATTCATTGACCGGAGCCTGCGCCACACCGTCAGCATCCCTTCTGAAATCATTCACAAGAGTCGCTTTAGGAGCATCAAACATCAAAGCACCAATACCTCCGAAGATGTAAGGGCTCAGCATGCTGATCTGCTCGTTATTTACTGGAAAAAAGTTATATTCAAACATTAAACTCGCCTCATACACATTATTTTTTCCGTATGAGTTTCTATTTCTTCTATAATCTTCTTTTGCCGCCTTATCACTAAACTGAATCTGGTTATATCCTAAATCCAATCTAACGGTCTGATGCGGGTTAAAATTAAATCTGTATAATAAACCACCATAAAATGGGATGCCCCAATCTGACACTCTGCTTAAATCCAACGGCTTCTGTAAAATATAATTTGTCCTTCCTACATCTCCCACTAGGTTACTCATACCTAGACGAACTCCCAATTCGTTTCTTTGTGCTTTAACACTTACCACTCCAAGGAAGGCAAGGAAGCTAAACAATAATTTTTTATTCATAAAAGAATATGGATTTATGGTTATTTTAAAATTTAATTTTTGCAAATATAAAACATTTTTATATTAATGATAATCTTAATGTTTAGTTAAAAATAAACAAAAAAACATAATTTGTTATAAAGTAAACGGCAAAGTGGCAAAAATATTCTTTTTTCCATAGAATGAAAATATTTTACACATGAAAAACCCCCATTAAATGAGGGTTTAATGCTTTATTTTTTATTGAATAATACCTGTACTTTATTTCTGATCCTTATTAGTAATGGCTCTTTATAGTTTTTATCTTCATCAAAATATCCGTAACCATAACCATATCCGTAACCGTAGCCATATCCGTAGCCCTGTTTGGTATTATAATCATTATAAACAAGTCCCAGATTATTAACTTCGTCATTGTGATACTTTTCAGTAATCATTTTCAGCATATACTTTTCTGTATATTCATGCCTTACAACATAAATATTAGCATCAGAATGCTTCATGAGCTCATATGAGTCGGCCACAAGACCTACAGGTGGTGAATCTATAATAATGAAATCATATTTTTCTTTAAGCTCTTCTATAAATCTGATATTTCTCTGGCTCATTAAAAGTTCAGACGGGTTTGGCGGAATAGGACCTGAAGTAGCAACATCAAGATTAGAGATCTTAGTTTTGTTAATAATCTGGTCAATACCTACTTCTCCTGTAAGATAATTTGATATACCATATTTATTATCAATCTTAAAGTCACCAAATATTTTCGGCTTTCTAAGATCCATTCCTAATAATATTGTTTTTTTGTCACTTAATCCTATTACAGATGCCAAATTGATAGAAATATAAGTTTTTCCTTCTCCTCCAATGGAGGATGTAATCAAAATAACTTTTCCTTTCTCACTTTCATTATCCATTAAGAATCTCATATTGGCTCTTATTCCCCTGAAGGCCTCAGATACAGATGACTTTGGCTGCTCCAGAACAGTAAGCATATTTTCATTGCTGTTATTTCCTATTACTCCAAGAAGTGGAATTTTCGTAGCGCCTAACAGCTCTTTAATATTTCTGATTTTACTATCTAATACTTCACCCACAAAGATGAACAGTAAAGGAAGCAGCAGCAATCCAGAGATAATAGCCATTTTCGCTAACTTTACATTTGGTCCGATAGCACTTTGTCCCAAGTTTTTAGCAGGGTCAATGACAGTAATATCAGATTGATTGGTAGCCATTCTCATCTTTGTATCACTCTGTCTTCCCAAAAGACTATTATAAGTAGCCTCAATCATATTATATCCTCTCTCTGCATCTAAATATCTTCTTTCTTTTTCAGGGTAAGAAGCTAAATCTGAGTTGGCTCCTGAAATATCACGATCAATTTTACTGATCTCATCATAATATCTGTTATAGTATCCTCTTAAACTGTTTGATGATCCCATCCTTGCTTCATCAATAAGCCTGTTGATTTCTCTCATTGGCTCTGATGACGGCTTATAAATAGTAGCCATTTCTGCTTTTTTAGTATATAAAGCTTTCAGTTCAGAAACTGTTGCTGAGAATACTCCATCTTCAAAACCTGCAGCATTGGTTCCAATCATTTTATCAAAATTCTGAGACTGCAGGGTGTTTTTTATATTGTTAAGTGAGTTGATTTTGCTTATGATATCTGCTTTTTTAGCCTCCAGATCTTTTATTTTTTCAAGAGATTTTTCATCTCTGTCCTTAATATTATAAAGTTTTTCTGAGGTTTTTAAATAATTCAGCACATTAGCACTTGAATCGAGCTTTTTACGGATATTATCCAGATTTTCTTTTAAAAAAATGTCTGTGTTTTTATTAACTATATTTTTATCAGCCAATCTCTTTTTTTGTAGTTCTGCAACAGATTTATTAAGGAAATTAACTGTACTATTAAGATTATATCCTGTTTTGGTAATAATCATGATTGATCTTATTTCTTTATCAAAGTCTACACCTGTGGTAGAAACAATCTCATTCACACTCTCATTTATGGACTTCAGGTTTACAATGATATTATCCAGCTTGATTTTAGAAGGAACAGGATTTCTAACCAGTCTGAATCTCAGGTTAGGTGAATTGTACCATTCATTGATTTTAATGATTTTATCAGCAGGTCTGCTATATGCGCTGATACTCTGGAAACCTTCAACTTCATAATTATATAAGTTTGTAGATTCTCCTTCCTCGGGTAAAACCACCTGATATGCTCCATCTCCTTTGGGTATCAGAGTAATAGGATAATTAATCTGTTGAAGATGTTTTTTATCAATCTGAAGAAAAACGGGTGAATCATCTTTATCCAGGTAAGTAGATTTTATCAGTCCTTTGGTAGAATAATTGACATAAAGATCCAGTTCTTTTACCAAAAATTCGTTATGTGATCTGGATAAAAGCATTTTCTTCAGATAAAGCCCATCCTGATTTCCGGTATCTCCCCAAATGAAATTGATAGATTGATTAGCCTGTGTGGGTAAAAACTCAGAGCCTTTACTGGAAGTACTTAATGACAAGTCTGATGCATAAATATTTTGTGCATAGTAATGAGTGTATCCCCATGCAATCGCATAGCCGATAAAAAACATGAATACAAACCAATACCAGTTCTTAAGAACCCTTCTTAAAAAGTGCTCTAAATCAAACAATGCAAATGATCCATACTTTTCTTTCTGAGAATTATTTTTCTCTGCAGCGTTTACTCTTTCTGGAATCATGACTAAAGATTTTTAAGAAGTAAATAAATAGACAATGCTGTAGTAATTACCGAAACTCCAGTTGTTAAAGTCTGAATAGGATCTTTTCCGAATCCATTCAAGCTTTTTGCTCTTGTATTCAGATAGATTTCATCACCATTCTGAACATAATAAAAAGGAGAGTTCATAAGATCTTCCCGGGTAAGGTCTATTTTGGCAATTTTGATTCCTTCCGGAAGTTTTCTGTGGATAACGATCTCTTTCTTATCGATCGTTCTGTTCAGCCCACCATTAATAGCTAAAGCTTCAGTAATGGTAAGAGTGTTTTTATGAGCTACTTTCTCTCCTGAAAGCCCTGTAGTTTCTACATCGCCAAGAATATAATAGGTGATACCGTCTGTATTCAAACGTACTTCAGACTTACCTTCCTGGAAATTTTCATTTACTTTTTCCTGAATTTCTTTTCTAATATCTTCTAATGTTCTCCCTTCCGCTTTTACATAGCCAATTCCAAAAACATTGATATCACCATTGGAGTCTACTTTGAGTCCGTTAAAATAAAAATTCATATTTCCTCCTCTGCTTACCCCGGAATTGCCTCCAACTCCACCTCCGCCTGCTATACCTCCGCCTGATAGAGCAGAATTTGATACACTTCCGGTTCCAATTCCTCCGGAGGAATTGTAAGAAGAGTAAAACTGTGCAGCATCTCCTTTGGGCGTTGTAACAATGTTAAGATTAAGGATATCATTTTTAGTAATCCTATATACGGGAATATTGTAGGGAACAAGACCTTCCTCATTAATTACGAGACTCTCACTTGGCTGTAAATATCTTACATCCTTTGTTGTAATACATGAGGTAACTAAAAGAGGGAATATTAAAAATAAATATTTAAAGTTTTTCATCATATATAATATTGTTTACAAAAGTAATATTTAATTGTTAATTTTTGTTATTTCTTAAACGATATAGCAAATCTGGCAAATAAGCGCCAAAAAAACCTATTGAAATAATCACCAATAATAAAAGATTGACATTAATATGTCTTAAATAATAAGCTACTCCTACAATCATCAGATAGTAAAGGATAATATAGAAAGTAGATCTCCTATGGGTAAGGTTCAATTTCAGCAATTTATGATGAATATGGTTTTTATCGGCATCAAATGGAGATTTTTTATTATAAAGCCTGATCATAATTACATTTAAAGTATCTACAATCGGAAGAATCAGAATGGCTACCGCTACTACAGGAGCAGACTGAAGGTGATATCTAGGTACATCTATCAGATTTTTATCTATAAAAATATCTATAAAACAAATAGATGTAAAAGCTAATAAAAAACCAAGGAGCATAGAGCCTGTATCTCCCATAAATATTTTGCGGGTACGGTAGTTTGATAAATTATAATACAAAAATGCCAGTACAGTTCCGATAATAACAACGGATAATATCACCAGCGGATAGTTATACTCTCCCAAACGGTAATAGCTTATTCCAAACAGAGCGCTGCAGATCACAGAATAGCCGCCTGCCAGCCCATCTATCCCGTCAATCAGATTGAATGCATTAATCAGAATAATAAATGTTACGATACTGAATATCACACTTACAAAGTACTCCAGCTCGTATACTCCAAAGATTCCGAATAAGCTTCTGATTCTGATATCAGAACCAATAACAATCAGGGAAGAAACAACAATTTGTGCAACGAGTTTTTTGTAAGCCCTCATTACTACAATATCATCCATTACGCCTACATAGAGAAGGATAATTAATGAGGCAAATAAAAATTTGTAAAGATCAAATAATTCATAGGCAAAAATAGAAGCACATATTCCTATTGAATAAAAGATGGCAATTCCACCAAGATTGGGAATTTCTCTAAGGTGCGAGCTTCTTATTCCAGGCTCATCCATAAGATTCTTTCTTCGTGAAATCTTGACGATGGTAGGAATAGAGAAAAATGTAATTAAAAACGAGAACACGAAACCTAGCCCTATTTTTATATAGAAAATAGGTATTCCCGATCCGCTTAAGAACAATTCAAAATTTTTCATTCTTTTTTTATTCAGCACTTGTATCTCCTAAATAAAAAATCACAATGCAGACTTAACTTCATTATCATCTTCTATTGACCGAAACAATAGTACTTACATTTGTGTTTACTAAATCAATTTTCTTATCAACCTTTTCTGTCCTGCAAAAAACAACAGATAAAAAATCTTTTTCTTCAAAGGCAAAGATAAAAGATAATTCTTACCAAAACGACTATACTTCAATATATCTTGAATTTTTATTTGTCTTTCCTTCATAAAAAAAACCAATTGATCCGACATACTATAAAATATTTCTTCTTTTTTCACAAAGGCCAGATAGGCCAAAAATGAGTAAACCCCTTCAAAAATCTGAAAATTTTTCAACTCTTCTTTTTTATGGGAATAGGGAGATTTACTAAATATTTGTTCCACATCACACACTGCTTTTAATATATCAAGCCCTTTTTCTGTGTGGGATTTTGTAATAGAATCAGTACGTTCAAGGTACTGATAGTGGAAATTCTGAGTCTGCGCAATGGTTTCACATTCCAGCAAAAGCTGTGGAATAAGCTGAATATCTTCAAAATGAACTCCTATTTTAAATCTTTTTTGATTAAAAAGCTCTTTTTTGAACAACTTATTACATGCAAAGTAGCTGATATCAGAAAATACTGAGAAATTTTTTTCAAGGGGTATTTTCTCAGGCATATCAGGCAGCTGTGTCAGTTTTTGGATAACCTTTCCGTTCTCATCCACTTTCTGGATATTGCAGATCACCATTTTTGTCTGATGTTTTTCTGCTAAGAGAAGCATTTCCTCAAACATGGTCTCAGTAACATAGTCATCACTGTCTACAAAACCAATATAGTCACCAGTAGATTTATCAATACCAAAGTTTCGGGCATCACTCAAGCCTCCGTTTTCTTTAGTAAAAGCTCTTATTTTTTCCGGATATTTTTGTGCAAATTCTTTAATTATTTGTTTAGAGTTATCCTTGCTTCCATCGTTCACAACAACAATTTCAATATTTTGAAGGCTCTGATTCACCAGAGAGTCAAGACATTTTGTCAAATAATTTTCGACATTATAAACAGGAACAATAATAGATACTTTTGAGGGAACATGTGTCATATGTTAAATTTTCGTCAGTCTTGCATTCAGCCAGCCTTTTTTAGCTTCATCAAAATCCTTTCTGGAGCAGGGAATACAGTTTTCTATATTTTCATCATCACCAAAATACCACAAATTACTGAAAGTATCACGCCTGAATGCATATTGTCTGTCATCTATCAAAACATAAAACATCTCATAATGCCTTTCTTTAGGATGGGAATGCTGGATATTGATCCCTTCAATCAGATACCACAACATCTGGGCTAAAAGCTGATGGTTCAGCTGGTTTTCAGAATAAATATTATAATTAAAAATCCCTACAGATTTAAGGTTTTCACTTAACCCGATTTCTTTCATATAGGCGCAAATTTCTCTTCTGTTCAAACCATTTACCTGTGGATTCATGGAAAAAGGTTCGCTAAAGCTTTCAACAGCATCACAATTTACGGTCACCAGATCTGCTTTTCTGAAGAAAGGTTCTGTTTTTTCCGTAGAATTCATCATTTCAGCCAATCTGATAATATCAAACTCTACTTCTTTGATGAGTCTTACAGAATCCATCTCATTCAAATGTTTCTGATACCCCAGATGATGATAATTTTTAATGGAAAAATTCTTCGCCCCAAAAATCTTACTTAAAAAAGTATGTTCATTAATGGTTTCTCCTTGCTGAAGAGAAATAATATTACTGATCTGGGTATAATTGATGCTTTTCTTGTGAAAATTCAATGCTGAAAATAATGAGAAAGCAAAATCATTGGAACCACCAATAATTACTGGAATGGCTCTTTTATAATGACATGCCGACAGCACTTCCTGCAAAATATAATGAGTATCCTGAACGGATTTCCCAGACACCAGATCCCCCAGATCTACAACAGGAATTTCGAAGTCCATCTGCGAAAGCTTATAAAATTCTTTTCTTACTGCTGTAAAGTCCTGTACTTCAGCATCTCCGCCTACGCCTCTATAATCTGACACAAATAAAAGAACAATACTGTCTTCCCTGATATCTTTTGTAATCCGATTTCCTATCTGCCAGCTTTCTGCTTTGAAATTTCTTGGTGAAATGATAAAGTCTTCGAAATCCATATTTTATTTTAAATTGTAATAATTGATTAATTGCTTGATGTAACAAACATACAAAAAACACAGGAACTGAGTAAGACGTGTATGTTTTTGTTCACAAAAAACCATCAACAAATTGTTGATGGTTATATACTATATATTGTTTAATAAGAATTATATCTTGTATACATATAAATTCATCATTTTAAAATATGTATAAATATCACTCATTCAATAATTTTTAACAGAATTCCAATAAATACATTTAAGATTTATATCTCTTTTTCCATTTAGTTAATGTATTTTTGCTAATTCTAAAGTATTTTGAAGTAAGACTATTATTGAGTTTATTTTCTTCTTGATAATTGATTATATAAATAATTGTTTCATCATCATAAGATCTATGTCTTTGATCAAATATTATAGAATCCGAATCTTTGCTATGAAAGATTAAGTTATCTAATCGAACAATGTCCCAAGAGAAAAGATTTTCCTTTTCTAAAAAAAAATTAAATTCTGTTTCCCGCTCTGGGCATATTTTTAAAATAATATCATGATAAATCTTCTTATAATTAGGGCTGTTTCTCATCATATTTAGTTTTCCATTTATATAATGTCGTTTTAGGTATACCATAATCATTTATAATAGAATCTACACTTTTTTCTCCTGATTTAATAAGTCCTAAAATATAATCTATGAGATTTCTAGTATAGATATTTTTTCTAAATCTTGGAAGAAATGTTTCTTTTGAAGAAGAAATCTTATTTACTGGAGGAGAATACAATATTATATGTTGAGAATACAACCTGAAAAAATCATATTTCAATAGTTTACTCCATTTTAAAAGAACGTTACATTCTAGACTTTCTCTTTCATACATTTCTTTTATTTCAGTTTCTGAACAATGAAAAAAATTACAAATACGCACTATATCCATTTCCAATTCTATAACTCTCATTTTAATATACGAACCTATATGAATTTCTTTAAAGTTAGATATTATAGTCATTTTTATAAATTTATATAAAGGCAATAAATTATAAGTAAGCTATCATGGGAATGGGATAACTTACTTATAATAGGTATAATTTATGTTTTTGGATTATTCAACAACAGTTAAAGTACCCTTTGTAATGTTGTAAACAACACTTTTTCCCCGTTAAATTGCACTATTTGGTATAAAAAACGATAGAATCTGTACGTATCAGGTATTGTTGTTCCATTTCCGGTCGCAACTCTTACAGATAAAAATAATTCTGTTACCTCCGCATTAAAATTAGTTCCACTAACAGGAGCTGTTGAAGTTCCGGATGAAGGACCTGTCCAAAATACAATATCATTGGCATCTATACCTTGCTCTACGCCATTTGCAATACTTAAACCAATAAGCTGACGACCTTCATTTACTGAATGAGCAGCTGTATTAATATGAACTACAATAGTATTACCCGATATGTTTTTAAGAATAGGTTTATAGTAAGTAGATCCCACCGATATTACATCAAACTGAAGACCATCAATTATAGGCATCGTGGCTCCATATTTAACATTAGCAGAGAAATATGCTCCACTATTATTCATTGTTGTAGAATTAGCATAATAAGTATTTGCAGAAATCCCTCCAATGGTAAGAGTAGTTCCCTGGCCAACAGTAGCATTACAGGATTTACCTCCGATATTGATTGGAAAAGTAGTTGTGATAGGGCTACTAACAGTTGGTGTTCCTGAAACAGTATAATTCAAAGTACCTGCTCCGACGTTAAAACTGCCAGCAGACAATGTTGCTGTTAAACCATTCACCGGACCAATGTTTTGGGCTGGATAATTACCTCCGTTTGCCCCTGTATAAGGAATAGATAAGATTCCTGTATAAGCTGTTCCAGAAGTATATGTACTAGGTGTTAAACTAACATCAGAACAACTTATAGAGCCAAGTGTACCAATAGCTGTAGATGAGTTACTTATTTGTCTCCATTCGCTTCCATTCCAATACAAATATCCAACCGCTGTAAGTCCTCCAGCACCTGTATTATACACTATTAAGCCAACAGCAGGAGAAAGTATTGTTGTTTGATCTGTGTTTGAATTTAAAGCAACACGAGGTAACAGGGCTCCTTTATTAGAAGCACTTATATCTATTTTTGCACTGCTGTCCGGAGCAATAGTTCCTATCCCAACACTTCCTGAGGAAGTTACTACAAAATCATTAGCTTGTTGTACAGCTGATGGAACTCCAGCTGATGGATTATCTTTTGCACCATCGACATTGAAAACACCTTGTGGATTAACTGTATTAATCCCAACCTGAGCATGCGCTTTACCAAAAAGAAAGAGTAAAGTGATAGGTAATATTATTTTTTTCATAACATAATTTTCAGCAAATTTCAAAAAAACTGAAAAAATGCAGTGCAAAAAAACATACTTATTAATACTTAATTTACTACTCATATCTACTTTAAAGCTTTAATCATCAATATTGAAAGTATTTATAATAAATAAATTTGTATCTACATCAGAAGGGATATTAAGTTTCTTTCGTATTCTATATTTTTTATTCTCAACAGACCTAACCGTCGACTTTGTTACCTGGGCAATTTCTTTGGTCCTTAATCCCAGCTTTATTAAAGCACAAATTTCTAATTCGGGAGCAATAATCTGAGGGTTAATTTTTAAAATACTATTGAAGAAATTGGGAAATGAAGAGCTGAACGAACTGATAAATAATGGATTATTATTTACTGCCATATCATACAAATCCCTAGATAATATTTGCTTATTTTCTTTAAGGCGTTTATTTAGACCTTCTGTTTCTACAATATATCTTATAATGATTTTTTCTTTTCGATGTATAAAATAAACAGCAACAAGAGTACAGAAAACAACTTCCAATGTTTTATAAAACCTTATATAATGCTGTTCAGTAAATGATAAATTTTGATGCAAATTTGGAAGTAAAGAATAGTTGGTATAGTAATTTATTAAGAAAAATACTATAAAAGAAACTATTAATGTTATTATGGCAATCTTGTCTTTCCTATAATTAAAAAAAAAGCTCATGGCTGTAGTCAAAGAAATATACGACAAGTAGTTCATAGCATCTTTTCCTGCAATTATGTCACAGTAAAATGTCAATAAACCTAAAATATAAAATGTTAGGAATACTAATATTTTATTAAATCTAATACTGTTTGGCAAAAATAATGTTAGGAACATTATAAATATGAGTATTAGAAAGACTATTACATACGTGTAATCTTTAAGAAAGAAATAATTCAGAATACAATTGGAAATGAAAATTATGATAAGAACAAACGTATAGATATTAAAAAGAAAATTCTTTTCATCTTCCACTTCTTTATCCATATTAGCATATGAAAGACTACCATTAAGCATATTTAATTATAATTTAAAGTTTAATAACAATATTAATAAAAACCACCTAAATTCATCCTTTAATTATTGTAAATATAATCAAATCTCCCAAAATGTATTCTAGAAAAACACCTGTTCCGATAAGTTTATTACCTAAATTGAAAACACGTTTAATAATTAAATCAAGAAAGATTTCCGGAACAGTAATTGATATACATTGTGCTGTTACAATAAGATAACCAGCTGTTCTGTTGACAGGGCTAACATCTAACTCCACAATTGATAAACAACAATCTGCCTGACTGTCTTCGCGTGACCCTTTTGTCTCTTCTAATGTTTGTGAGATAACCTCTTCGCTAAAATTAAATTCTGACATGATTTTATAGTTTTGTTTTTCTTACTCGTGTGGTTTTTCAAAATACGCCTCCCATTTAAAGAGTTTATGAACTGTACTTTCTGTAATACCACCATCTAGAAATAAATGGTTGAGGCACTAAAAAAAAGGGTTTACAAGTATATCTTTCATTTACAGGCATATATTCGAAAATAAGTAAAAATAACTATTTATAAATAATAATTCTCTATAATAGGAATTTTCCATCTATTACCGTTATTAATTTTTATATTTTTCTGAAGTGATTCTCAATAAAAAAGTTAAGAACACATAACTTTACATAATATCTGATATTCTAAAAATAGAAAAGCACAGACAAAAATCTGTGCTTTTCTATTTTATTAGAGCTTGTTTATTTCTTCTTAGTCGCCGGTCTTTTTACAGCTGTTGTTTTCTTTGCTGTAGTGGATTTTTTAGCTACAGGTTTTTTCTTTTCTGCAAAAGCTTTAGGATCCTGATCTGTAATCCATTTTTTAACCTCATCTAAAGAAAGTTCTTTTAATTCTTCTGCATCATATTTTGTATCGTCTGCTTTCTTCGGAATTTTGAACATAGCTTTTCCGAACTTGATGAAAGGCCCCCATCTTCCGTTTTCAATGGAAATCTTTTCTTTTTCCCATTGCTGGATATATCGGTTGGCTTCTTTCTCCAATTTAGCATCAATCAGTTCATTGATATCACTTTGTGAAAGATTTTCAAAATCATATCTTTTAGGCACATTCACGAAAATATCTTTGTACTTGATAAACGGTCCGAATCTTCCAGATCCTTTTGTTACCGGTTCTCCTTTATACGTAGCAATCGGAGCATCAGCAATCTTCTTTTCATTGATGATTTCCTCGGCACGTTTCTGATCTACAGAAAGCGGATCTTCACCTTTTGGAATACTGATATATGTTTCGCCCCATTTTACATAAGGTCCAAATCTACCAACACCTACAGAAACAGGCTGTCCGTCAACTTCATTTAAATCGAAAGGCAACTTGAACAACTCCAGTGCTTCTTCAAAAGTAATCGTTGCAATATTCTGCCCTGTCATTAATGAAGCAAAGATTGGTTTTTCTTCATCATCAGTTTCCCCAATCTGGATCATTGCTCCAAATCTTCCGATTCTTGCATGAACATTTTTACCGGTCTTTGGATCTACACCTAGCAATCTGTCTCCGGTTGCACGGTCTGCATTTTCTTCAACATCTTCAATTCTTGGATGGAATTTTGAATAGAAATTGGTCATCATTTCTTTCCATTTCTGATCACCGCTTGCAATTTCGTCAAAGCTTTCTTCTACTCTTGCTGTGAAGCCGTAGTCAAGGATTTCTCTGAAATTATCTGTTAAGAAATCATTTACCACTTCACCGATGTCTGTAGGAACGAATTTATTTTTATCCCCACCGAATTTCTCTTCAAGAACTACTTTTTTGATCTTATCTTTTGCTAAAGACATTTTGATCACTTCACGGGTCTGCGGCTCGATTTCTCTTTTATCTACGTACTCTCTGTTCTGAATCGTCTGAATTGTGGGAGCGTAAGTAGAGGGTCTACCAATCCCCAATTCTTCAAGTTTTCTCACCAATCCGGCTTCAGTATATCTTGCACTTGGTCTTGTAAACTTTTCAGTAGCCGTAATGGTTTTATAGTTTAAGACTTCTCCCACACTTACTTTCGGCAACAACTTATCATTGTTTTCCTCATCCTCCTCTTCAGTCTTCACAATTCCGTAAGCTTTCAGGAAACCGTCGAATATGATCACTTCTCCCTGTGCTTCAAAGTGATGCGGCAATGATGCATTTCCTATTTCAATCACTGTCTTTTCAATTTTGGCATTAGCCATCTGAGAAGCCAGTGTTCTTCTGTAAATTAATTGATACAATCTGTTTAATTGTGCATCAGCTACGGTTTTTACTCCAAAATCTGTAGGACGGATGGCTTCGTGAGCCTCCTGTGCTGAAGCTGATTTTGTAGTATAGTTTCTTGGAGAAGAATATTCTGCTCCGTATTCTGATATGATTTGTTTTTTAGCTCCTTCAATAGCTTCCTGGGAAAGGTTTACGGAGTCTGTTCTCATATAGGTAATAAACCCTTCTTCGTACAGTCTCTGTGCCAGACGCATGGTATTGGTTACATTATATCCAAGCCTTGATGAAGCTTCCTGCTGTAATGTAGAGGTTGTAAACGGAGCCGAAGCTGAACGTGTACCTGGCTTGGTTTCCACATTCAGAACTTTAAATTCTGTAGTTTTTGCCTGCTCCAGGAATTTTTCTGCTTCTTCTTCTTTTTCGAAATCTTTTTTCAGTTTGGCAGCAATTTCCTGCTCTGTTTTATTTAAAAAGATCCCATCAAGTTTAAAGCTTGCTTTTGGCGTAAACTCACGGATTTCTTTTTCTCTTTCAACAATTAACCTAACTGCTACAGACTGAACTCTACCTGCAGACAGCCCCGGTTTTACTTTTTTCCATAAAACGGGTGACATTTCAAAACCTACGATTCTGTCCAGCACTCTTCTCGCCTGCTGTGCATTCACTAAATTCTGATCAATATCTCTTGGATTGTCGATTGCTTTTAGAATGGCGTTTTTGGTAATCTCGTGGAAAACAATTCTTTTTCTGTTTTCAGGCTTCAGTTTCAATTCATCCGCAAGATGCCATGCAATAGCTTCTCCTTCGCGGTCCTCATCGGAAGCAAGCCATACCATATCGGCTTTTTTTACGGCGGCCTTCAATTCGGTTACTAATTTCTTTTTGTCTGCTGAAACTTCGTAATCAGGACTAAATGTGGCAAGGTCTATCCCCATTCCTTTTTTAGGAAGATCACGGATGTGTCCGAAACTGGATTTCACTTCAAAATCCTTTCCTAGATATTTTTGAATAGTTTTTGCTTTTGCCGGGGACTCTACGATTACTAAATTTTTCGACATTCTAACTAAAAATTTTTGCAAAAGTAAAGCTTTTTTATTATATACTTTTTGTTAAACGGGTTTAATTTATCAATCAGGGTAGTTTATACTCTCTTTCATCGCAAGTTCTTTAAAGAAACAAATCCTTTACAGCATAGGTTTTAGACTGTTATACAATGACCAATATTGATTGGTATAGAATTTTTCATCAGACATAATAGATGTAAGAAATATCCTGCTCTATAAAAAAAGCAGAAAAAGAAACCTTATTCTGCTTTTCATACTTTATTTGTAAGATCTATTGTTTTATAATTTTCACAATTGCTTCTGAATTATTTATTCTTATTAAATAAACTCCGGCAGTTAAATAGGAAAGATCTGTCTGGTTGTTAATAAAATGTCCCGATTGTACAAATTGTCCCAAGGCATTAAAAATCTCAAAACTGTATTCTTTATCTTCCGCAGCCCTGATGTAAAGAATATTGGAAAAAGGGCTAGGATATAGAGAAATTTTGTTTTGAACTACCTTAGGTTTCTCATTTACTTTCATCAATTTAGCACTCTTAGAACTATTAGATATAACCTTAATTCCTGATGCGGGACCTTCTTCATTACCATTGGCATCATATTCTATTTTCACACATCGGCATCCCGTTCCGAAGTACGGATCATTATTATCATGAAATACTATTATCCTATTGGTTGTAGAGGCTGCATCAAACAGCACATTAATAGATCTTCCAATGTAATTTGAATTTAAAGCGGCAGTCCATACAGCCGGATACTGAAAGTTGAGCACATTAAATGTTCCCTGTGCAGTCTGATTGGCCATCACACTTCTGAATCCTCTTGATCCGGAATCCGGATAGCTTCCTATGGGATATACCGAGTTATTAAAGATATACCCTACTGTAGCATTGGCTAAATTTCTCACCCTTATTCCTGAATAATCAGTGGCAATACTGTATGATGTTGCTACATTTTTATCTTTTTTATACCATGGTGTCTGTCCGAAATCAGCTCCTGAAACCAGAGCAACACTCGTCAGATCCGGGACTCTCCATCCTTCAGGACAAGGATCAAAAGGAGATTTCTTACCTCCTCTTCCCCATCTGTCAGGAGCTAAATTAGGTTCTTGTGCCAGCCAGTCTGTACCGTTGGTGTAATTAGGTGTTGTACTGTTGTAAGGGGCAAAAGTACTTGGGATCATGTATACCAGAGGATTCTTCACAGAGTAGGACAGGATCTTGGAGATTCTTTCTGCCGGCTTATCGGTTACCTGTACATTTGATGCTGACGCATAAGTGTTATAAGGTACTATATAATTTCCTGAAAGATCATTATAGTCAGACTGATCAAGTGTACTATACGAAACAGCTCCTTTGGGAGCAGGAGTTCCAAGAAACACATTATAAAAACTTCTGTTATCCGCATACTGGAATGGAGGAATAGGGTCTTTCCTTCCCCATTGATAATGCAACCCTGTAGAGGCACGTATTTTTAACAGTTCATCAGCAGTGGGTGCCTGAGGATTAGCTACGTTTGGAAAAACATCTGTTGCCCCTAGATTACGATCCATAAAAACAGTCTGTAATGCAACATCAGCTTTGTTAACATAGTTTACATAATTTGTAACTGCCGCAGGAGTTTCTGTAGTATAAGTATAAGATTCTACCGGAGAATCCGTCACCCAGATATGCCAGCTCCAATAGACCGGTGAAGATATACTGCCATTATGCAATGTTACAACAGCATTTCCGCTTTGATCGGGAGCAATTTCTACAGATATTTTAGAATTACCAATATCCTGTAGTGATGAAGGTGAGGGATTGATCATTGAAATTCTACTGATAAGAGCGGTATTGGTAGTCCATAGCACATTGGTTTTTAAATTATTAAAATTGGAGGGATTTAATATTTCAATATTATCCAGCAACTGGCTTTGTACGGAGAACGCTTTACTGACCGGAATTTCAATAGTGGTACCTGTTTCGCTTTTAACAACCTGGTAAGTATTCGGGTTATTGAAACCTTCTTTGTATTCTGTAGCTGCAGGGAGATATTCTGTTGGAAAATCATAATCATTAATAGTGTATAGCGGATCTTTTATACATCTGCAGCCATTTGCATCTGAAGTATACATTCCGGACATAGGAAAGTAATAATAACGTCCTTTAATATCAGGATAGTTAGGATCCGGAATATCAGGCTGTCCTTTATCCGGAATCATGGAAAGTCCTCTTACGGTAACAGCAGGAGAAGCATCGAACAATCGGGCCAAAGTAGATGTCCACAATGCAATATGATGCTGATCACTATATTGTCCTAAATGAGCACCTCTGATAAGCTGTCCGTTTCCGGGAAAGACCCCCATATTATATCCACCGACCGCTGAAAGATCAAAGCCAAGATTAGGATAAATTCTAAATCCAGCCATGAAAGACGGAACTCCCGTATCAGTAGGCTTTATGATATGATATTTATTGGTTTCAAAAACATTTTTCGCCATATTGGTTTTCACTCCGAAAGGCGAAAAGTCTATTCTGATATCATCCACATAAGAGGGAGAAGCCAGATTTGCAACCAGCATAGAAGGTATACGCCATCCATTGGGACAGGGATCATAAGGGGATTTATCTCTGTAAGGCTTTGTTTTATTATCGGTATTGTAAACGGTTTCAATTTTCCCCTGTGCATTATCAGACCAAAGATTGAGCTCTGAAAGCCTGTTACTGGGTAAAGTTGTTGATTTACCAAACCAATTAACAGGAAGATTGAGGTTATTATTGTAGTAAGCCTGACCTGAGTTATCATCTTTATTAACATAAATAAGACTCAATGGATTTTTTACAGAAAGTCTTATATTATTGGTTATCTCCGCGGCGGAAAGCAGAACAAATTTCCTCAGATCATCAATACTTACAGCATTGGTCATATTTTTTGCTCCCCTATGCCTTACTCTGCCTATGGATCCTGAAGCTTCATAGAAATCATTCCCTCTTGTTACCAAGGGTGGAATGGGATCTTTTCTTCCCCACTGGTAAAGAAGTCCAATGCTCCTATTCCAGTCTGATGATGTGATAGAACTTGTGACGGCACCCAGATTTCTATCCATCCATTTCCAGTCGGAGTCCGGGATAACTTCTGTTGTGCCATCCGACTTCATTCTTTTAATATTATTGAAACTTCTATAGGTAGCTCCATTGGTAGGATCATCCGTTACCCAGATATGCCAACTCCAGTAAATCTCTCCGTTTACCTTGAGAGCTACCACCGCATTTCCTTTTTTTGCCTTATTGACAGGCACTTTTATCTTGGCATCCTGACCCGCTCCTGTTATTTCAAGAGTGTAATTTACCCCGGATTTTATAAGTCCATGAACATCTTCCCACAAAACATCTGCAGTTACCGTCCCAGCCGGAATACCGGTCCCGTTAAGATATCCGCCTCCTTCCCACATAGCATAGGCTTTTTTTACAGGAATCAATAATCCTTCATTGTTCTGACTGGGATCAAAGATATAACTGTTAGGTGCTTTTTTCCAATCCGGAAGAAATAATGGGATTAGTTCATACAGTGGCTTATTCAATGAGTCCTTATTCGCAGTAAGCCATATTGTTCTTATATGTCTTACTGAGTGAAGATCTTCTTTGATATTACCTTTGGAACTGATTCCAAATAATATCAGGCAGATGACTGCCGCTAATTTTCCAGCTAACCTTTTCATACCTTAGGGTTTTAGTGTCTTTAATGAATGCAATTTTTAAGCCTGATTCAATAAAAAGTGATTTATTATATAAATAAAAACATCATATTTAAATTATGTTATTAATAACACAAAACAAACCCAGTAAACAAAGTAAATAACAAGAAGTCTTTAAACAAAAAAAGACAGCCTTAAGCTGCCTTAATATTTTAATCTACAAAATTCTATGGAAGAATATGATTTTGATAACGGTCAATAGAAAATCGTCCGGCTGTAATATTATTAAATATAGAGAAGATAACAAAATTAAAGACAACAAGTGCAATAATAAATGCATATATCATATTTTTAATCCTTCCGGAAACAACATACATTGCATTCGGAATAATAATATACGAAAACCCAATAAATGCTCCTGCAAGTCTGGATGAGAAGATGGGGTTATTTCTGAAAATAAAATAAAGACAAATACCAACTACGGCATAGTTCCTATGGTATTCATAGTAGGGATACAGCTCTTTCATCTTGGTATCAAAAACAAAAAGGAAGAAAGTAAGGATAGCCATCATTACCTCCGGGATCCCAATTCCTCCGTTAAGTCGTTGTACCGTTTCATCCATATACCCGTTGAATCCTTCTACAAGCGTACTGTTAGAGGCCATACCATCTAATAAACCACCAAAGCTTCTGTATATTTCAAATGGAGATAAAAAGACAGAACCTACAATCATAATCAACATCACTGTTCTATTTAACGGAACGCGAGCCAGCCAGTACATCGGCAGAAATAAATAACAAACACTATGTATACCCGATCCTATAAAAATAAAAAACAGATAATGCCAGAGTTTTCGTTCTTTAATATACCGTATTGCAAAATAAACGATAAAAGTACCCAGGTTTTGTCTGATCTGCCCACTTTCCCCGATAAAGAAGTTGGGAATAAACATGAAAAGGGTAAAAGTAAAGGGATAAAAAGTATTATCTTCTGTATATTCTACTTTAAAGATCATCGCAAAAATAGCAATAACCAGTGTTAACATATAAAAAGGCGCATCAAAAAAGTTGAGAAGTACTTTATTAATCAAAGTATATAGCCATTCTACATCCAAAGTTTCCGTGCCTTCCATATGGAGCATCTTCATAAAGATACTGTAGTAGCTTTTGGTATCAGAGTAAATATAAATTCCCTTGTAACTTCCGTAATCCGGACCTACATGGTCTCTGAGACCAACAATAATAATAAAATAAACAGCAAGAAACCAAAACCACTTTTTATCAACCTTCTTCCCATACACTTCCTGAATACTGAAGAACAGCATGTAGACGATTGCAATTATATAATATGGATGTAGTAAACTCATGCTAAATCTCTGATGTTTTTTTAAACTGATGATATGCTGTAATTATCCCGGTCAGAATTAGTGGCAGGAAAAGCCTCACTTCCCAGAAAAGCCCTACTAAAGTAATCATAAGAAGATAAGGAATGGAAAAGAAAAAATACTTTCCAAAAACACTTCTGTTTTCTTCTTCAGTACAAAGACCATATATAAAATAAATCACTATTAATGCAAAGGTTAATCCTGCAAGGTTAAAAGGACTGGAAAAATTTCTGTTAATATAAAACCCTTCCACAAAAGTAGTTTCATCCTGAACAAGCAGGGCTCTCAACCCCAGATAAGGAATCAGAAAAGCAACAACCAGTGGTATAATCTTCCAGACAACCTGATAATTTCCTTTTTTCAACTCATCTATATTGAAAAAAACTGCAGCAAAAAAAGCAATATTCAGGCAGGCTGTTTCTCTTACCAAAGTAGAGATTCCGATAAGACCAATAAGAATAAAATAGAAAACTTTTTTTCTTGTGTCTACATATTTAAGAGTCAAAAACACGCCTGCCAGATAACAGAAGAGTGCAATGGTATCACAGTTTGTAGGTGCATACTGTGTTATCACAATAAAAAACACAGATAGAAGATGAATAATTCTCCTTGCATTAAGGTTCAGCAAAAGCCCTGTTGATTTCATCCGGAAGATAGCATTCAAAGTCAAAGAACACAAAATAAAGAACACACTGTTCATCAGGAAAAGCCCATGATAAAAAGGGGTTCCGTTTTTTGATAAGAAATCTTTGAAGAAAGAAAGTGGGCCGTTGATCAGATTGTACATCAAATCTGTCATCTGTACACTCAGATAATTAGGAATCACTCTGTAAGCATATACCGAGGAGAATAAAAAATCAGGGGTTGTCTCTGATGTTTTCAGTCTTGTGTAGGAAGATTCAAATCCGTAATAAGACATGGCAAACAACAGAATCGGAAGTACTATTACAAATAGAAATCCGTTTATTTTTTCATCATTTCTTTTCAACATATCTAAAACAGATTCTTATTTTTTAATAATAATGGTGGTTTAAAATACATTTTTCAAAAGGGAACTTTTGCAAAAGTAGAATATTTTTTCATTCTTCCTAGAATATTTTATTGATTTTCAGTTAAAACTTATCGCTAACTATTTTGAACTAATGCTTAAAAAATTAAATTTGCAGACTTGATTTAAATGCAATGCATCGCTTTTTTATATTTTTATATTATCTGATTTCCAAAAATAAAATTCTATCTGTACTGACAGCTCTTGGAATTGCCGTTTTATGCATTTTCTTTGCGTCAAAGATCAATTTTGAGGAAGACATCAATCAGATTATTCCTAAAAATGAAAAGTCAGATCTCACTGCAAAGGTTTTGAAACAGCTTAATTTTTCGGATAAGATTATTGTTATTATTGAAAACAAATCCAGTGAAGACAGCTTCCAGCTTTCTGAAACGGCAGATACTTTCCTGAAAAAAACAGATCCGTTACAAAAATACATCGGCTCTGTTCAGGGCAAAGTGAATGATAACGAAATCTCCGAAACCTTTGATTTTGTTAATCAAAATTTACCTTTATTCCTTAATGATAGTGATTATAATGAAATTGACAAGAAACTTCAGAAGGACAGCATTGCCAGACAGGTAGAGGATAATTATATATCATTGGTTTCTCCTACAAGTCTTGTTACCAAAGAATTTATTAAAAAAGACCCTCTGGGACTGACTTTTCTGGGAATCAAAAAATTAAATGCTCTAAACATCAGCAAAGATTTCAAACTTGAAGACAGCTATATTGTAACGAAAGATGGCAAGAACCTCCTGCTTTTCATTGATCCTAAAAACAAAAGTAATGATACGAAGGCTAATGAAGCCTTTATAGATCAGCTTAATTCCATCAAAGACGGAATCAACAAACAATTCAAAGGAAAAACAGAGATCAGCTATTTCGGTTCTCCGGTGATTGCAGTGGCCAATGCGAAGCAGATCAAAAAAGACATTCAGAACACGGTAGTCATTTCCATGACGGTTCTTTTAATCCTTCTGATCTATTATTTCAGAAATATTTTCACTCCAATCATCGTATTTCTCCCCACCGTATTTTCAGTACTGCTTGCTCTCTTAGTCCTTTATTTTATTAAAGATAAGATTTCGGCAATTTCATTAAGTGTGGGAGCCATTCTGATTGGAATTACCATTGATTATGCCCTGCATATTCTTACCCATTATAAGCACAACAATAATATTGAAGAGCTTTACAAAGAGATCACCCAGCCCATTATATTGAGTAGTGCAACTACAGCTGTTTCATTCCTATGCCTGATCTTTGTTCGCTCGGAAGCATTGAAGGACTTAGGTATGTTTGCTGCCATTACAGTGATTCTTTCTTCAATCACAGCATTAATTATCATTCCCCAGCTTTACAAGCCAAAAGAAAAAGGAGAACATCTCAATACAAACTTTATTGACAGGATCGGGTCTTATCCCTATGAGAAAAACAAGCCTCTGATTATAGGATGCTCTATTATTATTCTTGCCTGCCTTTTCGGTTTCAGGCATGTAGGTTTTAATGAAGATATTGGTGACCTGAATTATATCCCAAAAGAGTTAAAAATCAGCGAAGCAAAACTTCAGAAACTTTCTGATATTACTTCCAAATCTATTTATACTATTTCTTATGGAAACTCAGCAGAACAAGCATTAACCAGAAATTCTGAATTGAGCAGCTTCCTTGAAAAAGAGAAGAAAGAAGGTAAGATTTTAAGCTATAATTCTATCGGAAGTATAGTCCTTTCTGAAAAGGATCAGCAAAAAAAGATTGAGAAATGGAACCGTTTCTGGAATGATCAGAAGAAAAAGCAGACCATTTCCGAACTGGTGAGCAATGGAAATAAATTGGGTTTCAACAGTTCTGCTTTTGATAATTTCAATGAAACTTTGCATAAGAGCTACACCGCATTAAGTCTGAAAGATTATCAACAAGTGAAAGCGCTTCAGATCTCAGAATTCATAAGCAACGAAAATGGTTTCTATACGGTTTCCAATGTGGTAAAAGTAGACGAAAAAAAACGAGACACTTTCATTAAAGACATTGAAAAGAAGCATGATGCCATAGCCATTGACCGCCAGCAGATGAACGAAAATTTTCTTGGCCTGCTGAAAAGGGATTTCAATACCCTGATCAATTATTCTCTTCTTGCGATCATTTTAACCATCATCGTTTTCTTCAGGAATTTTGAATTAACGGTTCTTACCATGTTCCCGATTGTTCTAACAGGAGTTGTAACGGCCGGAATTCTTTATTTCTTAGGATTAGAATTAAATATTTTCAGCACCGTAGTATGTACACTGGTATTTGGAGTGGGAGACGACTTCAGTATTTTCCTTACCCAAGCTATGCAAAAAGAACATACTACAGGAAAAAATGAATTACCTACGTATAGAACTTCTATTATTCTGGCTGTTTTCACAACCATCCTTTCAATTGGTTCCCTGATTTTTGCCAAACATCCGGCACTGCATTCTTTAGCATTAGTTGCTCTCATAGGAATGTTCTCCGTTATTATCATTACTTCTACCCTATATCCTTTCTGGTTCAGATTATTCATTACCAACCGGGCCAAAAAAGGTCTTTCTCCAATTACTTTGAGATTGTTCCTAAATTCAGTCTTATCATTTTTATATTACGGACTTGGGGGAATCATATTTTCAGCATTTGGCAGCTTCTTTGTTAAGAACTCCAAAGGACCGACATTGAATATTATCAAGCTTATTTTAGCCAGATTTTTAACTTCTGTCCTTTATTCTAATCCATTTGTAAAGAAGAAGGTCATTAAAAATACAGCTGAGGATTTCAGTAGACCCGCTGTCATCATTGCCAATCATACCTCCTTTCTGGATACGTTAGCTATTGCAATGGCGACTCATAAAATCATTTACCTGGTGAATGACTGGGTGTATCAGTCTCCTGTTTTTGGGAAACTGGTAAGAGCGCTGGGCTTTTACCCTGTTTCGCAGGGAATCGAAAATGGAATGGACAAACTGAAAGAAAAAGTAGAACAGGGATATTCTCTGGTTGTTTTCCCGGAAGCAGAACGTTCCTACACCAATGATGTGAAAAGATTCCATAAGGGAGCATTTTATCTTGCCGAGCAGTTCGGGCTGGATATTCTTCCGCTCTACATCCACGGAAATTCTGAGGTGCTGCCGAAAGGAGATTTCATTATCTATGACGGAAGTATTACCGTAAAAGTAGGCAACAGAGTCAGCAAAGACGACATGAGTTTTGGACAAAATTATTCTGAGAGAACAAAGAAGATCAACGCCTATTTCAGAAAAGAATTTGCCAAACTGCGTGAAGAGATTGAGGATGAAAATTATTTTAAAAAGAAATTATTCCTGAGCTATCTGTATAAAGACAGCGAAGTGGTAAAAGAAGTAAAAGAAGACTTTAATGCCAACAAATCCGTATATTTCGAGCTGAACAAACATATTTCCAATGAAGCCAATATCCTTCATATGGCTGATGATTTTGGACAAAAAGATGCTCTGTTAACTTTATATCAGGCCAGCCGAAAAATTTTCTCTCTGATAAAAAGTGATGAAAAAAGAGCAATAGCTTCGCACAGCTATCTGGTAAAAAGAAGAAAGATACAGTATATAAAAGATGTTTCTGAGGTGACCAAAAAGATTGATGTTCTTTTGATTTCGGATAAACACTTTACCCTGAATGAAAATCAGAATCTGCCAGAGACGATCATTTTTGTAAATACAAAAAACACTTCGTCTGTAAATGATAATTATGCACTAAAATTTAGTTCTGAATCATTAAAAGTGTTTAAAACTAAATAATAAATATGAAAAACATATTTTTGTAAACGCTAAAGAAAACTAATGAAGAAAAATATACTTGTCATATATTATTCACAAACCGGGCAACTCAAAGATATCGTGAAAAATATAGCCAAACCTTTTGAAGCTAAAAAGGAGGCTTATGATATTACGTATTACAACATTCAGCTCAAGGAAGATTTTCCTTTTCCCTGGCCAGGCGATGTCTTTTTCAACACTTTTCCTGAATCTTATTTACAGATTCCAAAAGAAATCCTGCCTCCTTCGGAAAAAATTCTGAACAAAAAGTATGACCTTATACTGTTTGGTTATCAGGTATGGTATCTCACACCATCCATTCCTATTATTTCTTTCTTAAAAAGCGAATATGCAAGCCGCATTCTTAAAGGTACTCCGGTAGTCACCATCTCAGGAACCAGAAATATGTGGATGCTTTCCCAGGAAAAATTAAAGGTTTACTTAAGAGATTTACAGGCTAAGCTGGTAGGAAATATTGCTTTGGTAGACAGACACGACAATTATACCAGTGTATTAACCATTCTCCGATGGCTCACCACAGGTCAGAAAGAAAAATCAGGAATGCTTCCTGCTGCAGGAGTTTCCGATGAAGAAATCACAGGTTCTGTAAAGTATGGCGAGATTATTGAAAGACATTTTAAGAATAACGACCTTAATAATCTTCAGCCTGATCTTGTGAAAAACGGAGCCATTGAAATACGCCCTTTTTTGGTACGTGTAGAGAAGGTAGGAAACAAAATTTTTACAGTGTGGTCTAATCTCATTATCAAGAAAAAAGAGAAACGCCCATTGCTGATAAAATTCTTTAAGGTATATTTGATGGCAGCGATATGGATTATTTCACCTGTCGTTTTGGTTTTACACCTGCTTACAACCCCTATATTTTGGTTTAAAAGACAAAAACAAAAAAGATATTTACAAGGAATTAATTTAAAATAGAATGTACGACGTATTTATAACAAAAGCATCAAAATACTTACCCAATGAGCCGGTAGCGAATGATGAAATGGAGACTTATCTTGGGCTTATCAATGATGCGCCATCTAAAGCAAAATCACTTATCCTGAGAAATAATAAAATTACCACAAGATACTACGCTTTAGACAAAGAAGGAAACCCTACACACTCTAATGCGCAGCTTACTGCAAAAGCAATCGAAGGACTTTTTGATGAAAATTTCAAAAAGGAAGATATGAAATTATTATCTGTAGGAACTACTTCACCGGACCAGATCCAGCCTTCCCACGCTTCTATGGTACACGGTGAACTGAACATCGGAAAATCTATTGAAATTAATACTTCAACAGGTCTTTGCAACTCAGGGATGAATGCCCTGAACTATGGATTCCTTTCCGTAAAAGCCGGTGTACAGGAAAATGCAGTATGCGCAGGCTCAGAAAGAATGTCTGCGTGGATGACTGCTGACAAGTTCAACCATGAAGCTGAAAATTTAAAATTACTGGAGGAAAGACCTATTATTGCTTTCAAAAGAGAATTCCTGAGATGGATGCTTTCTGATGGAGCAGGAGCTTTCTTATTAGAAAATAAACCGAGAGAAAACAGCACTTCTTTAAAAGTAGAATTCATTGATTTCTATTCTTATGCACACGAAATTGAAGCATGTATGTATGCCGGATGCGACAAACTGGAAGACGGAAGCCTGAAATCATGGGCAGACTACCCTTCTGATGAATGGCTGAAGCAATCTATTTTTGCCATTAAACAGGATACCAAAATCCTTGATAAATACATTCTGGTAAAAGGAGCTGAAAGTTTAAGATCATCTTTCGATAAACATAATCTGGATCCTGAAAAAATAGACCACGTACTCGCTCATATTTCTTCCGGATACTTTAAAGACGGACTGAAAGAAGAGTTTGCGAAAAAAGGAATGGACTTCCCTGCAGAGAAATGGTTCTATAACCTTTCTGAGGTTGGAAACATCGGCGCAGGATCTATATTTATTGCCCTTGAAGAGCTGATGAATTCAGGAAAACTAAAAAAAGGAGAAAAAGTACTTCTTTGTGTTCCTGAAAGTGGAAGATTCGCTTATTCTTGTGCTTTATTAACCGTTTGCTAATGGAGAACAAACTGCCCACATCCGATAAAGATTTTGTAGAAAGCCTTATTCCTCAAAGGTTTCCTTTTGTAATGGTTCATGAATTGTCAAAATATTCTGAAAGCCACCTTTTATCCGGTTTTGAGATAAAGGAAGACAACCTTTTTATCCAGGACGGACAATTCCAGGCTTCGGGACTGATTGAGCATCAGGCGCAGAGTGTTGCCCTGCATACCGGATATAAATATTATCTGCTGGGAAAAGATGCTCCCACCGGGTATATCGGAGCCATTAAATCTTTTGAGGCTGAAATACTGCCTAAAGTAGGAGATCATCTGAAATCTGAGGTAACCATCCTTAACGAAGTAATGGGAGTAACCCTGGTAGATATCGTTACGAAACTGAACGGTGAAGTGATTGCGAAATCTCAAATGAAAACCGCTGTAAAATAAACTGAAAATGGAAATAAAGGAAGAAAATATCATCAATATACACAACTTTTTACCACATCGTGAACCGATGCTGATGGCAGATTATATCCTTGAACTGACCAAAGAAAAAGTGGTGACTTCCTTTGAAATAAAAGAAGATAATATATTTGTTCACAACAATGAGCTTGCAGAAGCCGGCTTAATCGAAAATATGGCCCAAACCTGCTCATCTATTCTTGGACAAAGCTTCTTCGAAAATCCTGAAGCCGATACAAAAGTAATCGGGTTCATTACCAATATCAAGAAGATTGAGATATTCGCCCTTCCGAAAGTAAATGATAAAATCATTTCCAAAGCATCACTTATCTCACAATTTGAGAATATCTGCCACATTTTCTGTGAAACTTTTACTCATGATGAATTATTGATCAGAGCAGAAATCAACCTGTTTATTCAGGAAGTAAAATCGTAAAGATCAATTGAACATAGATATAGAAAAGCTGTACAAAACGTACAGTTTTTTTTGTTCTAAATATTAATCTTAAATGGATTTGTGAAAATTCGTGCAACTCATTTGTCCCATTGTGTTTAAAATATATGTTTTGGCTAAAGCCAGTTGAATTTTTTCATTTTTTGCAAGTGGGCTAAAGCCCACTCCTATTGAATTGATTACAAAAGCTTTACAATAAAAATATACATTTTTTCTTCATTCCCTCTCTTATAACATTTTCGAAAGACAACTGATAACCAACAAATTACACTTACAAAACCTCATCATAAGATAAATTATTTCACGTGAAACATTGGAGAAATCCGTGAAACTCTGATGGTCAGGGAGAAACACAAAAAAATATGCTGCTTAGGATCTAAACAGCATATTTCTTAATTGAAGCTTTAGTATTTTTAGATAATAACTTCATAATCATTGCCTCCGCAAATCTGCTCAGCAGCAGTTGCGATATCGGTATTAACCCCTACATTTCGTATTTGCCCATTAGTTCCGTTAGCACACGAAATATAAGCAGTTAAACCTCCTTTTACTTTTTTTAACTGATTTTTTGTAAGCTGTCTTAAGTTTTTCATGGTTTTTGTTTTATTAGTTTTTTAATTATTGAGACAAACAAATATAAATAAAATAACCAGAAACCCAACAAAACACTATTAATCATCAGCATTTTTAACAAAATTTATAATTTAACATAATTCAATTTAATCAGGTATTGATTCAATAGACCATAACATTCAGTAATGTTATAATAGTGGATTTTTGTAATTACGATAACGATATAATGTATTTTCACTATTTTAGCCACCTGATTAAAAGAATCAAAAAACAGGTGACTATTTCCCATCTGTAATCTAAAAAAATGAACATTATTTAGATGAAAAAACAAGATCTGCCTCAAGACGAAAGTAACCTGAAATCCGCCAACATGACTGAAGTTCTGTATGTGACGGATGAGAACGACAATTACACCACAGCAAACAGTACAGGCTGGGATGCCAAAAAAGCTGCTCTGGATGAATCGATGGAACTTATTTATGAAAGAATTGAGGAAGCAAAACAAAGCGTTGCCAATAATACAGCAAGCCCCATTGTTTATTTTATGGAACTGAACAAAATGGATATTGGCGTTCTTGCTTCATATGTAGGGATGTGGCAATGGAGGGTAAAAAGACATTTTAAACCAAAAGTATTTAAAACACTAAGCGAAAATGCACTGAGAAAATATGCCGATGCTTTCGGTATTTCGGTGGATGAATTAAAGAACTTCAACGGGAAATAAAATGAGATAAGGCTCCAATAAAGCCTGTTCCATTTGGCCCATGAAAAGATACAATCAGCAAATGAAATTAAACTTTGAACACCATCAGACTGCGCATTGCGAAAACGGTGTTGCTTCTAATCTACTGCTTAATAAAGGTCTGAAACTGAGCGAACCTATGATCTTCGGGATCGGTTCAGGATTGTTTTTTGTCTATCTTCCTTTTTTAAAGGTGAATTTTGCTCCGGGCTTCAGCTATCGTCCGATGCCGGGTGCTATTTTCAGCAAAGCAGCCAAAAGATTAGGAATTAAAATCAAAAGAGAAAAATTCTCAAATCCTAAAGATGCCCAAAAAGCTCTTGAAAGAAATCTGGAACAAAACATTCCTACAGGACTTCAGGTGGGCGTTTTCAACCTTACTTATTTTCCTGAAGAATATAAATTCCACTTCAATGCCCACAACCTTGTGGTGTACGGAAAAGAAGACGGAAAATTTCTGATCAGTGATCCCGTGATGGATTATACAACATCCCTTTCCGAAGCCGAACTGGAAAAAGTAAGATATGCAAAAGGAGCACTTCCTCCGAAAGGGCATATGTACTACCCTGTTTATGTGCCGGAAAATGTAAATCTTGAAGAAGCCATCAAAAAAGGAATTAAAGATACCTGTAAAAATATGCTCGCACCCGTACCGCTTATTGGGGTAAAAGCCATGAGATGGGTAGCGAAAAGCATCCCCAAATGGGCTGAGAAGAAAGGAACAAAAGTGACCAATCATTATTTGGGACAGTTGATCAGAATGCAGGAGGAAATCGGAACCGGAGGCGGAGGATTCAGGTTTATTTACGGAGCGTTTCTTCAGGAAGCGGCGGTCATTCTTAAAAATGAAGAGCTTAAGGAATTATCAAAAGAAATAACTTCTATTGGTGATCTTTGGAGAGATTTTGCTGTGGATATTGCCCGGGTGTATAAAAACAGAAACTCTAAAAGCAATATCTACAACGAACTTTCAAAAACGATGCTGCACATTGCTGATCTGGAAGAAGCTTTTTATAAAAAACTGAGAAAAGCAATCTGATATGGCGGAAAATATGATTGAGATTAAAAACCTGTACAAAAAATACAAAAATTCTGATGAGTTTTCTGTAAATGATATCTCTTTGAACATCAGCAAAAACGAAATCTACGGAATTCTCGGACCCAACGGAGCCGGAAAAACAACATTGATTTCGATGCTTTCAGGATTGATAAAACCTACTTCAGGACAGTTTACCATTAATGGCTTATCTCCTCAGAAGGATGGTTTCAAAATAAGACAGATTATCGGTATCGTTCCACAGGAATACGCTTTATATCCAACGCTTACCGCCAAAGAAAATCTGATGTTTTTTGGAAGTTTGTATGGCTTAAAGCATAACCCGCTTAAAAAAGCCATTGATGAATCACTGGAAATCATGGGACTTTCAAAATTTGCCAACAAACAGGTGGGACAATTCTCAGGAGGAATGAAACGCCGCTGCAACCTCATCGCAGGAACACTTCATAACCCTAAAGTTCTCTTTCTGGACGAGCCAACCGTTGGTGTGGATGTTCAGTCTAAAAAAGCAATTATCGACTATCTTCTGGATTTAAACAAACAGGGAACCTGTATCATTTATACTTCCCATCACCTTTCAGAAGCAGAAGAGTTTTGTACTAAAATTGCCATCATCGATCATGGAAAGATTCATGCTGTAGGAACTCCTGAAGAACTGGTGAACAGAGTAGCAAGTGCTGAAAACCTTGAGGATGTTTTCATTTCATTAACCGGAAAAGAATTAAGAGATGTTGTTGTATAAACTGTGGAGAAGTTTTATTAAGGAAATCCTTCTGCTGAAAAGAGATATCGGAGGAATTGTCATCATCTTTGTGATGCCGCTGCTTTTGATTGTCACCATTACCCTTATTCAGGATTCTACCTTTAAAAACCTTGAAGGATCAAAGATTCCTATTATTTTTATTGATCAGGACAAATCTGAAGTTTCAAAAAACATAAAAGCAGAACTGGAAAACAGCAAAACATTCCAGCTGCTAACCAATTTCAATGAAAAATCAGCTCAGGATGCTGTCTTTTCCGGAGATTATCAGATGGCGATTGTCATTCCTGAAAATTTAACGAAAGATTTAAATTCCAATATTGATTCTAAAGTTCAGACCATTGTAAGTTCATTCGGACTGGAAGGAGATTCTGCAAAGGTAAAAACTGCTGCACCTAAGGCGAAAGAAATTCATTTGTACTTTGATCCTGCAACTAATGTGGGCTTCAAAAATTCAGTGATGAATTCTGTCAACAAAATGGTTTTTGAGATTGAAAATAAAAAGATTTACAAAGCATTCCAGGATCAGCTGGGAACAACGGAAAATCTTGACGAAAATAAAAACCTGATCAGCTTTAAAGAAATCACGCCCAGGAAAGGAGAAATGGATGTAATGCCGAATTCTGTTCAGCACAACGTTCCTGCATGGACTCTTTTTGCCATATTCTTTATTGTAGTCCCTTTATCCATCAATCTGGTAAAAGAAAAAAGCCAGGGGACAAGTGTAAGAGCAAGAATAAGCCCTACCCCTTATTTTGTACATATTTTAGGAAAAACATTTACCTATCTTATCATCTGCCTTATTCAGTTTTTACTGATGGTTGCGGTAGGTATTTATCTTTTCCCTTATATGGATCTTCCGGCTTTTGATGTATCCGGAAAAATGTTTCAGCTTGTGACAGTAACACTTTTTGCAGGGCTGGCAGCAATTGGATTTGGTGTTTTATTAGGAACGATTGCCGATACCCAGGAACAGTCTGCTCCATTTGGCGCCACTTCCGTAGTGGTTCTGGCAGCCATTGGCGGAATCTGGGTTCCTGTATTTTTAATGCCGGAATTCATGCAGACCATTGCAAAATTCTCTCCTATGAACTGGGGACTGAATGCCTATTATGATATTATTTTAAGAAACAGCGGAATTGGTGGAATTGCTAAAGAACTGATTTTTCTTTTCCTGTTCTATATCGCCACCGTTGCTATTTCCCTTTTTTACGAAAAAAAACAAAATGCAGTCTAAAGAAAATATATTAACCTGTACTGAAGAAGTCAGAGTAAGATTCAATGAGACAGATCCGCTGGGAATTGTCTGGCATGGGCATTATATCGTGTATTTTGAAGACGGAAGAGAAGCTTTCGGACGTCTGCACGGTCTTACCTATCTTGACATTCAGGATGCAGGATTTGTAACGCCTATCGTAAAAAGTACCTGTGAACATTTTCTTCCGTTAAAATATGGAGAAACATTCAGAATTGTAACTACGTTTATCAATTCCGCTTCTGCCAAGCTTATTTACAGATATGAGCTTTTCAATCAGGAAGACCAATTGGTTTGCAGTGGTGAAACCATTCAGGTGTTTCTTGATAGCAACGGAAGCTTATGCCTGTACAATCCGGAGTTTTTTCAAAACTGGAAAGATAAAATGGGATTATCATGAGAAAAGAAATTTATATCACAGACTACAATTGTGTAACTCCTTTGGGCTTCAATGTTGATTCCAACTGGAAGGCACTTTCAGCAGGACAATCAGGGGTTGCTTTACATAAAATTATAGACAATCAGGATGCTTTTTATGCTTCTATGATTGACTCTGAAAAACTGAATGAAGAATTTAGCAGATTCTTCGACTACGCTCAGAATGACATTCCCAACTTCACAAGGCTGGAGAAAATGCTTCTTGTAAGCTTACAGCCTCTTGTTGAAAAAAATATCCTATCAGATGAAACCGCTTTCATCCTTTCCACCACGAAAGGAAATATCAGCCTGTTAAAAAATCAGTCTGAGCTGCCAGAATGCGTTTATTTATCAAAATTAGCACAGAGAATAGCAGATTTTTTTGGATTCAAAACAAAACCTATTGTTATTTCCAATGCCTGTGTTTCAGGAGTAATGGCTATTGCTGTTGCTAAGAATATGATTCAGGCAGGAAGATATAAAGATGCCTTTGTAGTGGCAGGTGATGAACTTTCTGAATTTGTTATTTCAGGATTCAATTCATTTCAGGCGATTGGCTCCGGACCTTGCCAACCTTATGATAAAAACAGGGACGGAATCAACATCGGGGAAGCAGCTGCTGCAGCTTATGTAACTGGTTGTCATTCTGACGAAGGAAGAATCCAAAAAAACGAAAAATTTAGTTTTAAAGTTTTGGGAGACTCTGCCGTTAATGATGCCAATCATATTTCCGGACCTTCCAGAACGGGAGACGGTTTATATGCCAGTATTAAAAATGCAATGGATGAAGCGAATGTTTCTCCGGAACAGATCGATTTTATTTCTGCCCATGGAACGGCTACTCTATATAACGACGAAATGGAAGCCATTGCCTTCAACAGAATGAATCTCCAGAATATTCCGCTCAACAGTATGAAAGGCTATTACGGACACTGCCTGGGTGCTTCCGGACTTCTGGAAAGTATTATTTCTATGGAAAGTGCTCTTCACAACACGCTGCTTCCTTCAAAGAATTTTGAAGAAACGGGAGTAACCCAGCCTTTGAATATCATCAGAGAAAGCCAGACTGCAGAGATTAAATATATTCTAAAGACCGCTTCCGGTTTTGGCGGTTGCAACGCGGCTGTTGTACTGGAAAAATGTTAAAATGAACGTAATGAAGAAACTCAACAGCTGTACCCTAGAACATTCAAAAATAACCGTTGACGGAAATCTTGTTTTTGAAAGCCAGAGCGAAACCTTTCAGGAATTTGCCAAAGAAGCGTATAAAAGCTTAGATCTAAGCTATCCTAAATTTCATAAAATGGATAATCTGAGCAAGCTGGCCTTTCTTTCCGCTGAAACTATTTTGAAAGATGAGGATCACAGCAGAACGGCCATCGTTTTTGCCAACAGGTCATCCAGTCTGGATACGGATTTCAAATATCAGGAAAGTATCAACGATCAGGATAACTTCTACCCGAGTCCTGCAGTTTTTGTCTACACTTTGCCCAATATCTGTGTAGGCGAAATCAGCATTAAGCACAAAATGCAGACTGAAAATGCTTTTTTCGTTTTGGACGAATTGGATGAAAATTTTTTAAACGACTATTCTGAACAGATTCTGCACTCCGGAAAAGCTGACAAAGTATTGTGCGGCTGGGTGGAATTGTATCAGGAAAATTATAAAGCTTTTGTATATTTGCTCACATTATAATTTAACAATGTACCAATGCTAAAGGCAATAAAAACCATTGGTAAACTGGTACATTGATATATTGTTACATTAAAATACTATTTATGGAAAACTTAAAAACAGAATTGAAGCACAAAATTATTGAAGTTCTTAACCTTGAAGATGTATCTGTGGAAGAAATCAAAGATACTGATCCGTTATTTGGAGGAGGTTTAGGATTAGATTCTATTGATGCTTTGGAATTGATCGTTCTTCTTGATAAAGACTACGGAATAAAATTAGCCGATCCTAAAAAAGGAAAAGAGATTTTCCAGTCTATCGATACGATGGCAAAATTCATCGAGGATAACAGAACGAAATAAATTACTATAACAATCTAACAGTATATCAATGCAGAAATTATTGGTCAATTGTTAGATTGCTGAATTGTTACATTATTTAATGTCATGAGTCAAAAAATTGCCATAACAGGAATGGGCATCATTTCCTCCATCGGAAACAATGTGGAGGAAAATTTTATTTCATTACAATCCGGAAAACACGGGATTTCAGATATTGAAATGTTTGAGACCCGCCACGCCGGAAGCATTAAAACGGGTGAAATAAAATTATCCAATGAAGACCTTGTACAGCAGCTTCAGCTTGATGAAGACAACAATATAACAAGAACGTCTTTATTAGGAATGGTTGCTGCAAAAGAAGCTGTAGAAAGTGCCGGAATATCAGATATTAACAGTTGCAGAACAGGGCTGATCTCCTCTACCAGTGTAGCGGGGATGGATATCACCGAAAAATATTTCTACTCTTACGAAGACTTTCCCGAAAAGCAAAAATATATTGACGCACACGATGCCGGAAATTCTTCATTGGCGATTGCCGGTTACCTGGGATTAAAAGGAATGGTTTCTACCATCAGTACAGCCTGTTCATCAGCTGCTAATGCCATTATGATGGGCGCTAAACTGATTAAAAACGGAGTTTTGGACCGCGTTATTGTGGGGGGAACAGATTCTCTTTCAAAATTTACTTTGAACGGATTCAATACCCTGATGATCCTTACCGATTCTTACAACACTCCTTTTGACAACAACAGAAAAGGACTGAATCTTGGGGAAGCTGCGGCTTTCTTAGTGCTTGAGTCTGAAGAAATAGTCAAAAAAGAAAATAAAAAAGTTCTGGCCTATCTTTCCGGCTATGGAAATGCCAATGATGCCCATCATCAGACAGCCTCTTCAGAAAACGGACAGGGTGCATTTTTAGCCATGCAGCAAGCCCTTAAAATCTCAGGATTGGAAAAAGAAAATATAGATTATATCAACGTTCACGGAACGGCAACTCCCAACAACGATTTATCGGAAGGAATTGCCATGATCAGAATCTTCGGGGAAAACCAGATTCCTGAATTTAGTTCTACAAAAGCATTTACAGGCCATACACTGGCCGCTGCGGCAGGAATTGAAGCCGTATTTTCAATTTTAGCCATGCAAAACAGCGTGATCTTCCCGAATCTGAATTTCAAAACAAAAATGGAAGAGTTTGACCTTACTCCTGTTACCGAACTGAAAGAAAAAAACATTCATCATGTTCTTTCCAATTCATTTGGATTCGGAGGAAACTGTTCTACCTTAATTTTCTCAAAATCATGAGTGCAGTATACATCAACAGTGCGTCCTGTATCTCGGTTCAGGACACTTTAAATGAAAATATTCTTCAGAACCTTCATCCTGAAAATTCTTCAAACATCCTTAAGGCCATAGAACCTATTTACAAAGAGTTCATTCCGCCTGCGATGATCAGGAGAATGTCTAAAACGGTAAAAATGAGTTCTGTAGCATCGCATTACGCTCTGAAGGAAGCTGGAATTGAACAGCCGGATGCCATTATCGTAGGAACCGGAATGGGCTGCTCGCAGGATTCTGAAAAATTCCTGAAAAACGTAATTGATAACCATGAAGAGTTCCTTACGCCTACCTTTTTTATCCAGTCTACCCATAACACGGTAGCTGGACAGATTGCTCTGGGATTACAGTGTCATGCGTATAACTTCACGTATGTAAATACATCTTCTTCCCTTGAGTTTTCATTACTGGACGCTCAGCTTCAGATCAATGACGGAGAAGCAGAAAATGTTCTGGCAGGTTCTACAGATGAACAGACGGACAGAATAATGGAGCTTTACCTTCTGAATAATACCATCAAAAAAGAAACTGATCTTCCTGCAGATTATTTAAACTCTACGACTAATGGAGTGATCTGGGGTGAAGGTGCCAGTTTTTTTGTTGTAGGAAAAGATAAGACTGAAAACTCTTACGCCAAGCTTAAGAATATCCAAATTAATAATAAGGTTGAATTGAATGAAGCACAGGATTTTATCCGGAATTTCTTAGCTCAGAATAGTCTTTCAACTGGTGATGTTGATGCTGTTATCTTAGGATTCAGTGGAGATGCAGATTCAGATATCTACTATACAAAAGCAATGGATATCTTTCCGGATTCCGCACAGCTGTATTATAAACATCTGAGTGGAGAATTCAATACGGCAAGTGGGTTTTCTACGTTTATAGCCTGTCATATACTTAAGGAACAGCATATCCCGGAAATTATGATGATCAATTCTCAGAAAAAAGACAATCTGAATAATGTTCTTCTTTATAATCATCTGGGAGGAAATGATCACAGCCTGGTTCTGCTGGAAAGGGTTTAAATCTATATTTAAAAAATTGCAGTTATTTCAACAGCCAGTTTATGAATAATTTAATATTAGCGTTAAAAGCCCATAAATCAAATGTTGATGTACACAGACATTCTGCCTATCAGATTGTATATACTTCGGACAATCCTTTTCATACCATATCTGGAGATCAATACTGTGAGAATATCTTTGGCTTTATCATAAGACCTCAGGTTTCTCATTCCTGTATTTGTACAAATAGTAATTTGATTGTAATGAATATAGAAGCATACTCCATTGCAGGAAAAAATATATCTGAAAAATTAGGAAGCAAAAACACTGAAATATTTTTCACCGGGGAAAGCTTTATGAATTTTTTCGGGATCACAGGAATCGAAATCAACATCCGGGATCTCATCAGATCAATGAATGCTGATGAAAACGTCCAGATCACAGACAATAGAGTAAACAGTGCCATTGCTATCATCAATAATGAATACCGGTCTACCAGATTAACTCTTGATCAAATATCGAAGACCGTCTCACTCTCTTCATCCCGTCTTGCTTTTTTATTTAAGCAGCAGACCGGAAGCAGTATTATGAAGTTTTTACTATGGACCAGAATCAGGAGTGCTATCTTTCTTATTCTGTCCAAAAAAGATATTTCATTAACCTCAATTGCCCACGAGTGCGGATTTTACGATTCTTCTCAAATGAATAAATACATGTATCAGATGTTTGGTATATCTCCCTTAAAACTTAGAAAGAAAAGTGATCTGATACAATTTTTAGAATAAATCTTCAATTAAATTTGCTTAAGTTTAATTATTAAATAAATTACACAATGAGCATTAATAATCAATTAATTGAAGAAAACAGAGCTTTATATGACAGTGTCGGTACTATTTACCCTCCAGAAGAAAGTATTGCCATTTCGGAAGAAATAATAAACGGAATCAAATGCTATTGGTTTCAGCCTGAAAACCCTCATCCCAATGAGCTTATCATTTATATACATGGAGGCGGCTATGCCGTAGGCTCCATCCGGTCTCATAAAGCAATGGTTTCGCATTTTGCTAAAGAATTAAACCGGTCAGTTCTTTTCATAGAGTATTCTCTGGCTCCTGAAAAACCCTTCCCGAATGGGTTAAACGATGTATTAAATATTTATGAATGGGCATTTCACCAATATCCTGATCATCATTTTTATTTATTCGGAGACAGCGCAGGAGGTGGCTTAATTATAAAATCAGTGTATGAAATCAGCCGCAGAGAAATAAAATCTCCAAAAGCAGTTGCCCTTATTTCACCATGGTATAATCTTGAAACCAATAATCCATCTTCAGAAAACCGTCAGCATTTGGATCAGATTTTAAATAAAGAGATGGTAAAAAACTTCGCCTACGCCTATGCAGGCAACGATTTGGGACCAGCGGACCCCAGTAAAGTTCACTTTGAGAGCTTTCCTCCTGTATTTATAGCGGTGGGAACTCACGAAATTTTGTTTGATGACTCCATTCAATTTTTTGAAATGGTATATAAGATCCAGCCAAAATCCCAGCTTAAAATTTATGGAGCAGAAGGACATGTCCTAACGCAGATGAATATTTTCAGCCACTCATCTCAGGATCTGATGATGAATATTAATAACTTTTTTAATAGCACAGAAAATGAATAACATATTGGTTTTAATTACCCTCTCTGATGAGGGAATTCAACAGATAAAAGCAAACTCTGAGCTTCCGAAAAAAGAAATGGAATTTATCCACACCTGGAAGAAAGAAGGAGTTCTGGAAAATTTCTTTATCTCCGTTTCAAAAAAAGATGCAGTTCTTATTTTCAGAAATATTGATGAGCTGGACGCAAAAGAACGTATAGCAATATTGCCTTACTATCCTTTCATGCAAAAAACAGAGTATCACATTCTGGATAAGCAATTTTAAAGATTTGATCATTTAGGATTTTATTGAACTTTTAGTTACATTTGAACCCTCATATTCAAAGAAAATAAGGTGAAGCATTATCCGTTTATTCTGTTTTATATTTTCTGTAACGCTTTTATTTATGCGTTCCACGGAAGTTTCTGGGTATATCTGTTTTGTTTTTTTGCTTTTTCTGCCGTAGTAGTATGGGGTTCATTTGATATTGAACTGGGATATTTCGTCAACAGCATCACTCATAGGCGAACCAAAATTAAAGAAGCAGCGCTTACTTTTGATGACGGCCCTACTGAATTTACTCCAAAGTTTTTAGATCTGCTTAAAGAACATCAGATAAAAGCCACTTTTTTCTGTATCGGAAAACAGATTGAAAAATATCCTGAAACTTTTCAGAGGATGATTGCAGAAGGTCATACGATTGGTAACCATACGTTATCGCATTCCAGTTCCACAGGTTTCTTATCAACCTCAAAAATGATTGAGGAGATTGAAAGATGTGATGAAATCATGAAGAATGTGGGGAATATCAAGACCAGTCTTTACAGGCCGCCTTTCGGCGTGACGAATCCTAATATTGCAAAGGCAATCAAAAAAACAAATAAAATAAGTATCGGATGGAATGTCCGCTCTCTGGATACCATTACTGATAATGAAAAGAAAATATACAGCAGAGTGACCAAAGGCCTGAAAAAAGGAAGTATTATCCTCCTTCACGACACTTCGGAAAAGACTTATCGTGTGCTGACCAATTTATTAGTATTTTTGAAGGATAAAAAATATTCAACCTTTACTGTGGATACAGTGATAAATTCAAATAGAAATGATTAAAAATATTGCTTTCGGAGCATTCTTACTGGTTTCCGGTTTCTTTTTTGCCCAAAACACGGCCATGTCAGGAGCTGAAGCTAAAGCATTCATATCGAAGGTATCTTCTGAGACGAAAGAGATTAAAACTTTGCAGAGTGATTTTACCCAGACCAAAAAAATGGATTTTCTGGATAAAAGTATTGTTACTTATGGGAAAATGTCTTTGCAGACCCCCAATATGCTGAGTTGGAAATATACTAAGCCTTATCAGTACAGCATTGTTTTTAAAAGCAATAAAATCTTCATCAATGATCAGGGGAAAAAATCGTCTGTGGATGCGAAGAGCAAAACATTTGAAAAAATCAATAAACTGATTGTAGGAAGCTCAAACGGAACAATGTTCAATGATTCGGAGTTCACTGTAACGTATTTTAAGAACGGGAATTACAATATAGCGAAGTTTATTCCTAAAACATCCCAGCTGTTGAAATATATCAAACAGATTGAGCTGTATTTCCCAAAGAACCAGTCGGCCGTTTCACAGGTGAATATGACTGAGGCTTCCGGAGACACTACCAATATTGTTTTCAAAAATACCAAGATCAATGCTTCCATTTCTGCGTCAGAGTTTTCTTTATAGCCTGATTCTGATCCTGGCTCTTTCCTGTAAAACTTATAAGCTTACTGATGTAAAGCCTGCCTCAACCTCTGAAAAAACGGTTGAAAATTTATACTTTTCTTCCGGTGAAGATTATGTCTACAAATGCCAGATGGATATCTATAAAAACCATGTGAGCGGAATTCTGATCATCAAAAAACTGAATGAAACAACGCACCGTGTTGCGTTAACTTCAGATTTTGGGAACAAACTGATTGATTTTGAAGTTTCTGAGAACGATTTCAAACTGAATTATGTACTTCCTGATCTGGATAAAAAAATAGTCATCAATTTCCTGAAAAACGATTTCCGTCAGCTTCTGAAAAGAAGATATCCGGTCAATGAAAGTTTTGAAAATGAAAACGCTAAAATCTACCTTTCAAAAATGGGCAATAAGAGCTATTATCTTTTCTTCAGCAAAGAAAATGGCTTACTGAAAGAGATTGTTTACACGAAAAACAACAAGGAGAAAATCGATTTTACTTTTGATTCAAAAAAACCTATCTTCGCAGACAGCTTGAACCTGCAGCATAAGGATTTTAAGATCAACATAAAACTATTTCAAATAACCGAAACGGAATAATTTCTGCTCTCAAATCTATGGATATACCTGTTTTTTTGAAAAGAAATTGATTATACTTTAATCTTAAAAAAATAAGATCATGCAAACCATTCTTACAGACTTTTATACTTTAACATCATACGATAAGGCAGAAGACGGAAAATTTACTGCTCATATTCATCTTAATAAAGACCACGATATTTTCAAAGGACATTTCCCTGGAAATCCCGTAACTCCCGGTGTTTGTATGATGCAGATCATTAAAGAACTCACTGAAGAATTTACAGGTTCGAAATTATTCCTGAAAACAGCTTCCAATGTAAAATTCATGGCGATTATCAATCCTTTTGAAACCCCTGATCTGGTTCTTCAGCTTGATATTACTGAAAATGAAGAAGATGTCAAAGTAAAAAACACAACTTCTTTTGGCGAGACTATTGCATTGAAAATGTCTGTAAGCTATAAAAAATAAGCATCATGAAACTAATCTTATCATTCATCGCAGCATTTGTTTTTTTCTTTCAATCTGATCTTGAAACGCTGAGAAACAGCTATGCAAAAGCGAACGAATCCAATACCAATACCGCCAGCTTTATTGAAACTGCGGAAAAACAATCCGGTTCTGACGCTGTAACGGTTGGGTATAAAGCAGCGGCGAAGATTATGGAAGCCAAAATTGCCAAAAGCAACAGAAAATCTCTGGTAAAAACGGGAGCTACAAGCCTTGAAAGCGTTATCAAAAGTAATCCTAATAATGCAGAACTTCGTCTGATCAGAATGAGCGTTCAGGAAAATATTCCAAAGATTGTAGGATACCGCGGAAGCCTGAAAGATGATAAAGCTTTCCTGTTGAACAATTACAGCAAACAGAATACAGCATTAAAAGGCTATATCAAAAGGTTTGCAATGCAATCTAAAACCATGACAGAGACGGAAAGAGCCACTTTAAAATAAAAAAATGTTCCTTGCTGAAGTACAGAATGCTATTTCTGAAAAGAAGATATGCGTTTTAATACCTACCTACAATAATGAAAAAACTCTGAAAAGGGTGATTGACGGTGTTCTCGAGTACACCGAAAGTATTATTGTGGTTAATGATGGTTCTACAGATTCCACCCCTCAGATTCTTGCTCAATATCCTCAGATTACTGTCATTTCCCTGCCTGAGAACAAAGGGAAAGGAAATGGCCTTAAAACAGGTTTCAGGGCAGCAAAGAATTCAGGATATGACTACGCTATCACGATTGATTCGGATGGACAGCATTATCCGGATGATATTCCGGTATTTGTAGAGGCTCTTCTTCAGGAAAAAGAAGACGTTCTTCTGATTGGAAACAGAAATATGTCTCAGGATGGTATTCCTAAGAAAAGCAGTTTCGGAAACCGTTTTTCCAATTTCTGGTTCTGGTTTGAAACCGGCATCAGACTGGAAGATACCCAATCGGGCTACAGGCTTTATCCTTTGCATAAAATTCCCAAGAAATATTTCACGCCTAAGTTTGAATTTGAAATTGAAATCATTGTAAGAACTGCGTGGAAGCATGTTCCGGTAAAAAATGTTCCGATCAAAGTGTTGTATGATCCGGCTGAACGCGTTTCACATTTCAGACCTTTTAAAGATTTTACAAGAATCAGTATTCTGAATACAATTCTGGTAACGATTACTTTATTTTACATTATTCCGAGAAATTTTCTGAATAATTTCAAAAAAAAAAGTTTTAAGAAATTCATCAAAGAAGATGTCTTAGAAAGTGACGGTAGTAACCGTACAAAAGCATTTTCCATAGCTTTGGGAGTATTTATAGGGTTATCTCCTTTCTGGGGATTTCAGACCCTTCTGGTTATCAGTTTGTCTGTACTTTTCAAACTTAATAAAGTACTTGCCTTTGTAGCATCCAATGTAAGTCTTCCGCCTTTTATTCCCTTTATCATTGCTGCTTCTCTTTTTCTGGGAGCACCGTTTGTAAGTGGTGACAGTGATATTTTAAGTCAGGATTTGAATTTTGAACTGATTAAGAACAATCTTCTGCAATATATTATCGGGAGTTTTATCTTAAGCACTACACTTTCTGCGCTTACAGGGATAGCCTCTTTTCTGTTTTTGAATAAAGTAAGTCCGGAAAACAATTAAAAAAGCCCGGGACAATGTTCCAGGCTTATGAGAGCAATAATCTCATTGCAATTATTTCAGAATAAAATCTGCAAGGTCTTTTAAAAAGTGTTCATCCACCTTCCCTTTTGTTTCATAATCTTTTGGAGATGGTTTTCCGCTTCCGGCAATAAACAAGTGGCTTAATGCAGGATAAAACTTAAACACCGCTGTTTTATCATTTTTCAATGTTTCTTTCCAAAGATTAAAGTCTTTCCCTGTCACCTGATAATCTCTTCCCCCTTGTGCAAAAAACATGGGAGCTTTTACTTTTTTAACCTCATTAAGCTGATTGTAATCTTTTATATATTTCCAATAAGCAGCAGATTGTCCCAAAGGAAGTTCTGATGATGGTGAACTTATATTAAATTGAGATGAATTTAGAAAGGCTACCTTAGTTTTTACTTCCTGCACCGCCTCAGCAGGTACTTTAGTTGGATCTATAGCATGAAGATACTTATACTGTTCTACTAATAAATCCTGTAATGGTCTCGCATTCCCAGCCATAAAAACATATTTTGAAACCTGCGATTTTTCTGCAATTTTTGGCATCATATAAGCTCCCTGGCTATGTCCCAGAATAATAATCTGGTAGTCTTTGTAATCAGCATTCTTTTTAAAATAAAGAGCAGTATTTACCGCATCATTGATGGTTTCCTCTTCCACAGTAGATTTTTCATTAAATGTCTCAGGATAGGAATAGGTTCTTTTATCATATCGGTAGGAAGCAATTCCGTTGGCTAAAAGATATTCTGCAATGTCTTTAAACGGTTTGTTTTCTCCAATGGTTTCGTCTCTGTCATGCGCTCCGGAACCGTGAACGAAAATAACCAGTTTATTTTTATTGTTGGAGGGAGGAATCAACAGAGTTCCGTTCAGTTCAATGCCAACACTTTTAATTTTTAGTGTGGTTTTCTCATCAGGCTTTTCAAATGATTTATGAGGAACCAGGAAGAAGCCCAGTAGTTTATTATTTTCTCCAAAAGTAAGCTGAACATCCAGTTTTGTTTTTTCAAATTCGGAATAGTAATAATAGGTGTTTCCTTCATTATTTACTTCAAGGATATTTTTCAAACCTCCAATCTGTCCCTGTAGCTGTTCCGTAACAGCTTTAAGCTGATCTACCGGAATTTGTCCTGCTACGGAAGGATCGAAATAAGAATGTGCTTTTTCTATATTCTTATCCACTAATAAAGCTTTGATGAAAGTATTTCCTATCTCTTTTCTGTCCTGAGAAAATGATAACAGAGCATATGCTGTAAAGAATAAGGTTAAGAGTTTTTTCATAATCTATTATTTATAAACCACATCGTAAAATGATAGCGGTGTCATCATGATGGTAACAAATATCGCAATAATTACCAGAGCTAACTGGGTGATACGGTAGGTTTTTTCTTTTTCGTCCTCGTTGATTTCAAAAGTAAACTTTATTTTATCCGGTCTTCTGATGATCAGCCAGATAAAAAGAAGAACAGCCAGATTCATCAGTACAGGAAACACCACAAATATTTTGCTTCCATCATTGTCTTTCATATTTCCGTACCCGTGAATCGGGATAATGTCAGGTATAGAGCTGTAAACCGTACACAGGTATACTGAATGGCAGATGATAATGAGGAAAGGAATGCAGAAAAGCAGTTTTATATATTTGGGGATCATTTCAGTTTCTTTAAAGTTTTCTGCAGGGATTTTTCAACATTTTTTCTGTCGGAAATCGTTGTAATTTCTTTCGTCAGAGCTTTCTCAAACTCCATTTTTGCGTTTGAATATTCTTTTTTTCTAAAATAATACTTTCCTGACTGATAATAGACCAGCCAAAAATCTGGGTTCATAGATTCATAATAAGGTATGAAATCATCTGTCAACAATATATCTTTATTTTCCGCTGCCTTATTGATTTCTTTACCCAATATTTTAGACAGTTCATAATTTTGAAATTCTTCAGAATCGGCAAATGGATCTCTTGCGATATTCAAATCTGTTTTCGCCAGCAGACTTTGTGATAGTGGCTTACCGGAAAAAACCTCGTTCAGGTCATAACAAACAAATTCTCCCAGCTGATAAGGATTGGAAGAAACCCAAACCAGTTTTTTCTGAGGGGAAAATATAACAGCATGGTGAGCGAGCAGCTGATTAAGCGCTTTTTCATTTCCATACCCGATACTTTCATCTTTTAAGCCGGATTTATTTCTTAAAATAGAAGCCATCTTTTCGGGAGTGATCTTTTTTTCTTCCTGCAAAAGCTCCTGAAGTTTTTCATATCGGTATTCTGAGTGGCTTTCTTCAATCTGTTTCTGATTTCTTTTGTCGTCCTTGTAAGTTTCAGACTGGAAATGATTGGTGCAAAGAATCTGGCTGGTATTCTGTACTTTATATACTCCGAGATTTTTAGGTGAAACTTCAATAATGACTGCATTTTTATCTGCTGCACTGCCAACAAGAATAGATTCTGAAACGAAAACTTTTCTTTTTTTAGCAATAGCAATGGCTTCATCTATATTTTTAGCATACTGCAAAATTTCTCTTGTAACAAGGGAGATAGGCGTTTTTGCAGTCAGAGGGATTTTTGATTTTCCGGCGTTAATGGTCACCGTAATTCCTTCTTTATTCATTCCGGACACTACACCAATCATTCCCGGCCAGCTTACTGACATGTAGGGAATTCCTTCTTCCGGCTGAACAAATTCCACTAATTTATTTTTAGCAAAATCGTCTCCCACATAAAAGTCGAAATTTCTTCCAATCAACAAGTCTCCGTCTTCAGTATTTTCATTCCATACAGCAAGAGATGTACAGCCTACCATAGCAAGATCCTGCATAGCATGTCCGATATCATGAGCTCCATGCAGGTAAAGGTTTCTTAAATATTTAGGAGCAATAAAGTCATACTGATCAGATGAATATTGTGACAAGCCATATAATTCTGCCTGATAGTCTTCTCTTACATTGAGATACATTTTTCTGTTGTACCATTTCAAAAAACCTTTTAACAGCCGCTGCTTGAATTTTGAAGGAACAAAACTTTCCACTTTTGAAAAGAAAATGCTTTCCTGTTTCTGCATCAGGCTTTGTGTCAGTGCTCCGTTATTATATCCTAATTGTAAAGGATTTCCCTGAATGTAAAGTTCCCAGAGCTGCTGTTTATTTTTGGTAAGGTAATTCTGATTATGGCTGAAAGTACTGTCGTTGATTCTGGTAATTTTTGGAACCTCCAGAATATATTGTTTTACCTCAGGAATATGCCGGACAGATTTTGATATTCCACAGGATGCGAGGAAAAAACAGAGCGTGAGATAAAGAAAAGTTCTTTGAAAGGCTGTATAAATGATTTTAGTTTTTTTCACTTTATTTTTTATTAATCATTTGGGTCAGCCGCATATCTATGGTTTCTTTTCCAATCATTTCAGCACAGGTATTAAAGGCTCCGATCGTAACCCCTAAGATCCCATGCATATTCACAGATTGTCCCGTCAGAAAAAGATTGTCAATTTTGGTACGGGGAGAAACCATTGTTTTAAGAGGATTCTCCGAGCTTTTCATGTATCCGTACATATTTCCTTCAAAATTCCCGATATAGTCTCTGTATGATAAGGGAGAAGAAGTATATATTGTTTTGATGGCATGTCTTATGTTAGGGATTTTATGTTCCAGGGCATCAAGCATTTTTTCTGTTTTTTCAAGTTTAAATCTTTCATAGGCTGTTCCTCTCTCATGTTCATCGGCAACAGTATTGAACGTATTCTCCCATTCTTTTACCTCATCAAAATCCATATAAGAAATCGCGGTAAGGCTTTCTGCAAATTCAGGATGATGCTTAGAAGGAGTAGACGAAAGCATGTAAGTCTCCGGCCACACTTCTTTTCGGTACCGGAAGGCATTCCATACCAGGTCTTCTGATGAATAGTGGTATCTGTTATAATTAAAATTCGGAAGGTAATGAGGTTTTAAAACAATATAAATACTAAAGCATGATGAAACCGGCTTCCAGCTTAACACCCTGTTCAGAAAAGATTTTTTAAGTCTTTCTTCACCAATAAGTTTAATAGTGGAACGAATCTCAATATTTGAAATGAACTGTTTTGCGGCGTATTCTTTTCCTGTCTTCGTTTTTACAGAAATTAGTGTATTATTTTCATTAAAAATGAATTCTGAAACTTCTGAATGCTTGTGTACTTCAGCTCCATATTCCCGAAGTTTTCTGATTAAAAGTTTAGAGATCTGGCTTCCTCCTCTCACGCATTTGTGAGCACTTTGGATATAAGAATTTACCGTCAAAGCATGCACATAAAAGGGAACATTCTCCGAGTCTCCGGCATATAAAAAATTCGAACCCAGTAAAACAGCCTGAAGCTTTTTGTTCTGGGTAACGGATTCGATAAATCTTTTGGTATTGAGGTGCAGTATTTCCTCGTTGTAACTGTCTTTTCCCACCACATGATACCTTGGAAACTGGCTGCATACGTATTGAATTTCTTCACAGTAGTTTTCAAGGTTTTCTTTTTCTTCGGGAAAATATTTGGATAACTGCTCAACAAAATTCTGATAGCCCTGAGCGTGAGGATATTCTATTTCATCATCCCCAAAACTGATTTTGTCATAGCCGTCTTTATCCATCAGCTGAAGTTCAAGATCATTCATGATTTCCAGATAGGAAAAGAACTGATTTAAATTCTGCCCTTTGGATAAACCTCCCAGATAATGAACTCCTGTATCGAAGATAAGTTTATCTCTTGAAAAGGTCTGCAGATTTCCTCCATATTGGTTATTCTTCTCCAGAACGCATACTTTAAGACCTTCTTTCGCCAAAATAAGAGCTGAAACAAGACCTCCCAATCCACTGCCGATTACAAGTATGTCGTATGCTTTCTTCAAAAGAGAATGTGTTTTAAATAATTAAGAAACAGGGAATTTAAGATATTTAAAGCTTATTTGAGTAAAGTAAGCATAGAAATTTCATGGGTTCTCTTAAATCTCGGTATATCTTAATGGTTTTTAGTTTTTATTCGTTTTTTATGGGATAAAAATAGAAAAATTAATCAACATCGTCCCAAAAATCAAAATAATTAAACCATTGGAGCGGGTATTTTTTAACCATGGTTTCAAGATTCCGGACGTAAGATTGTAAAAGCCCTTGTGAATCACGGTTTTTGATATTCTGTGCCACTCTTGCATACAGATGGTAATGAAGATTATCCTCTTTCATTACATAAACATATACTACCGGAACACCTAATCTTGAGGCAATCAAAAACGGACCAGCCGGAAATTTTGCACTTTTTCCAAGCAGTTCTGCCTCCAGATATTTGGATCCTTCGAAATAACGGTCTCCGGTAAAGCAGATAAGCTCATTATTGGATAAAGCCTGATTGATGTCAAAGATATGAGACATATCTTCTTTTACATAGATGAACTTGATGTTACTCTTTTTTACGGCAACTCTTTCCAGATATTCCTTAATGACGGTAACTTCCTGATCTGTAGTGACCAGATTGATCTGACAGTCAAAATCAATATCAGCAAAAAAATGCTCTGCAATTTCAAAATTCCCGATATGGGCACTGATCAGCACTCCTCCTTTTTTAGCAGCTAAAAGATTTCTGAGGTTTTCAATACCATCAAATTCATAGGTATATTTTTCTCTGAGTCCGGCAGAAATAGCCGTTTTATCAATCAGAACTTTTCCGAAAGTAAAATAGCTTTTAAAGATGGAAGCTTTGGATTTCCAGTATCCGTAATTCAGTCTTTTCTGAAAATAATAAAGAATGTATTGGTTACTTTTCTTCTGAAACAGCGAATAATAGGCGGCCACAAAATACAGCACCCCATATGAACTTCTGATCCCGATATTTCTAATACACCAGACGAATATTCTGTATCCGAGTACTGTTCCTTTAGATTTACCTTTCCACTTGTTCATAGATAGAATTTAATATAAGAGAGAACCAATGTAACAATACCTTTAAAGTGTCTGCAGGCAGATCACGGTGATATTATTACATTGGCCCATTGTATAGAATAAAGATTTACTCAATAACTAAGCGTTTTTTTCAGCAATCTTATGTTCAATCGTTGTATAGAAATCATCAAATGTTACCATTTTTTTGAAATCTGCTTCTCCTAATTTCACCCCGAAATTGGATTCGATCACGACTACCATGTCGATATAATCCAGGCTGTCTAAGCCCAGTGTATTTTTAAGGTTGGCATCGTTACTGATTTCGTCTCCGTCTACCTCGAATTCGTTGACAAGAAAATCATTAACAATAGCAACAATTTTTTCCCTTTCCATGTTTTTAATCAAATTTTTTAACTATTAGTGCAGAATTGGTTCCCCCAAACCCAAAAGAATTCGACAAAAATACATCAATTTTTTGATTTATTGTTTTTGCGACTAAATTTATCTTTTTTGCTTCATTATCAGGGTTTTCCAGATTGATATTGGGAGCAACAAAATCGTTCTGCATCATCAGAATGGAGTAGATAACTTCACTTGCACCTGCCATCCAGCATTCGTGTCCGGTCATAGATTTGGTAGAACTTACCGGAACTTCACTCCCGAAGATCTCATAAATGGCTTTTGCTTCGTTGGCATCACCAATCGGAGTAGAAGTTGCGTGAGCATTGATATAATCGATGTCCGAAGCTTTTAATCCTGATTGTTTTAAGGCTCTGTCCATTGCCAGAGCAGGCCCGTCCACATTGGGTGTTGAAATATGTCCTCCGTTTGAAGAGAAACCATACCCAATAATTTCGGCAATAATCGGAGCGCCTCTTCTTTGGGCAGATTCTAAGCTTTCAACAATCAGAGTGGCTGCACCTCCACTCGGAATCAATCCGTCTCTTTCTACATCGAAAGGTCTGGATGCTTTTGCAGGCTCATCTTCTCTGGCTGAGAATACACCCAATCCGTCAAAGCTCGCCATGGAATATTTGTTGGTTTCCTGAGCTCCGCCGCAGATAACCATGTCCTGGAAACCATTTTTGATCATCATATAAGCCAGCCCCAATGAGTGTGAACCGCTTGCGCATGCTGCACTGATGGTAAGATTGATTCCTTTCAGTTTAAAAATCGTAGAAAGGTTCATCGTTACCGTTGAGTTCATTGATTTGAAGATCGCTCCCGATCCCATCAATGTTGTATCTTTCTTTTCCCTTGCAATATCTATAGATTCGACAACTGCCTGGGAAACACTGTCATTTCCGTATAAGATTCCCACTTCATGGGTATCCAGGAATTCTTCGTCCAGATTCGCCTGTTTCAATGCATCAAGGGTAGCCAGATAAGCGTACTCACTTTCCTCTCCCATGCTGACACGCTGGCGTCTGTTTAAAAGATTTTTCAGATCGGGCTTCGGAACAACTCCTGTAAGACCGGACCTGAAACCAAACTCTTTTCTGTCCTGATCTAAAACAATACCGGATTTTCCTTGATATAGGGATTCCCTGACCTCTTCTAAAGACGTCCCGATGCAGGAATAAATTCCCATTCCGGTAATTACAACCCTATTTTCCATGTTATGAATAAATTCCTCCGTTAATATTAATCACTTCTCCTGTTATGTATGAAGATTTTTTAGATGCTAAAAATGCGACAAGATCTGCTACTTCTTCTGCTTCTCCGAATCTGTTGGCCGGAATCATTGCTTTCAGTTCTTCTTCATTGAACTCCTGAGTCATATCTGTTTTGATGAAACCAGGCGCTACAGCATTTACGGTAACATTTCTCTTGGCAACTTCCTGAGCAAGAGCCTTTGTAGCTCCCACCAAAGCACCTTTTGCCGCAGAATAATTCGTCTGTCCGGCTGTTCCTTTTACTCCCGATACGGAAACCATATTGATGATTCTTCCGTATTTGTTACGAAGCAGCTTTTGAATAAAGAAATTGGTTACGTTAAAAAATCCGTCCAGACTTGTATTGATCACACTGTTCCAGTCTTCTTTCTGCATCCACATAAAAAGACCATCTCTTGTGATTCCGGCATTATTGACGATCACTTCTACCACCGCATCTGGATTTTTCTCCTGCCATTCCGTTAAAACAGATTGTGTTTCTTCGGTGTTTCCTACATCAAATTTAAGAATTTCTCCCGTTGCTCCAAGTTCTTCCACTTTAGCCAATGTTTCGTTGGCTGCGATTTCGTTTGAAGCGTAGTTGATAAGGATGTGATAGTTTTTCTCTTCAGCCAGTTTTATACAGATTGCTCTCCCGATCCCTCTGGAGCCACCTGTTACAATTGCACATTTCATGCGTTAGTGTTTATATCGTTTTAGTTTTTTAATTTTATGCTATCCCTTTCTTAGAAGACAATCCATAGCAGGCAATAGTTACATTCCTTTCAGGTATTTCTTTACTTCCTCCAGATACGGATACATGACCATATCGTCTGAGAATGCAGGAATAATTTTTCTGATTTCATCATACAGTTCTTTCGTAGATGATGAAACCTTATCCTGAAATCCAAGATATTCAACAGCCTGGATGATCGTAATAGCTTCAATGGACAATACCTCAAAGGCATTTTCAATTACTTTTCTGCAGATCACCGCAGCGTTTGTTCCCATACTAACGATATCCTGGTTATCGTTATTGTTTGGAATACTGTGAACATACATAGGGTTTGACAACATCTGGCTTTCCGCAGTGGTAGAAGTTGCTGTAAACTGTACACCCTGCATCCCGAAATTGAAACCTAATTTACCTAAATTCACAAAAGGAGGCAAAATTTCATTGATTTTCGAATTCAAAAGATAATTAAGCTGTCTTTCTGCAAGCATGGTCAGTTTGGTTACTACAATCTTAAGCTTGTCCATTTCCAGAGAGATATAATCGCCATGAAAGTTTCCTCCGTGATAAACATGTTGGTCTTCAACATTGATAATCGGGTTATCATTCGCTGAATTGATCTCATTTTCAAGAACTTTCTCTGTATATTCCAATGTATCCAATACCGGACCTAAAATCTGAGGTACACATCTTAAAGAATAATATTCCTGAACTTTTTCCTTGAATACTTTTTCCTGTTCTTCGAAGTGGGTATAAAGGTGGTCTTCTCTTTTTCTGATCAGTTTACTGTCTGCCAGATGAGCACGCATTCTTTCTGCCACTTTCTGCTGACCGTAATGTTTTTTCGTTCCGTTCAGTGCTTCTGACAAGTGATCATCATAAGCCTGTACAATTTCATTGATGGCACAAGAAAGTCTTAGGGAAATATCTGTAAGCTGATTCGCTTTATAAGCATTCACAATACCGATTCCTGACATCACGGAAGTTCCGTTCATCAAAGCAAGCCCTTCACGGATCTCTACTTTTATCGGCTCTAATCCTTCTGTTTCAAAAACGTCTTTGGTAGATTTTCTTTCTCCTTTATAAAATACTTCTCCTTCTCCAATCAATACCAAAGCAAGATGAGCCAGCTGAACAAGGTCACCGCTTGCTCCTACTCCCCCATGCTCAAAGATCAACGGAGTAATATTTCTGTTGATCAGTTCCTGAAGCAGATAAATAACAGATTGATGCACTCCCGAATTCCCTAGTGACAAGGTATTCAGTCTTGCCAGCATACATGCTTTTACTTCTTCTGCAGGTAAAGGGTTTCCGATTCCTGAAGAATGGCTTCTGATAAGGTTGTACTGAAGCTGGTGTGTATCTTCATCACTGATTTTAAACTGAGCCATTGGCCCAAAACCGGTATTCACACCATATATTACTTTATTTTTTGAAAACTCTTTTAAAAACTGAAAACTTTTATCCACTCTTGACAAAAGTGATTCATCCAGTTCTATTTTTTCATTCTCAATGATAATTTTTTGAAAGTCTTTCAGTTCTAAAAAGTTATTTATTTTCATCAATTAAAAGTAATAGTTGATAATTTTGTAAAATATAATTATTTGTCACTAATTTTGCGGCAAAGATAAAAGTTATTATTAAAATAAAAAATCAAAGATGAGCAAAGAATTTGTTGACGTTCTTGTAATCGGAGCCGGACCTTCCGGATGCGTGTCTTCTTCGTACCTGAAGAACAATAACGTCAGCGTAAAAGTAGTCGAAAAGACACAATTCCCAAGACTGGTAGTTGGAGAAAGCTTAATTCCCAGAGTAATGGACCACTTTGATGAGGCAGGACTTTTCCCTGCATTAGACAAAATGGGCTTTGAAAAAAAGCTGGGAGCACGTTTCCTTCGCGGCGATGAAGTCTGCATTTTTGATTTCAGCAACAAATTCGGAGAGGGCTGGGACTGGACCTGGCAGGTTCCGAGAGCTGATTTTGATAATACTCTTGCTCAGGAGGTCATTAATAAAGGGATTGATCTTGAATTTGAAACCGAAGTTATTGACATTCAATTTGACGGAACAAATTCTGTGACTACGGTAAGAAATAAAGATGGGAAAACGAAAGAGATCCATGCTAAGTTTGTGATTGATTCCAGCGGCTACGGAAGAGTATTACCTCGTCTGCTTGATTTGGAAAAACCTTCAAAACTTTCCCCTCACTCTGCGATTTTCTCTCATGTAAACGATATCAACAGAGCACCGGGAGAAGAAGGGACTTTAATTTCTTTTGACATCATTGAAACAGAAGTATGGCTTTGGGTAATTCCTTTTTCCAATGGAAATACCAGTGTAGGAATTGTAGGTCCTACTGAATATATCGACAGATTATCTGAAAACGGAGATCCCGCTGAAGCTTTGAAAAAGGCGATTTCTCTTTCTGATTATTATGTAAAACGTTTTGGGGATGTAGAATTTATTTTTGAACCTAAACACCTGAAAGATTATTCATGTTCGGTGAAAAGTTTATTCGGGGACGGATTTGCTTTAACAGGGAATGCTTCAGAATTCCTTGATCCGGTTTTCTCTTCGGGAATGGCTTTTGCCACAGAATCCGGAATGCTGGCCGCAAAATTGGCGTTAAGACAACTAAACGGAGAAAAAATTGACTGGCAGAAGGAATACTCAGATTATATCTTATATGGTGTGGACGTTTTCACCACCTATGTAAAAGAATGGTACACCGGAAATCTTCAGGAGTTATTTTTCCATCAGCCGGAAAATCCCGATGTAAAGAAAAAGATCTGTGCAGTCTTAGCCGGATATGTCTGGAATAAAGACAATCCTTTTGTTAAAAAGCATGATACAGTGATTAAAAATCTTGCGAACCTGATCAAGCTAGAAAAACAGGAACAGCAAAATCAAGCATAAAAAAACGGTCTGAACTTTCAGACCGTTTTTGCTATTTCATAGATTTTTTAATTTCTCTTCCCAGATATCTTCCCGCTGATTCATATACTGTGGCGATTCTTCCATATTCCATAACTTCTTCCTTGCTTTGAATAAATTTATCAAATTTATTCAGCTGTACTTCAGCCAAAACCACCGAAGGATTACTGGCTTCCACCAGTTTTATATTTCCACTTAATTGTGCTTCCATCACGATCATTCCGCCATGCCATCCCGGGAAAAGCCATTTTGTATCTACAATTAAGGTATATTGAGCAGAACCATCCTTTTTGAATATAACGTCTTTATAGTATTTGCCTAAACCTTTTGCAAAATAGTTGATATACTCTTCTTTTTTATATCGTTCCCATTCTCCGATCCATTGTTTCCATCCTTCTTTTCCTCTTTTCGGATTAGCTAGAACATCTTCTTTTCTGTTTTCGAGATATTGAGCTTCTGTAAAGTTTTCTTTCATAAACAATACATTATCAAATCTAAACTCAATATTCACTTCTTTCTGATCTTTTAAAGCCTGGAAATCTCCTGAAACAAGCTCCATTTTCCCCTGTCCGAAAGCCATTGTCATCATGATCAGAAATGTCAGTAATAATATTTTTTTCATAGATATTAGCTTTGCTATTTAAGTACTTAAAGATATTTACTTTTATTAATAATTGACTATAAAAAACGGTCTAAAAAAATCAAAATTTCCCTGTTCAAAGTTAATCTGATTTTGAGCAAAAGTTGCAATTGCCATTGCTACAAAGAATAGCAACAATAGTTTTTTCATAAGATATTAGTTTTTTTATTAAGTCTTTAAAGGTATTATAAAAAGCGAATTTTTACTCTCATTTACATTTAACTTTATCTTAAATCAATAAAAGTTATTGGCTTTCTGCTGTTGGGATTAAAAACCGTTTTAGACAAAATATCAAAATCTACGATTTCAATTTTCGGGCTTACTCTTAATTTTGCACGAAAATGATCTCTTACTTCATTCACAAAGCTATCGTGCTCTTCTTCTGTACTCAGTTTAATGATAATTTCGTCAAGCCCGATTTCGTTAGCCTGGATAATGATCTGATAACATAAGATTTTGTTGAAATCATTCAGAATATCGTTCATTGCAGGTGGATACAGCGTTGTTCCTTTGTATTTGATCATCTGTTGTTTTCTTCCTACTACAGGTCCTAACCTCATCGTATTTCTTCCACACTGGCACGGCTCATAGTGAGCTTTTACAAGATCTCCGGTTTTAAATCTCAACAAAGGAATGGCTTCTACTCCCAATGTTGTAATCGTCAGTTCACCACTTTCTCCTTCTTTTACCGGATTTTCTTCATCATCAAGAATTTCTGTAATGATGAGTTCCGGATGGTGATGTCCTCCGATTTGAAATTCACACTCTGTAAAAGCGGTACTCATTTCGGTAGACGCATAGGTAGAAAAGAGTTGGATATCCCACTTCTCCTTGATCTTCTGGGAAAGAATATTATCTGTAAAATCCTGATTTTTGATACTTTCTCCGATACACACAGCCCCGTAAACGCTGGAGTTTTTATAATCCAATCCCTGTTTTTCGGCAAAATCAATCATTTTCAGCAGAAAAGAAGGTACGGTAATCAGATATTTTGGTTTGTATCTGAAAATAGAATCCCACTGCAGTTCAGGAATTCCCGGTCCCATTCTCACCACGCTTGCCCCCATTTTTCTTAAACCAAGAAAATAAGCAAGCCCAGCCATAAACCTTTTATCTATGGTGGTAATCATCTGCACAACATCACCTTTCTGAATTCCTGCACAGGCAAAAGAGATTGCTTCATTGTACGCCAGTCTTTCAAGATCACTGTCAGACAATCCAAAAGTAACCGGATCTCCCAATGTTCCGGAGGTGGTACTGTAATCCACAATTTTATCCGGTGTTATGCAGAAAAAATCATGGTTATACTGCTGAAGATCATTCTTTGTGGTGGTAGGAATCTTCTGAAGATCTTCCAGTGTACGAATATCCTCAATTGTAATACTATTTTCTTTAAACAGCTTCTGATAAAACGGTGAATGGGCTTTAAGGTAGGTCAATAGTTCATGAAGTTTTTCTTCCTGAAACAATTTGATTTCCTGAGCCCCTGCTTTCTCGATTGACGGATGAAATTCCAATGATTTTAATTTTTAAAAGGCAAATTTATCTAATTAAAATTAAAAGATTAAAAAGATTGAGACATTAAAGATTATTTATCTCTGAAATGTAAAGGTTTGCGTGTTGGTATTCCCTGCTGTATTGACTGTGGTTACTTTTAAAGTATGAGAACCGCTTCCTTTAGGACATTTTTCATCAAAAATGTAGACAAAATTATCTTTTACACGGGCAAAGCGCAGCCATTTCCCATCCAGTTCGGCACGGAATGAAATAATGTCTCCTGCTTTCGTTGTTCCTTTTAAAAGCAATGAACTGCTATTAACCAATGCTCCTTCTTTCCAAGCTGATGAAACAGATGGCAGGTTATTGTCTATTAAGAGTTTTGCGCTACCCAATCTGTTGAATTTCCCTTCTGCCCAATCACCATTCCATTTCACCTTGACTACATTCTTATCACTGCCATAGTCAAGAAGAATAACGGCTTTATCTTTTTCCGTGCTCGTTAATTTTCTATTTGACTTTATTTTCAAAGTATATTCATCCTGAACAGGAATGTATGGACTATGCAAAACAATTGTATTTGAAACCGCATTCGGATCTATATCAGGTCTTTCATAGGCATTAAAATTTATGGCATCATACACTGCATTTTTGCTGAAATTAATCTCTGTATTTTCTGTGGTAATGGTTTTGGCTTCGCTAGCCATTATTGTTTTTGGCGTAGAAGATATTTTGTCTGAGGTCTTGCTTAACTGAAGTTTTGTTGTTAACCGGCTTGTGTTTCCTTTGACATCTTTCAGGACAATTTCAATGGTATGCACATTTTCATCCTGAAGATGGATAATTCCTGTTAAATCAGGAAGGCTGTAATTCCTGAGTTTCATTCCCGGTAAAGCTGAAAGATGCTGAATTGCTGTTTTATCCCTGATGAATTTAGTATAGTCTATACAGCCGTTGATGTAACGGGTATCATCATAATGTACTTTATCAATTTTAAAACTGTAAATCAACTTTCCATCCATTAATAACTCTGCATTATAAATCCCCAGATTAAACCCTTGATTGGCCTTATCTACAGCTTTAATGCCCAAACTTATTTCCGGAGAATTGACCTGAACGAGGTTAGAAGTATAAACATTCCCTACTTTTTTGACTGCTATTCCATTCGCTCCTGGTTCATAAGTACTGAAACGTCGGTCATACCAATACAGTCCGCTGATGATGGGCGCTATATTATCGGGAATAACAAAGCCAAAAAGTAAAGGATTAAGGCATTCCTCTGTTTTGGTATCTCTTATTTCGAAATGCAGATGCGGCCCAGCAGATCCTCCGGTATTTCCACTCAACGCAATTTGCTGTCCTTTTTCTACCGGAAACTGCCCAGGTTGAAAAGTAATGTCCTGTTCCCATTTTTCATCTTTATACTGTCTTTCCTTTACATATTCATCGAGTTTACTGAAATATTTGTTCAGGTGAGCATATACCGTAGTATAGCCGTTAGGGTGAGTGATGTACACTGCATTTCCAAACCCATACCGCTCTACTTTTATTCTGCTCACATAGCCTTCTGCTGCTGCAAGAACGGGCAGATTTTCCCGGCTATTGGTTCTTAAATCCAGCCCCATATGAAAATGATTGGTACGGACAGCTCCAAAGTTGGCTGCCAGCTGCATGGGAATATTGAGAGGATTCCTGAAATAATTCTGGGGATAATTATTTTGAGCTTCTACAATGCCTGTATTGATAAAACAAACAAAAAGCATCAGGTAATAAAAGATTTTCATGCAGCATTGGGGTTTATAGGTTTACTTAAATGTACAAAATTCCGGCCAATGAGCGGCTGTTGATAGAATCCAGTTTTAAAATCACTTTTATTTTTATACGTCAAGTTTTGTCGTTTCCAGCATTGATATTTGCCCTATAAAGGTTCAGATGAAAGAATTATTTCTATTAGCCTGAATCTACATACCAACCACCAGAACATGAAAATAGTATTAATGAAAAAACTTAAAAATGAATTTTAAAAATCCTTTAAAAGGAATGGACGATTTTGATAAGATAAGCCGGGAAATATGGGCAGATATGAGAGGAGAAAAGGTAGCAACCAATTCTATAGAACCTTTTTTCACCAACCTTTGGGTGGATGAAGGAAAACTCTTCAGAGTATTGGCTTCTTCCACAGATTTCAACACCTATCTTTTCGATGCCAGAAAAAACTTTATCAACTATTCGCAGGAAGTAGAAAAAATAAAACTGAATGAAATACCTCCTGCGAAAATTGATAACGTAAGAGTAAAGGCCAAGATGATTGAAAAATTGGTCATACAGGAGCCTAAGATAGATCCGAAACAATTTGAAAACTCTTTTTTAGAACGTATTGACAAAAAGGTTTGGGTCAACGTGAGCCCCGGTTATATTGATCCTAAAAACTATACCCATCACACGGAAATAGGAATCAGGGAAAGAAAAATTGACTGTACCATCAATATTCCTTATCGTGAATATAACAGACAAGCTACACAAACTTCTATCAACGAAGTAGAAACTACGATAAGTTATTCTTCAAAATCTCCTGATGCTATAAAAATCAACCTCAGCGATGTGGAAGATTATATGGATGTTATTACTTATCTTTTTCCTTATCACCGGGAAATGGCTCAGGTGGGTATCATTGCTCATTTTGAAGAGGCAGGAAGCAGTCTTACTACAATTGATGATCTGATGTTTTTCTATAATCAGCTTCCTAATTTCGCTCTGACAGGGGTAGATTACAAAGGAAAAGCAAAAAAGCTTTCAGATGAAATGCTATGGAATCATTTTTTACAGTTTTTAAATTTTGATTCCCAACTGATACGTGATGTAGATTCAGTAGGAAAAGCGGCTGCTTTGGCAGTAGAGCCTTTCAGAGATAAAAGTAGGTATGCTATCCGTATTCTTACAGCAATTTCCGGAGAATTCGTTTACAAAAAAATTAAAAACGACCCCAAACTCATTCTTCATATTTACCATTCTTTAGATGGAGAAAGTGTGTATATGGGAAAAGGTATTATTTCCGATACCAATCAGGTTGCCCATGGGCAGATGTTTGAAAACAAAGAGCTTTTTGTTATTTATGTTACAGCTTTCATGCAGGCTCAGCACGCAATGGATGATGCTCATCAGCCTCTGCAAAGAGGTTCTCTTTTCGCATTTGGAGTGAGTAGAGATTCTAATACGATAGAAAGGCATTGTGAACTTAACGGATACTTCATGGAAGGAGATTCGAACAATATTGTCACATTAATCAATACCGTAAAAGTCTTTAATCTAAAAACTCAAGAAATTGAAGTTGAAAATGAGATTGAAAACGGAGAATTCAGGCCACTGGATATGCTGCATCTTAAGGTTTATGAAAAGGCAAAACTTCCTTCCGGCAAAATTCAAACCATTGAAACGGATACTGAAGTTCCTGCATTATTTCTTTATCATATCGCTCAAAAGAAGGCAGTGGAAGACGCATTACGATGTTTGCGTGTTGCTGCAGATCTTATGGTGATATCTGCCAGTCTTGCAACCATAGAATCCGGAGTATCGGGATTGCCTTTATATGTAGCGTATGCCGATATCGGGGTTGCTCTTTCAGATTTTTATATAGAGACTCAGCTTAGAGATGAACTGAAAATGACCACGAAAGGGAAAAAGCTTTTAGAATTATGGGATGATATTTACATCGCTCAGGGCACCACAAGTGCAATGGTAAGTATGCTCCCAAAAGCCGAAAAAGCACTGGATGCCACTGTAGAAGTATTATATACTTCCAGGTATCCGCGTCAACAGGAAAGCGTACAAAAGTTAATCAAAAATACATTATATTCGTTTCCTTTAAGGAATTATTCTAAAAATGGATTAAATGTTCTTTTAAAGTCCAGTGTTGAAAATATCACCAAGCATTCTTCTGATTTTGAGAAGCTGAGAGTGCTTTTTGTGGAGAATGCAGCGAAAGAAGTAGCTGTACTTTATAAAGGAAAAAAATTCTTTCAGGCAGATTCTTTAGGAAGAACAGGAAAATTCCTAGATTATCTCCACATAAAAGCAGGAGGGAACATAACTAGACTGGATGAAGAAATGAGCCGTCTTGTTGGGATGGCAGAGAATATCGATACAGGTATTCAAATGACTGTAAAAGAGTTTGAGGATGGGCTAGAAGCTCTTATTAAAGCTGAGATTACTCCTGAAACAGCAATAGACTATCTTAATGATGCATTAATTTATTTTAATCATCACGTAGTAGATAAAAAAGTTGTACAAATTTCTAACAGAAATTGTATAAATGTGGTACAAGCTATAGAAGATTTCTTAAGAACAGGAAAAATTAATGTTGCTTCTACTTCTGAAGCACAAAAACTTAAGGTTTTAACAGATAAATACGGTGGATATTTTCTTACTTTGAAAATAGAAACATTGCAAAATAAAGATTATTTTAAAGTGGGAGAAAGAGGTATTTTATATTGTGATAGAGGACCAAATGATTATGACCATGTATTAAGTGTTTTTATGGAAGAAGACGGACTAGTTCTCAAAGATGCACAATCAGAATCACAAGAATTTGTCACAATAAAATATCTTAAGAACACATATTTACCAGACTTTAAATTACTCAAAACAAAAAAAATATTACCAAAAAAATAGATATTATGTTATCAGAAAATGAAATAATAGAAGTTGCTAATACTTATTTAACAGCCCTAGAACCAAAAATTGGGGAACCTCTTATTCTTCCACAGGAATTAATGATTAAAAAAGATTATGGAATATACTTTATATATCATTCAAAAAAATATTGGGAAACTAAAAATTGGGAGGAAAAACTTTTAGGGAATGCCCCTTTTTTAGTAGAAAAGAGCACCGGAAAAATAATAGAATTTGGAACAAATAGAAGTATGGAGGAATATATTAAAGAATATGAAGCAGGAAAATATTCTTAATTTTTTTAAATTAAACTTTTTCCATTTGAATTAATATGCTAACAGACAACAAAATGCTAGGAATAGCAAAAAAATACATAAAATTAAACGAAGAAGAAATAAATATAGAATTGATTATTGTTGAACAACTTACAATAAATAAGCCTTATGGAAACATCTATTCTTATGGACCAAAAGACTCTAAATATCGCTTAGCAGGCAATGGCCCATTTCTCGTGAAAAATGACACTGGTATAGTCATTCAGTTTGGAACATCTGACGATGTAGAATATTATATAAAGGGTTATGAAGCTGGAACATGGAAACCTGCTTATGTTGGAGTTTGGGATCCTAATCAGAATTAATATCAGGTTCACTTTCGTATTAAAATGAAAATCTATATGTTAACAGAACAAGAAGTTATAGAAATCGCAAAAAATTACGTAAAAGAAAGAAAAGAGAAAAGTGGATTAGACCTTGTCATTTTAGATAACGAAGCAATAAAAAAGCCTTATGGTATTATATTTTTCTACAATACAAAAAAATATAATGACACTAGAAATGATGATGATAATACTTTACTTGGGAATGCTCCTTTCTTGGTAGAAAACAAAACAGGAAACATTGTAGTATTTGGAACCAGTAAATCTGAAGAATATTATATTCAAGAATACGAAGCAGGAAGGTTTACTAACATTTTAGGGTTTAATAGTAGCCTAGAATAATTACAGCCACCTTCGGGTGGCTTTTTATAGATAATATGGCTTCAATTTCATGCTCAAAACAGTCAGAAAAGTTCACGTATTGACCATTCATCATTCACTTTTTCTCACCTCTTCCATTTATATTTCTGAAATTGAACTTTTTAATAGAAATTACCTACATAAAACATATATTATAAACCGACAAATTTTAGTAAATTTGCAGACTTAATTAATCAACGATATTGAGATATTTACAATGAGCCAATTTAAAGAATACAAAAACCTCAACCTTATTGACGTAGCAGAGAATGTAGCGGAATTTTGGAAACAAAATAAAACCTTCAATAAGAGTGTTGAGATTCGTCAGGGAAATCCTGAGTTTGTTTTTTATGAAGGTCCACCTTCAGCAAACGGTATGCCCGGAATTCACCACGTAATGGCAAGAGCATTGAAAGATATTTTCTGCCGTTACCAGACGCAAAACGGAAAGCAGGTTTTCCGTAAAGCAGGCTGGGATACGCATGGTCTTCCTGTGGAACTGGGTGTAGAAAAAGAGTTAGGAATCACGAAAGAAGATATTGGCAAAAAAATCTCTATTGAAGACTATAACAAAGCTTGCCGTGAAGCGGTAATGCGTTATACCGATGTATGGAATAACCTTACGGAGAAAATCGGATATTGGGTAGATCTTGATGATCCGTACATCACGTACAAGTCAAAATATATGGAAACCGTTTGGTGGTTATTGAAGCAGCTGTACAGCAAAGACCTGTTGTACAAAGGGTATACGATCCAGCCTTACTCACCAAAAGCAGGAACAGGACTTTCTTCTCACGAGCTGAATCAGCCCGGCACTTATCGTGATGTTTCGGACACAACGGTTGTAGCTCAGTTTAAAGTAAAGAAACACTCTTCAGCATTGTTCAATGATGTTGATGGGGATGTTCATATCCTTGCATGGACGACAACTCCATGGACGCTTCCATCCAATACGGCTCTTACCGTAGGCAGAGATATTGAATATGTTGTAGTGAAAACCTTCAATCAATATACATTTGAACCTGTAACAGTAGTTTTATCAAGCGTTCTTTTACCTAAGGTTTTCGGTAAAAAATATGCAGAAGGTACAGATGAAGATTTTGCCAACTATACTCCGGAAACAAAAGTAATTCCTTTCAGAATACTAAAAGAATTCACAGGAGAAAAGCTTGTTGATACAAGATATGAGCAATTAGTTCCATGGTTTACGCCAAATGATAATCCCGAGAATGCATTCAGAGTAATCTTAGGGGATTTCGTAACCACTGAGGATGGTACAGGGATCGTTCACACGGCTCCTACTTTTGGTGCTGATGATGCAAGAGTAGCTAAAATGGCTCAGCCTGAGATCCCGCCAATGTTGGTAAAAGATGAAAATGATAATCTTGTACCATTGGTAGATTTACAGGGTAAATTCATCAAAGGAGAAAATGTTCCTGCCGTATTTTCCGGAACTTATATCAAAAATGAATACTACGATGAAGGAACTGCTCCTGAGAAATCATGGGATGTAGAACTTGCCATCTTATTGAAAACGGAGAACAAGGCTTTCAAAGTAGAAAAATATGTCCACTCTTATCCACACTGCTGGAGAACAGATAAGCCGGTATTGTACTATCCGCTTGATTCATGGTTTGTGAAAATGACCGCTGTAAAAGACAGACTGGTTAATTTAAACAAAGAAGTCAACTGGAAGCCAAAAGCTACCGGAGAAGGACGTTTTGCCAACTGGCTGGAAAATGTGAACGACTGGAACCTTTCCCGTTCAAGATATTGGGGTATTCCGTTGCCAATCTGGAGAACAGAGGATCTGAAAGAAGAAAAGATCATCGGTTCTGTAGAAGAATTATACAACGAAATCGAAAAATCAATTGCTGCTGGATTGATGACTGAAAACCCGTTCAAAGGTTTCATCATCGGGAATATGGCTGAGTCTAACTACGAACTTGTGGATCTTCACAAAAATGTAGTAGACAAAGTGGTATTGGTTTCTGATTCAGGAAAAGCAATGAAGCGTGAAAGCGACCTGATCGACGTTTGGTTCGATTCAGGTTCTATGCCTTATGCCCAGTTGCATTATCCTTTCGAAAACAAAGAATTAATCGACAATAATAAAGCATTCCCTGCTGATTTCATCGCAGAGGGTGTAGACCAGACGCGTGGATGGTTCTATACGCTTCACGCTATCGGAACGGCTGTGTTTGATTCTGTTGCTTATAAAAATGTAATGAGTAACGGTCTTGTTCTGGATAAGAACGGACAGAAGATGTCAAAACGTTTAGGAAATGCTGTCGATCCGTTCGAAACCCTTTCTGTATACGGACCGGATGCAACGCGTTGGTATATGATATCAAACGCAAATCCATGGGAAAACCTGAAGTTTGACATTGAAGGAATTGACGAGGTAAGAAGAAAGTTCTTCGGAACACTTTACAATACCTATTCATTCTTTGCTCTATATGCGAATGTGGATGGCTTCAAATATTCAGAAAAAGAAGTGGAGAACCGTCCTGAAATCGACAGATGGATCCTTTCTGAACTTAATCTTCTGATCAAGGAAGTAAAAGCTTTCTATGAGGATTACGAGCCAACAAGAGTAGCAAGGGCAATCAGCACATTTGTAAACGACAACCTGAGTAACTGGTATGTAAGACTATGCAGAAGACGTTTCTGGAAAGGAGATTATTCTGATGACAAGATCTCTGCTTACCAGACGTTATACACTTGTCTTGAAGTAGTAGCCAAATTATCTGCGCCTATTGCTCCGTTCTTTATGGATCAGCTGTATCAGGATTTGAACAGAGTAACAGGAAAAGAAAACTGTGAATCTGTACACCTTACAGACTTCCCGGTAGCAGATGAAAGCTTAATTGATCAGGATCTGGTGGAAAAAACGCATTTGGCACAGAACATTACAAGTATGGTTTTCTCGTTGAGAAAGAAAGAAAATGTAAAAGTTCGCCAGCCGTTACAAAAAGTATTGATTCCTGTATTGGATGCTAAAGCAGAAGAACAGATTCTTGCTGTAGCAGACTTAATCAAGCAGGAAGTCAACGTGAAAGAATTACAGTTAATTAATGCGGAAGAAGCATCTCACTTAATTGTAAAACAGATAAAACCTAACTTCAAAGCTCTTGGTCCTAAATTAGGAAAAGACATGAAAGTGGTAGGTGCCGAGATTGCAAATCTTACTGCAGAACAGATTTCCGCTCTTGAAAAAGAAGGAAAACTGGACGTTCAGGGATATGAAATGACCCTTAATGATGTGGAAATTTCTACAAAAGATATCCCGGGATGGACCGTTACTTCCGATGGAAAAACAACTGTGGCATTAGATTTGACGTTAACCGATGAATTAAAATCTGAAGGTATCGCAAGAGAATTCATCAACAGGATTCAAAACCTGCGAAAAGATAAAGACTTTGAACTGACAGACAGAATTTCAATCACATTGGAAGAAAGTTCTCCTTTCCTGAATGAGATTAAGAAAAATGAGGAATATATTTCTTCCGAAGTCTTGTCAAATAAAATAGAAATTGTATCTTCACTTTCAAATTTTAACGAAATCGAAATAGATGAGGTTAATTTTAAGGTAAATGTTGAAAAAAATTAATCTATAGTTATTATATTTCAAATTCCATTTCATAATTTTATTAAAAAAGAGAAAGAATATGTCAGACGAAAGAGTAAGATACAGCGATGCTGATTTACAGGAATTTAAAGCGATCATTAAAGAAAAAATAGAAAAAGCAGAAAAAGATCTTCAGCTTATCAGAGAAAGTTTTATCAACGACCAGAATAACGGAACAGATGATACTTCTCCTACTTTCAAAGCTTTTGAGGAAGGAGCTGAAACGCTGAGTAAAGAGCAGAACTCTATTTTGGCAGGAAGACAGGAAAAATTCGTGCGTGATCTTAAAAATGCTTTGATCAGAATTGAAAATAAAACGTATGGTGTTTGCAGAGTAACAGGAAAACTGATTCCTAAGGAAAGACTTTTGGCCGTTCCTCACGCTACACTGAGCATCGAAGCGAAAAACATGCAAAAATAACCGTAAGGTTTGTAAAATAACATTGGGTTTATATCGTATTTACGGATACTTTATAAACCTAATTTTTAATGTATACCCATGAGCGAATTATTAATTTTGGGCCTCATCATCACCGCAGTTGTATTATTTTTCAACAAAGAATGGATCAAAAACAGATTCTTCCCTGATCAGAAAAAGAATTACACTATTGATGACCGATTCAATTCTGATAAACGGGAACGGGAGAAAGAAATCGACAGACTTTTGAGTAAGATGGGCAAAAACGGAGTGAATGATTTGTCTGAAAAAGACAGGAAAAGACTTGATGAACTGTCCAAAATGTAAAAAAATAAATATAAGAAATGGAATCTATCATAGTACATCCTAAAAATTCTATGGAGCTGAGTGCACTGAAAACTGTTCTGAAGGAAATGGGTATTAAATTTGAAAAAGCTCATGTTAAAAGCTCATTCAATGGACAGAAAGTGGTTAAGAAAGCAAGCGATAACAACAATATAAAGCCGGCATCAAAGCCCTCAAAACCTAAAGGACAGTAATGAAAAAGATCTTAGCAATAACATTTTTAGTGTTGTTCATTGACCAGGCTTCAAAAATTTATATCAAAACTCATTTTGAACTGAATGAGAGTATTCCTGTCATCAACGGTTTCTTTAACAAAACTTTTGTTGAAAACCCGGGAATGGCCTATGGATTTCACTTTGGAGGAATTATCGGAAAATATTTTCTGGTAATCCTGAGACTTTTCCTGATCGGAGGGATGATCTATATGTTCAAAAAATGGCTGAAAGAAGGAGCTTCTAATTATCTTTTAGTTCCAATGGCTGTCATTTTTGCCGGAGCTATCGGAAATCTTATTGACGGCATGTTCTATGGAATGATCTTCGACAGCGGAACTGTTTACGACGCCAACACTGACCGATGGATTGGCTACGGCGGAATTTCCAAGCTTGTTCCTTTTGGACACGGATATTCCACCTTTATGAAAGGATGTGTAGTAGATATGCTTCATTTCCCTGTGGTAGACTGGTACGTTCCTGAAAGCTGGCCTTTGATAGGAGGAAAACATATTGAGTTCTTCAAATATATTTTCAATGTTGCCGATTCCGCCATCACGGTAGGTGCGGCATTCTTATTAATATTCAGAAAAAAAGCATTCCCGAACGGACTGGAGTTTTAAATATATATTTTTCGGATGAAAAAAATAATCAAAAATATTTTTAAATTTTTCCTGCTTCTTCTGGTTGCAGGAATTATTTTTATTGCCTGGGCAAATTACAGCATCAAAAAAGACAGCGCACCATTTGTTTCCTACACTATTGCTGATGTACCGGAATCAAAGACTGCATTATTACTGGGAACAGGGAAACTTCTGAGCAATGGAACTCCGAATGCTTATTTCTACAACAGAATTAAGGCTGCAAGTGATTTATACAAAAGCGGGAAAATACAATACATCATCGTTAGTGGTGATAACAGTACCAAAGATTATAATGAACCTGAAGATATGCAGCTGGCATTGATGCAGGAGGGAATTCCACAGGATAGAATTATTTTAGACCATGCCGGATTCAGAACGCTGGATTCTGTGGTGAGGGCAAAAGATATTTTCAGCCAGACAAAGCTGATTATTATCTCTCAGAAGTTCCACAATGAAAGGGCTGTTTTCCTGGCCAGAAAAAATGGTATGGAAGCCTTTGGATATAATGCTGCAGACGTGAATAAGTATGCAGGCTTAAAGACGAATTTGAGAGAGTACCTTGCAAAAGCTAAAGCCTACTGGGATCTTCTTTTTGGTGTGGAACCGAAATTTGGAGGAGAGAAGATTGCAATTCCTTAGTTTTTTAATCACGGATTGCACAGATTTTCACAGATGATTGAGAAAAAACAGATTGATTATTTTGGATTGATAGGTTTTGGCTGAAGCCAATGAATGGATGTTGAATTTTAAGCTGGCCGGGTTTTCTTCGGCTCCGCTCAGAATTATAGCCCACCCCTATTGAATTTTAATAATAACCTTTTTACTTTTTACTTTTTACTTTTTTTATCCATTATTCCCGCCAAACCTCGTAAATTTGCTATTCATTAATTTTTAAATATAAATTTTAAACCAATGTCAAGAATTCTTACCGGCATTCAAGCCACCGGAACACCCCATCTTGGAAACTTATTGGGAGCTATTATTCCTGCTATTGAACTATCCAAGCAGGAAGGAAACGAATCATTTTTATTTATTGCGAATCTTCATTCACTTACCCAGATTAAAGACGCGCAGACTTTAAGACAAAATACCTACGAAATAGCTGCGGCTTGGCTTGCTTGTGGATTAGATACCGAAAAAACATATTTCTACAGACAAAGTGATATCGCTGAAACCTGTGAACTTTCTTGGCATTTATCATGTTTTTTTCCTTATCAAAGATTAACCTTGGCTCATTCATTTAAAGATAAGGCAGACAGACTTCAGGATGTGAATGCAGGTTTGTTTACTTACCCTATTCTGATGGCTGCAGATATTTTACTGTATGATGCAGAGATTGTACCTGTAGGAAAGGATCAGCTTCAGCATCTGGAAATTGCAAGAGATGTAGCTTCCAGGTTTAACAACCAAATGGGAGAAGTTCTTGTATTACCACAAGCGGAACTTCAGCAGGATACGAAATATGTTCCCGGAACAGATGGGCAGAAAATGTCTAAATCAAGAGGAAATATCATCAATATTTTCTTACCTGAAAAGGAACTGAAAAAACAGGTAATGAGTATTGAGTCTGATTCGAAATCCCTGGAGGAACCCAAGGATCCTGAAACGGATAAAACGTTCCAGATTTATCAGCTTATTGCTACCCCTGAACAGACTGAAGAATTAAGAGCAAAATATCTTGCCGGAAACTTCGGATACGGGCATGCTAAGAAAGAACTTTTAGATCTTATCCTAGTACGTTTTGAGAAAGAAAGAGAAATGTTTGCTTATTATATGAACAATCTTGATGAACTTGAGACAAAACTTCAGCAAGGAGCTGAAAAAACAAGAACTATCGCGCTGGAAACGCTGAAAAGAGTAAGAACAAGCTTAGGATTTTAATTCTGAGTTTTAAACATAAGAAGAGGCTGTGTCAAAAGTCAAACAATCTGGCTTTTGTCATTCTGACGAAGGAAGAATCTCATTGATAACCAAACATATGAGATTCTTCACCACATTTCATTTCGTTCAGAATGACACTTTTGAGACAGCCTCTTTTCTATTGATGTAAATAGTTACTTTTAATGGGTATTATTCTTTGTCAGGATAAAGTAATGCATCTGATCTCCATATTCATAACTAACATCCCAGCCAGGATATTGTTTGATAATGGTCTTAATGATAGACAATCCCAATCCGGTAGAGTTATTATCTGATCCTTGTTTATAAAAACGGTTAAAGATTCTTGACTGATCTAAAGACACAGGATTTCCGCTGTTTTGAAATGCGATTCTGTTATTTTCAATGATAATGTTCAGAGTTCCTTCTTCGTTGTTGTATTTTACGGCATTTTTAAGAAGATTAGACAACAAAATATCGGCAAGATCCTGATTGAAATCCGCGACAAATTTTCCTTTCTCAACAATATTGACCTCTACTTTTTTAAAGGCAATAAAATCTTCATAATTCTGAACCAATTGAGCGACCATCCCGTTAAAATCAACATCTGAGGTTTTATTAAACTGGCTGTTTTCAATTTTGGAAAGCATTAATAAAGATTTGTTTAAGCCCACCATTCTTCTCAGATCATTCTTCACTTCAGTAAGGAAGATAAGATTATTTTTATCAAGATCGTGATTCTGGATCATCAGATCAATTTTATTAATCACGATAGCCAAAGGAGTCTGAAGCTCATGAGAAGCGTTTTCAATAAACTGTTTTTGCTGATAGAAAACCAATTCATTACGTTCAATCATTTCATTGATTTCCACATTTAATTCTTCAAATTCGGTGATCTTATAATTCTGCTTTTCCTGAGAAAAAGGAATTCCAAACTGATATTTCTTAAGCTTATCCAAAATCAGATAGAATGGTCTCATAGCATTATTAAGCAGATATCCGTTAACAGCTACGATACTTATCACCAAAAGGATATAAAGAACAATCAGGGCTGTTGTGAGATCGTAAATCAATTCATCCTCTTCTACCGTTGATGTTCTGATAACAAGCCGCTGATGACCTTTGAACTGATCAATAAAGTCGGCCTCAAGAACCCGGTAAGGCTGATCTTTGTCATCATACTCCATATAGTACATCTTATTGTAGAGCCTGCTTTTGTTTTGATAATCTGCAGCTTTGATAGGATTGATTTTAAATTCATTGAATCCAAACTCATTATTCTTCAACAGCTGGGGATTAAGATAAACCGCTTTAATAATCTGAATTTTTCTATCTCTTAAACCGTCATCCACATTATCATGCACTTCATCCAGGATATAGGCATAAAAAAGGCCTGCCCACACTGCTATAATAAACAGCAGGATCATGATCAGATATTTTATCGTGTAATATTTTAATGAGGTTTTCATCAGATGAATTTATATCCTATTCCGTATACGGCCTGAAAATCTGCTTCTGCATTGAGGGTTTTCAGTTTTTTACGAAGATTTTTGATCTGGGAATAAATAAAATCCAGACTGTCTGCCTGATCGATATAATCTCCCCAGATTGCTTCTGCCAAAGTTGTTTTCTGTAAGGTTTTCTCCGGATGAATGACAAAATAATACAGAAGGTCATATTCTTTTCGGTTAAGAACAAGCTCATCATTCCCCACTTTCACTGTTCTGTTTTCCGGATCAATGCTGATATTTTTGTAACGGATGATGTTTTCGCCATCCTGATTTTTTCTTCTGATCACAGATTTGATTCTTGCCATCAGTTCTGCAAGATGGAAAGGTTTTGCAAGATAATCATCTGCTCCTATTTCCAGTCCGGCCACCTTATCGTCCACAGAGTCTTTGGCTGAAAGAATGATTACAGGGTCTTTCTTATGCATTTTTTTGATCTCTCTCAGAAGATCTATTCCGTTTCCGTCAGGCAGCATAATATCCAGCAAAATGCAATCGTATTCATAGGAAATAATTTTGTCCAGCCCTCCACAGTAATTCTCCGCATATTCTACAATGAAATGTTCTGCTTCCAGGAACTTCTGTACGGTATCTTTCAGTTCGGGTTCATCTTCTACTATTAAAATCTTCATATTCTGGATCTGTATATTTTGCTACTTCATTAATGTATATCAAATATATGAAATTAAAAGCTGGAAGAATTGAAGAGGGAAGCTGGAAATTCTTCACACTACATCAATCTATGCAGTTTCATTCACTTCCTTCTTCCAGCCTCCGGCTTCCTTACTTAACAAAACGCCCATCCGCATCAAAAACAAGGCATAAGCCATTCATCAGATTGATTTTATAGGCATTATATTTTTTCTCAATAGAATCAATTACGCTACCAGGGCGATACTTTGTCATAAATGACACCATATTTTTTCAAATCTTATCAGAAGAAATCTTTCTTCCGTTACTGTTTATCAAATTCCTGTTGACGATATTATTAATATTTAGTGTTTGTATTCGGTTACGTGTTAATCATCGATTCTTTTAAAGTTCCCATTTCTGTCGAATTCAAGCTCCAATCCATTGGAAAGTTCCGCTTTATAAGACCATCTTTTCTTTTCGATCTTGATGATATAAGTATTAGGAAAATTCTTTGTGCTGTAATTTCTTATGGATGCAGGAATGAAGCCGTAAGGAATTTTCTGATGTTTTCCATCTACTTCTTTCCAGTTTCCGTTGCTGTCGAACTCTATTTTCATTCCATTAGTAAGGTATGCTTTGTACTCATCTACTCCATAGATTTCCCTGTCTTCGATGGCTGAGTTTACAGGGATACCTTTAAAATGAACTGCAAGAAAGTTTTTAGCTGTTTTGGGTAACTGATTAGCATGGATTGCTCTGTCCTGTGCAGAAATTAAGCCCCCAATTAATAAAAAAACAATGATTAATACTCCTGTGATTTTCTTTACATTTTTCATACTATTACATTTTTCTGTTATTATTATGGAGCAAAGTTCATGATCAATTTGGGAAAGAATTGGGAAAAATGATTTTGGTGGAAAATATTTAATTTAACCACAGATTGACACAGATGATCGCAGATGCTTGTATTGATTTCTGCAGTGCATTGAAAACAGAAAAGCCACTAAGGTGGTCTTAGTGGCTTTTTATCAGGTTTTATAATCTAATATTTTATAAATATTCCTTAATCTGCTGAAGATGGGTAATGGCTTTTAAACCTTCTTTCTGCTTATCTTCTTTATATACATCAAAGAAAATTGCATCCATTCCGAAATCCGTAGCTCCCATGGCGTCTGCAATCCAGTCGTCACCAATCAGGATACTTTCTTCCTTTTTTGCATCGGAAAGGCTTAGTGAGTATTCAAAGATTCTTGGATTAGGTTTTCTTACTCCTACAGCATCTGCACTGGTAATGGTTTTAAAATAAGGGGCAATTCCGGAAAGTGAACATTTTCTTTCTGTCACTTCCTGAAATCCGTTGGAAATAATATGTAATGTATAATTCTTAGCTTTCAGATATTCCAAAACATCTTCAGCTCCTTCCACCAATTCGTTATAACTCACAATATTATCAAGGAAATTTTCTTCAAAATAAATGGCAAGCTCTTTATCATCTACTCCAAAATGTTTAAATGAATCATAAAAACGGTGTTCTCTCAGGTACTCTTTGCCGATAATACCGTCTCTGATCTTTTCCCACAACTCTTCGTTGATATCGTGATATACAGAGTGAAACTCTTCAAAATCTATATGATACTTTGAAGTAATTTCCTGTTTTTCAAAAAGATCTTTGATGGTAAGATAGGCATTTCTGCGGTGATCCCAGAGTGTATTATCCAGGTCAAAAAAAACGTGCTGCATTTTCATACAGCACAAAGTTAATAATTTTAATTTTTTGTAATAGGATAATTTTTGCTCTTGCTTTTCACAACCTCAAGGCTTTTAGAAAAATTAAGCAAAAAATCAATGGTTTGTTTCTTAGGTTTCAAAGTTTTCACTTTTAAGGAGTCATTTTTTTTCATAAGCGAAGTATGTTTTCCTTAAAACGTGAAATTTCAGTAAATATTATCTATCTGGTTAATATTATGTTGTTGTCATCCATGATTTTTCTCAGGTTTATGAGTGCATATCTTACTCTGCCCAAAGTTGTATTAATGCTCATCTCTGTATGATCTGCGATTTCTTTGAAACTCAGACCATCAAAAAATCTCAGTTTAATTACCTCCTGCTGGTTTTGTGGTAAAAACTGTAACATCCTCAGCAAATCTTCCTGGATCTGATTGGTTACCAGCTGATCTTCAATATTTTCTGAAGGCTCTCTGATCAAATCAAAAATAGAATACTCATCTGTTTCAAAAGTAGTTTCTGAAACTTTGATATTCTTTGCTTTTGATCTGAAATGATCAATGATTAAATTATGAGAAATTCTTTTTGCCCAAAGAATAAATTTACCTTCTTCGTTATAGCGCCCTTCTTTTAGCATTACAATAATCTTCATGAATGTATCCTGAAAGATATCATTAGCCAAATCTTCATCATTAATTTTGTAAAAAATGAATGTAAACAGTTCTCTCTGATGTCGATGAATAAGGGTTGACAACGCACCCTCGTCTCCTTTTTGGTAAAGGGAAATTAGTAAACTATCCGATTTTGATTTCATAACTCTTCTCAATATAAATATTTGCAGACAGACATTCTACCAGATATTTCTTCTGGCCTTTGCTGTATAAACAAAACAGTTCTAGAGTAGAGTCTCTTCTATAGGCGTTAGTACAATTATTATGATGTAAATATAATAATTTTTTAATAACTGTTAACCTATTATTAAATTTTATAGAGAAAAATCTAAAAAAAATCACTTAAACATATCATGAATGAAGACTGTAGGAATATTTAATGTAAAATTAACATTAAGCCCTTTCATTTCTTTTCCGTTCAGCCGGGTGTTTCCTATAGGAAAAGCATATCCACCTGTAAGATCCAGCATTCCGAACAAAGTAACTCCTATCTTAGGGGCAACATATTTATTGGTTCCTTCCACTCCGGCTAAAAAGTAATATGAGTGATAGAAATCCACGTTCTTTTCAAAATTAAGAAGTACATCTGCCTGCAGTTTAGGCATAATAGCAAATTTAGAATCTACAGAACCCATCATTGCAGAACCTCCCAATCTGTAAATTACGTCATCATTTTTAAGAAAAAGCAATTTACCTCCTACTTCTCCGAAACTCTGGTTCTGGTAAGTATATCCCACACTAATCATTTTATGCATGGTATATTGAGCTTTTGCTACTGTACTTAGTACAAACAGTGACAGGGCGGCAGCTACAGTCCGAAAATTCATCATCTTTCTATATTATTAAAGTGTAAAATTAAAAAAAACTGCCTTATCCAGAGATAAAGCAGTTCATTTATTATGGTTTAAAGAGAAATTAAATTCCAAAAGCGGTTTTAATCTCCTCTACTTTGTCAAGTTTTTCCCAGGTAAAAAATTCAAGACCTTTCAATGTAAGTTCGTTTTTATGTCCTTTATTGAAAGTTTTATCAGCTATATAATGCTCTTTACCCATGTGTCCGTAAGAAGCCGTTTCCTGATAAATAGGGTTTCTTAATTTTAAGTTCTGTTCGATAGCATAAGGTCTTAAATCAAAAATAGCAGAAACTTTTTTCGCAATATCCCCATCATGAAGATCCACTTTTGCCGTTCCGTAAGTATTGATATATAAACCACAAGGTTCAGCTACCCCAATGGCGTAAGAAACCTGCACTAAAACTTCATCCGCTACTCCCGCAGCTACTAAATTTTTAGCAATATGTCTTGTTGCATATGCAGCACTTCTGTCAACTTTAGAAGGATCTTTTCCAGAGAAAGCACCACCACCGTGAGCACCTTTACCTCCGTATGTATCAACGATGATTTTTCTACCCGTAAGACCTGTATCTCCGTGAGGTCCTCCGATTACAAATTTCCCGGTAGGATTGATGTGATATTTGATCTGATCGTTAAATAAGGCTTTGATTTCTTCAGTTTGCTGTGCAACCACTCTTGGAACCAGAATATTTTTGATATCCTCACGGATTTTATTCAGCATTTCTTCTTCGCTTCCAAAGTCGTCATGTTGAGTAGAAACTACAATAGAATCAATTCTGATAGGCTTGTGATCATCAGAATACTCAATGGTTACCTGGCTTTTTGCATCCGGACGAAGATAAGTAATCTCCTTATTTTCTCTTCTGATAGCAGAAAGTTCTTTCAGAATCGTGTGGGCAAGATCCAATGCAAGAGGCATATAGTTAGCCGTCTCATTGGTAGCATACCCGAACATCATTCCCTGGTCTCCAGCTCCCTGTGCATTTGCTTTAGCTTCGAAAGACTCGTCATTTACCGCTCTGTCAACTCCCTGGTTGATATCAGGCGACTGTTCATGGATCGCAGAAATAACTCCGCAAGAATCTCCATTGAACATATACTCTCCTTTCGTGTACCCGATTCCGTTGATTACTTCTCTGGCAATAGTCTGTACATCAAGGTAAGCATCTGATTTTACTTCTCCTGCCAATACCACCTGTCCGGTCGTTACAAGAGTTTCACATGCTACTTTTGAATCTTTATCATATGCTAAGAAATGGTCGATTAAAGCATCGGAAATTTGATCGGCAATTTTATCCGGATGTCCTTCTGAAACTGATTCAGATGTAAATAAATAAGACATATAATTCTTTTGTTTTTAAAGATTTAAATAGTGTTTGCGAAAAATATGAATGAAATTGCCCAGAAAAAAGAATACTGTTTTAGCATTTTTTTATAGAGGTTGCAATCAGGTCAAATTTTTCCTCGTAATAAACGTCAGCAAATTTAAGTACTATTTTCCTAATACTCAAAAATTTTGTTTATTAATTATACTTTTATTTAAATTGATGATTTCTATCACTTTAAAGCATTTCCATTACTGAGGCTTAATGCTTACAAATTCTTTCGGACTTTCGTGATAATTCAGCTTAAGTTCTAAAGAAGTTTTGATAGAGTGTGATAATTCATCAATAATTTTTTGTTTAAAAGTGGGTTTATAATAAATAATACTGATTTCTCTATAAGGGAAAGGCTTTTTGAATCTGAAAACATTTTTCTTCTGCTCTTCAGAAAGCTGGCTCAGCGCCAATTCCGGCAGAATACTGATTCCTCCTACTTTATCTACCATGTGTACCAACGTCTGGATATTGGAAGCTAAGAAATCCAGATTTTTAGGCTTCAGGGTATTTTCTTTCAGGTGGCAGATATTTTCAAACTGATTTCTCAGACAGTTTCCTTCTTCAAGCAGCCATACTTTCTCTACATTCAGATCTTCCGGAATGATGTAGGAATTCTTTTTATTAGCTTCAGTATTGGAGCTGTAAATCATCAGCTCTTCATTGAAAAGGAAATCCTGATAGAACTCATCAGCAGTATCGTAAGGAGTGGAAATAATTCCCGCATCCAACTCTCCTGCTTTTAAAGCTTTAATAATATTATCAGTTGTCATTTCTTTTACATTCATCTGAATCTTCGGATTATCCTCCAGAAATTTGAAAATCTCCGTTGGCAGAATGAAAGAAGAAACGGTAGGAATGATTCCCAGATTGATGGTGCCTCCTAAAATATTATTCAAAAGGTTCGCTTTGTTCTTCAGCTCATTGACAGATTCGATAATTACCTTTGCCTGATCAATAATCTGAAGCCCTACATCCGTGGTACGAATCGGGTGAGTAGTTCTGTCGAAAACCTTTACATCCAGTTCATCTTCAAATTTCTGTATCATGGCACTTAACGTAGGTTGGGTAATAAAACACGCCTGAGCGGCCTTACCAAAATGTTTATACTTATCAACAGCGATAAGATACTCCAGTTGCTGAATGTTCATTTGATTAATATTATCTATTACAAAGATATAACGTTTTTGCTATTAGCAATTAAAAATTCAAGTAAATTTGATATTCACTACCTTTACATTTGGATTTAGAAAAAAGAAAAACATTTACAAATCATTAATAGATATGGATTCTAAAAAATTAACGTTAAGTAACGGATCACCTTATTATGAACATCAGGATTCACAGACGGTAGGACCAAGAGGACCGGTATTGCTGCAGGACTTTATTCTTCAGGAAAATCTTGCGCATTTCGTTAGGGAAAGAATTCCTGAAAGGATTGTGCATGCCAAAGGAAGCGGAGCGTACGGAACCTTCACCGTAACACATGACATCAGCCAGTACACGAAAGCAAAACTGTTTTCAAAAGTAGGGAACTCATGCAGAATGTTTGCAAGATTTTCTACAGTGGGAGGTGAAAAAGGAAGTGCAGATACTGCGAGAGACCCAAGAGGATTTGCCTTAAAATTTTACACTGAAGACGGGAACTGGGATCTTGTAGGAAACAATACTCCTGTATTCTTTATTAAGGATGCAAAAAAATTTCCGGATTTTATTCATACTCAGAAAAGAGTTCCGAAAACCAATTTAAAAAGCGCCACAATGATGTGGGATTTCTGGAGCTTAAACCCTGAATCACTTCATCAGGTTCTTATATTAATGTCAGACAGAGGAACTCCGTATGGCTACAGACATATGAATGGTTTCGGATCTCACACTTTCTCTATGATCAATGATAAAGATGAAAGAGTATGGGTGAAATTCCATTTTAAAACCAAGCAGGGAGTAAAAAACTTTACAGATGAAGAAGCGGTAAAAATGGCAGGAGAAAACCCGGACTTTGCACAGGAAGATCTTTGCAATGCTATTGAAAGCGGTAACTTCCCGAAATGGACATTATATATACAGGTAATGACGGAGGAACAGGCAAAAGACTTCAGATGGAATCCGTTTGATGTAACCAAAGTATGGTTTCATGATGACTTCCCTCTGATTGAGGTAGGAGAAATGGAACTGAATGAAATACCCATAAATTATTTTGCCCACGTGGAACAGTCTACTTTTTCACCAAGTAACTTAATTAACGGAATCAGTTTCTCACCGGACAAAATGCTTCAGGGAAGATTATTCTCATATCCTGACGCTCACCGTTACAGAGTAGGTGTCAATGCTCATCAGCTGGAAGTAAACAGATGTCCTTTTGCGGTGAACAATTACCAAAGAGATGGTTTTATGGCAGACTCAAGCCACTATCAGGATAAACCGAATTACCACCCGAACAGTTTTGATGACATCAAGCCGGATTCATCTTATAAAAACTACGAATATGAGCTAGACAGTGCTCATGTTGCCAGTTACAACAGAAATGACAACGACAGTGATCACTATACTCAACCGGGACTTTTATATTCAAAAGCAATGAATGCAGAGGAAAGAGATCATTTGATCAAAAATATTGTAGGCAGCATGAATGGTATAACCGGGCCGAAAAAAGACGAGATTATCAACCGGCAGCTATGTCACTTTTTCCGTGCTAACATTGAACTTGGCATGAAAGTGGCTTCTCAACTAAACGTCAATATTGATGCAAATATGATGAATCATTCCAAATAATCATTTTGAATGATAAATTAAAAAAAAGGAAAAAAAAATAATATTTTTTCCTTTTTTTTGTAAAAAATTCATAATTTGCAAAGGATGATATTTTAAAGTGGAAAAATGAGTTACGAGAACATATTATTAAAAAAAGAAGATAAATTATCTATTATTACCATAAATAGACCTGAGAGTTTAAATGCTTTGAATGCAAAAACAATTCAGGAAATCAGTACCGCGCTTGATGAGCTTAACGCTGACACTTCATGCAGAGTAATTATTCTTACCGGAAGTGGCGAAAAATCTTTTGTCGCGGGAGCTGATATCAAGGAATTCAGTGACTTCGGACAGGAAAAAGCTGAAGAACTTGCAAGAAACGGACAAAATACATTGTTCAACAAAATTGAAAACATGTCTAAACCTGTCATAGCAGCCGTAAATGGTTTTGCATTAGGAGGAGGTTTAGAGCTTGCCATGGCATGCCACATCAGATATGCATCAGAGAATGCCAAATTAGGACTTCCTGAAGTAACTCTTGGATTAATTCCGGGATATGGAGGAACCCAGAGGCTTCCAAAGCTTGTAGGAAAAGGTATTGCCAATGAAATGATCTTCTCTGCCAAAATGATCCCTGCTCAAAAAGCAAAAGAGATCGGACTGGTAAATGAAGTATACCCTATAGAAGAATTATTAACCAAAACAAAAGAATTAGCAAATACGATTGCCAACAACTCACCGATGGCAATATCCAAGGCTATCAACGCCGTGAATTTATCTGACACGGAGAAAGGTTTTGAAACTGAAATCAAATATTTCGGAGAACTTTTTGAAATGGAAGATAAGAAAGAAGGAGTTACCGCGTTTCTAGAGAAGAGAAAGCCTAACTTCTAAATCTTTCTAAAAGATTTTAATCCAAATTATTTCGAAAAAAAACAATGCTGCGGTATGAATAAGTTTGATAAAGCTTATCTAAAAATGGCTCAGGAATGGGCAAAACTCTCCTACTGTAAGAGAAAACAGGTGGGGGCTCTTATCGTAAAAGATAGGATGATTATTTCAGATGGTTACAACGGAACTCCTTCGGGATTCGAAAACTGCTGTGAAGATGAAGAAGGAAAAACACACTGGTACGTATTGCATGCGGAGGCCAACGCTATATTAAAGCTGGCTGGCTCTACCCAATCTGCAAAAGGAGCAACGTTATATTTAACGCTCTCTCCCTGTAAAGAATGCAGCAAACTGATTCTGCAGGCAGGGATTACGAGACTGGTGTATATTAATGAGTATTCGGATGACGATGGAATATCGTTTCTGAGAAACCATAACATTGAAATAGAACAAATATCGGACTGTGAACTAAAAAAATAAGCACAAATGACTTGGGATGAAAAGATCAAAGATTTTGAAATATTTCTTCGTTTCGAAAGAAATTTTTCAGAAAACACACTCGACGCCTACGTTCGGGACATTAAGAAACTAAAAGATTACGCAGAAGAGGATCTGGAAAACGTCGGTCCAGACTCCATCGGTTACGAAAACCTGCAGGAATACATTTTCAATCTTTCCAAACAGAAATTCAGTGAGAGATCACAGGCAAGGTGGATATCTTCCATTAAAGCTTTCTTTAAATTTCTGCTTGAAGATGAATATCGTGAAGACAATCCTGCGGCGTTACTTGAAGGCCCTAAACTGGGATTATATTTACCTGATACATTAAGCCTCACTGATATTAACAAAATTATTGCGGCTATTGAGGTGAATACAGATATCGGGAAAAGAAACCACTCCATTATAGAGGTACTATATGGGTGCGGACTTCGGGTTTCCGAACTTATAGATCTTAAGATCTCCAATATCAACTTTAAAGAGCAATACATCAAGGTACACGGAAAAGGAAACAAAACCCGTTTTGTCCCTTTAGCTGATTATACCGCAGATTTGCTTGAAAGTTATATCAAAGAGGTACGTTCTAAAGGCAAAATCAATAAAAAATATGAAGATACTCTGTTTTTGAACAGCCGTGGGACATCTATGTCCAGAGTAATCGTATTTCTTATTATTAAAGAACTTACAGATAAAGCAGGGGTTAATAAAAAAATATCACCACACACCTTCAGACATTCATTTGCGACCCATTTATTACAGAATGGAGCAGATTTACGTTATATTCAGGAGATGCTGGGGCATTCCAGTATTACAACAACGGAGATCTACACACACCTGAAAACAGAAGAATTAAGGGATGTTATTTTGAGTTATCACCCGAGAAATATTAATATTACTCAATGAAACTATTGAAATATTGCCCAAGCTGTGGCAAAGAGTCCTTACACTGGGATGGTGAAAAGAAATGGAGCTGTCCGGAATGCGGGTTTACTCTGTACAATAATGTGGCAGGTGCTGTAGCGGTTGTCATCAGATGTGGAGACGAAATTTATCTTACCAGAAGAAACAGAGATCCTAAAAAAGGGAAACTGGATCTTGCGGGAGGATTTGTCGACCCTAAAGAAAGTGCGGAAGAAACCTGTAAAAGAGAACTTTTTGAAGAACTTCAGCTTGATATCGATATTTCTAATCTGAAATACCTTACGAGCCTTCCCAACATCTATCAATTCAAAGAAATTGATTACAATACAATTGATCTCTTTTATGAATACAATGTTTCGGAAAAGTTTGAGGTAAGTCTTGAAATCTCCGAGATCTCGGAAGCGGTCTGGATTCCTTTATGGGATCTGGATCTCGAAGATATCGCTTTCGATTCTCAGAAGAGATTTTTCGAGAGCTATGTAAAGAAATAATTTTTGTAAAATATTCTCCCGTAGATTTTGCATGTTAAGCAGATTGTATAACACAATTATCTGCCTGATTTCCAAAATCTGCGGGAGTTTTTTTATGATAGAAACTAATACGTTTTAGTCTTCAGCATTTCTTCAAAATACTGAATCAGCAATGCTCTTTCTGCTTCTGAAAGATGAGCTTCCTTATGATAAACAATATAACCGGGCATCGGCATTGTTTTGGTCTGAATGGTCTGAATGGATTTAGTCAGCATATTCTCCTTCAAATCCTTATTATAATTTCCCCAGGTAGAAAAATTAAGATGTTCTCTGCCTTCATTCACATGGCTTTTTACGGACCATGAAATTGGTGCTATAAATGCATATTTCGGATAAACCGTTTCATTGGAGTGACAGTCATAACAGGCGTTTTTAAGCAGTGTTCTGATCTTTTCCGGTGATTTCCTTGTATCCACAAAGTTCACCTTCGTATCCACAGGCTGATTGGTTCTATCGATAGGAAAGAACTGAATCAGGGCAAATGCCACCAATGTCCAGAATACTATTTTCTTGGCGATCTTCATCAACTTACTTTACGGGCGTTAAAACAGCATTTTGAGATTTTAATTCTTTTTTAGCTTCTTGTTTCACTTCAGTCGGAGCTGGTGGTGTTTCCACTACAGGAGTTGCTACAGCGGGCGTAGTTCCTTTAGGATTATCAAGAGTTCTGGTATCCTTCAGATCCCAATCCTCCCTTGTTTCCCATAAACCTCTGACAATAACTTTCTTATAGAAAATATAGGCATCTTCAGCAAAAATATCATTGGCAAAATCGGCTTCATCCCAGTATTTATTCCCGTTATTATCCACCAGAATTCTCACGATATATTCTCCCGGTTTAAGGATATCAAATTTCACTTTATCTCCTTTTATGTACCTCTGATATGCAACCTTATCTGAAGAATCCAGCAGCTGAATCCAATAATTTGCCTCTGGTGCATTTGAAATGGAGAACTCAACACTTCCAAACTGGTCTATTTTGGCAACATTAAAATCGAAACGCTTAGATTGTGCATTTTTTGCATAGAAAGAAGATATCGTCTCTTTAGGTACAGTAAGCTCGTAACTTTTACCCATCTCAAAATCTGACTGAACCTGAATCTGGTATGGATTTGTTTCTGAAATTTTAGCAGTAAATGGTAAAGTTGTTAAACTATCTCCTTTAATCTTCAGTGTCCATTTTGAAGGATCTATTTTATCAACAATATAGTTGGAAGATATTTTAAAATCTGACTTCGGAGCTAGTGATTCACCCCCATTATCACTGTTGATATCCATTGCATTCTTTTTATTGTATCTGTAAAATAAAGATACACTGTAAGCACTGTCTTTTTTCGGACCTTTATTATGTGTGAAAATGAGTTTTTCATTGGCTTCCTGCCCTACATTATCTTTTACGGCATCAAACCAGATTCTCACAGAGTCTGATTTCGGATTATGGGTTATTTTTACATCCTTCAGTTTTTCATTCAAAGACTGAACTTTTACATCATCAGGATTTCCTTCGAATGTCATCAAAACTCCTCCTGCAATTTCTTTCATTTCCTGATATTTCACAGGTTTTTTGGAAGGATACACCTTTAAATTCAGTCCTGAAATAGATTTCTCAAAATTGATCGGATCTTTCTGGAATCCAACTTTCTCTTTTCCCGGATCATACATAGAGTTTCCATTCTCGTCTTCAAAAGCAATAATTTTATATTTTCCAGGGGTCAGATAGTTTAATTCGTAATATCCATCTTCATCTACCTTGGTGATGTAGTAAGGCTTTTTCTTGTAATCCATTGTATCTTTTACCTGATACAATCCTACCACAAGTTTATTTTCAGTTGATGTATTTCCTGTTTTCTTTTTAGTATCCAGTGCATCCCTTATTTCACCGCTGATATAAAGGTCATCCAGTTTATCTCCTGTAGAAAAAGCAAAATTGAAATACCTTAATATATTGGATTCATTATTATCAACAATTGAGTTTCCAAAATTGAAGTTATAGGTTGTATTAGCCTGAAGGGTATCTGACCATTGAATGAGAACAAATTTATTAGCAATATTGGAAGGAAGAATCCTAGTTATCCCTTTGATAGGAGGTGAAATAATCAGGTTCTTATTGATATCCTTCAATGTCACATATTCATCAAAATCCAGACGGAGTTCACGAATATCTCTTTTGACATTAATTCTTGTTGTATCAATGTTTGAGCTTAAAAACTTCGGTGCCAGGGTATCTTTAGGCCCACCAACAGGCGATCCTACTCTTGCACACGAATGTACAAGAAAACAGATAACGAATAATAAAAGAAACCTTTTCATGAAAATGTTTAGGCAAAAGTAAACATTATTCTCCAAAAACTTCCTGTCCGGAATTCAAAGTATCTTTATTGTCATGCATAACGGTGTGAAGCTTCTCCTTCTGCAAAGGGAAATCCTCAAATAATCCGGATAATGCAAGCGCTGTATATACTTTGTTTGAGTATTTATTTCCAATAGCTACAATGGTAACCTTAGATTTTAAAAGATGGGCAAATACAGAGTTGGTACCATGCCACCATCCGTTGTGATAAGTAAGCTTTTCACCGTTATCGAATATTTTCATTCTGAATCCCAATCCGTAATTATTCATTCCGGCTTTTTCATTACTATAAGGAGTGAATACCATCTGCATGAGTTCCGGCTTCAGGAAATTTTTAGAAAACATTGCTTTTGAGAAGTTGTACAGATCTCTCGGCGTGGTGTACACATTTTTATCTCCATAAATCAGATCAAGTCTGTCTAAAGGATACAGCTTGTTTCCTCCGTAATAAAAAGACTGTGATGCTGTAGGAATATCTTTTTCCTGGAAGATGTAAGTATTATTCATTTTCAACGGTGTGAAAACCATTTCTTTCATCGCCTGAGGAAAAGGAGTTTTGGTCACTTTCTCAATTAATAAGGCCAATAAAGCAAAGTTCGTATTGCAATACATAAATCCAGTATCCGTATCTCTTGCCAGATCTGGTTTATACTTGATGATCATATTCAATACATCCTCATTCGTAATAAATGGCTTGGAAAGTTCTGCCGGAGCAGGTTGTATCCTGGTAATAAAATATTCATATTTTGGAAGACCGCTTCTTTGATCCAATAAAGTCTGAACGGTAACATTCGGATAGGGAAACCCAGGAAAAAACTGAGTAAGGTGATCAGTCAGTTTTATTTTCCCGGCTTCTATCAGCTTCATCATGGCCATTGCCGTTAAGGTCTTCGAAACTGAAGCAACATGTAAAGGTGTATTTTTATCGATAGGCATCTGGTTTCCTTCTCTTCCGAAACCTCTGTAATTTTCATACAGGATTTCATCACCCTTCGCAACAAGAATTCCACCGCTAAGATCTCCTGCTTCCCATATTTTTTTGTAATACTGATCTATATAGCTAACGGTAGTTTGTCTGTTCAGGAGCTGCCCATCTCCTTTTGTGAAAATATCACCCAGATCTACATTTCCATAGTTGGGCAGGTTGGTTGTATTTTCTGTTGAAACTTCTTTAGCTTCAGCCTTTTTTTTACATGAAAATATCGATAAAAGAACAGTTAAGATAAGTACAAAATTACGCGTCGTCATGAGATTCAAAAATGAGCGGCAATTTAATAAAACTCAAAATAAATAATAAATATGAGGTGGATATTATGAATAATTTAACATAAATGAGTGGAAAGAACAAAAATATGAAAAGCAAATTCACACTTGTATAATTCTTCTTTTCACTCTTTCATAACTTCTTAATCCAGTCTTAGCAATAAGATGCTACAATTTTATCTACAATAAACTGAGCCAATTTTTCTTTACTCTGATGCGTCCAACCAGCAATATGGGGCGTGACAATCGCTTTTTCTGATTCCAGAAGATATTTTAAATCTTCATTTTCTGATTCAATGTTCTCGAAAGAAGACTTTTCATATTCCAAAACATCCAGACAAGCGCCTTTCACCTTTCCTGATTTCAATCCCTCTACTAAACTTTTAGTTTCAACATTCTTACCTCTCGCTGTATTCACAAAATAGAAATCATTTTTCATTTCCGCAATGAATGTTTCATCAATAAGATAATGGGTTTCTGAAGTTAAAGGAATATGCAGGCTTAGAACCTCAGCAGATTGTTTTAATTCCTGCAATGAAACCTGTGTTGCATATTCATCTGAAAGACCAGGAAGTATATCATGGAAAATCACGTTACATCCGAATCCTGAAAGTCTTTTCGCGGTAGCTTTTCCCATATTTCCATATCCGATAAGCCCTACTGTTTTTCCCAACAATTCATCTCCTCTGTTTTCTTCACGCTTCCAGATCCCGTTTTTCACTTCCTGAGAAGCAATAAAAAGTCTGTTCATGATCACCAGCAGCATTCCCACAACGTGTTCTGCCACAGAATCTCTGTTTCCCTCCGGGGAATTGATCAGCTGAATTCCCAGTTTTTCGGCAACAGGAATGTCAATATTTTCCATTCCGGCACCTACTCTTGCGATGAACTTCAGGTTTTTACCTTTTTCGAGAAAATTCTGGTCTAATGGAATACGGCTTCTGATGATAATTCCATCATAATTTTCAATTTTCTCACAAACCTCATCATAAGCTGACGTGAAATCCTCTTCCAATATAAAGTTCTTAGCAAGCAGCTGATCAGTGATAAGAGGATGATTTTTATCTAAAAGAAGTATTTTCATTTTTTAATGTAGTGATTTTAGAGATAGGAAACGATTCCTAAATGATTACTATTTTTTTACCGCAAAGTTCGCAAATTTTAAAAAAAACAAATGCTTTTAAGCTCGCAAAGTCGTTAGCACTCAGCAAAGTTTAAAAGCATTTTATTGATAAAGTATATAAGTCTACTTTTTATCTTTCTTAGACTCCTGTGGCTCCTGGAATAGTTTTTTAAGCTCTACAGATTCCAATGGTTTCATTCTTCCGGAAAGGATTAATGAAAGTTCTTTTCTACGGAATGCTGCTGCAAATCTTTCTTTTTCTTCCTCTGTTTCAGGAATCATTTCCGGAATAGGAATCGGACGGTTGAATTCATCCACCGCAACGAAAGTATAAATCCCAGCATTCGTATGAATCTTCTTCTGATTAATCGGGTCATCCAACCATACATCTACGTACACTTCCATGGAAGTAGAGAATGCTCTGGAAACTTTGGATTCCAATACCACGACTCCTCCTTCCGGAATCGGATGGTTGAAAGATACATGGTTTACAGAAGCTGTTACTACTCTTCTCTCACAGTGTCTTGCTGCAGAAATAGACGCACAACGGTCCATTTTTGCCAGAAGTTCACCACCGAAAAGGTTTCTTAAAGAGTTGGTTTCGTTCGGAAGAACGATATTGGTCATAATAGTCAGAGATTCTGACGCTTTTTTTATTTTTGCCATCTAGTCTTAGTGTTGTTTGGAACGGCCGGAGCAGGTTTCATTTCTTTTCCGACAGGTTTTACTAATGAATCTTTTTTCAAGGAATCTGAAACGGAGGTTTCCGGGGTATGTACCATCACTTTCACAGTATCTTTTACAATTCTGTGGGTAGAAGTCTGTACAGAAACATTATTGAAAGATTTTTTACCAAAGAGAAGTTCCTGCTGGGTAAACGCCAGGTATACAATTCCAAGAACAGGAATAATCAGAAGGAAAATCCAAAGAATTGTTTTTTTGAATTTAAAATCTTTTTCACGATTCACCGGGGTCTTCACTTTTTCTCCGTTATTGATATCTGAAAATCTGATTTCTTCCAATCCATAAAAGTCCGGACGTCCGGATTCTATTCTTTTTCCCTTGAAATGAGTGTGTCCTTCTTCAATAAAGACGGTTCCAAGGTTTTGAATTTCAAGAACCTGTTCGGCCTGAAGTCTTTTCTTCCAAAAATCAGTCTGAATTTTAAGATCGCTTCTTGAAGCTTCCAGAGACATCTGTTTTTGTTCTGCTATAAAAGCAGTAAGGTCTTCAGTCCTTACTTCATAATCTATTGCAAATTCAATCTGACTGGCCGGAGGTAAGATACTTCCGTTTTCAGAATTGATAATTGCCTTAGAATTTTTCAGTGAAAACACCCCAAAGCCTGGAACTGTGGCAGTTCCAAATTGTTTTAAGTATTCTAAAATATATGCTGAAATATTCATTTGGCAGCAAATTTATAACTTTTTCGGGACTTTTTGTAATATTTAACGGATATAAAAAAGACTGCCGGAGCAGTCTTTTAATTATTCTGTATTAAAACAGATATACCGTTGTTCAAACTGCTTTTTTTAAGCTTAAAAAGATCAAATCTGCTAAAAAGCAAAAAAGATATATTGGTCAATTATTGAATTTTCCAGCTCACACCAAACATAAAATTGGTTCCTGCCTGCGAAAAATAGTAAGGCTGTCCTTCATAAACAGAACCATTGTTGACGTATTTTTTGTTGAACAGGTTATTCACCAGTAGCTTTAATGCAATTTCGTTGTTAGCAATTTTAAATTGGTACTGCGCATTGAAATCTGTCAGGAAATAATCTTTAAGCTGCAGATTGGCATCCTCTGTGTTATCCAGATATTGTTTTCCAACATACTGATTCATTAAAGCAAACTGGAAATTTTTGGCAGGATTGAATCTCAGGCTTAGATTGGCAATTACATTCGGAGAAAATGAAATCTGGGTATTTCCAAGACTTTTAGGCACATCACCATTCTGAATATTAAAATCCTGATTTCTGTTCTGGCTTAATGTCACATTACCGGAAACTTCCCATTGTTTGGATAGTTTTGCCAAAGCCCCTATCTCAATCCCTCTTCTGTAGCTCTTCCCTGAGTTGGTTCTGATAAATGCTCCTACGTTATTCAATTCTCCATTCAAAACCAATTGATTCACATAATACATATAATAAACATTCGCTGTCAACGAAACAATTCCGAACTGTTTTTCAAAACCGGCTTCAATGTCATGAAGTTTTTCAGCTTTCACATCATTATTGGCCATCAGATCATCTCTGTTAGGTTCACGGTGAGCATGAGCGTATGAAAGAAATATTTTACCACCGTCAATTCTGTAATTCATACCGGCTTTTGGATTAAAGAACAGCCAGTTTTTACTTAAATCTGCTCCTTCATCATCACCAGCCATCAGAATTTTTGTATTGTAGTTTATTTTTCTAAGCTGCAAATCACCAAAGAATTCAAAATTATCCACTCTTAATAAAGCTTTTGCAAAACCCGACACTTCATTCTTTATTGAACGGTTTCTGTAATATTCGCTTTCGGCAATCTGTGGAAAAAACACACCGGTAACATTTCCATAGTGTCTTCCGTAATATTGATTCACAACAGCACCAAAGTTCAGATCCAGATTTTCAAATTTTCCGTACAATGTAGAAACCATTCCGTAGAAATCGTTATTCAGCCATTTTTTTCTGATAAAATCGGAATATTTTATGGTTTGTCCCCCTTCTGTTATATTGGGAAGGTTATATCTTGAAAAAGGATCTCCCTGCTTGTAGTTTTCATAATATCCTTTTCCTTTTGTATAGTGGAACGTGGTTTCCAGATTCCAGCGGTCACTGAATTTCTGTTCCCAAAGCAACTGATAATGATTCTGTCTGTAGTTATCCGTTTCATTATCATAGAAACTTACAATATTCTCCCAATTGGCATCATAGATCGCTCCGGAAATATTGAATTTCGGATCGGTTTCCCAGGTTTTACGGTCAATACCGTTCCATGCCTGATAGGTTTTCTCTTTTCCGCCAAAAGCCATTAAACGCAGCTTCGTATTTCCTTCTTCAAATAAAGCAGTGAAATTATAAGAATGTAAATTGGATGAAGCTCTGTCTATATAACCATCAGAGTGAATATGGGTATATCTTCCCATTACGGAAAGACGGTTTTTCCAGAACTTCCCCGAGCCTATTTCAGCTGAATATTTATAGGTATTAAATGATCCGTAGCTGTCGTCTGTTTTAAAATAAAACTTCTCTTCCGGATCTTTAGAAAGTACATTAATACTGGCTCCGAAGGCAGAAACCCCGTTATTGGAAGTTCCTACTCCTCTTTGGATAACAATCTGTGATGCAGAGCTTGTTAAATCCGGAACGTTGACAAAAAAGGTTCCCTGGCTTTCAGAATCGTTGTATGGAACACCATTCATCATAACATTGATGGCACTTCCCGAAACACCACGGATTCTGAAACCGGTATATCCTACTCCATTTCCGGCATCAGAAGTAGAAATAATGGAGGTTTGGTTTTTCAAAAGAATAGGAAGATCCTGTCCCAGATTTTTACTGTCCAGATCTTTCTGTACATTAATAATCTCCTTTGCAACCGGCAGTCTTTTAGTAAAGCTGACGGCTTCAATTTCCCTGACCTTTAATGAATCTTTATTCTGAGCCTGTATAAAAGCTGCAGCTCCTACCGTAAGCCCTAAAAAAAATAATCCTTTCATTCTATAAATCTTTAACATTTAATGAATAAAAGGGGTGATTATGAGATAATTGATAAATAGCAAATGATAATGAATGTTTATCGATCATTTATCGCTAATCATCTATCAATTATTTAAATGGTTCCCTAAACAGCATTACCTGTTCCAGGTTCATTGGGTATAATCTCAGCTTGTTAAAGCACCCCTTTATTTCAGCCGCAAAATTACAAAAAATATATGAATTGGAATTCGGGTTTCGAGGTACAGGATATTGGGTTACGAGATGCAAGATTCGGGGTGTTAGGTTACGAAGGGCATGGATGGTTACAGGAGGAAAGACACTATGGAAAATAGGAGTTATCAAATGAATCATTCATCATTCATCATTCATCATTCATCATTCATCATTCATCATTCATCATTAATAATTATTTAGTAAGTTTTATTGTTAGCGTCGATATAGTAGTAATTCGAGCCGTCTTTTGTCACTTCAAACATCTTCCCGAGTTTCCAGCTGAAATTTCGTTTAATATTGGAATATTCAAACGGAATGATAATCCTGTTATTAACATCAATGATTCCGAATTTATCATTATTGGAAGCTACAATCATTGGATTAGCGACATCATCACCTTCAAGAATGAACAGATACTGATATTGAGGATAGATCTGAAATTGTCTGTAATCTGCTGCATTTACAAATTTTGATTTTTCAATGATTCCGTAAAAACCATTGAGGATGTAAGCCTGAAATAGCTGTTGTTTATATTCTTCGAATTTACATTTTCCAAAATCGGTTTCTTTGAACTGATATACTCTCTTCCCAGACTGATCTATACGGTAAGAAATCATATTTTTCTCTACCGTGGCATAGTCTTTTGTTCCAAATTTTCTCACTTTTTCATTAGGTGAATTCAGAAGATTGCAGTCTTCATAAAAAAATACGGCAATATGATATTCCGGCTGAATAATAAATTTCCCGTTCTGATTGACATACCCGAACTGATCTCCTTTCTTCTTGGGAATCAAAACAGGAAGTTCTTTATTAATCACTACAAGATCAGCATTAGGTTTGCTGGCTGAAAGTGTTTTTTTAATGGTAGTTTTCGTTCCTTTTTTCGCGGGATCTTTCTTCACAGATTGGGTCTGTGAGAAAACGAAAATCGAAATGAAAACACATAAAACATTCAGGATATTTTTCATATTCTCCATTTGGGTACAAAAATACGACCAAAAATAGATATTATAAAAATCATATTTATAAACAATCTAAATAATTTAATTCTTATAAAATTGTAAAATTTCGTAATTTTGGAAACATTTTGAATTGTTTGATAATTTTAAAAAACTTTTGAAAAAGTGTAGATTATGCTGACTTTATTCGGTTAATGTTGCATCAAAATGCGAGAACTCAAAATGTCATTAATTGTATTTATACACACCGGTAAAGAAAAAGCATGCCTGCCTTTAATTTTGAAAGACCTTCTATTATGAGTATTTATAAGGATTACATCAAAGAGATTGAAGAAAGAAAAACCCAGGGGCTTCATCCAAAGCCAATTGATAGTGCTGAATTACTAAGCGAAATCATTACGCAAATTAAAGATTCAGGTAATGCTGACCGGACAGATTCTCTTCAATTTTTCATTTATAACACGCTACCCGGAACAACAAGTGCAGCGGGAGTAAAAGCCAAATTTTTAAAAGAAATTATTCTGGGTGAATCCGTAGTAGAAGAAATTCCCCCGGCTTTCGCCTTTGAACTATTGTCTCATATGAAAGGCGGACCTTCTATTGAGGTGCTGCTGGACCTTGCTTTAGGTAGTGATGCAGCTATTGCTCAAGAAGCTGCCAATGTTCTTAAAACTCAGGTTTTCCTTTATGAAGCAGATACTAACCGTCTGAAAGAAGCATTCAACAGCGGTAACGAAATTGCAAAAGAAATCATTGAAAGCTACGCTAAAGCTGAATTCTTCACTAAACTTCCTGAAGTGGCTGAAGAAATCAAAGTAGTTACCTATATCGCTGGTGAAGGAGACATCTCTACAGATTTACTTTCTCCGGGTAACCAGGCTCACTCAAGATCAGACCGCGAACTTCACGGTAAATGTATGATCACTCCTGAGGCTCAGGAAGAGATCAAAGCTTTACAGGCAAAACATCCTGATGCAAGCGTTATGCTTATCGCAGAAAAAGGAACAATGGGAGTAGGCTCATCAAGAATGTCCGGAGTAAACAACGTTGCACTTTGGACAGGAAAGCAGGCTAGTCCATATGTGCCATTCGTAAACATTGCTCCCATTGTAGGAGGAACAAACGGTATTTCTCCAATCTTCCTTACTACAGTAGACGTTACCGGAGGTATTGGTATCGACCTTAAAAACTGGGTAAAGAAAGTTGACGAAAACGGAAATCCAATTCGTAATGAAAATGGTGATATCGTTCTTGAAGAAGCATATTCAGTAGCAACAGGAACTGTTTTAACGATTAATACAAAAGAAAAGAAATTATATAACGGCGATCAAGAATTGATCGACCTTAGCAAATCTTTCACTCCGCAAAAGATGGAATTCATCAAAGCGGGAGGATCTTACGCGATTGTATTTGGTAAGAAACTGCAGACATTTGCCGCTCAGCTTTTAGGAATTGAGACGCCAGCAGTTTTTGCTCCTTCAAAAGAAATTTCTCATGAAGGACAGGGGCTTACCGCTGTAGAAAAGATTTTCAACAGAAATGCTGTAGGAACTACACCAGGAAAAGTTCTGCACGCCGGATCAGACGTTCGTGTAAAAGTTAATATCGTAGGTTCACAGGATACCACAGGTCTTATGACTGCCCAGGAGCTTGAATCTATGGCTGCAACTGTAATCTCCCCTACTGTAGACGGAGCTTACCAGTCAGGATGTCACACGGCTTCAGTTTGGGATAAAAAAGCTCAGGCTAACATTCCTAAGCTAATGAAGTTCATGAACGAGTTCGGTCTGATTACAGCCCGTGACCCGAAAGGTGAATACCACGCCATGACTGACGTTATCCACAAAGTTCTTAATGACATCACTGTAGACGAGTGGGCCATCATCATTGGTGGTGACTCTCACACAAGAATGTCCAAAGGAGTAGCTTTCGGAGCTGACTCAGGAACTGTGGCTCTTGCTTTGGCTACAGGCGAAGCATCAATGCCAATTCCGGAATCTGTAAAAGTAACCTTCAAAGGAAACATGAAAGAACACATGGATTTCCGTGATGTGGTTCATGCAACACAGGCTCAGATGTTGAAGCAGTTTGGAGGAGAAAACGTATTCCAGGGTAGAATCATTGAGGTTCACATCGGAACACTTCCTGCTGACCAGGCATTTACCTTTACAGACTGGACTGCCGAAATGAAAGCAAAAGCTTCTATCAACATTTCTGAAGATAATACACTGATCGAATCACTGGAAATTGCAAAAGGCAGAATTCAGATCATGATCGATAAGGGTATGGATAACCACAATAAAGTTCTTCAGGGATTAATTGACAAAGCAAATAAGAGAATTGAAGAGATAAGATCAGGGGAAAAACCTGCTTTAACTCCGGATTCAAACGCTAAATATTACGCTGAAGTAGTTGTAGATCTCGATGTAATTGTAGAACCTATGATTGCTGACCCGGATGTAAACAACGACGACGTGTCTAAGAGATATACTCACGATACCATCAGAGATCTTTCTTACTATGGTGGTGAGAAAAAAGTAGACCTTGGTTTCGTAGGATCCTGTATGGTCCACAAAGGAGACCTTAAGATTGTTTCTCAGATGCTTAGAAACATTGAAAAGCAACAAGGCAAGGTAGAATTCAGCGCTCCTCTTGTAGTAGCAGCCCCTACTTACAACATCATTGATGAGTTAAAGGCAGAAGGAGACTGGGAATTATTAGAAAAATATTCAGCTTTTGAATTTGATGATAACGCTCCAAAAGGAGAAGCTCGTGTTGAATACAAAAACGTAATGTACCTTGAGCGTCCCGGATGTAACCTTTGTATGGGTAACCAGGAAAAAGCAGCTAAAGGAGATACTGTTTTAGCAACATCTACCCGTCTTTTCCAGGGAAGAGTAGTGGAAGATTCTGAACGTAAAAAAGGAGAATCTCTGCTTGCTTCAACTCCGGTTGTTGTTCTTTCTGCGATTATCGGAAGAATTCCTAGCATTGATGAGTACAAAGCTGCAGTAGAAGGAATCGACCTTACTACTTTTGTTCCTTCTATTAAAGAATTGACAAGTACAAGTGCTCACTAAAAGATATTGATAAATACGTCGCAAGACTATTAAAAACTATACAACTGGAAGATTTTGGTCCTTAAGGATTTAAAATCTTCCAGTTTTTTGTTTAGAACGTTTCTATTTTAAGATAGTTACGTTTTTTTTTCGATAAAATCCGGAAAATAAATTCAATTTTTTCTTAAATTGAAAGTTATAAAATCTATTGATTTTGAAGCCTGAAAAACTCCTTTTTATAGATTATAGGAACGTTTTTTGATGCATGGATAAATGATTTTTCTTTTTCAACACAGGGAAAGAAGCATTAACAGAACAAGAACAAAACTAAAATACGATATGACTTTTGATATTGATATGATCAAAAAGGTGTATGAACGTTACCCTGAAAGAATTGCAGCAGCAAGACAAATCGTGGGCAAACCTCTTACCCTTTCAGAAAAAATTCTTTACACCCACCTTTGGGAAGGAAATGCCACACAGGCATATGAAAGAGGAAACTCTTATGTAGACTTTGCACCAGACAGGGTTGCTATGCAGGATGCCACTGCACAGATGGCTCTGTTACAGTTCATGCAGGCAGGAAAAGCTAAAGTAGCGGTTCCATCAACAGCACACGCGGATCACCTGATCCAGGCGAAAGTAGGTGCTGACAAAGATTTACAGGAAGGAATCAACAAAAACTCCGAAGTATTCAACTTCTTAAGTTCTGTATGTGATAAATACGGAATCGGATTCTGGAAACCAGGTGCAGGTATCATTCACCAGGTTGTACTGGAAAATTATGCCTTCCCTGGAGGAATGATGATTGGTACGGACTCTCACACGGTAAACGCAGGAGGACTAGGAATGGTAGCTATTGGCGTAGGAGGAGCTGATGCCGTAGACGTAATGGCAGGAATGGCCTGGGAGCTTAAAATGCCAAAACTTATCGGTGTAAAATTAACCGGTAAAATGAACGGATGGACTTCTGCAAAAGATGTTATCTTAAAAGTAGCAGGGATCCTTACGGTAAAAGGAGGTACAGGATGCATCGTAGAATATTTCGGTGAAGGAGCAGAGTCTCTTTCTGCAACCGGTAAAGGAACTATCTGTAACATGGGTGCTGAAATCGGAGCTACAACGTCTACTTTCGGATATGATGATTCTATGAGAAGATATCTTTCCGCAACAGGAAGACAGGACGTAGTAGATGCCGCTGATAAAATTGCTGAACATTTAACAGGTGATGCTGAAGTATATGCCAATCCTGAACAATATTTCGATCAATTAATAGAAATCAACCTTTCTGAACTGACTCCTCACCTGAACGGACCTTTTACTCCGGACTTAGCAACTCCGGTTGCTGAATTCAGAGCTAAAGCTGAAGCAAACGGATGGCCGTTAGAAGTGGAATGGGCGCTTATAGGCTCTTGTACCAACTCTTCTTATGAAGATTTATCAAGAGCGGCTTCTATTGTGGAAGATGCAGTTTCAAAAGGAGTAAAACCTAAGGCCATTTTAGGTATCAACCCTGGTTCTGAACAGGTAAAATTCACAGCAGAAAGAGACGGATTCCTGGATTCTTTCAGAAAATTTGAAAACGCAAGAATCTTTACCAATGCTTGTGGACCATGTATCGGGCAATGGGACAGAGAAGGTGCGGAAAAAGGAGAGAAAAACTCTATTATCCATTCTTTCAACAGAAACTTTGCAAAAAGAGCTGACGGTAACCCGAATACTCATGCATTCGTAGCTTCTCCGGAAATGGTAGCTGCTGTAGCAATTTCAGGCAGACTGGACTTTAACCCGATTACGGATACTTTAACTAACGAAGCAGGTGAACAGGTAAAACTTAACGAGCCTAGAGGTTTCGAACTTCCTTCAAAAGGATTTGCGGTAGATGACAACGGATATCAGGCACCATCAGAAGATGGCTCAAGCGTTGTTGTTAACGTAAGCCCTACTTCAGACAGACTTCAGCTATTGGAAGAATTCCCGGCTTGGGACGGTAAAAACATTGAAGGCGCTAAAGTATTGATCAAAGCTTTCGGAAAATGTACTACAGACCACATTTCTATGGCAGGACCATGGTTGAAATACAGAGGACACCTGGATAATATTTCAAACAACATGTTGATCGGAGCGGTGAATGCTTACAACATGGAAACCAATAAAGTTAAAAACGAATTAACCGGTGAATACGGTGAAGTTCCGGCTGTACAAAGAGCTTACAAAGCAGCAGGCATTCCAACAATTGTTGTAGGAGACCAGAACTATGGCGAAGGTTCTTCAAGAGAACACGCTGCCATGGAACCAAGACATCTTGGTGTGAAAGCTGTATTGGTAAAATCATTCGCGAGAATCCATGAAACCAACCTTAAGAAACAAGGAATGCTTGGGATCACTTTCGCTAATGAGGCTGACTATGACAAAATCCAGGAAGATGACACTGTTAACTTCTTAGATCTTGATCAGTTTGCGCCAGGAAAACAACTAACATTAGAGTTCGTTCATGCAGACGGAACAAAAGATATCATCATGGCCAACCACACTTACAACGATCAGCAGATTGACTGGTTTAAGGCTGGTTCTGCTCTGAACCTTATCAAACAACAGGAAAATTAAGATTAATTGTTAGATTAATTAATATAAAGGCGGCTTCAATAGAAGTCGTCTTTTTTATTACCCCTATTGAAATATTCTTTGGTAAACTTTGGTAAACATTCCAAACCTTACAGGTTTTAGAAACCTGTAAGGTTTAGCTCTCAAATGAATATCATGATATTCCATCACTTCAATCTATCCAGAAGACCTGCTCTATAGCTTTCTCCAATGGGAATTTCATACTCGGGAAAGTTCACTTTTTTAGCACCAATGCTTTTTATTTTATCCAAATTGATGATGAAAGATTTATGAACACGTACAAACCTCTCAGAGAGCTGAATTTCCATTGATTTAAGCGTATCCAGCACAATAAATTCCTCATTTTCCGTCCGGATATTGACATAGTCTTTGATACTTTCCACGTACAAAATCTCATGAAAACCAATACGATGTCTTTGTCCTGAGGATTTCACAAAGAAATATGAATTTTCCTCCTGAGGAAAAGAAAACCGTTCCTGCACCTTTAATGCACTCTTTTGAAATCTTTCAAATGAAATAGGTTTCAGCAGGTAATCCACAACATTATGTTCATATCCTTCCAAGGCATATTCTGAATAAGCCGTTGTTAAAATATATTTTTGATCAGGTCCTACAATCTTCATAAAATTGATTCCCGTAAACTCCGGCATCTGAATATCTAAAAAGATAAGATCTGAATCGTTTTTCTGAAGATATTCCAAAGCCAAAATCGGGTTCTCTGTAGAAAATACCAGCTCAAGAAAAGGGAGTTTTTCTACATAATGCTCAAGAAGAGAGATTGCCAGTGGCTCGTCATCAACAATAATGCATTTTATCTTATTCATAGCGTAAATCAATTTTTAAGTCTACAATAAACTCTGTTTCCGAATCTCTGATCTCCAGCTGATGTTTAGGATACAATATTTCCAGTCTTTTTTTCACATTCTGAATTCCTATTCCGGAGACGGTATCTTTCATTCTCTGTGTTTTAAAATTGAAAAGATAAAAATGCAGCACTTTATCATGATCTGAGATTTTCATTTCAAAACCTTTATCACGAAAATCTCCATGTTTAAAGGCATTTTCAACAAAAGGAACCAACAGCATTGGCGAGATCTTAAGGCGAGGATACTGAATATTTTTTTCTATGAGCAACAGCTCAGGTTTTCTGATTCTAAGTTTCTCCAAGGCAATCAGGCTATCAATATATCCAATTTCCTTGTACAAAGGAATTGAATCTTTTTCAAGATCCTTTGTGCTGTATCTTAACAATTGTACCAGTTCTTCAATTGCTGGCAAGGCTTTGTCTGATTTCTGATAGACAAGAGAGTAGATATTATTTAATGAATTAAAAATAAAATGAGGATTGATCTGGGTTTTTAATGCCTGAAGCTCTGCCTGTTTCTTTTCAATCAGCAGCTGCTTTTTATCATTTTCGGCAACACCATATTTCTCTACGATCCACAGGATTCCTGCAATGAAAACAGTCAATGATGCATTGTAGATATTATCTGTCAAATAATATAAAAGTCCGGTATTTTTATTATAATTTCTGAATCCAAGGGTAATAGGAAGCAGCACTTCTTCTATTCCATACCGAATTACACCAAAGCTTAAAATAGAAATAAAGAAAACTAAAACAGCAGAATAAAGTTTCTCAAGATTTAATACTTTCGGAATAATAACCAGATACAAAAGATAAAAAGTAGAGATTTCTGTAATAAAATAAGTAAAGTTCAGCACATACGATTCAAACCCTCTTCGCTCAGGAAAAAAGAAATAAGGCGTAATGTTGTTTCCTATAAAATTGAAACTCCAATAAAAAATCTGAAGCCAGATAATTTGCTTTTTATTCATATTCAAATATAAATCTATACACCCACAATTCATCAACCCTTTTCGATAAAAACCTGTTTTTCTCCGACGAAGCTATTTTAATATGTATAATCTCAGGTTTCATCTAAACGCTATTTCCAATCGAAGCCTCTTCCTATACTTTTGTCAGAGAAATTCAACATAAAGCTCATTTAATCTGTCATTGATAACCTATGAAAAAGCATCTTTTATTTATAACCGCCCTTGTTTGCTCTTTTACAGCAGCACAAACAAAAGACACTGCGAACGTCAACAAAATTGAGGCAGTAACAATGAATGGCAAAAAAATTCTGGTACAGCGTAAAGTGGACCGCCTGGTTTATAATGTTCAGAATTCTATGCTTTCACAGGGAAGTTCGGGAACCGAGGTATTGGCTGGCACTCCTTTATTACAGGTGGATGAAAATAAAGGTCTTCTTTCTATTGCCGGAAAAAATGGAGTTTCTGTAATGGTGAATGATCGGATGCTGAATATTTCCGGAGCCGAACTGATCAATTATCTGAGAAACCTTCGTTCTGAAAACATATTGAAAATAGAAGTAATCACCACTCCACCTGCCAAATATGAAGCACAGGGAAACAGCGGAATCATTAATATTATCCTTAAAAAGAATCAGAATCTTGGATGGAACGGTTATCTGACGACCAGTTATACTCAAAAAACATATGCCGGTTTCAGCAGTGTGGCAGGAGTGAATTATCAGAATGAAAAAATAAAAGCCTCCGTAAAAGTAATGGGCTATGACGGAGATAAAAGATCAGTAGAAAAATATAATATTATTGGCCAAAATTCTTCGGTCAGCAAAGATGACAGAAGGGATATGAATGACGGGCTCGGTCTGAATGCCAATTTTGATTATTCACTTTCTAAAAACTCCAATATCGGATTGGTATACGATATTACAAAGGGGCATACCAATATGGATATCAATTCAACACAAAGTTACTTTACAGATGGTACGCCTACATTACAAACAGAGACGGATTCAAAGCATCGTTCTCCATATACAACCCAAATGCTTAATCTGTATTTTGACCAGAAATTTGGAGAACATAAGCTAAGTTTTGGTGCCAATTATTATGGAAACCTTCCTGATACGGAGGTCAATTTTACCACAAGAAATGTTGCAGATAATTCAATGCAGACGGTAAGAAATCTTTCTGGTGTAGACTATAAAATCTATTCAGGGCAGGCTGATCTGATTTTAAATTTTAAAAAAATTCAGTTGGAAACCGGCGCTAAATACAGTCATTTTTCTAATAATTCTGACATCGGATATTTCAATTTCACCCATGGAAATTATATCATAGACCCAGCAAAGAGCAATCTTTTTGATTATAATGAAAAAAATTATGCCGCTTATGTCAGTGCCAGTAAAGATCTTGGTGAAAAATGGTCGGTGAAAGCAGGATTACGTTATGAATATTCACAAACCAATGGATTCTCTCCTACTACCCAGTCTAAATCCGAGAATAATTACGGAAAATTTTTCCCTACAGCCTATGTTTCCTATAAAGCCAGTCAGGATAACCAATTCAGTATTAACTATTCCAGAAGAATCAACCGTCCTTATTTCCGGGCTTTAGATCCGTTCCGATGGTATTCTAATCCTAATACGTATTATGCCGGAAACCCAAGTCTGCAACCTTCTTTTAATCATAATATTGAATTCAATTATATTTTTAAAAATAAATTCTCAGCCACTCTTTATTATCAGAGAACAAAGAATAATTTTGACCAGATTTCCTTCCTGAACGGCATTGATCTTATCAGTACCTATGAAAACTATTACAACCAGAATATTTACGGGACCAATTTCAATTATACAGATACTTTTTTCAAAATCTGGGAAAGTAATATTTCAACCTCGTTCAGTTATAATGAAACACAGATTACAAGATTTAATCTGGTTCCTAAAAACGGTCAGTCATTTTATTATTCTCTCAACAATACATTCCAGCTGAACAAGGCTAAGACCTTCATGCTATTTGTCAATTACTGGCATAATCTTCCCTCGAGAGACGGCTCCGCTTCCATCAAAGGCAGAGCAAGTTTTGATGCGGGACTAAAAATGAGCTTTGTGGAAAAAGCCCTGCAGGTCAATCTTTCAATGAGTGATATTTTTAAACAATCCGGCTTTAAAGCAGATATGTATTTTACAGATAATACACAATCATTCAATAACTATTGGGATGCACGAAGAATGACACTCAGTATCACCTACAATTTTGGGAATCAAAAAGTGAAATCGAACAAAAGAGCGATCAATTTTGAAGAAAAAGATCGAGCACAATAATAACTTATAGCAAGAATTCCTGTTATTACAGGGAATGGCCATTCGGCAGTATTAAAAAGGCTTTTTACTTCTTCTGCAGAATATGATTTTATTGAATTTTCTTCATGGAAATAAAAAAATTACTGTGCTGATTGTAACAAAATTTGTTTTTCATCGTCTAACCGAATAGTAGTAAAAACATTATGAAAAAAACTATATTCACTTTATCTCTGGTAAGTTCTACGCTGGTTTTCTCTCAGGAAAAGAGCAATACAACTTCTAAAGAGAAACAAATTGAAGGTATTGTCATCACCAAAACTAAAAAAGCAGTTGAACAAAAGGCAGACCGTACTATTTTTGACTTTTCCGAGCAACCTCAGCTGAATAACGGAAACGTTCTGGAAGGAATTAAAAAACTTCCCGGGCTTGTATCTACGGACATCGCAGGAATGATGTATCAGGGTAAAATGCTGGAAGTGTATCTGAACGGAAGACCTTTGAACATCACATCCAATGAATTAAACTCCTTTCTGGAAGGAATGCCTGCCAATTCTGTAGAAAGAATTGAAGTAATCACCCAGCCCGGTGCTGAGTTTCCGGCAACTTCCGGAGGTGCAATCATGAATATCATCACGAACAAAAACGCTAATAAATATTTAACTGCTACTTATTCTGGAAATTATTCTTTCACGAATTATGATAAATACAGAAGCAGAACCACAAACTCTGTTAACTTAAACGCCAGAAATAAATATTTCGGATGGCAGCTGAATGTGGGACAAAATTACCGTGAAAGTATGCTTAACGGCCAGCAGGATGAGCTTTTGAACAGCCATACCGACAGATACGGCCGTGGATATTTTGCAAAATCCGGATTGACTTTTGATCTTGGCCAGGACAGATTATTATTAAACTACGATATTTATCATAACAATAACGACAACTATACTTTAAGTAATGGCCATGGAGATTTGCCTTTCAAGAGAAACCCGGAGGATTTAAAAGAAGCTTTTTATACTTCTTCCGATGTTGCGCATACCAATAATTTGAGACAGGAAGCCGTTGTAACGTATCAGAAGCGTTTTGCTGACAAATCTCAAAAACTGGACTTTCAGTTTGGCTATACAAGATCAGACAGCAAGTTTTCTCAGGATAATTATTTTCAAGATGGAACATTTGTAGCTTATCCCAATGAACCTCTCGATAGCCCTACCAATGGATTAAAAGATATTCTTAACAATAAATCTGTAATGAATATTGCGAATCTTAAAGTAGATTATGCCCAGCCTATCAAACTTCTTGACGGTGGAAAGGTAAGCTTTGGGGGATTGTATGAAAGACAGGACTATGACACGGAAAGCTTTGGACTAACTAATCTTGAATACCAGAGACAGACTGCTTCAACCTACTTGGAGTTTCAGGCTAAACTGAAAAAGTTTGATTTCACTTTGGGCACCCGTGCTGAAAACTATGATATTTCCGGCGTAACAAGATATATTAAAGATAAAAAGGTGGTTGAAGCTGATTTAATTCCATTCAATAAGTTTAAATTTTTCCCGAATGCAAGTGTACAATATAACATGATGAATCAGGTTTATATTGCTGCGAATTACAACAGGAAAATCAGCCTGCCAAGTATTTCTGCTCTGAACCCAAACAATGTAACATTCTCCGGACCAAGTACGGAAGTAAACGGTAACCCGAATCTACAGCCTACTATTTTTGATAATTATGAGCTGAAAATTTCAGCTTTTGACTATGCATTCATCGGATATAGCGTAAGCTCAGCAAGCAATCAGGTGGCACAGATCATCCGAAAAGACGGAAGAAAACTATTCAACGAGCAAGTGAATATTTCGAATATGAAAATTCACAATTTCAACGTGGGATTACCTGTTCCTTTTATGATTTTCAGCAAACCGTTTAGTGAAATCATGAAATTTAATTTCAATCCTGATAAAATTAATTTCATGTACCTGTATGCTGGTTATCAGAAACATGAAATCGACAATCTGAATAATAAAGGATTCTGGATCTTCAATATCATGACCCAGATTATTTTACCTAAGGACATCAAACTGACAGCCAACTACAGCTATCTGACTCCAAAGGCCGGATATTTCTACTTTACGGCAGAAAAACCGTTTAACAACTCTCTTGATATTACGCTGACAAAGAAGTTTATGAATAACCGCCTGACACTTTCTGTTTTTGCGAATGATATTTTCAACGGGCAGATGATGCAGGTACGCTCTAATCCGCCGTCAGGAAACCCGGTGATGATCTACAGTAAATATGACACCCGAAATTTCGGGCTTTCCATCAACTATAAAATTCCGACAAGAAATAAACTGGCAAAAGAGGATCCAAATATCTTGAACCAGACTAAAAAAGAAGATACCGGAGGGGTAATGCAGCAGGCACAATAATCCTTTCCAATATCAATAGAAAGAGGCAGTAAAAATGATTACTGCCTCTTTCTATTGATATTAAAATGGTGTTATTGGTGAAAATATTAGTGATATTAGTGTTTATATTTACATCAAAAATCAATCGTCTGAAACCTCCAGTTCAAAGTATCCACCAAAGTCAGCTGATTGACATTTACTGGAAGATCTGTGATAATTTTTAACGTCTGCAGCGCCATCATACTGCCTATCATTCCGGGAAGAGCTCCCAGTACGCCAAGACTGTCACAATCCGGTATATCCTCATCGAAAGGCGGTTCAGGGAAAATATCCCGTAAGTTTTTACTTCCGTTATGATTAAAAACAGCCGCTTGCCCTGAAAATCCTAAAATACTTCCGTAAACCAGAGTTTTTTTTAATTCTACACAGGTATCATTCACCAGATATCTTGTAGTGAAGTTATCTGAGCCATCAACAATAATATCATACTGAGAAATGATTTCTCCGGCATTATCTTCATTGAGTTTTTCCTCAATTCCTATCAGTTTAACCTGATGATTGATTTCTTTTACAAATGTTTCTGCGCTTTTCACTTTGGATAATCCTACTCTATTTTCGGTATGAATGATCTGGCGGTTCAGGTTATGAAGTTCTACATGGTCAAAATCGATAACACCTAAAGTTCCTACTCCTGCAGCCGCCAGATATTGAATAACAGGACTTCCCAAGCCTCCTGCTCCTATAACAAGGACTTTAGAAGACATGACTTTCTTTTGTCCTTCCAATCCGATTTCTTCGATAAATATCTGCCGGCTGTATCGTGCAAACTGGTCTTGTTTCATAATTATCATTGAACCATTAAGGTTTTTAAAGTTCTTAATGGTTTAAAATTTTAAAATCCACTGTATACGGAATCCCAATCTTTCATCACAGGATCATAACCTGCTTTTTTAATCATCATTTTAATCTCCTCCATACTTCGTTCATCACTGGTTTCAAACTGTTCCAGAGATTCTTTATCCACAGCATAGCCTCCGGGATTGGTTTTTGAACCTGCACTCATCGCTGTAGCCCCCAGAGATACAATATTATTTCTAAAGGTTTCATTTTCCCTGGTAGAAATGGAGATTTCAAGGTCTTCATTCCAGATTCTGTAGGCACAAATGAGCTGAAGAAGGTCTTTATCTTCCATAATGAAATTCGGTTCAATAATCCCTTCAGCGGGTCTGAGCCTGGGAAATGAAACAGAAAACTTGCTTTTCCAGTACTGTTTCTGGAGATAATCGATGTGTAAGGCATTAAAAAAACTGTCTACTCTCCAATCTTCAAGCCCTAGAAGAACTCCCAGCCCTATTTTATGAATGCCTGCCCTTCCTATTCTATCCGGAGTCTCCAGACGGAAATGAAAGTTTGATTTCTTACCTTTTGGATGATATTCCCTGTAGACATCCTGATGATAGGTTTCCTGATATACTAAAACGGAATGCACTCCTTCTTCATGAAGCAGTTTGTATTCTTCTTCCAGTAATGGCTGAACTTCAATGGATATATTGGAAAAATGGGGCTTTAGCTTACGGACTGCATTCTGAAAATAAGGTACTCCTACAATTTTATTGGCTTCCCCGCTTACCAGTAACACATGATTCACTCCCATAGATTTCAGTACTGATGCTTCAATCATCAGCTCCATATCGGAAAGTGTTTTCCTTTTCAGGTGATTGTCCAGACTGAATCCGCAATAGGTACAGATATTCTGACATTCATTACTAAGATACAGCGGAGCATAGAGCTGAATGATTTTTCCAAATCTTTTTTGGGTAAGTGCCTTCGTCATTCTCGCCATCAGCTCAAGTTCCTGAGAAGCCGCTGGTGAGAGAAGATTAAGGAAATCATCCAGGGTTTTATTCTTTTTCTGAAGACTGTACCTTACATCAGCCAGGCTTACTTTTTCAAGCTTATTCTTTACCTCATCCCACTGATAGTTTTCAAAAACATCTTTAAAGCTTTTCATAAGTCTGATTTATTCAAATAAAAATGAAGTCAGCGGACTTGAAGCTTCAGCATGGTTAGTAATGGCACCCAATCCTGATTCAAAGGCTCTTCTTCCGGCAATCACCCCTTCTTTAAAAGCTAAAGCCATATTCAGCGGGTTTCCGGCAACGGCAATGGCAGTATTCACCAAAACGGCGTCTGCTCCCATTTCCATTGCTTTTGCAGCATCTGATGGCGCACCGATACCTGCATCTACTACGACAGGAACATTACTCTGACTGATGATGATTTCCAGAAAGTCTTGTGTTCTTAATCCTTTATTCGTCCCGATGGGTGCTCCCAAAGGCATTACCACTGATGTTCCGGCATCTTCCAGACGTTTGCACAAAACAGGATCGGCATGAATGTAAGGCATTACAACAAATCCTAATTTCGCCAGTTCTTCCGTGGCATATAATGTTTCAATAGGGTCCGGCAGTAAATATTTCGGATCCGGATGAATTTCCAGTTTTACCCAGTTCGTTTCCAGTGCTTCTCTGGCTAATTGTGCAGCCAATACAGCTTCTTTGGCAGTTCTCGCTCCGGAAGTATTCGGCAGAAGATGAACGTTGGTTTCTTTTAATGAATCAAGCAGACTGTCTTCACTGGATTTCGCATCAATTCTTTTTAGCGCCATTGTTACCATATTGGTTTCGGATGCGATAACAGATTGTACCATATCTCCCATACTTCCGAATTTTCCTGTTCCTAAAAACAGTCTTGATTCAAAAATTCTTCCTGCTATTTCTAATTTCTGATGGCTCATATCATTACTTTTTTTAGTTCATTAATAATTGATGGCTGTTTTGTGATCAGCCCGGAAACTGCAATGCCGTAAATTCCAATTTCCTGCAAGGGTAAAATATCTTCAAGGGTAACGCCTCCGATGGCAAATATCTTAGGGACATCTATTGATTTTTCCCTTAATCCATCAATGATATGCTGATATCCTTCAAACCCAAGAACAGGGCTTAGTTTTTCTTTGGTTGTGGTAAACCTCAATGGTCCTAAACCGATATAATCACAGGATTCTTTGATTCTCTGAATGACATCTGAAAGGGTATTAGCCGTTCCGCCAATCATTTTATTTTCGCCCAAGATCAACCTTGCGTCTTTAACGGCACTGTCGTTTAATCCTAAATGAACACCGTCAGCATCTATTTCCCTGGCTATTTGTACATGATCATTGATGATACAGACCGACTGATATTCTGAACAAAGCTGTTTTGAAATTTCACAGAGTTTGATTAATTCGTTTTCAGGAGCATTTTTCCAGCGAACCTGTACCCATTTAACCCCGTTATCCAGAGCTTTACGGACACAAAGTTCCTGTTCCCGGAAAGTATTTCCTTGTGATATGTATTGTAATTTTTCCATGTTTCTATGAATGCGTTCCCAATAAAGAGGGATTGCTTTTTAAAAATTTTTCGATATATAGTTTTCCGGTGCGGCATGCCTTTTCCATATTTTCGCCTTTCGCCAGTTCTGCAGTAATTGCTGAAGATAAAACACAGCCGGAACCATGCTTAGGGAAATAAATCGTATTACTTTCGGCCGGAACTAAAAGGGTTTCTTTTCCATTTTCAACTAAAGTATCTGTTCCTAAACGATCTTCACTATGCCCTCCTTTGATTAATAATGAACATTCATACGTATCCGGTAAAAGATGATACTGCTTTAAAACGTTGTATTCATTATAATTGGGAGTTATTAAACTCAACTTATTAATCGTATTTTTCAATTGAGGAAGTGTTTCAGGATCAAAAAATGTAAATTCGGAAGTACTTTTCAGAACTGGGTCCCAAACGATTTTTACTTCAGAATCGCTTTCTTTAACCGTTTCTACAATCTTACTTAGAAATTCTGCATCTTTCACAATTCCGATTTTTACTGCTGAAATGGTATAGTTTTTTATCAACAGCTGAATTGCTTTGGTTACTTCATCTATAGGCCGCCATTCTAAGTTCAAGCATTTGGAAGCGGTTTGCAACGTCAATGCTGTACATACTCCCAGTCCCATTACCTTTGATTGCTCGAAGGTTTTACTGTCTGATAACAAGCCTGCTCCTCCACTTGGGTCGAAGCCTGCGATACTTATGACATAAGGACGTTCCTGCATTTTTTGAATACTTTTAAGGGTTCTTCACTTTCCCAGACAGCACCTAATAAGGCCACTCCATCTGCTCCTGCTTCGAAAACTTCATGGATATTATCCTGATTAATTCCTCCAAGAGCAATCAATTTTGCGTCCTGATTGTTCCGATGTTTTATCTCTTCTTTAATGGTTGAGTTCAATCCATACCCTTTTTTGGATATACTTGGAAAGAACGGACTTATGAAAGCATATTCCCATTCTTTTTCCAAAGTATTGTACGTTGCGATATCGTGTACCGAAGTTGAAATCATATTTTCTTCCGCAAAAGTTTTATATGTTCCTTCCTTTCGATCAATCTCTCTGAAATGAAACCTTGAAATAGTAAATTCCTTTCCAAGATCGTAATGCGTATGCAGTACCAGCTGTGAATAAAAGGTTTTATCAATCTGAGTGATGAATTCAATCATTTCATTTCGGCTGAGCCATGGTTTACGAATATGAAGCAGATCAAGACCTTCCTGAAACATCTGATTAATAAGATTTGTTTCGTTCTGGACAATCAATTCAGGAGTGATAACGAGGATCATATATAAATTTCTTTCCCTTTTTCGATGAATTCCTGTGATTTATCCAGCATCCCTTGTTCTGCAGATTCACGAATTTCCTGTGTAATTTTCATAGAACAGAATTTCGGACCGCACATGGAACAGAAATGGGCAATTTTTGCTCCTTCTGCCGGAAGCGTTTCATCATGATAAGCTCTTGCTGTTTCTGGATCTAACGAAAGATTGAACTGATCTTCCCATCTGAATTCAAACCTGGCTTTACTTAATGCGTTGTCTCTGTACTGTGCGCCCGGATGACCTTTTGCTAAATCCGCTGCGTGGGCAGCCAGTTTATAAGTGATTACCCCAACTTTTACATCATCTTTATTCGGAAGACCTAAATGTTCTTTCGGTGTTACATAGCAAAGCATGGCACAACCAAACCAACCAATCATCGCTGCCCCGATTCCTGAAGTAATATGATCATAACCTGGAGCAATATCCGTTGTTAACGGCCCTAAAGTATAGAAAGGAGCTTCATGGCATTCTTCCAATTGCTTTTCCATATTTTCTTTGATCATGTGCATCGGAACATGGCCTGGTCCTTCAATCATTACCTGTACATTGTGCTTCCATGCAATTTTGGTGAGTTCACCTAAAGTTTCCAGTTCTGCAAACTGAGCGGCATCATTAGCATCTGCAATAGATCCGGGGCGAAGACCATCTCCTAAAGAGAAAGCTACGTCATACTTTTTCATGATCTCACAAATCTCCTCAAAATGAGTATATAAGAAACTTTCTTTATGATGGAATAAACACCATTTTGCCATAATAGATCCTCCTCTGGAAACAATTCCGGTCACTCTTTTTGCTGTTAAATGGATATATCTCAACAGAACTCCGGCATGGATCGTGAAATAGGAAACTCCCTGCTCTGCCTGTTCAATAAGGGTATCTCTGAAGATTTCCCACGTCAGGTCTTCGGGAACACCTTTCACTTTTTCCAGGGCCTGATAAATAGGAACCGTACCAATAGGAACCGGACTGTTTCTGATGATCCATTCTCTTGTTTCGTGAATATTTTTCCCTGTTGAAAGATCCATAATGGTATCTGCACCCCATCGGCAGGCCCATACCGCTTTTTCCACTTCTTCTTCAATACTGGATGAAACAGCACTGTTTCCGATATTGGCATTGATCTTCACCAGGAAATTTCTTCCGATGATCATTGGTTCACTTTCCGGGTGGTTGATATTATTGGGAATAATGGCTCTTCCGGCAGCAATTTCGTCCCTTACAAATTCCGGAGTGATCTTGCTTTTAGGAGTATTGGCACCAAAACTGTGTCCCGGATGCTGAAAAGCCATTTCTTTAGATACAGAATCAAGCTGTTCTATTCTTTGATTTTCCCTGATCGCCACATATTCCATTTCCGGAGTAATGATTCCCTGTTTTGCATAATAAAGCTGTGTAACTTCTTTTCCTTGCTGAGCAACTTTAGGTTTATGATCATAAGAGAACCTCAATTCGTCTAGACGAGGATCTGCTAAACGTGCCTTTCCATATTCAGACGTAATTCCATCAAGGATATCTACATCATTTCTGTCCAGAATCCATTGTTCTCTGATTCTCGGAAGTCCTTTCTGAATATCAATGGTTGCATTTTCATCGGTATAAGGTCCTGAAGTGTCGTAAATCGTCACCGGAGCATTATATTCAAAGCCGCCATTGGTCAATTTGGTCGGACTAAGCTGTATTTCACGCATGGCTACATTGATAGGATGTAATGTTCCTTCAACATAGATTTTCTTTGAGTTCGGAAATGGCGAACATGTAATGGAGTGAGCCATAAGTTTTGGGTATTAAATATGAGAATTAACCGCCCTGAGTGGCAGTAATGATTAAAATTGAATCGTTGTTATTGAGGATGGTTTCCGCCCAGACTGAGAGGGGAATAATGCGATTGTTGAGAGCTACAGCAATACCTTTCTTATTTCCGGGTAACTCAATAGCCAATAATGCTTCCAGGTTTTCGGGAAGTACATCAAATGTTTTTCGGGTGTGGTTGATTATAAGTTCCATTCCTAATATTTTACATATACTTTAGGAATGGCCATTATTGTACAATAGAATGTACAGCAAAAGTCATCTACTTTTCCCTACGCTGGTATGATCCAGATCAGGTTCAAAGGGTAAAGTCTCAGTCTGTTGGTAACAGACACCCCTAAAGTTGGCAACGAAGTTAGACATTATTTTGTAATAAGCAAAATTTTTTGAAACTACCTTCGAAATCTGGTATTGTAAAAAGTCTGCCTCAAATTGAGACAGACTTTTTTTTATATTGATCGTTTTAAGATTTTTATTATTTATTCTTCACAAGCTCTCCAGATCGCATCATTCTGCGGAACAGGAGCTATGATTTCAATATTTTCTTTGGTTACAGGATGAATAAATTCCAGTTTTCTTGCATGAAGATTGATTCCTCCGTCAGGGTTGGAACGTGGTGCTCCATATTTCAGATCTCCTTTGATCGGAATTCCTGTTTTGGATAATTGCGCTCTTATCTGATGATGTCTTCCGGTTTCAAGATCAATTTCAAGAAGTAGGTAATTATCAAGAGTCTTAATCACATTATAAGTTAAGATCGCTTCTTTTGCTCCTTCGGTAACTTTAGAAAAAACAATGGCTTTATTATTCTTTTCGTTTTTCTTTAAATAATGAACCAGTCTCTGGCTTTGAGGAATCATTTCTTTTCCTACAACTGCCCAGTATGTCTTTTTCACTTCACGATTTTTCACCATCTGTGTCAAACGGGAAAGCGCTTTGGAAGTTTTTGCATAGATTACCAGCCCGGAGGTTGGGCGGTCTATACGATGAACCAAGCCGAGAAAAACATTTCCCGGCTTAGCATCTCTTATTTTTATAAAATTCTTGATGGATTCTAATAGTGATTCATCGCCGGTCTTATCGCCCTGTACAAGCTGACCCACCTTTTTATTAATCACCAGAAGATGGTTGTCTTCATATATAATCTGCTCCTTCATGCTTCTTCTGTCTATCTTCTTCTGTTGGATAATGACAGGATAATTCCCGCCAAAAGCCCCACGGTTTTTACAGCCGAAAGTTTTGAGCCTTCCGGAATAAATGCTCCGAATACACAGATAGCTGCTGCAGCATACATAGCATAAACAAAATTCTTATTCGTAAGCAGCGGAGCCTGAATAAAGAAGCTTGCTCCTATCAGCACATAAAATACTTTTCTTGAAAGCAAATGATTGATTTCCGGAGAGAATAAATTAAACCACCCTACAGCAAGACAAATCAGTGCTGCAATAGATAATATTCCTTGAATAGATTGTTGATTCTGCATAGATTAATAGCTTTCGTTTTCGTTGGGAAACTCTACACTTTTCACATCTTTCACATATTGAGAAACTGCTCCTGTAATTTCTGTATAAAGGTCAAGATATCTTCTTAAGAATTTCGGGCTGAAGCCTTTGTTCATTCCTACCATATCATGATACACCAAAACCTGCCCGTCACAATCTGCTCCGGCACCGATTCCGATAGTAGGAATAGAAATACTTTCAGTTACTTTTTTCGCCAATTCCGCAGGTATTTTTTCCAGTACTACAGAAAAACAGCCTAATTCTTCCAAAAGCTGAGCATCAGCAATCAGTTTTTCAGCTTCTGCCTCTTCCTTTGCTCTTACTTTATACGTTCCGAATTTATAGATAGACTGTGGGGTTAATCCCAAATGTCCCATTACCGGAATTCCAGCATTGATGATCTTTTTGATAGACTTGGAGATTTCTTTTCCACCTTCAATTTTCACCGCATGCGCTCCACCTTCCTTCATCATTCTTACCGCAGATTCCAATGCTTTTTCAGGATTACTCTGATAAGTTCCGAAAGGTAAATCTGCTACCACCAAAGCTCTGTCGGTTCCTCTTACCACACTTTGAGCATGATAGATCATTTGATCCAGCGTAATAGGCAATGTAGTTTCAAAACCAGCCATGACATTCGCTGCAGAGTCTCCAATCAAAATAGCATCTACTCCACCTGCATCTACCATCTTTGCAGTGGTAAAATCATAGGCGGTAAGCATTGTTATTTTTTCCTTGTCGAATTTCATTTTACGCAAGGTTTCAGTCGTAACTTTTTTAATTTCAGAGTGAACAGACATAATTTATCTATTTTTAAAAGTTAAAAAGTCGGCCTTGAGCCGACTTAAGTTTTTTGTATGATTTATAAAACTACGTGACCGAGTTTCATGAGTTTGTCGTGATTTAAAATCTTGATATTTCTTCCGTCAACTTCAATCAGACTGTCCTGTTTGAATTCGGAGATCAGACGGATGGCACTTTCTGTAGCAGTACCGATAATATTGGCAATTTCTTCTCTCGTTAATGAGATCTTAATAAAGCCTTCAGGATCTACACCCAGTTTCTGTTCCAGCAGCAAAAGAATTTCTGCCAGTCTTTCTCTTACCGTTTTCTGAGCAAGGAAAGTAATGGTATTGGAAGATTCTCCTAATTCGTAGGAGATTTTCTGAAGCATTACGAAAGACAGCTGTGGATCTACTTCAAGCAGATACATAAAGATATCCGCAGGTAAGAATACACATTCAATATCTGTCATGGCTTCTGCTTTGGCCTGGAAGTTTTCCCCGCAAAGCAAAGAACGATAGCCGATGATATCTCCTTCTTTGATAAATCTTAAAATCTGATCCTTACCGAACGCACCTGATTTCGAAAGTTTGGCAGCACCTTTCTCCAGAACAAACACTCCTTTCGGAGTTTCGCCATCCTCGAAAATGGTATCATGTTTCTGAAAACTCAGTTTCTTTTTGCCATTAATATATTTTTCAAAATCTGCGCTAGAAAGTCTTTCTTTAAATGATTTATCATTAAAAACTCTGGCGAACCTCTCTTCAATTGCTATCTGTTGTTCCTGCGGCATTTTATATGATATTTATCACAAAAATAGAACTTTTTAACGCGATAAACAAAAAAATTTGTTATAATTTTGTAGTTCAATATTTTATGGGGTGAGCGAGAACTGTTTTCATTGTGGTCAAGGGATAGAAAAAGAGAGAATTTTATTTGATGAAAAGACTTTCTGCTGTAACGGATGTAAGTCTGTTTACGAGATTCTAAATTTAAATCATTTAGGCAACTTCTATGAGCTTAATAAAGGAGCGGGAATTCGTCCGAATGATGAAAATTCTTCTCAATTTGATTACCTGGACACACCGGAAATCTTTGAAAAAGTGACTGATTTTTCTGAAGGAAACACCAGTCTTGTCACCTTCAAAATCCCTGTCATTCACTGTTCTTCGTGTATCTGGCTATTGGAAAGCCTTCATACGTTAAATAAGCATATTAAATATTCGCAGGTTAATTTCACAAGAAAGACCTTACAGATTTCATTCAATCATAACGACATGAAATTAAGCGAACTAGCTAAATTTTTAACGAATCTAGGATATAAGCCCGTTATCAGCCTTGAAACTGCCGATAAAAATGAAGATCATCTCGACAAATCTTTATTGGTAAAGTTTGCCATCGCTGCTTTTGCTTTTGGTAACGGAATGTTCCTTGCCTTTCCTGAGTACATAGGTGGAGAAGATTATTGGATGGACCATTATAAAGGTTTATTCAGAACCTTGATATTCCTTTTGGCAACACCTGTTGTATTTTACTCAGCATCAGATTATTATAAATCCGCATGGTACGGTTTAAAAAATAAGATCGTCAACATTGATGTTCCGATTGTCTTGGGAATTTTTGTTCTCTACGGAAGAAGTATCTACGAAGTGGTAACAGATTATGGCCCAGGATATTTTGATACTCTTTGCGGGTTATTGTTCTTCATGCTTCTTGGGAAAATTTTCCAAAAAAGAACGTACAGCGCCCTATCCTATGACCGGGATTATAAATCTTTCTACCCGATTGCAGTAACGAAAGTTGATTTCGAAGGAAAACAGGACAATATTCTATTGTCTGAAATAAAAGTGGGTGATAGAATCCTGGTAAGAAATCAGGAAATTATCCCCGTAGATGCGATCCTGATCAACGGAGAAGGAAACATCGACAACAGTTTCATCACCGGAGAAAGTGAAAGCATCAGCAAACAGCCTGGTGATAAGATTTTTGCCGGAGGAAAGCAGATAGGATCATCTCTGGAACTGGAAGTTATCAAAGATGTAGACCAGAGTTACCTTACTCAGCTTTGGAATAAAGAAGCATTCAAAAAACATGAAACCGGGCTTGACACGTTAACAAACAACATCAGTAAATATTTCACATTCATCATTTTAGGCATTGCTCTTGTTGCAGGAATTTATTGGGCATTTATTGATTTAGAGAAGATGTTCCAGGTTATTTCTGCCATTCTGATCATTGCATGTCCCTGTGCACTTGCCCTGTCTGCTCCGTTCACTTTTGGACACATTATGAGGATTTTAGGCCGAAATAAGTTTTATGTAAAAGATACTTTAACGATTGAAAAAATCGCGAGACTTGATACAATTGTTTTCGATAAAACAGGAACGATCACTCACAGGAAAAAATCCAATATCAAGTACGAAGGATCTGAGATCAACGAATTTGATACTCTGAACATTAAGACGTTATTGAAGAACTCCAACCACCCGCTTTCAAAATCATTGTACGAATTCATTGAAGTGAAAGATGAGTATTTCCCTGTAGAGAAATTTGTTGAAATTTCAGGGAAAGGATATGAAGCCAGCATAAGAGGAAATCTCTATAAAATCGGATCTGCCCGCTACAACAACCAGGAGCCTAAAAATCTCGAAACAGCAGTTTACATCAGCAAAAATGGAGAATACTTAGGTAAATTTATCTTTAAGAATGAGTATCGTCCGAAACTGAGAGAGCTTTTCACAAAGCTTACCCACTACAAAATATTTATCCTGAGCGGAGACAATTCCTCAGAAGAAAACCAGCTTAAAGAGCTTATTCCAAACTACAAAGGAATGGCCTTTAATCAAAGCCCGGAAGATAAGCTAAACTATATCAAATCTCTTCAGGATCAGCAATTAAAAGTAGCAATGCTTGGAGACGGACTTAATGATGCAGGAGCATTAAAACAAAGTAATGTAGGAATTGCTATTGCTGATGATACAAACAGCTTTACCCCATCTTCTGATGTCATTATGAACGGAGATAAAGTAGTTACTCTTGACAATTATCTGAACGTTTGCAAAGGTTCCATCACGATTGTGAAAATGACATTTATAATCAGTTTTTTATACAATATTGTCGGTTTAAGTTACGCTGTTACAGGACATATGCATCCGCTCTTTGCTGCAATCATTATGCCAATCAGTTCGATCACGGTGGTTACCTTTACCACAGTTTCTACCTGGATTTTAGGTCGTAAATATTTCAAAAAACAGGCGTAAAAGCCCTTATTTAGACTGATTTTAAATTAGCTGAAATCGGCATTTCGTGATGAATGTCATTATTTTTCACTAAATTTGAAACCCGAAAATAGGTTAATTTTGTTGTCCAATGGATATTCTATATTTAATGATCCTCTGCAGTGTTTCTTTGGCTGCGATTTTCTTGGTCGTATTTATAGTGTATGCCCGAAAAGGACAGTTTGAAGATGATGAATCTCCTGCTGTCAGAATCCTTTTTGATGACGAAAAAGTCAAAGAAAAAGATGCAACCGGCGACAAAAATAAAGACGAGAAAGAAATAGGAGAAAATAATAAAAATTGAGAAAAATAGTGAATAGTTGATATGGAAACACAGAAGTTTAGTTATGACAATAGTATTGTCCGTGCGTTCCTTTATGCGACCTTAGTTTTCGGTCTCATTGGATTTACGTTCGGGCTTACGGCGGCATTAATGCTTTTCTACCCGGAATTACCTGAATTCTTTTTCGGGACGGATGACACAACCATTAAAAGTTTGGCATCGGGTAACATTGAAGGGTTAATAAACACTCATGGTGCGTTTGGTTTTGGTAGAATCAGAATGCTGCACACCAACACCGTAATCTTTGCATTCGTTTGTAACATCGTTTACACGGGTATTTATTACTCATTACAGAGATTATTAAAAACAAGAATGTACAGTGACACCCTGTCTTGGTTACATTTCTGGACCTGGCAGTTTATGATCGTTGCTACGTTCGTTACGTTCTTTATGGGAATCAATACCTCTAAGGAATATGCTGAACATGAGTGGCCGATCGACATATTGATCGCATTCTCATGGATCATTTTTGGTATCAATATGTTCCTGACTATTTCTAAGAGAAGAGTGAGACACCTTTACGTAGCCATCTGGTTCTACATTGGTACATGGATTGCAGTAGCAATGCTTCACATCTTCAACAACCTTGAAGTACCTCTATCTTTCACAGGCTGGAAATCTTATTCAGCATACGCAGGGGTAAAAGATGCTATTGTACAGTGGTGGTATGGACACAATGCGGTTGCATTCGTATTGACAACTCCGGTTCTGGGTTTAATGTATTACTTCCTTCCGAAGGCTGCAGACAGACCGGTATTCTCGTATAAATTGTCTATTATTCACTTCTGGTCATTAATTTTCGTATATATCTGGGCTGGTCCTCACCACCTTCAGTATACAGCTCTTCCAGCTTGGGCTCAGGCAGTAGGAACAGGTTTCTCTATCATGCTTATTGCACCATCTTGGGGAGGTATGTTAAATGGTCTTCTTACACTAAGAGGAGCTTGGGATAAAGTAAGAGAAAACCCTATCCTTAAGTTCTTCGTAGTAGCTGTTACCTGTTATGGTATGGCAACGTTTGAAGGACCGCTTTTGGCAACTAAAAACATCAACAAAATTGGTCACTTTACAGACTGGGTTATCGGTCACGTACACTTAGGAGCTCTTGGATGGAATGGTTTCATGGCATTCGGGGTTATCTATTATTTGGTACCAATCATGTGGAGAACAAAACTTTGGTCTGTAAAATTAGCTAACTGGCATTTCTGGTTAGGTACTTTAGGAATTATTTTCTATGCAGTTCCAATGTATATTTCAGGATTTACACAAGGATTAATGTGGAAGCAGTTCAACCCGGACGGAACCTTATTATGGAAAAACTGGCTGGATACAGTAACGGCAATTATTCCTTACTTCAAAATGAGATTCGTAGGAGGTTTATTCTATATCTCAGGATCTATCCTAATGATTGTAAACGTAATCGCTACAGTAAGAAAAGGATCATTCCAGAAAGAAGTTCCTGCTGAAGCTCCAGCGTTGGCAAACATCAGCAAAAACAGAAAAGAAGGAGAAGGTACTCACCTTTGGCTGGAAAGAACTCCGGTATTATTAGGTATCCTGTCTTTCATCACGATATCAATCGGTAGTTCAATTGAAATTATTCCAACACTATCTCTTAAGAAAAGTGTACCTACGATTTCTGCGGTAAAACCTTATTCACCGCTGGAACTTGAAGGTAGAGATATTTATATCCGTGAAGGATGTAACGCTTGTCACTCTCAGATGATCAGACCGTTCAGAGATGAGATTACAAGATTCAACGGTAAAAACGGACAGTACTCCAAAGCTGGAGAATTCGTATACGACAGACCATTCCTATGGGGTTCTAAGAGAACAGGACCGGATTTACATAGAGAAGGTGGTAAAAACCCAAGTTCTTGGCACTACAAGCACATGTATAACCCAAGATCTACTTCTGCTGGTTCTATCATGCCTCGTTACCCTTGGTTAATTGCTACTGACTTAGACAGAACTAAGATGGTAGACAAGATGAAGCTGATGAAGAATGTATTCGATGTACCTTATACTAAGGCTGAAATCGATTCTGCAGACAAGTGGGCTAATAACCAATCGGCAAAAATTGTGAAAGATATCTTCTCCGAAGCTAATGACCTTAAGCAGGCTTATGCTAAGAGACCTCAGGGAGAACTAGAGAAAAAAGAAATTGTAGCTCTTATTTCTTATCTTCAGAGATTAGGTACAGATATCAAAACAACTGAAATCAAAACAGCAAGTAATAACTAAAAAACATTAAAAAGTTCATACTATGATTCCTCAGAACTTTAAAGATATATTATCCAATACTGAAAATGCTGGCTTCTACCAGACACTGGCTCTGATTTTCTTTATGCTGTTCTTCGTCGCATTAGTAATCTATGTTTTTAGCAGGCCTAAAAAATATTACAAAGAAGAAGAAGAGGCACCGCTTGGGGATGATGAAGATGACGATTTTAATTTAAAAAATTAAACTATTTTTTATGAAACAAAGAACACCTGTTGTTATAAACATCTTAATAATAATCGGACTTTTAATAGTTTTTTATTATTTATTTGTACAGAGCTACGCGTTCCTTTCTTCACCTTACTTCTGGGGAACTGTTGTAATCGCTGGGATCCTTGCTTATATTCATGCAGCTATCGGAGACCTTATTGAGAACAACAAATTCAAGAAATTATCTCCTGAAGAAAAGGCAGCTTATTTAGCTGAAAAGAAAGTTCCTTATTTTAAAAGATTGTACCAAAGTGCATTCAAAAAGCAATCTGCTTCTGAAGAAAAAGATATCCTTATCGACCATGGTTTTGACGGGATCATGGAGTTGGATAACCAGTTACCGAAATGGTGGGTAGGCTTATTCTATTTTGGGACCGCTTTTTGTATTGTATATATTGCAGCATACTCTTTCACAGACTTCGCTCACCCGTTAAGCGAATATGAAAAAGAATATAAAGAGCAGCTAGCTAGTATTGAAGAATACCAGAAATCTCAGCCTCCTGTAACAATTGAAACAGCAAAATATTCAGCTGATAACATTGCAGAAGGTAAAGAATTATTCAAAACAAACTGTGCATCTTGTCACAAAGAAGACGGTAGTGGAGGTATCGGACCCAACCTTACTGATAACTACTGGATCAACCAGCCTGAGAAAACGTTATTCAAAAACGTATTCCATATGGACTGGAACGGTTCTCCTACCAACCCTTCGATGAGAGCATTCGGTAAAAACGGAGAAGTTTCAGGTGCAGAGATTGAGAAGATTGCAGCGTATGTATATCACATCAACCAGGAACAACCACCAGTGACTCCGGCTCAGGGAGGAGCAGCTCCTCAGGGAACTGAAGCACATTGGGAAAAAGAATAATTTAAAAAATTAGAAAATATATGAAAAAAACATAATTTGTTATTAGATTAAAATAGTAACGAATTATGTTTTTTCTTTTTTAAAACCTATTACATATGTCAGACATAGAAGAAATAGAAGTACGCGGCGGACAGGGACAGGTTCTGGACCCTGAGACTTACAGAGATTCTATAGGGACAATGGAGCAATCCGGAAAAAGAAGATGGGTCTTTCCAAGAAAACCTAAAGGAAAGTACACCAACTATAGAAACATTGTAAGCTATTTACTATTAATTGTTTATTTTACATTACCATTCATCAAAATCAATGGTAACCCATTATTGATGTTTAATGTTATAGACAGGGAGTTTTTCATCTTTGGACAGCCTTTCTATCCACAGGACTTTTTTATCCTCACTTTAGGTGCTATTGCCTCTTTAATCTTTATTATTGTTTTTACGATTGCGTTCGGAAGAATTTTCTGCGGGTGGATTTGCCCTCAGACAATTTTTATGGAATCTATCTTCCGTAAAATCGAATACCTGATTGAAGGTGACAGAAATAAGCAAATGAAGCTGGACAGACAGGAGTGGAACAGTGAGAAAATATGGAAAAGAAGCTTAAAATGGTCTGTTTACATTATCATTTCATTAATCATCACTCACTTCATGTTCATGTATATCGTAGGATATGAAGAAGTATTTAAAATTGTTGGTGAAGGGCCATTTGCACACCCTACCAATTTTATTGTAATGATTCTTCTTACCGCAGCATTTTACTTTGTATTTGCATGGTTCAGAGAACAGGTTTGTACATTGGTTTGTCCTTACGGAAGACTTCAGGGTGTATTGATTGATAAAGATACCATCAATGTTTTCTACGATTTCAAAAGAGGAGAAAACAGATCAAAATGGAGAAAAGGAGAAGACAGAAAAGCGGCAGGTAAAGGAGACTGTATAGACTGTCATCAATGCGTCGTAGTTTGCCCTACAGGAATTGATATCAGAGACGGACAGCAGCTGGAATGTATTAACTGTACGGCGTGTATTGATGCTTGTGATGAAGTCATGGAAAAAGTAGGCCTTCCAAAAGGACTGATCCGATATGCTTCTGAAAATGAAATTGAAAAAGAAACTCAGTTCAAGTTTACAGGAAGAATGAAAGGTTTTTCAATATTCCTGTTGCTTCTTGTAGGATTCTTAGGATATCTTCTCTATAGCCGCGGTGAAATGGAGGCCAAGTTCATTAAACCGGCAGGTAGCACTTTTTTTGTAAGAGACGGTAAAATTACCAATACTTATAATTATACTTTCCTTAATAAAACGAACGATAAAAAAATCGTTACAATTAAAGTAATTGATCCGGCACATGGGGAAATTACCTATAGTGCATCCAGTAAGATTCAGGTAGACAGAGATAAAATTTCAAAAGGAACAATCAATATCAGTTTCCCTGAAGGTGATATGAAACTCTCTAAGCAGAATATCACCATTGGTGTTTACGATATGAAAGGTAAACTGATTGATTCATACCAGACTTATTTTGAAGGACCTTTCAAACTGCAATTTTAATTAGAAAAAAATGAAGAACTTTAGTTGGGGACATGGTGTTGTCATTGCATTATTAGCATTTATTATCTTTATATTATCCATGATGTTTCTTTTCCCGAACGGGCAAAAAAACTCTGAAATGGTAACAGATAACTATTACGAAGAAGAGCTGAAATATCAGGATGTAATTGATGCGAAGAAAAAAGCAGATGATCTGCAGGAAAAACCTGTATACAGCCAGGATACCAAGGGAATTAAAATTACTTTTCCAAAAGAATATAACAACTCCAATACTACGGTAAAATTTGTTTTAAACAGAACCGACGACCAGAATTTAGACATTAAAAAATCTGTACAGCTTGATGCCGGCCAGTCTTTTACAATCCCTGCACAGGTATTGAAAATGGGTAATTATACGTTAAGACTAAGTTGGACAAAAGATAAAACAGACTACCGAATGGATTATGATGTGATATGGAAATAGGACTTATTGTATCGGCTATTGCGTTAGGCTTTGCTTCCGGTTTTCATTGTATCGGAATGTGCGGACCTATTGCTTTATCGATGGGATTAACCAAAAAACAGGCTGCCAACTTCTATCTTCAGAACCTTACTTATCAATTCGGAAGAATTTTTACCTATTCCTTATTAGGTGCGCTTCTGGGAATTATCGGGCAGGGATTTGAAATGGCAGGATTTCAGAAATATCTTACCGTTACTGCCGGAGTTCTTCTGATCATTATGGCTGTATTTTCTTTTGGTGGAAAAGATTTTGCTTCAAAAATTCCTTTTCTATCCAGGTTTTTGTACAGTGTAAAAATGAACTTGGGAAAATTACTTCAGAAAGCAGATTACCGTTCAAGATTTACCACTGGGCTTCTTAATGGATTTTTACCTTGCGGAATGGTGTATATGGCACTTACAGCAAGCCTTGCAGGCGGAGGAATATGGCAGGGAGCTTTATATATGGCGTTATTTGGTCTTGGGACCCTTCCGTTCATGTTCGCCATAGTTTTAGCCGGGAATCTCATGAATCAGGCTTTCAGAGTAAAAGTCTTAAAAGCAGTTCCGGTAATCATGATTATTTTGGGAGGATTATTTATTCTAAGAGGTCTTGAACTCGGAATTCCATATGTTTCTCCCAAAGCAGAAGCTATGAAGATTATTAAAGATCCAAACGGAGCTGTAAACTGTCATTAAATTAGTATTTTAAATAAACCATGAAGAAAACCATCATCTTATTTCTGATAAGCCTTTTCACATTGCAGTCGTGCAGTGTCAATTCTGAAATTGTCTATCATAAAGATGCAGCCTCCTCTTCTATCACCGATATCGATACAAGAGAGTTTATGTCTGAAATGATGGCTATGACACCGGACTCATTAAAGCAGAAGGAATTCAGCGAAATGGATAAGCTTCCGACTGCGTGGACAAGTATGTATGATCTTGCCAAACAGGAAGGAAAATTGAAAACCGAAAATCCGGATTCCATTAGAATCATGAAAAAGGTTTTCATGAAATCAATGAAGGAAGAGCAAAAGCTGGCTGGATTTTCATTCAAAATGGATCATTTTACCGCAGAGGACTATCAGGTTCTGAAAAATTTCACAAAAACTGAAAAGATTCCTCTGGATCAGAATATTTACAACCATTGGGATGGAAAGACCTTAACAATCAATACGGATAATTTTAATCTTAAAAGTATTGAAGAGGCTATCAAAACCAAAAGTTCAAAGGAAGAAAGTGAAAAAATTGCCGGCATGATGGTCATGTTTTTCAAAAAAATAGGAACTACAATAAAATTTGAAAGCCCAATAAAGTCAATTTCCGGGAAACACGACTGGGTAAAACAGATTGATGACCATTCTATAAGGATAGATTATGATCTGAAAGCTATTTATGATCAAGACACGAAACTCAAAAACGCTGATAAGAAGATCATCATCGTTACTGAGTAAAGCAAGCAAAAAGCCACCGGAATCCGGTGGCTTTTTTATGGTAACCAAAGTCGTTTAGTTGATCATTTCAAATCTTGCATATTCTGCGATCTTCTTAGGAAGTTTGATTCCTTCCGGTGTCTGGTTATTCTCCAGCAAAGCAGCCATAATTCTTGGTAATGCCATTGCTGAACCATTTAAGGTATGAACCAACTGAGATTTACCGTCTCCTTTATAACGGCATTTCAATCTGTTGGCCTGGAATGTCTCAAAGTTAGACACTGAGCTTACTTCCAGCCACATCTCCTGAGCCGCACTCCAGACTTCGAAGTCATATGTCATTGCAGAGGCAAAGCCAGTATCACCACCACAAAGTCTTAATACTCTGAACGGAAGTTCAAGATCTGTAAGAATTTCTTTGATATGCTCTACCATTTCCTCCAAAACTGCGTAAGAGTTTTCAGGTTTTTCAATTCTTACGATTTCAACCTTTTCAAACTGGTGAAGACGGTTCAATCCTCTTACATGGGCACCATAGCTTCCCGCTTCTCTTCTGTAGCACTGAGAGAATGCCGTATTTTTGATAGGAAGATCCTTTTCCTCAAGCAAAACGTCACGGTAAAGGTTAGTCACAGGAACTTCTGCCGTAGGAATCAAATATAATTTATCTTCATTGATATAATACATCTGTCCTTCTTTATCCGGCAGCTGTCCGGTTCCAAAACCAGATGCTTCATTCACAACGTGAGGAGGATTTACTTCTGTATATCCTTTTTCTACGTTTTTGTCTAAGAAATACTGAACCAAAGCTCTCTGCAATCTTGCTCCTTTCCCTAAATAAACAGGGAAGCCGGCTCCGGCAATTTTAACTCCCAATTCAAAATCGATGAGATTGTATTTTTTTGCCAGTTCCCAGTGAGGAATAGCCCCGTCACCCAGACCTTCTACCGGATGAGACTGGAAAATAATTTCGTTATCATCCGCAGAAGCACCACTTTTTACCAATTCATTTGGAATGTTGGGAAGCTGGTACAGAATATTCAGCAAGTCGTTTTCTTTAACTTCTAACTGGGATTTCAATTCTGAGCTCGACTCTTTGTATTGTGCTGTTTTAGATTTTGCAGATTCCGCTTCTTCTTTTTTCCCTTCTTTCATCAAAAGACCAATTTCTTTCGAAATTTTGTTGATTTCGGAAAGCTGGGAATCTAGTTCAAACTGGATTCTTTTTCTTTCGTCGTCGGCAGCGATAGCCTCGTCTACCAACTCAAGATTTTTGAATTGTCTTTTTTGAAGACCTTCTAAAACGCGTTCCTTATTGTCGCGCAAAAAATTGACTTGTAACATTTTATTTAGATGTTAAATATTAGATATTTAGCTTAAAATCAGCTAACAATTGTACAAATTTAAAAATTATTTTGTGATCGTAACGGTATTTATCGAAGTTGGTGCATCAGCATTTTTTGAAAACACTTCATTTCCGTCATACAATACCTTTGAAACCTGAAATACAGTAGGAGTATTGCGATATTGAATTTCCAAAATCCCTGTTACATTATCATTTACGTTGGTGCTTTTTGTAAAAGTAATCAACATTTTGGAATGATAGGAAGTTCCTGTCCCCGGATTTTCCGGGCTTATCGAATCCAGCTTTCTTCTTTTAGCTCCTGCCAGATAATCCATATAAAACAATGAATCGGTTGTCATCCTTAATGATATATTTACCGGAGAATTATCTTTATTTCCAAAAATATCATTCACCGAATATCCTGTAAAAGATCCGGTTTTTTTACTGTTCAGAAGATCCTGACCCGCACTGTTTTTCATATAGATATTAAGTGCCTGATCTATTCTCTGCAAAGAATCATCATCATTTTTACAACTGATGAGTGCAAAAAACGCTACAAAAATGCCGCAAAAATATTTCATCATAAATACAAAGGTAAAATATTAATCTATAGACTCCTGCTTTATTTTTCAAAATATTTCTGATACCATAACTCAAATGTAACCAGCTGCCATATTTTTACCCAGTCATACTCATGTTCCTGATGATTCCACCACTGGTCAATTACTTCAGCATTGAAGAAGTTTCTTTTTTTTAAACATTCAAGATTTTCCGTGATAAAGTCTCTTACTCTTTTTTCGTTTTTAATGAAATAATTGACAGGAAATGAGAATCCTTTTTTAGGCATATTCAACACTTCATGAGGGAGATATTTTTCAGCTGTTTTACGCAATAAAGGTTTATTCTGAGTTCCATTAAATCTGATGTTCTGAGGCAGTGATGAAACATAGTCTATTAAACTGTTACTTAAATAGGGATAACGAAATTCAACACTGTATTTCATGGCACTCAGATCATCCCGGAAAACATGATGGGATGAAAGAGAATATTTCATATCATATTCAAAGTATCCGGAATAGTTTTTTGTTTCTGAAAGATGATATTTTGAAAGATTTGAATCAATTTTACTATAAATATCCGGTTTTATAAGACTTTTAGCTTCGAAAGGCATCATACTGATCTGGCTCTGCCGGAAGAAATCAAACATATTATCCTGAGAGAAATAATTTTTAACCCGTTGTGAAAACTTATCTTTTGTAAAGATAAAAGGGCTCATAAAATTAAAATTCCTCATCAGAAGCCATCTGTTCAGCTTCAGCGTATGGGAATAGCCAGCAAAAAGTTCATCGGCACCATTTCCGCTTAATACGACTTTAAAATTCTGATCATGTGCATATTTTGCGGCATTAATCAAGACTTCAAAGCTGCTGTAAGGTTCTTCAAAATGCTGAATATTTTCTTTAAGATCTTTCAGCGCTTCATCATCATTTACTTTTTTTATCTTATGCAGAACTCCAAAATGTCTGGCGGCCAGAGATGCATTATTTACTTCTTCTTCCGAAAACGGATAACTTACTGTATATGTATTAACATGACCGCTGAAAGACTTTGATTTTGAAGCAATTAACGTTGAATCAATTCCACCACTCATCATTACTGCTACGGGAACATCTGCATACAATTGTTCTGAAATACTTTCGGAAAGCAGCTGATCTATTGTTCTCACAGCCTCTTCTTCAGAAATATTTTTTTCAGACGGCGAAGGCATCTCCCAGAATTTATCTTTGATGATTTTATGATTGTTTAAATCAACAGTCATAAAAGAAGCAGATTCCAGAGAGAAAATATGCTGAAAACAGGTTTGCGGAGCCAACGTTGTCTGAAAAAGAAAATTGGTATAGACTCCATTCCAGTTGATTTCAGGCTTTACCAGTTCATTCTTCAGCAATGCTTTTATTTCTGATGCCCAAACCAGACCGTTCTTGCTGTAATGGTAAAAAAGAGGCTTCATTCCTACCCTGTCTCTTGCCAGTACAAGTCTTTGCGAGAAAAGATCTACAATACAAACGGCAAACATCCCATCTAATTTTGCAAAGGCAGAATTTCCCCATTCCTGATAAGCTTTGAGAATAACTTCAGTATCAGAATTGCTGCGGAAGAAATGTCCTAAAGATTCAAGTTCAGTTCTTAACTTTTTAAAATTATAAATCTCTCCGTTAAAGGTAATAATGATCTGTTCATCTTCCGAGAGCATAGGCTGATGCCCTTTTTCAGAAAGATCAATAATAGATAATCTTCGGAAACCTAAAGCAATAGCAGAATTCTCATCTTTTAAAACCGGAAACTGTTCTTTGATCTTTTGCGTGGAATCATTTCCTGAAAAAGAAACTCTCTCTCCGTTACTATATATCCAGAATCCTTCATCATCCGGCCCACGGTGTCTGATTGCCTTATTCATTTCCAGAATATTTTTTGAGGAAATACTTTTATGAAATGAATAGTAACCGCTGATTCCGCACATAGTGATGAGTTAATATATCTGTAAAAATAGGAAAATGACTTTATTTTATAGTGGTGCCGGAAGTAATTATTTCTTCCAAAATTTCTGTTTTAAGAGCTGTATCTCTTCTTTTGTAACCGTATAGTCTTTCAAATTAAAGGGAGTGGAATTATAAAATTTTCTGAATAACAGAAACGCAGAAACAAAATAGGAAGATGTAGTTGCAATACATGCTCCCAAAATTCCCCATCTGGGTATTGCAATGAAGGAAAAAACAACGGTAACCAAAAGACCCGCAATTGATTTGATATTCAATATTTTAAGTTCCCGTATTCCTGAAAAATAATGTCCCGCCATATCACTTACCGCAATGGCAAAAATTCCCGGGGATAAAAGCAGCATTATTTCTTTGGTCTCTCTGAATTCTTTTCCGAAAATCAACTCGTAAACCTGAGACGGTATGATAATGATCCCCAATACAAAACCTATCATCAGAAAAAAAGTCAGTTTCAAAGATTCTTTGGTTTTCCCTATAGATTCTTCCCTGCTTTTACTATTGACAACATCTGAGTATAAAATGACAGCAATACTGCGGGTAATGGTCCATATCGCTTCCGAGAAAGTAACTCCGACGGAGAATATTCCAACACTGGCTATGCCTTCAAAATATTCTAAGAAATAAAACGAAAGCCTGTAATTCAAAAACTGAACAAAAGCACTTAATTGGGTTTTCCAGCCATATTCAAACATATTTCTACCCACCTCTTTACAGAATGATATTTCAGAAATATTGCATTTTTTGATAATCTGAAAAAAACTAGTGAGGAAAAGAAGCGCCAGGCAGCCAATCTGTGCAAGAAAATACACAGTAACATCTTTCTTTCCAAACCCATATACCAATATTCCTATAAAGATAATATGGACCAACTGTTGTAAAACAGTATACACATTAAACTTTCTAATATTTTGTGTTCCAATAAACAAGCTGATATTGGTAGATAAGAGTGAAGAAAAAACAGATATTCCGATCAGATACAATAGATATTCACCCTGAATAGAAGCTATACTGAATAAAAAAGGAATTAAAAGACCAGTCAGAAGAGACCACAGATAGGCATACAATAAAACCTTTTCTATTTTAAACCTTGATGCGAAATATGAAGCACTGCTTCCGGAAAAGATACTGCTGAAAAAACTTACTGCTGCTGCATTGGCCACCACAATAGAAATGGTTCCCTTACCTTCACTTCCCCACATATTCGTAGAATAGATCACCAGTCCGAAACTCAGGATCAGAATAAGAAAACGGGAGACAAAGGTTTTAAGGATAGTAAGCTGCATAGTGATTATTGATCAATAGACTCTTTTACAAAATCAACGAAGGAATCTTTTATAAGTTCCCAATTATATTTTTCTTTAAATTCTTTTCGTGCATTGACGGCATAGGAATGATAGAATTCCGGATCCCTGATATAATGGATGATAATATCCGAAATTGCTTCAGCATCATGAGGGTTAACCAGGCTTCCAAAAGAAAGCTCTCCCATATGCTTCCTGATCCCATTCAAATCTGAATAAATCACAGGTTTTCCTGCTCCCATAAAATAAAACAGTTTTATTGGCAGCGAATGATTGTTTTCAAAATTGATTTCTCTAAGATCAAAACAAAGATCTGCCTCTGCAAATGCTTCTGTAAATGTTTCAAAACTTGTTGGCTTTCTGATCTCAATATCATCAAAAGTATATTTCTGCAGTAATGATGAAAAGTAGAACTCATCGCTTTCCTGTATAGTTGAGCCAATAATCAGAATCCTGATTTGTAGTGCTGGCAGTTTCTGACGAAGCCTATCTATTGCATTGAAAAAATTATCAATTCCTTTATCCTTAGAAATCTGACCGGTATAACATAACTTGATGACGTTTGGATCGAGTTGCTTTACGCTTTCTTTAATGTAAAGATAATCAGGGTAATAAGGAAGCATGATCTGCTTTCTAAATCCAAAGAAATAGGCTAAAGGGAACTTCTTGGTTCTTTCACCAAAAATAAAATGAGTACTTAAAAATCCGGCATACAACTGTATAAGAGAAAACTTTAAAGCATGAAAAATTTTAGCCGGAAACCTGTACTTCTGAAGCATTGACATAGAAGGATACCATTCTGTAACATCATAGATGCAGCTTATCTTGTGCTCTTTTACAAATTTCTTTACTGCTACTATGGCCAGAGGTTCAGAGCCAATGATGCAATCCGGATGAAAAGCAAGGCAGACTTTTCTGAAAGTTTCCATTTTTGTTCCTATACTTTCTTCAAGAACGGCGAAAGATTCTATTTCAATCCCATCCATAACACCCTTATAATCTGTGCATAAACTGCATATTTTTACTTCATACCCGTTATCTCTAAGAGCTTTTGCCTGATGATAAAAAATGCGGTCATCATTATAGCTGTGGGAGGTCGTTAAAAAAAGTACTTTAGGCATTAGTATCTGCTCGAATCTGTACAAATATACATTAAAACAAAAAAGTGGAAATATATTTTCCACTTTATGATTATTTCTTTTGTATCAGCTCTACAGCGATTATTTTATAGAAGCTGCCCAACTCTTTTCCAAAGGAAGGAGAAAGTGGCTTAAAAAGTCAAGGTAAGTATTTTTGGAGAAGTCAAAAACCTGGATATTGTCTGATAACTCTCCATTTCTAAGTTTTGTTTTAAAATCAATTAATTTTAAAGTCTTTACTTCACCATTCTCTACAAAGCTTGCTTTCATTCTGTCAAAAAGACCCAATTGATATTCTTCATCAATTTCTCTCATCACCTTTCCTAAAGCATCAATGCTGCATCCTGAAGCCATTTCTTTTTCTTCGTCCACGCATACGATGATAAACTGGTTCTTTTCAATTTTAAAAGAAGAAGAAAGCGGTTTTCCATGAGCTGCCCATGTTGCAAGGAAATCAAATAGTTTTTCGGTAATGGCTTTTGCTTCTTTGGTTTCGAAAGGTCTTGAAGCCGGATATATAATGACTCTGTAGTCGTTGGTTTCTACAATATTAGATTCTTCGATTTTCATAATGTAAGTATTTATTTTTCAACACATTGAACAATCAACATTTATTCTAGTTACTATTGAATGTCCGTATCATTGTAAAGACAAAATTACGCAATTTTCCCGAGTTTAAGATCATTGTATTTTTTACTCAGTACGTAAAGCATCATAATAAAAACCGGAAAGATAAAAGGGAAGAAGAACCTTAAAGCTGCAGACTGTGGAAAGAAAAAGAATTTGATATAGACATTCACCACAAAAAGAACTGAAATCATCCTCACCCACACGTCTTTGGAACGCCAGAAGATCACTCCGATCATAATGGCTAACGATAAAGTTACTTTTTTAAAATAAATGATTTTGATATAAATAATGCTTAGATAGTCTTTTAAAGTAACATCGATGGGATGTGTTGAAATAATAGGTCTTCGGTCAATAAAAGTATCATAAAACAGATCTTTCCATCCAGGATAATGATAAAACTTAATGATTGCGAGATACATTGCCAGAAGCACTGTTCCCTGAACAATAAAAGAAACATCAATTTTCTTTTCCTGAAAATAATGGAAAAAGAAAACAGCGATAATATAAGTCAGCGTGAATGTAATATAATCCGGCCGAATAAAAGTAATACCGAATAAAAGTACAAACATTCCCCATTTGTTCCATTTTTTAATTAAACCGATAATAAAGATCAGCATAAACTGAAAAATAAACATATCCGGCGTAGAAACCCTCGACATATAAGTCATTGGAGGTAAAAGCATTGCGGCAACCGTTACAATCATCGCAAGCCCATATTTCTTTGGGAACAGCAGTTTCAGGATATAAAAAAGTAATACTCCTGAAAAAAAGTAAGAAATAAGGCTGGTAAACAGAACTGCCATTGGCGCTGTGAAGCCAAGCTTATAAAAAAGAGTTATTACAAGAATATACCCTACTTTGATTTGAAAATAGGGTAATTGTTCTGTAAAAGATTGTGTATTTTTTACGAAATACTGCCTTGGAATGTCCCATTGCTTTATTCCGATGATGTCTGTATAGTGTTCTGCTGGAGCTTCTTTTTTTATGTCTTCGTACGTAATGATCCGGACTTTATCCGGAGAATCCGGGAACTCGGAAGTATACATACATCCCATATAGCCGGGCATATCCCAATCATATACTCTGTTCTTATAATTCCAGAATGTAAGAAGAGCAAGTATAGAAATGATAAACAAAAAGGAGAGCCTCCATTTCAGCTTCATAAACCTGTATAAGATTACAATTATAAGTCTTCTGCTTCAGCAAGAAGTTCTACGATATCTTTTACGGCTACCTCAGTATTTTTATTAAAATGTTTTACTCCATCCGTCATCATGGTATTACAGAAAGGACATCCAGTTGCAATTACCTTAGGTTCAAAAGATAACGCTTCTTCTGTTCTTTCAATGTTGATGTCTTTATTTCCTTTTTCAGGTTCTTTAAACATCTGTGCACCTCCTGCTCCACAGCAAAGCCCGTTGGTTTTGCAGCGTTTCATTTCTACAAGCTCTGCATCCAGTTTTTCAAGAAGCATCCTTGGAGCTTCATATTCATCATTGGCACGTCCCAGATAACATGGATCGTGGAAAGTAATTTTTTTCCCTCTGAATGCTCCACCTTCAATTTTCAGTCTTCCTTCTTCCATTAAGGTTTTAAGGAACTGAGTATGGTGTACTACTTCAAAGTGTCCGCCAAGGCTTGGATATTCATTTTTAAGGGTATTGAAACAGTGTGGGCAAGCCGTTACGATTTTCTTTACTTCGTAAGCATTTAACACTTCGATATTGGTAAGAGCCATCATCTGGAATACGAATTCGTTTCCGGCTCTTTTTGCAGGATCTCCGGTACAGCTTTCTTCCTGACCCAGAACGGCAAATTCTACCCCTATTTTATTTAATATCTTGCAGAATGCTTTTGTAATTTTTTTGGCACGGTCATCAAAACTTCCCGCACATCCCACCCAGAATAAAACTTCTGGTGCTTTTCCTTCGGCAGCATACTCTGCCATTGTTTTTATAGTGAAATCCATTTCTTTTTCAATTTGAAAATGTGAGAATTTGGAAATTTGAAAGTGATATAGACAATAATCAATTTCAAATTTTCAAATTGATTAATTATCTAGTTTTCCGATGCCCAGTTCAGACGGTCAGCCTGATTATACTGCCAAGGAGCTGCGTTGTTTTCCACATTGGTCATCATCAGGTTCAGTTCCTGTGGAGCAGCAGACTGTTCCATCACCAGGAATCTTCTCATTTCAAAAATAATGGAAAGCGGGTCAAGCAATACCGGACAGGCATCTGTACATGCATTACATGTGGTACAAGCCCAAAGTTCTTCTTTGGTAATATAATCGTTCAACAGTTTTTTACCGTCATCAACGAATTTTCCGTTTTGATCGATATTTCTTCCTACTTCTTCCAGTCTGTCTCTGGTTTTCATCAGGATCAGTCTCGGAGAAAGCTTTTTCCCGGTAATATTTGCCGGACAAACAGAAGTACAGCGTCCGCATTCTGTACATGAATATGCATTAAGCAATTGCACCTGGTTCAGATCGAAGATATCCTCAGCCCCAAATTTAGAAGGCACGTCCGCTTCTGCTCCTTCAGCTGGTGCAGCGTAAGGATCTGCATTGGGATCCATCATCAATTTGATCTCTTTTGTTACAGATTCAAGGTTGTTGAATTTTCCTTTTTTATCAAGATTTGCATACCATGTACTTGGAAACGCAAGGATAATATGTAAATGTTTTGAGTAATAGAGATAATTCATAAAGAAAAGAATCCCCACGAAGTGGAACCACCATGCAGCTTTCTCTGTGAATATCAAAAACCCGTTATCAAAATTGAAGATTTCTAAGAACGGAACAAAAGTCATCTCACTGATCGGGAAGCTTCCATGTTCCGGGAAAATACCTCTGGACTGTAAAATAAAATCTGAAGCATTCATTTTAAAGAAAGCCATCATTAAGGCGAATTCAATAATCAAAATCCAGTTTGCATCATTTTTTGGCCATCCGAAAAGTTCTTTCATCGTCAATCTCTTCACTCCGTAAAAATTTCTACGGATAAAGAAAATGACAACTCCAATCACTACTAAAAGTGCCAGAACTTCTAATGTTGCCGTAAAGAAGTTATAAAATGTGTGACCGAAAATACTTGATAAAAAACGGTGAGTACCAAATATTCCATCAACAACAATTTCTATTAATTCAATATTAATAATCACAAAACCTACATATACAAAAAGGTGTAAAACTCCTGCAACAGGACGTGCTGTCATTTTACTCTGTCCCATGGCTACACGGGCCATCGTTTCCCAACGTTCTCCTTTTCTGTCGTTTCTATTGATTTTGCGACCTAACCTGATATTTCTATAAATTTTCTGCAGGCTTTTGGCAAACAGCCCAAATCCCGCCACTAATAAAATCAGGAAAATAATGTTATCGATGTACTGCATAAGGCGTATTAGTCTTTGTTATTTTTTCCGAAAACCGAGAAGTTGATATATCTCTTCGGATTCGCTTTCATATCTTCAATTAATGAATTCAAATTGGAAGATGCTGAATTCAGGTTGTTGTAAAGCTGTTCATCTTTCATCAGTTTACCTAAACTTCCTTCTCCTTTATCTATCCCCCCAATAACCTGATTTAACTTCCCTACTGTAGCATCCAGATTGGCAATAGTAGCATTTAACTGTTTAGTATCTATGCTCTGCGCCAGATTTCCATATTTATCCAGGGTAACTTTTCCGCTCTGCATGGTAAGGCTTGCATCATCCAGCACCTTTTGCAGTTTTGGATCATTATGTCCTACAAGCGTATTTACACTTCCTGCTGTAGCCTGTAATGCTCCTACTGTTTTATTAAGGTTGGCCAATAAAGCTTTTATTTCAGCTCTGTTCTGAGCATCAAAAACCTGATTGGCATTTGCCATTAAAGAATCGACTCTGTGCAGAACCACCTGTAGCTGATCTTTTACCGGACCCACCTGAGAAGAAAGACTTCCCAGCGTTCCCAGTTTGAAAGCTCCTTTTAAAGTGTCACCGTCTTTTGCAGTAGGCCCTCCATACATAAGGTTCACTCTCATTTCTTTACCAGACATTAATCCGGGTTCAAAGATCTCCAATGATGAGTTTTTTGAAAATTCGAATTTGTTGTCTACTGTAATTTTTACGACAAAATTAATTTTTCCATCTTTTGCGGTAATAGGAATAATCTTGTCTACCTGTCCTACTTTCAAACCATTAATAGAAACTGCAGAAGATTGCGCCAGGCCTTCTACATTGTCATATTTTGCGTAAAATATATTATCGGTAGTAAAAAGGCTTTTCCCTTTCATAAACTGAAACAATACCACAAAGCCTACGATAGCTAGAAGTGCAATCACACCAGCTTTTAATTCTTTACTGAACTTCACTTGCTAATTTTTTTCTAATAAGCAAATATAATACATTTTAAATAAATCTTTTCCTTTATTGTTCTGCGTTAAATACAAAAAAAAGCGACAAAAAAATTTGTCGCTTTTTATATCATTGAAATGATTTTCTTATTGTTGCTGATTTCCCAGCTTGTTCCAGATTTCGATTCTATAATCTTCGATATCTGCGTTATCCTGAAGGCTCTTCATCCAGGCCTGTCCGAACATTCCGGCACTTCTTTGGGTAAGAGATTCTGTAAACTGTTTAAGATCTCCAGGTTGCTTGTTTACAGTTTCTGATTTTTTGATCAAAACATAAACTCCTGTTCCTCCTTCAACAGGGTTAGAAAGTTTACCTTTTGCAACACCGAATGCTGCACCGGCAACTTTAGGTTCCATAGCACCTGCCACTGAAGGATTCAATAAGTTCACCTGAGCAGATTGTTTTGAAGTGGCAAACAATTTAGCAATCTGATCTAAGCTGGAAGCTTTTGCTGCTGTAATCTTATCAGAAATTTGTTTTGCTGCCAATTTATTTTTAACAATAACTTCGATCTGATCTCTCACAGATTCCGGATCAGCAAGACCTGCTTCCTGTTTTCCGTTCAGATACACTACAATTTTATCTCCTGTTCCTTCTACTGTAAATAATTCAGTATCTCCTTTTTCTCTTTTCTTATCAAAAGCCCAGGTAAGGATATCAGCATCTTTTTCAGTTCCTAAGCCCTGAAGCTGACCTTCAAATCTTTTCGCTGCTTTTGGATTAGAGAACTGATAGTTTCCTTTCTTAGCAATATTCACGAAATCGTTGAAAGATTTCCCCTGAACCTGCTGAATGAATTTTCTTGAGTTTTTGTCTGTTTCAGCCTCAGTAGCATCTGAAGGTTTGATTGCTTTCACAAGGTTCGCAACTTTATACCCCATTGATCCTGATTTTTTATCTTCAATATTGATGATATGGTAACCGAACTGTGTTTCTACCACCCCTGTAGCTCCTTTAGGATTACTTGCAAGGTAAGCAAGGAATTCCGGAACGAAAGGCGTCTCTGGTGTTGTCCATCCAAGGCTTCCACCCTGAGCGGCAGAATTAGGATCGCTTGAAAGCTTAAGGAATTCTGTGAATTTTGCAGGAGCAGCTTTTACAATAGCACCAATTGAGTCTGCCAGTTTCTTAGCCTGCTCTTTAGTTCTTGTTACCCCTTCACCTGCAGGGCTTCCTTTGAATGCAATAAGGATATGTCTTGATAAGGTAGAATCTGAAGGTCTTTTACCAACCAATTTAGAGACTACATATACATCTTGCTCTTTATAAGGACCAAAAGTCTGACCTACTGCTGCTGTAGTGATCTGATTTTTGATGGTTGGAGGCAATTGAGCAGGATTCAAATACTGAGGATTGAACGGTGCATCAGAATTTGCTGCTACAAACATAGAATCGTTTTTAGTATTCTGGAAGTTTTCAGTTCCTCCACTCGCATCTGTACCTCCTGAATATAATTTTGTAATTTCTTTCAGGGCTGCCGCATCATCTGCTGCACTAGGTTTAGATGGGAAAAATACAATACCAATATTTCTGCTTGGCTCAGCTTTGAACATTACAGGGTGCTTCTTGATGTAATCAGCAAGATCCTGTGTGGTAACATTGATCTTTGTTTTTTGAAGATAAGCTGCATAATCTACTTTTACAAAGTCGATATCTGCAAGCTGATCTCTCTGCTTCATCAATTCTTCAGCTTCTTTCTTACCTGTAGTAATACCTGCTGAAAGATTGGTAAACACCTGTCTTGCCATTAGTCTGTACTCAATTGTCTTTCTTGTTTTCAACCATTGAGTATATCCCTGGGGATTGGTGTTTTGTAATGTTTCAATTTCTTTTTTAAGCTCTTGAGTTTTAAAATTACCTTTCTCATCAAAGAACTGTTGATTCTGAGCAAACATCTGATCATACTGGATTTGATTCCAGAAATAATCATCAGTCATTTCAAAGCCCAATTTCTCAAACTGTTGTTTGATAAGTTTAGATTGTACAAGTAACTGCCATGCCTGCTCTTCAAGACCGTTTTTCGGACGACCCTGCTGTTCAGCCTGCTGCTGCAACACGAAAAGCTGATCATTGAACTCTTCGCGGGTGATTTTCTCACCGTTTACTTTTCCTAAAACGTCAGGATTCTTACCAAAAACCTTGTCGATACTCTCGGGGTTTACCAGGAACGCCAAAAGCGCTAAGGCTATTACTCCCATTAAAAGCCAAGGCTTACTCCTAATCTGTCCTAAAATTGCCATTTTATAAATTATAGTTTTTTATCAGTTTGCGAAAATACACATTTTTAAGAAATTACAGAAACAGAACTGCTTTATTTTGATTTTTGATGCAAAAATTAACTAAAAAAGGAAATTTTGACCGTATTTTTAAGTAAAAAACAAATGGCATAAGTATTGTGCATTTTTAAAACATTATAATATGCCACACGTTTTCAGAGTATATTATAAAAATTTCCTTTAATGATAAAAAACGAAAATGACAATTTGTCATTCGATTGACTATGACAGAATTTGAAGATATTAGTTTAGAAGAAATGATCAGTGACGGATTTGATATCGTAACTGAAGAAATCAATCTTTCCGACTTCGCAGAGACTGATAAAAATTCCGAACAGAAAATATTCCCTATACTTCCAGTAAGAAATATGGTTATGTTCCCTAATGTTGTAATTCCTATTACTGCAGGAAGAAAAACCTCCATACAGCTTCTTGAAGAGGCACAGAAGAACGGAGATTTTATTGGAATTGTAAGCCAGAAAAACTCGGATATGGAACAACCTTCCGAAAAAGATATATATACCACCGGTACACTGGCAAAGATCATTAAGATCATTAAGCTTCCGGAAGGCAATATTACAGCTATTACCAAAGGATTCCACAGGTTTAAGATTAAAAAAATCATTGATAACCAACCCTATTTTAAAGCGGAAATATCTAAATTAAAAGATAACCGACCTAAAGATCAGGAAGAGTATGAAGCATTATTGGAGAACATCAAGGATCTTGCTTTAAAGATTATTGAGCTTGATCCCAATATCCCAAATGCGGCAAACTTCGCAATCAAAAACATTAACAATAATGATGATCTTCTGAATTTCATCTGCACGAATGCTAATTTCTCTTCAATAGCAAAACAAAAACTGCTTGAAGAAAAAAGTCTGATGACAAGAGCCAACCAGTGCTATGAAATGATGCATGAAGATTTCAGAAAACTGGAACTGAGAAATCAGATTCATCAGAAAACATCGAAGGATCTTGATAAACAGCAGAGAGAATATTTTCTTAATCAACAGATCAGAACGATCCAGGAAGAGCTGGGTGGCGGACCTGAAAGTGATGTGGAAGACCTTATTGCTAAGGCTAAAACAAAAAAATGGAACCAGGAGGTAGAAGACCATTTCCAGAAGGAAATCGGCAGGCTTCAACGTCAAAACCCTAATTCCCCGGACTATAATGTACAGAGAAATTATCTTGATTTCTTTACAGATCTACCTTGGGAAACCTATACGAAAGATATTTTCGATATTGCTAAAGCTGAAAAAGTACTTGACAAAGCACACTTCGGATTGGAAGATATCAAGAAAAGAATTCTGGAGCACATGGCTGTTTTAAAGCTAAAAAACAATATGAAGTCTCCCATCCTATTATTGGTAGGACCTCCGGGTGTTGGTAAAACATCTTTAGGAAAGTCTATCGCTGATGCATTGGGAAGAAAATATGTAAGATTATCATTAGGTGGTCTTCATGACGAGAGTGAGATCCGCGGGCATAGAAAAACGTATATTGGTGCTATGGCAGGAAGAATTTTACAGTCTATCAAAAAATCAGGTACTTCTAACCCGGTAATTGTTCTTGATGAGATTGATAAAATCGGACAGGGTCTTCATGGGGACCCAAGCTCAGCACTCTTGGAAGTTCTTGATCCAGAGCAGAATAAGTCTTTCTATGATAATTTCCTGGAGATGGGCTATGACCTTTCAAAGGTGATGTTTATTGCTACTGCCAACTCACTTTCAACAATACAGACTCCTCTTTTGGACAGAACGGAGATCATTCAGATTGCCGGTTATACATTGGAAGAAAAGATTGAGATAGCCAAAAGACATTTAATCAAGAAACAGCAGGAAGAAAATGGTCTGGATGCAAAATCATTCAAACTCGGAAATGCAGAACTTAAGCATATTATAGAAGCTCATACTTCAGAAAGTGGAGTAAGAACTTTGGAGAAAAGAATTGCAGCCATTGGGAGATGGGTAGCTCTTCAGACTGCTTTGGTAAAGGAGTATGACCCCAAAATTTCATTGGAAAAAGTGGATGAAATTCTTGGCGTTCCAAGACCGAAGAGTTTATCTGAGATTACGGGAGTTCCTGGTGTGGTAACAGGTCTTGCCTGGACAAGCGTAGGAGGAGATATTCTTTATATTGAAAGTATTTTGAGCAACGGAAAAGGAACTTTAACAATGACCGGAAATCTTGGAACGGTGATGAAAGAGTCTGCAACTATTGCTTTGGAATACATTAAGGCTAAGCATGATGAACTGGGAATTTCCCAGGAAGATATTGAAAAGAAAAACATCCACGTACACGTTCCTGAAGGAGCAACCCCTAAAGATGGACCGTCTGCAGGTATTGCCATGCTGACTTCAATGGTTTCTTCGTTTAAAAACAAGAAGGTAAAACCTCACCTTGCGATGACGGGAGAGATTACTTTAAGAGGAAAAGTGCTTCCGGTGGGAGGAATCAAAGAAAAACTTCTTGCAGCAACAAGAGCAGGAATCAAAGACGTAATCCTTTGCGAAGCTAACAGAAAAGACGTGGAGGAGATCAAAAAAGATTATCTGAAAAATCTGAGAGTACATTATGTCAACAGAATGGAAGAAGTCATTGACATTGCCATTGAAGAATAAAAACAATTTATAACATATTAACTTCTCAATAATGAAACACGTTCTGATATTCAGTGCGTGTTTTTCTTTTTACAAAAAAGCAGGTTGTTCTGCCAGGTGGAATAAAATTTGCTGAACACTAGATAATTCCGAACGATTGAATAATTTTTTTTTTAATTCAGACGGGTTTTCTTATTTTTATTCCACACCGCATATTTATAGATTATGAATTTTCTTAGACTTCCTTTCCTTGTCAAGCTTACCCTCGTGGTGATTTCCATCATTGGACTTGGCTATCTTCTGGCATTAGGACAGAGTATTTTAGCTCCGTTTTTCCTGGCATTCCTGATGGCTATGCTTTTTTTGCCTGCGGCAACTTTTATGGAAAGAAAGCTGAGATTTCCAAGATCAATGTCCACAATGACCTCAGTCTTCATTATGCTGATGATTTTAGGCGGAATTATTTACTTCTTTACCAATCAGCTCTCTGACTTTAGCAAAGATCTTCCACATCTCAAAGAACAGTTCACCACTGTTTTCAATGGTCTTCAGCATTGGGTTTCCAAAACATTCAATGTGAAAGTAGATGAACAGGTAGATTATATCAATCAGGGATTGAATAAGCTTCTGTCTTCATCAGGGGTGATTTTAGGGTTTACATTTGGGATATTCTCAACAGGATTTGGATTTATTATATTTTTCACTCTGTTTTTTATCTTTATTCTAAATTACAGAAGACTATTAAACAATTTTATCGTTACAGTTTTCAACGAAAGACATAAAGCCAGTGTACAGGAAGCTGTAAGTGAAATCAGGGTTATGACCAAGAAATATATTTTTGGTCTTTTCCTTCAGGTGATTATTGTATCTGTTCTTACTTCAATCCTTCTTACTATTCTGGGAGTGAAATATGCTATTCTTCTGGGAGTTCTCACGGGATTATTAAACGTCATTCCTTATCTGGGAATTTTTATTTCTCTTCTGATTTCCTGTTTTATAGCGTTTGCCACTTCTACGCCTTCAACATGTATTTATGTTGCTTTGGGGTATATTGCTATTCATGCTGTAGATGGCAATATTGTTCTTCCATTTGTAGTGGGTTCTAAAGTAAAGATCAATGCTTTATTTTCTTTTATTGGAATCCTTTTAGGAGAACACCTTTGGGGAATTGCGGGCATGTTCCTGTGTATCCCAGCAATTGCTATTATAAAAATTATCTGTGAAAGAGTAGACGATCTCAAACCTTGGGGAAGATTACTCGGCGAAGAGCCAAAACCTCATAAGAAGAAAAAAAGCTATAAGATTTCCAAGAATATTACGTTGAAGGAAATGGATTAGGCAATTAATGATAAGTGATAGAAATCTAACTTTGAATATTATAAACTTGAAACATAGCATAAAAAGCAGCAAGATATAAATTATAAAAAAAATATTAATTAACACACATTAACACTAATTTTACATTTTATATCAAATTAAATACAGAATATACCATTTTTATTTTACATTTGATATAAAATAACCAATCATGAAATTAATAAAACTCATCTTATGTCTGCTTTTCGGGCTTATGTTTATTAATGCCGGATTAAACAAGTTTTTTAATTATATGCCTATGGAAAAACCTACTCCTGAGCAGATGAAACTTTTCGCTGCTTTTGGAGAAATCAGCTGGTTGATGCCTTTAGTAGGTATTGCAGAAATCATTGGCGGATTATTATTTATTTTCCCAAAAACAAGAGCGTTGGGAGCTATTGTTATTTTACCTGTCATGGTAGGAATTGTTACCCATGTATTCACAATGGATAAATCTCCTATGGGAATGGGTATTGCAGGGGTAATGTTTCTGATCAACCTTTGGATGATTATTGACAATAAGGAAAAATATAAGCATTTAGTTTCATAAGACTGCAGATAATAGGCTGCAGGTTGCAGTTTTTATAGCGTTCAATTAAAATTTACTGTTGTGAATCACATTGGCACAGCCCATAAACTATAACCTATCATCTGCTACCTGTATCATACAAAAGCACTGAAACCTGTAATTGATCGTCCTACGATGAGCGAATTAATTTCTTTTGTTCCTTCGTAAGAATATATAGCTTCCGCATCGGCAACAAATCTGGCCACATCATATTCCAGCAGAATTCCGTTTCCTCCCATTACTTCTCTTGCTCGGGAAACAATATCCCTTGTTCTGAGGGTACAGAAAACTTTAGCTAAAGAAGCGTGTTCATCTTTTAAAATGCCTTCATCCTGCATTTCAGACAGTCTGAAAACCATTGTCTGCATGGCAGTAAGATTAGATAGCATTTCTACCAGATGTCCCTGAATCATTTGGAATGAAGCAATAGGTCTTCCAAACTGCTCTCTTTTCCGGGTATAATCCAATGCGCTTTCATAAGCTCCGCGGGCACAGCCTGTAGCCATCCATGCTACTCCTGCTCTGGTCATTCTCAGTACTTTCCCGGTATCTTTAAAGGAATTGGCATTCTGCAGACGGTTTTGTTCGGTTACAAGACAGTCTTTTAAGGTAATCAATCCGTTCTGGACAATCCTTAAAGCCATTTTTCCTTTAATTTTCTCTACGGAATATCCCGGATTATCTTTTTCAACAATAAATCCTTTCACCTCTCCGCTGTCCAGATCTCTTGCCCAGATAATAACCAGATCAGCAAAAGTAGCATTCCCAATCCATTTTTTCTGACCATTAAGAATCCAGCCTTCCGGTGTTTTTTTACAGGTTACTGTAAGTCCGCCCGCAGCTCCTGATCCAACTTCCGGCTCTGTAAGCCCAAAAGCTCCTATTTTTTCAAATTTCTGCATCTGCGGAAGCCACTTTTGTTTCTGTTCTTCAGATCCGCAGATATAAATAGAACCCATTGCCAGCCCGGATTGTACTCCGAAAAATGTGGCAATAGAAGCATCTACTCTTGCCATTTCCATCGCAATAACACCTTCCATCAGGAAAGGCATTCCCGGGCAGCCATATCCTTCATAAGTAACGCCGCAGATATCCAGTTTCTGGAATTTTGGAATCAGTTCAAAAGGAAATTCATCTCTGAGCCAATAGTGATTAACCAGAGGCTTGACTTCTTTTTCCATGAACGCTCTTACTTTAAGCTGAATTTCACGCTGTTCTGGAGTAAGGGTATGGTATATATCATAAAAGTCGCCATCAATAGGTGGTAATTCTTTCTTTTTCTTTTCCGGATCAAGCATTTTCATAAGTCCGGAAAGCTGTTTATCATCCAGTTTTGAGAAATTTTGCATCAGTTTTGGCAGATCTACCTTTTGAGAAATGGTACTCAACTGATCGAAATCTATGGATCTAAATAATTCTATTGCGTTTCTGATTTTGGAAAAAGTATTTGACATAGTGATAGATTGTAGTTTTGGTTTGTAAATGATAAGCAAAAACTGCTCCGAAAGCAATCACTAAAGCCCAAGCATATTTTACAAAACACTACATTTCAACCCATTACAACTGAAATTTTATTTACAAGATTTTTACTTTTGATTTTCAAGCATTACAAAAGATCCTGACTGAACTTTGACTCAAGCAAAACAACAAAAATCAACGCTATGAAAACCACTTACATTACATTATCTCTGTCAGCCGTTCTTTTATTAGGAATTTATTCATGTAAAAAAGGAGAAGTAGCTTCCACAGACCTTGAAGCATACGCTACAACAGACTCTGCCTCTGCTATTGCTTCCGACAGTATTTCATCTGTTGCAGAAATGAAAGTAAAAGACAAGCAGTTTATCAAGACTGCGGATGTGAATATGGAAGTAAAAGATGTATATAATGCAACGATTGCTATTGAAAAATCTGTGCAGGAACTCGGAGGTTTTGTTACCAATAGTAATCTGCAAAGCAATGTAGTTTCCGAAAACACCTACAATACTTCTGACGAAGAGGCTATGCTGATTAAGAAATACCAGACAGAGAACAGAATGCAGGTGCGTATTCCGACGGAAAAACTTGGGGAACTTTTAACAGCAATCAATACAAACAAGTTATTTCTTAATTCAAGATCCATTAATGCGGAAGATGTAACAGCCAACATCAAATATTCTGAACTGGAAGGAAAAAGGAATCAAAAGACTTCTGAGAACATCAGCAAGCTGAAAACAAATAAAGATAAGGTAACACTGGATGATGAAAATATGTCTGAAGGAAATCTTCAAAAACTCTCCAGCATGAACATGACAGATGATTTGAAATACAGTACGATTGACATTTACATCAAAGAACCTCAATTACGCATTGCTGAAATTGCTGTTACCAATACAACAAGCATTGACAATAAATATAAATACAATTTTATTTATGATGCTAAAGATGGATTTGTGTACGGCTTTTATCTGATTCAGAGAATTATAGTGGCTCTTATCAACGTGTGGCCTCTGGTATTGATTGCTGCTGCAATCCTCTATTTTTTAAGAAAAAGAAAAATTTCAAAACCTGAACATTCAAAAATCCAGGAATAAAAAAGCTATCCTAACCAATTGGTTATCATCATAATTTTAGATTTTACAACCTCCTGTTTACGGGAGGTTTTTATTTTTTTGAAAAAAAACTGTAACGATTAAAACAACTGTCTTACCTACTGTTTAAAAGAACAGAAAATCAAAAAATTAATACAATGAAAAATTTAATACAACTTGGATTCGCGGCATTATTGTCATTGAATTCTATAACAGCAAATGCTCAAAGCAAAAACATAAGCAAAGACAACAGCCTGCTTTGGGAAGTATCCGGGAACGGTCTTTCTAAGCCTTCTTATATTACCGGGACTTTTCATATCTTATGCAGTAAAGATTTTGAGATTAAACCTAAGGTACTGAAAGCTCTTGAGAAATCTGAAAACTTTGTCATGGAAATCAACTATACAGATCCTGCTGAAATGATGTCACTTCAAAAAATGTTTAAAGCAGATAAAAAAATATCGGATCAGCTTTCACCTGAAGAAGCCAGGGAACTCAATACAGTTCTTGCCAATTACGGAACTGATTTGAAAAGTATAGATTCTTCAAGCCCTCAGACATTGTATGCTCTTCTTTCTACAAAAGCAATCCCCTGCGCTCAGAACGAAGTTAAACTTTACGAAATGGAACTTCTTCAGAAAGCAATGAAAGATAAAAAAAGCATCAAAGGACTTGAAAAAGTAGAAGATCAGATGAAATCGATCAATGAAGCTTATGATCTGAAGAGCATCATTACTCAATTGAAAATGGATAAAGAATACCAAATATTGTTCACACAGATGATTGAAGCTTTTAAAAATGAAAATGTACAATCCCTTTACAGTCTTTTTAAGGATGAAAGATTCATGAATGATCACCAGGAAAAGGCTATGCTTACCAATAGAAATCAAAACTGGGTAAAAATAATGCCGGATATGATGAAAAAAGAAAGCTCTTTATTTGCTGTCGGAGGGTCTCATCTTATGGGTGAAAACGGAATTATCCCTCTCCTTCAGGCAAAGGGGTTTACCGTAAAACCTGTATCAGGCTTGTAACCATAACCAAACCATGAAACAATTGTGAGCAGTTTAAACGAAACCACTTTTTTAAAGCTCGTCAATCAGCACAAGGGCATTCTATACAAAGCCTCACGGATTTATGCAGATTCCGTAGAGGACAGGGAAGACCTTCAGCAGGAAATTCTTATCCAGCTTTGGAAATCTTATCAGAATTTTAAAGGAAACAGTGAATTCTCTACCTGGATGTATCGGGTTGCAATTAATACCGCCATTACCTTTTTAAAAAAGGAAAAACAGAGATCCAATAACCATACGGATGCTCCTTCTCATTTTGAAGCACAGCAGGAGGATTACAACCCTGCAAAGGACAGGCAGCTGGAAATTTTCTACAGTGCCGTTCAGGAGCTGAACTCTCTGGAAAAAGCCGTTATATTTTATTTCATGGAAGGAATGTCACACAAAGAAATAGGAAATAACTTGGGACTCAGTGAAGGTAATGCCCGCGTAAAGCTTAACAGAACAAAAGATAAAATACAGCAAATCATAAAAAAATCAGGTTATGAATTTTGATCAATTAAAAGAACAGTGGAATAAAGAAGACAGTGACGTCCATATTCCTGACACCATAAAGCAATTAAAGGAAAGCAAACACCCTATAGAAAAGATTCAGAAAAATATGAAAAGAGAATTTCCCATGCAGATTCTTGCTATTATTCTTATCGCTTTTTTTCCTCTCCAGTTTCAGTTTCCATCTTCACAGTATATTATTTATTATGTTTCCTATACCATGATGGTCGTTATCTCATCATACTATCTGCTAGGGTTTTATAAATTTTATAAACAGACGGAACTTTACACAGGAAACACCAAAAATAGTCTTTGGAAAATATATCATGAGCTTCGTCTGAATATGGAACGATATCAGTCTTTCGGATTTTTATTACTTCCCCATTTCCTGATAACAGTAGGATTGGTTATTTATAACACGATGGAAAAACAGGGAAAATCTCTTACAGAACTTACCACTTCTCACCAACAGGGATTAATTATCACAGTACTCATCGGAACTTTAGCAATCATAACGAGTATCGTTTTATGGACAAAGTATATCTACGGAAAGAGTGCCAAAGAACTTGAAAACATTCTTAAAGAAATGGATGAATAACATTGAAAACTCATGTCACAAAACACATTTTATCAAACCTCAGATCTGTTCTGAGGTTTTGTTTTTTTTAAAAAATCGTTATTTATTATCTTCAAATTTATCTGAGGTTTTATTTTTCCGTAAATTTGCAAATCAGAAATAAATCATTATGGATTATGGGCTATTCTCATCCAATATATGATCTTCTGAGCGATAAAAATTCTGTAATATGCTATCAAAAATAAATCCAACACAAACTAGCAGCTGGAAAGCACTTGATGAACACTTCGGTGGAAATGACTTTGATCTTAGAACTCTTTTCCAGTATAATCCGAACCGTTTTAATGAATTTTCTCTACACAAGGACAACTATCTTTTTGATTATTCTAAAAACCTGATCGACTCCAGAACAAAAGATCTTTTATTGCAGTTGGCCGAGGAAAGCCAGTTAAAAGATGCTATTTCCAAAATGTTCTCTGGTGACAAAATCAATGAAACAGAAGGAAGAGCAGTTCTTCATACGGCATTAAGAGATTTCTCCGGCCGTGAAGTTATCGTAGATGGAGAAAACATCAAACCACAGATCAAGAGAGTTCTTGAGCATATGAAGTATTTTTCTGAGAAGATTATTTCAGGAGAACATAAAGGTTTCAGCGGAAAAGAAATTACAGATGTAGTCAACATCGGGATCGGAGGATCAGATTTGGGTCCTGTAATGGTTTGTTCGGCTTTAAAGCATTTTAAAACAAGATTAAACGTTCACTTTGTTTCCAACGTGGACGGAAATCATATCGCAGAAGTGGTGAAAGATTTAAATCCTGAAACCACTTTATTTATCATTGCTTCCAAAACTTTCACGACTCAGGAAACAATGACGAATGCCAATTCAGCTAAAGACTGGTTCCTGAAAGCAGGAAAACAGGAAGATGTAGCGAAACACTTCGTTGCTTTATCTACTAATATTGAAGAAGTTAAGAAGTTCGGAATTGCAGAAGAAAATATTTTTGAGTTTTGGGACTGGGTAGGCGGAAGATATTCCCTTTGGAGCGCCATCGGATTAAGTATTGTGCTTTCCGTAGGGTATGAAAATTTCGAACAGCTTCTAAAAGGGGCTTATGATACGGATCAGCACTTCCAGACGGCAGAATTCTCTGAAAATGTTCCTGTTTTAATGGGACTTTTGGGAATCTGGTACCGTAATTTCTATGCTGCTACAACGTATGCAATCCTGCCTTATTCTCAATATCTGGACAGATTCGCTGCCTATCTTCAACAGGGAGATATGGAAAGTAACGGAAAATGTGTAGACAGAAGCGGTGAATTCGTAGAATATGAAACCGGACCAATCATCTGGGGAGAACCAGGTACAAACGGCCAGCATGCGTTTTATCAATTAATCCACCAGGGAACAGAATTGATTCCTGCAGATTTTATTGCCTATGCAAAAAGCCCTAACCATGTTTCTGATCACCAGGATAAATTATTAGCCAACTTTTTCGCTCAGACTGAAGCACTTGCCTTTGGAAAACTGGAAGAAAAAGTGGAAGAAGAATTGAGAAATTCCGGAAAATCTGACGAAGAAATAGACCGACTGATCAATTTCAAAGTCTTCCACGGAAACACCCCTACTAACTCCATATTATTCAAGGAATTAACTCCTTTTTCACTAGGACAGCTGATTGCTCTGTATGAACATAAAATTTTTGTTCAGGGTGTCATCTGGAATATTTTCAGCTTTGACCAGTTTGGAGTGGAATTAGGAAAAGTATTAGCCAATAAAATCCTTCCTGAGCTTGAAAATAATGAAGCTATAAGCTCTCATGACAGCTCTACCAATGGATTGATCAATTACTATAAAGAAAATAAATAGTAAGTAAAAAGAAAGTAAAAGTAAATCTATAAAGTAAAAAAGTAAAAATGGCAGAAATTCTTGACGGACTTAAAGTATCCAAGGAAATAAAAGCAGAGATCAAGGTTGAAGTAGAAAAGATTCTCGCAAGCAAAAGAAGAGCTCCACACTTGGTGGCTATTCTTGTAGGAAATAATGGAGCAAGCAAGGCCTATGTAAACTCTAAAGTGAAAGACTGTGAGGAAGTAGGATTTCAATCCAGCTTAATCAAGTTTCCAAGCACTGTTTCTGAATCTGAACTGTTGGAAAAAATTGATGAGCTTAATAAATCTAAAGCAGTAGACGGATTTATCGTTCAGCTGCCTTTACCTGATCAGATTGATCAGGAGAAGATCATCAACGCTATTGACCCTAGAAAAGATGTAGATGGTTTCCACCCTGAAAACTTCGGAAAAATGGCTCTTGAAATGGATACTTTCTTACCGGCAACTCCTTTCGGGATTTTAACATTATTGGAAAGATACAATATTGAAACAAAAGGAAAAGACTGTGTAATTATCGGAAGAAGTAAAATTGTAGGAAGACCGATGAGTATCCTTATGGGGAGAAAAGATTTCCCTGGAAATTCTACCGTTACCCTTACGCACTCATACACAAAAGACATTGAAGAATATACAAGAAAAGCAGACATCGTCATTACCGCTTTGGGAGATCCTCACTTCTTAAAAGGAGATATGATCAAAGAAGGAGCAGTAATCGTGGACGTGGGTATTACAAGAGTAGATAATGACTCTCCGAAAGGATATTACCTTGCAGGTGATGTAGATTTTGACAGCTGTGCTGCAAAAGCAAGCTGGATCACTCCGGTACCTGGAGGTGTAGGCCCAATGACAAGAGCAATGTTGATGAAAAACACCATCATTGCTTATAAAACTTCGGTCTATAACGACTAATTTTAAAATGAATAAAGAAGAAGATATTTTATTAAAAGAAGGTAAAATGCTCCCTGTGATGGAGCATTTTTATACTTTACAGGGAGAAGGAGCACACACCGGAAAAGCAGCATACTTTATCAGGCTGGGAGGTTGTGATGTAGGATGTCACTGGTGTGATGTAAAAGAAAGCTGGGATCCGGAACTTCATCCCCTGATGAATGCTGAGGAAATTGCAGAAACTGCGGCTAGACACTGTAAAACAATAGTGTTGACTGGCGGTGAACCTTTAATGTGGAATTTAGATATCCTGACCTCCAGACTGAAAGAATTGGGCTGTACAGTACATATCGAAACTTCAGGAGCTTATCCTATGAGCGGACAGCTTGACTGGATTACTCTTTCACCAAAGAAAACCGGGCTTCCTAAAGAAGAAATTTATCAAAAGGCTAATGAGCTTAAAGTAATCATTTTCAATCAGCATGACTTTACTTTTGCTCAGGAACAGGCTGCAAAAGTTTCTGAAAACTGTAAGCTTTATCTTCAGAGTGAATGGAGCAAAAGAAATGATATGTATCCTAAGATTACAGATTTCATCCTGGAAAACCCTGAATGGCAGGCTTCTGTTCAGACTCACAAATATCTGAATATACCGTAAAAAAATGTAAATTAGCCGGGCTTATCCGCTATAATACCGATAGATGCAGAGAATTCGATACTCCAGATACCTGAAATCAATCATTATGTTGCTTGACCTCATGGTTATTGCATCTATCTTCATATTCTTTTTTATAAGCAGAAACGAAAGTTTAAAATATAATGAAGAAACCTGGTATCAGAATAGTTTCTCTCTCATGCTGTTGTTTTTGTTCTGGGTGCTGCTGAGCGGTAGAACAAAAATATATAATATTCCGAGGAATCTTACTTATACCCTGTTTCTTGAACGCCTCTTAATCCATTTCCTTTTTTTTATACTGGGTGTGCTGCTTATAGGAAAGGTAAGTAATAATGTATTTTTCAATTCGGATATTTACTGGCTTTCTCTTTACCTTTTTATTTCCATCTTCCTTGTGAAATCATTAGTGTATTTCGCAATCAAGTATTTACGATCCCTTGGAGCGAATTACAGGAATGTCATGTTTTTGGGAGACAGCCACTCCACAGAAATTCTTAAAAATATCTTTACAGAACGTAAAGACTATGGATACAGAATATTCGAATACGAATATTCAGGCGTCAGGATCAATGAACTGGTTTCTTTCTGGAAAAAAAACGGAATTCATACCTTATTTTTATCTATGGAAAACTCCTATGATGAAACTCTAGAAAATGAAATTTTCAGACTGGCTGAGGATAATAAGATTCATATTTCATTAATCCCAAGCATTACACAAAGCGATTTTTTCCTTTATGACCTTGGATATATACAAACCCAGCCAGTACTTAATCAGGCCAGATATCCATTAGATTATTATTCTAATTTCCTGATGAAAAGAACATTTGATATTTTCTTTTCTATTATTATATTGGTTTTAATCTGCTCATGGGTATTTCCAATCATTGCGATTTTGATCAAAACAACTTCCAAAGGCCCTGTTTTTTTCCTTCAGAAAAGATATGGTTTTCATGAAGAGGTTTTTAATTGTATTAAATTCAGAACAATGGTTGTCAATGATGAATCTACCACCAAAACCACATCCGTAAATGACTCCAGAATTACCAAAGTGGGTAAGTTTTTAAGAAAAACCAGTCTTGATGAACTTCCTCAATTTATTAATGTTTTGAAAGGTGAGATGTCTGTAGTAGGGCCACGCCCCCATATGCTGGCGGTTGACAATTATTACAAACCCAAAATCGGAAGATACAGCTTAAGAAGCAGGGTTAATCCGGGTATTACAGGATTAGCACAGGCCAATGGACTGCGTGGTGACTTCGGAGATGTAGAAGTAGAAATGAAAAAAAGAGTTCTGGCTGATGCTTTCTATGTAAGGAACTGGAGTTTCGTGCTCGATCTGGTCATTATTTTAAAAACCGTTTTATTAGTCATTGGAGGAGATAAAAATGCGAAATAAAAAGCGGGACAGTATAAACATCGAAATAATTTTAACACAAAACTAAGCTTTGGTCTTATTCTTGACTCTAGCCCAATTAAATAAAAAAGTCTAATTTAGCAGTATGTTAAAAAAGTTTTTCACAGCGATAGGGGAATACATTATCCTCTTGGGAAAATCCCTGCAGAAACCTCAGAAAATGAGGGTTTTCTGGAAGCTGTTTATGAGAGAAATTAATGATTTGGGAGTAAATTCTTTCGGGCTCGTAGTCTTCACTTCAATTTTCGTGGGGGCTGTAGTTGCTATTCAGATGTTCAACAACTTTGATGCTTCTTCATTCCCTATTCCGCCGTCATTTGTAGGATATGCTACAAAAGCGGTATTGGTATTGGAATTTGCGCCTACCATTATCAGCCTTATTCTGGCCGGTAAAGTAGGATCCTATATTGCTTCCAGTATCGGAACGATGAGAGTTTCAGAACAAATTGACGCACTGGATATTATGGGAGTAAACTCACCCAACTTCCTGATCTTTCCGAAAATCATCGCCTGTATGCTTTTTAATCCTCTCCTTATTGCCATCAGTATTGTATTTGGTATTCTTGGAGGGTATATTGCCGGAATTTTAACAGGAAACTGGACGGAGAACGACTATATTACGGGTATTCAAATGTATATGCCTAATTTGTTTATTTACTATGCATTTACCAAAACAACAGTCTTCGCCTTTATTATTGCAACAGTACCTTCTTATTTCGGATATTTTGTGAAAGGAGGATCTTTGGAAGTAGGTAGAGCCAGTACGCAGGCAGTGGTGTGGACAATGGTATTCATTATCATTTCTGAATTAATTTTAACCCAATTAATATTAAGCTGATGATTGAGGTAAAAGATCTTAAGAAAAGTTTTGATGAAGTTGAAGTACTTAAGGGAATTTCAACCTCATTTGATAAAGGAAAGGTAAACTTAATCATTGGGCAGAGTGGTTCCGGGAAAACTGTTTTTTTAAAAAGTTTGTTGAATGTTTACATGCCGTCTTCCGGAGAAATCCTGTTTGATGGTAAGGATATCAATACCATGACCAGAGATGAAAAACAGCATCTACGTTCAGAAATCGGGACCGTATTCCAGGGAAGTGCTTTATTTGACTCCTTAACTGTGGAAGAAAATATCATGTTTCCTCTTGACATGTTTACCAATCTTACCTACAGAGAAAAAAAGAAAAGGGTTTTTGAGGTAATAGGAAGAGTACATCTTGATAAAGCCGACAAAAAATACCCTTCTGAAATTTCGGGAGGAATGCAGAAAAGGGTCGCTATTGCGAGAGCTATTGTGAACAATCCCAAATATCTGTTTTGTGATGAGCCCAATTCCGGACTTGATCCCTATACTTCAAAAGTAATCGATGATCTTCTTTACGAAATCACAAAAGAATACAACACCACCACCATCATCAATACCCACGATATGAACTCTGTAATGACGATTGGTGAGAAAATTGTATACCTAAGGCTGGGAATTAAAGAATGGGAAGGAAACAAAGACATTCTTATTACTGCAGGCAATAAAAATCTGATTGACTTCGTTTATTCTTCAGAACTTTTTAAAGAGCTGAGAGAATATTTACTTGAGAATAATAAAACGATTGAAACGACAAATACAAAAATAGACGATAATGAAAAAGGTACTTAGTATAGCGTTATTAGGGTTTTCAATGTGGGCTTCTGCACAGATTTCACTGGCAGGTAAAGCCAACTTAATTTTTCCGACAGGCTCACCTTCCTGGTCCAATATTAAAGGAACAGTGAATGATGCGATTGCCGGAACAGGTAAAAATAATGTAGGTTTCAACGTTGGGCTTTCATTAAAAGTAGGTCTTCCTACTTCATTGTTTGTGATGCCGGAGATCTATTATACTCACTTTAAAAATGAGTTTACTACGGAAAACACTACATTTGATGTAAAAAGCAACCGTATTGATGTTCCTGTTCTTTTAGGATATAACCTTCTGGGGAATATGCTTGGGGTTTTTGTAGGACCTGTAGGAAGTTTTAACTTAAACAAAGACAATACTTACAACGATTTCAAAGAAAATGCTAAAAATGATTTTACCGTAGGCTATCAGTTTGGAGCACAGCTTGAAATTAAAAAGCTTATTGTAAATGCAAGATATGAAGGCGCTTTCAGTAAAGACGAAAGAAACTTCATCAACAAAGTTTCCGGTTCGGAAATCAGATATGACAACAGACCTAACCTTTTTATGGTAGGTTTAGGATATAAATTCTAATAAATTATCGAAAATAACAACTGTAAACCCTCAAATTTAAATTTGAGGGTTTCTATTTTGCTCTTCAAGCTCAGCCTGGCGTTTTGCAATTTCTGCAGCCTGTTTTTCAAGCTCTTCTTTGTCTTTCTGCAACTGTTTGAATTCTTTTTTCTTCTGTTCCGCTTTCATAGCACTTCCTTTGCTTAGATACCCTACCATTCCTCCAATGATAAGACCTATTCCAACTCCTGCCATTATTCCCATAATGTGGGAAATTTTTATTTGTTCTACGGCAAAATCAGTTGTAAGATAAAAAAGCAATGCAGAAACTGCTAAAAGTATAAGTCCGGTAATTGATAAACTCTTCATAATATTGTGTTTAGGTGATTTATAAAAAAAGCCTTACCAAATTTACTAAAAATTTAATAAGGCCTTACTCAAGATTAAAATTCTAATTATATTTTACCTCCCGCAGCCTTATAATATTGCAATGCTTTCGGAAGATCCTTATTGATATCTGAAATTCTTGTTTCCGGATTCGGGTGGGTAGATAAGAACTCAGGCTGCCTTGCTCCTGTAGATGCTGCTTCCATTCTGTTCCAGAAAGGAATGGCCGCTCTCGGATCATATCCTGCCATAGACATCAGGTAAAGACCCATTTCATCGGCTTCAGATTCCTGACCTCTTCCATATTTCAATAAAGCAACCTGTGAACCGATAGGATACACCTTCTGGAAAACACTTGCCCATTGTGAATTTGATATTGTTCCTCCCAGGATTGCACCTCCATACTGAGCTACCATTGCCTGAGAGATTCTCTCGTTTCCGTGGCCTGCCAGTGCATGAGAAACCTCATGTCCCATTACTACTGCAAGTCCGTTATCGTCTTTTGTTACCGGTAATATTCCGGTATAGACTGCTACTTTTCCACCAGGCATACACCAGGCGTTCAGCTCATTGCTTTGCAAAAGATTGAATTCCCAGCTGTAACTTGCAAGATCTGCTGATCTTCCAATACTCTGATAATATCTTTCTGCTGCATTTTTAATTCTGTTTCCTACATTTACCACTCTCTTTGCATCTGCCGTACCGGTAATTACTTTACCTTTAGACAATGTCGTTCTGTATTCCTGTGAAGACATTGTTAAAATTTCCGAATTGTTGGCCAGCTGTAAAGAAGACCTGCCCGTAATAGGGTTTGTAGTACAGGCAACAGCCGACAGAGCAATAGCTCCCATTCCTAATAGATGTGTAACTTTCATATTTTGAGTGTTAATAATTCAACCTTAACAATTTTTATTCCAAAATATTTCAGAAAGAATATATTTGCATACATTTTGCTGTTTAAATTTAATAATTATATCATTATGAAAAAGTATATTTCTTTACTGATGATTTTTGGATTCCTGTTCTTATTTCAGAGCTGTGCTTCACAAGGTTCATTAGATCCGAAAACAGTAGACACTTTGGTGAATTCCCAGGAGTTTACCTTCTATGCACAAAGAGCCAATCCTACGAATTATGATGTTATTAATGTCATGAACTCAATGCCTAATTCTACTGCAACAAGAATGCTGAATCTAAATGGAGACTATACCATTGATGTAAGTAAAAATACACTGGATGTGGTATTACCCTATTTTGGAAGACTTTTCAATCCAACTTACGGAAACACAAGTGATAACAGCTACCGATTTACTTCAAAAGATTTTACCGTAACTAAATCTCAGAATAAAAAGGGAACCTGGACTTTAAAATTCAAGCCTAAAGATGCAAGAAATGTAGATGAAGTAAATATAGAAATTTTTAAAAACGGTAAGGCTTTCGTTTCTATGAGAAGTAACGACAGACAACCAATTACTTATGACGGATATGTTTCAAAAACGGAGATAAAGCAGGAAAAAGAGAAACCTTAATCCCTGTTTTCGTTAGATAAGAACTTCTCAACAAATAATTTTGCTTCAGTACTTGGATTGGAAATCATAGCTGAAGCATTTTTTTTATGCATGTGATAAGCTTCTTCTAATGCATCACTCTTTTTCATCAGGGATAAAATATATTCCTGAACCCAATATTCAAATCGTTTTTCAGCCTGCTGAACGCGGATTTCTTCAAAACGGCCGCTTTTCTTTTTGAGGTCAATAAATTCGAATATTGTATCATAGACTTCCTGTAATCCTTCGTTATGAAGAGCAGATCCTAATAGCACAGGGATCTTCCAGCCTTTTTCTTTAGGGGGAATGAAATCTAAAGCTCTTTTCAGTTCAAGTCTTGTATTTTTCGCTTTCTGAAGGTTATCCTGATCCACTTTATTGATAAAAATAAGGTCAACCATTTCCATAATTCCTCGTTTAATACCCTGAAGTTCGTCTCCTCCCCCAATGATTTTAAGGAATAAAAAAACATCAGTAATATCAGCTACCAGTACTTCAGACTGCCCTACTCCTACGGTTTCTATTAAAATATAATCGTATCCTGCAGCCTCGCAGATCATCATGGTTTCAAAAGTAGTATTGGCTACTCCTCCAAGAAATCCTGAGCTGGGAGAAGGACGGATGAATGCGTTTTCTTCTTTGGCAAGCTCCTCCATTCTGGTTTTATCTCCCAAAATACTTCCTTTGTTGATGGCCGAACTAGGATCAATAGCGAGAACAGCCACTTTCTTGCCTTGTGCAATTACGAGGCGTCCGAAGTTTTCTATAAAAGTGGATTTTCCTGCTCCGGGAACTCCCGTTACTCCTACTCTCACAGAGTTTCCGGTAAGAGGCATAATTTTCTTCAAAAGTTCTTCCGCCTGTACTCTGTGTTCTGCTTTTTTACTTTCAACCAATGTAATAGCTTTTGCAATCAGGCGTTTGTTTCCTGACTGTATTCCCTCTATTAACTCTTCTGTAGAAAATTTCATTGATTCAAAATTAACAATTAAAATGCGAATGGTCAATACCCGGCTTATATTGATCGGCTAAAAGACTAAAATTGTTTGATTTAATATTGCAATTTTTCATTGATTTAATTTTTATTTCTTCTAAATTAAAACTAGAACAGCTTGTATTAAAGGCTGAAGGAATTTATTACATTTGTTATATATCAAAAAAGAAACATGAAAAAACTCATCGCTGCGGCATCGTTTACTGCAATTTTGCTGGTTTCCTGTACGCCGAAAGCTGCTACATCCAGTGCTGCTCCAGGTACTTCAACATCTACTGCGGAACAGATTGCACAGGGGAAAACAATCTTTGAAAACTCTTGTGGAAGATGTCATAAATTACCTGATCCTGCTTCACACAATCCTGTACAGTGGGTAGGAATCATGAATTCTATGGCTCCAAAAGCAAAATTAACGGATGAACAGCATCAATGGGTTTATGATTATATTGTTTCTGTGAAGAAATAATCATCAAATAAAATCAAAGGATATGAAAAAATTCATTTTAACAGGTATTGCAGCATCCGCATTGCTGGTATCGTGCGGACCAAAAAGTGTGGCTGTTACAGGGCCCAAATATACCTCATCTGAGCAGCTGGCACAAGGGAAAACCATTTTTGAAAATTCCTGTGCAAAATGCCATAAACTGCCAGAACCTACCAAGCATGACAACCAGGGATGGATCAATACATTAAGCAGAATGGCTCCAAAGGCTAAACTTACTGACGACCAGCATCAAATGGTGTATGATTATCTGATCTCTGTTAATAAGAAATAAGACTGCCTCAAAATTGTCATTCTGAATGAAATAAAATGGAGTAAAGAATCTCATGTTTATTGTTATCAATGGGATTCTTTCTTCGTCAGAATGACAAAAATCAAATGATTTAGCTTTTGAGGCAGTCACACTATTTCTATTATAAGTCAAAAGCCAGATTATTCTGCCTTTTTTACGGTTCGCGTTCTGGTAACCTTTCCTTTGACTAATTTTTCTCTGTCTTCAATCACTTCAAGTGCAGCGCGGGTGTAAGCAAATTTTTTGGCTTCTTTAAGAGTTCCTAAAGCCTGCTTGTATTCAAAGTTTCTTTCATGAAGAAGAGATAGACAGTTCAGAATTTCTGATTTGTCAATTCCTTTTAGTTTTAAGGCAAATGCTATCAATTTTTCTGCTTCTTTATAATCTTCATTATTCAAAAGACATTCAATATAATATTTGGGAATATTGATATTTGAAATGTTACTCTGCATGGCTTCATCAAAGTATTTCTTTGCTGTTTCATAATCCTTCAGTTCTTCGGAATATATTCTTCCCATCAGACACAGGCTGTCTGCATCTTCAGGCTCATAAGACAGTGCGTAGTTCAGCGCATCCAGGCATTCAGAAAGATTGAATGGAAAATAGTCTAATGCTTCAAAATAATATTTGCTTTTAGTTAAGGTCATTTTTGTAGTTTTTAAGGTCATTTTTCAAGGCATTTCTTTGTTTTTTGAATGTCTTGTCTTCATAATTCTTTTTAAAATCTGTTCCTGAAAATGTACGAACCGGATTTCCGCGTTCTACCTGCATATGAAGTGCCCAGGTTTCTTTCAGCTTTCTTTCCAGCTGTTGGATATAAACTGCCGTTACCTTTTCTTTTAATCTGCTAATGGATAGTTTTTTATTCTCAAGCTGTGAACGGGAATCCTGTACAAAAACAGTTTCTTTAGTGGGAATATGAGTGGCACGCACTGCTGTATTCACTTTGTTTACGTTTTGTCCTCCGCTTCCCTGGCTTCTCGCTGTTTGAAACCGGATATCTTTTTCATTGAAATCAATCATTTTCACATTTTCCAGTTCAAAAATTCCGATGAACCAGTTGCTTCTTTTATGCTGCTTCCTGAAGGTACTTTTTCCAATCCAGCAGACGCTTCCCAGCCAGTTTTTTAAGAATGGGGTTAGGTCTTTTCCTGTTAAAAGCACAGTCACTGATTTCAAAGTGAGATTTTCATCACCGTTTTCACGATGAATGATTTCGTATTCTATTGTATTTTGTTTTGCCTCTTCAAGAAAGGTCTTCAGAACCCTGGCTACTACCCACTGGCATTCTAAAGGACCTCTTCCTGAAGTGATCTGTATTAATTTTTCCATTTTTTATGTTGGCATTTTGCTTAATAAAGGGTTTCCTACCGGATTTATTCCCTTTTGTAATAGTTCTTTTGCGGCCATCACTGCCCAGCATTTGTCACTGGAGTGAATATTTCTGTAAAAAGAAAGTAAAATATCAGGCCTCACAACGGTAAAACCATTGGTTTCTAATGTCTCTAGATCATCTCTTTCAAAGAAATCTATGGTAATTCTGTAAATTTTTTCATTTTCCAGCTCAACCGTTTTTTCATACCTGCGAAAGTTTTCTTCACTTGGCAGATGGTCATATCGGGTCCAGACTTTCTGGAATCCTTTCTGCTGAAGAATGATAACTACTTCTGCTACATTTTCTTTTTTTACAAAAACATCAATATCCTTGTGGTCATGGGCATGTTTGTATTCCGTATGTCCTTTTTCCGACATAAAATGCCACGCCCAGCCCCCTGATATAATGACTTTATCTTTTAATTGATTTAAAATTTCGAGTCCGAACCGAATTCTGAATTCCGGCCAGACTTCATCGTATCTTTTTATGTTATGTGGTGCTCCCATTTTTTTTGTTTTTAAATGTTTCCTGATTAAACCTTACAGGTTTTTGAAACCTATAAGGTTGTAAGGTATCAGGCTAATTATTTGTCCATTCTCACAATTCTCGGCTGGAATGTTCCCAGAATATCTACCAGCTCACTTTGTGCATTCATCACTTCATTAATATCTTTGTAAGCCATAGGAGCTTCTTCAGCATTTCCGCCCATCAGTGTGACATTCTTAAGCTTCAATTCTTTTTTGATATCATGCTGAGTGAAAAGGCTTCTGCATTCTCCTCTGGAATGTGCTCTTCCTGCACCATGAGATGCGGAGTTTAGAGATCCCGGATTTCCTTTTCCGCGAACAATGAATCCTTTTGCTGTCATTGATCCAGGAATCATTCCTAATTCATTTTCATTAGCAGGCGTAGCACCCTTTCGGTGAACAATCACTTCTTTACCGTTATGGATTTCTTTCCAGGCAAAGTTGTGATGGTTCTCAATTCTGGCTTTTACTCTTCCACCAACGGCTTTTACCAGCCTTCTGTGAATATCATCATGACAGGCTGAAGCATAATCTCCGGCCAGATTCATTGCTGTCCAGTATTCCAATCCAAGATGGGTACTCAAATCCAGCCATGCGAAGTTTTGGGCTTCTTTTGGTAACGGACACTGCTCTGTTGCCATTCTTGAATAATACTGTGCTATTTCCGCCCCCAGACCTCTTGAGCCGCTGTGAGAAAGTATTCCCAGATATTTTCCTTTAGGCAGGCCAATCTGTTCGTCTTCTTCAGTGATTTCCACTTTCCCGAATTCTACAAAATGATTTCCTCCGCCTGAGGATCCCATCTGTTTGATGGCTTTTCCCTTTAATCTCCTTAAGATCGGGATCATATCGAATGTATCTCTTTCAAATATCTCATGGTCTATGTGAGATTTATGAGTCTCATACATTCCGAATTTTGTGTGTTCGGCAAGCGCTTTTTCATATTTATCTCTTGCTCCTTCAAGATATGAAACGGGTGTATCCAAAATACTGAGGCTCATTCTGCAGCCTATATCCATTCCTACTCCGTAAGGGATTACTGCATTTTCCACCGCCAAGACACCTCCGATGGGAAGTCCATAGCCGCTGTGGGCATCGGGCATTAATGCTCCCTGAGTAGAAATTGGCAGTTTCAAAGCAGTGTATAACTGATTTTTTGCCTCTTCTGAAATGTTGGTACCAAAAATCTGAAAGGAAGCACGCTGTGAATTCAGCATTCTTTTTTCTGTTTTTTTGGATGAAAGCAAGGTTTCTGCAATTTGTCCGAAGGTGAGATCTTTTTCAAATTCTTCCGGATTCAGCAGGATTTCCTTTAAAAGAGATTTTACGTGGTGAATATTCTTCGTTGCAAAATTTCTTTTCATAACTTCCAGGGCTACGTTTACGCTTTGGTTATTTGGATAGCCCAGTTTTAATATATCTTTTCCTTTTAGTTTTAAATTTCCCATTGTTTTTGTTTTAAATAACAGTTGGACTTATAAGTCCTCTAAGCTTTCTGCAATCTCTGTTGCAGACATTGTGCAGGTAACATATTTCCTGCTTTTGATAAGTTTTCTTTGATACGTTTCTTTCCATGGATTCGACTTACATAAAATAGTCTTGTGAATAATCCCTATTACCTTATGCTGTCCCAAATAGGAATCCAGCGCCGCATATTCTTTTTCCAGCTCCAGATCCAAGGGTTTGTAATGGGTAATCATATTGGGTTTTACCCTCAGAGTAAATCTCCATGGTTCAGTAAATTGGTAGTAGGTTTCGAATATCTTACGGACAGGGCAATAATCTTCTTTCTTTTCAAAGTATTGTCTTTCTCTGTCGGTAAGTTCTAATTTTGGATAATTCCAGGAAAATGAAGTAATATACCTGAGCTTCTGCTCTCTTTCTACATATATTTTCCTTCCAAATTTTCTTTTCTTTTTTAGAAATTTCCGGTTATCAGAATACATATAGGTATTGATCTTCTTTAAAATTCCTTCGAAAAAATCTCTGTCTTTGGATTGTTTTACATCATTTCTTACTACAAAGAATCTTACAAATCCTTTTTGATAGGGTTTATCCAATGGCATCAACGGAAGATTTTTTCTTATTTTCCAGAGTTCTCTACTACGTTCGTATTTTGCTCTTATCTGCCTTTCTACATCTTTTCTAATTGTTCTTTTTCTGCTTCTCACGCTTCTCAGGCGGGAGAACAGAAGGTTATCATTTTCCATTGTTCACAGAAGTATGATGTGAGATCATAAATGTTTTTATTTTATCTCACACAACTTTCAATCAACTAAAACACTAGTTGAATGGATTAATAATAGACAATAATAGTTCTGAGTGATATACTTCATCCTATTTCGTCTTTAATGACACTTAAAAAATTTCGGGTAAACCTGGGAGTTTGAAATATTGCGCAATAAAAAACCCGAAATCTCTACGACTTCGGGTTTTGATATTTCATTGTACTGTTATTCTAAGAATGTACCAAACCGCGAAGCCTTACCACCATAAGTGGCAATCCAACTGTAGAATTCTGATTAGTTCTGAACATTGCTTCGTTGTTTTTAATTGGTTAAACTTGATTTTCAGGTGCAAATATATACATTTTTCTGAAAATCAAAATATTTTTTTTCACTTAAGGTGAATAATGCTGAGAAAAATGGCATCAACAACCTTTGTCATTCTCTTTGTATCGAGGGTTTCCAGAGTGTCTGTGGGTTCATGATAATTTTTATTTCTGAAAAAGGATGAATCAGTGATCATGAGTGCGGGGAAATCAAAACTCCAATAGTTAAGATGATCGGAAAAGTCTATTCCTGCAACAAATTTGGGGGCTGAAAATGTTTCGGTTTTAATCTGCCCTGAACCTTTAAAATTGTTGATAAAGTTTTTTACAAATGGGCCTGCCCCACTGAACTTTTTAACCAGAGTAATAAAATCTCCTTTATCTCCATAAAACCACGAAAGGATTCCTAAAGGAAAGCTCTGCGATCCTTTCTCATCTCTGAAATAGCCGATCATTTCCACGCTGGCCATTCCATACACATCGATATTGTTGTCTTTTAAGTATTTTGCATGGACATAACTTCCCATGTTTTCGGTCCTGAAATAAGGAGGTTCTTCCAATGTGTAGGCTACAAGATCTACTCTGTACTTCAATTTTTGCTCTTTCAACATTCTTGCCAGCTCCAAAAGCGCTGTAACTCCGGTGGCGTTATCATCTGCACCCTGCTGATCTCCACAGACATCGTAATGAGCCCCTATGATAATTCTTTTTTTATTTTCTGTTCCAAAGGAAGTGATTACGTTTTTATATATTTTTCCATCTACTTTATATTCCTGGTAAGCGGTGCTGTCACCATACGTATTAAAAGTCTGATGGATATAGTCTGCAACCGCATTTAGCTGGTCTATATTTTTATAGTTTCTAAATTGCGGTGTTTGGGTAAGAGCTGTTAAATGTTTTCTTACCAAAGAAGTATCTGCCACAATTTTTGAGTCTTGTATGGATATACTTTCGTTTCCAGACGCTAACAGGACAACACCAGCGATAATAAATAAGCCTACAAGAAGAAACAGTTTTTTCCTTGCAGGCTTTATTATATTTTTCAGATTCATAGGTTGCATTTTAATTTCAACCTGAAATTAAAGCTTTTCTGATTATTTTTCTAAAAATCTTTCTAAAATTTCCACTGCGCATTTCGGAAGATTGGTTCCTGGTCCGAAAATAAAATCAGCACCGTTGGCATACAGGAATTCGTAATCCTGCTGTGGAATTACTCCTCCCACAACGATGGTAATGTCATCTGCTCCCAGTTTGGATAATTCTTCAACAACCTGCGGAACTAATGTTTTGTGTCCGGCGGCTAATGAAGAAACACCTAAAATGTGAATATCATTTTCTACAGCCTGTTTCGCCACTTCTTCAGGGGTCTGGAATAATGGAGCAACATCCACGTCAAATCCCATATCTGCAAATGCTGTGGCTACAACTTTAGCGCCTCTGTCGTGACCATCCTGCCCCATTTTAGCGACCATTAGTCTTGGGCGGCGTCCTTCTTCTTCTTCAAATTTCTGAGTCAGATGAAGGGCTTTTTCAAAGTATTCATTTTTACCGGCATTCATTGCGTATACACCAGAGATTGTTTTAATATTTGCTTTATATCTTCCGAATGTTTCTTCCATGGCATCGCTCATCTCACCAAGTGTAACTCTTCTTCTGGCTGCTTCGATGCATAATGCCAGCAGGTTTCCTTTTCCTGTCTTAGCGCTTTCGCGGATTTCGTTCAGTATTTGCTCTACAGCTTCAGTATTTCGTTCAGCTTTGATTGTATTCAGTCTTTCAATCTGTTTTCTGCGAACTTCGGTATTGTCAATGTCTAAGATTTCGATCTGATCCTGCTTCAGTGAGGACTTGAATGAATTGACTCCGATAATGAATTCCTCACCACTGTCGATTTTAGCCTGTTTTTTCGCGGCAGCTTCTTCAATTCTCATTTTTGGAATTCCGGCTTCGATGGCTTTGGTCATTCCTCCTTCCTGCTCTACCTCATCAATATACCTCATCGCCTCTTCAATCATTTGCTGAGTAAGGCTTTCCACGAGGTTGCTTCCACCCATCGGATCTACCACATCACATATTCCGCTTTCCTGCTGAAGAATGATCTGTGTATTTCTTGCAATTTTTGCCGAATAATCTGTAGGAAGGGCGATGGCTTCATCCAGTGCGTTGGTATGAAGAGACTGCGTTCCTCCTAATGCTGAAGATAAGGCTTCAATAGCTGTTCTTGTAATATTATTGAAAGGCTCCTGCTCTGTTAAAGACCATCCTGAAGTCTGTGAATGGGTTCTTAACGCCAGAGATTTTGGATTCTGAGGATTAAACTGTTTTAAAAGGGTTGCCCAGATATATCTTGCAGCACGCATTTTCGCAATTTCCATGAAATGATTCATCCCGATTGCCCAGAAGAAAGAGAGTCTTGGCGCGAAATCGTCTACATTCATTCCTGCTTTTATTCCCGTTCTTACATACTCAAGGCCGTCTGCCAGCGTGTATGCCATTTCAAGTACCGGTGTTGCACCTGCTTCCTGCATATGGTATCCGGAAATGGAAATAGAGTTGAATTTCGGAATGTTTTGAGAAGTATATTCAAAAATATCTGCGATGATCTTCATAGAAGGTGCCGGCGGATAGATGTAAGTATTTCTCACCATGAATTCTTTCAAAATATCATTCTGAATAGTTCCTGAAAGCAGTTCCTGTTTTACCCCCTGCTCTTCCGCCGCTACGATGTAGAAAGACAGAATAGGAAGTACAGCACCGTTCATGGTCATGGATACTGAAATCTGATCCAGTGGAATTTCATTGAAAAGGATCTTCATGTCTTCCACAGAGTCGATGGCTACTCCTGCTTTTCCTACATCTCCTACCACCCTTGAATGGTCGGAATCATATCCTCTGTGTGTTGCCAGGTCAAATGCTACTGAAAGACCTTTCTGACCTGCGGCAAGATTTCTTCTGTAGAAGGCATTGGATTCTTCGGCGGTGGAAAACCCCGCATACTGACGGATGGTCCATGGCTTCTGAACATACATGGTGGAATACGGCCCTCTCAGATAGGGAGCAATTCCTGGAGAAGTCTGCGTTAATGATTCATCTTTTACATCTTTTTTTTCATAGGATGATTTGAGTTCAAGACCATCTTTTTCAAAATTGTAAATCTCTCTTTCCTGAGATGATACACTAAAATCCGGTTTTTTCACAGAAATTGTCTTTCGCATTCCAATTATTTTTGTCCCCGTAAAGTTAATTTTTTTGAACGAAACATGAAACTTATGTTAATATTCTGTTTTACTTTAATTTAGTAAAAGAAAATGGCCGGGCAAATGCCCGGCCATTCTTATTGATATATCGTCTGCTTATTTTTTGATAAGCTTCGTATTGTAAGTATTTTTATCATCTTTGATAGTGATCACATACATCCCTTTGATTAATGAAGCAACATTAATTCTTTGTCCATCAATCTGTCCTTCCTGAGCTAATCTTCCATCAGCAGTGTAGATTTTATAATCTGCTTTTCCTTTCAGATTTTTAACTTCTACGAAAGTATCTGCAGGGTTTGGATAGATTGAAATTTCAGATGATTTTACATCTTTTGTTTCGTTTACAGCAAGGGTTTCTGCAATTTTTACAGGTAGATCCATTATACCTCCAGCACCTGAAGGAATTTCGCCGCATGCATCTACTAAATCTGAATTTCCATACTTGGCAACAATTCTCATTCTTAATGTTTTATCGCCTGCATAAGCAGTGGCTGGTACTGTAAAGTTTACAGCTGCTCCAACAGCACTATTTACAGAAACGCTGCTACTTCCTAATGCATAAATTCTTTCAGATGTTTCAAACAACCCATTTCTGTTATAGTCTATCCATGCATTAATTCTTATAGGTCTGGCTGTAAGCTGAGAATAATTACCTGAAATTACAGTTCTAAGATCTAAACTATATTGAGTTCCCTTAACTAAATTCAGTGTCTTAGCAGGATTCTCACTAAGATCTTTATATGCTCTATATGATCCGTCTGTATGAACTACGGTTCCGTTCAATGAAACTTGATATACAGTTCCGTAGTCTGTAACTCCAGTATTTAATATACAGTAATCAACACCTGTTTTTAACCCATTGGTTTTAAACGTATAGTTATTAGAGAATGTTCCAGGCACAGTATTTACAACGGTTGCCACCTGCACTTCATAATTTGTTTCATCTTCAAGGCCTGTTAATACCACTGAATTTGTTGTACTGGTTGTATTTGACCAAGTTGAAACACCCTGCTTTCTATAATTAACAGAATAAGTTGCTCCAGGTACACTATTCCAGGATACTCTGGCTGTTGTCTTAAACACCTCTGTGCTTATTGTTGTAAGCCCTGTTGGAGCAGCAGTTGTAGAAGTAGGAGCATCTGCCACTGTAACCTGAGGAGAAACGGCATAGAAAACGTTACCAATTGCTGATACTCTCAACTTAATTGGCGTCGTGATTGTATTAGGCATCTGCACTGTGAAGCTACCTGTATTAGGGGTAGAAGCTACCAAATCTGTCCACGTTGCTCCATTATCGGATGTATAATCTATTTTTACGTTCGGTGAGTTATAAGGGGCCGTATTGGTATTGGCTACTTCCCACTGAATAATGTTAGTAGCATTCTTATAAAGTACTGATGATGTAGTAAGTCCGTTAAACTTAAAAGGTCCATCATTACCAATGACTGTATTAACTTCTGAAGAAGACAGCATTGGTCTTTGTGCATTCCCGTCTCTTACACTTACTGCATAACGTACAGTTCTAGGAACATAAGATACAGTTTCCCAATTTGGATTTGGATTATTTGCAGCATCAGTTTTATTGGTAAGAATTCCGTCCATTACTAAAGGAAGGCTTGGAAAATATCTCCTTCCACTGCTTGTCCCAAAACGGGATCTTGTCAAAGCACCTTGTGTATTATAGCCCCAACCACTATCTCCGGAGATTGTAGCAAAATCATTCACACTATCATTTTGTTCCCATGTATAATTAAGTGCATCTCCTTCTGCATCAGTTGCTGATGCATCAAGATAATAGGCGGTTCCTTTAGGAACAGTATATGCCGTAAGTGCACCTATTACAGGTGGTGTATTAGTTGTAATATCTTCAGAAGTACCACAATTTGGTTTTCCCTCCAGACTTGTTAAAATCTGATCTACTGATTTATAGTGGAAATAGGCATCTGAAGACATTTGAACATTATCACTTGTAATTCCGGCATACCCCATAATGGTAGTTGCGCCTCCAGGTTCTACATTGGCTCCTGATCCTTCTGATTTATTTGAAAAAGTGTGATTACCTCCCAACTGGTGTCCCATTTCATGGGCAACATAATCTATATCGAAAGAATCTCCAACCGGGTTTGTATTCTGTGTAAACGCAGATCCTTTTGCTAATGAAGTAGCTGTAGCAGGATCAACACATGTAGATCCGATAGATCCAGCATTTCCGTTACCTCCAGCAGCATTGAATACATGTCCCATATCATAATTCGTATTCCCTACTTGAGCTGTTAAGGTTTGCTGAAGCTGTAAGTTTAAGTTTCCAGTATAAGGGTCTGTTGATGGGTCTGTATATATAATGTTGGGAAGATCCTGAATAATAAGTTTAATAGCAAAATCTTTCTGGAAAACACCATTAACACGAGTCATTGTAGCGTTCATTTGAGTAACCGTATTGGTTATCCCTCCTGCCGGGTCAAATTTCTTTGTATACTCTCCTGTAGTAGAAAGAGCTAATCTATAGGTTCTGAATTTTGTACTGGCAGGTCTGTTTGTAATCCCTACGTTAGAAAGATTTTTTTTTCCAAAGGCTTCCAATGATTTAATATCTTTGAAATTTTTCTCCTCGGTAGTACATTCAAAACCATGGTCAGCTTCTGTTCTTTTCGTTTTATAGAAAACACCATAAACCTGCTTATCTGTAGTAATAGGTTCTATAAACTGAAATTTCCCGTCTTTGATAATCATCGACTGCATTTCAGTAGGTGCAGTACTGAATCTTACATATTTACCAGGATCATCTACTCCTACACCAACGTAAGAACCCAACTGGTATCTTTCTGCCATAGATTTTTCCATAACAGGATCACTATAAACAGCAAATTTTTCAATTTTTCCCTCCGCAGTTGGTAGAGATACAATAACCGCCTGAGCTCCTTTTCCAGTTTCTACAGCGTCTTTCAGAATATTCCTAAGAGACTGCAAATCAAACCTGTAAGAATACTGAACTTCTACTTCTTTTCTGATCTCTGATGTTCTTTGCGAGGCCGGTTCCCACCTCTGCGCATTAAAGCTGGACAGCCCAGCAGCCAATGCACAAACCAGTAAAATTCTTTTTTTCATAATTACCTAATTAATTTAGAATTAATAAACTTTAAATATCCGGCATAAAAATAAGAATTATAAACAATAACTCCATAAAAAAACCGGTTAATTTTAAAAAAATTAACCGGTTTGATAAATATTATTCTTTTTTAGAATTATTTCTTTATTCCCATCTCAAACAAAGCAAATGATATAAGATCTGCATTTTCACTAATTACCTGATCTGTTGATCTTCCGGCTCCATGACCTGCATTTTTTTCAATTCTCAGTAGAATAGGATTTTTACATGCCTGTTTCTCCTGAAGTTCTGCTCCGAATTTGAACGAGTGTGCCGGAACTACTCTGTCATCATGATCACTGGTGATGATCATTGTAGATGGATAGCATGTTCCTGCTTTTACATTGTGTACAGGAGAGTAGGACTTAAGGTATTCAAACATTTCTTTGCTGTCCTCTGCAGTACCATAGTCGTAAGACCATCCTGCTCCGGCAGTAAATTTATTATACCTCAGCATATCCAAAACTCCAACTCCAGGGAAGGCAACTCTTGCCAGATCCGGTCTCATGGTCATTGTTGCTCCTACCAGTAATCCTCCGTTTGACCTTCCTGACAACGCCATGTATTCTTTTGAAGTATATCCTTTACTCTGAAGGTATTCTCCGGCAGCGATAAAGTCTTCAAAAACGTTTTTCTTCTGCTGTTTTGTTCCTGCATCGTGCCATTTCTTACCATATTCTCCTCCTCCACGGATGTTTGGAACAGCATAGATGCCACCATTTTCCATCCAGATAGCGTTTACTACAGAGAATGAAGGCTGCAGACTGATATTGAAACCTCCGTAAGAGTATAGAATAGTAGGATTTTTACCATCCAGCTTTGTTCCTTTCTTATAGTTGATCATCATAGGAACTTTTGTCCCGTCTTTTGACGTGTAAAATACCTGTTCTGAAACATAATCATCCGGATTAAACTTCACTTTAGGCTTTTGATAGACTTCAGATTTTCCTGAGTCTACATTAAATTTATAAGTAGTTCCTGGTGTAATATAATTGCTGAAGGAGAAATAAACATCTTTCTCTTTTTCTTTTCCTCCGAATCCTGAAATATTTCCTTTACCGGGAAGTGTAATTTCTCTAACCAGTTTTCCTGTTTTATCAAACTGCTTTACCTGATCGATGGCATCAATCATATAAGTTGCAAAGAAATAGCCTCCCCCGGAAGAAATTCCCAATACATTTTCTGTCTGTGGAATTACATCTTTCCATGTTGCAGGAGCTGGATTAGCGATTGTAGTTTTTACAAGACGCATATTCGGGGCATCTTTATCGGTAAAAATGAAAAGGTCATCACCTTGTGTATCTACAATGTCAGCATTGATATCAAATCCGCTTACAATTTGTACAAAGTCTCCTCCTTTTTTCAGGTCTTTGATATATAATTCATTACCATTGGTTGCATTAGCTGCAGAAATGATAAGGTATCTCTGGTCTTCAGAAACACCAGCGCTCAGGTATCTTCTTGGTGTCTTTTCACCTCCGAAAATCAGTTTATCCTCAGACTGTTTTGTTCCCAATTTGTGAAAGTATACTTTATGCTTATCCGTCATTCCGGAAAGTACAGTTCCTTCTTTCGGTTTATCATAGCTTGAATAATAGAAACCTTCGTCTCCCTGCCATGAAATTCCACTGAATTTCACATCCAGTAAAGTCTCGTCAATTTGTTTCTTGGTAACAGCATCAATGATGATGATCTTATTCCAGTCACTTCCGCCTTCAGAAATAGAATACGCCGCAAGATTTCCTTTTTTGTTGAAAGAAAGATTGGAAAGAGAAGTAGTTCCTTTTTCTGAAAATTTATTAGGATCTAAAAATACTTCTGTAGCATTGGTCTTATTGTTTGTTCTGTACAAAACAGATTGCGCCTGCAGACCGTCATTTTTATAATAATAGGTATAATCTCCTTCTTTGAAAGGTGCTGAAATCTTTTCATAGTTCCAGATTTCCTTCAACTGATTTTTAATTTTATCCCTGAACGGAATTTTAGAAAGGTAATTCTGGCTGTAAGCTACTTCTTCGTCCACCCATTTTTTGGTAGGTTCGGAATCATTTTCCAGATCTCTGAAGGGATCAGAAACGGCGGTACCAAAATAGGTGTCTGTCTGGCTTCCTTTTAATGCTTTAGGATAATTCATTTTCTGAGAATAAAAAGATGCTGAAAATAGTACTCCAGCCGTTAACAATATAGGTTTAAAATTCATACTGATCGGTTTTTCTCAAAAATACGTAAAGTATATGAAATAAAAAAAGTCCCGTTATATCGGGACTTTCTATTCTTTATGATCTTATAGAGTTATTCATTGGCTCCGAAGCTTTCAAAATAAAAATCGGTAAGGTTGGAAACAATCTCATCCGGGCTTCCGTTCCAGTAATATATTTTATCACCTTCTTTCAGTTCGTATAAGCTGAATTTCTGATCTGTCGTAACGGTTTTATCAGCCTTTTTAAAGTCCTGAACTGCCTGAATTAAATATTTTTTAAGGTCTTCCGTTTTTATTTTTTTCAGATCTCCTTTGGGCCCCGAAGTCAGTTTTGATGGCACCAGGAAGCTTACGGAATAGTTTATTTCTGCAATTTTTTGCCCTTCAACATATTCATTCGGAACTACTTTTACGTCTTTAACGGTAAGTTTTCCGGTTTTAAAGTTTCCAAACATAGCTTTGAAATAATCTTCAGCTTCTTTTTTACAATCTGCGGCCGTAGATTTAGGGAAAGCGGCGAGAAAATTATCTACACTGCCATTGATCATTTCCTGTGAAGTTTCTTTAAAATCCACCTGATAAGCAGTCTGTCCGTCTACTGTAGGTTTTAAATAATCATTAAGTTTATTCAATGCTGTGTCATCATTATTCACAAAAGTTCCAAAGAAGAGTTCAAAGGCTTCTTTAGGTTTTTTTACTTCTGTCTGAGCCATCAGCTGCTGTCCCATCACGGTAAGCAGCAGCAGGAAAATAATTTTGTAGTTTTTCATAGTTAATATTTTGTTTTGTTATTGGAAAAAACAAAGCCCCTGAAAAGTCAGAGGCTTTGTTTTTATTGATTGTAGTTTTAATAATTCTCTTCTTCCCCTTTCATCTTCTCTGCATTTTCTGCCATGATTACTGCATCAATCATTTCAGAAATATCACCATTCATATAGGCGTCAAGGTTGTACATAGACTTATTGATTCTGTGGTCTGTAACTCTACCTTGCGGGTAATTGTAGGTTTTAATTTTTGCAGAACGGTCTCCTGTAGACACCATAGACTTACGCTGTGCTGCAATATCTCCCTGTACTTTTTGCAATTCGATATCGTATAATTTTGTTCTCAGCATTTCCATTGCCAACTCACGGTTAGCGAGCTGAGAACGAGCCTGCTGGCAAACCACAACAAGTCCTGAAGGCTTGTGGGTAAGCTGAACTTTCGTTTCAACTTTGTTTACGTTCTGACCTCCGGCACCTCCTGAACGGGAAGTCTGCATTTCAATATCTGCAGGATTCAGTTCGAAATCTACTTCTTCAGCTTCAGGAAGAACAGCAACGGTAATGGCGGAAGTGTGTACTCTTCCCTGAGATTCTGTTTCAGGTACACGCTGCACACGGTGAACTCCTGATTCAAACTTCATGATTCCGTAAACACCCTCTCCTTCCACTTTCATGATCAGTTCTTTGTACCCTTTTGCAGCTTCATTAGAATCTGTCACTTCATGTCTCCATCCTTTTGTTTTGAAATACATGGTATACATTCTGTAGATATCTTCCACGAAGATAGCTGCCTCATCACCTCCTGTTCCGGCGCGTAACTCTACGATAACGTTTTTGTCATCGGCAGGATCTTTAGGGATCAGCAATACTTTCAGCTCTTCTTCCAATCCCGGAAGTTTAGCCTGAGCTTCTAACTTTTCTTCTTTAGCAAGATCTACCAAATCTCTGTCTGAACCGTCTGCAATAATCTCTTCAGATTCTGCAATACTGTCCAGTGCCCCTTTGTACTGATCGTAAACTCTTACAATTTTTCCCAAATCACTATATTCTTTGTTCAAAGAAGAATATCTTTTTTGGTCTGAAATGACATCAGGCTGTATAATAAGGTCTGCCACCTCATTATATCTTTGTTTTATAGCTTCTAATTTTGGAATTAATGATTTAGACATTGTAGAAATTTTGTGGGTGCAAAGATAAGGATTATTAATTCAAAATTAAAATTCCGAATCATCATAAATTTTTGAGCATTAGGGGTAAAAGGGCAAACAGTCAAAAAAACTTTCTGACTTATCCTTTTAATCAATACTAGAGATTAATGATTAACAAAGGTTTTCTTATTGAAAACCCTTCCAGAGGCTCAGGGTGACAAGCCGAATACCAACCCAAATTTTTGAGCATTGTCAGACTGAGCCTGTCGAAGCTATTATCAATAAAAGGGATAGGCGAAAAACTTAATTATAAAATGGTGTATGATATTGAATTCAGACTCTAAGATCTTTTGGAGAGTCTTCTGTCTATTACATATAAAATAATTCCTACTGCAATAATTCCTAATCCTATCAGGCTTTCTTTAGGATTATGAATGAATGTAAAATAAAGGATATACATACTGAATAACAGAAAAACAGCCGGAAAAATATGAAAAGCATTAGATTTAAAGATTTTCCTGTCTTTTTTCTTCAGGAAGAAAACCGTTGAGATTGCAAGACTTGCGAAAAGCTGTAAAATAAAAGCAGTATACACAAAAATTTCTTTAAAGCTTCCCGTTAAAATAATGATGGCTGCAATCACGGCATGGGTAAAAACAGCTTTTACCGGAATTCCTTTTTCGTTTCCTGCAGATAAGGGTTTCCAGATGTAGGTATGTTTTGCAAAAGCCTGCGTTAATCTTGAGCCTACCCACAAGTATCCGCTTATGGTTGCCACCAGCTGCAGGGCAATAAAAATATTGACAATCTTTCCGAAAGCCGGCCCCAGCATATTGACCGCTGCTTCTCCCATCACATCTTCTTTTCCTGCCAGCTGATTGACAGTTGCGTGTTTCAGCATAATATAATTCACCAGAATATAGCTTACCGTCACAAAAACAGTTCCTATGATGAGTGATTTGGGGAGGTTTTTCTGAACATCTTTTATTTCTCCGGCGATATAGGATGCGGAATTCCAGCCAGTGTAGGAATAGGTCACAAATACCAGGGAAGTCGCAAAGGCAGGAAGCATAATCTCATTCTGCCAGCTGTTACTGAAATTAAGGCTGTTGCCCATCTGTGGTGAATTTGAAATCCCTACTCCAAGAATAACCAGTACAATAATAAAAGCTATCTTAATGAAGGTAAAAAAGTTATGAAACCTGCTGGATGTTTTCAAGCTAAATGAAAGTGCGGCCGCAACCAGAAAGATCACAGCTATCGCAAAACCGTTTCCGAAGCTATAATCAAATACCGAAAGATATTTTGACATAGCCAAAGCTGCCAGCGCTACGGGAGAGGAAAATCCTATGATGAGTGAAATCCAGCTTATGAGATATCCGAATATGGGATGATAGGTTTCTTTGAGATAAATAAAATCGCCTCCGTTTCCTTTAAAATGGGAACCCAGTTCTGCGTAACAAAAAGCCCCGAACAAAGCGAGTACTCCTCCGATACTCCACAGCAGGAAAATGCTGTAGGTATTGCTAATATCAGAAAGCTGAAATCCCAGGGTGGTAAAAATTCCGGTTCCGATCATATTGGAAACGACAATGGCTGCAGCTGTTTTCCAGCCAATCTGATGTGAGGCAGTACTCATTTAATGATTAAAAGTTAAAATTAAGCCTTCCGAAGAAATAATTCCCCAAAGTTCCCATCTGCACCGGCGCATATTTGAATACTCCATAATATGAATTTTTATAAATCTGACGGTCCGGGAAGACATCAAATACATTGTTGGCACCTACGGTAAAATTGATATTTTTGTTGATATCATACCCAACGCTGATGTCTGTTACAACTTTTGGCGAGAACTCCTGCACGTCTCCAAAAGGATAACCATCTCTTATTACTTTACCAAAATAGGTATTTCTTACGAGAAAACTGAATTTCCCGATCCCATAATTTAATCCTAATGAAGCTTTTGTTTTTGGAGACAGAGTTTCAATGATATTGATCTGATCCGGGCCAAAAAACTGATCCTGAGGCGTTCCTAAGTTTTCAGGAAAATGAAAGTCTGTAATTTTAGTTTCCGTATAGTTTCCGGCAAGATTCATATTTAATTTTCCATTCCCGAGAATCCAGTCATAGGATAGCACTATATCTACTCCTTTCGTTTCTGTATCAATAGCATTGGCGAAGAACCTTCCGCTTTCTACCTTAAACTGATCTAATCTTGGATCTGTAATATTGCTGGTGATCACAATTCTGTCCTTTACTTTGATCCAGTATCCATCTATGGAAACAGTCAACTTATTAAATGGCTTCAGAGTAAATCCTGCACTTGCATTGACTGAGGTTTCCTGTTTGAGTTTATCAAATCCCAGAATTTTAGCGGCTTCGCTATCGTTGCTGAATATTCCTTTGGTCACAATCTTTGAACCGGAAGTAGAAATATCCGCATAGGAATTATTGAAATAATGCTGCTGAAGGGAAGGCGCTCTGAAGCCTGTTCCTACCGCTGCCCTTATTGCATAATTTTTTACAAACTCATATCGTAGCGCAAGTTTTCCATTCAAGGTATTTCCGAAATCCGAATAATTTTCAAACCTGGCAGCGGCGTCAATATTGAGTTTTTTATCTAAATCATAGGAAATATCTGCATATACTGCGGTGGAATATCTGTCTTTCTTTAGTGCATTGTTGGGAGAAAATCCGATAAAGGATTGAGATCCGCCTGCTCCCAACACTGTAGATCCTTCAGTGGCAACGTTTCCATTGACGTCATATTGAGTATAAGATGCTTCGTCACCCGCTTTGATCTGGTATTGCTCAAACCTAAATTCACCCCCGAAAGCAATATTAAAACGCTTTATATTTTTGGAAACATCAAGATTCACCGTATTCTGAAGGAAGCTGTGTGCTCCGGCATAAAAACCTGTTGGTGATTTTGCTCCCAGGGAAGCATTATTGGTATGGCTTACATTATAATTGAAGGTATTGCTCCCGAATGTATTACTTACATCGAATAGCCAGTCATTTATATTATATTTTGCTCCTACAGCATAAGAAATATCATATACCTGAGACCCAAGAATTGCCTGAAAACCATTCGGGTAAATGGATGAAACCACATTAGACTTTTCACTGGGAAGTCTTCTGAAACCAAACCCTTCTCCTTCTTTAATACTGAAACCTCCGAAAGAATAGAGTTTAAAATTATCATTAAAAGGGTATTCTGAATTGAAAAACAACTGTCCCTGTCTGATCTGGGCATCTCCGATCTGAAAATTAAAATCGTCACGCGTTAATCCTCTTTTTTCAATTTCTGCATCATCCGCAGCCCTGGCAGCTTTTACGGCTTCAGCGTCACCTGCAAATTCATAAGCGAAATTATCTCCGAAAATATCCAGATCGTGATTTTGCGTTCTTGTGGTTTTTCCTCTGTGGCTTAATTGCAGGGAAAGATTAATATAACCTTCTTTCTTTCCTAATGAGGTTCCATAGTTAACTCCTGCCTGGTAAGTATCTCCATCATTTCTTCCGGTTAATCCGTAGGTAAGAATTGCCGAAGCTCCTGCATTTTTCTTAAGAATAATATTGATGACTCCCGCAATAGCATCAGAGCCATATTGTGCGGCGGCTCCGTCTCTCAGGACTTCAATCCGGTCAATAGCAATAACCGGAATAGTGCTCAAATCTGTTCCTACAGAGCCATTTCCGACGGTATTCTGATAATTCACCAAAGAAGTAGTATGTCTTCTTTTTCCGTTAAGCAATACTAAAACCTGATCAGGACCCATCCCTCTTAACGTTACGGGATCAATATGCTCTGTTCCATCAGAAGCAGACTGTCTCACTGCATTAAATGATGGGATCACATAGTTCAGGAGATCCTGAGCGGTCATTTGCGGAGAGCTTCTCTGGATCTTATCGATATTGATAACATCCACAGGAACCGGCGTTTCCAGCTTTGTTCTTTTAACATTACGGTTTCCGACGATGATGATATCTTCGATCTGTTTTCCTTTTTCCTCATTTTCCTGAGCAGCTATCAGAATTGCCCCAAGCAATAATACAGCTGTGCTTAATTTTTTCATGTTGTTCCTGCCAATTAATAATACGGATCTGACGGATCTTTCCGCAGACACACAAGACTTCAAGAAATGGAATTCATATAGAGTATTGACTTCACTTATCTCCCCCAAAGGGTTGGAATTAGCACCTTTACACTTCTGGAACCGTGCAGGTTGCTAAGGTTTCTCCGGGCCAAATCCCTCCACCTTTCTTGATAAATCTACTGCAAAAGTAGACTATTTTTCTGAACTTACAAAAAAAGGCAAATCTGCTGATCTGCAAATTTGCCTTTATTATTCTATGTTTTAGCTTATTGAATCATCATCTTTTGAATGGCTATTCCTGTATCTGATTTCAGCTGTACAAGATACGTTCCTGCCGGATAATTAACCTTCATATTATAAGCTCCATTCTCTTTATCCAGTTTGTAAGTATCCAGTTTTTTTCCCGTCATATCAAAAATTGAAATCTCTCCGTTTTTTGCTTTACTGAAAATGAGTTTAGCGATTCCGTTCCGAACCGGATTATCTGCAATCTGAAGGGATAGCTTGTTGACTGCATTGGTATCTACAGTTGACAAAGCGCCCGCATAATTTCCAAGGATTCTGAATTCTCCAGGTTGTAAAGTGATTGGAGCTGTTGTGGAGGCTACATTTGAAATACTGTTGTCCATCAGATTCTGCCATTGACCTGTGTAAGGAAAATAAGGCACGACATTCTGTGCGGAAGTAGTATAATTAGCCAATACGACAACATTCTTTATTCCTGTTGTAATAGCTGCATCATATACATAAATTCTTGTAATGAGACCATTAGGATCATTCGTAAGGTTATTGGATTCTATACTGTAGGTTTTAGATTTAAAAACCGGATAGGTATTTCTGATATTGATGATTTTAGCCCATGTATCATAAACAGCCTTTCTGTTCGCATTGGTATCATATCCTAAAGTGAATGCCACAGGTTTTTCATCGGTTCTGCATCCGTTGTCTATGGTACCGTTTGCGCATCTGTTGATGCTGAATTCATATCCTAATTCTCCAAACTGCCAGATCATTTTCGGACCTGGAATAGTAAAGAAAGTTGCCCCGAAGGTTTTCATTCTTTCAAGAGCGGTATTCAGGTCTTTCACATTGTAACTTCCGTTTATAGCACCATAGGCAAGATTTTTAAACATCAGTCTCTCTTCATCATGGCTTTCTCCATAACCTACGGCACTCATATTGGTGAAGCCGTGAAGACTGTGATTCATACGGTCGTAGTTGCTGTTTTCCTTATATCCCATCGTATTCTGATTGTAAGGATCTGTCTGCTTATTCCAAAGCATAACGCCTTTTCCTTCTGCTATTCTGTAGTTGGCCCATTGCTGTTCTTCCGCATCTGTTCCCAAATGTTCAAAGATCATATAAGAGTTGGGATCAATAGCCCATTGCCTGTCTGCGTAATGCTTCATAATATCCACTCTGTCCTGCTGATAGGCATTGGTACAGGCTTCATCATTTTCGGAACAGCTTTGTGTAAATCCTTTTGTCAAATCCCAGCGGAATCCGTCTATGTGATATTCAGTCAGCCATTGCTCAAGACATCTCTCAACGTAATATTGCGTTGAAAGGCTTGTATGGTTAAAATCATTAAATACGTTGTATGAATGTTTCGGAACCTGATTGAAGTAAGGATTGTTGGCCGCAACATCTCCATAGCCATCGCCATCCGGATCTACATTCCAGAGTCTTACCAGAGGAGAACGTCCTGTAGCGTGATTAAATGCTACATCCAGAATGACTGCAATTCCGTTCTGATGGCATAGATCTACAAATTCTTTGAGTTTTTCGGGAGTTCCATACGCTTTGTCCAATGCATAATGGAAGGAAGTATTGTATCCCCATGAAAGATTTCCATCAAATTCCATGATGGGCATTAATTCTATGGCATTAATTTTTAAGTTTTTTAAATAAGCAATTTTATCGATCAATGACTGCCAGTTCTTTTCCTGTGTAAAGTCTCTCAATAGTAATTCATAGACTACAAGATCCTGTTTCGCAGGTCTTTGAAAATTGGTAACCTGCCAGTTATAAGCGGTCTGACCTGTTTTAAATGTTGACACTTCAAAGCCCTGTCCGGCAGGAAATGCAGGCAAGTTTGGATAGGTAGAAGCCGAAATCCATGGATCATCATAGGAAGATAAGATTTGCGGCGAATAGGGGTCTGCTACTTTTCTTAAATCATTGGTTCTGTATTGGAAAGTATTGAGCTGCTGAGGGGTAATTCCATTGAGCTCAATCCAGTACAGATCAGGATTTGTGGTATCTTTATTCATCAGATATGTATCATTCACCGTCCAGTTATTGAAACTTCCTATAACATGTACAAAACTTTTCCCCGGAGCATATAAAGCCAATCCCACCCTGGTAGGATCTGCCGGATCATAATTAATTCCCTGCCTTATCCAGTTTGGTATTGACTGGGACACTACATTTCTTGGAACCTGCACAATGAATGCCGCAGCCTTGGAATTGGTTCCCTGTGTTGCCACAAGTTCCATACTGGCATCCTGAGTGACTGTATAACTGTAAGAATAAGATTGTGAAGGAGTTGTTGTAGAATTGATAACAGTTCCGTTTGCTTTTAAATGAAATGTTGCATTGGTACTGGTTGTAGCAGTAATAGTAATGGAATTTCCTACAGGAACTGAAGTGAGGCTGTTCACTAATGGATTTGTAAGCGTTAAGCTTAAAGTACCTACGTTTATAAAAATATCAGGTAAAGTCTGGTGTGATCCCGTCTTATCTTTTAATAAAAAACCAAACCTTCCGATCCCTGTTCTTCCAAAGAAAGCTGTGGGAGTAAAAGTAAGTGAATAACTGTCTGTTACCGCATTATAATTCAGCTTATTCAGGTCATTGGAATTGTTCCAGCTTCCATTGGTAGGACAATCCTGACTATTCTGATAATTGGTATCAAACGACCATGTCCAGATGTAAATGGCATTATTGGAAACTCCCCATGCAGATTCGTCAATCTGATCTCCAGGAACCGTAAGCGTAACAGCATCAGATTCATTGAATGGATTGGGAGAAATCGTATAATTGATCTGCCCGAAAACACTCAATGTAATCAGCAGAAAAACAACAGAATAAAACTTTTTCATTTATTATTTTTTATCGAATATAGTATAAATTTTTCTTCATAACGAGTATTTTCATCGCTGTACATCAAATATTTCATTTACAGAAGAAAAAAAACTTTACGCGGCCCTTCAAAAACAAATTCGAATATCTCCGGAAAGTCTGAGAAATAATAAAAAGAAAAACCGCTTAATTGCTTAAGCGGTTTATATATGTTGTTTTGCTTTGATATTACTTTTTCAGAATTCAGGTGAAAAAGCAATGACAATCAATTAATGATGATGTCCGTGATCGTGAAGGAAAGGTCCGTTTCCTTTAGGCTCGCTATAGATAACTTCTACACCTTCCTGCTCAGAAATAAGCTTTCTTCTGATATCTTCAGGGTCGAAAGGCTTTACTTTTCCGAAATACTCTTTCAAACCTTCAGTTAGCCACATTGGGATTACTAATCCGAAGAACATGAAAATACACCAGAATCCTACTAAGAACATAGTAATGAAGAATATAGTCCAAAGGAACTGGTAGAACGGCCAAAATGCTGATAATATCGTTATCATTCTCTTAAAGATTTTAGGCAAAAATAGAACTTTTTTCCTTTTTACACAAAAGATCAGCGTTCTATTTTGTTATTTATTTTAATTTTAAACTAATTAGTGGGCAAGATCTGCGAAGAAATCGTTGCCTTTATCATCGGTAATGATGAATGCAGGGAAGTCTTTTACTTCAATTTTTCTTACGGCTTCCATTCCTAATTCAGGGAAGTCTACAACATCTACAGATACAATATTGTCTTTGGCAAGGATGGCGGCCGGCCCTCCGATAGATCCAAGATAGAAACCTCCGTATTTTCCGCAGGCATTGGTAACATCTTTACTTCTGTTTCCTTTTGCCAGCATGATCATACTTCCGCCATGGCTTTGGAATTCGTCTACGTAAACATCCATTCTTCCGGCAGTAGTAGGTCCGAAACTTCCTGAAGCCATTCCTTCCGGAGTTTTTGCAGGCCCTGCGTAATAAATTGGGTGGTTTTTGAAATATTCCGGCATTGGTTTCCCGCTGTCGATAATTTCTTTAATTTTTGCGTGAGCGATATCTCTTGCTACGATTAATGTTCCGTTCAGTTTTAATCTTGTTTTGATCGGATATTTGGAAAGTTCAGCAAGAATTTCCGGCATTGGCTTGTTAAGGTTAATTTCAACAGCTTCTTCCAGGTGTGGAGGAGTATCAGGTAAGAATCTTTTCGGATCCTGTTCCAATTGCTCAAGGAAAATCCCTTCTTTTGTGATTTTCCCTTTGATATTTCTGTCTGCAGAACAAGAAACTCCCATTCCTACAGGACAGGATGCTGCGTGTCTTGGAAGTCTGATTACTCTTACGTCATGCGTAAGATATTTTCCTCCAAACTGTGCTCCGATGGCACTTTCCTGGCAGATTTTCTGAACTTTTGCTTCCCATTCAAGGTCTCTGAAAGCCTGTCCGGCTTCATTTCCTTCTGTAGGAAGATTGTCATAATATTTTGCTGATGCTTTTTTAACAGCTGCAAGATTGGCTTCTGCTGAAGTTCCTCCGATTACCAATGCTAAGTGGTAAGGCGGGCATGCAGCCGTACCAAGGTCTGAAATCTTTTCTTTGATGAATTCTTCAAGAGATTTTTCGTTCAGTAAAGATTTTGTCTTTTGATACAAAAATGTTTTGTTGGCAGAACCTCCACCTTTTGTTAAGAATAAAAATTCGTAGTAATCTCCTTTTTTAGCATAGATATCAATCTGTGCAGGAAGGTTAGATCCTGAATTTTTCTCATCAAACATCGTCAAAGGAACCACCTGGGAATATCTTAGGTTTCTTTTCTGATAGGTATTGAAGATCCCCTTACTTAGATATTCACCATCATCTACTCCTGTATAAACATTTTCTCCTTTTTTTCCCATTACAATAGCTGTACCTGTATCCTGACATGAAGGAAGAGCTCCCTCTACAGCTACTGCAGCATTCTGCAAAAGGTTATAGGCAACAAATCTGTCATTATCGGTAGCTTCAGGATCATCAATGATTCTTCTAAGGCTTTCCAGGTGTGAAGAACGAAGCATGAAAGAAACATCTGCCATCGCTTCTTCAGCCAATAACTCCAACCCTTTCGGATCAATTGTTAAAATTTCTCTGTCACCCAGTTTATCCACCTTTACATAGTCTGATGTAAGTTTTTTGTACACCGTATCATCTTTCTGAATAGGATACGGATCCTGATATCTAAAATCCATTCAATTTTTTTGTTTGTGCAAAATTAAGAATTATACTACTAAGAATCATTTTAGATTAGAACTTCTTTATTGCTGTTTTAATATCTTTAATATAGTCAGGCTTTAAATTGTACGACATTCCAAAGATACTTTCAGAGTAGATAATTTTTCCTGTTTTTGCTTCTACTATATTTAAAAATTTCCCGTTATTCATTCTCACATAACGGAAATAATAAATATCTTCATTATTCAAAATCTTTTCACTCAATGCATTGTCATCTATGTATTCATATTTAAATTCATATTTTGAAAATAAATCTGCCTTATCCTCTTCGCTCCGCTCCTTATCCTCAAGTTTATATAGATTGGGATTAAATTTGATTCCAATATAATTGGGCACATATAAAGTTGCTGTTTGAAGTTTTTTTAATTCAGGAGTTTTAAAAACATCGTACACACTACTCGCCGCTTTATCACTGATCCCTTTTTGAACAGATTGAAAATAATTTTTCAAAAACCCTGGTTTAAAATTAAAAAATATGTCTTCAGACTGTGCCAATTTAGAGGTTTCTTTAATTGAATTAGCGTATGATGACTGTACCAATTCTCCTTTTTGAAACAAATAAAATCCCCCTACATACTGTCTATGCTTTTCAAATAAATCATAGTCCTCTTTCTTTTTGCTTTTGCTTAAAAATTTCTCAATTTCTTTCGTTTTTTCTTTCATATCGAATGTAAAAAAAGAAAAATAAGTATAGATAGATGTTGAGATATTTTTCTCCACTATCTTCCCATCCACCGTTGCAAATGAGTATTTATCACTCATGAAATCGGTAAGATCAGCGTCTCCGTAGAGAAATACTTTGTAAGGTGTGATCGTCCAGGTATCTTTTAAAATCTTTTCATAAACAGATTTATCATAAACAGGGGGGAAAACAAAAATCGTTTCAGAATTCAGGAATTGTGTAAAGTTTTTAGTTTCTACTTTACCCTTGTGATCTGTTACAGAGCTTCCTATTGCGACTTGCGCATTAAAAAAGATTGAGCAAACTAAAAATAGTAAACAAAGAAAATTTTTCATGTTATATAGTTTTTATTATGAAGTACCTCCATACTATTCCCTGCAAAAAATTTAGGATTTAAAATTTCTTACCTTTTGGGAAAATCCAAAAATACAATAAAAAACCATTATGAATACAGATATATTACCCATTTTAAGAACATGAGTAATATCAGTCTTCATTATTAATATTTATAATTGTTATAAATTGCATGATCCTGAGTTTATAAGTATCTTTATAGAAGCCAAATAAAATCAAACCGTTTTTTATTTCATTAAAGATTAATAATGTCAACAATTTTTAAGGCTTTAAAAATAAAAGATCATACAAATTTCAACCACTATGAATTACAGAATAGAAAAAGACACCATGGGAGAAGTGCAGGTACCTGCAGATAAATTTTGGGGAGCACAGACGGAACGTTCAAGAAACAATTTTAAAATAGGCCCTGAAGGTTCAATGCCGCACGAAATCATTGAAGCATTTGCTTATCTGAAGAAGGCCGCAGCTTATGCCAACACGGATCTGGGAGTGCTTTCTGTGGAAAAAAGAGATATGATCGCGAAAGTATGTGATGAAATTCTGGAAGGAAAACTTAATGACCAGTTTCCTTTGGTGATCTGGCAGACGGGCTCCGGAACACAGTCGAACATGAATGTAAATGAAGTTATTTCCAACAGAGCCCATGTCAATAATGGCGGAGCATTAGGTGAAAAATCTGAAATTCATCCGAATGATGATGTTAATAAATCCCAGTCTTCGAACGATACTTATCCTACTGCCATGCATATTGCAGCGTATACAAAAGTAGTGGAAGTAACCATTCCGGCAGTGGAAAAATTAAAAAATACTTTGGCTGAGAAGTCAAAAGCATTCAAAGATGTTGTAAAGATCGGGAGAACCCATCTGATGGATGCTACTCCGCTTACTCTTGGACAGGAATTTTCGGGTTATGCGGCTCAACTGGAATTCGGGCTAAGAGCTTTAAAAAATACATTGCCTCATCTTTCTGAACTGGCTTTAGGAGGAACTGCTGTAGGAACAGGTTTGAATACTCCTAAAGGCTATGATGTAAAAGTAGCGGAATATATCGCTCAATTTACAAAACATCCTTTCATTACCGCAGAAAATAAATTTGAAGCTCTTGCTGCACATGATGCCATTGTTGAATCTCACGGAGCGTTAAAGCAGCTGGCTGTTTCTTTATACAAAATTGCTCAGGATATAAGATTACTGGCATCAGGTCCACGTTCCGGAATCGGGGAAATTCATATCCCAGAGAATGAGCCGGGATCTTCCATTATGCCCGGAAAAGTAAATCCTACTCAGAATGAAGCAATGACGATGGTTTGTGCCCAGGTTTTAGGAAACGACACTACCATTTCATTTGCGGGGACTCAGGGGAACTATGAGCTGAATGTTTTCAAACCGGTAATGGCGTACAATTTCCTACAATCTGCCCAATTGATTGCTGATGCATGTATTTCTTTCAACGATCATTGTGCAGTAGGTATTGAACCGAATCATGAGAGAATTAAAGAACTGGTAGACAAATCTTTAATGCTTGTAACGGCTTTAAATACTCATATCGGATATGAAAATGCAGCTAAAATTGCAAAAACGGCCCATAAAAACGGGACAACATTAAAAGAAGAGGCTATTAATCTTGGTTTGTTAACTGCAGAACAGTTTGACGAATGGGTAAAACCTGAAGATATGGTAGGAAGCTTAAAATAATGAGTCTATAACTGATACAATGCAAAAACTCCGGGAGCCTTTCCCGGAGTTTTTCATTTTGCTGTAAAAATCTATTTAATCTAATCCAATAGCCAGCCCGAATATCAGCGCTTTATCATTTTTGAAATAACTGTCTTTAAAGAAGTTGCTGAAATCTTTTTTCACAAACAGACTGAAGCTGTTGTATGAAAACGTAATCTGCGCTCCATAGACAAAAGGATTTACCTGATAATTTCCGCGGTCTCTTGTTTCGCCATCATTTCCTTTTACAATATTATTGGTGGACATTTTTACACCACCGTAAACATTCGCTCCCACCTTAAATCCGGTATAATAACTGCGGTATTGGATATCCATTCCGGCATTTTTAAGTTGAGAAAAATTATACTGCACTCCAAGAGGAACCATGATATATCCTGTTCTCAGCTTGCTTTTCTCAAGGTTTCCATTGTATTGTCCCAAAGCAACGCCCTGATCTGCACTTCTTGTAAACAGCATATTATTATCTGCTCTTACCGTTCTCCATGAAAAACCTAATCCGGAAACAATGGCCCATGGGCTTGTTCTGCTGAGCTGGTAGTTCAGTTTCAGTCCAAATTCCAGATTATTGGCGTATCCTATATTTTTATCGAGTTCATTATCCGGTGAGCTGTTTGTTAAAGTCATAATTCCGTAAGAAAAATATCCTGTAAAGCTTCTGCTGGGACGGAATTTTTTAAGCAATTTTTCTTTAAGCTCTTCTTTGGAAGTCACATCAGTGTTCAGGAGAGAATATCTTACCTGCTTCTGAATAACATCATCCAGATCGAATCCCAGCTCTTCAATTCTCTTATCCATTTTTTCGGAATAACGGTCTGCGATCTTAGCTTTTTCTCTGTCAAAATCTGCTTTATCCAGGTTTTTCGCCCGTAGAACCAACAGTTCATCTTCCATCAGTTTTTTCTCTTCCTGAATAATGGTATTGATTTTTGCTGCATATTCTTCTACTTTTTCTTTTACAATGGGGCTTACCTCTGTATCTTTTTTAGAAGACAGATTAATATTGAAGGTCTTTTGTGCATAAAATGATGCTGAAAAAGAACATAGTAATCCCATTACGATTAATTTCTTGATCATAATATTAATTTTTAAATTTTTACGGATACATTATCTGGCATTCAGATCAATAGTAGTTGCCACATTACTTCCATCTTTTGTTTTTTCAATGACATCTTTATGCTCTACTGAGAAAAGAAGCGTGGATGGGTCTACATATTTTTTCTTTTTAACCGGAGTTTTTAAAGAATCGGCCTTTGCCATAAGTTTAGGATTGGAAATCTGGGTGATATCCAATTTCTTCAAAGGAAGAGTTTCTTTAGGAATAGGTTGAGTCTGACCGATTGCCACCGGAGAAATCACTTCTTGTTTATCCTGGGAAAGTGTTTGTTTTCCTTCCTTTTTATTATTCTGAACTGCCAAAGGAACAATATTCTGAGCGGGAACTTTTATTATTTCTTCTGTTGTATTTTCTCCTGTTTCTTTTACAATTACCGGGCTGGTTTCTGAAGGTTGATTAAGAAAAAAAAGAGCGCTTCCCAAACTGAATGTCAAAATCAGACAAGCCGCTATTAAAAGCCAGTTCATTTTTGATCCGGAATGTGGATTATTGTTATTCTGAAGCTCAATTTCGGACCACAGATCCCTTGATGGAGCAATTTCTCTTTCCTCAATCTGCTTTTTGATCTGAAATTCAATAGTATCTTTAGACGTTTTCATTTTTCACTTTTTTTTGTTGTTGAAAATAGATCTTTCTTAATTTTTCTTTTGCTCTGAAGAGCTGTGTCTTGCTCACTGCAATTGAAATCTGCAAAGTATCCGCAATTTCCTGATGAGAATATCCTTCCAGCACATAGAGGTTAAAAACCATTCTGTAGGCATCAGGCAGCTGATCCAAAAGATCCTGCGCATTAAAATCACAATCAATCTCTGTATCATATACGTCTTCATGAAAAGACGGGTTGATCTCGTCCAGATAGAAAACTGTTTTATGACTTTTGATAAAGTTCAGGCATTCATTCACAACAATTTTTCTTGCCCAGCTATCGAGATTCGATTCTCCTCTGAAGCTTTCTATATGTTTAAAAATTTTACAGAATGCTTTTATGAGACAATCTTCCGCCTGATACAAATCGCTCACATAGCTTTTGCTTACACTCAGAAATTTCCTGACATTCTGTTCATAGAAAATCTTCTGTGCAGCCGGATCCTGTTTCTTCAGGAGGCTCAATAAATCATTCTTTTTATTACCGAACAAAAGTTTCATGCTTATATTGTTTCTATACTAAAGACAATCAAAACAAAAAAAGGTTACAAGTTTTGAAAAAAATTTTCGTTGAAGTATTTAATTAAAGAAAAAGCTGTCTTAGAATGAGACAGCCTTACATTTTATCCTGAAAATTCATCAAGCATATTTCTGGTAGGAACAAAGAAAAGCGTTCCTGTCACTGCTGTACTGAAATCTAAAATTCTGTCATAATTTCCCGGAGGATCACCAATAAACATATGGGTCAACATTTTTTTTGTTGTTGCAAATGTACTTGAATAGGCAATAAAATAGGTCCCGAACTCATTTGTAGAAGGATTTCCGAAAGGCATGTTATCTCTCACAATTTTCAATTCTTCCCCATTTTCACCCTCGATATTCGTCAATGCAATATGCGAATTTGATGGTTTTACAGCATCAGACATTTCAATATCATTTTCCTTTGATCTTCCGATGACCTTTTCCTGATCTTCTGTGGAAAGACTTTTCCAGGCATCCATCTTGTGAAGGTATTTCTGAACGAAAAGATAACTTCCTCCTTTATACTGGGGATCTTCATCTCCTATTTTTCCAAAATAATCACGGTCGTCTCCATGCGGATTTTCCGTTCCGTCTACAAAACCAAGAATGGAACGTGCATCCCAATATTTGAATCCGTGAACCTCCAGAATACTTTCTGCCACTGAGCTTAATAATTGGGAGATCTCAACAGCCATATCAAAAATCAGGCTTCTATTATCCGCTCTCAGGTGAAAATGAAGGTCTCCGGGAGTGGAAACAGCCGTATGTTTTATCCCTTTTATTTCTTCAAAATTCACTAATTCCTTTGGTGGAGGGGTTGGAAGTTCCAGTTTTTTCCATGCTTCTGCACCAATTCCCATGACACAGCTTGCCCTGCTGTCCGGAAAACGGTTAAACACTGAATTATTAAGATTTAAAACCAAAGCGCATAGTTCCTGAAAAACGCCTTTCAGCTGCGGGCTGTCATTAAGTTTCCAGACCATGAAAATGGTATTGCTGTTAGGATAATCTGTTACATTCTGTGATTCTATCGTATTCATACCTGTTTTTTTGTGGTATTAAATATCCGAAACTGCCACCTGATCTGCAAAATACTGTTCCAGATCTTTCAATGTTTCCGGATTGGTCTGAATATCTTTTACCAGAAGCCCTTTGTTCACCACCACGATTCTGTTGCAGACTTCTGTGGTATGGGAAAGATCATGGCTGGAAATAAGAAAAGTAACACCATCCTGTTTTGATAATTCCTTGATCAGGTTTTTAAGTTTGATCTGGGTAGACGGATCGAGGTTGGCAAAGGGTTCATCAAGAATAATAATCTCAGGATTTCCAATAATAGCTCCCACAATCCCTACTTTTTTCTGATTCCCTTTTGAAAGATCGCGGACATATTTCCCGGATTTCAGGATTTCACCATTGAAAAAATCATGGAAAGGCTTCAGGAATTCATCTACAGAAGACTTGTTCTGGCCTCTTAGCTCTCCAATGAAGTAAAAATATTCTTCCGGCGTAAGGTAACCAATAAGAAAGGTGTCGTCTACAAAGGCTGAGACTTTATTTTTCCAGGCTTCGGATTCATTGACTTTAATTCCATCAATGCTTACAAATCCTGTGGTAGCCTGAATCAGATCCAGCATGAGGCTGAAAAGCGTTGTTTTTCCTGCTCCGTTATTTCCTACGAGACCAAATGTTTCCCCATTGGGAATTTCAAGGTGTTCAATATTAAGAACGGTTGCTGTTCCGTATGTTTTGGATAAATTTTGTATGTTGATCATGGCTTAACTTATATTTTTAAATGCATCCAGTGTGCTGTATTTTTCTTTTTTGTAAAGTTTTACGATAATATCGAAGATTTTCTCTCTCAGGAAAAATCCTATAATTCCGATAATGGCAATACTGATTACTCCTCCGGTAATTCCCCACATATATTTTGTTAAGGCAAACACGCCCATCGGAAGAAGCATTTTAGGAATCAGCAGAAGCATGGCGATCATATTGAAGCTTCCTTTCTGTCCCAATCTTTTTTCTTTTGTATTAAGATCAATCTGAGTTTTATTGAAGGCTCCGGACCACAAGGTAAATTGAGAATTCACCCCTATATTGTATAATCCTGCTGCAAAAAATGTAACGTAGACTTCCCACCCGAAATAGGCATAACAAACAGCTATAATCACAGAAGCTCCTGTTACAATATTCATCAGCCACCATTTTGCTTTCAGATATTCTTTGTAGGGAACATTCAGGGTCATCATCAATGGATAATAGGAACTGTCAAAAGCAGGAACTCTCTGGCCAAACAGAAACTGAAAGCCTCCTGTTACAAAAAGCCCCATAAACATCATCATTGCCGGTGTTTTGTACATTGAAGAAGTAAACATCAGCAATCCGTAGAACAGAAACATAAAGCTGCCCAGCAAAATTCCTTTGGGTACTTTATTTCGTCTCAACATTTTAATATCATTATTGATGAATGTCCCGATAACGCCGTATTTATTCAGGAAGGCAATATTTTCTGTTTTCCCGACTGTTTTCTTCGCTTCAAGCCCCTGATCCAGATAAAACTCATTACGAAGGTAACGGAAACAGATCCACCACAGTATGACGAACAAAACAACAGGGATCAGTACAAAGTATGGCTTTTCATAGAAACTAAAGAAAACCGACTCAGAATATGATAAAACCGGAACGATATTGTAATATGCCAAAGCTCCTATGCCAAGAAAACATACTCCTATCATCACTGCCAGGGTTTCTTTACCGTTGAAAATAATGTTGATAAAATTATTCAGGTATAACAATGAAATCACCCCTGTAAGCCATAATAACACTCCCAAAATACTATATCCATTGAACACAGCAATCAGTGAAAATGTAATAAAGAATAACGAACTCAGCCAGCTGAATGCGGAAAGAAAGGTCTTGGCCAGCATATAATTGACCAAGGTATTCTTCCGGATATTCATCGTTAGGAATGGTTTAATGTTCTGTGTGGGAATTTCCTGCCAGAGATATTTAAGGACAAGGTCAACAATCCAGGCGGCGATCATGAATTTTGAAACTACTTGTAAAGGATTTTGATGCATTTCCTCCTGAATGTAGAAAAAGGCAATAAACGCTCCCCCAACAAGGCATCCTATAAAGTAGAGAATTCCTATGAAACGGAGAATCTTTATGGTCAGATTGATCCCTAAAGATGTACCACGAAAAAAGCTTTTGATTTCAAGCCTAAGGAACTTTAGAAACATATGTTAGTTTTTTTACATTAGTCAATATAATGTAGAATATGTTACAGATTTAATCGGAAGTAAAATAAATTTTCATAAAAGATAAAGATATCTTATGTTTTTTGTACTATCAATATAGGAGAACAAAACTTTCACAATAGATTTTTACATTCATAAAGAGCTGTTTATTTTATAAAAATAGAAAGAGTAACCGTTATAGTTACTCTTTCTCTGAATATTTAATGGAGATTTCCTTTTGTAATTTCCATGGATATTGCGTGCCAACATATCTGAAACATTACCCTGTTTTCACAGTGGCTTATTTTATAACACGAGCGAGAACGCTAACACTAGCTTGCAGTTTGTTGCTTATGTATTTAATTATTTTTTACAAACTCGTATTTTAGCATTTCATCAGGATCACCTTCCCATATAAAAATATTCCAAGGTGGGTTATTTTCATTGATCCCTTGCCCTGAGATATAAAATAAAATTTCCCCTTTTGTTCCCTCGGGTAGATTATATTTCATAGTAATTCCATTGTCTATATTATCAATAATACCACTTTCTACATTTTCTGTAAACTGCCACGTTCCTTCAGCATTTAATTCTCTATTTTTATTTTTTGGAAAACTACTGATTTTATAATGATCAAGCCCTTTCAAAATACAAGTTCCATTTTTATTTAATTTGATATATGCATTATCAGATGACTTCCAAGTACCTATAAAATCTGATTGTTTTGGCTTAGTTTCACCACAACTATATAACACAATTGTTAATAGTGTAATTAATAAATATTTTAATTTTGTTTTCATTTTAGATATAATACTTCTGTCCAGTGAAATGATTGAGTAGTTTTAGACCCCCAACCTGTTTTAAATTTTTCATTGATAAGTTTCCCCGTTGTCTGTTGCCAAATTGGAAGATAACCAAGCACAGGAGGGCGGGACGCAGATTGCATTGTAGAAGAATTTTCAACATGAAATGAAACAACTACACTCTTATTATATGCTGCTGCCGTGTATTCTAAGTTATAAGACCCTAAATATGTTACTGCTAAATTCCCTGTTAACCCGCCTGTTAATAACGTTGAATAATCTTTAAGATAAAGCCCAACTCCTTTAATACCTCCTAGCTTATAAGAATTTGACCCCTCTAAACTACTTTGACTTAAAGCCATTTTAGATAGGATAATATCCCTAGTGGCTTGTACATGATTATGTTGTCTTAGCATTTCTGTCATTAAGTCTCCATTAGTAAAATCTCGATGTCTTGGACCTGTTCCTGAAAGCCACTCTACACCTAATTGCCAAGGAGTTATTTCTTTATTTGAAGGAATATTATCACTATAATTTCCTAATTTTATCATATGTGCAATCATTGATGTATTCCGGGCATACTTATTCATATGATCTCTAAACTGATCTGCCCAACCGGATTTATTTCCTGTAAGCACAATCGGAGGTAAGGCATATGTTCCGTCTCCCATGGTAAAACTACCTCCATAGCTTACGTTGGAGCTGTAAGCAAGGCTTCCGCCTCCGCCTTTAGGACCTCCGTCGTAGCTGGTGAACCCTGAGCCATTGTTGAACCAGTAAGAGTTGGTACCATCCGGGGTGGCATTCCACATCTCCTGCAGCCAGAGAGGAGCTTCTGAAAGCCATGCTTCATTTTTTCTCCCATCAGGATCAAACATATTAATCGGGTTGTTCAGCACATAAGCATATGGGCTTGCAGACAGATAGCTTTCTGCCAGCTGGTCTATCCCGTTCCAACGTCCAATATCCGGCATATATTCTCGCCAGCCGTAGCTGTACATCCCGGTTTCCTGAAGCTCTTTGCTGTTGTACTTATTGCTTTTATAGCTTCCCTGAGCAAAGAATGCATTCCCGGTTTTAAAATGATTCATCCCGAAAGGATAGTAATCATTGGCATCCGTAATCTCAAGAACGCCTGCGCTGTTTCTTCCGTAAGAAACCCTTACATTTCCAAGCTGGTCTTTTTACCAACACATCTGAAACACCTGATATGATCTTCAATATTTTAAATAGCCTATTTTCTCTTTTATTCTGTTCTAGCTATCCGCAATATTATTTAAATTGAGATTTTCATTCTTATTTTTAAAATTAGAGTATTGATTTTCAATACTCTAATTTATTACCAACTTGTTTGGAGCATTTACCAATTATTTTTATTTTTTATCTTCACCATATATTTTTTTAAGATTTTCTATTTGTTTAGCTTTTTGTAAAGAATCTTCTCTTCTTTCTTTGGCAACAATTTCGGGCGCATAAGGACCAACCTGATCTTTCCTTGCTTGTCTGTCTAAACAATAAAATGAAAAAATGAAATTTCCAGTAATCAGCAATACTAGCCCGAAGACAATCCAGCTTCCAAGAATATTTTTTTTCCTTGGCAATTTATCAAACTCTGAAATAATATTTTTCCATTTATTCTTATGATGAAAAATATAATAATCAGCTATTGTTATAGCTATAATTATAATAAACCATATAATAGTAGTTCCCATAATATTTGATGAGGGATCAATAAGAATTTTATAATAAATCAGAATAGATATGATTGTCCATATCTCTAATACTCCTATTGCCATACTAGCCTTACCTTCACTCCACCATTTTGAAGGAGCAGAAGCAGACATTTTATAGAACTTATAAAATAAATAATAGTATGCTTTTTTTATCAACATAATTTAAAATTTTTGTGAGCCATAAGGAGCGGTTATAAATCCTGGCATTATTGCTGCATTATCAGACTGTATACTTTGGTAGTCATTACCATAACCTTCCCACCCACCAGGATAAAAAGCATCAACACCAAAGTATAATATTCCGGCAGCTGGATTTATCCAAGTTCCATATGCTCCTATAGCCGTATTCAAACCAGCTTTTGCAGGATGTACTTTGTTAGTTGATTCTGGATTATAGTAATAATTAAAAACACCCCTTGCATCCATTGCAACACCTAACCAAAAAGAACCTTTGCCCACCATTTCACCAACCCCCTTTAATCCTATTGTTTTTGTATATGCATTTTTAATAAAAACGTTACCATTAGCATTAGGACGATACAACTTGATTGTTGATCCAACACTTGTTACTCTAGTTTCACCTGAAAGCTTTTCTACAGCTGTCCCTATAACTCCCAATCCCCAGTTTCCACGTCCTCCTGTAGAATACCATTCCGGGGTATTATCCGGTTGGTAAGGGTGAAAATTGTAATAAGACTGCCTAATTTCTGGAACATTACTGGCATACCTATCCATATGATTTTTAAATTGTGCTGCCCAGCCGGATTTATTCCCTGTAAGCACAATCGGGGGCATGGCATAGGTCCAGTCTCCCATGGTAAAAGTACCTCCATAGCTTACGGTAGAGCTGTAGGCAAGACCACTTCCTCCTGAACCACTTGAACCTCCTTGGTAGCTGGTGAACCCTGAGCCGTTGTTGAACCAATAAGAGTTGGTACCATCCGGGGTGGCATTCCACATCTCCTGCAGCCAGAGAGGAGCTTCTGAAAGCCATGCTTCATTTTTTCTCCCATCAGGATCAAACATATTAATCGGGTTGTTCAACACATACGCATATGGGCTTGCAGACAGATAGCTTTCTGCCAGCTGGCCTATCCCGTTCCAACGTCCAATATCCGGCATATATTCTCTCCAGCCGTAGCTGTACATCCCGGTTTCCTGAAGCTCCTTGCTGTTGTATTTGTAGCAGTAAAAACTTTCGGATTTGAAACCAACACATCTGAAACACCTGATATGATCTTCAATATTTTAAATAGCCTATTTTCTCTTTTATTCTGTTCTAGCTATCCGCAATATTATTTAAATTGAGATTTTCATTTATTTTTAAAATTAGAGTATTGAAAATCAATACTCTAATTTATTACCAACATGTTTGGAACATTACCGGCATTGCATATATTTTTTTATAATAAACGAGACTGTCCAACAAGTTTGTCCAGCCTTTTATTACATTTTATGATTGATAATATAGATAAAATGAAAAAGCAAAATTGATAAGTACGAGAGCTATTATTCCAAATACAATCCAACTACCACTATTATTTTCATTTTCTGTAAGTTTATCAAAATTATTAATAATATTTTTCCACTGTTTTTTACTGTGGAAAATAAAATAATCTATCATAGTTAATATGAGAATAATTATCACCCAAATACTATTTGGGAATATTCCCGAATCAGAGTGAAAAAGTATATTATAATAGTTGGCAAAAGAAAAAATTATAAATATTTCTAAAGTAATAAGTACTAAACTTGTTTTAAAATCACTCATAAATTCTCCTCCAAATTCTTTCGAAGTATATTCTATTGATTTATAAATCTTATAGAAAAGATAATAGTATGCTTTTTTTATCATAATTAAAATTTTATGCACCATTTGGAGCCATTGTTCCCCAATCCATGTGATAATTACCTTTAGTTTCAGCTGCTTCAATATCATTATGAACCCCATTCCAACCATTAGGATAGAATGCATCAATACCAAAATAAAAAATACTATAGATAGCACCTGCAAAACCACCCCATGTACCAACAGCTCCAACAACTGTATTTATTCCTGCCTTTGCTGGTTGTACAGCATTAGGTGATTTAGGATTATTTTTATATACCTGCATACCTTTAACATCCATTGCAACACCTAAACCAAAGGAAAATTTCCCTAGCATACCTCCAATTTTGCTTATTGCTGTTGTCTTCGCATATGCATTTCTAATGAAAACATTTCCATTACTGTTAGGTAAATATAATTTAATAGATGAACCTGTAGTTGTCACTCTTGCCTGCCCTGCAAAATTTTCTATACCCGCAGCAGCGGTTGTCAATCCCCAGTTTGCCCTTCCTCCAAAGCTATACCATTCCAGAGTATTATCTGGCTGATAAGGATGAAAATTATAATAAGACTGCCTAATTTCCGGAACGTTACCGGCATACTTATCCATATGATTCCTAAATTGTGCTGCCCAACCGGATTTATTACCTGTAAGAACCCCAGCTACCGCACAAATCCTTTCGTGTGGTTAAAAAACTCTTTATACCCATTCTAAAGTAATACTATCCTCTACAAAGAATAGTTTACTGAATTATTAATATAAAGCCACACGATACAATCGTGCGAGAGCGAGGGTCTTTGTACCAACACATCTGAAACACCTGATCTGATCTTCAATATTTTAGACAGCCTATTTTCTCTTTTATTCTGTTCTGGCTATCCGCAATATCATTTAAATTGAGATTTTCATTCTTATTTTTAAAATTAGAGTATTGGAAACCAATACTCTAATTTATTACCAACATGTTTGAAACATTGCTCAATTATTTACCCTGTCTAATATCTTCCATCCTTTTTTTATATCTTATATTCTCTAATGAATCTTTAATTTTCTGCTGTTGGATATATTCCTTAGAATAAGGCCCAGTTTGATTTCGTTTAGCTCTTTCATATAACAAATAGTAAGAAAATATCATATTAGCAACAATAACAATAATTACTGACCAAACTATAATGCCACCTACTTTATTTTTTTCTGTAGATAGTTGATCAAATTCCAGATTATATTTTTTCCAAGTATCATTATAATCTATAGTTATATAAGACGTGAGTAAAAAAAAGACAGCAATTCCGATATAAACTCCTTTTGTAAAATTGATACTTTTGTCAATAAAAATATTATAATAGTTTAATAGAGTAATTGTAAACCAAATACCTAAAGTACCTAAAAATATACTCCCCGTAAAATTTTCAGGGAAAATAGAGCCCTTTGAATGTTTATACAGTTTATAAAAGAAATAATAATATGCTTTTTTTATTTTTTCCATATTTTAAAATTTAATTGCTGAATTATTTAAGAATGGGTGTCCTGTCATTTGTTGTTCATTTGCTTCAGTTGCTGCTGCAGTTTCAGAGGCTCCTACCCATCCTCCCGGATAATAATTATCAACTCCAAAATATAAAATGCTAATTATAGCTCCGTAAGCTCCTCCTTTTAATCCTACATATCCCATTACTGTATTTAATCCTCCCTTGCCCGGATGCACTGCATTGGGAGAATTTGGATCTTCATAAAATGTTTTTACACCATACACGTCCATTGCAACACCTAAATAAAATGAATATTTCCCTAAAGTTTTTCCGATTTTACTTAACCCTGTAGTTTTTGTATATGCATTTTTAATAAAAACGTTACCATTAGCATTAGGGCGATACAATTTAATAGATGAACCTGTAGTTGTCACTCTTACCTGCCCTGAAAAATGCTCTAAACTTGCAGCTCCTGTTGCTATACCCCAATTTCCTCGCCCTCCAAAGCTATACCATTCCGGGGTATTATCTGGCTGATAAGGATGAAAATTATAATAAGACTGCCTAATTTCCGGAACGTTACTGGCATACTTCTCCATATGATTTCTAAATTGTGCTGCCCAGCCGGATTTATTCCCTGTAAGCACAATCGGAGGCATGGCATAGGTCCAGTCTCCCATGGTAAAAGTACCTCCATAGCTTACGGTAGAGCTGTAGGCAAGACCACTTCCTCCTGAACCACTTGAACCTCCTTGGTAGCTGGTGAACCCTGAGCCGTTGTTGAACCAATAAGAGTTGGTACCATCCGGGGTGGCATTCCACATCTCCTGCAGCCAGAGAGGAGCTTCTGAAAGCCATGCTTCATTTTTTCTCCCATCAGGATCAAACATATTAATCGGGTTGTTCAGCACATAAGCATATGGGCTTGCAGACAGATAGCTTTCTGCCAGCTGGTCTATCCCGTTCCAACGTCCAATATCCGGCATATATTCTCGCCAGCCGTAGCTGTACATCCCGGTTTCCTGAAGCTCTTTGCTGTTGTACTTATTGCTTTTATAGCTTCCCTGAGCAAAGAATGCATTCCCGGTTTTAAAATGATTCATCCCGAAAGGATAGTAATCATTGGCATCCGTAATCTCAAGAACGCCTGCGCTGTTTCTTCCGTAAGAAACCCTTACATTTCCAAGCTGGTCT
>NZ_SDLV01000039.1 GCF_004916905.1 Chryseobacterium candidae
TCCTAAGTCTGGCGTGGCTACCAATTACACCACATCCGCTGGTTTTGCTGATCTGAATACTCAGATTCAACCTGATTTCTTACAAATATAAGATTTTTATTTAAAGAACGCTCTCTATTAAAACAAAAAACCCTCCGTAAGATATTACAGAGGGTCTTGTACCCCAGACGGGACTTGAACCCGTACGTCCTTGCGGACACAGGATTTTAAGTCCTGCGTGTCTACCAGTTCCACCACCAGGGCATGGTGTGGGCAAAAAAAAAGATTCGAACCACAGGTTCCAACCTTCTTAATAATTCTAAAAGTATTTTTAGAAAAGTGCGGATGAAGGGACTCGAACCCCCACGCCTCACGGCACCAGATCCTAAGTCTGGCGTGGCTACCAATTACACCACATCCGCTGGTTTT
>NZ_SDLV01000005.1 GCF_004916905.1 Chryseobacterium candidae
AGGGTGCGTAGCTCAGCTGGATAGAGCATCTGCCTTCTAAGCAGACGGTCAAAGGTTCGAATCCTTTCGCGCTCACTTAAAGACTTACTAGAAACAGTAAGTCTTTTTTGTTGTATCCCAAACCTTTTACAGCAAAATAATGGATCAAGCTTAAAAGTTGGGAGGGATGTTTAGTAGGTTTATTTTTGTATTATGCTAAGCGATCAGGACCTTCTTAAATTATTACTTCCGGAATTTTTAGTTGAGCACTTTGATATCCTCAAAGCAGAACCCCATGATGCAGAACTTCATATTTATTTTGAAGAAAAAAAGGGATCAAGCACAAAATACAATACATCTTTAATTTTACAAAATATTGCAAACCCCATTTACACCGCACAAAAACCACGAACATACATCATTTATACAACCTAATAATTTTCCCTTACAGATAAGTAAAAAAAATATGATGTACCCATGATGTACTCTATTATTTTTCTTGATTCTTTTTTTTTCCGAAATTCCGGTCAAATTCCGATCAAAACACACAAATGATCAAAAAACTTTACAGATGGGGTTAATAATCCCATCTGTTTTTTACCGATATTATCCCTAGTTATAAGAATTAATAAACTACAGTAGATCTAATTGTAATATAAAGATTTTCTGCGTTTTATTTTCTTCAAACCCAAAGATTCCATCTGCATATCCTTCATTTTCCTGAGCTGCAAAAAGTTGCGGCGTCATTAAAAATAAAGCTTTCCATAAAGTTTTTATATTCGTATTTTGTTTTTGGTGTGTTATTTTTCAAGCAGAAGACTTACCCATTCTTCACGCTGTAACTTCTTTTTAAGCTCCAGTCCGCTTTCTTTACAGACTTCCAGAATATCGTCCACATCAAAGAAACAAAGACCTGAAAGCAACAGTTTTCCACCTTTGTTCAATACTGAAACATAGGTTGGAATATCTGAAATAAGGATATTTCTGTTGATATTGGCTAAAATAATGTCATAATTTTCTTTTCCCAGGTTTTCGGCAGTTCCCTGTTCAATATCCAGTTCTACATTATTTCTTACCGCATTTTCTTTGGAGTTTTCTACTGACCATTCGTCGATATCAATAGCTTTTGTATCTCCTGCGCCCTGCTGTTTTGCATAAATGGCCAATACAGAAGTTCCGCATCCCATATCCAGTACTTTTTTGCCATTGAAATCAATGTCCATCATTTGCTGGATCATCAAATGGGTCGTAGGGTGATGTCCCGTTCCGAAAGACATTTTAGGCTGGATGATAATTTCATGCATTCCCGGTACAGATTCATGGAACTCTGCCCGGATCAATACTTTATCATCAATATTGATTGGAGAGAAATTCTTTTCCCATTCTTCATTCCAGTTGATGTTCGGCATTTCTTCGAAAGAATATTCGATTTTTACATTTTCGTTTTCAAAGATCGGAAGTGCTTTCAGCTGATCTTCGTGAAACAATTCTGTCTGGATATATCCTAAAATTCCGTCAATTTCTTCTGTAAAGCTGTCAAAACCTATTTCTATAAGCTCTGCCATTAATATTTCGTTCCAAGGTTGCAATGGAGAAATCCTGAAATTGAATTCTAAATAATTTTGCATGTGACTAATTTGCTGCAAAAATACTAATGTTATTACGGTTAAAAAAATGATGGGGGAATTTTTGCCTGAAACCGGGGATTTTTTGTGATTTTTTGAATGAATGCTACGAGAAAGTTTATTTGTGACGGTTTGTCTCAAAGATTACACAAATTTGTATTGCAGGAAAATTCTAAATTTTGGCTGAAGCCATACAATAAACTGTAAAAAGAAAGCGGACTAAAGCCCGCTCCTATTGATTTTCTATCATTCAAACTAGATTAAAATATCCTTTGCCAAATGCTTTAAACATTAAACTCTAAACCCTGAACGTTAAATTTTAAAACTTATTATGGATTTGTAGAGAAAATAGAACCGTTTGCAATTAATGCTCTTCTGTTCATTTTCAGGATATCTCTTACCCATTCTGCAAAGTCTTCCGGCTGTAATACTTTATCAGGATTTCCGTCTGTAAGACCTCCCTGAATGCTCATATCAGAAGCAATAGTACTTGGCGTCAGTGTGATCACACGGATATTTTGTTTTCTCCATTCTGCCATCATAGATTGAGACAGAGATACTACGGCTGCTTTTGAAGCGGCATATGCTGACATATTCGGTCCTCCTTTCAAACCTGCAGTAGAAGCTACGTTAACGATATCACCTTCTCCTTTAGCTTTCATGAATGGATAAGCTGCTTTGGCTGCATAGTATACTCCGAAAAGATTGGTTTTAATAACCTGTTCCCATGTTTCGGAAGGCATTTCTTCAATGGAACCAAAGTCTCCTATTCCTGCGTTGTTGATCAAAATATCTATTCCGCCCAACTGCTCTGCTAAAGATTCTATTCCAGCCTTTACCTGAATTTCATTGTCTACAGAAAAAACTGCATAGGCTGAGTTTACTCCCAGTTTTTTAATTTCTTCAACCGTCATTTTAAGGTTCTCCTCATTTCTTCCTGTAATGGCAACATTTACTCCTTCATTCGCTAAAGCTAGTGCCACAGCCTTCCCTAGTCCTCTTCCACCACCTGTTATGATGGCATTTTTTCCGTTTATATTCATAGTAATGATACTTTTCTTAGTACAAAGTTACGAAAGAACATTTTTACGAAACAGCAAAAACATGGATTTAATAGTTTTTTAATGGTTTTTTGTAAACCTCGATAAAAATTAAAACCGGCTCATGAGAACCGGTTTCAAAATCTAAAAAAAGTATAGTAAAAAAAATAAAAAGCTTAAGGAATCTGAATTGAATTCTGAACTTCAAATTCTTCTGAAGCTGAGAATTCATTTCCGTACATATCGGCTGCTTTCACCTCAACTTTGTGTTTTCCCAATGCTAATTTCTTGGGAAAATCAGCCTCCCAGATGTGTTTTGACATTTCGGGGTTGGAAGGTCTTCTTCCCGGAAGAATTTTCTCTGTAGAATCCCATTTGAAAACAGAAAGAGCAAAATTCGGGTCTATGGTTTCATCGTACTTCATTTCTTCCCATTTTCCACCATCTATTCTGTATTCTACCTTGTCTTTTTTGCTTCCCATGAAAAAATTAGCCAACACTTTTGCTGAGGTTCTTGAGGAAGAAATCACTTTCGGAACATATAATTTGATCTGATAATCTTCCGGTTTTCCGGCTGTTCTGTATTTCACTTTATACTGATTATCTGCAAAGCTGATGAAAGAATATCCTTTTGCTGTTCCGTCTCTCATCGTTGAAGTAGGAAGTCCGGCATCATCTGGTGTTCCTGAGTACCAATCCCCGCAAGTAGTTCCTACGTTATATTCATGCAGTTCTTTGATTCCGTTCCAGCCTGCTTTTTTACCGTAGAAAATCTGCTGTTGAATATGGGTGTGTGCTGATAAAAGCAATACATTCCGGAAAGGATTTAAGAAATCAAATAACTTCTGGCGGTCTGCATTTCTGAAGTTGTCTTCGTTGTTATGCTCCAACGGAATGTGGAAAGAAATGACAATCAGTTTATTCTTGTCAACCAGTTTCAGATCATTTTCGATAAACTGAAGCTGGTCTTCACGGAATCCGCCCCAATATCCTTTGCCGTCTCTCGGATCCGGGTAAAGAATATCGTCTAAAATGATGAAGTGTACATTCCCATAATTGAAAGCGTAATTGGCCGGACCAAAATTGGATTCAAATGTTTCATCGGAAAGTTTGTCTTCATTCGCATCATAATTCATATCGTGGTTTCCCATCACATTATACCAAGGAAGCCCTATTTCTTTCATTACATCTGCATAAGGCTTCTGAAGATTTAAATTATCTCCTACGAGGTCTCCCAGACTGATTCCCAGCACTGCATTTTTCTTGGTATTCTTCACTTCATTTACAATTCCTCTTTTGAAATAATCCAGTTCTTTTTCTGTGTAAGGCTGCGGATCACCGAAAACGAGGATATCGAAGTTTTTATTTTCGTTTTGCGCATAAAGCGGGAAGTTCAATTCTTTTGGAATTTCTCCTGTGGGAGCTACTCCTTTGTATTTGAAATCTGCCGGAGAACCTTTGGGCTTATGATGATAATAGAACTGTGGAAGATTGTTTGCATTTAAGGCAGTCTGATACCCTGAAGGCTTGATCACAAAAATAGTCTGATCTTCCTGAACCGGCAGGCTGTATCTTCCGTTTTTATCCGTAAGAACAACCTGAACTCCATTAGAAACAGCTATTCCTTCAATTCCTTTTTCGCGGTTTTCTTTCTTTTGATTTTTGTTGCTGTCTTCGTAGACATATCCGGAAACAGAAGCTTGTGAGAACGCCATTGCAGAAATCAGCATACAAGGCATTAAAAATTTTATATTGATATTCATAATTTTTAAATTTTTATTATTTTTTAATTGGGGGTTATTATTTATTCCACCACATTTTTATATTGATATTGTCGCCTCCCATGGATTGTACGGCTGCGTTATAATTATCCGTATTCATCACTTTTGTAGCGGTAGGATACATGAATCTCACAGGCATCTGTCCGCCGTTCTGAAGACCTCCGTTATTGGGAAGTACCGGAAGTTTTGTACGTCTGTATTCATACCATTGCTGATGGTCAACAAAAAACAGGGAAATATATTTCTGAAGCATAAGCTTTTGCAGCGAGCCATCATAAGCTACTTTTGGATTGCTGAAATAATTGGCAGGAACTGTTGCTCCCCATTGTTCGATAATAGATTTCACTCCGTTTTCGTAATAGGTCTGCTGATTTCCTGCGACAATTCCTTTATTGACTAATTCTGCCAGGATAAACTGAACTTCAGAATAGGTCATGATTAAAATCTTTAAAGGTGCTTTCGCCAGGTTCTGGTTCAGGTTGGAAGGCTGATAGTTGAAAGATGTTCCCAAAGCATATCCTGAAGGCGCTCCTTTATAGCCAAGATCTTCTCCTGTTCCTGCTTTAGCTTTCGTAAAAAACAGGCTCAGCCTTGGATCATTATTGTCTTTCATGGCATTTACAAAGAATTCGCCTGCTGCCCTGTAAGCTGTAAAATCCTGCGGGCGGGCTATCGGCGGCAAGTAAGGAGATATTCCGGAAAGCGGCAGCACGGCACTGTCTGTGTTATTCTGGAAAATTGGGTATTGAGCCGGATTATTGACAATTTCCTGGATTCTTTCATACACATTCACTTCTCCGTTCCGGCTTAGAATTCTGGTCAGTAATCTTAATGAAAGAGAGTTACAGAATTTTTTCCATCCTAAAATTCCGGTCTGGCTATTGGTATTGGCATTATAAAACAAATCTGTTTCCGTTAATGCCTGATTGGTATTGAATAACGAGTTGGCTGTTTTCAGGTCATTTAACAGCTGAATATAGACATCTTTCTGCTTATCATATTTTGGTCTTAAAATATTTTCTTCAACTCTTATTGCTTCAGATAAAGGTATATCTCCGAAAGCATCAGTAAGGTTGGAGGCAATCCATGCATTCAGGACCATTGAAATCGCCAGATAATTATTATTCTGCTCCTTGGCTGCATATTTTCTAAGGTCACTTACCTGCTTAAGCCATCTGTAAGAAGTATTCCAGTAGCCATTGCCACTTTTTTCGTCCATATAATATCTGCTGTAAGAATTTCCTTCATTGGGAAAATCCAAAGCAATCTGCATGATATCAAAAGTGAAATCATCTGCCCTGTTATAGCCGTAACTCGACATTTCATACTGGATGGGAGCAAGAAGGCTTCCAACGGAAGGGTCTTTGATTTTGCTGGTGTCTGTATTCATTTCCTCGAAAGTTCTGTCACAGGATTGAAGCATGAAAACAGAAACTCCCCATGTCAGATGTATGATTATTTTTTTCATTTTTTAAGATTTTAGAATTTAATATTTAACTGAAAACCAACTGTTCTTGCTGTCGGAAGTTGCCCCATTTCCACTCCCGGAGTGATGGTTGCATTATCCAACGTAGCCACTTCGGGATCAAACATTGGAAATTTGGTCCACATCCACAGGTTCTTTCCGAAAATGGCAATGGTAAGATCATCCAGACCTATAGATTTGATGGTTTCTTTCGGGAAGGAATAGGCAATTCTTGCGTCTCTCAGTTTTATAAAATCTGTACTGAAGCTATTGGTTTCCACATTGGCCCTTCTGTAATAATCTCCGTAATAAGAAGATACAAGTACTCCTTTTGTGTTCGTACTGAAAGATCCGTCAGGGTTCTGAACCACTCCATCTCCTACAATCATTCCACCAGGATTGTCTCTTCCCGGAAGGGTAGATTTCAGCTTGCCTTGTTCAGACATTTTATGATGTGACTGAGAATAAGCAATACCACCATACTGGCCGTCAAATGAGAAGCTTATTGTAAAGTTTTTAATTCGGAAATCATTCTGAAGACCAGCTCTCCATTTCGGGAATGCATTTCCTACTTTTTCAATATCTGCAGGTCTTGCAGGAAGTCCGTTGTCGCCATAAATTACTTTTCCGTCCGGAGTCCTCAGTAATTTAAATCCATACATATCACCAAGTGAGCCTCCTGTTTCCATTTTATAGAATACTACATCTCCTACGTTGGAAACGATACCATCAAACCCTTCAGGTAAGGTCATCACTCTGTTTTCGTTGGTAGACCAGTTTCCCCCTACTTTCCATGAGAAGTCTTTACCTTTTACCGCTAAGATATCCGCTGAAAATTCCAAACCTCTGTTTCGGATTTTCCCTGCATTGATAATTCTTTTTGAGTATCCGCTTTCTGAGGGCAGCGAAACAGGGATAATCTGGTTTTCACTGAAATTCTGATACGCAGTAAGATTAAGATTCAATCTGTTTTTGAAAAGGCTGAAATCCATACCGGCTTCAATATTGGTATTTTTTTCAGGTTTAAGAGAAGGATTATTAAAGATCGTAGGTGCTACTACACTTCCTGTAATGTTACTTGCTGAATAATAGTTATCCAGAAGATAAGGATCACTGTCTATCCCAACTTTTGCCCATGAAGCTCTCAGTTTCCATAAGTTCAGATTATTGCTTTTGAGATTAAAAATATCTGATAAAATGAAACTGGTACTTACTGAAGGATAAAAGAATGATCTGTTCTGTTTCGGAAGCGTAGAACTCCAGTCATTTCTTCCGGTAACGTCCACAAATATTTTATTGTCATATCCAAGAGTAAGCAATCCGTACACACTGTCAACATGTTTATCTCTTGGTGCCGGATATTTAACCGGAATATTAAGTGCATTGGTAAGACTGTATTCTCCGGCAGTTTTCAATCCGATGGCCTGATAATCATTCAACAGGTATTCATTATAACGGATACTTCCTCCTGCAGAAGCGGAAATACTGAATTTATTCCAGTCTCCTTTATAAGAAAATAAAAGGTCGTTATTATATTCCTGGTTTTTGATAAACTGTTCTCTATAGAAACCTTTCAGGTAATTGGCAGAACTCCATGGTCTTTTGGTAGTTCTTTTTTCGTTCAGAATTTCAATTCCTGACCTCAGCATCAGACTGAAATTCTTATTAAACTGATAATCTGCAGTGATATTTCCTGTAATGGTTTTCTTTCTCACGCCATTCAGCATTTCGTAAGCAATCATATAAGGGTTATCAATATAGGAACTGAACGGATGGATCTGATCAACCTGTTCCTGGCCCGGCTTCCAGATCGGCTTATACCATTCAAGGTCCACATTGGGATTCTGGAAGATCATGAAATAAGAGATCGACTGATTGTTGTATCCTGTCGCAGGAAGATTATCACTGGAAGTAGTGTTATAAGCAAATTTGGTTGATATTTTTAATTTTTTGGTTAGCTGATGGGCAAATGACAAAGCAAAATTGAATCTGTCAAAACCCGTATTAGGCATCATCCATTCGTTATTAAGATAGGTTAGTGAAGACCTGAAACTTGTTTTGTCATTGGAGCTTTCTACTGAAATACTGTTGGAGTAGGTAGAACCTGTTCTCCAGAAACCTTTGATATTATTTTCATAAGGCCTCCACAATTGTCTTTCCTTGCTCTGTCCCATCACCTCAGGATCATATTGGAAATAATACTGTCCGGCGAATTTAGGTCCGAAAGCACTACTGGTGCCTCCGGTACTTGGACCATCCGGAGAAAGACCATATGAGTAGTAAAAACTTCCGGCATTTGTGGCCAGTGTTCCCTGTCCGTATTCGTATTGCCAGTCCGGCCATTTCAATACGGAATCAAAGCTTGAGGAAGAGTTAAAAGTGACTTTTAGTTTTCCGTTCTTTGTTTTGCCGGATTTTGTGGTGATCATTAAGGCTCCATTGGCAGCACGGGAACCATATAATGCAGCAGCAGAAGCTCCTTTCAATACGGTTACAGATTCAATGTCGTCCGGATTGATGCTGTTCAGTCCGTTTCCAAGATCGATGGGAACATCACCTCCAGAACCAGCTCCGTAGGCCGCCGTACCGGAACCTGTAGTAGAATTTCCCAATGGTACACCATCCACCACAATCAGAGCATAGTTATGATCCATCATAATTGATTTCTCTCCTCTCAGGGTAATTCTGGAAGTCCCAAGCGGTCCTGCTCCGGCAGTCTGGATTTTAAGACCTGCCACTTTTCCTTCCATTGATTGTGCCCAGTTGTTGTTCTGGGTTTCTTCAAATGTTTTGGCTTCTACTTTTTCTGCAACATAGCCTAAAGCTCTGTCATGTCTCTTAATTCCCAAAGCAGTAACTACTACTTCATCAAGTCCTTTAACTGTGTCTTTTTTAGCTTTCTGCTGAGCTGCCAGATTGACACTGACAAATCCTAACAGCGACAAAACCAACAGTTTTTGTGTCTCTTTACGCATTTCCTTTTTGTTTGCGCAAAATTAGAACGACATTATAAGGATGACCTTAACACAATCTTAACGTTTCTTAAAAATTAATTAAACCACATATTAATCAAACCTTAATAATATTACACAAATTATTAATTATCAAGAAAATAATTAATTAACCATTTTTAATACCAGTCTCCGGCTGTATTTATGTATCTTTATTGTCTTTTATTGAGATAATATTATACAAAATATATAACAAATTGATTTACAGGAAATAAATATTATCTTAATAATAATACTTTTTTTCATTATCATTACAAAGAAGAGCTTATTGTCTAAAAACAAACAGTCTGCCCTTTAAAAGGAGGCAGACTGTGTAAATTATAATTATTGTTGGTTTCATTGAGAAGTGTTGTAAACCCACTCGTCAAAAATTTTTTAAATTTTTACAACTCCCGGAGGAGGAGAATATTTTGCCCTTCGTTACACTCTTTGTGAAAAGCTTAAAATAGTTATTTATTCTTCAACTGATCAGGAATATTGGTTGTTACAAATCCAATTCCCTGTTTTTTGAGTTCATCATATACAGCAACGTCATTCACTGTCCAGGCATTGGTAATTAATCCTAATGCTTTTGCATCAGCAATCCAGGTTGGGTTTTTCTGGAAAACACTGTAGTGATAATCCATTCCATCCAATCCCTCTTTTTTGATTTGTTCAGGAGAAAGTTCTCCGTTCAGATATTGTACTTTAAAAGATGGAGCAAGTTTTTTGATCTCTTTACAGATATTAAGGCTGAAAGAAATAAACTCACTTTGAGATTCCAACTTCATATCTTTGATCATTTTGATGGTTTTCTGCGTAATCTCATTTTCAATTTCCGGAGTTTTTGCAGGTTTGATCTCCACAATCAGTTTCAGAGACTTATCTTTTTTTCCTTGTTTCAAATAATCTTTTAAGGTGGGGAATTTTTCTCCGTTGGATAATTTCAATGATTCCAGCTCTTTGAAAGTGGTTTCTGAAATTTCCATTTTACCGTGGTGCTCATCGTGGTTGATCACCAATACACCATCTTTTGTCATTCTCACATCAAATTCAGACCCATATACTTTTAACTTCTGGGCATTTTCCAGTGATTGAAGTGAATTCTCCGTTGTTGGAGGCTGAGCCTGGAAATATCCTCTATGGGCAATAATCTGGGTTTGTGCTTTCATCATAACTGTACTTAAAACTGCTAACCCTAAGATAAAATTTTTCATAATATAATTTAAATTATTAAAAATAAAGTCGTAAAACTTCCTGATAAAGGTAGTTATTACAAAATGGAAACCACAAAGACATAAAAGATTTTCTGGCTAAAACTAAGGTTTCAATACCCATTAATCTGCCGTTTCAATTTCTTTTATGTCTTCTGTGGTTTTAAAAAAAGATATTAGAAGGAGTATTTCGCTCCGATCTGAATCTGATATGGATTTCCGGATAGAGGAACCAGTCCACCTCCACTTACGTTTTTGGTGTATTCGTACTGCATTGTGTCTTTATTGAACTTGGTTACTTTATACAAAGATGTATTATTATATGATTTGTTTACCCCCCATTCTTTGTTGAGAAGATTGGCTACGTTGAAGATATCTACGGAAAGTTCGAAAGCTCCCACTTTATCGAATTTAATTTTTTTCGCTACACGAACGTCCCAAACTCCGTAAAAACCGTTTTTACCTCCGTTACGTTCTGCAATTTTTCCATTGTATTCGCTGATATAATCTTTCAGAGCCTGCCCTACCTGCGGATCATCCAGAACAGCTTTGGTGAGGTTCGGGAAGATAAAAGCAAGGTCGTTGGAATCTACGAAGTCTCCATTGATATTTCCTCCTGTAGTTGCAGAGAAACGCGTTCCACCTATTCCTGAATATCTGATTCCCAGTGTAAATCCGGCAATCGTAGGCGAGTTACCATAGATCACGACTTTATTACGGAACTGGTTGTCAGAATAGGTCATTCTTAAATCTCTCGGGTCACTCTGAATCATGGTAGACAATGTTGCAGAGTTCGCTACATTTCCGTTGTAAGAAGTATTGTCTTTAATGTCCGACCATGTGTAACTTGCTGTGATTTCTCCATCTTTCCAGTAACGGTAACTTGTATCTAATACGAATGAGAACTGGTTTACTTTACCATCACTCACTAATTCCAGTACTCTTCCGAAATTTTTATTAATTCTTCCTGCTTTCCAGTCGAAACTTACACTGTTATTGGCATTATTGGTAATGGCAGTTGTAGGGATAAATACTCCTCTTCCTCCTTCATTAGCTAAGGTAAAGAAAGGATTGGCCACCATGTTTCTGTCATAGTAATAGTAGTTGTTTCTGCCTAAAGCCATGTATCCTGCGATTCCCGCTCTGAATCTCTCATTAAAGAAGTGAGTATAAGAGATATTCGCTTTATAAACGATTGGAATTTTTGCGTCTTTACCGGTATAGTTGATGGTTGGGATCTGATACTGGGAAAGTGAAGGCACCGAGTTATAATCATTTCTATAGCTGTTAAAATCCGGCGTAAGACCAATAGCTGTAGGATTCACATCCACAGTTGCAAGGTGCTTCCCGTCAAATACAAGATTGTTGATGATCATATAATTGTTGATATCCGAAGAGAAAATTCCGGCACCGAACTTAAGGAAATCTTTATTTCCTTCATTGATATTCCAGTCAAACTGGAATCTTGGCTGGATCACAAATGATTTGATCTGATTATCCGTTCTGATTCCCATTTCATCAAACAGTTTCTGGTTGAATTCTGCTTTTGGATAACCTCCGTAATCAAATCTTAAACCAGCCATTAAATCAAGACCTTTAGCCACTTTGGTCTGGAATTGTCCGTACAGACCGATGTTCCATATATTTGATCTTACAGACGGATCTGCCATCAAAGGAACTTCTCTGTAGAATCTGTAGGGCGTCATTGCATCAAAATTACTCATTCCCTGAAAATGGAACCTACCGTTTACCTCACTTCCGTATACCGATTTCGCTGTTGTATACATCAAATCAGCTCCGAAAGTATATTTTACCTTATCCGTATTGTAATATAGGTTGTCTACGATCTGGAATACATTATTCCTAAAGCTTTCCTGTGCAAAACGGTGCCCTCCGATCTGAATATTAGTAGATCCGGCACCTGAAGCTACTCCTTCCACAATTGCTCTTGGTACAGGTTTTCCCAATTGATTGTTCTGGTAACTATCCTGGAATGTATAAAGGTACTGTGCCTTTAATTCGTTGGTTAAATTAGGCCTCAGATTTGACCTTAAAGTTAATAATAAGCTATTGTCAAGGTTTTTATCATTTCCGTACGACTCAAAAAAGTTGATATTGGTATTGTCGCCCAGTCCGTTTTTATTAAGATCGTAAGTAAAGTTATTTCTAAGGGTTAATAAATGCTTTTCATTGATCTGCCAGTCTAAACGTAGAAATCCGGCATCAGAATTTCTCACTTTATCAAACGTTCCGAACTGCGGGCTGTTTCCTACTCCATATTTTGCTCTTGCAATATCCAAGAACTGATTCAGCGTCTGCGTGGTTGTATTGAATCTCTTCTCATCATCCGGAGATTTGATATCAGCAATCACCAATGGTCTTGAATCCAGCTGATGATCCCATGCTACGAAGAAATGTAATTTATTTTTAATGATCGGCCCCCCCAATGAAAACCCGAACTGCGAAGTGGAGAAATCATTGTTTCTTTTATTTCCTCTGATATCATAGGGACTGGAAAGCCAGTTGGTTCTTAAATATTCCCAGGCACTTCCTGAAAATTTATTGGTTCCTGATTTGGTAACAGCACTTACTGTTCCTCCTCCACTTCTTCCTAACGTAACATCATATTGGTTGGTTGTGATTTTGAATTCACGTACGGCTTCAATGGAGATTGAAAACGGAGCACCGCTTCGGCTGGTGGTTGATCCTGCGGAAGTGGGATTTTTTGCGGTCATCCCATCAATGGTAAAGTTGGTAGAAGAACCAAGCTGTCCGGAAAGGTTTCCACCTTTTCCACTTAAAGGTGACAGTTCCGTAAGATTGGTGAAGTTCCTTCCGTTCACCGGAAGCATGCTGATGTTTTTCGCAGAAATTGCGGTAGCCGCTCCAAGGTTTCCGATCTTGTTTTTAAGGTTTCCTGTAATTTTTACTTCCTCAATAGCTTTTTCATTTCCCAGATCCATATTTACGGTCACCTGATCTCCGAAGTTCACACTGTAACCTTCTTTTTTATCATCCTTTACAATGACAGTGTAAGGCCCGCCAAGAGGAATTTCTTTAAAAATATATTCTCCTTTTGAGTTAGTTTCGGTTTCCGTTCTGAATCCTGTGGACTCGTTCACGATCGTTACTTTCACTTTTTCCTGAACCGTACTTCCCGGTCCGGTAACTTTCCCTACAATAGAAGCCTGTGTGGTCTGTGCATAAGCCATTGTCCCAAGCCCTAAAAACAATAATCCCAGTACAATCTTTACTTTTTTCATTTCTTCCGAAGATCTATATTATTAATTTTTTGATATTCGCCAGGAAACCTCTTTGATTTTCATATTGATAGATTAATCTGAGGTTTCTTTTAATTAGACGTGCAAAGGTATTTTGACTTTAGCAGCAGGGTGTTTAAGAAAGCTTTAACATTTTTTTAATTAAATCAGAACGTTATGTTAAATTACTTTAAACAAGTGTTTTAATTTCTGTAAAACCAATGTATTAAGGTGTATTAAGCATTTTTAATTTTCCTGTAGTATTTTATTCTGTTATTTTTTAAATGCAATTACTTTAGTTATTTTTGCCCAAAAGATAGAAACTCAATGTCTGAAAACATTCAACAAAAGATAGAACAGCTCCGCAAGGAACTTCACCAGCATAACGAAAACTACTACCAACTGGATACTCCTACTATTACAGATTATGAATTTGACATGCTTCTGGAGGAGCTACAGGATCTGGAAGCCAGGTATCCCGAATTTTATGATGAAAATTCTCCTACCGTTCGTGTAGGTGGTGGTGTTACCAAGGTTTTCCCTACCATTCAGCATAAATTCAGGATGTATTCTCTGGATAATTCTTATGATTTTGATGATCTGGAAGACTGGGAAAAGAGAATCATCAAAACCATTGAAGATCCTGTGGAGTTTGTTGCTGAACTGAAGTATGACGGTGCATCCATTTCTATCCTTTATGAAAACGGAAAACTTTCACAGGCGGTTACCCGTGGTGACGGTTTTCAGGGAGATGAAATTACCCCGAATGTGAGAACTATTTCAGATATTCCTCTGACTTTGAAGGGTGATTTCCCGACTCATTTTTTCATGCGTGGGGAAATTTATCTGACCAGAAAAAACTTTGACAAAATCAATAAACTGCGTGAAGAAGAAGGTCTTGATCCCTTCATGAATCCAAGAAATACAGCCAGCGGAAGTTTGAAAATGCAGGACAGCGCTGAGGTAAGAAAACGCGGACTTTCTTCGGTATTGTATCAGTTTATTTCTGATGAAGTTCCTGCAGAAACCCATTGGGAGCTGCTTCAGAAAGCTCAGAGCTGGGGCTTTAAAACATCACAGCAGGCCAAATTATGTAAAACGATGGCTGAAGTACAGGATTTTATTACGTTTTGGGATACCGAACGTCATAATCTTCCTTTTGAAATTGACGGAATCGTTTTAAAAGTGAATTCATTACAGCAGCAGAGACAGCTTGGCTATACAGCCAAATCTCCACGTTGGGCAATGGCTTATAAATTTAAAGCAGAAAAGGTAGAGACAGAACTTCAGAGTGTGTCTTATCAGGTGGGAAGAACGGGTGCTATTACTCCTGTTGCCAATCTTAAACCTGTTTTACTGGCCGGAACCATCGTAAAAAGAGCTTCTCTTCACAATGAAGATATCATCAAAAAGCTGGATCTTCATGAGAATGATTTTGTGTATGTAGAAAAAGGAGGTGAAATCATTCCGAAAATTGTAGGCGTAAATACAGATAAGAGAACGGAAGAAAGCAAAGAAATAGAATATATCAAACATTGTCCTGAATGTGGTACTGAGCTGGTAAAAATTGAAGATCAGGCGATTCATTTCTGTCCGAACGAACTTCATTGCCCGCCACAGGTTGTAGGAAGAATGATTCACTATGTTTCCAGAAAAGCGTTGAATATTGACAATCTGGGAAGTGAAACGATTGAACAGCTGTATAGAGAGAAACTGATTGAAAACCCTGCCGACTTCTATGTTTTAACGAAAGAACAGCTTCTTCCCCTGGAAAGAATGGCTGAGAAATCCGCGCAGAATATCATCACAGGAATTGAAAAATCCAAAGAAATTCCTTTTGAGAAAGTATTGTACGGAATCGGGATTAAACATGTAGGAGAAACGGTTGCTAAGAAACTGGTAAAAAACTTCCCTACAATTGAAGAATTGAAGAGTGCTACGGTAGAAGAGCTTTGCCAGGTAGAAGATATCGGCGTTAAGATTGCAGTAAGCATTGTTGATTTCTTCCAGAATTCTGAAAACGTCTTAATGATCGAGCGTTTAAAGTCTTACGGAGTACAGCTTGAAAAAGGAGAAAGTACCAACGAAGTTTTATCCAATGTTCTGGAAGGAAAAAAATTCCTTTTCACCGGAAAATTATCATTATTTACCAGAGAATCTGCTGAGGAAATGGTAGAAAAGCATGGCGGAAAAAATATTTCTGCCGTATCAAAGAACCTCAATTACCTTGTGGTAGGGGAAAAGGCAGGAAGCAAGCTGAAAAAAGCTCAGGATATCGGAACCATTGAGATTCTGGATGAACAACAGTTCCTGGATTTGATTGATAAACAATAAATAATACATTTTCAATAACAATCAATAAATTAAGCCATTGAGATATAGTCTTAATGGCTTAATTGTGAATAGTAGCTAGCGGAATTAAGTAAATCCGATCTTTTGTATCGTATCTATTTCTCTCTTAATACTTCCTAGATTTACCCCAAAATATCAACTTTATTCTTTAGGACTATTTCATTTAATATGGGAATTACCTATTTTCATTATCTTTCGCTTTCAAAATGAAATTAGCTCATTATATATAAAAAAGTAAAATTTACCAAAGAGAATATTTGAGTAAGATCTAAATAAAAGTCCCTTTATCATTTTAAAGAATCAAGAGGGCTTTGTATTGCTCTTTTTTTCACGTCTGTAATATGTGTATAAATTTGAGTTGTAATGAGGCTATTGTGCCCTAATAGTTCCTGTATATATCTAATATCTATCCCATTTTCTATCAGGTGTGCTGCAAAGCTATGCCTTAAAATATGAGGTGTCACCAATTTTGATATTTTAGCATGAGCTGCTGCTTTTTTTACAATCTGCTGTACACTTCTTGTTGAATATTTATTGCCTCTACTCCCTTCAAAAAGAAATACATTAGGTTTATACTGCAGAAAGTATTCTCTTAGTAAAGGCAAAATAGTTTTTGGGAGCATCACGTATCTGTTTTTTCCATTTGGTGAAGTAACAGAGATCATACATGATTTTACATCAAAATCTGAGGTCTTCAAACTCACCAGCTCGTTTACCTTTAAACCGCACCCGTACAAAAGACTTATAACTGATTTATGTTTTAGATTTTCTACAAGATCCAACATTCTTATTATATCTTCTTGACTGAGATATTCAGGAAGTGGATATTTAACGTTTTTGGGATATAAGTGAGAAAGTGAAAGCTTCTTATTGAACATCAACTTATAGAACAACTTAATACTTCCCAGAATAAACTTCTGATAGGATTGAGAAATTTTTTTTTCTTTTATTTCATTACAGATATATTTTTCTACAATGTTTTCATCAACTTTTTCTATTGAAGCATCCTCTAAAGTTTTAAAAAATAAGGCTAATGTTGACAAATATGTTTTTATTGTAGCTTCAGTATACCCTGAAACTTCAAGTTCCTGTTTAAAGATCTGTAAATTTTTCATCTGTGTGTTTTGACAAAAATACAAAAGATTCATTAATCCAAAAAAAATAAAAATATCCAATTTTAAAATAATCAAATGCTTTTCAGTTATTTAAATATAAAAAACAAAAATTTAAAATTAATAGATTAACGAACATTCTATAAATCAGACCCACATAATGAGTAATTTTAAAATCTAATATGCAATCTGCTTTACTCTTTATACATCAACTTATCAATGATTCCCACATAACCCCTTTTATAGAAAACTTCAAAGATCCAGTACTAAACTGGTAATTATTATCAAAAAATACAAATTTAAAAATATGAAAAAAACATTATTCTTTTTTCTTGTCTGTGTCAATTTTCTGTCTGCACAATCAAGTCTGATCAACGTAACCAATTTTTGTGGAACTCAAAATATTTCAGGTAATATTATAAATTATACCGGTTTTGCACAAATAGGTGATTTTCTATTGATTCGTTCGCCAGGAGAATGCTATCTGCCTGATAATAGTTCAACTTTTTCGGTCTGGGCATATAATGGGACAGCCAGTCCTTATAAAATTAAATTCCCTGATGGCAGTGATTTTAACAGTTTAGGAACTTTAACATATAATGATATCGTAAAAGTTGGTGAAAGGGTATATTTAAATTGTGATTCAGCAGAAAATTCAAAAGATGGGCTGTACTTTTTTGATCCAGCTATTTCAACAACTCATTTATCGAAAGTAATAACAGATAACTTTCCAGCAGATTGTAAAGAATTCAAGAACCTGGCAAAGTTTAATAATGGTATTATTTATGAATCCTTTGTAAATGATAATTGTTTTTATAACCCCGGCTCAAATTCTTCTAATTTTTTATTTCATGATTTCAGAGATGGTAATTTTGCTTATGGAAGTGTCAGGTTTTTTAGTAATTCTGATTTTAATGGGAACTTTTATTATACAACTATATCGGACACTGTTAACAGTCCTTTAATTAAAAAATATAATCCTTCTTCTAATACTACTGAAGTTATAACAAGCTCTCCATATCCAAATAACCCATACCCCAGCAGTCAAATTATTTTTTCTAATAAATTATATTATATTAATAGAAACAACAATGCAGGAGTAGAGTTATTTCAATTCGACGGCACATCTGAAACCTGTATAGATATCAATCCCGGAACAGCTTCTTCATATCCAAGTTTATTAACTATTGTAAATAATAAAATGTATTTCACCTGTTTCTATAATAATAAATACTATTTATATAAATATGATGGCAATACCCCCCCGGAAATCATTCATGAAAGCACTTATAATTCAGTAGATTATTATTCTGGACTGTGCGAATTCAACAATACTCTGTATATCACCAAAACTTATCAATATAATGCTTCCGGTCAATTTAATACAGAATTATATAGATATTCTGAAAATACAAATGCTTTACTATTGGTAAATACTTTTTTTAATTTTTTTACTACCGTTGCAGCTTCCCCATTAATTACATATACCGCTCCACAATTTTATGAAAATAAGCGTGGTCATCTAATTAGCTTTAAAAACGAACTTTATATAGTGGGTCATAAATTAAATAATAGTAATCAGCGTATTGGTGCACATAATGATATTTGGAAAATAGGCAATTCATCATTACAAACTGAAGAAAATAACCTGTCTACCATACAATATTATCCTAATCCTACAAAAAATGATTTAAATATCGATTTTGAAAAAAATCATAAATCTATAGAAATCAATGTTATTGGAATAAATGGACAAATTATTACAAACCAAAAATTTTATAATAGCAAAAAAATAGAAATCAAATTACCAAAATCAAGCGGAATATATTATATCTCATTAACATATGACGATAAAAAGAACACAATAAAAATAATTAAAGAATAATTTCTTTTTGATGGGTGAAAAAGCCTGAAGCAAATTAAAAAAGCTCAGGATATCGGAACCATTGAGATTCTGGATGAACAACAGTTCCTGGATTTGATTGATAAACAATAAGTTTCCACAATATTTTCTCCCTAAAACGAAACACCTTATAGGTTTATTAAACCTATAAGGTGTTTGAATACGTTATTTAATCCTTACGAAACAGGCAGTCTGAAATAAAATGTGCTTCCATTATTCAGGGAACTTTTTACTCCTATTTCTCCGTGTTGTTTTTCAATGAAGTTTTTTGAAATAGCCAAGCCTAAGCCTGTTCCATTCTGATGTTCTCCCGGCACCTGAAAATAGCGGTCAAAGATCTGGCGGTGATACTTTTCATCAATCCCGCTTCCGGTATCAATAATACTGAACTGAATGAAAGAATCCAGCTTTTCTACTACAATCTTAATATTTTCGTCCTGAAAAGAGTGCTTTACCGCATTGGTTAAAAAATTATTCATTACCCAGACGGTTTTGTCAAAATCAGCAGTCACAGCATCGTTATCTTCCAGAAGATATTCTGTACTGATGGAAATATTTTTCTGTTCGGCCAGTTTTTCAACATTTTTTACAGCAGTCTGCACAATTTCTTTAGGAGAGCATTTTTCCACTGTCAGTCTTATATTTCCGGATTCTACCTGGGAAAGATTAAGCAATTCTCCTGTGATATCCAATAAACGCTGTCCGTCTTCATTGATGCTCTTCAACAATTCCTGCTGTTGCTCGTTCAGTTCTCCGAACTTTTGGTTTCCAAGAAGCTGAACACCCATTTTGATCGCAGAAATCGGAGTTTTCAATTCATGAGAAATAGTTGCAATAAAGTTGGTTTTAGCAAAATCCAGTTCTTTAAAAGGCGTAATGTTTCTCAACAAGATTACCTTTCCGATATATTTTTTTTCTTTTTCGCCTGTCTTTACAATATTGATGGGAATAATATCCTGTTCAAAATAATTTTCCTTGTTATCGCGAACAATTTTAATCGGATCTTTGACCGGATGATCTATATTTTTCAACAGTTCACGCATCAGATCATTGTTGATGGCAACTTCATGCGCGGTTTTTCCAATAATATCTTCTTTATGGAGATTGGTGATCTTCAGCGCTTCGTCATTGATCATGTAGATAAAATGATGTTCATCCAGACCAATAACCGCATCATGCATATTATTGACCAGGGTTTCGATCCGTTTTTTATCCATCAATTGCTTGGAAAGCGTACTGCTTTCGTACTCCTGAAGTTTCTCAGCCATCGTATTGAATGAATCTGCCAGACTGCTGAACTCTTCACTTCCTTTAAAATGAACTCTTTCATTATAGTTTTTGTCGGCAATCTGTTTGATACTGAACGTAAGCTGATTGATAGGCTCGGCAATAGTCTGGGGTAAATTGAAAAGCAATATAAAAGCAATCAGAAAACATACGGTTCCCAAACTTACAATCCAGAAAGTAGCGTTTTCTGCTGTAATGATCGCAATATCACTCTTCCGTTCTATGCCTTTCATATTCAAAGACATGATCTTCGCAAGATCCTCACGGATGAGCTTTTCTTTATGAATATCAGGCGCTTTCAGATAACTGTTGAAATGGAGATTCAGATTCTGAGTAGCTTCTTTTTCTCCAAATTCTGTAAGGTTTTTTTCCTGCAGTTTATTATTTTTCCGAAAGTCCGCTATGGCTACGGCACTGTCTGTACTGATATTATCCAGTGCCAGAAGCATATTTTTGGAAAATTCCAGACTGTTATAATTGGCCGTAAGAATCTTTTCAGTATCGGATTTTAATTTGTTGATGTATACAGAACCTATCACTGAAAGAAGCACGATCAGCAGAAATAAAAGGCCCACGCCTAAGGTAAGTTTCGTTTTAAGTTTCATTATTTTTATGATAAAATAATAATATCTATCTGTCTTTCATTCAGCCTGTTCATAAGGGTATAGATCCAGCTGTAGCCTGACATTCGCTGCCAGAAACTGGCATGAGGCTTTCCAATGCAGACCGTGGTGATATTATGAGCAATCACATATTCCAGGATTCCGTTGTGAACACTGCTTTCCTTGATCCGGACTACTTTGGCGCCCAATTCCTGTGCTAAATTAAAATTATTAATTAAATACCGCTGTTTATCCAATGCTATTTTTTCCGGATTTTCAGAAGGTTTCTGAATGTACAAAACAGTCCATGGACTGTTGTAATAACTGGCCAATCTTGCCGTTTTGCGGATAATTGTTTTGGCAATTTTTTCATTACTGCTGATACAGGCCAGAAATTTTACAGGTTTAAAATTTTCGGTTTTAATTTCAGTTTCCACCTTTCTTTCCACGTGAGTGGCTACTTCTTTTAAAGCCAATTCACGAAGCTGCAGAATATGCCCGCTCTGGAAAAAGTTACTGAGAGCCGTCTGAATTTTTTCTTTTTTATAGATTTTCCCCTCTTTTAAGCGGGTCAGCAGCTCATCAGCCGTAAGGTCAATATTAACTACTTCATCTGCCAGGGCCAGAATCTTATCCGGAACTCTTTCTGTTACTTCTACTCCTGTGATTTTCTTTACCTCTTCATTCAGGCTTTCGATATGCTGGATATTCATGGCGCTGATCACGTTGATTCCGTTATCAAGAATTTCCAGCACATCCTGCCATCTTTTTTTATTTTTAGAGCCTTCTACGTTGGTATGGGCCAGCTCATCCACTAAAACAACTTCAGGATGTTCATTGATAATGGCCTGAAGATCCATTTCCTCAAGATTCTTTCCTTTATAAAAAACCGACTTCCTTTCAATTTGAGGAAGACCTTCTACCAGAGCTTCAGTTTCTTCCCGTCCATGAGTTTCAATATACCCGATTTTTACATCAATGCCATTTCGCAAAAGAGAATGCGCTTCCTGAAGCATACGGAAACTCTTTCCTACCCCTGCACTCATCCCGATATAAATTTTGAATTTTCCTTTACGGGATTTTTGAATCAGTTCTAAAAAATCTTTTGCTGATGACATTGATTTTATTCTTTTTAATTTTACTTTAAGCACTTTTTTCTGTGGCTAAACCGGTTTTAGAACCAGACTGCTAAGCTCGATGTTATATAGAAATTTCCTTTTTTAAATTCATCATTTTTAGCAAAAATGGCATCTTTTGAAGTAAAGCCTCTCGCTTCTGTGCGGAAAACTACATTTTTGAATACTGCATAATCTACATTGAGAGAGTATCCGAAAGTCTGAAATCCATTAGGTGTTTCAGTACTGATAATCACACCATTTTTACCATTATAATATTCCAGTCTTCCTGCCAGCGCCCATTTGTTGTCCAATTGATATTTCATCTGAACATTCGGGCTGTACCAGATATTATACTGCTCGCTACCCTTTGATTTTTGCTCTGCACCAATATCAAATCCTAATACCGCAGAAAACTGATCCGTTATCTGGAAGCTTCCATACAAATCATGGAAATAACGCATCCTTTTGTCCTCTTTTGCTTTATCATTTCCTATGAATGAGCTGCTGTTCAGGGTAATTTTATCATTCGGTTTATAAGTCAACTGATGTCCGAAAGAAATACTCTGGTTTCCTTCAGGTTTGGCAATACGCTGCCATCCGTTCAGTACCAATCCGCTTAAAAACCATTTCCCATTATCTGAGGTATAAGAAATTTTAGCTCCGGTTTCGAAATAGGGTGAGTTTTCGGCAGCCAAACTTCTTGTCAGATTCAAATTATCCCTTCCTATGGCACTTTCCCAGCCGATATGTGAAGGCATGATCCCGGCATCAATCCATAGATTTTTATTTTTTGATATTCTGATCCCTACGTTGGCCTCATTGATATACCGCAATGCATTTTGCTCCGCAGCCATATTATCTTGTGCATAAGTTCCTGCCATCAAAGCAATATTGGCGCGGATATTTTCGCTTTGGTAGTTGGCCTTCACCAATCCCAGATTAAGATTCATTTCATTATGTCTGTTATAGGAATAGAGAAAATTTTGACGCATATGATTTCCGGGCTCATCAAAATCGTAGGTATAAAAGAGTTCTGCATAAGCGGAAAACGTAACTTTATTGCCAGTTTTTAATGAATCTGATGATTGTGCTTTGGCTAAAAACAGCCCTGATAGCGTAGCTATAGCTAGATATTTTTTCACTTTTATTATAAGGTATATTAATCATGTCAAGGTTTAAAAGCTTACCATGAGTATCGTTTATTAAATGTATTATTTTAATTGATCCAAAGCAATATTAAGCTTCAGAACATTCACTTTTGAGGGTCCGAAAAGCCCTAACAACGGCTTTTCAGTCTGATTATTAATTAAGCTTTTAATTTGCGCTTCTGAAATATTTCTCACTTTTGCAATTCTCTTCGCCTGATACAATGCTCCTTCTTCAGAAATATCAGGATCCAGGCCGCTTCCGCTGGCTGTAACAAGCTCTACAGGGACTTTTGCATTTACCATTTCAGGATTATCCATTTTCAAAGTATCGATTCTTTTCTGTACAGTTTCCAGATATTCTTTATTGCTTGGACCTTTGTTGCTTCCACCACTTCCCGCTGCATTATAGTTGACAGAAGAAGGACGGCCGTGGAAATACTTTTCAGATTTGAATTCCTGTCCGATATTGGCATAAAGCTTCTGCCCTTTGTCATAAATAACTTCTCCGTTTCCTTTGTTGGGAAGTATTTTAGATCCTCCGTATACTACAGCCAGATAAATACCTGTCACCACCAGCATTACAAGTGTTAATCTGAATGCTGAAACAATATGATTTTTCATTTTTTAAATTTTAATAGAATAAACTGATTACCAGATCAATGATTTTGATCCCGATGAATGGAACAATGACTCCGCCCAGACCATAGATCAAAAGGTTTCTTCTTAACAATGCACTTGCTCCGATTGGTTTGTACGCCACACCTTTCAATGCCAGCGGAATCAGGAACGGAATAATCACTGCATTGAAAATCACCGCTGATAAGATGGCTGTTTCCGGGCTGTGAAGATTCATAATATTCAGCTTCTGCAGGGAAGGAATGAAAGTAATAAATAGTGCAGGAATGATGGCAAAATATTTTGCCACGTCATTCGCAATACTGAAAGTTGTCAACGTTCCTCTTGTCATCAACAGCTGCTTTCCGATTTCCACAATTTCGATCAGCTTTGTAGGGTCATTATCAAGGTCTACCATGTTACCTGCTTCTTTTGCAGCCTGCGTTCCGCTGTTCATAGCTACACCTACATCGGCCTGTGCCAGTGCCGGAGCATCATTCGTACCGTCTCCCATCATCGCTACCAGCTTACCTTCCTGCTGTTCCTTTTTGATGTAATTCATCTTATCTTCAGGCTTGGCTTCCGCAATAAAATCATCTACTCCTGCTTTTTCTGCAATGAATTTTGCTGTCAGAGGATTATCTCCGGTTACCATTACCGTTTTTACTCCCATTTTTCTAAGTCTTTGAAAACGCTCCTGAATTCCGGTTTTGATGATATCCTGAAGTTCAATAACGCCCCATACTTTTTCATTAACAGCTACTACTAGAGGAGTTCCTCCGTTTTCAGAAATTTTGGTTACCGCATCCTGGGTTTCCTGAGGGAAGATATTCCCGGCTTTTTCAGTCAGTTTTTTTATCGTATCATAAGCTCCTTTACGGATTCTTGTTTCATCAAAATCAATTCCTGAAGTTCTTGTTTCCGCAGTAAAATCAATATAAGTAGGATTGGAAACCAATAAATCTTCGGATTTCAAAGCACTCAGTTCTATGATTGATTTTCCTTCCGGTGTTTCATCCGCTACGGAACTTAGTGCAGAGGCTTTAATGAATTCTTCAATCTGAATTCCATTGGCAGGATGAAATTGGGTTGCCTTACGGTTTCCAATGGTGATTGTTCCGGTTTTATCAAGCAAAAGAACATCAATATCTCCCGCAGTTTCTACGGCTTTACCGCTTTTTGTAATTACATTGGCTCTCAATGCTCTGTCCATCCCTGCAATCCCGATTGCAGAAAGCAGACCGCCGATGGTTGTCGGAATAAGACAAACGAAAAGAGATATAAATGCCGCTATGGTAATCGGAGTCTGCGCGTAGTCTGCAAAAGGCTTTAAAGTGAGGGTAACAATAATAAATGTAAGAGTGAATCCCGCTAAAAGTATGGTTAATGCGATTTCGTTTGGTGTTTTCTGTCTTGATGCTCCTTCTACAAGAGCGATCATTTTATCTAGAAAGGATTCTCCCGGTTTTGTAGTTACTTTTACTTTAATTCTGTCTGACAGCACTTTTGTACCTCCTGTTACAGAGCTTTTGTCTCCTCCCGCTTCACGGATAACAGGTGCGCTTTCTCCGGTAATAGCAGACTCATCAATGGTAGCAAGACCTTCAATAATCTCCCCATCCATTGGAATCTGATCTCCGGCCTCACAAAGGAAAATATCGCCTAATGTCATTTCAGCAGACATCTTCAGCCTTGTTTCTACCTGAAAACCGGGTTTATTATCCAACACTAATTTGGCAGGAGTTTCTTCCCTTGTTTTTCTAAGGGTATCAGCCTGTGCTTTTCCTCTTGCTTCTGCGATAGCTTCTGCAAAATTGGCAAACAGAACGGTGAAAAATAAAATAATAAATACTAAAAAGTTATAGGAAAAGCTTCCCTGAGATTGATCACCGGTAAGGCTGAACATGCTTACGATAAACATGACAATGGTTCCGATCTCCACCAGGAACATTACCGGATTTTTAAACATAATTTTCGGATTCAGTTTCACGAAGGACTGTTTGATCGCTTCGTTTACCAAATCTCTTTGAAACAATGTTTGTGACTGATTTTTCATTTTTTTGAAAGAATTTATATCATTGTAAATCAATAGTAACCATTAAGTTCTGCCAAATAATAAGGATAGATATGGATAATATTAAGTGAACGTTTCGTAAGTATGAGACTAGCTTCCTCAAACTTTTCAGCATCCTTAATGGTTGAATATTGATTTTAAATTTTAATGTTCATATTTATTTTGAGAAATACTGAATCTGCTCTGCAATAGGGCCTAATGTCAATGCAGGGAAGAAAGATAATGCTGCAATCAGGAGAATCACTGCCAGGGTCATAAATCCGAAAGTAGCCGTATCTGTTTTCAGTGTTCCTGAACTTTCAGGGATATATTTCTTCTGTGCCAATAGTCCTGCAATGGCTACCGGTCCTATGATCGGGATGAATCTTGAGAGCAGCAGTACAATTCCGGTCGAGATATTCCACCATGGTGTGTTGTCTCCCAATCCTTCAAATCCGGATCCGTTATTCGCTGCTGAAGAGGTAAACTCGTACAGCATTTCACTGAAACCATGAAAACCCGGGTTATTCAATGTCTTTGCTCCAAATTCCGGCAGATAGGCTGTTAAAGCTGTTCCTGCAAGAATTAAGAAAGGATGGAATAAAGCCACAATCATCGCAATCTTCATTTCTTTGGCTTCAATCTTTTTACCCATAAACTCAGGCGTTCTTCCTACCATAAGACCACTGATAAACACGGCCAGAATGATAAAGATGAAATAGTTCAGAATTCCGACTCCGCAGCCTCCGTAAAAGCAGTTGATCATCATTGCCAAAAGTTCATTCATCCCCGAAAGAGGCATAGTACTGTCATGCATTGAGTTCACTGATCCCGTTGAAATTACTGTGGTTGCAATACTCCAATAACCGGATGCTGCACTTCCGAAGCGGATTTCTTTACCTTCCATGGCACCGAGGCTGCTGTCTGCTCCCATTTGTGTAATCAAAGGATTCCCTCCCGTTTCATTTACAATATTCGGAATGGTAAGCGCCAGAAAACCAACGGTCATTACGGTAAAAATCACCCATGACAATTTTCTTTTCTTCAGATAAAAACCCAGGGCAAATACCAGGGCAAACGGAATGATCATCTGAGTGACCATTTCTGTCATATTGGTCATATAATTAGGATTTTCAAGCGGATGTGCTGAGTTCGCTCCGAAAAATCCACCTCCATTAGTTCCTAAGTGCTTAATCGCAACAAATGCAGATACAGGCCCTCTGGAAACATCTGCTTTTTGCCCTTCAAGTGTTATAACATGATCCTTTCCTTCGAAAGTCATCGGACTTCCGTTGATGGAAAGTATTAAAGCAACAATTACACTTATCGGAACCAGAATTCTGATCATTGATTTTGTAAAAAAATCATAGAAATTCCCAAGTTCAGTACTTGTTTTTTCTTTAAAAGCTTTGAAAAGAACAGCCATAGCCGCCATTCCCGTTGCAGCCGTAACAAACTGTAAAAACATCAGATAAAGCTGGCTCAGATAACTTACTCCTGTTTCTCCTGAATAGTGCTGTAAATTACAGTTCACTAAGAATGAAATGGTGGTATTAAAAGCCAGATCAGGCGACATATTCGGGTTTCCATCTGGATTTAAAGGAAGCCAGGCCTGATTCATTAAAAGAAGAAAGCCAATGATGAACCAGATCAGATTAATGGCCAGCATGGCGTACATATTCTGTTTCCAATTCATCTGACGGGTAGGATTAATACCCGATATTTTATAAATTAACTTTTCAACAGGTTCAAAAACCGGATCAAGAAAAGTTTTTTTGTATCCATAGATATTAGCTATATATTTTCCTAAAAAAATTCCGATAACTAATGTAATAGCAAACATTGCTATAACGCCTAAAATTTCTGTATTCATGATCAATTAAAATTTTTCAGGTTTCATTAAAACATAACAGATATACACAAAGGCAAGTATTGAGAGGAAAAATAAACTCCACATAATTTATATTCTATCAAAAAATTCAACTGATTTATATAAAAGCCAAAACAATACTGCAAAAAGCAGCATTAAACTTATGAGCATCATATCTTAATCATTAGGGTTAAAAGGGTTAACAATACGTACGATACAATCAGCAGACTAAAAGTCGAGTGCTCCCGTTTTTTAAACGTTTTTCTTGAAATTGTCATTTTTAAATATTTTATTCAGAGACTATATGCCAAAAGAAGGTCCATTTTGAAAAACAAACAGTCAAAACACTGACTAATAGCATGTTAAACTAAAACACCTCACTATATAAAAACAGAAAAGCCTATCAAAATGATAGGCTCTTTATTAAAATGATAATCGTTTTATTTTAATCCGTATTCTTCAAGCTTCCGGTATAAGGTGGCAATGCCGATCTCAAGGAGACGGGCAGCTTCTGCTTTATTTCCTTTAGTATACTGCAATACTTTTTGTATATGTATCTTCTCAAGCGACCTGATGCTTAGAGAATCACTTTCCGGAGCTGTTTTTTCAGAATAATGAGGAAGACTCTCTGCATCAAGGACATTGTTATCCATTAAAATCAGGCTTCGTTCTACGGTATTTCTCAATTCACGGATATTCCCTTTCCAGTCATTTTTCTCCAGTGCTTTGTAATAGTCCGGATCTACCTGAACCGCTGTCAGATGAAGTTTATGAGAAAAAATATCAATAAAATGCCTGGCAATTGCCTTTAGGTCTTCTTTTCTTTCTCTTAATGGAGGAAGTGTGATCTCAAAGACATTCAGCCTGAAATAAAGGTCTTCTCTGAAGTTTCCCTGCTTTATTTCATCTTCCAGATCTCTGTTGGTTGCTGCAATTAATCTGAAATCTGACTTTGAAACTTTAGTTTCACCCATTTTGATAAATTCCCTGGTTTCCAAAACCCTGAGAAGCTTTGCCTGGAGTTCTATAGGCATCTCACCAATTTCATCCAGAAACAGAGTTCCTCCGTTAGCTTCTTCAATCAATCCTTTTTTATCTTTCACTGCACCTGTAAAAGCACCTTGCTTGTGACCAAAAAGCTCACTCTCCAGAATTTCTTTACTAAATGCTGAACAGTTGATAGCCACAAAGCTGTTTTTCTTTCTGTCGCTCCCTTCATGAATAGCGCTGGCAAAAACCTCTTTCCCCGTACCTGTTTCACCTGTAAGAAGAACAGCCGCATCCGTTAAAGCCACTTTTTCAGCCAATTTCTTAGCCTGCAAAATTAATGGAGATTTACCGATAATCTGATCAAATCCTTTTGTCACAGCCTGCTGAACAACTCTTGATTTGTTATCTTTCACCTTATCAAGAGCTTTATATACCAACGGAATTATTTTCTCATTATCATCTCCTTTCACCAGATAATCATAAGCTCCATTCTTCATAGCCTGCACCGCATCTGTAATATTACCAAATGCAGTCATAAGAATAATTTCAATTTGAGGATATTTATTCTTGATAGACTTTACAAGCTCTACACCAAAAGCATCAGGGAGACGCACATCACTCAGAACGACATCAAACTCATATTGCTCCAGCATTGTCATTGCCGACCGTGCCGTAGAAGCTTCTTTTACATTAAAATTCTCTTGGGAAAGGATCATTCCTAGTAACTTAAGGAGTTTGATCTCATCATCGATGATCAGAATATTTCCTGACATTATAATTATTTTTGGAAAACTAGTACAAACTTATTGAATTTATTCGAGTAAAATAGAGTTATAGAAGGAAATAGTTTACTAAAGGACTCTTGAGATTTCAGGAGCTGTTTCCCGCTATCCATTCATACTCCTCGCGCCTGTGCTTTCCCACACTCAAACCCAGCAACTCTCCAACACAAGCTGTGGGGTAATCATTTCTATCGGGGCTAGGATGGTGAATGAATCATCAATGATAAATTATAAAATGATGTAACGAAGTTCGGGATACGGATTCCTTGGTTATCTTTTCCAATAGCGTTATTGGTTGCAATGGGGTATTTCTTTTTATTTGGACTGCTTCTTTCCTACTGTGTCATTCCGCAGGAATCCAGCCAACTTTATTAGAGTCTTAAGAGTTAAAAGGTTAAAAAAGCAAAAGTAATACTTGAGTTATGTGCTAATACTTTGTTGAGACTCCTATGGAGTGACAACTGGAGTGTATACTGTCCATCATAAG
>NZ_SDLV01000040.1 GCF_004916905.1 Chryseobacterium candidae
GGCTTCGCCGCCCGCCAAAACCCGAAACCTTAAACTTTGAACTTAAGATATTCTATTTAAATTTCTTCTTAAAGCTGAATTTAAGCATATTCATAAGTCCCGGCTCAATAATATCAATTCCCAGTCCGAAATTACTGTCGGCAATGGTATGATGATCTGTTCTGAACTGTTCAAACTCACTTTGCGGAATTTCAATATTGATCAGAGGATTGTACTCAATAGACACACTTGCTCCATTTTTGTGTACTTTTTTCCGGCTTTTATAGTCAAAATAGGGATTGGATATAGTACTTTCCTGTACTGTATATTTTTCTTCAGTATCAATTTTCTGATCCGTCTGCAAATTGATTTCATATTTCTCACTGTCGAAATTATGCCAGAAAGGTAAATCTTTATGAATAAAATCTCTTGCTCCCGCCTTCACCACATTTCGGTCAAAATACATCAGAAAACGGTTTTTCTGTGGATCTGCAAAATAAGGATTCTCAATGGTTGCGGTATATTGGATCTTTACTTCATTCAGTCTTTTATCATCACTTACTACATCAATAGCGGCATCTTTGAATACGTTTCGGACATCTGTACCATTACGGTCACCCGAATAATTAAGCGCATAGAAAAGGAAGCTGTTCCAGCTGTCTATGATTTCTCTTTTATTGGTACTCTTAAAATACCTTCTCATAGCATTGGCTCTGTTTCCTTTGTAAGTAGTTGACAGATTAAGTTTTCCGGTATTGCCCTGTGCATTTAAATCCACCTTTTCATTAATGCAGAAATAAGGAAATTTATAAGATTTTCTTACCTGAAGTACCTGATCTTTTTTCACTTCCAGATAATGCATAAAATAAATAAACCCTCTGTTTTCAATCAGTCCGAATTCATCACGGATGGTAGCATCAACGAAATATTCTTCACCTTTATAATTCACTTTTAGGACAACATGATTGAAACTTAAAAATGATGGCAGATAGTATTTAATATAATAATCCGTATTAAAATTTACCAGCACTACAGATGCATCTACTCCTATGTAATCAAGGATCACTTTCAATAAAACCGACTTTGCCTTACAGTCTCCCTGTTTGTTTTCATAGGTTACTGATGGTTCCTGTGGCTTATGACCATTCATTTCATCGGCATTGAAGATGTAATAGATATGATTCTGTACATATTCTATGGCAAACTGCAGCTTTTCATCCTGATCAGCAATGGCATCCAGTTTTTCAACAAGGTTTGGTGCGAAATCCTGTAAAGAAGATTTGTTAAAAATCTCCTCATAGAACGGTACAATATAGTTGGAAAGATCTTTCCAACTGTTTTCTGTAGCAAAGTCTATATAAGGAAAAATTTCACGTCCGGAATCCACAGGATTGATATAATTTTCTTCTTCAATGACAAATCTTTCTCCTTTTTTCAGATGATTGATTTCCGGTTCCAGAACATTTCCCTGTTCATCTCTGAAAAATGTTTTTTTATAGGCAATAGTCTGTTCGCGATTGTTGATAAAAGTGAATTTAAAACTTCCATAAGCCCAATATTTATCGGGACTTACCCAGACGTATTTTGAAAATTCCTTTCTCAGAAAATCACGGTCTGTAAATTCTTTAATCCTTGAATCTTCTAAGATCAGAACATCATACAGCCTCAGATCTTTGATGGTAATATTGATTTTTTTATTACTGCTCAGCACTCCTCCACTGCTTTGGTTTTCACTGTCAAGAACTTTAATTTTTGTGTCCGGAATCTTATCGATCAGTACACCATCTCTCAACACACTGATTCTGTGAATCTGATAGACTTCATTTTCCTCTACAATGACATCAGAAACAGAAGCTCTTTCAAGGTTTCCAGGCTCGTTCAGCGTATAGGCCATACAGACATACTCACTGTTTTCCGTATTGCTTGTATAGTGTTTTTTGTCTAAAAAATAGCAGTAATCACGCCCTTCATCAATTTGTCTTCTGGCAAATTCGGAATCTTTGATTCGGCTTTTTATTTCCTCATCCCCGATATTTCCTGCCCATATTTCAGGTTTTTGAATCCTGTAATTTTCAACTTGCATTTGATTATCCATATTTATTATAAGAATTATATTGTGGTTAGTGTTTAAGAAATTCAAATTAAATGATTAAAAAAGTAAAAAACAATAGCAGAAGTACTACAAATTCGGGATTTTTTTTCGGCATGGTAATTGCGAGGTATGGGGAAAAATCAAGTTTATGAAAAGTATAGCAACAATTCTAAAAGGAGCAGCACCCGCATTAGCGTTATTTGCCATGACACAATGTACAACCACAGCCAATGCATCCGCAGGTGATGAAAAAACATTCATCGTAGGACCACAGACAGCAGATTGTACAGGAGTAGCTCCTATGAAATGTCTGCAGGTAAAAGAAAATGTTTCCGGGAACTGGACGAATTTCTACAGCAATATCGAAGGATTTACTTATGAACCGGGGTATGAATATGTTTTAAAAGTAAAAACAGAAAAAATTGAAAATCCGCCCGCTGATGGATCTTCCATAAAATACACTTTGGTAAAACAGGTTTCCAAAACGAAAAAAACAGCAATGGCAGCCAATGCAAAAACACTTATTGTAGGACCACAAACCGTAGATTGTTCTGCCGGAGCAGGCCGTATGAAATGTATGCAGGTAAAAGAAAATGCGTCTGAAAGCTGGACGAATTTCTATAGCAATATTGAAGGTTTCACCTATGAGCCGGGATATGAATATGTTTTAAAAGTAAAAACAGAAAAAATTGAAAATCCGCCCGCTGATGCTTCTTCAATCAAATACACATTGATAGAACAGGTTTCTAAAACGAAGAAATAATAAATAAAACCGCTTCTGAAAATTCAGAAGCGGTTTTATTTTGCGGAAAGCTGGAAGAATGAAGCATGAAGTTATTTTTGACAATCATTTTTTTTCCATTGATTCATCTTTTTCTTTTTCCTTTTATCTTAAAATCCGGTTTCTTTCTGAGGAGAATCAGGATATTTTCCTTTGGTAGCTTCTCCAACTGTATTTGCCGTTGTCATGGCCACTACAAGGTCATTCAGCATTCCGCTTGCTGCAGTGGGTGAATTGGGAAGAAGCACAAGATTACTTCTGTTGCTTGCTCCTACAGAATGTAAGGTATCATAATGCTGTGTTACTACAATAAGCGCTGATGCTTCATGAGAATTGATATCCACATTATTCAGCATTCTTACAGACTCTTCAAGACCTTTTGCAATTTCTCTTCTTTGGTCTGCAATCCCCTGCCCTTGTAGTTTTTTAGATTCAGCTTCTGCTTTTGCAACCGCTACAATACGGATTCTTTGTGCTTCAGATTCATATTCTGCCGCTGTTTTTTCTCTTTCAGCAGCATTGATCCTGTTCATGGCATGTTTCACCTGCTCATCCGGATCAATATCTGTTACTAAAGCTTTGATAATATCATACCCGTAACTGTTCATGGCTTCCTGAAGCTCACTCTTTACCGCCACCGCAATATCATCTTTTCTTACAAAGACATCATCCAGCTTCAATTTAGGAACCTCAGCACGTACAACGTCGAATACAAAAGATGTAATTTGATTTTCAGGATTTTCCAGGCGGTAGTAAGCATCTCCTACCTGGTTTCTGATCACCTGATACTGAACGGAAATTTTCATTTTGATGAAAACATTGTCCAGGGTTTTGGTGTCAATCATCACATCCAGTTGTTGAATTCTAAGATTCAGTCTTTTAGCGATCTGATCTATAATTGGAAGTTTAAGATGAAGCCCTGAATGTTTTACTCCCTGGAATTTCCCGAAACGTTCGATAATAGCTGCTGTTTCCTGCTTAACTACAAAAAACGAAGCAAACAAAATGATAAGCCCGAAGAAAATAACGGGTGCTAGATATATACCCATAGTTGTTAATTTTTTTAATATGTCGCTAAAAATCCTGTTTTGTTAAAAACACTTCTATATGTGTTATTTAAATATAAGAAAAATAAGTGAAAACTTTATAATATAATCTCCTGGAAATCAAGCACAGGAATTATTGATTATTCTAGAATGGCTTACTTTTAAAGCATAAAAAAGCCTCTACTTTAATGCAGTCATTAATAGAAGAGGCTTCTGAATGATTATAACAAATAGAATCTAGACAGTCATCCCAATGTCTATTCCTTTAATTTTTCTATACAAATCGGTAGCGTAATTTAAACATATAAAAAATTACTATTTATTTTTCAACTTTTACATCAATATTAATCGCTGGAGAAGCCATTGATGTTTTTTCCCAATTGCCATAATATTTTCTTTTAAAAACTGTTTTAAACAATGCCCCACTAAGAAATATATGTCCTTTAAAAAAATTCATAAATTGTATACTGACAAAAAAATCCTGATCTACATAAATATCCTGATCGCTAACATCAAATGTAAATGTATTATCTATAATAGCATCCTTTGTCACAACTGCTGTAATATCCTTATATAAAACAGACTGATTTGGTACACCATTTTTCTCATCATATACATTGATTCTTAATTGAACAGGTATATCTGTATCAAAATCAGCAATATTCAGGTTTATTTTTTGAATCTTTACCTTTTTTCTATTTGAAAACTTAATTGCCAGTTCACGAGATTGCTCTTCTTTTTCCTTTTTTCTTTCCGGATATGTTGCAAATAAGACTTTCTTCGATTTAGAATCCACTCCCCAATGCTTATCTTTAAACCGTTTAGGAGTAATAATAACTTCTGGAATATCTTTCACTTTCTCTTTTAGAAAAATATTGTGTACACCATTTTGTAAGAAAATCTGAATGGGTATTGCAAATTCATCAAACCCACCAACATCTACTATTAAATTCACTTCATTATTTACACCATTTAAATTAAGTGTGTAATTACCATTTTCATCAGCGATAGTACCATTTTCTTCGCTCCCAATACCAATTTTTGCATAAGGAACAGGACGGCTGTCTTTTTGAGATAAGACTTTACCTGTTATTGTTTGCCCACTTAAAAAAGCTCCTAAAAAAAAACAAAAAAATAAAATTCTCATACAATGATTATATATCCAAAAAGTATTTTCTTAGCTTACCATAAGTTTTTAAAGAACCTGCTTAAACAGTCATTCCAATATCTATTCCTTTAATTTTTCTATATAAATCGGTAGCGTAATTGTCCGTCATTCCTGAAACAAAATCAATAACCCCAAGAACTTTCTGATAATCGGTTCCGTCATTGTAAATAAATTGCTTTGGAATCAGTTTCAACGCTTTTTCATCATAAGATTTTCTGCTGTCTTTAGGTTTCAGAATGGAAGGAATAAAATGATCAAGCAGCTCATACATTACGTTATACCCGGCATTTTCAATTTCAACAACTGCTTTATGGTTGTAAATTTTTTCTACCGAGAAACTCTCAATATCCTGCAACGCTTTATTTTCTTTTTTATAAATATCAAGTAAGCCATTACTAAGATTTCCTTCAAGGATCGTCTCAAAGTTGGATTTATACATCTCAATCGATTTATTGATGAGTGCATTAATCACTTTTGCTCTTAAATAAGAAATCTGTTCGTTTTCATTGGAGATTGAACTAAGTTTTGTTTCAATTCTCTGAACATCATCTGTTTCAGATTTTACCAGCTCAAAAAATAAGTTTTTACAGTCTGCTGTTGAAACAATTCCCAGCCTGTGGGCATCTTCCATATCAATGATGTTGTAGCAGATGTCGTCGGCTGCTTCTACAAGCCATACAAAAGGGTGTCTTTTGAAAATATACGGTTCTTCACTTTCAGAAATAAGCTGGGTTCCTTTGGCAATTTCCAGGAATATATCTTTTTCATTCTGGAAAAACCCGAATTTCTTTCTGTGAATGATCCCTTTTTTCTTTGCAACCGCTTCACACGGATATTTTGCAATACTTGCCAGTGTAGAGAACGTCAGCTGAATTCCTCCGGCATCTTTTCCCTGTTGCTGCTGTGCCAGCACTCTGATGGCGTTAGCATTTCCTTCAAAATTAACCAGATCCGCCCATTCTTTTTCATTGAACTTTGATTTCAGATCTTTTTCATTTCTTTCAAAATAACTCGCAATGGCATCTTCCCCGGAATGTCCGAAAGCGGGGTTTCCTACATCATGGCATAAGCATGCAGCGGCAATTACATTTCCTAAATTATAGAGATAGAAATTCTTTGAATCTTCAGTCAGTTCATTTTTAAAATCTTCAGCAATAAATTCACCGATAATACTTCCCAAACTTCTTCCTACGGATGATACTTCCAAAGAATGCGTAAGTCTGTTATGTACAAAAACACTTCCCGGAAGAGGAAAAACCTGCGTTTTGTTCTGCAGTCTTCTGAAGGCAGAAGAGAAGATAATTCTGTCGAAATCTCTTTGAAAATCAGTTCGTGAAGCTTTGGTCTGTGGATTGTTTCCTGTACGTTGATTGGTGAAAATCTGGTTTAAATTCATCATTTTTCAAAATTACTCCAAATTTTAATTGTATGGAATAGTATTTAGATTTTTATTAAACAGATCTGTCATTCAAAAAATCTATGATAGTAAACTTTTTTTTGAGGTCAGAAAGCTTGAGGAAATATTCTACATTTGATGCAACTAATACAACGGAAGAATATGAATGATTTTTCTTTATGCCAATTTTAAATTCTTTTTACAATGACAGATAACACATGGCTCAACAGATGGGATGAAAGGTACAGCAGCGAAGAGTTTGCCTACGGAACAGAACCCAACAATTACCTGAGAGAACAGCTCAGCAAATTAAAACCTGGAAAAATACTTTTTCCGGCAGAAGGTGAAGGCAGAAATGCCGTTTTTGCAGCGACACAAGGATGGCAGGTTTCTGCTTTCGATATCAGTGCCAATGGCAGAAATAAAGCATTACAGCTTGCAGAGAAACAACAAATTGCTATTGATTATCAGGTGGGAGAACTTTCTACTTTAAATTATCAGAAAGGACAGTTTGATGCCATTGCTCTTATTTACGCTCATTTCCCGGGAGATATTAAATCTTCTATCCACCAAATGCTGAATCAATACCTGCGTGAAGGTGGTTTTATTATTTTCGAAGCTTTCAGTAAAAATCATCTTGAATATATTGCAAAGAATGAAAAAGTGGGAGGTCCGAAAGATGTCGAATCCCTGTTCTCTATTGAAGAAATCAAGACAGATTTTCCAAATTATGATATTATTGAATTAGCAGAAACAGAAATTGAGCTTAGCGAAGGATTGTTTCACAACGGGACAGGTTCTGTGATTCGTTTTGTGGGACAAAAGCTGGCATAATTTTTAAGTTTGGGCTAAAGCTGTTGAAAGGGAAATTGTTTTCTCTGAACAGTTTTAGCCCGTAGTTATTTTGTTTTTCTTTAACTACAGATTACACAGATTTTTTTAAATGGTTTGAGCCTATTAATTATTACTCATTATTCATTGCTCATTACTTATTTTTTTAATCTGAGTTCAGAAGTCCTCCGGTAAATTTTGTGAAAAATTCGGCTCTGTATACTTCACCAAGAGGAATCTCGGAATCTTCGAGGTATATATTATGATTGTCAAATGAATCAATATAATTCATATTGACAACATAGGATTTACTTACTCTGATGAAGCTCTCACCGGAGATTTTCTGATGGATGGTTTTTAAATTCATTGCAGTGATCAGTTTCTGCTGCTTTGTATGAATGACTACATAGTCTTTCAGCCCTTCTATAAACTTAATATCTGAAAAACTGATTTTATAGAATCTTCGCTCTGCTTTAATGAAAAGGAAGTCCGCTGTATTGGATTCTACCGTATTCTTTACCGTATCTTTAGACAAAAGTCCAGTATAAAGTATGGCTTTTTCAATGGCTTTTTCCAGTCTTTGGGGATCAATAGGTTTCAAAAGATAATCAACAGCTTCCAGTTCGTAGCTTTTCAGTGCATATTGGGAATAAGCGGTTGTAAAAATAATCAGGGATTTTTTCGGAAGCATTTCTGCAAACTCAAGACCTGTTACCAAAGGCATTTCTATATCAAGGAAAATAAGATCTATATCATTGTCTTTAAGAAATTCGAGAGCAGACAGCGCATTGGAAAATTCCCCAAGGATTTCAATTTTGGAAATTTCAGTGATCAGGGATCTCATCTCGGATCTTGCCAGAGGTTCATCATCAACAATTATACAATTCATCAAACGGGAATTTTTAAATTTACACTATATTCTACCTCTCCTGATTCTATCTGAAGATCAAAAGTATCACCATAGAGAAGCTCAAGCCTTCTGGTAATATTGGCGAGCCCAAGTCCACTGTTTTTTTTGTCTGAAACGATATAGCCAGTCCTTATGGAATTCACACACCTGAAATAAAGCTGTCTGCTATCGGTATTGATTTCTATTTTCACGTAGGATTCTGCTCCACTGATATCTACACTGTGTTTCACGGCATTTTCTACAAAAGTGGTAAACAGATTGGGAGGAACAAAAATACTGTTCACAATTCTTTTATCCGTATTGATCCGAATATCAAAAGAGAAATTGTCACGCCTTATTTTTTCAAGGTTTAAAAAATTGGACAGGAAATCAATCTCTGAAGTGAGCAGCGTTTTCTCTTCACTGTTTTCATACAGCTGATATCTGAGAAACTCAGAAAGTTTTACAATCACCACAGAGGCTTTGGCAGGGTCTGTTCTGATCAACGCTTTTACATTATTCAGCATATTAAAAAGAAAATGCGGATTGATCTGATTTCTTAACTCATTCAGTTCCATGCTCATGGTGAGTCTGCTCAGCTCGTTGATTCTTTTATTATCACTGATCCATTTCTGTAGAAGTTTAATTGTCGTTGTCGTCATGATAATCGGAATACACATCAGAACTCCTTCATAAATTCCTCCTTTCTCATTTTCCCTAAGAATATTTTTCACTCTGAATTCATCAAAGAACAGCCTGAAACCATATCCTATAAAATTAAGACCCACTACTCCCATCAGAACCAGCAGAACAAGATAAGTAACATATTTTGTTTTAAAGAAAAAACGGGGAACCAATACATATATATTAATGTACACCATTGTGATAAGAATTGTATATACAAAGAATAAAACATAATACTGATATATTCCCGAGTACCAATGCCAGAACCTGGCACTATAAATTAAAACGAAAAAGAAGATCAAAAACAGCAGATGCCTACGGAGTCCATACTTCGCTTCCACCAAAAAATCCATTACAAAGGTTTCTTCAAATTTCCACGGACTGTATTTCATAGGATAGGCTCATTTTATCATTAGCAAAAATAGACAATAACAGAAATTACAACTATTTTATTATACAAAACCTCTATTTTATTATACCAACGATCATGCTTCCGGATTTTGTATAAAATACCTGCCATTTTGTATAAAAACCAATTTACGTTCTTCTTTTCTTTATTTCTTTGTACTGTAAATGAACACATATGGAATTAACAACTTTTCACGAACTGACACAGGAAATATCACTGGAATGTTTTTTTATGACAGAATCTCAACAGGAAGAAAAAGTAATACAGCTTATTGATCTGCACCATTTTATAGAATGTTTTGATGCGAAAATAAAAATTATCAGCTACCTGCACCATTCCATTAATATTGTAGATCATGAAGGAGAGAAAAAAGGAATTCTTTTTTGTGACCTGAAACATTCTGCTGTGCCTGACAGCAATGGTTCTGAAGAGTTTAGAAGAAAATACGGACTCTCGGAGCTCTGGTTTGTTTTTGTAGAGGAAACATTTGTTCCGGATCCGGCCTGTTATACGGATGCCATTATTGAAAACAGTCTGGATATCTTCTATGAAAGGATTTTTACATTTAATTTTTTCCAATCTATTATTCAGCCCTTAAGATAAACTACCATGGAATGAGAACCTATATTAATTCCAGAGCATTTAATTTCTTATGATCCTTTTATCAGAATTGATGATTGATAATATAAACACTCACCGCTATCCGAATAATATACATGCTACTACAGGTCCTACCGTATTCAGTAAAGGAATAAGGGAATCATTAAAGGAAAATCCAACAATTCCTTTTACATTATTTAACGGCATTGAGTTCCACGGATATTTAAAGTTCAAATATAAACTGGAAAGTTCTTTTTATACAAAACGAAGGTCCAACATTGGAAACAGATGCAAAAACATCAGTAATTTATTTTTAATGAGTTCCCATTTTTGAGAATACATTAATAATAATCACTCCAATCACAATCAGTGCAATACCAATAATGGCGGGCAGGTCCGGGATCTGTTTAAATGCTATCACTCCAATCATCGTTATAAAAATAATTCCTACGCCGGACCATATAGCGTAGGTGATCCCTACAGGAATCTGACGAAGGGTAAGGCTTAAAAAATAAAATGCACAGGCATATCCAATGACTGTCACTACCGATGGCCATAGTTTGGAGAATTCCTCAGATTTCTTCAGAAAAGTAGTGGCAATAATCTCAAATATAATAGCCAAGGCGAGAAAAATATAACTGCGTCCCATAAATTCATTCTTTATACAAAAGTAGTAAATGCGCCCGGGTAATTCAAAAAGGATATTCTTAGGCTTTCTCTGTTCCCAAAATAACAGGTACTTATTATCCCTATGAAAGATCAGTTCTTTTGAAGGTACAATAATTCAGTCATTGTTTTTATAGGGTTCAAACAGCATTCAGTATCTTATTTTCAACCTCTTTCTTTGGATAGACATTACTGATCCTGAAAAAAATCACTCAGCAGGCAACTTTGTGTTTATTTTTGGCACAAAAAAAATTTCTCTTTAATATGAAATATGACAGCTGACAAAATTTCCATCATAAAAATCACGGTTAAAATAAATTTTATTAACATAAAAACCTATTTGAAGTGAAAAATTAATGTTCGGAAAATACATTTTAAAACAATATTATGCCAGGCATTGCTTATTATTTGTTTTATCAACTCCAATATAGAAGTCGATAAACGATTAACACATTCACATAATTTTACAAATAGAACAATAAAAGTATTAATAAATTCTCAATAATATATTAATTTAATATAAACAAAAGTCACCATTAAATGAACAGGAATCACTGTAATACACTGATAAACATCATGGTGTTTTACTTTGGCACATGATTTGAAAGTAGTAATATTGCAATTAAAAGATTGATAAAAAAAAGTCAAATAATTAAAAATAATACAAAATGGTAACTTATATCGGTATCGTAACAGGTTTAATAGTAATTACTTCATATTTCATGACCGTAAGAAGAGAAAGAAACTAATCTTAAAACAAAACAAGCCTATAGAATATCTATACTAATTATATTGTTTTATGTTTTTAGTCTGAGAGATCGGATCGCTCTTTTACCCCATCGGGTAAAAGGGTTCAAAAACATAAGCAGAAAGATCTTAGTTTCATAACAAATTTTAATATCCAAATGAGAAAAGCCGGTCGCAAGTCTGGCTTTTCTTTTTTTATAGTCTTTTTCCCACCAGATTGTTGCTGATACCAGCATCCATTCATCATTTATCATTTATCATTCAGTATCCGTTGGACCATGTGTTTATTATTATTCAGGATTCTTTTGGCATTCAATAAAGCTTTATCTTTGTTTATTCAATAATCTTTTAATTGTCATTATGAATCTGTACAACCTTATTATTCAGGATAAAGAGCAGGTAAATCTTAACGAGGTATTTCTCAATGCTAACAACAAGGAACAGCTTACACAACTTATCAAGGAGCACACTTACGTTAAAGAACTTCAGGAGTACGGTCTGCCGGTTAACCATAAGATTTTACTTGAAGGAAGTTCCGGATGTGGAAAAACAATGACAGCAAAGGCTATTGCCAATGCTCTGGGAAAAAATATTATTATCTTAAATCTTAGTAATATTGTTTCGTCCCGTATCGGAGAAACATCCCAGAATATTAAAATGATTTTTGATAAGGCAGCCAGAGAAAGATCCGTACTTTTTCTTGACGAACTGGATCAGATCGGAAAGGCAAGAGGCAGTGATGACAAAGATGTGGGTGAAATGAGAAGATTGGTTAATACTTTGATTCAGCTGATTGATTATTATCCTGAAAATGCGCTTTTAATCTGTGCCACCAATCATCCTGAGATTATTGACACGGCTCTTTTAAGACGCTTCCAGCTAAAAATTAATTATGAAATGCCTTCTGCTGAGATTCTGGATACATACTACGATCAATTACTCGCTCAGTTTCCTAAAGAGATGAGAACTGTTGAAAGAAAATACTCTATTTCTTTTGCTGAAGCTAAGGATTACGCTTTAACAGCCGTTAAAGCTGCTTTAATTAAAAAACTGGAAGCCAAAGAAACCCTCGCATCATGAAAGAAGATATTCTCCACAACCTCACCGTTATCAATGAAAGAATAAAAAAGGCCTGTGAGCAATCCGGAAGGAATATTGATGATGTCAGGTTATTACTCGCTACAAAAACTGTTTCTGCCGAGCGTATCAAAATTGCTTTGGAAAACGGACAGGAATTAATCGCAGAGAACAAAGTACAGGAATTGAAGGAGAAATATGAAGACCTGAAAGACATTCCTCATGAAAATCATTTTATAGGCCATCTTCAGACCAATAAAATAAAAGACATTCTGAAATACGATGTTACCTGCGTTCAGTCTCTTGACCGCCTGGAACTGGCCGAAAAACTTCATCAGAAACTTTTGGCTGAACACAGAACGATGGAGGTTTTAATTCAGGTCAATACCTCCAATGAAGAAAGCAAATTTGGCATTGATCCCGGTGAAGCCATTGAACTTACCCGAAAGATCTCCAACTACTCTACTTTAAAAATAAAGGGACTGATGACGATTGGTTTATTCAGTGCTGAAACCGATAAAGTAAGAGCATGTTTTAAAATCCTGAAAAATCTTCAGCAGGAGATTATTACCGAAAATATTCCCAACGTAGAAATGAAAGAACTATCCATGGGCATGAGCGGAGATCTGGAAACTGCTATTGAAGAAGGAGCAACCATTGTACGGGTGGGCACTGCTGTTTTTGGAACGAGAATCTACCCGGACAGCTATTATTGGAACGAGGGTAAAACGAATAAAAAAACATAAAATTATATGTTTCCATTTACTTATACTTTTGAAAGAGAAATATTAGTTTTCTCACCTTGCAAAGAATACTTCTGCTACAACGAAAATACAAGAATTCTTATTTACAAAACAAACGCATTTTATTCTATACTATTTTCCCTGATCTATTCCGCTGTACTTTTCCTGATCCTGCATTTTATCCTAAATCACCTGACTACTGAGATAATAATAGCTTCTCTACTTTTCACTGCCGGTATCATTATTCATTATTCTCATTATATTTCGGTAATAAATAAAGTCTCCAAAAATTTAAATGGAAATTAAAAAGTAAAATAATCTCATTACCTTATCCTTTTAGTAATAATAGCTTCGACAGGCTCAGCCTGACAGCGCTTAAAAATTCCGGTTAGTATTCGGGTTGTCACCCTGAGCCTGTCGAAGGACTATCAATAAGAAAGCCTTTGTTACTCATTATCCCAGGTATTAACTAAAAGGACAAGTCAATAAACCTACTCCATAGTCTACAAATTCGGTATACTTTTTGATGTAAATGTTTCGTAACCAAACAAATACATTTATGGATAAAAAATTACTATCGGTATGTCTTTTCATGACATTATTATTCTTTTCTTCATGTGAAAAAGAAAACACACAGATAAAAAGCGGAATTTCACTTGAAACTATTTCAATGATAACCGTACTTACTATGGGCATCGCCATTCTGATTGCGTATAGCTTTAAAAGAAGATAGAAAAACCGGAACTTAAACACTATGACACCTCTCAATTTTTGGGAGGTGATTTTGTTTGGATAAAAAAAGAGCTTCCGTTTACTATAGCTAACTCAATATATTTCGTCAAGTGATAAATTTTTGAAAAAGTTCATATGGATCACACCTTAACTTTCTTCTCATACTTTTAGCTTGTGCCCACTTTTTTTCAATAGGATTTAAATCGGGGCTGTAGGGAGGCAGAAACAGAATAGAATGTCCACTTTTTTCTATTGCATCAATACTATCGGATCTTTTATGGAACGTTGCATTGTCCATTACCAGGACTGAATTTGCAGGAATCGAATAAAGGAGTTCCTGAGTTACCCAAGCATGGAAAACATCTGCATTAATATTTCCGTCAAACAATCCTACATTGAGGATATTAAAATTCAAAATAGCTCCAATGGCGTTCACTCTTCCCTTATTATGCCAGTCTTTAACCCCGTAAGACCTTGTTCCTTTTAAGCTATAGCTGTAATCCCTTGGTGCATCGGTAGCAAAACCACTCTCATCAATATAGATAATGTTTCTTTGTTCCAGCTGTTGATAATGAAACAATTGATTTTGAAATTCAGCTCTTTTAACAGGATCAGACTTGGGATGAGTCAGCATTTTTTTTAACACTTATATTTAAACGTCTAAGGGCATAGAGAATACAGTTGGGACTGACCCCAAAGAAAGCAGCTCTTTCATACTGGTAAGCATCAGGAAATTCTTCTACATGTTTCTTTAAAGCTTCCATATCGATCTTCGTAGCTGGTTTATTTCTTTTCCCAACAGGAATAAGGTTTTGTTTCCAGCGGGAAAAGGTTCGAGTACTTATTACAAAACGTTTACAAACATCCTGATCAGTAAGCTTTTCTTGTTCTTTTATTTTAAATACTTGTTTACGAAAATCTAAGCCATAACTCATATAGCTAATATAAGACTTTTTATATTGAGTTAGCTATATCTGCACAACTTGCTGGAAATTCACCTGACTTTGGCGTAACCAAAATATCAGATTAAACAAATATTTAACCCCTAAAAAATAACTTTGACATATCCTATTTTTCCACCACAATTTTCTATCTTTACTCATCATAAAACTTTAATTAAGCTTATAAACCACAAATGGAACAAAAGATACATCAGGGAAGAAATGTAAAAAGATTCAGAGAAATGCTGGGGATCAAACAGGAAGCTTTAGCACTGGATTTAGGTGATGACTGGAGCCAGAAGAAAATTTCTTTATTGGAACAGAAAGAAACTATTGAGGATCCGCTTCTTCAAAAGATTTCTGAGGTTTTGAAAATCCCTGTGGAAGCATTCCAGAATTTTGATGAAGAACAGGCTGTAAATATTATTGCAAGTAATTTTCATGATAATGCGACAGGTGTAATTGTTAATAACTACAATCCTATTGATAAAATCATCCAGCTTCACGAGGAAAAAATTGCGCTTTACGAAAGAATGCTGAAGGAAAAAGATGATATGATGACCAGGCTTGAAGAACTGATTAAAAGCAAGTAAAAAATCATTCGTGCTTTGAGATTGCTTCGCTACGCTCGCAATGACAATGGTCGTACAAGGCTCATAATTTGTCGGAAAAACACATCGTTTAAGCTTTGCTGAGTGGAACGCCTTTGCGGACATTGAAGCAGTTAGTTGTCAAAAAATTCTCGCGACAATTGCGTTAAATAGATTGCTTCGCTATGCTCGCAATGACTATAAAAACATAAATCCCTCTCATTGCTGAAAGGGATTTTTTATAGTTAAGAAACTGAGATTACATATAAGCTTCAATCGGCTCACACGTACATACTAAGTTTCTGTCTCCGTAAGCTTCGTCTACTCTTGATACAGAAGCGAAGAATTTGTGGTCTCTTACCCACTCCAGCGGATAAGCAGCCTTTTCTCTGCTGTATGGTTTATCCCAAGAATCAGAGATCACCAATTGTTCTGTATGAGGAGCGTTTTTCAATACGTTGTTGGTAGCATCTGCTTCACCGTTGGCAATTTCATCGATTTCTTTTTTGATAGAGATCAACGCTTCTGCAAAACGATCGATTTCAGCCTTGCTTTCAGATTCTGTAGGCTCAATCATTAGTGTGCCTGCAACCGGGAAAGAAACGGTAGGAGCATGGAAACCATAATCCATCAATCTCTTCGCCACATCAGCCACTTCAATTCCTAAAGATTTGAACTGACGGAAGTCTACGATACATTCGTGAGCTACTCTTCCGTTTTCGTTAGAATATAAGATTGGAAAATGCTCTGCTAAAATTTCTTTCAGGTAGTTAGCATTCATGATGGCATGTCCTGTAGCCTTTTTAAGACCTTCTGTTCCTAACATCTTGATGTAAGCGTAAGAAATATTAAGGATTAATCCTGAACCGTAAGGTGCAGCAGAAATACCTTCAATAGCTTCTTTGGAACCGATTCTGATATTCGCGTTAGAAGGAAGGAAAGGTACTAAGTGTTTAGCAACACAGATTGGACCTACTCCAGGACCTCCGCCTCCGTGAGGAATGGCGAAAGTTTTGTGAAGGTTAAGGTGGCAAACGTCTGCTCCGATGTTTCCAGGACTTGTAAATCCTACCTGAGCGTTCATATTCGCACCATCCATATATACTTGTCCTCCGTGCTCGTGGATAAGGTTGGTAATTTCCTTAATGTTAGCATCAAAGAATCCATAAGTAGAAGGGTAAGTGATCATTACAGCTGATAAGTTGGCTGAATGAAGTTCTGTTTTAGCTTTAAGATCTTCGAAGTCGATTTCCCCGTTTTCAAGGTTTTTCACCACTACGATTTTCATTCCTGCCATTGCAGCAGAAGCCGGGTTGGTACCGTGTGCAGACTGAGGGATCAATACTACATTTCTGTGGTGGTCTCCTCTTGAAATATGGTATTCTCTGATCACCATTAATCCTGCATATTCTCCCTGCGCTCCGGAGTTTGGCTGAAGAGAAGTTCCTGCGAAACCTGTAATTTCTGCTAAATCTTTCTCCAGTTCACGGATCATTTCCTGATATCCTTCAGCCTGGTTTACAGGTACAAATGGGTGAACTGCACCCCAGTTTTCCCATGAAAGCGGTAACATCTGAGTGGCTGCGTTCAGTTTCATGGTACAAGATCCTAAAGAAATCATTGAATGAGTCAATGATAAGTCTTTTCTCTCAAGACGCTTGATGTAACGCATCAATTCTGTTTCCGTGTGGTATTTGTTGAATACTGCTTCTGTAAGAATTTCGTCTTTTCTTAAATTCTCTTCCGGAATGCTGTATCCTTCTTTAATTTCTAATTTGAAAGTCTGCTTGTCTTTAAACTGAGCGAAAGAAGCCATCAGATAGTTTAATTTCTCTAATGTTGTGCTTTCGTTGATCGCAATGCTTACTACTCCTTCTGTAAAGTAGTTTAAGTTTAGTCTGTGATCAAGCATCAGTCTTACCAATCTTGCTTTCTCTTCTTCTGCCATTGTGATTTTCACAGTATCGAAGATTGGCTCTTCTACTACCTGATATCCTAATGCTTTAAGACCGTGTTTCAAAGCGTTTGCTTTAAAGTGGATCTGATCAGCAATATAATTTAATCCTTTAGGCCCATGGTAAACAGCATACATACCAGCCATTACCGCCAAAAGAACCTGAGCTGTACAAATGTTTGAAGTAGCTTTCTCTCTTTTGATGTGCTGCTCTCTTGTCTGCAATGCCATTCTTAATGCACGTCTTCCGTACATATCCTGAGAAACCCCGATGATTCTTCCGGGAATATCTCTTTTATAATCTTCTCTACAAGCGAAGAAAGCGGCGTGAGGACCTCCGTATCCTAATGGAATACCAAACCTCTGTGTAGTTCCTACTGCGCAGTCTGCCCCCATTTCTGCAGGAGATTTCAGCTTAACCAAAGCCATCGGATCACAGGCAACAGCTACCTGAAGATCAAGTTTTTTATATTCTACGATATCCTCGGTATAATCTAAAACGATTCCGTTTTTACCTGGATATTGTAATAAAACTCCATAATAAGAACCATCAAACTGGTGCGTTTTATGATTTCCAACTACGATTTCTATTTCCAGTCCTTCAGCTTTTGTTTTTAATACAGAAACTGTTTGAGGAAGTACCAGATCAGAAATGAAGAACTTATTCGCTCCTGCTTTTTTCTGGTCCTTAGATCTATTGTTGAAGAACATGTGCATTGCTTCAGCAGCAGCAGTAGATTCATCCAATAAAGATGCATTAGCTAATGCAAAACCGGTAAGGTCACATACTACAGTCTGGAAATTAAGAAGAGCTTCAAGTCTTCCCTGTGCAATTTCTGCCTGATATGGAGTATACGCCGTGTACCAGCTAGGATTTTCGAAAATATTTCTCTGGATTGCTGAAGGCAAAAGTGTATTGTGGTATCCGAATCCGATATAACTCGTATAATCTGTATTTTTAGATGCCAATTCTTTTGAGTGGTTCAACATTTCGTATTCAGAAAGTGGTTCCGAGATCTCAAGATCTTTCTCTAAACGGATAGAAGAAGGGATGGTTTGAGAAATTAACTCTTCAATACTAGAAACGCCAAGTTTCTCCAACATCGCCTGTTTATCGGCTTCATTAAGGGAAATGTGACGGCTCACAAACTGTTCTGTATTCATTTTTATTTATTAGATTTTGTTTGTAAAAAGATGGGTAAAATTACAATTTTCTGAACGATTGTACAAGAGTATATCAGGGCTGATAATTCACAAAAATATTTGTGATTCTTTATCACACTTTGTTTTTCATAAGCTTCAGACGAGTTCACATTAGTTTCAATAACAATATTCATTATTCTATACATAATATATAATAAAAACATCAATTTCAACATAATTAAACACCTTTACATTTATTAAAACACCTAAAAATTTTTCAACAACTCTACTGTATGAATTAAATATAAGCTTAAAAAAAGATATAATACAGAATTTTATTCAAAACACAAACTTCAACTTTATTCATGATGAATTAAGAAGTTATCATGTTTGAAATCTCAGTTCTCCAATTCCGGACAGAGCAGTTTCATACTGCTATACATCAGGTTTTAAGAATTTTATGAAATTTTATTAATTATATTTATTCTAAATTAATATATTTGCAGCATGAATATGATTGTCCCATTTAAAGTTCCGCCATTGGCACCTTACTCATTCAATAACGAAGAGATGTTCTGTGAAAAAAAATCGTGCTGTAAAAAATTCAAGAAAGGGAAAAGATGTAAAAAATGCCCTGGAAGAAAGAAAATGGCATAAAGTCAATTAGCTGAAGTTTTTAATCAGCAGATAGATAGCAATCGCCAGGATGATAATTCCCCAGATCAGCATCATTATCTTAGGCTGACCCGACTTGTTAATTCTTGTTACGGGCTGCGGCTTAAACATTTCTTCCACCGAATTTTTGAACTTTTCAGAATCGTTTTCAAAAACTTCTGTGATGGTAATTCCCTGAACAACCGTTTTGTGCAAAAGAGAATTGGTTGCATGAAGCAAAAGCTGGAATTTTCCGTCCTTAAATTCTGTGATCTTAAAGATCCTCTCTCCATACGGTTTTTCCAGTCCGAAAGGCAATACCTTCACCACATCAGCATTACTCGTCTGCCAGTTGATGATAATCTCCTCTCCTTTTTTCGCATGAATTTTATTCGCTGTAAAAGTTTTGACAGCTGGCGGAATATTATATCTGAAACTTCGCTGATGATTTTCTAAATTCTGATCATAAGTACGTCTGAGCGCGCGGTCACTTAAGGTCTCATATGCCTCCTGAATCTCACGGAAACGGTCTGCAAAAAAATCGTCATTGTCATTTTTGTCAGGATGATATTTTAAAGACAGTTTTCGATAGGCTTTTTTGACGTCTTCTTCCGAAGCATCCTGTGATATACCGAGAAAATAGTAGTAATCTTTCATTGAGCAATACAAAAATAAGGATTTATTTTTCTTCGTGTTTGATCTTTACCGTAAAATTTTGTCAGAAGAACAGATCTAAAAGTCATTGCGAATCAAAGATGAAGCAATTGTATAAGTTTCTTGTAGGAATACGCGAAAGCGCTAAAGATTTCTCTCTACTATATATTTTAAGGCGCAATGATTTTATCTCCGATAAAATTCATTCTGCTAAAAATAATAAGAATTGGATTATTTCTACAGCTGTTTTTCTCATTGCGAGCAAAGTGGAGAATCTTACTTTATGCTGACAATAATTCTCCTACAGACCAAGCTCCATGCTGCAGATCTATAATGTGCAACCACCTGTATTATCTTCACATTTCTTTTAAATAAAAATTCCGGCTCGGGAAGCTTCGCTTCCCGAGCCGGAATGTAACAATTTCAATTTAGTTTTTACTTTTCTTATGCTTCACACATATTATCCTTTTTACAGCATCTTGAATGAAATTCTTTTTTGAATATCCCTTTCAGTTCCTGATAGTCTTCATCACTCATTTCCCTGATCTTATCTGCCAGTCCGAAAGGTGACTTTTCTTTGATTCCGTACTCATCAAAAATACCTTTGATAAATCTTTTTCTTTGTATTGCTTTTTTAGCGATTAAGGCTACACCTGCAACGGCTAATGCTCCAAGAGCCCCTTTTAATGCTGAATTTTTCATTTTTTTAAAATTTTAAATTTTACTACTTCTTGTTTTTTATAGAGACGAATGAATGCTGATTTTTACTTTACTACCTCTTTAAAAATTTCAGATTATTCGTTATTTCTGTTGAAGAATCCACCGGAGCATTTATTTCTCCAGACTTCTTTAAATTTCTCTCTTTCCTCAGGAGATAAACCTGCCATTTTTTCTCTCATCTTTCTTTCCTTGAAATCTCTCACCCCTTTACCAAAATGGAAACCTCCGAAAAGAATTTTGCTTAAGATCAGTATTCCCATGGCCTGCCAGAAAGTAATTGTTTTTGCTCCTAAAATCTCCGGAAGAAGGCAGTTCCAAAGCATCATGACAATCCATGTAACGGCAGCTAAAATTAATGGCGGGCACAGCAATAAAAAGATCCAACCCTTTTTGTGTTTATGATTCATAATTTCTTTTTCTAACTTTTTAAATCTTCGTATAATTTTCTCAATCTGTTTCTTAAATGCTTCACAGCATAGTTTTTTCTACTGATGATAGTTTTGATGTTTTCTCCCTGTTCATCGGCGATCTCCTGGAGGGTTTTGTCGTTCAGTTCATTTTCTACGTAGACCAGCCTTTGTTTTTCAGGAAGTTCATCAAGCGCTTCAAACAGTTTTTTCCAGATCTCATCCTGAAACATCTTCACTTCAGGACCGGCACTTTCATCCATCAATAGAATATCCTTGATAGAAAAACTGCCGTCTTCATCTTCATATACAAAATCTTCAAGATTTTCTGTTTTCTTTTTCCGGTAACGGTCTGTGATCTTATTCGCCGTCACCCTGTACAGCCAGCCTCCAACGTTTACGATCTCAGAAAGATTCGTAAGGCTACTGAACTGATACCACACCTCCTGCAGAATATCTTCCGCATCCTCCGTATTTTTCACTTTCGGACGAATATAAGACATCAGCTTCCCTCCGTAGTTGGAAACGGTCTGTGAGATGATGCTTTCTTTCTCCTTCTGTGGCATTGTTATTTTTTCGACAACCTCCATATTGCTATGACGGTTAGCCTTTTGGTTTTACTTTAATAAATTTAAAATATTTTTCTTACAATTCAGTTTTTCTTTTATTCATCGGTATTTTATCATCTCAATTATTCCTGATTACTCATTACTTATGTTTAAGAATGGTAAAGACCTTTTTATCCATTCTCAATTTCTAACATCATTTGAGATTCCTGCGGAATGACACAATTGTAATGATAGTTTATCCATACAGCTTGTCATTCCGTAGGAATCTAAACACTCACCTAATCATAAAAACAAAAAAAACGGAAGACCTGAGCCTTCCGTTCAATATTATTAAAATTAATAATTTACTTATTAAAATTTTCAGCAAAGAATCCCAGCATCGATTTGTAGAGTTCTATTCTGTTCGGTTCTTTTCCAAATCCGTGTCCTTCATCGTATTTTACCAGATAAGGAACTTCAAATCCTTTGGCGCGCATTGCTTTTACAATCTGATCAGATTCATTGATGTTTACCCTTGGGTCATTGGCTCCCTGTACTACAAATAAAGGTTTCTTAATCTTATCAATCTGGAACACCGGAGAAACTTCTTTAGCAATCTTAGCTTCTTCGGGGTTATCAAGATCATACCAGATCTGTTTTACCATTTCTTTATAAGGCTTCCAGTATTCCGGGAAAGAATCAAAGAAAGTAAAGATATTGGATACGCCTACATAATCCACCCCGCATGCATATAAATCCGGAGTTTTGATCAATCCCATCAATGTTGCATATCCACCGTGGCTTCCTCCGTAAATGGCAACTTTATCTTTATCTACCCATCCTTGCTCAATGGCATATTTTACCCCGTCTTCCACATCATCCATTGCTTTTCTTCCAATCTGCTTGTAACCTGCTTTCTGGAATGATTTTCCATATCCTCCGGAGATTCTGAAATTAACCTGCAGCGTGGCATATCCTCTGCTTGCAAACAATTGTGTTTCAGGATTGAATCCCCACCTGTCTCTGATTCCCTGAGGACCGCCGTGAGGATTTACAATCAGAGGAACTTTTTTACCCTCCAGTGCAGCTTTAGGCAGGGTAATATATCCATGGATTGTTAACCCGTCTCTGCTTTTAAATTCGATAGGTCTCATTTCGGCCATATCTTCTTCCTTCAGCTGTGGCATCAGGTTATAAAGAAGTTTGGTCTGTTTGGTTTTGGTGTCGTACTCATAATAGGTTCCGTAGAGCTTATCACTTCCTACAACAACCAGAAGTTTATCATTATTATCATCAGAGGAAGCAATTCCAAATTCCTTGTCTCCAAACTGAGATTTTAATTTGTCATGTATTTCCTTATAAAATTTACTTACCGGTACTGTTTCTCCCTTAGTGCCTTCATAGCTGATGTAGTCAAGCTCATAGTTTCTGTTCTTACCTGCTGTGCTTATTGAACTTACATCATATACCGGATTAGAATAAATTTCTTTAATTACTGCATTTTTTTTCAGATCATACAGCACAATTCTTGCTTTATCACTATCCAGATTGGTTACTACATACGCTTCATCTTTATTTTTAGAATTTTCATTAAACTCGATAATACTGAAGGTATCAGACCAGTCTGCAGATTTAATCAGATTAAATTTTCCGGTCTGCAGATCTTTATAATAGGTTTTTGTAGTTAATCCGTTTTCAAGGACGCTGTATCCTCTCAGGTTTCCATCTTTATCAAAAAGGTAATCGTCTATAGGGCTGTTTACATCTTTATTTTCATACAGCTGGGTCATTTCCCCGGTAACGAAATTGATTTTAAAAGGTTCAAAGATCTGTTTGTTGTTTTTATTCATTGTAACCACAACAAAATCTGTGTCTTTTACAGGAATAATAGACTGCACTTTTACACCGTCAAAAGGTGTTAAATCCTTTTGGTTGCTTCCATCTGTATCTGTAGCATAAAGGTGGATATTTTCATTCCCTCCTCTATCCTGAGTATAGAAAAGACGTTTTTTATTCAGCCAGCCATAGTTTCTTATCAGGTCATCTTTTTCTACAATGGCTTTGGTAATTTTTCCTGTGCTCAAATCTTTTACATAGACGTGATTTTTTTTCTCCTGATCTTTTTCTTTATAGGAAAGATATTTTCCATCAGGAGAGATTTTAAAGGCTGAGGCTTTTGGTCTTGCAAAGTAGTCTTCAACTTTATATTTAAAGTCTCCTTTATCATAGGAGATAAGCTTTTCAAGATGAGTCTTGGAAGATGGCAAAGTAGGATCTCCCGGCAGTTTGGCAGTAGAACTCTGTGCGTTGGTCATAATAGTGGATAGTACGATGAGGGCTGTACCGAAAATGTTGTGATTTAGATTCATAACTTCTGTTTTAAAGGTTAAGTTATATAGGCATTTCATTTTTAGAATAATAAAAACAAATGCATTTCCTTAATAAGACAACTTATACCTATAAAATGTTACATTTTTTATCTCATTTAGTTAAAAAAAATCTCAATTATATAAAAAGACAGCGCTTTACAGACTGTCTTTTTTAGTGTAAATAAATTCCAAAATACCATGTCCAGACAATTAAAATAATCTGCATGGGAATCCTTTGACTGTAAAGGTATTTCATTCCCGGACCGGTATAATCGGCTTTAAAAATATTAATGTTCTTTCTGGAAGAATTAATATTGGCTATGAAAACCAATACATAAAAAATAATGAGTAAAACAGCTGTTATTTCACGAATTGTCGGAATCATCAAGCCAATTCCTGCTGCAATTTCCAGAACGCCTGTACAATATACCCAAAACATTCTGGCAGGGATAAAATCCGGGATCATCATCGCCATCCCTTTCTGAAATTTAAAATGGGAAAAGCCTGTAAATATAACAAAGACAGCCATTCCCAAGTTCCCTGAAAATATAAAATCCGGTTTTCCCTGAAACAAAAAAGTGCCCAGCAAAGCCAGAATAAACGTTGCGAAAAGTATTACGAGTAGTTTCATTCTTTATAGGTTATTGATAATAGTTGTTAGGTGGCAGAGATTAGGAATCAGTACTCAAATCAAGGCAACAACTTTAAGCCTTGAACATTGAATTTTGAGTTTCATCACACTGAGCCAGGGCTTACTCCTTCTGCAAGACTTTTCACAAGCATCAGTCCTTTAGTAAAGCCAGTATTCATGTGATCCTGCCATTGTTTTTCCACCTGAACTTCGGTGTGAAGTTTCGTTTTCCCTCCAAAGTCTATCAGAAAATATTTTTCAAAACAGCCGCTCCACTCCATGACTTCTTTACTCTGAGTGTCTTCATTACCATCTTTATCTACCATTCCCAGATGTTTGAATATGATCTGATTAGGTTCGTCCATGCTGTCTATAGTAGAGACCATCCCTTCTCCCTCTGCATTAAGAAAATAGGTTTTCCCTCCTATTTTCCAGTCGGATTTCATGACACATCCTGCTCCGAAATACTTGGTCCATTCACTATATGTTTCAGGATTCCATAGGATGTCCCACACTTTCTGCACAGGAGCATCAATTACTGTTTCATATGATAAGGTTTCCATTTGTTTCAATTTTTTAGCGTGGTCATTGCGAGCCAGGCGAAGTAATCTCAAAGCCCGAATGATTTTTTCTTTAATTCCAATTCCAGCTGATTTATTTACAGCTGATTTTCTGAAAGATGTTTTACGAGAGACATTGCCTTTGGAAATTTCTCTTCAAAAAATTCTTTAAATTCTGCCGGAGTCTGAACCTCTGTTTTCAGTAAAGTTCCTTCTTCGTTCTCCTCAAGAAAGTAAGCTTCTGTAGCTTCACCCCAATCCTGAGGGACTTCAATACCTTCATAAATTTCTCCAAGGTGCAAAAATTTTATTTCCTCGTTGGGAATCACTTTCTCTACCCTGCTGTACATCCCGTTGTTTTTGGGATCAAGAAATTTAACAATATTATTTTCTTCAAGCGTTCCTTCATAAAAAGAGCCGTCTGTAAATGCGGTTGTCCATTGTCTGTAGGTAATATCGCCCCAAAGGACAGTCCATACTTTTTCAGGTTCGGCATTGATTTCTATTTCGTATGATAATTTTTCCATATCTTTTTAATTATTAGGTGTTTTTAGAGTGTGTAAATCTTTTCTCTAAAATACATCAAACAATACGCCGAAAATATTTAAGAATTATAAGCATCTTCCAGATCACGGATGATAATTTTCTGCATTTTCATCATAGCCTGAACAACTTTATAGGCTTTTTCCTGGTTGGAATCATTCATCAGCTGAATAAGTCTTTTAGGAACTATCTGCCAGCTCAATCCGTATTTATCTTTCAGCCAGCCACACATACTTTCTCTTCCTCCATCGGCTGTAAAGGCATTCCAGTATCTGTCGGTTTGTTCCTGGTCATCAGTCATCACTACTAAAGATATTCCTTCATTAAAATCAAAAGGGTGATCATAGGAATTGTCCATGCAGAAAAAGCTGTAATTGTCAATCACAAAATGGGCGTGCTGTACATTTTCTGCCGGTTCCGGGATGTCATGTCCTTCACTTCCTGCTCCATAGGTCAATATATTTCCTATGTTTGAGTTGGGAAAAGTCTTGGTATAAAGCTCCATTGCTTCTTTTGCTTTTCCATTGTTTGCATGGATAAACATCAAAGTAGGAATTATTTTCTGGTCGCTTGCTTTTTCTCCCAGAAACAGCTGCCATGTTACGCCGTATTTATCCTGAACCCATCCATATTTCTGGCTCCATGAGTAAGATCCCAGTTCCATCAAAGCCATTCCGCCATGCAGTAAATGATCCCAGTATCTTTGGACTTCGTCTTCTGTTTCACAGATCACCATAAAAGAGATAGAAGCATTTTTTTTGAACTGCGGGCCTCCGTTCAGAAGCATAATCCTTTGTCCAAACAAATCAATATTCATTACGACAGGAGTATCTGCTGTGATTTCGCCTCCGAACACTTTACAATAAAATTCTGCAGACTGTTTGGCGTCTCCATCATACCACAGACATGGGAAAATATCGTTATTCATAATGTTAAATTTTAATAGAGTGATGTAATTTACTTTTCTATACAACAAAACAGATCTTATGCCCTTGCATTTAAACGGTACACTTTCGTTTCAACGCAATGACACTGTAAAATTTTCCGGTTGTATATGTATTATGCTTCTCTAAAGCAGACCTGATTTTCTTTCATATAATTCTTCAGTTTCATCATTGCATTTTTACCGAAACCATGCAGCTGCATGATTTCTTTTTCGGAATAATCTGAAAGTTTTTCCAAAGAATTTATTTTTTCTTTTTCTAAGGCTCTTCTTGCCGGTATTGCAATAACTCCGTGAAGGAATTCCGCATCAGAGTCATAATTAAAAGCATAAATAGAGTTTAAACTCTTTGACATGATAACTAAATTGATCATGGCTACAAAAAAATATAGTTAATGATTCTCAACATACTTATGGAAGTTGTTCAGAATAGCATACCAGCCATCCCGCTGCATTTCCACAGAATTTTGTTTTTCCGGATCGAAAATCTCAATCACTTTCGTTGTACTTTCGTCTATCTTATCGAATACTACTTCTACTTTCCGCCCGTCCTCCATATGATATTTAATGATCTCATACGGAATAATCTCATCATATACCCCTTCAAAATCAAATCCGAAACTTTTGTCTTTCGCTTCCATTCTGTTTTTGAATTTGCCTCCTTCTACAAGGTTATTTTCAGAACCAGGACAGTGCCAGCTTTCGTGGGCGAAATTCCATTTCATAATGTGTTTAGGTTCATTGAAATAATTCCAGACCTTTTCCACCGGCGCTAAGATTGTGATGTCTATTTTAATTGGATCCATAGTTCTATTTTTTTAGTTTAAATAAAGAGCTGCCCAAAAATGAGCATCTCTTTATTATAATTAGTTAAATATAAGATTATTTTGCATATTCTTCATTATAGTTCACCATCCAATGAACACCATACTTATCCTGAAAACATCCGAAATAGTCTCCCCAAAACTGATCTTCAATTGGCATTTCCACGTTTCCGCCATCAGAAAGTTCTTTAAAGATCCTGTCTGCTTCGCTTCTCGAATCGGGGAAAATGGATACATAATTATTATTTCCTACCGTAAGAGTCTGCCCAAATCCGGGTACGATATCGGATGCCATTAAAAGATCACCTCCCACAGGCAAAGCAATGTGCATTACCCTGTTTTTTTCTTCTTCTGACAGGTTTTCTGTCCCGGGAGCATTTCCCATCTTATGAATTCCACCAACGAATTCACCACCGAAAACAGTCTTGTAAAAATTGAACGCTTCTTCAGCTGTTCCATCGAAATTTAGGTATGGATTTAATTTAGCCATGATTTTTAATTTAAAGTTATTATTATAAAATATTGTTTCTACTGTTAATCCATTAAGGATTAATTAATTTATTATGAATATAAAACGCTTAATGGTTTAAAAATTTCTCTACTTCTCTGACTGTAAAGTCTATTAAGCCGGCATCAATACTTCCATCAAAATCAGGCATCATATAAGTGCCATGAGTAGCGGGAAGTATCATCAAACGGGAGTTTTTCACCAACCGCCACATTTCGGCAGTATGTTCCGGCTTCATCACATCCTGATCTCCACTGATGAATAATACAGGAGATTTAATGGAAATCAATACCTCATCATTCCAGTCTTCAAACATCTGCATCCTTTTGCAGTCTTTCTCAAAAAGGTTTTCCAGTTTTGAAAAATCAGGATTGAGGCTTAAAAAATTAATTTTAAAAGGTTCCGGCATTGATTCGAAAGTGGCTTCCTGCATTCCTTCAAAAAAGCCGTCTATCATACCGCTTCTTTTATAAAAAGCTGACGCAACAACCAGTTTTTCAGCAATCTCAGGATGACGATGGCCAATCTGCATACGGTACTTCCTCCGTTGCTGAATCCCCAGAATGAAGCTTTCCCGATATTCAGTTCTGTTAAAAGCCCGGCAACATCATCTGCATCCTATTCAAATGTTTCCGGAATATCACGGTGCTCACTGCGGCCGTGATTTTGGAGATCAATTCCTATAAGCTGGAATTTTCCTTCCAGTCTCGCTATCACTTCTTTAAAATCGAAAAGGAAAGAAGAACCGCCTCCATGAATCAGAACCAAAGGCTTTCCTGATCCGTAGATCTCGTAATACAAATGGATTCCGTTGACTTTTTTATAGCCTTTTTCTACTGGATTCATTATTAGTATTTAAGATTTTCGTCTACATCATATTTCATTCCCGGATAATCTAAGATTCTTCTCATCAAGCCTATCTGTCCGCACAAATAGTCTTCACGGCCGATACACATTCCGACAAAATTGAGTTTTGTTTCTTTGATGAAAGGGATATTCATTCCTATTTCAAATATTTCATCCAGCTCTTCATCGGTTACTTCATGAAGTTTTTGAAAGACTTTGGCTGAAATTCTATGAAAGTTTTCTTTCAGTTCAGCCAGAGTGGGATATTTAAAACTTTCATCCAGTGCTTTTCCCTGGAAAAACAAATCGCTGTAAGGGTCTTCTTCCCGAAGTCCAAGCACCCAGCCCAAACCATAGCGCATGTTGATAAGGTTTCCGGCCATCCATACAATATGATTGGTTTTATTTTCAATTCTTTTCAAGGCGTCATCTTCCGAAATGCCATCCAAAACATTCATAAAGCTTTGGGAATGCATTCTGTAAGCCGGAATAATGACTTCCATTTTTTTTGATTCTGGTGTATTCATTGTAATTAGAGATTAGAGTTTTGAGAAACGCTCAGACGCTAAAAATCTTACAAACTATGCGTTTTTAAGTTGCAAGAATTTTATCTGCGATAAAATTGTACTCATCTAAAAAGATAATACTAATATTTCAGCGATGTACCTGTCATTCCGAGCAATACAAGGAATCTAAAAATAGCATGCTATTTTATAGCACCCGGTTTTCCTAAAATTCTACGGAGATAACCTAACTGCCCGCTGTGGTAAATTTCATGAAGACTGAGGGTTGATATATCTTTAATCATTTCAGATTTGAAACTTTGAAGAGTATTGAGTTTGGCTTCCAGTGTGTCCTGGGATTGTTTTAAATAGGATTTTAAATCTTCAAAACTGATCAATTTGTCTTTGTGATCTAAAGCAATTTCTCCTCTGTTGTAAAAGGAAAACTTTTCGCTGTCCCAGACAGATTCTTCCCCCAAAATGTTCAGTAAAGGATTTCTGATATAAATTAAATGCCCAAGAATCCAGTTCATACAATTGGCTTCACCATTGGGAAAAATCATAGATTCTTCATGGGTGATACCATCGATATTCATAGTAATCACAAAATAGGTACTGGCTACCTGATTTTTTATGATTTCTATATCGTTTGATTGTGTTTCCATATAGGATGTGTTTGTGTGATGAGGCTTATTCTGCCTGCATTTGAGACATATCGGCAAAAGTAATATTCCAGCCATGTCCGTCCGGATCCCAGAAAGAGTTCTGGTACATCCATCCGTAATCCTCCGGTTCTTCATGCTGCCATGCTCCGTTTTCTACTGCAGTGTTTACTACTTTATCCACTTCTTCACGACTGTTTAAACCTACTGCAACAATTACCTGACTGGTATTTTCTTTAGCAATGGGTTTACTGGTGAAGGTCATAAAATAATCTTCCTGCAAAAACATGATATAGATGGTATCATTTAAAACAACACAGACTGCTCTATCATCGGAGAATTTTTCATTGATGGTAAAACCTATCTTCGTCCAGAATTCTCTGGTTTTCTGAACATCTTTTACCGGAAGGTTCACATAAATCTGACTGACTTTCATTTTTTGTAATTTTAGTGTTAAACTGTTATCCAAAATTACCAAGGTGCAATGAAAATCAACTTGTCATAGGGCAAGATTTAATTTTTCTTAGGATGTGAAACGATTTCTTTACGGATGCGGCTCAGGGATGTGTCTGTAACTCCCAGGTAGGAGGCAATCTGTTTTAAAGGTGCAAATTGTATGACTTTAGATTTCTGCTCCAGCAGATTCAGATATCTTCTGGTTGCTGAAAGCGTGAACATTTCCACAGATCTCTGTTTGTAGGCAAAAAGTTCCTGAGACATCCATGATCTTCCCCATTCTCTGAGATTAGGGATTTTATGGAACAGCTCCTGGAAGGTATCATAATCCAGTCTCCAGCATTCGCAGTCTGTAATACAAACAATATTTTCCTGAGAGGGAACTCTTTGAAACATCGACAAAACCTCAATAATGACTTCATTTTCTATGAAAAAGTGTGTGGTTACTTCATTTCCATTGAAATCATAAACGTAAGAACGCGCCAATCCGCTTTCAAGAATATAATATTCATTAGCTGTTTTTCCTTCTTCAAGAATAAAATCGCCTTTTTGGAATGATCTCTTTTCATGTGCCTGAAATATTTCTGCAAGTTCTTCAGGGAAAAAGAAGGGAAAATCATAGCAGATTTCTAAAGCTTTGCTGGTCATTGGTGTCAATTTTTTAAGTCCTTAAAAGTAAAATTTTTAATTGAATTAAAGGTAAAAAACATTAAACGAAGTCATTTAAGTATTCATAGAAGGTTATCTATGATACTGAAATAATAGATACTTGAAAGCGGATAAAATTTAAACAGTTATTTGAACATATTGACCACCCCGTCAAAATTTTTTTGAATTTTTGCCACCCCTCCAGAGGATAGGAATAACTATTTCCCGATAATAGTAATCGCCAACTTTTAAAAGAAACAGGGAACTTAGAAGAGTGAAAGCTGTATAGATTTTGGAGAATTGGGTTTCCGGGCATCACCGAATACAGTTTTGCCACCGAAACGCCAGGAGTTTTGTCTTTCTTCTTCAATCACCTGCCGGATATCAAAATCCGGGGTAAAATCTTTTTCTGCTTCAGTAACGATCTGGTGAAGTTTATTTAAAGAATTCAGCTTATCAGAATTTCCCAGTTTAGACTTTTCAATCCCTTTTCTGAGGATGCTGATACTTTCATCATACGTATTGATCGGCACGGGGAAAGGATGTCCGTCTTTACCTCCATGGGCAAATGAAAACCTCGCCGGATCAGCAAATCTTGACGGCGCACCGTGAATCACTTCACTTACCAAAGCCAATGACTGCATGGTTCTTGGCCCTACCCCTTCCAGCATCAGCAAATCTTCAAAATTCTGAGGCTGCTGTTCTCTGGTAACATACAGAAGTGCTCCCAGCCTTTTCAAATCAACATCAGAGGCCTGAACATCATGATGGGCAGGAAGAATCAGTCTGGCGAAATCCTTCATCACTTCTGCGGAATCAGTATGAGAAATATCCAGAATTCCTTTTCTGTTTTCCGAAGCTTCAGTATCGGTAAGGTTAAGAATTTTCCCTCTGGAAATTCCGTTGATTCCTGTGTGCGGCTGTTCTACAAATGAGGTAATGTTTTCGGAATGCCAGTGGTAACGTCTTGCGGTTCCGTCGGATTCATGCATTCCCTGCTGAATAACACTCCAGTTCCCATTGTCTGAAAGAATAAAATTGTGCAAATACAGCTGATAGCCATCCTGAATAGCTGTATTATCTACTTTTGCCGAAAGCTTGCTGGCTCTTACCAGATCTGTTCCGTTCAGGCCTGTTTTATCTGCAATTTTAATTAACTCTGATGGAGTCTCACGGGAAAACTTCCCTTTTCCGCCACAGATATAAAGTCCCAAAGATTGCGAATTAGGATTAACAGAGCGTTTTAAAGCGCCCATAACGGAAGTGGTAATTCCTGAAGAATGCCAGTCCATTCCCATCACCGCTCCAAAACTCTGAAACCAGAAGGGATCTGCCAGACGGCGCAAAACCTCATCTTTACCATAATCCATCAGAATGACTTCAATAATGGAAAGTCCCAGAACAGACATACGTTCATACAGCCATGGCGGTACTTTACCATAGTGAAGGGGTAAATCTGCTGTTCCTGAACGTTTCATTTTACAAAAATAGCTTTAATATTCCGTTTTTTTTATGATTGGGTTCAAATTAATCTGGCCATTAAAAAGAAATAGTCTTTCTGCAGAATGATGTTTTTCAGATCTTGGGTAGTTGTATTTCTATTTACTGGTGAGACAGTATATTGATCAGCTTCTCAAAAGGATCTTTCACAAAAAATCTGCGGACTCCCCAGTCTTCATTAGTGAGTTCATAAGTGATTTCAAAACCCGTATTTTTCATCTTATCATAGACTTCATCTACGTTATCCACTTCAATGGAAAGGTCCGGAACTTCCGTATCGTTTCCTCCCTGTGTGGCAAAACTTACCTGAATTTGGGCTTCTTCATCATTACCAAGCGTTTTGATCCAGCCATGATCCATCAAAACATCCAGCTCCAGAATATCCTGATAAAACTGACGGGCTCTGGAAAGATCATCGGTTTTAATATTGGCTACGATTCTTTTTACCATTTTACATTCGTTTTTATTAAAAAAAAGCCTTGCAAAAATTACATTCACAAGGCTTTTTACAAAAAATTATTTCTACTATTTCAATGCAGCAAGAGCAGCATCATAATTAGGTTCATCAGCAATTTCCGGAACCTGCTCAGTATAAACTATTTTATTGTTTTCGTCTGTAACAATCACGGCACGGCTCAACAGACCTTTCAAAGGTGAATCTGTGATAGTCACTTCATAATCATCTCCAAAACTGCCTCTGAAATCTGAAAGCGTTTCTACATTATTCAATCCTTCAGCGGCACAGAATCTTCCCAATGCGAATGGAAGGTCTTTAGAAACATTGATGATAACCGTATTATCAAGTTTTGAAGCTTCTTCATTGAATTTTCTGGAAGAAGCAGCACAGGTAGGCGTATCAATACTAGGGAAAATATTGAATACTTTTTTCTTTCCGGCAAAAGTTTCCAGCGTTTTTACCGCTAATCCTGAGTCTACCAGTGTAAAATCTTTTACTGTGCTTCCTACGGATGGCAATGTTCCTATTGTGTGTACTTCGTTTCCTTTTAAAGTGATTGTCGTTGACATAATATTTATTTTTTTAGTTCTCCAAATTTAATCAAAAAAGAAAATTTTCACAGTCTTATTATGGTTAAATTAATCTTAAAGTGAAAATAAAAAAACTTAAATTTCTCACTTTTTTTTGCAAAAAAATCTATATTTACCCTCCTTAAAAAATGATGAAAAATGAGAAAAAAAATTGCTCTTCTGCTATTTGGAGTTCCTTTTTTGGGTTTTTCCCAGTCTGTGATTGGAAATATCAATTCCGGTGCAGTTTCAGAAGATAGCTTTACGCATTCGGTAGGAGAAATTTATGTTATCCCAACCGATCCTGATCAGGCAAATTCAGGCACTATGGGAATGCTTTATCAATCTGTTTTACAAGTTTTAGGAGTTTCTGAACTTGAAAAAGACAATGTAAAAATCTATCCCAATCCTACCGCTGATTTTATTTACGTGAAATTAAATTCAAAATCAAAAATTGAAAGCGCAGAAATTTATGACCTTTCCGGAAAGCTTTTCTTTACAAAAAAATTAGAATCAGAACGATTGGATCTAAGACAGCTTCAACAAGGTGTTTATATGATCGTTTTCAAAAATTCTGATATTAAACCCATTAAAATTATTAAAAAACCTTAAAAACTATCTGAACATGAAAAAATTATATTCTACTATAGGGTTATTCCTTGCTACGTTATTAAGTGCACAGGTTCCACAAGCTTTCAGCTACCAGACAATTGCTTTTAACGCAGCCGGGACTCCGATTGCCAATGGGAATGTTTCTTTGAAGGTAAGCATTTTAGAAAACTCAGCTACAGGAACGGTTTTATATTCCGAAACTCATACTAAAACTACGAACGCTAAAGGTCTTGTTAACCTGAATATCGGGCAGGGAACAGCCAACACCGGAAACTTCGGAGCGATCAACTGGGGAACAAACACCAAATTTGTAAAAGTGGAAATGGATCCCAATGGCGGTTCTAATTATACCAACGTTGGGGTAAATCAATTGATGAGTGTTCCTTATGCTCAGGTTGCCAAAACAGTGGTAACAGGTGCCGGACAGGGAATTATACTGGTTTCTCCGAATGGAACAAACTATACCTTGAGTGTTGATAATTCCGGTAACTTGAATCTACCTGTAAGCCAATCTTCAAACAGTACATTTCCTGCTGACCTATACATGTACGGTTCTCATAATTCCTTCAATCCTTCTGCGGCAGACTTTATGAGAAACAAGGGAAATTCTAAAATAGGATACAAATATCTTCCAGCCAATACCCAAATAAAATTCATTGCATCTCCTTCTTCTTCCGCACAGGTATATGGAGCAGACAACTCTGGATTTCTTGTACCTAACGGAACAAATTTTACGGCTCTCTCCAACGGGTTCTACAGTATTGGAATGACAAATTACAGCAGCTATACAACCGTAGTAATAAAAAATTTGGTTCCTGAAATTATTCTGAATAATTCTAGTTCTCAGGTATCAGTTTCTCCTTTATCTTATAATCCTTCCACTCAGAAATTTTCTGTTATCTTTAATGGGGTAACTTCTTCTAACTTTTATGGATTTAAGATCAAAATTAACGATGCCCTATATGGTGAATATTTCGGTGATAATTTAAATGACGGAAGTTTAGATATCGACGGCGCTTCAATTACAATCCCCAATCTTACTGCAACGCCAAAAAATGTTAAAATGGAATTTGGTATTAACTTTAACGGTAGCGGAGCATATACAATTACACAAATATAAAATTAAAGAGGTCTCAGACCTCTTTTTTTATGGAAATATCTTAAATAAAACAATGATATTTACTAAATTTGCGGGACTTAAAATTTCAAATAAAAAATAACAGTATAATGTCAGAAAAATCAAAAATCTATTACACGCTTACTGATGAAGCTCCAATGCTGGCTACTCATTCGTTTTTACCTATTGTAAAAGCTTTTACAAAATCAGCAGATATCGAAATTGCGGTTCCGGATATTTCTTTGGCAGGAAGAATTTTAGCCAACTTCCCTGAGTTTTTAAAAGATGACCAGAAAATCAGTGATGCTTTGGCTCAATTAGGAGAACTGGCGACTCAACCTGACGCTAATATCATTAAGTTACCTAACATTTCTGCTTCTGTACCTCAATTGGATGCAGCGATTGCTGAACTACAAGGTAAAGGTTTCGCAGTTCCAGACTATCCTGCAGAGCCTAAAAATGACGAAGAAAAGGCCATCAAAGCTAAATATGCGAAAGTATTGGGAAGTGCTGTAAACCCTGTATTAAGAGAAGGAAACTCTGACAGACGTGCGCCAAAAGCTGTTAAAAACTATGCCAAAGCAAATCCTCACAGAATGGGCGACTGGGCATCTGACAGCAAAACTGATGTAGCTCACATGAACAACGGTGATTTCTATGGTACAGAAAACTCTACTACATTAGAAAATGCTACAAAATACAGAATCGTATTCAAAGGAAATGATGGTTCTGAGTCTGTATTAAAAGATTTCGCAGGTCTTCAGGCTGGTGAAGTCATTGATTCTTCTGTAATGAACTTAAATGCGTTAAAAGCATTCGTTCAGGAAGCAATCGAGGAAGCGAAGAAAAGAAATGTACTTCTTTCTGCTCACCTTAAAGCAACGATGATGAAAATCTCTGACCCAATCATTTTCGGGGCTATTGTTGAGACTTTCTTCAAAGAAGTATTTACTAAATATGCTGAGACTTTCAAGTCTTTAGACATCAATCCAAATAACGGTCTTGCAGATCTTTTCGATAAAATAAAAGGAAATGCTCAGGAAGCTGACATCAAAGCTGATATTGAAGCTGCTTTGGCAAACGGACCTAGAGTGGCAATGGTAAACTCTGATAAAGGAATTACCAACTTCCACGTACCTTCTGATATCATCGTTGACGCATCTATGGCTGCTCTTGTAAGAGGCGGAGGTAAAATGTGGAACAAAGACGGAAACGAAGAAGATACTGTTTGCATTATTCCGGACCGTTCTTATGCAGGTTTCTATCAGTCTGTAATAGACGATATGAAAGCGCACGGAAAACTGGACCCTACTACAATGGGATCTGTTCCAAACGTAGGTTTAATGGCTCAAAAAGCTGAAGAATACGGTTCACACGATAAAACGTTCCAAGTAGCTGCTGACGGAACTGTAGAAGTTCAGGACGAAGCTGGAAACGTTCTTCTTTCTCAGAAGGTAGAAAAAGATGATATTTTCAGAATGTGCCAGACTAAAGATGCACCTATTCAGGACTGGGTAAAATTAGCGGTAAACAGATCCAGATTATCTGATACTCCAGCTATCTTCTGGCTAGACAAAGGAAGAGCTCACGACAGAGAAATCATCAAAAAAGTAGAGAAATATCTTGCTGATCACGATACAACAGGTCTTGACATCAGAATCCTTGATGTAAAAGATGCAATGACTGAAACGCTGAAAAGAGCAAGAGAAGGTAAAGATACAATCTCTGTTTCAGGAAACGTATTGAGAGATTATTTAACAGACCTTTTCCCGATCCTTGAGCTGGGTACTTCTGCAAAAATGCTTTCTATTGTTCCATTAATGAACGGTGGCGGTTTATTTGAGACAGGTGCCGGAGGTTCTGCTCCAAAACACGTAGAACAATTCCTGGAAGAAGGATACTTAAGATGGGATTCTCTAGGTGAATTCCTTGCCCTTCAGGCTTCTTTAGAACATTTGGCACAAACTCAGGGGAATACAAAATCTCAGGTTTTAGCTGATACACTGGATGAAGCAAATGCCAAATTCTTAGCTACCGACAAATCTCCTGCAAGAAAAGTAGGACAGATTGACAACAGAGGCTCTCACTTCTATTTGGCAATGTACTGGGCTGAAGCGTTAGCAAACCAGACTGGTGATGCGGAACTGGCTGCTCAGTTTGCTCCGGTGGCTGCTGCTATGAAGGAAAACGAAGAAGTAATCAATGCAGAATTAATTGGTGCTCAGGGTAAACCTCAGAATATTGAAGGATACTACAAAACTGATACATATAAAACGTATGCAGCAATGAGACCTAGCACTGTTTTAAATGAAATTATTGACGGAATTTAATTTTAGAAACTTAATTATACAAAAACCTCGCAAATTGTGAGGTTTTTATTTTTGTGATTACTATCTGTACAAAACACGATTCTCCCTTCTTTAAAAACTTATTCTCAGTACTTTGAATATGTTTTTGTATATTCCTTTTTTATAATTTACAACTACAGATATGAAAGCCATTCATTATATTTTACTCTTGCTCCTATTCAGCAGCTGTTCTTCCGCTCAGTACTTTAAAGTAATCGAAGCAACTCATACCCGTAATATGGGAGGATTACAAGGAGCAAGATCAGAAAGGTTCAATATCATTATCAAAGACAATCTCCGCCTTGAGATAAAATATCTGTTGGTGGGAGAAGTTGAAATCTTACTAAAAAAAGAAAATAACAATGGGGCTGCCTATCTGGAGGGAATATACTTTCCCGAGAACCAGGAATACCCTACCATAAACGAAAAAAACGGAGTTGTAGATCATATTCCAGAAAAAAAATTTGATCTGAATAATATCTATCTCGTCTATGAAAATGTAAAAACCAAGAAAATCATTAAGCAAAAAATGAAAATCCGCAATAAAAATACCAAAAAACCAATAAAAGAAAGTGAATCACCCCAATAAATTAAAAACTATTTTATACAATAGCTTTTATAAAACAAAAATTCATATTTTTATTGTTTTAAAAAAACAATATGAAAATAAAATCAATTTTCGGAATTGGCTTTACTATAGCCTCTTTATATTTGAATGCACAACAACCTTCTCAAGGTAAAGAAAACCCTAACTCGAAAGTCAATAAAAAATACCTGAAACACATTCAGGATATTACAAATACTTTTCAGAAAAACCTAAAGTTTGCAAAAGAGCACAATCAAAAACCACCTGATGAGTACTATGTACAGGACTTTATTGCTACAATGGATCCTGAAACAGGAACCATCAATAACCAAAACTACGTTGACCTCGAAAGAAAAGTAGAGAATGGAAAATTCCAGGCTCAGCAAAATCTTAAAATTTTCAATGGTTCCAGAGGAGGTACAGCCAACAAAAGCATTACCAATTTGTGGATAGAGAGAGGTCCTTATTCTGTAGGAGGAAGAGTAAGAGGTATTATGTTTGATCCAAATGACTCTACCGGTAAAAAAGTTTGGGCAGGAGGAGTTTCCGGCGGCCTTTGGTACAATAATGATATCACCGATGCCAACTCTGAATGGACGCTGGTAGATGCTTTCTGGTCCAACACTACCGTATCCTGTATTACTTCCGATCCTAATAACCCGCAGATTTTTTATGTGGGAACAGGTGAAGTGGAAACCGGAGACTTCAGCGGACTGGGAATCTGGAAAACAACCAACGGCGGAGCTACCTGGCAGCAGGTGTTTAATCTCGAAAACGGATATGCCTCCAATGGGGTAAAAAAAGGAATATATAACGTTCCGGCTATAAAAGTAGTGAACAACAATGGGGTTTCAGAAGTATACGCCGGGGTTTCAGGAACATATTTCGCAGAGACAGCTACATTTGTCGGTTTAAATGAAGCCGGTTTGTACAAATCTACTGATGGTACCAATTTTACGTTGGTCAACAGCTTACTTTCCACGGCTACCCGTGGCTATGACATACAGGATATAGAAGTAGGTACGGACAATTCAATCTGGGTGGCCACAAGACGAAGCAGCTTCAGCGGATCTGCTTCCGGAGGAAGAATTTTCAAATCTACCGATCATGGGGCTACATTTACGAATGTTTATAATGTAGGGAACAACAATTCAAGGGTTATGGTAGAGGTTTCCAACACCAATCCTTTGAAAGCTTACGCCCTGATGCAGGGAGCATCAAGTTCAGAACCTGTAAGAATTGCAAAAACTACAGACGGCGGTACTACATGGATATCAACCAATGTAGCCGGATCAGGAATTACGCTGCCTAATCCTGTAGATACATCGCAACCTGACAATGATTTTACCCGAAACCAGTCGTTTTATGATCTGGTTATTGAAACCGATCCTGATAACGATGAGCATGTGTACGTAGGGGGTGTAGACTCCTATAAAAGTACAGACGGAGGTGCTACATGGACACAGTATACCAAATGGTCAAATAATAATGTGATGGGAAGTACCAATATTTCCCTGGTGCATGCCGATCAGCACGCTCTGGTTTTCAATCCAAGAAATACAAGCCAGTTTATAATGGGGAATGACGGAGGTATTTTCTTGGCTTCGAATAAAAACAATCTGGCTAATACTACGGCTATTGGTATGAGAAATAAAAGATTTAATGTGACTCAATTCTATCATGGAACATTAAACCCGTCTTCTACGTTTGCTAATGAGAACATGATTTTAGGGGCTCAGGATAACGGAACACAAAGACTTTCCGGAGCTGCTTTAGCCAATAACTTCTACAACACTTCGCAGGTGTATGGTGGGGATGGAGCCTATACGGCCTTTGATGATCAGAACAAATACTATATCGCATCTTATATTTACAACTACCATATTATTTTCAATCCACAGGGATCCTATTATCTTATGTCTAATGCTGCTCAAAGGGAGACGGGTTTATTTATAAACCCTCTTGCTGTAGACAGAAATCTTGACATATCTTATAGCAATGCCAACGCGTCCAGTTCAACCTCAATTGTACTGAACAGGGTAAGCGGGCTTGCAAGTGTACCCTTAAGTCTTACAGAAGCCCAGATTACCATTGCCAGTGTAACGGCTGGTGAATTTGTTACGGATATTCTTGTATCTCCTTACACTACAGCAAGTACTACTCTATTTATCGGGCTTTCCTCCGGAAAATTGTTCAAAGTAACCAATGCCAATGCTACTCACAGCACTTCACAGATCAACTATAACTTTGGCGGTTATATTTCAGATGTAAAATTGGGTGCTTCTGAAAATGAGATCATGGTAACTGTATCCAACTTTAATAAGACCAGCGTATTCTACAGTACTGACGGTGGAACTACCTGGGCATCCAAAGAAGGAAATCTACCAGATATCCCTGTTAAAGCTATATTTATGAATCCTGAAGACAATAATGAAGTGATTCTGGGAACTTATTACGGGGTATGGGGAACCGCCAACTTCCAGTCTTCATCTCCTACATGGGCTTTATATTCCGATGGTTTAGGGAAATTTAAGGTGAATCACTTTGATTACCGTCCATCTGATAAAACAATCCTTGCAGTAACGTATGGAAGAGGAGCTTTTACTACCAGAATCAGCAATACAACTTTATCTACTTCCGAATCGAATCACAACCTTCTTAATAATAGTGTGTATCCGAATCCTACCAGAGGTCCTATTCATGTAAAACTTGAAAACGGCAAGCCGATGGACATTGAGATTTATGATGCTTCAGGAAGACTGGTCATGACAAAGAAAAATATTAAATCTGATGAAGAATTTAATATTGAAAGCTTAGGCAAAGGGGATTATGTACTGAAAGCTTCGCAAAATGGCAGCATGATATATACTTCAGTAATTATCAAAAAATAATTCTTGAAATTTCCATAAAAAGCAGAAAAGTAAGCACATGCTTACTTTTTTTGCTTTATTTCTAATATAAAAACAAAAATTAATGAAAAAAAAATACATTATCGCTCTTTCATTGTCATTAATGGGATTTGCTAACGCACAGGAAAATGCAAAAAGCATTGATGAAATAGAGATTGATGCAAGAGCAAAAGTAGCAAAAGAACGAGAGGAATTTAAAAGGCACGCACAGTCTACAGAGGTTATTTCCGATTATGAAATAAACCGCAATAATCCGGCATTTATGGAACAAAGCCTGGGTACAATGGCCGGTGTTCAGGTAGAAAAAAGAACCCAGCTGGGCGGGCAGAGAATTGTAGTGAGAGGCTATGGGAACGATCAGAAGTTTAACAATTGGGGGATTAAGATGTACCTCAACAATATACCTCTTACCGGAGCAGACGGAGTTACTGTTTTAGATGATGTTGATTTCGGGCTCGTTAATCGTATAGAAGTTATAAAAGGTCCGGCAGCCACATTATATGGTGGAGGCTCCGGAGGAGCAATAAGGCTTTATATACAGCCTGAAACCAGAAAAGGGACTTCTATCTCTGAGCAGTTCAACACAGGTTCTTTCGGGTTGTTTCAAAGTGCTACTTCTGTCACCAGTGTAGGAGACAATCATTCCATCACAGCCAACTACGGACATATCGGAAGCGACGGATATCGTCCTCATGGTAAAAGCATCAAAAACTTTTACAACATCAATGGAGAGTTTAAACTGAACTCCAGACAAAAGATCACTTTACTCGCTACCCATGGAAATTCCCTGGAACAGGTATCCGGCCAGATTTCCTATGCTGATTATTATAATGGGATCGACAACGGAAACTTTGCCTACATCAGAAGAGGTGCCAAAACAAAATTCGTTACTTCCAGAGTTGGAGTGGGTCATATCTGGCAAATCACTCCTGATTTCAAAAATAATACAACTGTATTTTATACAGGAACCACAGGGGATAGAATTGCTGCTGGAGCTTATGAAACCTCTTCTTTTTCCAATTACGGAGTACGTTCTGTCTTTAACTTAAATAAAGACTGGTATGATTTCAACAGTCAGACAGAATTTGGTGTTGAAATACAGCAATCACAGTCTACCATCACCAATTACCGGTATAAAAGCGTAAAGAGTACCGAGCCACCTATTTTGAGACCCCTTTCTGACGGATCTTATTTTAAAAATATGAATCATCAGAACAACTATTTTGCGGTTGAAAAGTTCACTTATAAACCATGGGATTTAATGTTCCTTGCAGGGGTAAGCATCAATCAGATAGGTTATAACAGGAAAGATCTGCTGGCTCTGCCCGGTTTATTTGCACCGACTATCAATAAAAAAGATCTGTCTTTTGATAAAAAATTCAAAGCAGTAGCCACTCCTCATTTTGCACTTCAGAAAGTATGGAAAAACCAGATATTCAACCTTAGCTACAGTGAAGGATATAACGCTCCTACTTCTGCCACTGCTTTTATAGCCGGGCTGAATGTAACCAATGACAACTTAATTGCGGAGAAAGCAAAAATGTGGGACTTCAGTGTACACGGGTTAATCAAAAACACTTCCATAGATTATCAGATCTCGCTGTTCAGCATCAACATCAAAGATAAACTTACGCAATTAGGAGCCACAATGTCCAATGCAGAAAAGACACCTTATACTTATTGGACTAACACCGGAGATCAAAAAAACAGAGGATTGGAAATGAGCATAGGATATTCTTACAAACCTACCCGCTCCTTTGTTTCCAAAATTCAGCCTTTTGTCAATTATACTTATAATGATTTCAAGTATTCCGATTTCAGTACGTATTTAAAGGAAGACGGGCAGCCTGCAGGAGTGAATGTTTATGATAACAAAAATGTAGTAGGCGTACCCAAAGCTAAATTATCTGCCGGATTGGATTTTGAAACCCACTTTGGGCTATACTGGCAAAATACCTATAATTTTATGGGAGGAGTCTACACTGACTTTGCTAACACCAATAAAGTAAAGAGTTTTGGCCTTTTAAACTCTAAAATAGGCTATAAACACAGCTTCAACCAATGGCTTCTGGATGTATTTGTTATAGGAAATAACCTGACCAATCAGATCAATTACACGTTCTTATTTTACGGAAACAGTATCAACGATACGGATGCAGATAACCAGTACAATAATTCTTCGGTGTATACCGATGTGAATCCCGGTCCGAGTAAAGCGTATTTCTTTACAGGATTTAATATAAAGTATAATTTTTAATGTTGACTGAATTTATTTGTGGCTTACAGAAACAAATGATCACAGCAAAAAAAAACAGAGTTCCTTTCATTACGGGAACTCTGTTTTTTGCTATTTAAGAAGCTCTAGTTGTTAACAAGTTTCATTGAACCTTCAGTATACCTTTCTCCTACGTTCGGGTATTTTTTCAGAATGGCATCAATGGTATCCAGATCGGATTGGGAAAGTTCGATATTGACTGCTGCAATATTTTCTTCCAGGTATTTGATTCGCTTTGTACCGGGAATCGGGATAATATCATCTCCCTGATTCAACACCCATGCTAATGCCAGCTGAGTTCCTTTTACTCCTTTGGAAGCGGCAAACTCATTGATCTCATCTGCCAGTTTGGTATTGTTTTCAAGATATTCCTGCTGATAACGCGGTAATGATTTTCTAAAGTCATCGTCACCCAGTTTATGTACATCGTAAATATTGGTAAAAAGTCCTCTTGCCAACGGTGAATATGGCACTAAAGAAATCCCAAGCTCTCTGATGGTTGGTAGAATTTCCTTTTCAACATCTTTCGTAAGGATAGAATATTCTGACTGTAATGCTGCAATAGGATGAATTTTGTTAGCTTTTCTGACAGATTCCGCTGAAGCTTCAGACAATCCGATATATTTCACTTTACCGGCTTTTACCAGTTCTGCCATCGCTCCCACGGTTTCTTCTACAGGAACATTTGGATCTACTCTGTGAGCATAATACAAGTCAATGGTATCAATCTTTAATCTTTGAAGACTTAAATCTACGGCCTGTCTTATCCATTCCGGAGAACCGTCAAAATAAGTTCCGGGAGCGCCACTGTGGCTAGCTTTACCATCTTTGAACCTGAATCCGAATTTAGTTGCAATGAAAATTTTATCTCTATTGGGTACTAACACTTTAGAGATCAGTTTTTCGTTTTCTCCATTGGCATACATATCTGCAGTGTCCCAAAAGTTTACTCCTAAATCTAATGCTCTATGCAGAGTATTGATACTTTCCTGCTCATGTGTGGGACCATAAGCAAAGCTCATTCCCATACAACCTAAACCGATTGCTGATAGCTGTTCTTCCGTGTTTCCTAATTTTTTAAATTTCATGATAGGTATGATTTAATTTTACATGACAAAATTAGAACATCCGGAAGCCAACGCCGATATAGATTTCAAACTAAGAATTATAAAAATCAAACAACATTCATTCTTAAGGCATTCGGAGTAATTCCGGTTTGTTTTTTAAAGTAATTGGTAAAATAAGCAGGTTCTTCAAAACCTAATCCGTAGGCAATCTCGGCAATATTCCAATCTGTATGTTTCAGTAAGGCATTGGCCTCCTGAATAATCCTTGCGGTGATCTGCTGGCTGGTTGTTTTTCCCGTAATTTCTTTTACCGAACGGTTTAAAGAATTCACATGAATGGAGAGACTCTGCGCATAATCATTCGGCGTTTTTAATTTCAGAAAAGCCTCAGGACTGTCGATTGGAAATTGTCTTTCCAACAATTCCATAAATAAAGAGGCTACCCTTTGTGAAGCATTCTGATAAGGTTCAAAACTTTCTGCCGGCTGCATTTTCATCGTTTCATGAATCATCAGATGAAGATACGCTCTCAGCATATCATATTTATGAATATACTCCGACTGAATCTCTGTCATCATTTTGGTATAGATCTCAGCAAGTATTTTCTGCTGCTCTTCATCTATAAAGAAAACCGGAGTTCCTCCAATCTTGAAAAGCGGAGAATCCTGCAGGTTTCCCATACGGGTTCCATTGTGCAGAAACTGATCTGTAAACAGGCAGAACCAGCCTTTCTGATCTTCATCATCCGCCTCCCAGGAATATGGAATAATGGGATTGGAAAACAATAATGCCGGACGGTCCACTTTGATCCATTTATCGGCATAATGAAGTTTTCCTTTTCCTATGATGAGTGAAATTTTATAGTAATCTCTTCTACTGTAAGGCGTGAGTGGAGAACAGTATTCCCGTGAAAATACATTGAAATGCCCCATTGTATTGACACCAATACACTGTGATGCCAGATTGGGAGCATTTCTTTCATAAAAACCTTTGAGTGACTCGTGTGATTCCATAGATCAAAGTTATAAAAATCAAACAAATTAAATAACAATACTACCGGATTGTCAAAAATAAAATGACTGACAAAAAATGTCAGCCATTTAGGTTGATCATAGGGCTAATCCCAATCATCATGATGTCCGTGACCATGATGTTTATTTTGTTTTTTGTAGTATTTCTCCTGGTTTTTGTAATATTTTTCCTGTTGTTTACGGTATTTTTTATAATCGTTTTTATTTCTTCCATAGACGATTACCGGATTTTGGCCTCTGTAATATTTCTTTTTAAAGATGATATACTTTTCTCTACCCAAAATTCTTTCCAGCTCTGAATAACGGTCATTCCTCCATCTTCCCGGCTCTACTACATAGACTCTGCTCCAGGTATCATAATCACGATATCTGTCATTCAACACGTAAATCTGATTCGCCTGTGCTGTTGAAAGCACAAGATCAGTAATTACTCTTTGCCAGTTGATATCCGAGATACTCCTTCTATAATCATTATAGTCATCAGATTGGGCATAGCTCAAACTAAATGTCCCGACCAATAATGCTGTTAATATTAATTTTTTCATTTCACGCCACTTTAAAATTAAACATGAAGGGTTAGTCAATTAAAGTGCCAATTATTAATTATAAATACTAATATTTGTTAATAAAAATTACAAATGATCTATTATGTTTGAAATATTTCCTTTTTCTTTATCAAATTATTGAATAATTTATTGTTAGATAGGCTAAAGCTCAGCGTATAGAATCTTATCAACAATATCTTTTATCTTTTATCTTTTATCTTTTATCTTTTATCTTTTATCTTTTCCTCATTTACGTTATAAAATCCGTTAAGATTCCTGAAAAATATTACTTCATATGATTTAATTTCGTAATTTTAATGGAGAGAATATTTTTAAAGTAATTTTCTCAAATTAGTTTTAATCAACCAAATCTTACATTGTTATGGAAAATATAAAGTTTCAGGTATCTCAATATCAGGATGAATTGCAGTTACTTATCGATGGGAAAAAGGCAGGTTATATGTCCATAGAGGTTGACGGAAGGCTGCTTATTGTATTTTATACGAAACTTGATGAAGAGCGTGAAGGAAAAGGATATGCTAAACTATTACTGGACGAGCTGGTACGCTATGCAGAAGAAAAAGATTTGCTTGTAGACCCGGAATGTGATTTTGTAAGACAGCAGTTTGAAAATCACCCTGCAAGGTATAAAGAAATATGGCATGCCTGATCAGTTTTCCCACCAGGTTCTAAATTCCTGTCCCGGATGATTCAGATCTACTACCTCACCGATCATGGGAGTGAGGACATTAAGCTGTTTTTCTTTTCCAAGAGCCGTTATCTTTTGTAAGGGTTCATTCCATGGGTGAAGTGCCAATGCAAATTTGGCAGCATGAACAGGAATAATACACCGTGTTTTAAGATCAATAGCAGCCTGAATTACATCTTCCGGTAATTTGTGAATATACCTCCATGCTTCTCCATACTGTCCGTTTTCAAGAACAACATAATCGAAAGGTCCATAATGCTCACCGATTGTTTTAAAATGGGAATCATAGCCACTGTCTCCTCCTAAGAAAATTTTCCTCGTAGGCGTTATCAAAACATATGAGCTCCAAAGCGTATCATTCTGCTTTACTCTTCTGCCGGAAAAATGTCTGGCAGGAGTAAAAACAATTTTTATATCATTCTTTAGAATAACTTCTGTTCCCCATTCTTCTTCAATAAGCTTGTTTTCAGCATATCCCCATCTTTCAAGGTGTGCTCCTACTCCCAAAGGGATAATGGCCGTTTTCGTCCTTTCCTCAATAGATTTTACGGTGGGATAATCCAGGTGATCAAAATGATCGTGTGTGATAACCAGATAGTCTATGCCGGGAATGTCTTCAGGTTTAAAAATATCTGAGCCTTTGAAAGCCTTATTAAAGTATTTAAAGGGTGAACCATACAGACTCAGGACAGGATCTATTAAAAACGAAACTCCATCTGTCTGCAGATAATAAGAGGAATGCCCCAGCCAGATGAATACATCTTCATTTTTATCAATATTTTTCAGATTGGTATGAAGGGATGGAATTGCTTTCAGAGGTTTCAACAGCGGATCTTTCTTTCCTAAGAAGAAATCATAGGTTACTTTCCACATTTTGTAGCCTTCTGTAATGGAAGGAGTATGGCTGATATTCCGGAACTGTCTCTTTTTATAGAGTTTCGACTGCTTTATGCGTTTCAGTCTCTTCCCTTTTGGAACTCCGCCAAACGCTTTCATATTGATCACGATAAAAAAGGTAATCGTCAAAACAACCACACAGGTAATAATCCAGTAAATCATCTGTACAAAATAATATCAAATGTATTGACTTTTGTTTTTAAATGAAAATTTATTCCATTTCACTCTATTTTTTAACTAAATTTACCATGTATTTTTAAAAATTTATCAGGTGTTTAGGTCAGGATTAATTTTAAACTTTCTATTTTAGCACCCTAAAAAACTCAGATACATTGAAAAATTATTCGGTAATATTTCTTCTCGCTATTTTTTCGTCTTGTGCTTCTGTACAAAAACACAACGAACAGCGGGCCTCATGTATTCCACCGGAGCAACTTAAAGAGGATGTGGACTTTGCGTATTCAAAATTACAGCAAATGCACCCTCAGTTATACTGGTATATTTCCAGGAAGGAACTGGAGCGTAAATTTGACAGTCTTAAGCAGACCATCAACGAGCCTCTTACTCCTCTTCAGTTTTATTTTAAACTTCAGCCTGTCATTGCCGGAATTCGTGAAGGACATCTTTCCTTGAGAATTCCCAGAAAGAAATTTACAAAAGAGGAAATTAAAAGGCTTGAACACCAAAAAGGAATGTTCAGCCGTTTTGAATATTATATATCTGGAGACCGCATGTATATCATTCAAAACAAAGATTCTATCGAACACATAAAACCTGGAACTGAAATTCTATCAATCGATAATGTTCCTATATCTGATTACATCAGGAAGTACAGAAGCCTGATCAGCAGTGATGGTGATAATACCACTTTCCATCCGTACTTTTTAAAAGATCTGTTCTTTAATTTTTATACTGCGGAAAATGGTTTTGGCAGCAAAGCCACTCTTGAAACCCTTTATAATGGTGAAAAAAGAACGTATACCTTAACCAGAGAAGCAAAATCTGATTCAGACCTTGAAAAGGATAAGGAAATGCAGAAAAAGACTCCCGAAAAGAAGCTGAACGATTATGTAGCTTCGAGTAATTCTTATAACAGAAGCTTCAAGTTTCTGGACAAAGACAGCACTATTGCTTATATTAAGGTGAAAAGCTTTTCAAGGGATTATTCGGATGAGTTTTATAAAAAGACTTTTGCCAGGATCCACCATGCAAAATCTCCCTACCTCATCATAGATGTCCGAAATAATTATGGCGGCTCTTTGTATGAAATCAATAACCTGTATTCCTATTTAGCTGATGAACCGTTTACTCTGATAAAACCCTCTCAGCTAACTTCCAGAAATGCTCCTTTACGCACCAATTATTTCAGAAAAAGTACGCCTTTGGAATATGCTCTTAAAAGTATTGCCTATCCGAGTTACTTTTTTGCACAGACTTTCAGTACTTATAAAAAGGATGGAAAGGTATTCTACAAAATGAAGGCTGACAAACCTACAAAACCTAAAAAGGAAGCCTTTCACGGAAAAGTTTTTGTACTCATCAACGGAGGAAGCTTTTCTGCATCTTCTATTATTACAGCCAAACTTAAAAATGATAAAAGAGCAACACTGGTGGGAGAAGAAACAGGAGGCGCCAATGACGGAACTGTTGCCGGTTTTTATTCCTATCAGAAGCTTCCCAATTCTGAAATAAGATTTCCCATAGGTCTGCTTCTGGTTCAGCCTAATATCAATTTTTCAGACTCACGGAAAGGGGTTGTTCCGGATGTGACCGTTACTGAAAACATGCAGGATATTATTGATCAAAAAGATCCACAGCTGGATTGGATAAAGAACGAAATTGCCAAAGAAAAAGAAAATAAAGGACAGTAATGAATATGGGTTCGGCGGGCTTTCAGCCCGCCGAACTCTTTTTATCTTTTTAATTCTTCCAAAAGATCTTCAATATATTGGATATACCTTCCATAATAGCGTTGATACCAGAACCTTCCAACAAAATAAAGCAAAAATAATCCTGCGGTTACTGTACTAATTAAGATCACTGCAATCTTCAATTCACTCAAAGGCTTTGGCCACGGAATAAACTCCAGGACAATAAGGATCTCACACACAAGAAACGGGGCAAAACTGATGTAATAGGAAAGATAATATTGTTTATTAAGATTGAGCTGCATCACGAGATCTTTCAAAGAATCATAAGTCTTAGGTGCAGGATTACTGATTTCATTATATAGCTTAAAGAACTTACTGAAAAAGAAAACAGTGACAATAAGCATGGAGGCAATCAATACCGTGATGTACAGTTGAAGTTTAAATGGTCTGCATACTGAGCACACCAGAAAAGCAAAGACAAAGATTCCTATCATCCACCAGAATTCCACACGCATATTTTTGCGTATCTTTTCAAGAGGAAGATTCAGTTTATTGCTTTGTTCTATACTTATTTCGGGAGTTTCCTCCACAATATCTTCGTTCCAGGTATTTTTCAATTCATCGATATTCATGGGATTACTGATTTTAATGTTGGTTGGTTTTTATTTGGCTTAAGATCTCTTTAAGTTTATTTTTTGCCCGGTTCATTTTCACTCTTGCATTGCCTTCAGAAATTCCCATCTGTTCTGCAATCTGCTTTCCTGAAAAATCTTCCAGATAATAGAAGATAAAAGCCTTGTCAATAGAATTAAGCTGATGTATTGCCTGATACATTTCAGCCAGGCGTTCTTCTTTACGATCATCATAATCTTCCTGGATAATGATTTGATTAGAAAGATCTTCATGGGCAATAAAGCTTCTTCTCTTTTCTGATTTCAGGAAAATAATAGCGGTATTCAAAGCAATTCTGTATAGCCATGTAGAAAATTCACTTTCACCTCTGAAGCCGGGAAATGCTTTCCATAGCTGATAGGTAATCTCCTGAAAAAGATCATCACGATCATCCTTTTCAGTCATGTACATTTTAGAAATCTTAAACATAATTCCTTTATGCTGTTCAATTTTACGTATAAACTCTTGTTCTAATGAGGTCATAGCTTGTTACTCTATAGAGTTAGTTTTCGTTTAAAAAAATTGTTACAGATTTTTACAAAAGAAATAAAAATAACCTGACATTTTTTATATCAGGTTTATTTATTTTAAGTATGTAATTCTTTTATTATTTAAAATCTAAGAAATCATCTTTTTTCAGATAATGGTTCAGGGCATTAATAAGCTGCGAAGAGGTAACATCAGCACGCTGTCTGAAAGCAAGATCCACCACATCCTGAATATTTTCATCAGAACACATATAGTGAAGCTTGTTATGAAAAACGAAATCAGGTAAGATTTCATGATCATTCCCTCCGATATCCAAAGGATCTCCGATAAAAACTTTCATTTCAGGTTTAAACTCGTCCGTAGAAGAGTAAACCGCATAATTATATTCCGGGTCAAAGGATGCTTTCCTATCCTGTTTATTCTTTACAAGCTCCAGGAATTCTTCTATAGAATACACCTGATTTTTAAAATCATCCATGTGATATTTTTTTACAACTCAATGTTCTAAAGATAGAAATTTTATAGAATACCATCCTATTATAACACAAAACTCTATTTTCCGGCATTAAGTTAAAAAAGTCCTCAACAAACACCTTGGTTTGTTGAGGACTTTTATTTTATGTTAAATACAATACCCGTCAGAATCAGAAAATATAATCAGTGCTTAAAAAGTTGGAATCATGTTCTCTGACGATGGTGTTCAGTAACTCTTTGTTGGAATCTGTAAGCTTTGCAGCCACCAGAGACCGGATAGAGAATGAGCGCAGCGCATCAAATACGGAAAGTGTTCCTTCTGCACTGTCTTTTCTTCCGGTAAAAGGAAAGACATCAGGACCTCTCTGCGCCTGGCAATTGATATTGACACGGCTTACAAGGTTTACAAACGGATCAATGAGTCTCGCTACCTCATGCGGATCTTCACTGAAAATACTTACCTGCATCCCATGGGAAGCATTCACCTGATATTCTATAGGTTCTTCTATATCTTCGAACGGAACAACAGGAATTACAGGACCAAACTGCTCTTCATGGTACAGCTTCATATCACTGTTTACAGGATATACTACTGCAGGAAAAACAAAAGACTCATCTGTATAGCCGCCATTTTTATTCAGCACTGCAGCCCCTTTCTGTAAGGCATCATCAATACATTCTTTCAGATAAGCAGGTTTGTTGACTTCCGGAAGTGGTGTTACCTTCACCTCTTTTTCCCATGGCAGCCCGGCCTTCAGCGCAGAGACCGCAGTACTTAATTTCTCTGTAAATGCCAGCGCCACTTCTTTCTGAACGAATATCAGTTTCAATGCTGTACAACGCTGTCCGTTGAAAGAAAGCGCTCCTAAAATACACTCGCTCACCGCTACATCCAGATCTGCATTTTTAGTAACAATGGCTGCATTTTTAGCATCCAGACTCAGAATAGCTCTTAAACGGTTCACTTTCGGGTGCAGTTTTTTCAGTCCGTTAGCCACTTTACTTGATCCTATAAAAGCCAGCACATTCACCTTTCCGCTTTCCATAACCGGAGTGATAATTTCTGATCCTTTTCCATATAATGTATTCACAGTTCCTTTCGGGAATGCTTCTCTGAAAGCGTTTAATAAAGGATAATGAGCCAGGACACCATGTTTGGGAAGTTTAAACAAAATAGTATTTCCCATGATCAGAGCAGGAATCAGTGTGGTAAAAATTTCATTCAGAGGATAATTGAATGGTCCCATGCTTAAAACCACACCCAGCGGTGCTCTCCTGATCTGTGCAATGGTTCCCTCAGCCTGTTGAAAGCGGGAAGATTCACGATCCAGATCCTTAAGAGCATCAATGGTCTGATTGATATAATCTACAGTACGGTCAAATTCTTTGGTAGAATCGGCCAATGTTTTGCCAATTTCCCACATCAGCAGTCTGATAACCAGATCCCTCTGTTGGATCATCAGATAGACAAATTTCTGCATGCATTTGATTCTTCCTTCCACAGACATGGCAGGCCATTCGCCAAGTCCGTTATCATAGGCTTTTACGCAGGCTTCAAGAACTTCCATAGCCTCGTTCGGACCAATATTCGGGATACTTCCCAGAAGCTTTCTTTCCAATCCGTTTTCTGTGGGGATGCACACCGGAGAATAAATTTCCGTCACATCGCCGTTCCATTCTACCAGTTCCCCATTCAAAAGATAAGTTCTCTGATGGATAACCGGAACTTTATATTCTTCCGGAATTTCGTTTTCTCCTTTAAAAATGTGATGGAATGATGCCATATTTTCTGAAGTCATAAATCTTTCTATTTTTTTATGTGATAAATTTGAAATTGTCTCAAAATTTAAATTATTTGACTTTTGTCATTGACTACGTCGAATCTTCGATTTCTGACGAAGGAAGAATCTTTATTGATTTTTATATGAGATTCTTCATTACATTTTATTTCATTCAGAATCACACCTTTGAAACAACTATATTTTGTAAGATAAAGGTAAAAGTAAATTGTGTGGAAAAAAATAATCTGACCATAGATTCGATCTATTTGAATTAAAATTAATCTTAGCTCCTAAAAAAAGGATAATTTAGCTTAAAAATAAATTTCATGTTTTCAAAATTAGTTTGCGGCACACTGCTATTCTTCTCTGCAGTGGGCTTTGCTCAAAAATCTAAAGCAACCAATACTGTTTTAATGGGCGGGAAAGAAGTTCATACTTATGCCAAATTACCGGCACTGAATAAGCCGGCTCCCCAATTTACCCTTACAGATGTGAATATGAATGATCAGACGCTGGATTCCTTCAAAGGAAGATATGTTATTCTGAATATCTTCCCGAGTGTAGACACTGGTGTTTGTTCAGCTTCTGTGCATCATTTCAATGAAGAGGCTGGAAATCTTCCCAATACTGTAGTCCTTTGTATTTCAAAAGATCTGCCTTTTGCCCAGAAAAGATTCTGCGGTGCTGAAGGAATCAAAAATGTGGTAATGCTTTCAGATTTCCGTTCTGATTTTGGTTGGAACTATGGTGTGGAGCTGGTAGATTCTCCAATGAAAGGGCTTCTGAGCAGAGCCGTTGTGGTGATAGATCCTTCAGGCAAGATCATTTATGAAGAACAGGTACCGGATATTTCTCAGGAACCGAACTATGAAGCAGCCATTGCGGCGGTGAAATAATAAATTACATTAAAATTTAAATAGTTAAGAATATGAAGAAGAAGACCGATGTTCTTAATGGTTCAAAATAAAAAGAGGCAGTCTCAAAAGTGTCATTCTGAACGAAATGAAATGTAGTGAAGAATCTCATATGTTTGGTTATCAATAAGTTTCTTCCTTCGTCAGAATGACACAAGCCAGATTGTTTGACTTTTGAGACAGCCTCTTCTTTGTATCTAAAATGTTTTTACAGTAAATTTTCATCTACCAAATTCGGAAGTGTTACTTTCAGATTGGGTTCTGCTTCCATCGCTCTTTTAATGGCGAAAACAGCGCCTTCGTTTCTTGCCCAGCTTCTTCTTGAGATTCCGTTGTTCACATCCCAGAAAAGCATAGACTTCAGTCTTCTGTCGGCATCATCGCTTCCATCCAGCAGCATTCCGAAACCTCCGTTAATCACTTCTCCCCAGCCTACTCCACCTCCATTGTGGATAGAAACCCATGTAGCTCCGCGGAAACTGTCTCCAATCACATTGTGAATGGCCATATCCGCCGTAAATCTTGATCCGTCATAGATATTGGAAGTTTCTCTGTAAGGAGAATCTGTTCCTGAAACGTCGTGGTGATCTCTACCCAATACCACAGGTCCTATTTCTCCGTTTTTAATAGCTTTGTTGAAGGCCTCCGCAATTTTCATTCTTCCTTCCGCATCTGCATACAGGATTCTTGCCTGCGAACCTACCACCAGTTTATTTTCCTGTGCTCCTTTGATCCACTGGATGTTGTCTTTCATCTGCTGCCGGATCTCTTCAGGAGAGTTTTTAACCATTTCTTCCAACACTGCACAGGCAATATCATCCGTTTTCTGAAGATCTTCCGGATTTCCGCTGGAACATACCCAACGGAACGGCCCGAAACCATAATCGAAACACATAGGTCCCATAATATCCTGTACATAACTCGGATATTTGAATTCTCTTCCCAATGTTGGATTTTCTGTCATTACATCAGCTCCGGCTCTGGAAGCTTCCAGTAAAAAGGCATTTCCGTAATCGAAGAAATACGTTCCTTTTGCTGTATGTTTGTTGATGGCTGCAGCATGTCTTCTCAATGTTTCCTGAACTTTTTCTTTGAATAGTTCAGGGTTTTCAGCCATCATGGTATTGGATTCTTCAAAACTTTGTCCTGCAGGATAGTAGCCTCCCGCCCAAGGATTGTGAAGTGAAGTCTGGTCTGAGCCAATGTCTATTCTTAAATCTGCCTGATCAAATTTCTCCCAAACTTCAACAATATTTCCAAGGTAAGCCAAAGACACGGTTTCTTTGTTCGCCTGTGCTTCTCTTACTCTTTTTACCAATGCATCAAGATCTTCATGGATTTCATTCACCCATTTCTGGTCATGGCGGATTTTTGTGATCTTAGGATTCACTTCTGCACATACGGTTACACAGCCCGCAATATTTCCTGCTTTTGGCTGAGCTCCACTCATTCCTCCTAATCCTGAAGTAACGAAAAGGCCTCCTTTCGGTTCTTTTTTGATTTTTCTGAAGGCATTTAATACCGTAATCGTTGTTCCGTGAACAATCCCCTGAGGACCGATATACATATAACTTCCCGCTGTCATCTGTCCGTATTGGGTAACGCCTAATGCATTGAATTTCTCCCAGTCATCCGGTTTTGAATAGTTCGGGATCATCATACCATTCGTTACAACCACTCTTGGCGCGTCTTTATGAGACGGGAACAATCCCATAGGATGTCCTGAATACATCACCAATGTCTGGTCATTATTCATTTCCGACAGATACTTCATGGTCAGCAGATACTGTGCCCAGTTTGAGAAAACAGCTCCGTTTCCACCATAAGTAATCAGTTCATGAGGGTGCTGTGCTACGGCATAATCCAGGTTATTCTGAATCATCAGCATAATGGCTTTGGCCTGCTCAGACTTTCCGGGATAATCTGTGATAGGTCTTGCCTTCATTTCATAATCCGGACGGAAACGGTACATATAAATCCTACCGTAATCTTCAAGTTCCTGCTTAAATTCAGGAATCAGTTCTGCATGAAACTTGGGATCGAAATAACGTAAAGCATTCTTCAATGCCAGCTTTTTCTCTTCTTCTCCTAAAATTTCTTTACGCTTCGGAGCATGGTTGATATTGGTCTCGTACGGTTTCGGTTGTGGCAGCTGATCAGGAATCCCCTGCTGTATCTGTTCTTGAAATGTCATATTACTATTTAAAGGTCTATGTTTTAAACAATGTTTGAAGTTTTAAAGATATTCAAAATAGGAAATATAGGCAAGTGGTGAAAGGAAGAATGGTTTAAGGTTTAAGCAAAATTACAAAATCTATAAATCAACCAATATTTGATATTAAATACTATATTTGAATAAATGTGCCTCAATTCCCCTCTCTCGGAGGGGTGGATTTTAAAGTGTAAGCTTTAAAAGACAGGGTGGTTAAAAACACAATAATGAAAGAAACCCTCACCTCCATCAACGGAATTCCCATCCGTAGGAATTTCGTTGAGAATCTTCCCTACAATCCCTATTTAAAAGTATTATTAAAAGAAAAGCGTAAAGCCCGGATCTTAGGTGAAGTGATCTTCTGGAAGAAAGTCCGTGCAAAAAAAATTTCATACCATTGATTTTGACAGACAAAGGATTATCGGAAATTATATCGTTGATTTTTATGTAAAAACGCTTGGGCTCATTATAGAAATAGATGGATCAAGCCATGATGAAAAGCAGATTTATGATGGGATAAGAGAGGAATATCTTGAATCTTTGGGACTTTTGGTTTTCAGAATCAGTGATTTTGGTGTAAGAAATAATCTGAGTCTGGTGATGAAGGAATTGGAGGATTTTATTGTGCTTCACTATGGAACCACCCCGTCTTCAAAAATTCTTTAATTTTTGAATCCATCCCTCCTAGAGAGGGGAATTGCCGTTACCCATATGAGTCGTTATTCAACATAAAAAAACCTTACTGAAATTCAATAAGGCTTGTTTTCGTATCGTCAAAATTTAGGTTAAAACATCATCGTTTTCTTCTTCGTGGTCATCTTCATTATCGCTGAGACTCCAGTAATTGTTTTCTTCATCTTCTGCTCCTATTTCTTCCATTTCATCATCGTCCTCAGCTCCGGGGATATCTAAGCCTTTATCTATTTTATCGTCATCAAAATCTTCATTCAGAATAGGATTTCCGTCTCCATCAAGCGGAATATGTTTTTCTTTCTGGAAAATATCTTCATCAGGATTATAATCCATCTGTTCCAGCTTTCTGTTTTGTTCATTAATATTGTCTTCCGGTATCATGATAGTGTTATTTAAGGGTTTACATACTTAAAACAAAAATAATTCCAAGTTATGCTGAATAATCAGAATATACTTCAGGATTTGCACAATGCGGCATTTTCTTATTTTCTTTCAATAGCGATAATACTTCCTTCGGTCATCCCCGCCATCCTGTTTCGGGCTTCAGCAGCAGAAAATCCAAAAAATAAGATTCTCCTCAGATATGCGTTCCGGGTGGGCAACATCCAGACCTGTTTCTTTCAGCATTTCAATTCCTGTTTCCGGAATTCTTTTATTGATAAAAACTTTTATTGTTCTGTTATTTAATGATTTTAAATAAAAAAACCTCACTCGCAAAAAGTAAGGTTATTGAACTTTAATATTAAAAAAATTATCTCTTTTCATCTGAATGTTTGATTCAAGATCTATTTATTTTTTGTGATGGTGATTTATACAGAGGGCTTTAATTCCATCAATTTTCATTCCGAAATGGATTAAAAGATTTTAAATTTTGATTAAAACAGATGAATTTTATATTTGAAAACAGGTTCTCTAAAAGTCAAATTATCTGGCTTTTGCCGTTCTGACTGAGAAAGAATCTTATTGACTAAGCAGTATGAGATTCTTCATTACATTGCATGCAGAATGACACACTCTTTAGAAATCTTCTTACTATTGATTCGTATTACCAAGCATCGGAACAAATTTATACGCTCCAAATTCTTCTTTTTCAAATTCTGTAGGGCCTACTTTGGTAAATCTGTATAAAACCTGCTCATCCGTTGGTCCTAATGGAATCACCATTATTCCCCCTATATTCAGCTGTTTTAAAAGTTCTGTAGGCAGTGTGGAAGCACCACAGGTTACGATGATTTTATCGAAAGGAGCAAAAGTGGGAAGTCCCGCAAAACCATCTCCAAAACTCTGAAATTTTGGAAACAGATGAAGTTCTCTGAGTTTCTTTTTGGAAAAATCAAACAGATCTTTCTGCCTTTCTACAGTATATACATGAGCTTTCATCGCCATTAAAACGGCAGTCTGGTATCCGCATCCTGTTCCGATTTCCAATACTTTTTCACCTGGTTTTACCTTCAGCAGTTCAGACTGTTCCGCTACCGTGGAAGGATGGGAAATAGTCTGGTGTGCCAGAATGGGAAATGCTCTGTCTTCATAGGCAAAATCTTCAAAAATACTTTCGATAAAAAGGTGTCTCGGAACTTCACTCATTGCCGAAAGTACATTTTCGTCTGAAATTCCAATCCTGTTTCGAAGATACTCAACTAAAATCTTTCTTTTTCCTTTATGTACAAACGAATCCTGCATTTGACAAAAGTAAGAAATTAGAAATTAGATTTCAGAAATTGCAGCAAAGAATTATCCACAAAAAATAAGCAATCAAAAAATGGCAGCTTTATACTTGTTACTTAATTCCATTTTATAGGATAAGGTCCGTAAAACGTGCTAAAGGTATTATCAGCACATCTTTTTCTGACAAAAAAGTTGTAGGTCTGGGTTTTACTTAATCCCGTGTAGACGGCTTTTTGGCCTGTCATTGCTAATTGTCCACTCGCAGGTGGCGCAGAACTTATCGTCAAAACAGTTTCATACGCAGAAACGCCATCGTTATCCCAGGATACCGCAGCATCAAAAGTAGAAGAAAGCGCGGAGGAAGTTGTTTTGGTATAAGTTGCATACGCTGGCTGTACACAAGTTGTCGTATTACCCGCCAAAACAGTAATAGGTCCCGCCCAGTTACTTCGTCCATTGTCTATTCCACAATTTTTCCTCACATAAAGATCATATTTATTATTCTGATAGAGCGGGAGGCTATAGGAATTTTTGTAGGTAACCACTGTAGTTCCCTTTCCCAAAGTGAAACCTTGCTCTCCATACTGCACTTCATAATACCCTTCGCCCATGGTGTTCATATTCCAGGAAAGGGTGTTGCTTACTTTTTCAAATGTCAAATTTGTGGGTGTTCCACATTGAGCCTGCGGGTCATACGGACTATCTCCTATACATGCTGCAGTAGATAATCCAGCCATAAGTACAATCGAAATTATTCTTTTCATCGTTATTTTTCAGACCGTTAATTTACTGTAATTTCTTTAATGAATGGATGCCTTTAATCTAGTGCATTTCCAAGTAAAAAGTCATGTATTTTATAAATGTACATTCACTATATTTACAAAAATTTAATACAGCTATGTTAAAAGCAGGTTTGGTAGGTGCCGGACACTTGGGAAAAATACATTTAAAACTTCTTAATCAGTCAGATAGATATGAATTTGTAGGTTTTCATGATAAAGATGTTGAAAACGGAAAGAAATTAGAAGCCGAATTCGGATATCAATATTTTGAAAATTTTGATGAATTGCTTGAGCAGATTGACATGCTTGATATTGTCACTCCAACTGTTTATCATTATGACTATGCTTTAAAAGCCATTGATAAAGGCCTTCATTTCTTTATTGAAAAACCGGTAACCCAGACTCTTGAACAGGCAGAAGAAATTCTTCGTTTGTGCCAGGAAAAAGGAATCAAAGCACAGGTAGGACACGTTGAAAGATACAATCCGGCTTTTATTGCTACCAAGGAATATATCAGCAATCCGATGTTTATTGAAATCCACAGACTGGCAGAATTTAATCCACGTGGTACGGATGTTTCCGTAGTATTGGATCTTATGATTCACGATCTTGATATTTTATTAAGTATTGCTAAATCTAAAGTGAAAAATATTCACGCAAGCGGCGTTTGCGTAGTAAGCAAAACTCCGGATATTGCCAATGCGAGAATAGAGTTTGAAAACGGATGCGTTGCCAATCTTACGACTTCCAGAATTTCTATGAAGGCGATGAGAAAAAGCAGATTCTTTCAGAAAGATGCTTATATTTCCGTTGATTTCCTTGAGAAAAAGGCTGAAGTAATCAGGATGAAGGATGCTCCTGAAAGCCCTACTCCATTTGATATGATTATTGAAAATGCAGAGGGAGAAAAGAACCAGATTCTGTTTGAATATCCGAATATACAGCCTAACAATGCTATTCTGGACGAATTAAATTCTTTCGCTGATGCGATTACTGGCGACAAAAATGTAGAAGTTTCTCTTGAAGACGGAACTGAAGCGTTGAAGGTGGCTTTAGAGATTATGAAACTGATCAGTTAACATGAAAATAAAGTCTGCACTATTTTTGGCAGCAATCACAATGCTATCTTGTAATCAAAAAAAAATGGTTATAAGATAGATTGTGATGATCAAAAAAAGCAGGCACAAAATGATTTCAATTATAAAAAGTATACCTGGACCAATTTTTCAGGCTTAGGCTATGATTATCTGGGTGAAAAGGAATTTATAGAGCTTCTGAACAAGAATCATATAAAAACGCAGCAAATTCCCATATCTTGCGTAAGATTTCCGAATGATCAGTATGAAAACTGCCGGGAAATCGAGATGAACAGACTTATTTTAGAAAGATTTGGAAAGAAATTTATAGACTCATTGCGTTTTACGGCGAAACAATTATTTATAAAAAATAATCCCGATGAAATATTTTCATATGAACAATGCGATAATATTTCGCGCTATCCTAACTCTACCGTAGACAATCAGTTTGAAAAACTACAAACTGATTATCTAAAAAAATTTCCTACTCCCCAAGGATATAAATCAAAAAAGGAAAAGTTTTATTCCTACACTTCAGCTTCTTTTATTATTACTAAAAACGGAAAAATTAAGGATTTATCAGTAAAAAGTGAATTTCAAAACAAAAAAAACAATATATTTGAAAAACAATTCAATAAACAATTGAAAGATTTTGTTTTACACACGCAATGGATTCCTGGCAGAATAAATGGTCTGAATGTAGATTCTTACTATGATGCCAACATTCAGTATGACTAATTTCTAAAAAATTCCTATTATTTTAAATCATCGAAATTACTATGAAAAGAGCCGTTCTATTATCCGCATTTTTATTGTCTCAATTTGGGACATCACAATTACTGAAGACTTCGGGACAGAAAATCGTTAATGATAAAGGTGAAGATATTCAGTTGAAAGGCCTTGGGCTGGGTGGCTGGATGCTTCAGGAAGGATATATGCTGAAAACTGCTGATTTTGCTGGTCCTCAGTATAAGATTAAGGAAAAGATTGCCGAATTAATTGGTGAAGACGGAATGAATGAGTTCTACAAAGCTTATCTGAAAAACGGAATCACAAAGCAGGATATCGACTTTCTGGCCAAAGCAGGATTCAATTCTATAAGATTGCCGATGCATTACAATCTTTATACCCTTCCTATTGAAAAAGAGCCTGTAAAAGGAAAAGATACGTGGCTGGAGGAAGGTTTTAAAATGACAGATGATCTTCTTCAATGGTGCACCGATAACAAAATATATTTGATTCTGGATCTTCATGCCGCTCCCGGAGGTCAGGGAAATGACGCTAACATTTCTGATAATGATAAATCCAAGCCTTCACTTTGGGCCAATGAAGAGAATCAGAGAAAAACTGTAGCGCTGTGGAAAAAACTGGCGGAAAGGTATAAAGACAATCCATGGATTGGAGGGTATGATCTTATTAATGAACCTAATATTAATTTCACAGGAAAGAACCCCAATGGTACGGATGAAATGTCCAATGCTCCGCTCTGGAAGCTTCAGAAAGATATTACAGCAGCCATCAGAGAGGTTGATAAAAAGCATATTATTTTCATTGAAGGAAACGGCTGGGGAAACAATTATAACGGACTTCCGGCTATCTGGGATAACAACATGGCTTTCAGCTTTCATAAATACTGGAATTACAATGATGATCAAACCCTTCAATTTGCCCTTGATCTCAGAGAGAAGCACAATATGCCGATCTGGCTTGGGGAAACCGGCGAGAATTCCAATGTATGGTTCACTGAGCTTATTCAGCTTTTGGACAAACACAATATAGGGTATGCCTTCTGGCCGATGAAAAAGATTGATAATATTGCAGGAGTTACCAATGTAAAAATCACGCCTGAATATGGAAAATTATTGGATTACTGGAAAAACGGAGGTGAAAAGCCTTCTAAAGGGTATGCTAAAAAAGCTTTACTACAGATTGCAGACAACTATAAACTAAACAACACTGAGATTAAAAGAGATGTGATTGATGCCATGTTCAGGCAGATTACAGATGCTACTACAAAACCGTTCAGAAACCATCAGGCACCGGGAAGAATATACGCTTCGGAATATGATCTGGGAAGAATGGGCTCTGCCTATCTTGATAAGGATTTCATCAATCTTTGGGTAAGTGATCCGGCCAAAAGATCGGAATGGAACTCCGGACAGCAGATGAGAAATGATGGGGTGGATATTTATAAATGTAATGATAAAGTTACCAATCAGTATTATGTAGGAAAAACAGAAACCGGAGAATGGCTTCAGTACACGGTTCAGTCCAAAGGAGACAGAAATTATGCAGCAGACATCAGATATTCGGCGGCTAATCCTTCTAAAATAAGAATTGAAACAGCTTCCGGAAAAGTTTTAGCGACGGTTTCACTTGCATCAACAGGAGGAAATGAAAACTGGAAAACGGTTTCAGCCCAAAATATCACCTTACAGAAAGGAGAAAACAAAATCAGAATTGTCTTCGAAAATGATGGGGCGAACCTTAATTATTTTGAGTTGAAATAACAGGAATTTATCTTAAATTGCAAATCCCTTTTAGGCTTCTAAAAGGGATTTATTTTAACTGCATTTCTATGAAAAAAATAACCTTCGTTCTTCTTTTGGTTTCGGCATTTGCTTCTGCTCAGAAATCAGCTCTGGATCAAAAAATAAATTCAATAATAAAGGATAAAAAAGCTACCGTAGGAGTATCTGTTCTGAGTTTTGAAAGTAATTTTAAATACAGCAAAAACGGTGATAAAAAACTCCCTTTGCTGAGTGTATTCAAATTCCACCTGGCCAGTACTGTGCTGGATATGGCAGACAAAGGCAAATTTTCAACAGATCAGAAATTTTTAATAAAAAAATCCGACTTACTTGAAAATACGTGGTCTCCTTTACGCGAAAAATATCCGGAAGGGAATATTGAGCTTTCTTTAGGAGAAATTATTAAGTATACAGTAGCTCAGAGTGATAATAACACTTGTGATTTTCTTTTAAGACTTATAGGAGGCCCCAAGGTTGTTCAGCAATTTATGGATTCTAAAGGGGTGAAAGACCTTCAAATTAAGTATACTGAGGATGATATGCATAAAGACTGGAAAAATCAATATGGAAATGAAAGCAGCACCAACTCCACTGTAGTACTTTTAAAAAAATTCTATGACGGAAAATTACTTTCCAAGAAATCCACAGATTTCTTAATGCAAATTATGCTCGCTACCACAACAGGAACTAATAAAATTGTGGAACAGCTGCCCAAAAGAACACCTGTTGCCCATAAAACAGGCTCTTCCGGAAAGCCCGATAACATTCTTACAGTAGCAGAAAACGATATGGGAATCATTACTCTACCCAACGGAAAACATTACGCAATTGCCATATTTGTAAGCAATTCCACAGAAACAGAAAGGGTAAATACGAGAATGGTTTCCGATATTTCGAAGATCGTTTGGGATAATTTTAATAAATAAAATATTAAGCTTATTTTTAAAGCGATTTAACATGAAAAAAATAATAATAACAACGGCTCTATTCGCTTTCACATTCTTTTACGCTCAGAAGAATCAGAATTATTTAGAGATCAGCTACGGAAGCGTATGCTGTGGCCCTGCATCTGATAAACCTGTGATGAGCTTTCTGAAAGAATTTAAGAATAAAAGCCAGATAAAAAGCATGGAAGTCCTGATCCAAAAAGGCATGGGAAGAGAAGGCGAATTTACGTTATACGTTGGCACAGACTTCCTCACAAAAAATCAGAAAAAACGATTGATAAGAGGATTAACGGCTACTGTTTCCAACCAGAACAACAGTAAAAAAAGTCAGAGTATAGGAAATGTTACTTTTGATTCAACAGCTGTTGTCACACAATCTGACCTTACGGAGGTAAAAAATTTAACTATCTATAAAAAATAAAGGAAAAATGATCAAAAACATTGTAGTTATCGGAGCGGGAACCATGGGGAATGGTATTGCACATACTTTCGCACAGAGCGGTTTTAAAGTAAATCTTGTAGATGTATCCCAGGAAGCTTTGGACAGAGGTTTAAAAACCATTACTACCAATCTTGACAGAATCATTGCAAAAGGAAATCTTACAGAGGAGCAAAAAGCTGAAACTTTAGGCAACATCACTACTTTCACAGCATTGAACGATGCTGCGGGATCTGCTGATCTTATTGTAGAAGCTGCTACAGAAAACCTTGATCTTAAACTGAAGATCTTCGGTCAGATGGATGAGCTGGCTCCTGCCAACTGTATCCTTGCAACCAATACTTCTTCTATTTCTATCACAAAAATTGCTGCAGCTACTAAAAGAGCTGATAAAGTAATCGGTATGCACTTCATGAACCCGGTTCCTATTATGAAACTGGTAGAAATCATCAAAGGATATTCTACGTCTAAAGAGACTTTTGATGCCATTTATGAAATGAGTAAAACCTTGGGTAAAGTTCCTGTAGAGGTGAATGACTATCCTGGTTTTGTGGCGAACAGAATTTTAATGCCAATGATTAACGAATCTATCGAGACACTTTACAACGGAGTGGCTGGTGTAGAAGAAATTGATACGGTAATGAAACTGGGGATGGCTCACCCGATGGGTCCGCTTCAGCTGGCAGACTTTATTGGTCTTGATGTATGTCTTGCTATTCTGAACGTTATGTATGACGGTTTCAAAAATCCTAAGTACGCTCCGAACCCATTGCTTGTCAATATGGTGACAGCCGGAAAACTGGGTGTAAAATCAGGAGAAGGGTTCTATGATTATTCTGAAAGCAAAAAAGCTGAAAAAGTTTCAAAAATGTTTTTGAAGTCATCTTAAATCAATAATTTTAATTATCTTTGAGAAAGTTAAAACATTAAAAAAATGAAATTACCAAAGTTTTTATTAGCAGATAATTCGGAATTTCCAGAGGATCTATTCGTGGTTCATACAGAATATCCAAGATTTATCTTAAACGTTGAGGAAGAAGAAGTTGAGTGGTTAGATGATCTTGAAGGTGATGATGAAGAAACGATGGCAGACGAGGCTACTAAAGTAGTAGAAGCAGCATTCAAATGGTGCGATGAAGAGTTGGCTAAGTACGATGAAGAAGAGGAAGATTAATAACACTCTAAACATAAAAAAGGAACTCTATTGAGTTCCTTTTGTTTTTTATTCTGATTTAGTGAATTTCAATAGTAAAAGATTGTCTTTGTACAATTCTAAAGTATTTCCGGAAACCACATATTTATTAGCTTTTCCCATCATATCCATAAAATTCTGCTCTACTCCGATGTTGCTGCACATCATTTTTGTGGATCCCATTTGTCCGGCTGTAAAACTTCCTGTAGAAGGATCAATTGTAGCCGTTCCGAAATAGTTATTACATCCTGCATTTCCAGTGATCTTTTCTCCTTCAATATTCAATGTTGGAACTTTACCTTTTACCGTTTCAGCCAATGTCCATTTTGTGCTGGCAAGAGCAGGCTGAGCTTTTCCCACTTTAGATGCAGACGGGCTTGTCATAGATCCACATGAAGCCAAAACTGCAGCTGTACATATACTTAAAAAAAGATTTTTCATTTTTTTCTTTTTGAATTAACCCAAATTTACGGAAATTATATTATTTAAACGGGTTGCAATGAATTTTATTATTCTTTAACAGTTGATATTTTGAATAATTTTCAGAGTTATTTTTACACTGTTGATAATCAAAAAAAGGCTTGAAAGCGTTAAGACATAAGAGCTTTATCTGTCCTAAAGTTGTAGCGTTGCCTTTGTCATTCCGAAGGAATCTATACTATAACTGGTTTATAAAATATATTGAGGCATCTACGGAGTGACAAAGACTGTGGATAGATTGTTTTTATACAAAATTTCCATTTTAACACGAATAACACTAATATTTTCACTAATATCACTAATGCGATTCAATATGAACGGGCTTCAGCCCGTTTGTTTAAAACACAAACAGACCAATGGCTTTAGCCCAAGCCTGACAACAACTCAATAAAACAAAAAAACGGACTTAAAAAAAGTCCGTTTCTATTATTAATAAAATGTATTTTCAAATATTAAGATCTCAACTCTGCGTTGAATTCCTTCTGGAAAGCTTTGATCAGAGAATCCATTACTTCAGTAATCTCTTTTTCTTCAAGAGTTTTCTCTTCATTTAACAGCTCAAAACTCATCGCATAAGACTTCTTACCTTCAGGAAGATTTTTACCTTCATATACATCGAACAGGTTAATATTCTTAATGAATGGAGATTTGTTCTTCTTAGCCGTCTGATATAAATCCTGATAGTTTACCGTTTTATCAATCAGTAAAGCCAGATCTCTTCTGATTTTGTTGAATTTCGGAATGTCTTTGAATTTCAATTCATTTTTAGAACGAAGTTCCTGAGCATATTCCAGTTCAATCTCTGCATAGAAACATTCCTGATCAATATCAAAGTCTTTTAATAAGGCCGGAGATACTTTTCCAATTCTCACCAATGCTTTACCGTCAACTTCATATGCCAGTGCATCAGAGAATCTTTCATCAGACAAAGCAACTTCTTTATAATCGACAGCAAGTCTTTCTAATAAAACTTTTACATAGGCTTTAAGATTATAGAAGCTTACCGCAGATTTTGGCTGAAGCCAGTTTTCGGCAACATCTCTTCCTGAAACCAATAAAGCTAATTGTTTTCTTTCTTCGTATTTCTCTTTTTTGTGATAAATTTTTCCTGATTCGAAGAACTTGATATCCTGATTCTTTCTGTTGATATTGTATACTGTATTCTGAAGAAGTCCTTCTAATAAAGACTTTCTCATGAATGCCAGATCACCGCTTAAAGGATTCAATAGCTTTACAGCATCTGTTTCATCTTTTACAGAAGTTAATGAGTTGTTCATCACTTCATTGAAACCAAGCCCCTGTAAAGTTCTTGCCCAGCTGTTTTCCAGCTCATCCTGATCGTTAGTACTCAGTTTAACCGGCGTAAATGAAAACTTCTGTGGAGCATCAATTTTATTGTATCCGTAGATTCTTAAGATCTCTTCAATCACATCAATTTCTCTTGTTACATCTGCTCTGTAAGCAGGAACAGAGATTTCAAAACCGTTTGGAATTTCATTTAAAACCTGAATTTCCAATGCTTTTAAGATTTCTTTTACTTTCTCTCTGTGAATTTTTGTTCCTAAAATCTGCTCAATTTTAGAGAATCTGATAATCACATAGTTATCTTCTATTTTCTTAGGATATTCCTCCAGTAACTCTCCTACTAATTTTCCTTCAGCAATTTCCTGAATCATTTTAATAGCGTGAGTGATGGCTGTTCTTGTAAGATTCGGGTCTACTCCTCTTTCAAATCTGAAAGAAGCATCTGTATTCAGGCTGTGCGCTTTAGCTCCTTTTCTTACAGCAACCGGGTTAAAGTAAGCACTTTCAAGGAATATTGTTGTCGTTGTTTCTGATACTCCTGAGTTCTCACCTCCGAATACTCCGGCAATACACATTGGTTTATCTTTACCGTCTTTGATCATGATTTCAGAACCATTCAATGTTCTTTCAACACCATCTAAAGTCGTAAATTTCGTTCCGGGTTTTACTACACCTACTTTCACTTTCTTATCTGCAATTTTATCTGCATCAAATGCGTGAAGCGGCTGTCCGTACCCGTGAAGAATATAGTTGGTAATATCTACAACGTTATTGATCGGGCTTAATCCGATCGCTTTCAATCTGTCTTTTAACCACGATGGTGATTCTGCAACTTTTACATCTTCAATCACAGCTCCGATATATCTTGGACACAATTCTGCATCTTCAATTTCCAGTTTAAAATCATGAGTTCCCTCGTTATTCAAAGCTTCAGAAGCTACTTTATTAAATTGCGACTTCAATTGGTTTGTAGAAAGGTAGGCATGTAAATCTCTGGCAACGCCATAGTGAGACATAGCATCTGTTCTGTTCGGCGTTAACCCGATTTCAAAAACCTCATCATTGGTAAGTTCAAAATAGTCAGCAAAGTTTTTCCCTACTTCATATTGGGTTTCATCCAGTACCATGATACCTCCATGATCATCACTAAGACCAAGTTCATCTTCTGCACAGATCATTCCCTGGGAAACCTCTCCTCTGATTTTGGCTTCTTTAATTTCAAAAAAGTTTCCTGTTTTATCATAGATTTTAGTTCCGACAACGGCTACCGGAACAGTTTGTCCAGCTTCTACATTAGGAGCACCGCAAACAATGTTCAGCACCTTTCCGTTTCCTACGTCTACAGTTGTCTTCTTCAGTTTGTCAGCATTAGGATGTTTTTCGCAAGTTAAAACTTTACCTACAATAATTCCTTCCAGGCTGCCTCTTACACTTTCAAATTTATCTATCCCTTCAACCTCAAGACCTATATCTGTAAGGAATTCACCGATTCTTTCAGTTTTTGATTCCGTTTTTACAAAGTCCTTCAGCCAGTTGTTTGATATTTTCATTTGTTAATCTATCTCTTATTTAATTCGTCAGATGAGTTTTAAGATTTCATCTGTTCTATTTTGAAACTTTTATTTGAAATTCCACGCCTTATTCCGGTATGATTTTTCGAGCTACAAATGTCGTGTTTTTTTGAGAAATAGAGAAATTTAGAAGCGATTTTAAGATAATAAATTTTCGTTAATCTTTCAGCTGCTGATTCGGGAATCTAATGCCTCAACGGTCTTACTACCTTCTTCAGGCTGTCTGAAAATAATACCAACCCTGCGGCCATCATGATAATATCTTTCAAAACCAAACGTCCTGCTCCTGACAGATATGGAAACCCAGACTGAGGTGTTACTCCATCTCCGCCCAGATTGGGGACATAAACTTCAGGGGTAGTGATCAGAAAAGACAGGGTAACCAGTGACATTAAAAATGTTAATACTCCACCCAAAGCTCCAATTTTAGGAAACCAAATTCCCAGTAGCACCATAGCTCCTATTACAACGATCATTGTCCCTAAACCGTAGGAAAAGGCATAGGTTCCGTTTTCCTGATGCCAGTCAATATTTTTCTGAACCACTTTTCCTTCCGGATTTTTATACAAAGTGTATTCTGCAACCCGTTTTTTATCTGCATTAATAACTTTATTACCTGCATTTTTGTAGAAAAAACTCATCAGTGGACTATTGGCTACGAAAGGTACAATTCCGTCGGCTTCGTAATGAAATGCCTTCAGGCCTCCAATCCAGACCATAACGATGAAAATTGAAATTCTGAGAAAATTTAAAAAGTAAGCATCCAATTGTAAGAGTTGCTGGTAAATTCTGTTGTTTTTCATGTGATTTATTTTCCACCAAAGGTATTCACATGGTTACAGCGTCAACATAGACATTTCAGGATATTACATGGACATTTTTGCGACCACAGAGATTCCTACTTTCTCTCTGTAATTTTTTGGAGAACACCCTACCGCTTTTTTGAAATACCTGCTGAAGTAGAATTCATCTGCAAATCCCAACTCAGAGGCAATTTCCTTTACAGATCTGTAAGTTAAATGCAGCAACTTTTTTGACTCCAGGATAATTCTTTCGTTGATAAGCTGTGTGGGTGTTTTGGAAAATTCTTTTTTTACAGCTTTGCTCAAAGTATTATTGGTGATGTTCAAAATGACAGTTCTTTTTCCGCTTTAAAATGGGATTCCAGCAGTTTCTGAAATTCTGCAGCATTTTTATTGGGAAGCTTTTCGCTAGAAACCAAGGTATTTTCGATACTGATTTTCTGTTTGCTGCCAATAGCAAGAATTAGCTGGATATAGGTCTTGATAATAGATTCCGAAAATGGATGTTTTTCAGATTCTTCTTTTTGAATATGATTAAAAAGCTCAAAAATATAATGATAGTTATTTTCCGAAAGCTCAACGCCTGGATTCAGATAAATATTATTGAAGAGAAGCCCGTTGCATGCTACTTCTTCCTTGTGATACTCTATACAATAATAATCCCCATGAAAGAAAAGTATATGGATGTTTTCCTCCGATTCAGCAGCCAGTTTCAACTTCTGATAAGGAGAAAGAAACAGAATATTATATCCGCCGTAAGAATAATTAATAGCATCTACAGAGAAAACACCAGACCCTTTCCACAGAATTACACTGTAGTTTTCTGTAGTGAATTCTGAGGGAAAATCTGAAGTGTGATAAAGCTGTATTTTTATTTCCATGAGGAGTTGATTTAAACACTAATGACGCTAATGATTCACAAATAACACTATTTATTTAATATTCTTTTGAATACGCCTTTTTCTTATTATACTTTTGCCTTGAAGCAAAAGTATACAAAAGTTCAAGACGGGAATCATCCGCTAAAAATTTGAATGTACTCCTAAAATTTCCAAACTCGCATGGATCGTCTGATTCTTCTTCGGTTCAATAATATATCCCATGCTCAGACAATGGAAATTTTTTGGCGGATTACATTTAAATTTTCTTAACGCTCCTAATTCCTAAGTCGATTAGACCCTACAAAAAAAGCCGGAAAATTCCGGCTTTTTATTTGTATACTAAATCAATATTACAATCCGATAACCGGCATTGATAACATTAAGATGTTTTCGTTTTCTTCAAGACCATCAAGAGGTTCAATGATCCCTGGTCTGTTAGGCTGAGACATTTTCATGGTAATATCATCAGATCCTAAAATCGTAAGCATTTCTGTTAAGAATTTTGAACTGAATCCGATGTTGATATCTTCTCCGTTGTAGTCGCAAGGAATCTGCATATCTGCTTTGTTTGCATATTCAGTATCTTCTGCATGAAGGTGAAGAATATTACCGGAAAGCTTGAATCTAACCTGGTTGGTAGATTTGTTAGACATGATAGACGCTCTTTTGATTGCTCCCAGCAACAGGTTTCTGTTGATGGTCAATACATTTGGATTTTCTTTTGGAATTACCGCTGTATAGTTTGGATATTTACCATCAATCAGTCTGCAGATCCAGATATGCTTGCCAAAAGTAAATTTAGCCATATTCTCATTGAAGTCTATGGTTACGTCTTCATTGGAACTTGCCAGGATATTTTTGAAAATGTTCAGAGGTTTCTTAGGCATGATAAACTCCATCGGCTCAGCATTCATAAGGTCTGCTCTTTTGTACACCACCAATCTGTGGGAGTCTGTAGAAACGAAATTGGTTTCGTTTTCTCCAAACTGGAAAAGAACTCCTGTCATTACCGGACGAAGAGAGTCGTTACTGGTAGCAAATAAAGTATTTGTCAACGCTTCAGACAAAACTCCTGCGGGCATCGTTACACTTTGTGAAGCGTCGAATTCCGGCAATTCAGGATAGTCATCAGCATTGTCTAATGCTACGGCGAAATTATCTTTTTCATCTAAAATCTCAAGCTGGCTTCCAGTACCTTCGGCATTGTCTTTTACAACAAATGTGAGAGGCTGTTCACCATATGTCTTGATAAAATCCTGAAAAATTTTAGCAGGAACAGCAAATTTACCTGTATCATCAGACTTTACTTCCAGAGAAGTAACAAGAGTTGTCTCGCCGTCAGATGCTGTAATGGTAACATTATTTCCGTCTAATTCAAAAAGATAGTTTTCTAAAATCGGTCTCGATTGAGAGCTTGATATTACGCCACTTACAGTTTGCAAAGCCTTCTGCAGTTCACCACTTGAAATAATAAATTTCATAGATTTATAAAATAAGTTTCTACAAATATAATAAATAGATACAACAAAGAAAAGAATAATATGGAGGAGTTTTTCACAAAGATCCTTAATTTGTTTTGAGCCTTGACATTATGCCTGTATTTCTTCAGAGATTCATTTTTTTATCAAAATACAAAGCCTATCTTTGCCTGAAAAGTTCAAAACCATGCAAAAACCTCCTATCCATAAAAGTTTTCTCAATGCTTTCCGGGGTGTTTTCATGATGATAAAGACGGAAAGAAATTTCCAGATTGAGCTTCTGATATTCTTCATTAACCTTTTCTTTATTTTTTATTTCGATTTAAGTTATACAGATGCAGCATTGGTTCTTATAGCCTCATTTGCTGTCCTAAGTGCTGAAATTTTCAATACTGCTATTGAAAAGATCTGTGATATCGTTCAACCTGATTTCGACAAAAGAATTGGCTTTATTAAAGACATTGCAGCCGGAGCTGTAGTGCTTACGGCTATTGCATCGGTGATTGTTGGGATTCTGGTGTACTGTAAATATTTTTTTAGCTGAGCTGGAAGAAAGAAGCTGGTAGCTGGAAGTTTTAGACCACCCCGTCAAAAATTCAAATAATTTTTGACACCCCTCCAAGGGAGGGGAATGTTTAGTCCTTCGGTTCTAAATTTGTGAAGATTAGAGATATTTTTTCATCTTTTATTTCACAGCGATGAAGATATCTACTTCAGCATCTGATGGATTTTGTGCTTTTTCTCCATAGACTTCAAAATCGGCAGTAAATATCCTGTCCAAGTCCATATTCCAGATTTTTAACCATTCATGAATTACCAGGTCTTTTGAAAGATCTCCTTTTGTAGTAAATTTCAGATAATCTCCGCCATCAAAAGAATAACCTGTCATTCCTTCCGGAATATAGTTAAGATTTTCTACTTTACATCCGAGTACTGTTGTATAAGGCTTTGTGTGGTCTTTTTCGTAATCCGTGTAGATAGAATAAATGGTATTGTCTATTTTATTTGGAATGGAATTGACAATATTCCCGCTGATCATTTTTTCCCATAATACCGGAATATCTTTTCCTGCCTGTCCATTTTCATTGGTTGTTCTTACTGAAATTCCGATGACCTTAAAAGGTGCCACTTTTACGTTATTCATTTCTTGATTTTTTGTTAGGACAAAGATAAAAACAGGTTGTGACAAGGGTATGTCAGCAGTTTTTTAAGTTTGGGCTGAAGCCAGTGAATTTATTTTTATAGGATAAGTGGGCTAAAGCCCACTTCTATTGAATATTAAATTTGTCATATCAGTAGAAAAGCACCTATTAAGTCTAAAAGTATTCCATTTGCGAGATCTGCGAGAGAAGATTCAAGCTTAGATTCCTTGCTTTGCTCGGAATGACAAAGAGACCGTTGGAATTATATCCCTGATAAAATCATTTGAATCATAGTTCTAACTCTTATTTGAGATTACTTCGCGTTGCTCGCAATGACTATTTCCCGACATAGATAAACCCTTTTTTTCCAGATTTAAAAACGGTTTCGATTCTTTTGTAATCATCCACTTCGTATTCATCAGCCTGAAGGATTTCTTCTTCTGTCACCTCAAAAAGCATTCCTTCAACCTCATCATTATCATTTCCTGAAAATTCAAGTACGGGATGGTATTGCTGACCGCTTTTCCGAAGTACTTCAGGATCTGTAATTTCAAGCATACTTAATTTGTAGCCTGATAAAGTGTCTTTTTCACCTTGTAAAAGTCTTCCGAAGGTTTCCATTTGAACCTGCTCTTTCTGCAGGGTTCCGTAAGAAAATAAATGAGGCATTATAAATATTTTTCAATGATTGGGATTGCGATTTCGGCCATCATTCCATAGCCTTTTTCGTTGGGATGTATACCGTCTGTAGAAAGCAGAATCTCTTTATCCATCAGGAAAGCGGAATAAAAATCAATGTAAACCAGCAAGTCTTCAGCTGCAATATCTTTCAGAATCTGATTATAAAGCACTACATCTTCTTTGATTCTCTTTTTCCCGGAACTTACTACTACTCCATCTATCTTTTGAGAGAAAGGGAGAATGCTTACCAGATAAATCTCATTGGAAAAGTGTCTGGCATGTGCTACGGCTTCTTTAATATTATTTTTAAATTTTTCAGGATCTACGATCTGTACTCCATCTTTTACCGCAAGATCATTGGCTCCGTAACTTAGAAAAACAATATTTCCATCTGCTGAATTTCTTGCTTTTAATTCGTGAGGGATTCTTTTCAGTAATCCTTCTGTGGTTTCTCCTCCTATTCCTAGATTGAACAGGATGAGTTCATCTCCGTTTCCTTCATGAAATTTCTGCAGGGCATATCTTTTCAGAATATCTACCCAACCGCCAAAAACTCCGTCATATTCTCCGTAAGTAATGCTGTCACCAAAGAACAGCCCGTACATAATTTTCTTCATTCAACTTCTATTGTTTCCTTTTTTGTTAAAGTAAAAATAGTGAGAAAAATTATATTAATATCTTTCAAATTGTAAGTTTTTAACGCAAAAGGCGCAAAGTATTATATTAATTTTTTCGTTCGCAAGGGCGTTTCACTCAGCAATAGACGTATTTATATCCTTGTTGAATTAAGTGATTTGAACCATTAAGGTTTTGTAAAAAATGAAGAATTATTAAGGTAACAGCTGAAGTTATTATTTATTTATTCATCCTAGATGAATCTTAACTCACCTTACAATCTTTATTATTCTTAATGGTTAATAATATTTTCTGTTTTTTTGACGCAAAGATCTTATTGTTAGCATATTGACCAAAGTAAGCAAAGAAGGAATCAACAAGTTGATTTGATGAAACTAGCTGGAAATGTCAACGCTACAAAATTTCCACTCATTACTCATCATTCCAGTCTCAGTATAATATTGGTATGTGATTTTATAATTTCAATCAGGATTTCAAAAAGGGTCAGCCCTTCTCCTTTCATCAGTTCATCTAATTTCTGCTGAATTAATTCTATGTTGAAAGGTTTTCCCTGTCTGATTTTATTTTCATAGAATTCACGGGTAGCCTTAAAGCCTAAGTCTTCTTTTGACTTCTGTGATTCTTTCCAGATGATTTCAATTTCTTCTTTGTTTTCAAATACTCCGAAACCTCCGTAAAGGATGTCATCAAAACCATCCAACGTTCCTACTTTCCAATCCAAATCCTTCATCAGCACGCGGGAAGCTTCTTCGTAGAAAACTCCTAAAGACGAAAAATGACCGCCATGGATGACGATCATTTTTCTTGTATTGTTATTTGAAGTATTCAACACCGTTTTTGAATATGTTGTGATAATTCGCGGTTGGTATATTCTTCATGAGACCTTCAGCAAAACGTTCCGGATGTCCCATTCTTCCGTAGATCTTTCCACATGGGCTGGTCACTCCTTCAATTCCGAATAATGAATTGTTCGGGTTGAACGGCATTCCGTGAGCAATGTTTCCATCGAAGTCGATGTACTGTGTTGCAATCTGCCCGTTTTCATACAATTTCCTGATTTCTTCTTCTGAAGCCATGAAACGTCCTTCTCCATGAGAGATCGGAATGGTGTAAGTCTGACCTTTCATTCCTTTTAACCATGGACTTTCATCGTTCACTACTTTTACGGTAACCATCTGAGAGATGTGTCTTCTGATGGCATTGTGAGCTAATGTTGGAGAGTTTTCATCCAAATCCTTGATTCTTCCGTAAGGTAATAATCCAGATTTAACCAAAGCCTGGAATCCGTTACAGATCCCGATAATCATTCCATCTCTGTCTAATAATTCGTGTACTGCATTTTTCATTTTTTCGTTTTTCAGAACGTTTACAATGAATTTTGCAGAACCATCCGGCTCATCGCCCGCAGAGAAGCCTCCTGAGAATGCAAGGATCTGAGATGTTCTGATCTCTTCCACCCATGCATCAATGCTTTCATCGAGTAACTGGTGATTGATATTGATTAAAGGCAAACTGCTTACTACAGCGCCTTCTTTCTGGAATGCATTCAGCGTGTCATATTCACAGTTGGTTCCCGGGAATACCGGAGCAAACACTTTCGGCTGTGCGATTCCGTGTTTTTTAATGATGATATTTCTTGGGTTGACCGAGTTGTATTTTGCATCAATTTCAACCGTGATCTTTTCTTTTTCTACAGTCGGGAAAAGATTTTCAAATGTATTAGTATTGGCCGCTACAAGATCTGTAATGTTTGATTCAATACCGTTAATTTTCAAGGTTCCTGAGTCTTTTACTTCTCCGATCAACTGAAGGGCAGCTGCGCTTAATTCTTCTTTCGCCTCGATAACTAAGCTTCCGATATTTTTCGCTAATAATGCATTTTCATCAGCATTGATCTCTGCTCCTAATCTGTTTCCGAAGCTCATTTTGGCTAAAGCTACTGCAAGACCTCCTTCTTTCACTGTTTTCACAGAAACAATTTTTCCTGCTTTGATGTTTTCGAAAAGGAATTCAAAGATTTCTTTTAAAGCGCTATAATTTGGAAGCCCGCTTTCCTGAGCGATATGATTGAAGAAATACAGTTTGTTTCCTGCACTTTTCAGTTCCGGAGAAATGATATTTTCTTTATCTCCGTTGGCACATGCAAAAGAAATCAGGGTTGGCGGAACATTAAGATCCTGATACGTTCCACTCATGGAATCTTTACCTCCGATGGCTGCAAGACCTAAATTGATCTGCGCATCATAAGCTCCTAAAAGTGAAGCTAAAGGTTTGCCCCATTTTTCAGGATTTTGTCCTAATTTTTCGAAGTATTCCTGGAAGCTAAGTCTGATGTTTTTATAATCACCTCCCATGGCTACAATCTTCGCCACACTTTCTACAACAGCGTAAGATGCTCCCAATAATGAGTTTTGTTTTGAGATTTCAGCATCGAATCCCCAGCTCGCCAGAGAAACGGTTTTAATGTCTTTTGCTCCTAAAATTGGTAGTGTCTGCACACTTCCTTCCATTAAGGTTTGCTGATATTTTCCACCTAAAGGCATTGCTACTGTTGTTGCTCCAATTGAAGAGTCGAACATTTCAAGCAGTCCTTTCTGGGAAGCTACGTTTTTATCTTTTAAGATGTTCAGGAAGTTTTCTGCGGTGAAAGCTTTTGTTTCTTCTTTGACTTCTTCAAGGTGAGTGATCTTCACTTCCTGAGATTTTGAACATCCGTTGGTATCTAAGAAAGCTCTTGAAAGGTCTACAATTTTGTCTCCTTTCCAGAACATCTGCATTCTTCCTGAATCTGTCACTTTTGCTACTTCTACGGCAACAATGTTTTCAGCTTCACAGAATCTGATGAATTTTTCTTTATCCTGAGGATCTACTACCACCGCCATTCTTTCCTGAGATTCAGAAATAGCCAGCTCGGTTCCGTTTAATCCTTCATATTTTAATGGTAATACATCAAGGTTCACTTCTAAAGAGTCTGCAATCTCACCGATTGCCACGGAAACTCCTCCTGCTCCGAAGTCGTTTGATTTTTTGATCAGCTTCGTTACTTCAGGATTTCTGAATAGTCTCTGAATTTTACGTTCTTCTACAGCATTTCCTTTCTGAACTTCGGAACTCATGGTGTGGATTGAAGTCTCGTCCTGTTCTTTTGAACTTCCGCTTGCTCCTCCTACTCCGTCACGACCTGTTGCACCTCCTAAGATAATGATGGAATCACCATTTTCAGGTTTTTCACGTCTTACCCAATCTACAGGAACTGCTCCGGTAACGAAACCTACTTCCATTCTTTTGGCTTTGTAGCCTTCGTCATAGATTTCAGAAACCATTGTGGTAGCAAGACCGATCTGATTACCGTAAGATGAATATCCGTTGGCAGCCTGTTTTGTAATGGTTTTCTGAGGTAATTTTCCTGGTAAAGTTTTGTCAACAGATTCTAAAACGTCTGCAGCACCTGTTAATCTCATCGCCTGGAAAACGAAAGATCTTCCGGATAATGGGTCTCTGATAGCACCTCCCAAACAAGTAGAAGCCCCTCCGAAAGGTTCAATTTCTGTTGGGTGGTTGTGTGTTTCATTTTTGAATAATAAATACCAAGGCTCTTTTTTACCGTCGTATTCTGCTTCAATCTGGATGGTACATGCATTGATCTCGTCTGAGATAACAAGATTATCCAGGTTTCCTGTCTTATGGAAATATTTACCGCATACTGTTGCAAGGTCCATTAATGAAATGGGCTTCAGCTCACGGCCTAAGAATTTTCTTTTTTCGATATAATCATTGAAAATGGTTTCCAATGTGTGTTTGAACTGACCTTCAAACTGAATGTCTGACAACTGTGTTTCGAAAGTGGTATGACGACAGTGGTCGCTCCAATACGTGTCTAATACTTTTAATTCTGTTTCCGTAGGATTTCTTTCTTCAGTTTTGAAGTATTCCTGAATGAATTTCAGGTCATCCAATCCTAATGCAAAACCATGATTGTTATAGAAGTTTTCAAGTTCAGCATCATTAAAATTGATGAAATTTTCATGGATGATTACTTTTGACGGTGCTTCTTCTGCAGGAATATCCAGAACGGATAAGTCTTTTTCCTGAGATTCCACTTTGTTGATCAGAAGGTCTTTGATTTTAACCAAATCCGCTTCGGAAACGCCTTCAAATTCGATTAATTTTCCACTTCTTACTTTTGATTTTTCATTTTCTGTCAGCAAAGCGATACACTGTTGTGCAGAGTCTGCTCTCTGATCATACTGTCCCGGTAAAAATTCCATTCCGAAATGAATAGCTTTTGCAGGGTTTTCTGAGTGTAAAATATCAGTAACAGGGTCTACGAAAGTGTTATTCACCACTTTTTCAAATTCTCCGTCATTCAGGTTGAAAATATCATATACATTGTATACTTTCACGCTTTGAACTGCCGGGATAACCGCTTTTACTTCATCAAAAATTTTTGGACTTTCAACATCGAAAATTCCTCTTTTTTCTACGAAAATTCTTTTGTTATTAGACATTAGATGTCAGATTTTTAATATTAGATTTATTTTTTATTTTCAAATTTATTTCTTGCTATCTCTATTGAACGATGCAATTTTTCAAGCAAAACTTTTTCAGAAGGTAAGATAAGTAAATATTCTGCTACTTTTATATTATCCCCTTCCAGATTCATGAGTTCTATATGTTCGGAATTTTTTCCTGAACAAAGGATTAAACCAATGGGAGGGTTCTCCCCTTCTACTTTTTCATATTTATTCAGATATGAGAGATATAGCTCCATCTGACCTTTATGACTGGCTTCAAATTCACCTAATTTTAGCTCGATAACAACTAAAGATTTTAGTTTCCTATGATAGAAAAGTAAATCCAGGTAGTAATCTCTGTTATCTATTGTGATTCTTTTCTGTCTTGAAAGAAAGGCAAAATCACTTCCTAATTCAGAAATGAATTTTTGAAGTTCCACGATAATGGCTTCTTCCAAATCTTTTTCAGAAAAGGTATCTTTCAATTCTAAAAAATCAAGAAAATAGGGATCTTTAAAAACCAAATCAGGATTTAAAATATTCTTTTCAGACCAGTTTTTCAATTCTTTATCTATTATTTCCTCAGGCTTTTTGCTTATTGCTGTTCGTTCAAAAAGCAGAGAATTGATTTTTTCTCTCAAGACTCTGACACTCCAATTTTCAATTTTACAAACTTCAAGATAAAAATTTCTTTTAGTATCTTGTGAAATAGGAATGAGAAGCAGGAAGTGAGTCCACGATAATTGTCGCATCGCTGATGCGACAATATTAAAATCATTAAAAACAGACGCAAACTGCATCATTTTTCGGATATTTTTCTCGGAAAATGAATTTCCAAATTCTAACGTAAGTTGTTGAGAGATCTGTACAATAACTTCTTTGCCATACTTTGCTCTCTTATTATCTAAAACATCTTCATTTATTCTTTTCCCTATTTCCCAGTATAAAACCACCATTGCCGAGTTTACCTGAGCTGCAACCTGACTTCTTGTCTTGTCTACCAGCTCCTTAAGATCGGTCATTAATTGTTGATGATTTTGATTCTGTAACATCATTAAAAATTAAATATCAGATTTTTAATATTAGATTTATTTTTCTTTTTACTTTCTGAGTTCAGAGTATCCCTATCAGATTGTTGCATTCTGTACAGATCCTCTGTTTGAGTGTTATCATCCACTCTATATTATTGAGTACAAATTTACTCTTTTACTTTCTTTTTCTTCTATCTTTTTCCTATAATACCAATGTCAGATTATTATCTTTGGTACCGTCATTATTGGATGCGTTTTTAGAAGCTCCAATCCATTCTTCTTTATTCAGTACAAATTTAAAGGAATAGGACTTTCCTTTTTCAAATCGAGAGACAGGAACTTCCAGTTCATAAAGGTTTTTACCCTTCTTTATCATCTGATATTCTTTATTTTCTGGATCCCAGTTATTGAAACTTCCTACTACAGTCATGGTATTGATAAGGTTTCCATTCATATTTTTCGGATGTGCGTAAGAAAAAACGATTTTATCCTTCTTTATGGAATATCCATACACCTGCTTTTTATCTGAAGTGGAGACAAGATCAGCTACTAAACTTGTTGTACCATTATAAAGTGCGGAAAATGTTTCAGGTCCATTAATGTTTACAATGATGCATACTCCAATATTCAATTCTGGAAACACTGTAAACAGGCTATTTATCCCATAAGATCCACCATGCTTAAAGCCTCTTTTACCATGTTCGGTAATGCAATATCTGTCCCAAAAATATCCATACCAAGCTTCTTTACTATTTTCAATATTTCTTTGGGATTCCTGTACGGTTTTGTTTTGTAAATCGAGTTCTTCTTTTAAAAACTTCACCATATCACCCATTGTAGATTCGGTTTTCGAACCCCCTGAACCCCACAGAAGGCTTCGTGAAACGGGCATTAAACGATAATTATCATGATATCCATTAGCCTGAACTTCATTTTTATCAAGCTCCAGTTTAGTATGGTTCATTCCGGTTTTTGAAAAGATATTTTCTTTCAAAAGGGTTTCATAGCTCTTTCCGTAAATATTTTCCAGCATAAGACCGGTTAATTCCAGACTTGTATTGCTGTATTTATATTTTGTACCTGGTTGTGCATCTAATTTTACAGCAGCCAGGTCTTTTTTAAAGTCTTCTTTTGTATATCCGTCATTAAGCTTTTCGTATAGAAAAGCCGTTTCATCTGTCATGTTTTTTCTCAGCTCATCATCAATAGGGAGATTTCTAGGTAAGGCGGTTTCATAAGAAATTACATTCCTGACTTTTATGGGAACACCATTGTATTCTAAGTTGGGATAAGGTTCTTTCAGATACTTGCGTATATCATCGTCAAGGCTTACTTTCCCATCCAGGACTGCCTGTGCCAGCAATTGCCCTGTAAAAAGTTTGGTAATGGAAGCTATAGCAAAATAAGTATTATCATCCGCTTTATTCCCTTTTCCTTTGTCTATTTCTCCAAAGTGTCTGGTATAGATTTTTCCATCTTTTATAATTCCGACAGAAACTGAGTATGCTTTTGATTCTTCTGCAACTTTCTTCGCAGCTGCATCTATGAATGAATAAACTGCTTTATCTGTTTGTGCATAATTTTTCACAAATCCCAAAGCCAACATCAATACTATTATATGTTTTGTCATCTGCTAAGTAAGTTCTGCTATTTGTTTATAAATTTATTAGGGTTATCCTTATGCTTCCTCTGAAAATCTTCTGCACTTTCTATTTCTTCCTTTAACCAGTTTTCAAAAGGAATCTTCTTTTCATTAAAATCCCCTATTGCATAAAATGTTTTTCCATCTTCTGAGACCAGAAATTTGAAACTATAAAGCATATCCAATTCTTTTTTCCTGTAATCATAGGCATTTACCTGATAAAAGGGGAAGTTTTCTTTGGGTCTTTCTACAATTTCAAAAAACAGATTTTTTTCTTTTTGAGAGAGTTTGCTGTAAAAATTTACATAATGAAGATCTGAAAGCTTTTTCTTCTGCTTTTCAAAAAACTGAAGGATATTCTTCTCTTTTTCATTGTATTGAAAAGGGTTCGGATAATATTTTCCGTCTATTTCCACCTCTTTCTCTGTTGGTTTTGACAATGGCTGAATGGTTTGTCCTTTGACATTCATTACACCCCATTTTCCGCCTACAATAGATCTGTGCTCGTCATTTGTTTTTTCCCAGCCGCAGCCGTCACAAAAGGTGGCATATCCGTAATTAAAAGGAAATACAAAATCATGCTCAGCTTCAATAATTATCTTTCCGTTTCGGTCTGCAAATCCTACTTTACCATTTTTAACCAATCTTCTTAAACCTTCGGAGAAGTAATCTGCTCCATTATCATAAAGGAAAGGCTGGTACAGAAATTTTCCATTTTTGTCATACACATATCCCCATGCATTTTTCTCCGGTTCTTCGCCTTCTTTACTTCCATCAAAAAGAATGGTTTCTCCTTCTACAGGATCTCCGTCTTTAAGGAATGAAAAGATTTTGAACTGTGCCGGAACAATTATTTTTCCAGCTTTATCTTTTACTCCAACTAAAGAATCTTTGGATTTAAAATAATGTAAATCCACCTTATTTTGAGAAAAGGAAATGATTGGTGTTAATAAAATGGCTACCAGTAGTTTTTTCATAAACGGGGTTGGAAATAAAATATGCAGCCCAAAAGACTGCATATTGTTTTATACTTTAAGATCAGCTTCCAATCCTATTAAATCTTTGTTTTGGTCTATAATCGGCTGCACTTCATTTTTAATGAATTCCTCCGTCTGGATCGGCGCGAAACCAATAAAGTTTTTAGGATCTAAAACTTCTTTCAGTTTTGATTTGTCCAGTTTTAAAGAATCATCGTTTAAGATTCTTTCGATAAGGTCGTTTTCTTTTCCTTCTTCTTTCACTTTCTTGGAAGCTTCCATCGAGTGAACTCTGATCACTTCGTGGATTTCCTGACGGTCACCACCAGCTTTTACTTCTTCCATGATAATGTATTCTGTTGCCATGAAAGGAAGTTCCTCCATAATGTGCTTGTTGATTCTGTTTGGATAAACAACGATTCCGTTCATGATGTTGTTCCAGATTAATAGAATAGCATCAACCGCTAAAAATGCCTGAGGAATAGTTAATCTCTTGTTTGCAGAGTCATCCAGTGTTCTTTCAAACCATTGTGTAGAAGCTACCATTGCAGAACTCGTTGTAAGAGACATTACATATTTTGCCAATGCTCCGATTCTTTCACTTCTCATTGGGTTACGCTTGTAAGCCATCGCCGATGAACCGATCTGGTTTTTCTCGAATGGTTCTTCAATTTCCTTAAGGTTTTGAAGTAGACGTAAATCGTTTGTGAATTTATGCGCAGATTGTGCAATATTTCCTAATAAAGCAACTACTTTCGCATCAATTTTTCTATCGTAAGTCTGTCCGGAAACTCCGAACACTTTTTCGAAACCGAATCTCTTTGAAAGTTCTTTATCTAAATGTTTTACTTTAGAATAATCACCGTTGAACAGTTCAAGGAAACTTGCAGCAGTTCCTGTAGTTCCTTTTACTCCTCTGAAACGCAGGGTTTCAAGGAAGAAATCCAATTCTTCGATGTCAAGAACCAAACTCTGCAACCAAAGTGTAGCTCTTTTTCCAACTGTTGTTAACTGAGCCGGCTGGAAGTGAGTGAATCCTAAAGTGGGAAGGTCTTTATATTGAATCGCAAAATCCGAAAGATTTTTCATCACGTTCACCAACTTTTTCTTCAAGATTAAAAGTCCGTCACGGATTTGAATTAAGTCTGTATTGTCTCCTACAAAAGCCGAAGTTGCTCCCAGGTGGATAATTCCTTTTGCTGAAGGCGCCACATCACCATAAGCGTGAACGTGAGCCATTACATCATGACGGAATTTTTTTTCGTACTCTGCAGCTTTTACGTAATCGATGTTTTCAGCATTAGCTTTTAACTCAGCGATCTGCTCGTCTGTAATATCAAGTCCGAGGTCTTTTTCGATTTCAGCAAGAGCTATCCAAAGCTTTCTCCAATTCTGGAATTTGTTATTGTGTGAGAAGTTAAATAACATTTCTTCACTGGAGTAGCGCTCTTCCAATGGATTTTTGTAGGAATTCATTCGTTCTTTTACTTTTTAGATGCACAAAAATACGGTTTTTCAGTGAGAGATAAAAATTCTGATTTTATGATTTTTCAACCCTATTCTGAATCAAATAAAAGATTTTCATTTATACTTTTGCCTTGAAGCAAAAGTATACAAAAGTTCAAGACGGGAATCATCCGATAAATAGATTGGTGAGAGCAAATAAAACAGGCTATTCCATTTCTGAGACAGCCTGTTTTATACTATTTTTAATTAATTAGTCGATAATAAGTCCGCATGGCGATCCTACCGGAATACATTTTCTTTCCAATGAGCACCAGAAGTACCCTGCCAGACACGTCGGGATACCTCCCTGAACAGTTTTCAATTTTCTTTTTGAAAGTTTTCTTAAGTTTTTCATAGTAACATTTTTTGATTTTTCTCCTACTCTTATGCTTTTCGGATTACGCTTTAATTTGGCAGATCCAATATACATTTTTTTCGGAACAAAAACATAACTTATTCGTTTTATTCAACTTACAATGATAATTTGTTTATTATTTCGAATAATCATTATTGTATATTTATATAGTTTCTTAAAATAAGGAAGGTAAAAAAACTCTATTTAGAAAGAGTTTAATACTTTTTAAGACACGACAATCACTTCAAAGTGGTATCCTGTAAATCCCACTATTTATAAGTAAATTCTCTGTATATTTTCATTCTATAATGATGCAAAAATATCTACCTAAAGTGACAAAACATGTCATATTAAAATCTAATTAAATTTATACCACAAAAAAACCACTCTTCCGAGTGGCTATATATCTTTTTAAGTCTGAACTTATTGATAGATGACAACATCATTTTTCTTGATTTGATACCCTTTTTTATAAGGAGTAAGGACATAACTGTCTTTAATGTGAGATCCGCTTTTCCATACTTTTTCTTTTCCTTTTTTATCCAAAATGATACTTTTTGCATTTCCATCCTGAATAAAAATTTCAGCCTTTTTCTGATTTTTAGTAAAGATAACTGCCGTCATTGTCGTATAACTTTTATCTGAATTTACTTCTTTAAGTTTTATTTTCTGATTGAAAGTTTGTATACAATTATTTCTTAATTGTGAATAAGTATATCCTGCTGAACCAATACAACCATGAACATCTCTGTCTCCTCCGAGAACAGGAGTACTTTTTTGCGCAAAAACGAATGAACCAAGGAACAAGGTACTAAATAAAATTATTTTTTTCATATGTAAAATTTTTGTTTTCTGATAGATTAAAATATCCCAAAATGTGATATTAATTAATTTTCTAAGTTACAAAAAAAACCACTCTTGCGAATGGCTTTTCTTTTTTGAAATCGGATTTTATTGATAGATCACGATATTATCTTTTTTAAGCTGATATCCGTTCTTTTTGTAAGGAACCAATACATAGCCATCCTTTTTCCAGACTTTGGCTTTACCTCCTGTTCTGGTAAGGATAATGCTTCTTTCACCGGCATCTTTTACAAAAACCTCAGCTTTTTTCATGTCTTTACTGAAAATAACTGCAGCTATTGAAGTATAGCTGTCTTTCGGAGCTACTTCTGTCAGCTTAATTTTTTGTTCAAAAGTTCTTATACAGTCTTTCTTAATCTGAGAATAAGTATACCCTGCTGAACCAATACATCCGTGTGCATCTTTGTCACCACCTTTTATGGCTCCTTTTTGGGCAAACACTAAAGAACCAAGGAACATTGTGCTTAATAAAATTGTTTTTTTCATGTCAATGTGTATATAATAATTACACATCTATTATTAAAAATCATGCCAAAGAATAGAAAATATACAACTCCGGAGGAACTTTTCAGATCTTACTTAGTCCAGTTAATCTTTGAATGCTGTACATTGTCAGAACTTGTTCCGATCATGATATCGAATTCACCTGATTCCCAGTCGTATTTCAAATCTCCGTTGTAAAACTTCAGGTTTTCAGGAGTGATATCAAAAGTTACTTTTTTAGATTCTCCTTTCTTCAAAAATATTTTCTGGAAGCCTTTCAATTCTTTAACCGGTCTTGTGATACTTCCTACCCTATCTCTGATATACAGCTGAACCACTTCAGCGCCGTCATAGTTTCCTGTATTCGTTACTGTAACTGATGCCTGAACGGTCTGATTTCCTTTCGCGGTATTAGCGGAAACCGCCATATCGGAGTAATTGAATTTCGTATAGCTCAATCCGTACCCGAAAGCATATAATGGTGTATTACATTCGTCCATATAGTTGGAGCGGAATCTTTCATAAGTACATTTGTCTACTTTGTCCTGACTTAGCGGACGACCTGTATTTTTAGCATTATAATAGATTGGCACCTGCCCTAGGCTTCTTGGGAAAGTCATCGGAAGTTTTCCGGATGGGTTTACTTTTCCGAACAGAACATCTGCAATGGCATTTCCTGCTTCAGATCCTGCAAACCAGGCATTCAAGATAGAATCCGGAGTATCTTTTACATTGGTTAATGCTAAAGGACGGCCTGTGAAAAGAACCATTGCAATCGGTTTTCCGGTTTTCTTTAATTCATTTAATAAATCAACCTGAGACTGAGGAATGGTAATTTCCGTTCTGGAAGAAGATTCTCCGCTCATTTCTGCAGATTCTCCGATAGCCAGGACAATCACATCTGCTTTGCCGGCAACATCCACAGCTTCTCTTAGCAATTCTTCTTTGGAACGGTTATCTCTGTCTGTTTTTTTACCGTGAGCTGCATAAATTTCTTCTAACTTGGCATCATCATCTATATTGGCTCCTTTTGCTGATAAAAACTTAACTTCCTTTCCATAGTTTGCCTGCAATCCCTGCATCAAAGAAACTGAGGCAGCATGTTTTGTAGCAACACTCCATGTTCCGGCCATATTCATTGAGTTATTTACCAATGGGCCAATTACAGCAACTGTTCCTGATTTCTTTAAAGGCAATACCTGATTGTCATTTTTTAATAACACCATGGATTGAGCCGCTGCACTTCTTGCTATATTACGGTTTTCCATATTATAGACTTCCTTTGCTGCCAATTTTGCATCTCCGTGTTTGTATGGATTATCAAATAAGCCTAGATCATATTTTGCTTCAAGAATTCTTCTTGCCGCCATATCAATTTCAGCCTGTTTCACTTTTCCTTCTTCAAGAGATTTTTTTAGAGTTGTTAAAAAACCTTCTCCCACCATATCCATATCAACTCCGGCTTTTAAAGCCAAGGCAGAAACCTGCTGAAGATCTCCCATACCATGGTCTACCATTTCATTGATACCGGTATAGTCTGTTACAACGAAGCCTTTGAATTTCCATAGATTTCTTAATACTTCCGTCTGAAGCCATCTGTTTCCTGTTGCCGGTACTCCATCCACTTCATTGAAAGAAGCCATTACTGAAGCAACACCGGCATCCACTGCTGCTTTGTAAGGAGGAAAATACTCATTAAACATTCTTACATGGCTCATGTCAACCGTATTATAATCTCTTCCTGCTTCTCCGGCTCCGTATAATGCAAAGTGTTTTACGCAGGCTAAGATATTGGTTCCGTTAGCAAGGTCTTTCCCCTGATAACCATACACCATGTTTTTAGAAATTTCACTTCCCAAATAAGGATCTTCACCAGAACCTTCTGATACTCTTCCCCATCTTGGTTCGCGGGAAATATCCACCATGGGAGAGAATGTCCAGTTGATTCCGTCCGAAGCAGCTTCTCTGGCTGCTACTCTTGCAGACTGCTGGATAAGATTCATATCCCATGACGCAGCCAATCCTAATGGAATCGGGAAAGTAGTTTCATAGCCGTGGATCACATCCATCCCGAAAATCATAGGAATTTTCAGACGGCTTTTTTCTACAGCTACTTTCTGAACAGCTTTTATTTTATCTGCTCCTTTTATATTGAATAATCCGCCTACTAATCCCTGCTCTACTTTTTTTCCAATATCAGAACTCTGTGCCTGTCCTGTAGTGAAATCTCCGGAAGTGGGAAGGTTCATCTGGCCGATTTTTTCATCCAATGTCATTTTAGATAAAAGATTATCCACAAATGCTTTCTTTTTAGCCTGATACTGAGCTGTCTGATAAGACTGAACGGGCTTCGTTATCATTTCCTGAGCGGAAAATACAGGAGCCAATGCTAAGGTGGCGATTACAATTAACTTTTTCATAAATCTATCTTCTTAAATTATTGTTTTTATATTTTTTGCTTCAATTTGATGGTTTTACTTTTCAATCATTGGGTGTCATTACTTTTCTTTTTTGAAAGCATCCATTCATACAAAGCAGGATTGGAATAGGTAGAATCCCATGAGTTATGATTATCATTCGGGAAGATAACCAGTTCTGCCGTAGGGTTTACAGGATGAAGCTTCTGATAAAAATTAAAAGCATTGGCAGGCAGTACGATATCATCCATTCCGCCATGAAATATTTTCATATTCAAATCTTTAAACTGATGAATATTGGCGGTCATTACCTGATCTGTCGGCGCACAGACTGAAGCTACTGCAGCAAACATTTCCGGATGTTCCATGGCCAGTTTCAAAGTTCCCCAGCCTCCCATAGAAAGTCCTGTAAGATAAATGCGGGAAGCATCAATTGTATATTTTTTCTGAATTTCTTTGATCAGATTATATACGGTAACCGTATCCCACCATGTTCCTTGCGGACATTGAGGTGCCAGAATGGCTACAGGTTCTTTGATCAGATTTTTATAGGTAAACGGACTGTGTGCTTTTACCATATCCAGATTAGTTCCCCGTTCTCCTGAGCCATGAAGGAAAACTATTAATGGTACATTTCCTTTTGTATTCACGGGGTAATCCAGAATATAAGACATTTTCTCCTGTCTTTTAATTTCTTTATTGAGTTCCGCTTTTATTTCCTGCGCATTCAGTTGTAATGAAAACGGCAGCAGTAAAAGAGGGATATGTTTCAGTTTTAGTTTCATATTGTTATTTAAGTTTTGATTAAAGCCCGTTCCTATTGAATTATTTTATTCCGTATTTGGCTGACTGGAAGCTTAGTTTTTTTAATCCCTGCTGAATTTCCGGGGCATTCATAAATAACTTCCAAAGGAATCCTGATCTGTAATTTTCAATCATAGGAGCTATAGTTCCCTGATCTATTGCCAGATATCTTGGGGTAAACCAATTGTTATAATTGACAGAGGTAGCATCATAAGGACCTGCAGAACCTATGAATTCAGGTTTTTGAGTATATATAAATCTCAGAAAAGCCATTGATTCTTTTGGTGTGTATGGGAAACTGCTCAATGCAGCTGTAGGAGTAATTACTCCATTATCATTGCCAGGCATATGAGCGGTGTATCCTGTGCTTCCATCCTCATTTCTTGTGTAACCGGCAGTCAATCCCCAATAGTTGGGTCCGTAACCTTTCCACTGCTTGGGATTTTCAACACAGTATTTATAGTCGATAAGGGTTTGATTTTTATTGATGGCAAAATAGTTTTTCACCAACTTATCCGATAATCCTGTCGGATCAAGCCCGATATATGAATATTGTGCCCAGAAAAGGGGGCCGCCGTATTCCTCGGCATAGTTGTGTTTTACATACAGAGGTAATCCGTATTTTGTTTTGTCTGTAAGGTAAGTTCCATTTCTGGTCCAGCCTTTATAATAGGTTTCGGCATCAATGGAATAAGTAGGTGAAGATGCGGCTAAAATATAAGTGATCAGACATTCATTATATCCTTCAAGAGGAAAATTCATTTCCCATTGGTAATCCGGTGACCAGTGCCAGTAAAGGACTTTCTCACCTCCTTTGGTATACCAGTTCCATTGGATTCCTTTCCATAACCCATCACATTTTGCAGCAAGGGCTTTTTCTTCTGCATTTCCGTTTTTAAAGTATTCACGGATCATCAGTATTCCTGAAGTAAGGAATGCGGTTTCTACAAGATCACCGCCATTATCTTTTTTCCCGAAAGGAACTGTTTTTCCGGTTTCCCCATTGATCCAATGTGACCAGGCTCCTTTGTGCCGGTCTGCCTTAGCCAGGAAATCCATGATATGTGTAAGTCTTTTTACCGCTTCTTTTCTCGGAACAAATCCTCTTTCTACTCCTACCAGAATAGTTGCCAGCCCAAATCCTGAGCCTCCAGTAGTGATCACGTGCTTATCATTATCCGGATAAATATTGTCTTCATGGTAGCGTTCTCTTCCCAACATGGAGTTAGGTTCTGCGTAATCCCAGAAATACTTTAAAACATCTTTCTGTACTCTGTCCATCAATTGTTCATCCGTGACATTGCTTTTTACGGCTTCAGTTTTTCCACCTTCCTGTTTGGCCATTGGAGCATTTTTACAGGAATACACAAAAAATAAAGAAGTGATAGCTATCGATAATACGTTCCTTTTCATGAGATCTCTTTTTATAGGGTTTCTTACTAAAAGAAGAGGAGAACTTTCATTCTCCTCTAATGTTTATGGTTTATTTTAATAGCCTGGGTTTTGGACAAAAGCTCCGTTACTTTGGTTCATTGCATCCAAAGGAATTGGGAATAACTCATTCTTCCCTGCTTTGAATCCGTAAGGAGCAAGTACGGCAGCTGCCTCACCAGTTCTTACAAGGTCTACGAAACGATCACCTTCCATAGCAAGCTCTACTCTACGCTCATGCCAGATTGCTTTTCTAAGTGCAGTCTGTGTTGTAGCTGTAGTTCCTGCCAATTGAGCTCTTGTTCTTACCTTGTTAAGATTAGCTGTGGCTGTAGCAGTATTACCAAGTTCGTTAGCTGCTTCTGCATTGATTAAAAGAATTTCTGCAAATCTTAAAATTCTGATATTTTGTTTTGATCCGTAAGCACAAGCGCTATTGTTTAAAGCTTTAGGAAGATATACTTTTTGGTTAAATGTGGTTACAGAATTTGGATCTCCCATTGCAATCAAATCACCTTCGGGCGTAGTTTCTCCATTTCTAAGAATGGTAAGTTCTTTTCTTATATCACCAGGTTCAAATGCGTTTTCCAATGCCTGAGAAGGTGTAAAGAATCCCCATCCGAATTGGTTTCTTACCCCCTGAACTTCTGCATACTGACTTCCCGCATTTGGATTAAGCTGAGGCGCACAATCACAGTTAACTTCAAATACAGATTCTTTTCCAAACTCTCCGGCGATTCTGAATACATGATTGAAATCAGGATCTAGATCATATCCCATTCCTATCAACTGATTTGAAGTATCATAAGCCTTTTGCCAGTCTTTCTTGTAAAGATAAACTTTCGACAATAGTCCTAATGCAGCTCCCTTAGTAACTCTTCCCAGATCTGTAGCTGGATAAGCTTGAGGGAGAATTTCTGCAGCACTGGTAAGATCAGATATAATAAAATTGTAAACCTCGGTTACAGAATTCCTTGGGATATTGTAATTGGTCTGTACTCCATCAAATATTGGCACACCACCATAAATTCTTACCAAATTAAAATAAAAATAGGCTCTCAACATTTTTGCTTCTGCAACAAGTCTGTTTTTAAGCGTGGAGTCCATATTTATCTTTGGAACGTTAGTAATAACCTGATTCGCTCTGTTTATTGCCTGCCACTGACCGATCCAATAACTTCTTACACCATCATCACTTACCGTAAATGTAAAATTATCATACACATTGATAAAAGACCCATCTCCCGGATTGGATCCTTTTACAACATCATCTGCCGGAACACCATAAATAAACTGGTAAGGAAATGCTGAATTTTCCCAGCTTCTTAAAAAGTTATAAACAGCATTAGTTGCCTGCATGGCATCATCCTGAGTCTGGAAAAATGATGTTGCTTCTACTTCCCCTTCCTCTTTGATATCCAAATAGTTATTGCAGCTGGTTAAAAGAGAAACCATTGCAATTGATAAAAATATTTTTTTCATTACTTTTCTAATTAAAATGTTAAATTCATACCAAATGTGTAGATTGCAGAGATAGGGTAAATGTTCTGATCCACTCCCATTTGTACTCTATCTGAATTCAAGATTTCAGGGGAGAAGCCGTTATACTTAAAGCTTGTCCATGGATTCTGAGCACTTACATATAATCTTAATTTAGTAATAGACATAGATTTGGCAAATGTTTTTGGTAAATTATATCCAACCTGGATATTTCTGATTCTGATATAACTTCCATCCTCTACATAAAAACTGCTTGGTAAAATAATTGCCTGATCGTTTGTAACCATAGAGTATGAATTTGATGTACCCGCACCATGCCATCTGTTATTGTAGAAATCTAAATCCCAGTTTTCATTTCCATAACGCTGTTCGCGGTTATAGTTATAGATTTTATTACCAAATACTCCCTGGAAATCAATAGCGAAGTCAAAGTCATAAATATTCATATTCACTCCAAACCCATAAGATCCTTTTGGAATAGGACTTCCCAGGAATGTCTTATCTCTTGTATCAATAATACCATTTCCATCTAAATCAGCAAATTTAAATGCTCCGGGTTTTGCTCCATTCTGTGTAGCTGAGGCTGCTACTTCATCAGCATTTTGGAATACTCCCACAACCTGATATCCATAATAAGACCCTACAGCCTGCCCTTCCTGTAATCTGATAACAGAATTTCCGAATAAACTAGCTCCTGCTTCTAAATATGAACCGCCATACACTGAAGTAATTTTATTTTTCAACCCTGTATAGTTACCATAAATTCCAAAAGTAATATTTTCATTAATTTTTGTATTATAGTTTACAGCAACTTCAAATCCTTTGTTATTAAAAGAGTAAGCATTTGTTACATAATCTCTCCAGTTGCTTGCACCGGAAACAGTACCCTGGAAAATTCCATATACAACATCTTTTGAGTCCTTATTAAAATAATTAGCATCAATTTTTAACTTGTTATTAAATAATGCCATTTCTAAACCTACATCTCCTCCTGAAGTGGTTTCCCATCCAATAGACGGGTCGATAATCTGGTCGATTGTTGCTGCAGGGTAACCAGTATTTCCGTAATATGCACCTCCATCAATAATTGTTCTGTTCAGAGTAAACTTTCTTTTCACATTAGGATTCCCAAGTTTACCATAGCTCGCCCTAAGCTTTAAAAGATTAAACAAATTTTGTCCACTCATAAAATCTTCTTTTGATATTACCCATCCTGCACTTACTGCTGGGAAAATCTTAAATCTCTCGGTAGAAATCTGTGAAGATCCATCTCTACGAACAGAAGCGTTTAAAAGATATTTTCCTTTATAGTCGTAATTCAATCTGGCAAAAAGCGATTCTATACGGTATTGGTCCTGATTAAGATCCAGTTTAGGTCTGTCATCAGTATAAATCACCAGATCAGTACCATTAAGTATATTTAAAGATTCATTTGTTCCGTCATAATACACTTTCTGAGCAGATGCATATGTTTCAGAATAAGAATTTCTCGTTCTGGAGAAACCTCCCAAAATCTCTAAATTATGATCTCCAAAATTTTTCTTCCAGGTTAACGTATTGTCCCAAACATAATTTCTATTTCTGGAATCTCTTGTCACTAGAACCGGATCTTTTTGATCTGATACCGGAACATAATTAAGTCTTGGGGTATATTCATACTTATTTTTATTAGTATTGTCCGTTGTATAGCTGATTCTTACAGTAAAATCTTTTAAGAATTTATATTCTGCAAAAATATTATTCAAAAGTCTTTCTTCTCTTATCTGAGAACGAAACATATCCAATTTCGCTCTTGGGTTTGGTATCGAATATCCGTTGAAAAACTGATAGTCACCAGTCGCAGGGTTCATTGTAGAAAATATAGGAGGCGCAGTATAAGCATCTAGTAAAGGATTCTGAGCTACATCACTACGGATTTTTGAAAATGTAAAATTATTACCAATGGTAAGATTATCAGTTATTTTATATGATAAATTTAACTTGGTATTCATTCTGTTAAACCCACTTCCTGAGTTTATTCCTCTTCCTGCAGCTAAATTTCCTTCATCCTGTAAGTTTCCAATACTTCCATAATAGTTTAATTTTCCGATGCTTCCTGAGGCCGAAAAATCATTTGCGTTAATGATACTGGTTCTAAAAATCTCGTCAAACCATTTCGTATCTGCAGGATAATTGGCTCTGCTTAAAAATTTTGTCGGATCAGTATTTCCTTCATTTCTTAGTTTTTCATTATATAGTTCAATATATTGATCCGCATTCGCCATTTCCGGAATATTAGTCACTTTTTTGATTCCCAAATAAGAATTAAGACTAAAAACAGGCTTCTTACCTCTTCCCGTTTTTGTTTTAATAATTACAGCTCCGTTAGACGCTCTTGCTCCAAAAATTGCTAAACTGGAAGGATCTTTCAAAACACTCATGGACTCAATATCTTGTGGATTAAGGAAAGATATATCATCTGTAATTGTTCCATCAACAATAAAAACAGTTTGTCCTGTTAAAGATCCAATACCTCGAATATCCACTCTCGGCGAGCCTCCAGGAGCTCCTGCATTGGTAATATTCACACCTGCAATTTTTCCCTGAACAGAACTCATAGGGTTTGAATTCGGTTTATCAGCAAGATCCTTTGCAGAAACAATTCCGATACTTCCTGTAACGTTTTCTTTTTTCTGAGATCCATATCCGATCAAAACTACTTCCTCGATCTTCTGCTCTTTGGCGGCAGTATCTTTGGGAGTAGTCTGAGCATTGACATTCATACCGAAGTACAGAACAGCAATGAGACATGAATACTTTAAATTACTTTGTTTCATATAGTTTCAATTTTATTCAAATAAATTCATTTTTTTATGTCTCTAAATAGTGGAGTTATTTAAAATCTCAAAAAAAGACATTAGCCAAAAATATAAAAAATATCGAACAATGTTAAATTATCTTAAACATTTAAAAATTACCTACTTTCTTTAGATGAAAACTGATAAAATTTAAAATTTTATCAATTTATACTTAAAATAATAATCGATTTTAAATCATTTCATTAATAATAAATTAACACTTTTATCCTAAAAATTCACCAAATACAACAGTCAATTTAATATTTTGTTAAATTGAGAATAGTAATTACCTTTGGTGCAGTTTTTGAGAAAGCAACTTAGAAAACAGATAACAAAAAAGATCAATGAAAAAATATATCATTGCAGCCGCTCTTATCGTGGGAACCGGTGCATTTATTACCACCAGTGTGCAATCCTGCACCTCATTAGCCACTTCCGACATGGGGCTTTCCATTATAAAGAGAATCCTGCTCAATGGTATTGATAAAGGAATGGGTATCTATGGGAACAAAGAAGCATTTCTGCAGAATAATATGGTAGATAAAGCACTTCCTAAAGAACTGAGAGATATCAATTCTACACTTGAAAAAATAGCACCTTCACTGGTTGCCAAAGAAAGAGATTATATAGCACAGGCAGCAGCTTACACCGTAAATACTTCAAAACCTATTTTACAGGATGCTGTAAACAGCCTGAATGCCCAGGATGTAACGAGAATTATGCAGGGTACCACTGCTACACAGATTCTGAAGGAAAAAACATCCCAGCAGCTTATTGCAGCTATTGCTCCTAAGGTAGATGAAAAGCTGAATGAATATGGAATTGTAAAAACCATCAATACAGCTTTATCCGGAAGTAATTTTCTGGGCAGCCTCTTAGGGGGAAACAGCAATACTGTCAATTCAGGAGGATTGAGCAAGCTGGCTTCCGAACAGCTGGTCAATGGATTATTCAATATCATTGAAGATTATGAGCATCAGAACTCCAAATCTCTCCTGGGACCGTTTGGAAAATAGGAAAAAATTCGTTATATTTATATTATATTAACAATTGCAGATGGATATATTACAAGGAAATCAACACGCAAGCCCTGAAGATTTTTATCAGTCTTTAAGGGAAAAACTGGAAGATCATCACGATTTTCCGGAGGATTATTTATTTAAATTTATTATTCCTACAGACCAGGCAAAACTTACTGAAATTTACAGGGTTTTTGATGGTATTAAATTTACACTGGGAAACCGCGAAAGCAAAAATGGAAAATACACAGCCTGCAACATTAATGCATTTGTTTTGGATGCCAATCAGGTAGTGAATATTTATAAAGAAGTAGCAAAAATAGAAGGCGTTATTCTATTGTAAAAACAAAAGCCGTTTCATTATGTCATGAAGCGGTTTTTATTGTACTGATATTCTCCAAATTTCCCTCCACTACATTGTAGCTTTTTATCCGAATTTATAATTACAAGTTATACTATGGAAATTGTATTCTTTACTCTGAATATCTTTTCTTTTTTATTCCTTTAACAGTTAAAAAAAGTCCGCCCCATTCAGAGGCGGATCATCTATGTTAAAAGATATATTCTGTATAATTATTTCTTAACGAATTTAATACTTTCTGAGGTTTTAGCATTCTGTATCGTGATAACATACACTCCTTTTACAAGGTCTGCCACACGAATCTGATTATCACTAATTTTTCCTTTCTTAACAATTTGTCCTACAGCATTATGAATTTCAAATTGAGATTCTCCAGAAAGCCCAGTAATGTTAAGAATATCATTAACCGGATTAGGATATACGCCAAATTTATTGTTCTTATTAACCTCCCCAGTTCCTAACGATTCACGTGTGGTAAATGTTTTAGTCTCATAAACAAATTCATTTTCTAGATGAAATATGGTCTGTCCGGTACTTGTAGTAAGGTCTACATATCCATTTTCCAATCCATCACCAAAGTCATCAGACATTGTAAATGCATAACAATCCTGTGGTAAGGTCCATACTTGAGTGATAAGAGCCGGAGTAGGCTGTCCTAGCTGAGTATTACTATATTTGCCTTCTTTTACAATTTGTCCCGCACTGTTTTTAAGGTTCCATCTCGTTTCCTGGCCATACTTGTCTCTCTGCAACTTAAAGGTAACAGTAGTGGTTGAAAAATATTGAGGGGGAACTGGCTTTACATAATTACCGCTTGTAGAATTATTGGTGCTTCTCTGATCTGCTGCTCCATTTACAGATGTGAGGGAGAAGGAAACGGGAGAAGATGCTACAGAACCATTTACAGGGATATTAATCACCCCCGATTTATCTTGAGCCAAATTACCTGTCCAATTATAAGTTTGAGCAGTTCCTCCATTTATTGAATATGAAATAACAGCTGATGTCAAATTACTCGTACCTCTGTTGGTGATAAGCAGACGAAGCACTCCTTCTCCACAATTAACGACTCCTATTGAGCACCCACCGTCAAATTTTATCTCCGCATCATTAACAAACAAAGGAATAGGCAAATCTGTATTTGATGCTTTAAGTTCCATTCTTCTTGGAGAATTGTCCATCACTGCCCTTACTCTGGTTTTCTGATCAGTAGTATAAATATTCATACAAGTATCATTTGTATAATCCATATAATTCTGCACCATTTCAAAAACCGCAGGATTATCACAACTTGCGATAGAAGGATCACACACATAATTTTCCTCATGTGCTGTTGGAGTATCTGCACAATAGTCATTACCACACGCTCCATCTCCCCAGATATGTCTAAGCCCCAGGAAATGTCCTACTTCATGGGTCATTGTTCTTCCTCTGTCATAGCCAGCCTGCATTAAAAATGTACCGTCATTATAATCCATACTTCCAAAAGTAGAATATCCTGCAACAACCCCGTCTGTAGTGGCAAGGCCTCCATTCGCACCAAGTCCCTGAAGACCGGAGCCAGACGGAAACTGAGCAAATCCCAACAATCCATTATCTGCAAAGTCTACACTCCACATATTCATATATTTTGTAGGATCCCAGATCGTACCGGTTTTTACAACATCATTGATAAAATTCTGATATCCATATTGAGGAGCCCCATTTGCCCAATAGTCTTTGCAAAGATTTACCCTGTCAATTCCATTGGTTGGATTTCCGTTAGGGTCTACCTTTGCCAGCACAAACTGTATTTCAGTATCTGCACCTACAGGATTGGTATTATATCCCGGAGTGTTAATCTTTTTTCTGAAATCATTAGTCATTACTGTAATCTGAGACATCACCTGAGCATCTGTGATATTAGGAGCAATTCCCACATCCTGACCGCTGTGAATAACATGAACTACGACTGGAATTGTAATAACAGTTCCATTCTGGGATTTATTAGCCTTGGCTTTTTCAATTAAAGGGGCAAGCCACTTTTCAAACTGTTCTGTTGTAAGTCTCTCAGGAAATTTTCTTTTCAGGTTTGCTTCGTATTCAAGTGTTCCGCATTTTTCAATCCCATTAGGATCCAGCTTTTGCTCTGTAAGTCTTTTGGGAGACTTTGTTTCTTCTCTAATCTGTGCATTTGAAAATCCAATTCCCATAAAGAATAGGACTGCTAGAGAAGATTTCGAAATAATAGAGTTATTCATTATTATATTTTTGTATTTTAGCAAACATACAAAAAAAACCACCATAAACAGACTACAGTTCAATAAAATACCAAATAAAACAAACATAATTCAATGAAACCACGATTTATCATAATTAATATCATTACAATATTATCAATAATCAGTTGTATTAATCAAAACAAAAATAACGTTAATAGTAAAAATTCAACTAAAATCATAAAACAGCAAAAAATCGAAAAAATCGAATTAACAGAAAGAACCCGGGGAACCAATCGAAGTGTTGTGTATACACCCAACCTTATTACCGCTAGATTAAATGGAGATTCAACCCAAACGGCTATGTCTCTTTCTGAATGGGAGAACATTTCCAGACAGGCAGAGACTCTGGATCTATCTAAAATATCGAATCTTCAGTCTCCCACAACCGGCAGATATACCGACAGGGCATTAGCTGCTACTATTATTATCACATCCAATGGAATTACTTATACTTCCGCTACTTTTGATTCTGGCATTCCACCGAAAGAACTGGAAGCATTATACAATACTTTACAAAACCCAAAGGAAAAGCAAAAGAAACCTCTCAAATAAAGAATTAAAACAAAAAATCCGCTCTTTATTTTTAAAGAGCGGATTTTTTTATGATACATTCTTTACTTTTCAATAAAGAACTTTACATTTTCAATAGGTCTTCCCAGCATTGCTACGGAACCTTTTACCAGAATGGGCCTTTGTATAAGAGATGGATTCTCAGAAAGAATTTTTATCCATTCTTCTTCCGAATAGTTTTTATCGGCATAATTCTCAATATACAGCTTATCTGTCTTACGAATAATATGAAAAACACTTTGGTTCAGTTTTTTCAACACTGTTCTTATTTCAAGAGGACTTAAAGGATCTTCAACAATATTAATGATCTCAAAAGGCACTCCGTTTTCGTCAAGATACTCCAATACGGCATTTGACTTTGAACAGTTTCCATTATGTAAAACTTTAACTACCATGATATATTTAATTATTAAAAAATTAAACCTGATCCTAAACAAATTTAAAAAGAATTACCCTGAGTATGTCTTAATGTTCTGATAAAAATATGTTAAAACAATCCGTGAAGTTCTGCTTCAATTTTCTCCAGAATAAATCCGAAATCTTCCGGTTTTTCAACGAAGTCAAGATCATCCACTTCTACGATCAGAAGTTTTCCTTCGGTGTAATTGGAAATCCATTTTTCATATTTCTGATTCAGCTTTGACAGATATTCAATGCTGATAGATGCTTCATATTCACGGCCTCTTTTGTAAATTTTTTTAACCAGGTTAGGAACATCTGATTTTAAATAGATTAAAAGATCGGGAGCTGATACAAAAGACTTCATCAGATTAAATACCGATGAGTAGTTATTGAAATCTCTGTCTGAAAGAAGATTCATATCATTCAGGTTTTCTGCAAAAATATGGGCATCTTCATAGATGGTGCGATCCTGAATAATATTTTTTCCGCTTTCTCTGATCTCTTTTACCTGACGGAATCTGCTGCCCAGGAAATACACCTGCAGTGCAAAACTCCACTTGCTCATGTCTGAATAAAAATCCTCCAGATAAGGGTTATGATCTACATCTTCAAATTGTGCATCCCATCCGTAATGCTTGGAAAGCATCGTTGTCAAAGTTGTTTTTCCGGCTCCGATGTTTCCTGTAACTGCAATATGCATAATATTCTTTTCCTTGTATTTACTGATTAGTTGATAAGTTTTTCAACAGCTTCAGTCTGAACCTGAGAAATATCTTCAATCAATTTCTGTAGGGTATTGTCTGAAGTTTTCTCTACTGTATTCTCATCAGGTTTCTCTTCCGTTTTTTCTACTGGTTTTTCTGTAGGTGTCTGCAGAGATTCCGGCTGAGCTTCAAGCTGTTTTTGCTGTTGCGCTTTCTTTACTTTTTCAAAGCTGTAAAGATAGAGTTTGTTCCCTTTGATTGCAAAATAAGAGAGGATGTTTTTATCCACAATTTGCGCTTCCTGGTCTTCAAAAACAGTGGACATTCCTTTTTCAGGCACATATTGTGAAACGAAATTACCGGCAACAACCAGGATCATATCATTTTCTCTTCGAAACCGTTTTCCGTTTTCCAGCGGGGCCTCAAAAAGTATTTCAAACTTCAGGCTGTAAATCCTGATATGTTTTCTGGTTAAAATATAGACCTTATTTTCATAGACCAGCATATCCATCAGATCTTCAAAACTGATATCAAAAGGATATGAGTTGATGGTTGTATCATTTCTGAAATTATACTGTATCAAACGCTTTGTACTGTCATCCAAAAGCCACAGCTGCTGGAGATCTTCAGCATAAGCCATCCTGATAAAACCAAATTTCTGCTTAAAATCCAATCTTTGAATCTCATTCATATTCTGGTCTATAAATTTCATTTCCTGAGCATTTTCAGAAAACAACGGTACATTCAGAGGATTTTGTACGGTCTGTACTTTGTATGGAACAGTAAGCATCATCTTTCCGATCTGTTTCCCTAAAGAATCATATTTGGTAAAGCTGAAATCTTTGTTCTTATAGATATACAGATTCCCATAATCGTCAGCAAGCATATCTTTAGCTTCCTTAAGTTTCAAAGTATCTAAAGGAATAATATTCTGTGCCGAAGCCATACAGAAAAGGAAAAAAAATAGTATGTTTAAAAACTTCACTCTGTTTTTTTAATGGGGTCAATTTACTGAAAAATAACTTTATCCAAAAGATGATTAAGTCTTAGAGAATCTTCTTTACTGTTAATCAAAACTGAGACCATCCTGTTGCTGCAAAAAGACCGCTCTACAAAAGATATAATGAATTTATTGAAAAGTAACTTCATAAATTTTCTCCCAGTTTTTCCCGGTAACCAGCATATGATCACCTTTAAAAGCAATTCCGTTTAACACATGCTCGCTCTCTCCTTTATCATTTTCTTTGGTCAACTGTGTAAAATCAAGTTTACCTATGACTTCTCCGTTTGCGGGATTAATTTTTAGAATGACAGGTTGATGCCAAACATTCGCATAGATAAATCCGCTGTGGTATTCAAGTTCATTGAGCTGATTGTAAATTGTAGAATTACCGCCAACCGCAATCGTTTTTATTACTTTTGAAGGATTATTAACATCCAGAAAATAAAGATTCTTTGAACCATCTGTAGCGATCAGATTCTTTCCATCATAGGAAAGCCCCCACCCTTCTCCTATTGCATCAGGCAATGGAAATTCAGAAATCTTTTTCAAAGTGTTTTTATCATAAATAAAACCGATTTTATTCTGATACGTCAGCTGATAAACCTTATCTCCCACAATGGCACAACCTTCAGAAAAAATCTCAGCAGGCTGCTTTGCAACAATTTTGGGAACAGCTGATCCTAATGTATATTTTATAAGCTGGGAAGCTCCCTTCATTCCGTCACTTTCATACACCGTATTTCCCTCTACCACAAAGCCTTCAATAAAATTTTTAGGATCATGAGGGTAATCGGCAACTATTGTATAGGGAATATTCTGCTCAGGAGTTTTTGTAAATACATTGATGGTAGCATCCTGATTCAGGACTTCTCCGCTGTTAGTCTTAATTACAAAGACCACTTTATTATCTCCAAGTGTGAAAAATTCGGGATCAATCCTTAAGTCTGCGGTTTCTTTATCTCCAAAGCTAATTTTAATGCTTTCTGCATTTTCCGTCACCTGTTTCGGAAGGTCAAGTTTATCCCCGAAATGATATCCTTTTGTTTCCTTTGCATTGTTATAATCTGCCAGAGAATCAAGCATTTTTTCTTTATTACTGCAAGAAGCCAAGAATAGAACTGCTGCAAAACCAATAGTAATGTTTCGCTTCATAAAGGTATTAATCATTTGTCAAAAGTACTAAAATTTAATCCTCAAAACGAAAATAACGCTCCCGGAGGAACGCTATTTTTGTTTTTTATCAATAGAATCAGATTATTTGATCTGAACTTCGTAAATCTTTGGCCAGTTCTTTCCTGTTACCAGCATATTGTCCCCTTTGAAAGCAATTCCGTTCAGGACATCATCACTTCCTTTGGTATTCTGTTTTGCGATTTCTGTAAAATCAAAAGTTCCCATTACTTCTCCGTTAGCAGGATTGATTTTTAAAATGACCGGCTTCTGCCATACGTTCGCATAGATAAATCCGTTGTGGTATTCCAGCTCGTTCAGCTGATCATATGCCTGAGAACTTCCTGCAACGGCAATATATTTAATCAGTTTTGAAGGATCGTTTACATCAAGAAAATATAAAAGCTTACTTCCGTCAGAAGCAATCAGATTTTTCCCGTCATACGTTAATCCCCAACCTTCACCTAATACATTTGGATAAGCAAATTCTGAAAGCAGCTTTAAAGAACTTTTATCATAGACATATCCTTTTTTGCTCTGCCATGTAAGCTGATACACTTTATCTCCAACGATGGTACTTCCTTCAGAGAAATCTTCCTGAGCCTGTTTTGTAGAAGCCAACGGAGTGGTTGTTCCCAGCGTATATTTTAAAATCTGTGAAGATCCGTTCTGCCCGTCACTTTCATAAATCGTATTTCCTTCAATCTGGAAACCCTGTACAAAGTTTTTAGGATCGTGAGGATATTCGGCTACAATCTGATAAGGAATATTTTTTTCCGGATTTTTTGCAAACACGTTGATCGTTGCATCCTGATTAAGGACTTCTCCTCCTTTTGTTTTAATATTGAATGTAACAGCATTGTCTCCTAGTGTGAAAAATTTGGGATCAATTGTTAAATCGGTTGTTTCTTTATCTCCAAAGCTGATCGTTACGCTTTCTGCATTTTCCGTTACTTCTTTCGGAAGCTCAAGCTTATCTCCGAAATGGTAACCCTTCGCCTCCATTGAAGTATTATAAGTGTTTAATGTATTAAGAATCTCTTTATCCTTATTACAAGACGCCAATAATAAAATCGCTGCGAAACCCGCTATAATATTTTTTTTCATTGAATTTCTAAATATTTCTCCAAAAATAGCAAATTTTATTCCGTATTGCCAATATTATCTGCGGGTTCACCAAATTGTAATATGTAACCATTGTTATCATAGATAGCAAATTCTCTCATTCCCCATTCAAAAGTTTCAATATCATAGCATATTTTCGCTTTTGTTTTAAGGCCCTCCCAAAGATCATCCACTTTATTTACATTGAAATAAAATGATCCTGAAAAACCGATTGAAGTATTGTTTTCATGTTCATTAGGCTGAGAGAGCATAATGTATACTTCATCTTTTCGAAGAGAAGCCCATTGCCATTCATCATTTCTTTCCATCAAAGTAAATCCAAGAACATTCATATAAAATGTAATGGTTTCATCAAGGTTTTCGGTCCAGAAAACAGGACGAAGAGCTGTAAACTGTTTCATGATTTCTGTACGTTAAAAGTATTTCTGTGGATTTTCATATTCAGGGAAACCCATATTTCCTTATCGATCATGGCTTCGTTTTTAACATCGGGATCAAAAGCAAACCCTACTTTTCTGTAACATTCAATAGCTCCGGTATTCCAGTCGTAGACATTCAGTTCGGCAGTTTCTTTATCAAAATGACTGAAGCCATATTTCAAAAGCTCCTGCATAACCTTCTTTCCATAGCCTTTTCCCCTGTTATTTTCATCCCAGATCAGAATTCTTCCCAACAGGAAAGTTTTTTCTTTTAAGAAAATCTGAGCATGCCCGATTGTACTTCCGGTTTGATCTTTAATTTTAAACAGCGTTCTTTTTTCATCAGACAAATCTGTTTCCAGCTGTTTTTCTGTGAGAGGAAAACGATATGCGGGTCCGGCAAACTGAAGAAGCATTCTTTCGTCTTTTATTTTTGAAATCAGTTGTGGAGCATCATGTATGGTAAAGGGCTGTAATGTAATCATTGTCTATTTTTCTAAATATTCTTTTAAACTCTGTCCCAAAATGGTGTTCCAGCCTTCTGTAAAGTTTTCTCGTGAAAAACCTTCGCCCAAATTTTTAAAGTTTTCCATATCTTCATGGGTTAGCTTTACTACCGTATGTTCATTTTCTGGCTGCAATTCCCAGGTTACAACGGTCTTCAGGGTTGAAAAATCAGGATAAGACCATGTGTGCTTTAATTTCTGATTGGGGATTATTTCTAAAACCTCCCCGTGATGATGATATTTATCGGCTCCTCCTGGTTCATAGAAATTGAATTCCTTACCTGTTTCCAATACAAAATCCTGGATATCAAAATACCAGGATTTCATTTCATTTTTATCGGTTAATGCTTTCCACACTTTTTCAACCGGAGCATTTATGGTACACTGAACAGTGATGGGTGTGTTCATATTATGGATTTAATATGTTTAAATGTACATATTTTATCCCTACTATTTAACCTCAAAAGCCGCAAAAGTTTTTATCTTCTAAATTATTTCAAAACATTCCTGTCCGATTAAGTTAAAATATAAATATAATTAACAGGCCGTAAATATTGATGTTTTTAATGTATTTCTACTTTTTATCGGACAGTAATGATTTAAAAGTTTAAATTTCCATTAATGAGAAGTACACTTAAGTTCTGAAAATCTAAGGATTTTCATTTTGTGATCTTCCACAATTTAAGCTTATTCCAGTATACTCTTCTGTGACTTTTATAGTTTTTATTTTTAATTACCCATGTGAAAAACCTGTGATTTTGGCTTCATCAAAATCCAGCTGCATTTCAATGGTTCTCATGACGTGATCATCAAAGATTTTCTCTCTTTTCATTCTGTGCAGTTCGTTTCTCTGTGCCTGAATGATTTGGCGTAAGACATCTTTATTTTCATTGATCGCTGTTACATAATCTCCTGTGGAAGCCATGCATTGGACTTTGTCTGCCATCAGCATCATTTCATTTTCCAATTTGTGCTTTTGATGACGCACCAGGCTATTGGTTATGGCTAATTCAGAAAAGTCATTATCCAGTTTATGCAATGCTGTTTCTTTCAGTTTGCGCATAAGAATTACCTCCTGCTTTTCTTCCGGCAGTTCACTTCCGGCATCCTGAATATTCAATAATTTCAAGATCGGACTCAACAATAGACCTTGTCCTACCAGAGTGATCAATATGATCACAAAAGTTACAAACAAAATAATATTTCTGTGTGGGAATACTTCTCCGTTGGGTAAAAAAGCAGGGATTGATAGGGCTGCTGCCAGTGAAACCACTCCTCTCATGGCTGCAAAACTGATGATAAACGGCTCCCGCCAGTCTGGTTTTGGAACTTTTAATCTTAATTCTTTAGAGCAGACTCTTGGGAAGTACATCAATGCATAGCTGTATAGAATTCTTGTTCCAATGATAGCTCCGCCAATCACTACACTGTAGAAAATACCTTCTGAAATGGTGTATTCTTTCATTCCTTCCACTACAATCGGAAGTTCAAGACCAATCAGAATGAAAATGATGGTATTCATCAGGAATATCAGCACACTCCACACATTCCCCGACTGAATTCTTGAGGTATGGCTTAAATAACAATGTGAATTATATGACATCAGCAAACCTCCGCCCACCACTGCCAGTACTCCTGAAAAATGAAAATGCTCCGCTCCCACATACATAATGTAAGGTACGATAAGGGTAATAATGGTATCAATATTGGAATTGGTAGGAATAACCTTAAGCAATGCACCAAACAGAAAGCCCACAGCAACTCCTACTGCAATACCACCGACGGCCATCATAAAGAAATCCTGAATGGCATCTCTCCAGATAAACTGTCCTGAAATAACGGCTGCCAGGGCAAATTTAAACACAATTAAACTGGACGCATCATTGATTAAGCTCTCTCCTTCCAGGATACTGGTAATTTTCTTAGGAATTTTCATATGCTTCAGTACAGAAGTAGCAGCTACCGCATCCGGTGGAGAATTGACGCCTCCCAATAAAAATCCCATTGCCAAAGTAAGTCCGGGAATAATGGAAGATGAAAGATAAGCCACAACAATGGATGTTAAAAATACCAATCCGAAAGCCATAGAAAGAATCTGTTTTCTCCATTTATGAAAATCCTGCCATGAAGTAAACCAGGCTGCCTCAAACAAAATAGGCGGAAGGAAAATAAGAAAAACAAGATCAGGCTCTATTTCAATACGCGGCATTCCTGGTACAAAACTTATTAATAATCCTGCAATAACAAGAAAAATAGGGTAAGCTACTTTTAATTTCTGGCCAATCATTACCAATATCATCACAGACAGCAGTACTGCAATGGATATAATAACATAGCTGTGAATCATTTTGAGTTAGTTGTTTTTAAGTGTTACATATTTTTATTTGGATTTGTCCAAACCTTATAGGTTTTAAAAACCTATAAGTTTTAATTTCATCCGACGTTTAGACTTTTTCTTTACAGCCGTCCTCATACATTATAAAGACGGAAAGAATTAAAGTACGATATTATTCTTCGGAGTGATGGCTGGCGGAAGATCAGATTCATCCAGCATATCCCTCATATCGATTTCAATGGTACGGCTGATCTGAGTGATAGGAACGTCATTGGGACTTCCTTCAAAGGGATTTACCGAGGCCTCTCCCACACTGTCCAGTGTATGAAAACACCATGTCACGAGTAAAGAAAATGGGATATTAAACCATAAAGTTAAGCCTTCTAACGATGTTCCTTCACCTAATTTATCAAACTCTTTCAATAATCCGAAAGGCACGAAAACAATGAATAAAAGCAAAAGATAGGTTGTGATGGAAGAGAAATTTCTCGGATAAGGAAAGTTTTTAATTCTTTCAGCTTTTCCCTGATTATCTGTAAACTTCACCAATTGCTGGTTGATCTGTGTCCATTGAAAATCATTGATTTCTCCCTTTTCGTAGGCTTCAGATAAAACTTTACTCTGTCTGGCCATCAATTGGGTAGCTCTGTTTTTTTTGCTTATGATGTACTGAAGTTCATTTTCAGAAAGATATTTTTTCAATTCTTCATCCAATATGACCAATCTCTCCGGAATATCATATTTTTTAGCATATTCATCAAACTGATCTGATCCCATGTTTTCCCATGCTCTCGGTTCACGAAGCTGAAATCTCAATGCGGTAAGCCATGCATAATGACGAAGAAACATTTCTTTTACTTTATCAGAGTCTTTGGAAAGAAGTGCATCTCTCAGGATATATCCAAAACTACGGCTGTCATTAATAATAGCTCCGTAGATCTGTCTTGCTTCCCAGAGTCTGCTGTAGCTGGCATTGTTTTTAAATCCAACAATAAAGGCAACTGCTGTTCCCATAATGGCAATCGGCTGCCATGGAACGGAAAGAAACCTCAAGCCCAAAAAGTAGAGGACTGTAGGGATTGCCGATAATATAACCAAAGCGTAAATGCTCCGTCTGGTCCAGATAATGAACTCGCGGGCTCCGAATCTTTTTCCTGAATGCATAAGTGTTTATTTTTTTAGTGTTTAATATATTTTCAAATGATTTTTCAAGAGCATTCAGCAGCAGCTTTATTAGTTTTTGGTAAACGGAATATTATTATAAAAACCAATCTGAATCTGTCCGCGGTTTCTGTTCTCCTGAATCTGGTTCATATACCCTGCTTCAATTCTCATATTTTTATTGATGACATATCCTAAGGCTCCATAGACTCTGTTTCTGTCGAAAACCGGACTGTTGAAGTGCAGAAAAATTTCATTATATACTGATGCATAGAGGGTTTTAGGAAGCATCTCTTTTTGAGTAATCGGTATATTCAATCCTAGCATATAACGGAATCTCATTCTGAAATCATCCTGAAGAAAACGTTCTTCCAAACGGTAACGATGCTGAAGATAGAAACGTCCGAATTTCTGTTTGGTGATAAACTGCTGGAAAATTCGGTGTTCAATATTTTCTTTTTTTTCACCGTTTACATAAGGCTGGCTGAGAATGAAACCGTATCCCAATAAAACATTGTTGTTATTTTCAGTGAGATCATACCCAACTCCTGTACGGATCAGTAACTGTTCAAGATCTCCAAGAGCATCAAAATTACGGTACTGAATTTCATTGTGCCAGTTCAGCTTCTTGCTGATTTTGTTGTTTCCAAAATACATATACCATGCTCCCAGATCGTTTTTTTGAGCAAATGTCAAAATAGATCCCAAACCTAATACTGTGAATGCCAACTTCGTAAAAACCTTTCTCATGTTTATCAATTACTATTATCTATCGTTTTTAACAAAATTAATATTTTAAATCAATAATAGCAAACAATATTTTATAAGTTACTTTAAAGAAGTACGGATGCAATGGTCTGCATCCGTTTTTTTGTAAAAAATTATCCCGGAACCTGTTCTGTCAGGACAAAACTTTCATTCTGGTCAAAATAATTACAGGTCATTTCATTCAGATCCATTGTCCAGCCATTGATTCCGTTTTCGGCACAGTCTTTACAGAAAGTCATGTAGTCTGTTCCTCCTTGTTGATGTAGTTTTAGCCTGGTTTTAAAATTTTCAAGGTTTAAAGTTTTGGAAATGGGAAGCTCATCATATTTGCTGCCGGTCTGTACAGATTGGTTTTCATTATTAAAGTACCTGGTATTTCCATCTGAGACATATGTTTTGTAATGAGAAACCCCCAATGCTTTTATAGCCTGAATATATTGGGGAAAATCGGCTCCGCTTTTTACTTTCTGATGTTCTGCTTTAATGTTTTCAATTGTAAATTTCATTCTTTTGTATTTTCTGTTTGTTACTGTAAATTATTGTTTTTCATAAACACCCTTCTGGGATTCTGCTTTTCAAAACAACTGCTAATTTAATCAGAAAATATAAATTTCATTTAATTTTTAATAAAACATCTGCATGAATGTTTATTCAAACCTGTCTTTTAAATAGTTCATATCTGCAATTTTACTTTCTATGGCATATACCACTAAACCCGCAGTATTTTTGGCTCCTGTTTTCAGCAGAAGGCTGTTGCGGTGGCCCTCAACGGTTCTGGAGCTTATAAAAAGCTGATCAGCAATCTCAGAAGTATTGTATTGTTTGCAGATGAGTTCCAATACTTCTTTTTCTCTTTTGGAGATATGATTGGCATCAAAAATACTGGAAACTTTCTTTTTAGGTTCTATAAGGTTTTGATGGAGCGCTTCCATTACCTCATTATTATAAAAGAAGCCTTTGCTGTGTACTTCCCTTATTGCGGTGAGCAATTCTGCAGGGCTTGAGTTTTTTTTAAGGAAAGAGCAGGCTCCTGACTGTATCATATTGACGATAAATGCTTTTGTATTATAGCTCGTTAATGCAATAATCCTGATCTGAGGATATTTGATATGGATTTGTTTGGTAGCTTCTACTCCGTTAATTTCCGGCATATTGAGATCCATCAGGATAATATCAGGCAGTTTTTCAAGGGTTACAAGCTCGTCCAGCAGCTCTTTGCCATTACTGAAATCACTTACCAGTTCAATATCTTTTTCTCTCTGTATCAACAATGAAATTCCCTGGCGAAAGAGTGCTTCATCGTCTACAATTATTACACGAATTATGTTATTCTCCATCTTATAATGATTTAAAATGTAAATTCTACAGCAATTCCTTTATTGTTTTCACTTTCAATTTTTAGTGTTCCACTGATTAGTTCTACCCGGCTTCTGATATTTCTTAAGCCTAATCCTTCTTTCAAAGTATTTTCATTCAAATTAAATCCTTTACCATCATCTTTATAGATACAGGTATTTTTACCGTCTTTTCCCAAAAATTCTATATCGATATGTGTACTTTCCCCGTGTTTTATGGAATTGTTAATGAGCTCCTGAAGTATTCTAAAGATATGCAAATTTTTTTCTTCCTCTGCTTTTGCAAAGTACAGACTATTGGAATAAGTAACCTGCAGGGTTTTGGACAGGTTTATTTCTGAGCACAATGCATCTATTGCCGCATGGAGTCCGAATTTTTCCAAAATTGGAGGAAGGAGATCATGTGAGATCTGCCTGGCACTTTCTGCAGTTTTGTTGACCAGATGTATGATTTTATTTTTCAGATCATTGTATTCTTCTCTGGTTAAATTATCAAAATCCAGAAGATGGATATTCAAAGAAACCACACTGAGCTTTGAGCTGATATCATCATGCAGATCCTGGGCAATCCGCAGTCTCTCTTTTTCCTGAGCACTGATAATGGCGTGGGTAAGATCTTTCTCATATCTCACCTCCAGCTCTTTTTTCTGAATAAGGTTTCTTGTTATTTTCTTATTCGAAAAATAATAAAATATGATCAGGGTAACCGCCAGTAAGGTAAATGCCAGAAAGGTATAAACGATAGTGGAAATAATTGTATTCTCATTCATTTTGTAAGATCATAACAGTAATTACACATTTTTTTTACGGGAAGAAAGATATTCAATCAGAATAAAAATCTGGTACACAATAAACATAACAACATTGAATACCCAAATCTCTTTATGCAGTTTTCTGTTCATCACCGTATAGAGGTTTCCGGACAAAAATATTACGGTACTGCTTATCAGGTAAAGTAAAAGTCCCAGGCTTATATAATTGTATTTCTTTTTGGTATCCAGTATATTATATAAATGAAATAATGCCAGAATGATAATAGAATAAGAAGTGACAAATATTTCGAACAGATTAAAAACATAATACTTTTCGGGATATAATATATACTGTATAACAAGAACTACAGGAATGATGATTAAAAGTGTACGTGCTGTTTTTTTCTGGTATTTTTCCGTTAAAATTTCATGAAAAAATAATCCCAGTAACAAAAACTGCCCTATCAGATAATAATGTGAGAAAAACAGATTATTAATCTTCTGTGAATTCAATACATAGAAAACAATTTCACATAGTAATATCCATGCCAAATAGCTGATGAAGAATATACAGGCTCTTCCTCTTCCGGAAAAGCCTATACAGTATACTGCCAGATTAATCAGCAGAATGCCTTTTCCAATTAACGACAATATTTCTATCCAGTGATCCAATGATCTCTAGTTTTCGGATTACAGATTCCACCATTTTGCAGTGGAGCATACGCTTGGACACGGTGTGGTCATATCATAAACATAATCTCCCTTATCATAATCTACAATATCATTATCATATGCATCCACTCCTACCATCAGAAATTTAAATTCGCCTTCATCGGTAATGGCATTGTATCCTCGATATCTTTCAAATCCTTTGTCTTTAATGAAAATATCATAGATATCCTTTGCCGGGATAAGATGAGCCCGGATAGATGTTCCATCGATAATTTTTGTATTCTGCCAATTGCTGATCCATTTTTTAGCATCTTCCAATAAGACTGCATGTTTAGGTAGTTCCATAGTTTTTCTTGTTTTAAATTATATAATAGGTTTGAATAAAGTGACCTTATCTACACATTACAAGTTATAAAAAAAATAACCATACCGTGAAATAAATTGATTTCAATTAACATAATATTCATTTTTCAAAATTATTACAATAATAAATATCCAAACTGCGTATTTCTACGCATTTTTCAATTCAGCATTTAATACGCTGTAATCAGTTTGTATTTCTAAGTTATTTTGTGGTATCATTTACAGGAAAATCTCGTGAGTAGATCAACAATACAGGAAGCTTATGACCTTCTGTTAATATTAAAAATCTGTATCATGAAAAAAATTATCTCTTTTGTAATTTTTGCTTTATTAAGAAATCTTTCAGCATTCAGTGCCCAGAAACTACTGTAATTTTTGAAACTTCAACTGGCGGCAGCACAAGCTTTACCGGTAGAGGATATACATTCAGTATTGTTTCACAGGCCGGAACTTTTAGAATTCAAAGCAGTTATCCGAACACCGGCTGGAACGGAGCAGCCCATGACATTATCTATATTGACAACACAGGAACAACCAATATCAGCTCTCCTTCTTTCAGTGTTAAAAGAAGTTCTGCATTCACTGTATCAAAGTTTTGGGTATTCTTAAGCAATACTGCTTTAAATCAGTCTACCTCATCAGGAACGCTTATCATTGCAGGAAAATCAGGAGGAGTTACAAAGTTTACCATTACAAAAGCCTCCGGTTTTAATACGACATTCAATGCAAAAATGGGAACAACAGACATTAACAACGGATTTACCCTGATTGATCTTACTACTTTAAACAATCAGAATAACAGCAATACTATCATTGATGAGCTTCAGCTGCAATCTACCGGAGGATATGTCTATATGTGCCTGGATGCATTTACATGGACAAAAATTTCCACACCGGGTACTTCAGAAAACACTGTCAAAGACAAGATCAATATTTATCCTAATCCAACTTCCGGTGTCTTCTATTTGGATAATCTGAAGAAAAATAACAAAGTTTCGTTATATGACCAGTCTGGAAAGCTTGTAAGGTCAACAGATGCCAAAAAAAGTGAAAACAAGTTTGATATTAGTGAGCTGCCTGACGGAATGTACCACATCACAACAGAATCAGGAAGCGACAAAATCATTAAAAAGAAATAAAAAATACAGCTAATAAATAAAAAAGCCGACAAGGCCTGCCGGTTTTTTCAATATTTTGAATACAAAGATCAATTTTATGGGTGCTGCTGCATTTTAGCAGGATCATCATAATTTACCATCCAGTTGATTCCGAACTTATCACTAAACATTCCGAAATAAGCGCCCCAGAAAGTATCTTCCATAGGCATTGTTACCTGTCCTCCTGCAGAAAGACCACCGAATAATCTGTCTGCTTCTTCTTTAGATTCAGCATTCACAGAAATTGAGAAGTTGTTTCCTGCCTTGAAGTTGGAAGACCATTCTCCTCCTGTATCACTTCCCATCAAAATCGTTTCTTTAGAGATCGGAAGTGAAACGTGCATAATTTTGTTTTTGTCTTCCTCAGGTGTTTCTTTTCCCTCTAATGGAGGCATTTCCCCAAATGTTCCTATGTAAGGATATTCTCCTCCGAAAACAGATTTATAAAAATCAAATGCTTCTCTGCAGTTTCCGTTGAATGTCAGGTAAACGTTTACTGTTGCCATAATTGTATTGATTTGTTTTTTTAAGTTTAGCTTTTTTATTGTGGTTTTTCGGATAGTGCTTTTAATCTTGAAAGCCCTTTCTGGTAATCTTTTCCAATAGCATTCTCCATATTCATAAACAGCTTTATCAAGGTAAACGGATAAGGTATCTCTGAGGTAAATCCCCATGTTGCCTTTGTTCCGTTTCCTTCCGGAACTAGTACTACATAAGCATTTGCTTCACTTTCGTATGGCGTAAGAAATTTGATTTCCGTATCGATTCTTTTACCTGCTTCATCTACTTTTTTCAATTCCTGACAGCCTTTTCCTGCATTTTTATTTTTACTGTCCCAGCAAACTTTTTCTCCAGGCTGTCCATTTGTTCCGGTCCAGTCTTTTTTCATCCCCGGATCAAGGTCATTCCATGGGCTCCATTGATCCATTGCGTTGAGGGTATTGGTATTTTGCCATACTTTTTCTACCGGTGCATTGATAGAAACCGACTTTTCATATTTACAGTCTCCCGAAATAAAAGCAGCCAAAACCAACAAAAAGATTAATAATGTAGCTAAAAGTAAAATAATTCTTCTAAATATTCTCATCATACGTGTGTTTTAATTATTATCTGTGCTGATCTATAAGAATCATGTTTCCATCAGGGTCTTTAAGATAGATATGTTCCGGTCCGGAGGTGGTTTCATCAGCTTCTTTTCCGATTTCTACTCCACTTTCCTTTAATCTTTTCTGGATTTCACGCACATCGTCAAAAGATTCGAGATTCTGTGCATTTTCGTCCCATCCGGGATTAAAGGTAAGCATATTTCCATCAAACATCGCCTGAAAAAGGCCTATCAGTGTAGATCCGTTTTTCATGATCAGATAGTTTTGTGCTTCTGTTCCTGCCATGGTTGTAAATCCAAGTTTCTCATAAAAGTCTTTGGATTTCTGAAGATCTTTTACGCTTAAACTGATTGAAAATGCGCCTAGTTTCATAATAGTAGTGAGTTTTTATTTAGGTGTTTTTTGAGTATGAGTTCGTGTTACTGATTTTTCAGATGGGTCTTAAATTCAAGGGTTTCGTCATAACTTTTCCAATCACCTGTAAGTTCAATGTGCTGCTCTTCAATTTTCTCTGTTTTCCTGTTCCAGCTAAAATGATAGATAAACTTTCCTTTAAAAATTCCGGAATGTTTTCCTTTATTCTCTTCCGCCAGCTCATATTCTCCGTATACTGTTCCCTGTTTTCTGGAATCTTTATATTTTGAAATGGTAATTTTTCCTTCAAATTTTGCATAATTGGTATCCACAAGAGAGTATCCTGAAACAAAATATTCCTGATCATTCTTTTTATTCTGTTCAGAAATATTGATTTTCAGTTTCAGTTCCTGGCCTTTGTTTCCAATAGTTCCTATGTAAGGTTTACTATTGTTCAGCCATGTATTGGAAATATCCGGCATCTGACCCAATACAACATTGGCAGTCAGAATGAGAAGCAATACAATTTTTTTCATATTGTGTGATTTTTAGACGCCAAATTGTGCCAGGTGATGGTTCAGGTGCTTGGCAAACATATTATTCCACTCCTGAGCATTTAATTTACCAAAAGAAAAAGATTCTTTACCGTCGAACGCATCTGCCCCCAACTGCTGTGTCTTTTGAATAAACCCGATCAGTCTTGTTTTTTCTTCATGAAAATTCTTTCTGGTGGTAATCAAAAATTGTGGAGCGGTAGGAGAATCTTTTGGATATGCTTTTTCGCCCACTACTTTAGGTTTTACGAAAGTTTTTAGTATAAATTTTGCAATAGCTCCGGGCTTTTTGTGTTTTTCCGGCTCGTAGATCATTTCATAGGTAATACAACAGTGCGCCAGCATCTGGTCTACTGTCATTTTGCCCCACAAACCATGGGTGTCTTCCACTAACTTATTTATTCTATCAATATAGTTTTGAGCATCTTTTGCATCAAATACATTTTCCATATAATTTCTATTTTACTATGAACAAATATATCAGTTTTTTTGTTAGATTGTATTGTTGGCTGAAAAAATTGAAAGCTGCGAGTTCAGGCATTAGGGTTGTAGGTTTACGTATTACGCAGACAGGGAATCCTGCAGCTAAATAATAAGCAGCCAGCGACCAAAAACTATTCAATCTCTTCCTGAGAAGTATTCTCCACCTCAGTTTCCTGTGGTACAGATTTTTTGAAAATAAACCAGAGTTTGATTTTTAAAGCAATCCACCCGATAATAGCATATATTGCTAAGAGGATGCTTAGGTGTTTCAGGTAAGGAAACGTAAGTTCTACTGAACCTTTTTGAATCAATAAAATTTTGAAAGCCTGTAAAAAGGGAGTTAACGGAATGATATTCGCGATAAACTGAACAAAAGCAGGCATTGCACTCAAAGGCCATGTAAAACCACTGATGATGAAAGCTGGTGAAGCAATAACCATAAGAATCTGTGTTGCCTTCAAAGCGTCCGGAATCAGAATACTGATAAATACGCCCAAAAATGAAACTGATCCTACAAAAACGGCAGTCAAAAGAATAAAATTAAAAATTCCTTCCGGCATCGGAACCCTGAAGATCATATGCATAAAGTAATAAATACCTACAATAAGAATAGAAAACACCCAGATTGGAATCACTTTTATCAGCATGGTTGGGAAAGCCCATCTTTTCATTTTGAGATATTCTTTTACAAAAGACCCTCTTTCAAATTCGGCAGCAAAACTTACCGCCATTGCCAATAAAATTACCTGTTGTAATACCACAGCCAGCATCGCCGGCCACATGAAAATGAGATAATTTCCGGTAGTATTGAATAGCGTTATATAATTGGCTTTGAAAGGTTCATATTGTGTAGCTGCTTTTGCAGCAGGCATTCCAGCTTTCTGAAGGGCTTTGATGGAAGCTCCCGCAGAAAATGTACCAATGGTAAGCTGAAGTGCTTTGGAAGCAAAATTGGCCGTTAAAACATTTCCTGTATTGATATACACATTCAATTCAGGATATTTTTTCTGCAGCATATCTCCTTCAAATCTTGAGGGAATAATAACTACAGCAGCAGCCTCATGTCTGATCACCTCATCTTTGATACTGAGAGGTTCCTGCAGATATCTGATAATTTTAATGCTTTTATTATCATCCAGCATTTCTGTCAATTGATTGGATAAAGGTGTATTATCCCTGTCGATAACAAGAACTGGAGTATTTTCAACTTTTCCGCTTTTATAGACAAACCCCAGCAACGTTGCATAGAAAACCGGTGCCAAAAAGAACACCGTCCTTAAGGTAGAATTGCCGATAAAAAGTTTGAACTCACGTTTCAAAAGACGGAAAAATTCTTTCATCTGTATATTTTTATAGGTGGAAGAACGAAATGAAACTCTAGAGAAGCTTCATCTGTTCTTTTCAGTTTATTTCAGGATTACATTGGCATTGACTAAAATACTTTTAGCCTTATTCATGTCTTTGGGCTTTACTTTGATCTCGTAGATCGCATCCTGTAACTGGTAGTCAGGGTAAGCTGTAGTGATATCCGCATATTTTGTCAGCTGTTTGATATACACGATAGTTCCTGTCAGGTTTTCTTTGTTGTAAACTACCTGCATGGTGACCTCCTGCCCTTTTTTGTATTTTGAAATAGCGCTTTCCGGAATGGTAAATCTGAAATAAGTACTTTCCGGAATATACCCGTTGAACAGTGCAAAACCAGCGGTTGCAAGCTCGCCGGTGTTTAAACTGATGGTTTCAATCTCCATATCATTGGTGGCAATAATATATCTTTCGGAATACGCTACATTAGCTTCCTGCAAAGCTCCTTTGGCCTGTGAGGCCTGACCGGCTGCCATTTCTACTTTTTCGAAACGGGTTCCTCTTTTTACATCATCCAGTTCTGCAACTACAGCATCGTATTGAGCTTTTGCGCCTTGCAATTTTGCGTAAATTTCGTCATGAGCCTGTGGAGACATTAAGCTGTCTCGGAACATATTATTGGCTCTTTTATAAGATTTCTGAGCAAATTCATACTGTTCCTTGAGTCCTTTATATTTGGCCTGAAGCTGCCTCATCTGATCGGCAGTAGCTCCGTTTTTGGCCATTTGTTCCTGAGCCGTCGCAGCGCTTACTGCACCTTGTGCCTGTGCAATTTTTGCAGAAACTTCCGGAACATCAAGCTGAGCAAGCGTATCTCCTTTTTTTACGGTCTGACCTTCGGAAACATATATTTTCAGAATCCTTCCGGTAACTTTAGGAGCAAAAGAAATCACATCCTTTTTAGTTTTTCCTTCCGGTTCTTTGATTTTTTCATTTTTTTTGTCACAGCTCCCCAATAAAAACAGAGCAGCGAAGAGTATAGATATATTTTTATGCATCATTTAAATTTTTAAGGGATTAAATAAAATTTGGTGATATCCAGTTCCTGGGTAGACCTCATCAGTTCTATTCCCGCTCTTCTCTGGTTGAAAATGGCATTCTGATATTCGAGTTCTGCAACTTCAAGATCATTTTCGGCATCAATAAGCTGTGAAGATTTACTCATTCCGTATCTGAATTCTTTTTCTGCCTGCACGAGTGCATTTTTTGCCAGCTCTTTTTCCTTAGCTTTCAGCGTAATCTGTGCAGAAGCAATATCATAATTGGTTTGATTATTGGCAAGATTCAATGTCAGTTTTTTCAAAGCATCTTCTTTCTGATTCTGTAATACTTCTTTTCCTACTTTGGCGGTTTCTTCTGCATGTTTTCCTTCTTTCCCGTCAAAAATTTCCCATTTAAAACCAACCCCTGCAGTAATCAATGGAAATACATTGATATTATTGGGTCTCCAATCCAGTTTTTTCCCTTCATATCCAAGAATGGGAACAGCTGGAATAACATTTTCTGAGGATTTTATTCTGTTTCCGTACAATCCGAAATAATAGGCAGAAGCCATCAGCTGTACTTTAGGAATCATCCATGTTCTTTCTGCTTTTATTTTATAGTCTGCAGCACTGATTCCATGTTCCAGAGCACGAATTTCGGCTCTTTGCTCTATCCCTTTTTCTGCAGCCAGCAATTCCACCGGAGATAATACAGGATCAATCATTCTGAGCCTTTCTCTGTTGATTCCGGTTAAAATATAAAGCTGGGTAAGAAGCAATTCTTTTTTCCCTTCATATTCTACCATTTTGGCATCTAAAGTAGCCTGGGCCAGCTCAATTTTCTTATGGTCATAAGGTGTTATCAAACCATAACCAAGGGCTTTATCGGCTGTTTTTCTGTTGATATCAAGCCTTTTTTTACTTTCATCGAGAACCTTTTTAGACTGATGAATCAGTGCGAGCTGATCATACGCTTTAGAAATAGTGGCAATCACCTCATCTTTTGTTTTCTCCAGAAGGATATCTTCAGACTTTTTCTTTTCCTCCACGGCTTTTTTCATGTATTTCACCTTTCCTCCTGAATACAGAAGCATTTTGGCATCTGCCTTGGCAATACCGGAAAAACCTGATACGTTGAAGTTATTATTGAAAGTCCCTTCGGGAATATTGATGAAGGGAGCAAGATTAAATTCGGGTGACGTCAGTCTTGCTGTTCCGTTGAGATAACCTGCCTGGCCACTCAATTCCAGAGTTGGAAGAAAGATATCTTTCAGTTTATGTTCATCAAGATCGGTAAGTTTGTTTTGGGTAATCTGCATTTTAAGGTTCGAGTCCCGAACCATCGCACTATCCAGAAGTTCTTTAAAATCCGGCGCAGACTGTGCCCAGCCAAAAGCGGGGAAAGCAAAAAAACTAAACGTAAAAATCAATAAATTGTTTTTCATGGTTTATGTTTACAACAAATATAATGCAAAAATTGTTAAAATCTTTAAAGATAATTCTACAATACAGTGAATTTAAACTAAGTTTAAAATTTGTTTAGATTTAAAACCCTGCAAAATAAAGTTTTACCCAAAGCGTTTAAATGTTAATTAAAACTTAAAAAATTTTGAAAAAATAATTAGCTCTGCTTTTTTCATAGTCTTTTTATTGTATTTTTCTGAGGAAATAAAAGGGGTAAAACAAGGTTTTATTTGAAAAACTAAGTTTGAATTTTGGAAGATGACTCCCGAAGAAAGACAAACGAGTGGATAAACTTTGAAAATATATAATCTGCTCTCTGTCAAACTGAGTGTAAGTTTAGGCTAAAGCCAAAGGGGCTTAAATCTTTTAATTAAATGGGCTAAAGCCCATTTCTATTGAATAAAATTGGACTTATTCTCTTTATAAATTTTAAAAGCTGGATTTCTGCGGAACGATAAACGGAGTAAATAAACTTTGAAAAAACGATCTTTACTGCGAGAGATCATATTCAATAGGAACGGACTTTAGTCCGTTTGGAAAAAAATTAAACTTCAATTGGCTTTATCCGAAACCTAAAATACAACGCAGTGTTCGCAAAAGCATTGTTGATAGATTTGAATTCGTTCGCAAGGGCGTTTCACTTAGCAAAGAAATGACGAATTATTTTACCCTGAAAAAAACGAAAACTCCCCACATGCTGTGAGGAGTTTTCTGTATGATTATAATAAGCTGATTTATTTTTGAACTGCTTTTTTCATGGCAGCATCAGGACGCAGGATTCTGTAACGAACTTCGATATCTTTCGGTACATAGAATACCAATGGAAGTTTACTGTTGTATCTTACGATTTCAGGTTTTAGCGTGACGAATTTTTTAGTTGGTTTTTTATCCAGACAACCCATCAGTGTTCCTGCTGTTTCCCCGTTAGATTCTACTTCATAATAGTTGTATCCCCATCCCTGAAGATCCTGTGTTTTCATTTCTCCCATTAAGAAATAGTTGTTACAGTCTAACATTTTTTCAGCCCCCACAAAAAGCTCAACTTTTAAGTCGTTTTCATTTTTTGCTACAGGAAGCTGAATATATACTTGTTTATATCCTTCTTTTGCTTTTGGGAACATTTCAATCTGCAGTTTTTCAAACTTTTCTGCTTTCTTTTGTGCGAAAGCATTTATTCCAGTCATTAATACTAATCCTGTTATTAAAGTTTTAGAAAATTTCATCTTTTAATAATTTTTTTAATTGCTAGTATCTTAATTCCAAAAACTATTCCACAATTAAACGAATGTTTGAATTTTAGAATTAATTCTATTTTTACTGAAAATCCGGAAACAAAAAACTGCAGTAAAAGTTACTAGAGTTCTTGTTGTATATCCATTACTCTGAAATTGTCACATTACTTCCCTTTGTGTGAGCATTCATCTGTGGTGCGTAATAATTCTGCATGGTTGTAATTCCATTGGAGAATTTACCGGATGCATTAGCTACTACATCATACTCAAATACATATTTTCCTTTCGGCATATACTGAATATAGAAATTGGTAGAAGCATCTTTGGCAGACTGATAGTATCCCAGATTATTTTTCCACTGATACCCGGATAATACATCTACAGGCTCAAATCCTGCTGCACGCATATCTTTGATATGAATAAACTCCATCGCTCTGTCTGTGTTAAGAATCATTCTAACGGTAATTTTATCTCCTACTTTCAACGGTGTTTCAGTTGAAATTTTCTGCAGCTCTTCACCGTTTACGGTTTTCACTTTTTTATACAGTTCTTTCGTTACAGAAATATAGCTTTCAGAAGATTTTATTTTATCGATATCTTCGTAATACTGCCAGAACAATCCTCCCTGAACAATTCCCGGACCGGGTTTTGTAACGGTTACAGTAGCTAAGTTTTTATCTACAGTCTCTGGTTTCATACTTGATTTTACATAGCCTGTTGCCTGCGTCTGCGGTGCGACTTCTTTTCCACCCCAAACAATAGTAGCTTTATCACTTTCTGCTCCGGTCCATGATTTTCCTGAATTCAAAATGGTAAAGATCACCTCAGCAGTTCCTCTTGAGCTTCCCCACGAGTTCACTTCTTTTTGGGTTACCAGCCAGATTTTCATGTCTTCAATAAAGTTTTGGTCGTTAGATTTTAACGTATTGAAAGCTTCCAGTGCTCCGGCATGGTTAACCACTTTTGAACCAAACCATCCCCAGTCATTCAGATTTTGTTTCCAGTAAACCCCTTGTGTTTTGGTATCTGTAGAAGTTTCTTTAAGATAGGTCATCAACTTTGCAGACACCTCTTTCAGACCATAATCGTTCATTAATAATACGGCGCGGTGAAGTCCGAAGAATGTAAAATCGGTTATTTTCGCTGTTTTTGCCTTTTGTTTTACCAACGTTTTCAATGTAGCCCCTTTTCCTTTCAATGGATATTGCTGTTCCCAATAGTTTCTGGTATCAAGATAATCCATTGCCCAGTTGTTCCAGACATTGTCTTTTTTCACATCATAATATTTGGCAACCTCATTGTCTACATACTGAATCAATTGAGCTACAAGCACTTTTTGATCTGTACTTTGATAGTCTTTCACATTATCTTTTAACCAGGAATTGATTTTTCCTAAATTTTTAAGGATATACAATGATGTTCCGTAAGAGCTTGGGTAACCAGGATACCAGGAGAATCCACCATCAGGATTCTGTAGTTTTTTGAAATCGTCCCAATCCTGATTAATGGAGTTTTTCATCGTATTGACATCAAACAGCAATGCCAGTTTCTGCATCTGCTCTCCTTCATTTTTGCTTTCCAGCACCCAAGGCGTTTCTTCCAGCAACAGCTGTTTCAGTTCCTGATTTTTTTCAAGGTTTGAATGTAATAATCCTTTGTTCTGATATTCTTCAAAAACCGTTTTCATTTTCGGATTGGCTTTGAATATTTCTGAAGCTAAAACATCAGCAAACCATTTATTAAAGATTACATCGGCAGAATTATTCTGATCATTTTTAAGGCTTGGAAGGGCAAACATGATCTCCCAGATCGGATTGGTTGTCAGTTCTAATGTATTCGAAACATTAGAAGCTGTTGTGGATGTATTATTTTTAAGGTTATCCAGTACAAATGTTTTGGTTTCGCCTTCTTTCACAAAAACCGGAACGGCATCAGTCACAAGCATTCTGTTGGGTAGTACGGCCACCGCCTGTTGTTCTCCGTCAGAATAAGCTCCTGCTTTGGCCACCACTTTAAAAATGATCGAAGAAACATTGTCCGGAGCTTTCAGTTTCCATGTCAGTGCGCTGCTTCCGTTTTCATTCAGGTTAAAATTTTGTACTCCTGAAGTGATTCCGAATTTCGAAGAAATATTTTCATTGGTAAAGGCATCCAGAATCTGTAATTCGGCAGAACCATTAAGTTTTTTATCGGTAAGGTTGGATAATTTAGACTGCAGATTCAGTTCGTCTCCTTCTCTCAGGAATCTCGGATAGTTTGGAGTCACTGAGAATTCTTTCTGGGTAACTACTTCTTTTTCCAACGTAGCGGCTCTTGCATCTTTAGTGTGTGCCAGGAACATCAGTTTCCATTTTGTCAGTGCTTCCGGAGATGTGAACTCAAAGCTTACATTTCCTTCCGCATCGGTTTTCAGATCCGGATAGAAGAAGGCGGTTTCATTTAGATTTTGGCGTACAGGAATTTTTTCAAGGTCCTTTCCATCCGAACCTTCACCTCCATTCGCGTCCTGTGCTCTTACTCTTGCAGCTGAGGCTTGATCATAGTGCATATTAGATTTCTTTGTGTATCCAGTAACGACTACTTCTTCAATTGCAGCTTCTTTTGCAACCGCAGAAGGAGCCGGCATTACTGCATTGCTAACCATTGCTCCTGAAGCTTTTCCTTTTAATACATAGTGATTAAAATCACCATCAAACCAGTTAAACTGAGGAACATTTATATATCTATCTTCGAAATATCTAAATCTCTTCTGATAGTTTTGCTGCTGCAGGTAATTTCTGATTCCATAAGAGGTAATAATTACAAATGGAGTGTATAATTTTGTCCAGCTATAGCTATTGGTAGCAAACTGATCTAAAGACATATCGTACATATTCGCCAATACCTCAGCATTGATCTTTTCCTTATCATTTCCGGTTACTTTTACCGTCCATTTTTCTTTAGCATTCGGCTCCAACTTATCTCTGAAGGTTACGGTTTCAATTTTTAAAGGTTTTTCTGTGTCTTTTATTTTTAAAGAAACAGATTCTGTATTGACATCATTAAATGCTACCAGCTGAAACTGAAGATTCAGCTCTGAAACACTTTTATCTTTAGGAATTTCAGCCGTATATTCTAATATTCCGTTTTTCATCTGACGAACTTCTGAAATCGTTTTTCCGGAGCCGTCCTGAACAAAAACATTCACCAATGCATCAGGAACTGCTGAGTAAACATAAACTTTTGCTTTTTCTCCTCTTGATAATTCTTCTTTTGGAGCGATCACTGTAAGAAATGTTTTCTGAGTGGGTTTTAAAGCTGTTTTATCCCAAACACTGAAATACTGTGAAGTTTTGATGGTATCTTTTCCTTCTATATTGAAAAGTTCCAACTCGTAATCTCCTGTTTCCAGTTTTCCTAAATCAAGATTCGTTGAAAGCTGAGCATTTTCAGCGGATGGCTGCTGCTGTCTTTCAACTAATACTTTCTCAGTTTTCCAGTTTTTAATCTCGTCATTTTTATCAAAAAGATCATGTGGGAATTTGCTGATGAATTCTTCTTTTGAATATTTCGGCAAGTTCTGAACATCAGATTTGAAATTATCTCTGAAAATTCTTTCCGGAGCCTTCAGTTTGGATAGTTTAACCTGATAAGGTTTCTTAAGATTCTGATCATTATAATTTTTGGTTTCCACCTTCAATTTCACGTTTTCGTCAGTAAAAATATTAGTGATATTTTCTGCCTGAATGTAATGAGAAACTGACGCTACTTTTAATTGGGTATCTGCGGACTGCGTTTCTCCATTGATGTCTGTCACAGAGGCATTGATGGCATAATTATCAATCTGTATTCCTTCCAGCTTTTCATCTTTTTTAAGTTCTAAACGAATTGTAAATTCTCCTTTCTCGTTGGTTTTTGCTTCGCCAAGAATTGAATTTTCATTATCATCATTCTGCGGATACCAGCTGAAATACCTCCATCTGATATTCTGTTTTTTGATTTCATAATTCACTGTGCTATTGCTCAGCGGAACACCTGAGAACATGACAGCTTTTCCTTTCAGTTCTATAGTCTGACCGTATTTGTACTCCTCTTTAACAGGGTCAAAGGTTACTTCAAACTTTGGTCTTTTGTATTCTTCTACCCTGAAATTTTTATATCCTGTGCTTTCTCCTTCTATTCTCAGATAAAAGTTTCCGTTCAGTTTTCCTTTTGGAAGAATAAAACTTCCATGATAAGAACCAAATTCATTGGTAGTAAATTCCTGTGAAGAAACCTCTTCACTATTGGTATTCAATAAAGTGATTTTTTGTTTTAATCCTGAAAGAACAGCTTCCACCTCCTTGTTGATTCTGGTATTGATCACTTTGAAATAAACAGTCTGCCCGGGACGGTAAATTCCTCTGTCTACAAAAATCTGAGCGGTTGAACGCGTTTGTTTATTTGGATTATAATCATCAGCATAGCCTCTGTTTCCATACACCTGCATGATCTGGAAATCATTTGTTTTAGGCTGTTGGATCAGGAAAGTTCTGTAATATTCTTTGCTGTCTGTAGCAGGAAGCTTAAATACTCCGCTGGCACTGGTTGTTCCCTCAATTTTAGTTAGAGTTTTATTGGAAACAAATTCATAAAATCGAAGACCTTCATTGGCTAAAGGCTTACCATTCTCACTATTAACTAATTTCAGTTCGTCAGAAAGAGGCTTTCTGTCTGTTTTGGCCTGATAAATTATTCTGTTCCCGGAAACCAGAAAGTAAAAATTCTGTCTGGAGTCAGTATCTTTCATATCTGCTCCTGCAACGGTAAATTCTGCCACATATACTCCTGAAGGAAGTGGCTTCACTTCCAGAGAACTTGTATGGCTCTGATAATCTTTGGGATCCGGAAGCTGAAATTTTTCCTTTCTTACCAGATTCTTTTTTAGATTTCCGAAAGTATTGGAATAAGAGTTCTGAACGTATTGAAGCAGTGACGTAAAATCCTCTTTTACTTCATAAATATTCATGGTAAATTCTGATACATTCTTATATTGTGCAACAAAATGAATGGGCAGATTATTCTGAGTCTGAGATTCATATTTTAAATTCAGATATGGATTGACAATCTGGACTTCTTTGCTTTTAATATTCTCCAGAAAAAGAGATTTTGGATATTCACTTTTAGCTTGTGCAGCCAATGCAAGAGCTTCTTTAGGTTTCTTCTGATTAGTAAGCTCATCCATGACATCTCCCATGATCATTACTTTATAATCTCCTTCTACATTAGATTTCAAAAGAATCTGAAGCTGCTGAAGTTTATCCTTACAATGATTGAAGCTACAGTTTTCCGTGATCTTTTCTCTCATGAAATACAGCCTTGAATTTCCTGTATTCTGCCCGATCAGTTCATCATAAGTTGCATTAATTGTTGTACGGTTGGCAGCCAGTTCATTTTTGGTGAAAATATTGTTTTCAGATAAAAATCCTATTTTCTTTACGCCATACCAATCTGATAATGTCGGGAAATAAGCGATATCTCCAGCTTCTGAAAAGATATTCTTATACTTTTCCAGGGAAATCTTTTTCATTTCAGGCTTCTCCTGATCAAGTTCCTGATAGTTTTTAGTCAGATAATTTTTAAAATCCAGCTTACTCCAGGTTTCAATCTGTGAAACGTCCTGCGAGTTGATATTGGTTCTTCCGTTTATTTTCCATGCATTCTGGTTGTAATAATCCATGAAAAAACCATTAAGCAGAACTTTAAATATAAGTTTTCCCTCTCCGTTTATTTTCCCTTCTGCATTTTTAAGTTTTTTGAAAAACCGTGAAGCATCATCATTCTGATCATCGTCCACTGTCTGGTCCACAATACTGAATTCCGCTTTCAGAGAACGGATCAGCTCGAAGGCATTATTTTCTTTCATGGCTTGTTTTTGTATGTCTAAAATAATGGGAAGATTAGATTTATAGGCTCCTTTTGTACTGTTTTCAGCTACTTTTTTCCATTGGGTATCGTAATATTTCTGTGCGGACACCGTTGAAAAGCTCAGCATTATAAGCAAAAGCAGAAAAATCTTGGAAAATCTTTTCATATATATTAATTTTGATAAATGAACATTTTAAAAATACTGAAAAAAACCGTCATAGACAGTCAGCTTTATGTCTCCCTTATGGGAACTCTTTTTGCAGTATTTTTCATGAAAGAGCAAAACACATTCCGTTTCCCTACCTTTGCACTAATTTTCATTACTTATTTCAGTGGTTATCTGTATACTAAATACCAATACACCAAACACTTTTTCAAAATAGTGATCATGAATGCCATTGCAGGAATTGTCTGCGCTTTTTTAATCATTCATAATCATAATGAAATAAGACTTTTAAAATGGTTTATTATTGTTGTGCTGGGACTACTTTATAATAGCTTTTTTCTTGATGTTTATATCCGGAAAATTCCTTTACTGAAAGTTTTCTACGTAGGATTGGTGTGGGCATTGGTCAACTGCTGGCTTACCCTTCCTGAATTCAGTATACCTATTTTTCTGATCAGTTTTTTCTTTATTACGGCTCTAGTACTTCCCTTTGATATCCGGGATATGAATAGTGATACGGTAAAAACCTTTCCTATGCTGATAGGTATTGATAACACCAAATACATTGCCTACACCCTTGTTTTCATCAGTACTATCATTGGGATCTTCTATCTTGAATTTCAGTATGCCTTCGCATTTTTTATGGCAAGCATTATAACTTATATTCTCATCTATTTCTCTGATAATAAAAGAGATGATGCTTATTTCTCATTCGGAGTGGAAACTTGTTCCGCACTTCCTTTTTTATTTTTAGTAATAATGGAGTATTTTTGACGAATGATTATTAAGAAGCTTTCCCTCTACAATTTCAAAAACCACTCTGAGAAAAAATTTGAATTTTCCCCGCAAATCAACTGTTTTGTGGGAAATAACGGTATGGGAAAGACCAATATTCTGGATGCCCTGCATTATTTATCCGTAGGAAAAAGCTTTTTAGGAAATACTGACCTCAACAATATTAAACAAGAGGAAGACTTTTTTACCATTGATGCTGAAATTCAGAATGAAGACAATGAAGATATCATCAGAATCACTCAGCCTAAAGAAGCTAAAAAGGTCATCAAAAAGAATGATAAAAGCTATGACAGGCTTGCAGATCATATCGGATATTTGCCAAGTGTTATGATTTCTCCCTATGATTCCAATCTTATTTCGGATTCCGGGGAAAGCAGGCGTAAGTTTCTGGATGCTATGATTTCTCAAACGGATTCAGAATATCTTTTTGATCTTATTCAGTATCAGAAAACCATCCAGCAGCGAAATGCCTTACTGAAATATTTTGCCAAAAACAGAACATGGGATAAAGATTCTCTGGAAATCTATGATGACCCGATCACCAGATTTGGAACAAAAATATTTAAGAAAAGAAAAGATTTTGTAGAACAGCTCAATCCTATTGTTCAGAATTTCTATCAGATTATTTCCGGTGGAAAAGAAACAGTATCTGTTATTTACGAATCACATCTGCTGGAGGATTCTTTTGAAAATCTTTTAAAGGAAAGTCTTGAAAAAGACCGTATGCTTACTTATACTTCGAAAGGAATTCATAAAGATGATCTTCTTTTTGAAATGGATCATGTATTAATCAAGAAAATCGGTTCTCAGGGACAGCAGAAATCTTTCCTGATCTCTTTAAAGCTGGCTCAGATGAGTCTTGTAAAAGAGCTCACCAAAAAGACTCCTATCCTGTTGCTTGATGATATCTTTGATAAGCTTGATGATACAAGGGTTTCACAATTGATTGAGCTGGTTAATAAAGAAAGTTTCGGACAGATTTTTATCACAGATACTCATAGAGAACGTACAGAAAATGTGGTAAAGAAAATCAATGAAGAGAGTATAATTTTTGAGGTTTAACCATCAAAAGGTTCTGAAACCAAAATTTATAATTAAAAATCATAAAATATTTAAATCTGATTCTCCAAATTATAGATTTTTTTATCTTAACTTATCATTCGAAACATATCCCGAGTCACGTAACTCAAAAAACCGAATCACGACTATGAAACCCGCACTACGACTATGAAGAAGAAAAAACGTGAATATCAATCCTCTGAGCTGGTAAAATCTTTTGCCAGAATTTATGGTTTTGAAGATAAACTTGTGGCTTTTGACATCAAAGACTTCCTTGAAGAATATCTTGATGAAAGTCTTTTCAAAGAAATCAGAAGTGTCAATATAGAAAATGAATGTATCGTAATCAAAATTGATTCTCCTTTATTGAAACATGATTTTAAGATGCGAAAGAGCTTCTATCTCAAGAAATTTCAGGATAAATTCGGAGCGGATAAATTTAAAGACCTTCAAATATTGTAAGACTAAAGTTATATCTGTAGAAAAATACGAATGTCTCAAAAGTCAAACAATATAGCTTTTGTCATTCTGACGAAGAAATAATCTTATTGAAAACCAGACAGATGAAATTCTTTACTACATTTCATTTCGTTCAGAATGACACTTTTGAGAGGGTAGCATTTTTTATTTTAAATACCATTAATCTTCTTCTGATTTATTGGAAATCGTACTGCTCATGAGATCATCTGCTTTTTTATCCAGTCCGGATTGTAATGGCAGGAAGAATTTCAGCGGATGTTTCGTAAAATATCTGAAAATCTCTTTATAGATTTCACTTACCTGGCCAAAGTTCATCTTTCTTGACCTGAATGCCAGGAACATTGACAAACTGAAACTTACCAGGAAGTTGAAGAAACCAATCAGAAATACTGTTACAAAAGACATCCAGAATGTATAAGAATCTACAGAAAAATCTTTTCCATATAGTCCTAAGGCAAAGTTACCGGCTGCGAAGGTAATGTGTCTGATATCCAGATCCAGCCCGAAGAACATTCCGACCGGAGCAGTTGCTCCAAGGAAAACCCCAAACCAGAAATTAGAAATGATTCCCGGCCAGTTTTTAGCATAATATTTCGAAAGTCCTTTTGCGAATTTTTTTCCGAAAAAGCTTCTGATGGAAAGGTTTTTGGCAATTCTTTCCGGAATCTGATAAAACACAGAGTTATTCCCGATATTCCCGGAAATGATCCCGGAAATAAAAAGGTAGAATCCGGCAATACTTGCGTGAAGAATAGCTTTTGATTTAAAAGGATCAAGATCTTTTAACAATTTATCAGAACGTTCTACAGCAAGATTTTGTGAGAAAAACACATCCAATCCGTAAATAATGGCAAGAGCCACCGGAAAAGCGAGCAACACATTCCCTACAAAGGCAATAAACTGACTTCTGAATAATTTGGAGACCAAATGGGCAAATTCCGTGTTGTTTCTTTGGGCATTGCCTTCTTCGGATAATACTTTTGTCATCGTGGCAGCTGTCATTGCAGGCTGTTTTGTAGCAAGGGTAAAGCCCATCAGATAAATCATCACAAATCCCATTGCATAATTCATGGAATATAAAAAGGCATGTGAAAAATCACTTCCGGGAATATATCCGTAAAGCATTTTCAAAACACAAAGTGCTCCTACAATAATCCCACCGCCACTCGCTTTGTAGAACATGGTCATATATTCCTTACGGGTAGAGGTAATATAATGAGTACCAGTTTCTGCAGTGTGATTGGTAATAAGGTGAGAAATCAGCCGCGTGCTGTCATTAATCAGGTCTGAGATATTATTTTTGTGAGACTTATAATTCAGAATATTAAAAATCAACTGTTTAGACTTTATCTGAACATCTTCATCTGTATCAATAACCAATAACTGAGTAATTTCATATATTCTTTCCGTCTGCTGACGAATTTTTAACAGGGATTGATTAATCTTTCCTGAAATACCATATTTGGCTGAATTTTTAAAAGCAATACTCACAAACTCCTGGCATTGCTCTGCATAGATTTTGATCTGCTTAAATCTGCTGTCTTTTGAATGCAGCTGTAATTCAGGGTCTTTTACAAGATCATCCGCTAATGTTTCCAGCTCATTCTGAAGAGCAAGAAACGGATTGTCTAAATTTCTGTATTGAGGTGCCATTCTTACTACTTCCACTTCCATCGCCATTCCTGTTACCCTCCAGGAAAGGATGTTCATTGAGAAAATAAGTTCCTTTTTAACGTTAGGGCGGATAATAAAATCCGAAGCTCCCAACATGTTTAAAAATTCATTGATCTCATTTTCAGGAAGATTATGCAGGTATTTCAAATCCTTTTTCGGTCTCATACTGACGTTATCGATCATGTACCACACCGTGTTTTCGTTTTCAACGGGTGGAAGAACCTTGTTCAGTATTCTTTTCTTAAGTTCCGGGAAAAAGGCATTTTCTGAAAGAATATTCGCTTCCGTCAGGGAAAGGTTGAAAGGTCTTTCTCTAAAAATATTATGGATATAATACTTAAAGTTGTCCGCAAAATTAGGATTGCTTCTGAAGAAATTGAGCACATCTGTGAAGTCCGCCTCTTTTACAGTCTCCAGAAACTCCGCAAAGGGTTCTAAAGAAAGAGTTTCGTTCTTAAAAGAAAAATATTTTTTAAGAACTGACTCAAAATTTGTGCTGGAATTAAAGAATTTCATTAGGACAAAGATACTATTTCAAACTCACATTCCTCATCTGTCTCATAATCCAATTATGTTTCTTTCTTAGATATGGAGATGGGTTTTTAGGATCATACTTCTTTGGATTAGGCAATACAGCAGCAATCCAGGCTGCATCTGAGGTACTTAAATCTTTGGATGATTTTCCAAAATAATATTGAGCAGCAGCCTCTACACCAAATACTCCCTGCCCCATTTCTATGGAATTCAGGTATCTTTCCAGGATAATATCCTTAGTCCATACTTTCTCGATGATGAAAGTATACACAGCTTCAAGCCCCTTTCTCACCCAGCTTCTGCCCTGCCATAGAAATACATTCTTTGCTGTTTGCTGGGAAATGGTGCTTCCTCCTCTTATTTTTTTGCCTTTCTCATTATATTTCATGGCTTTTTCGATGGCTGTATAATCGAAACCGTCATGATCAAAAAATTTCTGGTCTTCCGAGGCTATTACGGCCTTTTTCACATTATTTCCCATTTCATCATAGGAAATATAATCTCTATGCAGTTTTCCATATTCAAAAAGCCCTCCTATCTGGGTAAGTGTAATGGGCGGATTAAAGAATCTACCCCAGATAATGAAAACTACATTCAAAACAAGAATGATGAAGATAAGCTGTTTAATTTTTTTCCACATAACTTGATAAAAAGGAAAGACAAAAATAAGCAAATAGTACGAGTTACTGCAATTCTTTCATATAAGTAAGCTGATAATCCGGTAAAAGTTCCGGATGGAAGATCTTAATGTAATCTTTAAGGATCAAATCTGCTCTTACCACGCCACTTTCGAAGAAATCATTGGCTTTCAGTTTTTCTTTTCCCGCAATGGTATACATTTTCCCTTTATTGAACACATCCAGCTTCCCATAGAAAGGATTCATGCCCAGCATTTCTTTTTTCGAAGCATGACTTCCTGCATTTACCCAGTACTGAACCCCTCCTGCTTTGGCATAAACTTCCTCAAAGCTCATTGTCAATGCTTTTTCATCTTTATTATCCTTCATGATATAATTAGCGTTGGCATCCGAAATATAATGAGCCACGGAAGTATTTCCTCCCGGAAGATACCAAACATCTCCATACATTTCATTGGCAAGTACAACAGGTTTTTCTTTTGCTTTTGACGCAAGCTGTTTCAGATCGCTGTAACTTTTTTCAACTTCCTGATATTTAGCTTCTGCTTCTTTTTCTTTTCCTAAAAGTTCTCCGAAAATTTTGATATAAGCTGTTTTTTCCAAAGGTTTCTGTTCCATGTATTCATCCAGAAATATCACCTGAATACCATTATTCTTTAAAAGCTCATAAGTATTGTCAAAACTTGCAATATGATTGGTAAAAATAGCATCCGGTTTCATAGAGATAATTTTTTCCACATCATATTTCTGTTCGCTTCCTACATTCTGAATTTTTCCTTCTTTAATCAGATTCTGAATTTTTTCTGAATAAATATACTCCGGACTGGAAACTCCTATAATTAAATTTTCTGCTCCAAGCTCCGAAATATAGCCGGCCATACTTGCATTCAACAGGATTATTTTCTTGAAAGGTGTTTGATTTTGCTTAAAGTTATAAGTAAAATTCCCCGATTTCAGTTCCAGGATACCATCATGTTCCTTAAATTGGGTGCGGTTTGAGATATTTGTCCAGTCTGAGGACGAAATTTTTGATTCTCTTTTACAGGCAATTAGCGAGAAGACCGTGAATAAAAGTAAAATTTTCTGTTTCATGTTTCAAAGAACGGAAAAAAGTGGTATATTTGCAACCGTTAATCAAGAAGATAACAAAAGGCCTCGTGGCGCAACTGAATAGCGCATCTGATTACGGCTCAGAAGGTTACAGGTTTGAATCCTGTCGAGGTCACAAGACCGACATTTGAAGATTTTACTCTTCGATGTCGGTTTTTTTATTTCCTAATCCGTTGTTATACTGGTAGATACATTGAGCAACAATATTCATTTTAGGTGTTTGAAAACTTTTTCCGTCAAATTCTACTTTTGGGGGAAAGCAACCTTTTCATTAAGTAAATTGGGATCAAGCGCAAAAGTTGGGGACTAGGCAAAAAGTTTAGCTAATCTGAATAAGATGAATGCTTTGTCTTTTACACCTCTGAGCTGCATTCTGAAGTTTTTT
>NZ_SDLV01000041.1 GCF_004916905.1 Chryseobacterium candidae
AACTTCAGAATGCAGCTCAGAGGTGTAAAAGACAAAGCATTCTTCTCATTCAGATTAGCTAAACTTTTTGCCTAGTCCCCAACTTTTGAGACTGATCCGCCCCTCCCTTTGCCGCCCGGAAATCAAGCAATTTAGGGTACAAAAAAAGGAGACGTTAAAAAAATAAACGTCTCCCTAAGCGGAGAGTGAGGGATTCGAACCCCCGGACCTGTTACAGTCAACAGTTTTCAAGACTGCCGCAATCGACCACTCTGCCAACTCTCCCTAAACTCCGGCTATACCGTTGTTTTCAGTGGTGCAAATATAGAACGATTTTTAATTTCTGCAAAACTTTTCCCACACAAATTTTAACAAAACTTAATAATAGACTATAAATCAAGGGAATTATTTTTCGCTCTTTCGCAAAAGTTTCAATATAAAAATCTAAAACGACCATGTTTTCGGGAATCCCATTATAGAAAGGCTTTTATATGACAAAACTTACAGCTCTATTTACAAACACACATATTTTTCACTACATTTGTAAAAACACAGGTATCCTATGACAATGGAAAAGCTAAGAACATTAAGAAAGCAGAAAGGCTATACGCAACAGCAGATTGCGGATCTTCTTGCCACCGACGTCTCCAACTACAGCAGAAAAGAAAGTGGAGATGTCAGAATATTTGATGACGAATGGGAAAAACTGGCCAAAGCATTGGAGGTTTCTGTAGAAGATATTAAGGAAGAGAAAACTTCTCAAATACAGCACAATGACAACCCTACTCTTAATGATAATTCAAGTATCAACTACAATCAGTACTGTAGTATCCCAGAATATATATTAGAAAGCCAGCAGGAATACATTAATCTTCTGAAAGAGCAGATAGAGACTTTAAAAGCAGAAAATGCAAAATACAAAAAGAGATAGTCTCTCCCTACATAAAGGATAAAAAGTGGCTTCCGTTGGAAGCCGTTTTTATTTTATATCTGTGAAAGGCTGCTTATTCCCGATCAACAATAGAAATGAAGCTGTTTTTTAAAAAATCAGACGGATATACAAACTGGTCTCCATCTTCTCCCTTTACTACAATAGCAGCCTGTTCATCGTTAAGGCATTTGTCCAATTGGGTTTTCATATCATTAAGCGCTCCATTGGGAACTTCAATAATGTAGGTTCCGGTAACATGTGTAACTTTTATGATTTTTGTTTCCATTTTGTTTTTAATTAGAAGCCAAATTTAGGAATTTTACAATTCTAATGGAATGCAAATTCAGGATCGTTTTGCTGTTTCACAAATATGTCAATGTTTTGTTAGTTGTTTCACCATTCTGATTAAATTTTTGATGGATACTGCTGGAAAGCGCAAAGGCGCAAGAAATAGAAATATGAAGACCCTTTTAAGGCGCCAGGATTTTATCTCTGATAAAATTGATACCGTATACTCTCTGCTGAAAATCTCATATTGAGCGAAGTCGAAATGTTCTTGTGCCTTAAAAACTATAGATAGGATTAGAAAAAATTGACTTCTTTGCGATTACCTGACAAAAAATTAATAATAAAATACGTTGTGTTAAAAAAGAATCCATAAATAAACAAAAAAGCGCACCCATAGGGCACGCTTTGTATTGTATAAGCTAAATAAGATTAGTGTAATTCAGCTAAATATTTCTCTGCATCCATTGCCGCCATACATCCGCTTCCTGCAGCTGTAATAGCCTGTCTGTAAATATGATCCTGAACATCTCCTGCCGCAAATACTCCAGGAAGATTGGTTCTTGTAGAACCTTTTTCAGTTACGATATATCCGTTCTCATCAAGATCTACCTGGCCAACAAAGATATCCGTATTCGGTTTGTGACCGATTGCGATAAAAATACCTTCCACATCTACTGTAGATTTCTCCTGAGTCTGGTTATTGATGATTACCGCTCTTTCTACAAGGCTGTTTTCTCCTTCAATCCCGATTAATTCATGGTGAAATTTCACTTCAATATTCGGAGTACTTTCCACTCTGTGAACCATTGCTTTTGAAGCTCTGAAAACGTCTTTTCTCACCAACAATGTCACTTTCTTACATAATTTTGCAAGATAAGTAGCTTCTTCTGCAGCTGTATCTCCTGCTCCTACTACCACAACGTCTTTTCCTCTGTAGAAGAAACCGTCACACGTAGCACAAGCTGAAACACCACCGCCTGCATATTTTTTCTCATCTTCAAGCCCTAAATATTTTGCAGTAGCTCCTGTAGAGATAATTACTGTTCTGGCAAGGATCTCTTTGTTTCCTGCATATAATTTGTGAACACCGCCTGCTTCCCTGGAGAATTCAGCTTTAGTGATCATTTCGTAATGAACTTTGGTATCAAATCTTTCTGCCTGTTTCTGCAGATCCATCATCATTTCAGGACCTGTAATCCCGGCTGGATACCCTGGGAAGTTATCCACTTCCGTAGTTGTAGTTAATTGTCCGCCCGGCTCCAAACCTGTAAACAATTCAGGTTTTAAGTCTGCTCTTGCTGCGTAGATAGCAGCTGTGAAACCAGAAGGCCCAGATCCAACGATCACACAATCTAAAATGTTTTGCTCCATAATTTGCTTTGTTCGAAAAGATTTAATTTGAATTAGACCGCTAATTTCGGAATTTTTAATTTCTTTTTAAAGTTATTTTAATGATACTTGTCAATATCTGATATGTTGAATTTCGATGGTAGCTGTTCCGAGGTTCAGGTTGGTGTAAATTTAACATTTCTGTTTTCATTTCTCTTACCATCATACCTCAAATTGCGCATCTTACATCCCGTTAGCTCATCGTTCGCCTCACACCTTCATTTTAATCTTGTCTACATTGATGATCTTGTACACCAGTTCTCTGATCAGCTCAGCTTCTCCCATATTTACGGCTCCCAGTCCTTTTCCTTTCATATCGAATTCACGGAGAATAGAAATGACTCTTGTGGCATGTTTCAGAGGATAAAGCCTGGCACTTTCTGCATAGTCTTTAATAAAATAAGGATTCACTCCCATCTGTGAAGCAATCGTCTGCGGAGACTGTCCTGCCATCGTCTGATAAATAATAACGTTTGAAAAATAATTGTAAAGGCTTGCCAGCATCATGACAAAAGGATTATTCTTCGGATTTTTACCCATAAAATGAGCAATTTTAAAAGCAGCATTGGCATTCTTAGTTCCCAAAGCCTTCTGAAGCTCAAAAATATTGTATTCTTTACTGATTCCGATATGGTTTTCAACAATTGTTCCGTCAAGAATTTCTCCTTCTTTAAGAATCATCTTCAGTTTGTTCAGTTCGTTGGCAATTCTTGAAAGGTCATTTCCCAGATATTCTGCCAGAAGATGAGAAATATTGGGAGCTGTATTGATTTTAAGCTTTGCACATTCATCCGAAATCCATTTCGGAAGATGGCTCTCCTTTACAGACTCACTCAGGAAGAGTGCTTTGGCTTTATCCAGGGCTTTGGCCGCCTTTTTTCTGCTATCCAGCTTCTTGTGCTTATGAGCAAAAACCAAAACTGTAGAAGGAACAGGGTTATCTACGTAAGATTCCAGAATTCTGTTTTCCTCTTCATTGAATCGTAAATCCTGAGCTTCTTTCACAATAATCACCTGCTTATCTCCCATCATCGGAAACTGTCTTGCCAGGGAAAGAACTTCCTGGTAAGAGGTATCTTTTCCGTAAGTAACGGTTTGGTTGAAAGCTTTTTCATCTTCTTCCAAAAAGTTATGTTCAAGGGCTTTTACCGCAACATCAATGAAGTAAGCTTCTTCTCCGTGGAAAAAATAAATAGGTAAAACTTCTTTATTTTTAATATTTTTGAGGATTAAATCTAATTCTTTCATCTTATTAATGGAACTTCCAAAACTGAATTTTCAGGAAACTTTTGATTTTAAATTCAAGAAAGACAAAGATAAGTTTTTTATTTATGATTTGGTTCGCAAAACTTATCTTCTGCTCACTCCTGAGGAATGGGTCAGACAGCACTGGATACATTATTATCTTATCGTAAAATCCTACTCCACATCGGCTCTGATTACCGAAAAAAAGATTGTTCTGAATGGTCTTACCAAAAGAATTGATCTGCTGGTTACTGAAAAAACAGAACCCGTCATTCTGATTGAATGTAAAGCGCCGCAGATCAAACTAACGGAAAAAACATTTGAGCAAACCGCCAGATACAATTCTGTTATCGGAGCAAAGGAAATTATTCTGACCAACGGACTTCAGCATATCAACGCTTATTATGAAGACGGCCAGTACCAGTTTTACAGACCGGAATAAATAAAAAATACAAAATCATTTCCGTTTTTCACAATGATTACAACTGAAGACGTGATCATTCCCCTCTTCTGGAGGGGTGGCGAAAATTTAAAAATTTTTTGACGGGATGGTTCATAAAAATAGCAGTAACTCACAACAATATTAAATAGTATGAAAATAAAAAATATCATATTCGACTTCGGAGGAGTACTTATGGACTGGAATCCGAGATATTATTTCAAAGATTATTTTAATGATGACGAGAAAATGGAATACTTCCTTGAAAATATCGCACAGGATGAATGGAATATTGAACAGGACCGAGGAAGAAGCCTTGCCGAAGGAACAGAAATTCAGGTAAAGAAATTTCCTGAGTGGGAAAAAGAAATCCGCGCTTTCTATGACAACTGGACAGTAATGCTGAAAAGCGATATTCCGCAAAACGTTGAAATTCTCAGAAAACTTAAAAATACAGATTATAAGCTATTTGGATTGACCAACTGGTCCGAAGAAACCTTCCCTTACGCCCTGGAAAACTATGATTTTTTCGAGATTTTCGAAGGTAAAATTGTAGTTTCAGGAACAGAAAAACTGATCAAACCAGATCCTAAAATCTGGCATGTTCTGTTAGACAGATACAATATCAAGGCTGAAGAATCGGTTTTCATTGATGATAATACAAAGAATATTAAAATGGCAAAATCGCTGGGATTCATTACCATTCAGGTTTTTCCGGATACAGATTTAACAAAAGAACTGAATGAATTGGGAGTAAAGGTTTAATTCTTTAAATATTTTCTTACTTTTAATCTGTTTTACAACCTACTAATTCACAAACCATTACTTATGATACGTTCTATCTTATTAACTGCGATGATTACGGCTTCGGGAAACCTTTTCAGCCAGAAACTTAAACCTGTTTCCTATCAGGATGGTTCACAGAAACTGAATGGCCTCGTCACTTCCAATGCTGGTAAAAAACTGCCCGGAGTACTGATTCTTCCAGCCTGGAAAGGTATTGACGATGAAGCTAAAACAGCAGCCATTGAACTTGAAAAGCAAGGGTATATTGCTTTTATCGCGGATATCTACGGTGAAGGAAAAATTCCCACTGACAATGAATCTGCAGCAAAGAGTTCAGGATATTATAAACAGAATTTTCAGGAATACCAGAAAAGAATTTCGCTGGCATTGGAGCAGCTGAAGAAAAACGGAGCAGTTTCTGATAAAGTAGCTGTTATTGGTTATTGTTTTGGAGGTACAGGAGCTTTAGAATCCGCAAGAGGACATCTTCCGGTAGCAGGTGTGGTTTCTATCCACGGAAGTCTGGGCAGAGATCAGAGCCGAAAAAATGAAGCATTGAGTGCTAAAATCCTTGTTGAAAATCCTGCGGATGATAAAAGTGTAACTCCTGATGATTACAACAACCTCATCAAAGAAATGAATGAAGGAAATGCCGACTGGCAGATTATCACATATGCCCATTCCAAACATACTTTCACAGATCCGAAATCACCGGATTACAACCCAACAATGGCCAAAAGAGCATGGAATCACACCCTTATGTTCCTGAAAGAAATTTTAAAATATGACTAGTCCTAAAATAGGTTGACATAAAATTAGACAATATTT
>NZ_SDLV01000042.1 GCF_004916905.1 Chryseobacterium candidae
AATAATAAGCTTCTTCAGATGACATCTGCCCAAAATCAACTTCAAAAAGGAGCTGGAACAGAACAGGCTCCTTCAGTATCCCCGTCTCAAAGTCAACCAGAGTTACAGAGAAGAAACTCATCTAGTCAAGTGACTCGTCTATGATTTTAAAAAAGAGAGTACGGAGTGCGCTTCGGTTCTTAAAGAAATCAAGTAAAAAGATCCATACAAATTCTAAGAAGTAAAAATTGGAAGAAATTAGTTCTCTAAAATATTCATTCTAGAGAACTAGTTTATACTTTATCATAATGAGATTGTTTTATTCAATATGCTTTTGTAAAAGATATTATGAAAACCGTCTTT
>NZ_SDLV01000006.1 GCF_004916905.1 Chryseobacterium candidae
ACAAAATATAAGCTTCTAATAAACAAGCCTGGATTCCTGCGGAATGATACAGTAGAAAGAAACGGCGCAAATGAAAAAGAAAAACACCATTGGAATAGCAATAGCACCATTGAAAAAAGAAGTTTATCTAATTCTATTGGCAGAATGATATCCCTCCCTTTTTTAAGCTCATAAATAGATTATCACGAATAAGAAGTACAAAATTTCCTGATAAATATGTCCGCGTAGCTCAAATATACTTTATTTAAACCCAAAAGAAATAAAAAACCACCTCTGTAAAGAAGTGGTTCCATTTACAGCATTTTGATTTTGAATTTACAAAAGACACTTAGTTTGCTGCGATTGTAAAAACTATTTGTGCGCTATACGTTGCCGCAGGAATTGTTACAGATACACCACCTATTTGTAATTGTACATTTATAGCTGAGTAGTCTACACTGTTGTTAACGCCTAATACTCCACCAAATGTAATTGTAGAAAGTGTTACTGCACTGGACTGAGGTATTTCTATATAATTCGCCGTTCCTCCAGAAAATGTAACGGAACAAAGCAAACAAAGCCCGTTGATAGTTGCTGATCCACCACTTCTTTTTGCATAAAGTTTCAGAGAGCTGTTCCAGTTGGTAGGAAGATATTGCATACTGATTTTGGCACCAGAGCTACCAAGAAGATTCAGGAAAGATCCTGGTAAATGACCCGACAATGTGAGTAAGCCAGGATTATCGTAAGTTCCGGTATAGTTGGTTCCCGCTTCAGTGATGGTGGGTGCACTTGCATTCCAGTTAGATCCTGTAATATTTATGGTTTGCCCCTCAAGGTAATTTCCCATTATTAAAGCAATAATGTATAGATGTCTTTTTAAGAACTGTTCTTTGAGAAAAGGACTTTTAATTTTCATTTTTTAATTTTATTCTGTAATGGTGTAGGTGATAACAATAGCTGTATTGGTCTGTGCCTGTAAATTGCCATAAGTACTAGTGGCAAGTGAAATGGTGAGGGCATGGCCGTTATTCGCTCCATTTCCTGTATATGCTCCTCCAATACCACTAATAATCGTAGTTGGAGTGGTTGTAAGGATAACCTGCCCTGCAGATGTTCCCAATGTTCCACCTCCGGCTCCGGAAGCTGCAGCTGCCTGAATTCTTATATTAACACCTGGAATAACTGTATTTACTGATGCTGTAATTCTTCTGGTAAGTCCTCCGGAAGCGATAGCAGATGTATAGTTGATCCACTTTGACGTATTGGGTGCTGGAGCTACCAGAGCATTTCCGGCCTCGGTAGGGCGTGTAAAATTTAAAGTTATGCTTCCTGTAGGTTCAATATCCATTAAAGTTACTTTGGGTAAAGTCAAAGTAACGGTAGTACTTGCAGTCTGGGAATAGGTTGAACTGTATACAGTACAAAATACAATTAATAATATGGAACGGATCAGAATCATTTCTTCTTTTTTATTTCATTATATCCTACTTTCAAGGATTCCTTTTGATATTTGATCTCTATCTGTTGTTTAATAATATTGATGTTTAATTTCTTTGTTTCTGATGGTTGTAAAGTAAACAGAAATTGGTCTGTTGAGATTTTATAGCGTTTATCCAACCCATTACGATAAACTTTTACAATCCAGTCTCCCGGACGTAGATAAGTGAAATCAAAATCTTCTCCGATGTAGCATACCTTACGAAAAGTCTGATCATGGCTGCTAGCTTCTACAATGATACTTTCCCTTTTCTTCTTTCCTTTTAAAGATAATTGTTGCCCGGAATCTGGCTGGTCTTTTTCTCCGGTTTCCAGGAAATTAACCTGGCCCTTAACATTTGCTGCGGTTGTTAATCCGAAATTAAAAGTATGCTCTTTATTCATCAATGAAAGGGAGGCTGGAAAAGTTTGGGTTGGAATATCATTGATTTCTGTGGTGGAACGGTCTATTTCAAGAAAATAATTACCCGGGATAACATTTTTAAACATATAATTTCCATCCTTATCGGTAACGGATAGGTAACTTCCAAGTATTAATCTTATTCCCTCAGTTTTTTTTATACCTAAGTTGCTTACATTTCCAGAGAGTGAAATATAATCGGCAATTTTCTGTACAGGTATGTTAGGCCGCCATGTATAGCGCATAGAGAATATGAAATCTTTATCTCCAATTTCTCCTCTTTGCAATGAATATCTTCCGGAAAGGTCAAGTTCGTTTCCAGGAAATAATTGCTGATGAAAAAGAAGTTCAAACAGATTTCTGTCTTTGAAATATTCCTCAGGCATATAATTGTTCTGATAAAAGATGCTTAAGCTGGTTTTATCAGAAAGCTGACTATAAATTCTTGCTCCGTAGTAAAGGCTTTTCTGATTCTGAAGCTGATATCTTGAGCTTATAGCATAGCTTCCGAAGATGTTAAAAGATGTTTTGAATTTTTGAAATGAAAGGTTGGCAGAATAGAAACTCGAATTTCCACTAAATCCAGTCAGATAATTATCTGTTTTCCCGAATTGTCCATCTACATTTACCTGAAATACTCCTATCTGTTGATTAATACTCACTTTGAAATAACGTTCATAATAATCAAACTGTTTAGGTTCTAAACGATCTTTATAGGTTTGATACCCGTTATTAAGAATAATGAAACCACTAGGCAGATATTTGTACTGTACTCCATATTGAAAATACTTTCTGTAGGGGGCTGCCAGTAACAGGGTATCTCTCTGGAAGTTTTTGGCATCCTGCATGTAATTGGCAAATATGCTGATCTTTTTGGTGATATTGTAATAAATATTACCGTTAAAGGTATTTGTATTGGTAAAATATCCTGCAAAATCAGGACTGGCTCTCATGTACATCAGACTTCCGTTCAATTTTTTTAAAATGGCTTCTGCCTGTAATAAATAAGCTGTTCCATTTGTTTTTTGTGTTGTACTGTATGCCAGTTCCCCGGAAAGATTAATATTTTTTGAAACTTTAAATTTCCCTTTAGCATAAGGCAGATGAGCATCTGAGTCAAGTTTTACATCTCCAGATCGGATTTCTTCTTTCCTAGGAGTTTTGTAAAGATATCCTACAGATACTTCAGATTCTTTTCGGATTTTAAACGCTGAAAAAATATTAAATTCATCTTTAATATCTCGGAAGAATCTGGGATGATTATAGAAGCCGCCTAAGCTTACTTTATTAAAATCATATCGGATTTCTGCCCCGCGTCCATATCTTGCAAATTCTGTAAGATAAGAAGAAGAGTAGGTTTTATCGCCAAGGTGAAGAAAAAACTTATCCCGTTTATAATTCACAAAATATTCCTCATATTGGGTGAATGTATTAAGCTCTACCGGATTGTGAGTGACAGCCCTAAATTCAATCTGATTCTTATTGTCTTTATCAAGTGTTCCTTTTCCGTAAATTTCACCTTGAAAACCATCATTATAAACGCCCATATTCTGCATTCCAATGAAAGATAAAGAGAAAGCAACAGGCAGTCTGTGATAAATATCGTTTTCAGAGGGTTTTACTGATATCACCTGAGTGGTTGCATAGACATCCTGAGTTTCTTTGGGATTATTCCTCGGATGTACCGAAAGATTTAGGTTCTGAAATTCATTCTGAGCAAGTTCAGAACTTGTTACTTTGTGAATCGTAATGATTTTGGATTCATTGGGTGCAAGAACAAGAGATGATTCATTATCAATAACAGCATTTTTACTTTCAATAACGATACTTTCCGTTATATTACCATTGTTTTTTAAAAGAAAAGATGCACGGACCGTTTCTCCAGCTCTTACAAATTCAGGTATATTTAAAACCGTAACCATAAGCTTTCTGCTTCCGGAAACTACAATTTTTGAACTTTGTGTAAAAGCTGTTCCATTATTACGGTCTGTAATGTTCAGAGTGACAGAATAAATACCCTGTCCTGTTTCAGTACCGATCCGTAAAGGAACCAGATATACCGATGTTTCATAAGGCAGAATCTGAAATTCTCCCTTTGCTAAAATAGGATTTATTGAAGAACTTGAAGTGACAACTGAAATATCATATATTTTGGTTTCCGTCGAATTATTTTCTAAAGTGAAGGGAATAGAAGTAGACATTCCCGGCATTAAACTATCTTTTTTACTGACCAATCTGTCGGATTGCTCTTGGGAAAAAATAAATACCGGGAATATTGATATGATAATAAATAAAGTCCAAGTTCTAATCATTTTTTACTTCTAATTCCACATTGAGTGCAAAAGCATTCTCTTCTTCATCCGTCGCTATGATAGTTGCTTTGTATTTGTCAGGGGGTAATCTACTGATATCAATGTAAAATGTCTTGGAGGTATCTGGCAAAAGTCCCATCGTTAAACTTGAATAAGTTCCCATCTTTTCACCCGTTTTCCGGTTATAGATTTCAATAGAAGCTGTCGGTTTACAGTAAAGATTACCATGATTGGCTATTGCTATCTTTGCTGTCTGCTTTCCCTCCTGTTTTTCCACTTTTACATTTTCAAACTTAAGGTCCGGTTGGCCCTTTTCTGCTTCAACATCTGTAATGACCTGAATGGCATATCGTATAACAGAAGTGATGCTCACTCCCGGTTTATTGTCGCTGGGTTTTATCTCTTCTACCGGTTCTACAATGATCACACTCCAATAGCTTCCCGGATCCATTGCCTGATTGGGAACTGTTATTTCATAAAATATCTCAGTCTTTTCCTTACCTTTAAGAGTAACAAGATTGGTATTGAGCTTTAGCCATTCTCCATTACTGCGTTTATTGGTACGTAATGCTGTATAATTGATGGTTCCGTCTGCATGGTAGGTATAATCCTGTAAAAATATTTTTACACTTTGAGGGATGCTGCCTGTGTTTTCAATAGCAACTTTTCCTTTATACACCTTTCCGTTTTCTATTTTGTAAGAATGCGTAAGCCCGTTGAGAATCACAATACCGGCATGTAAAAGGCTGAACTGCAAAATCAGGGTGATCAAAATAAGGATACGCTTTATCATGATGTAAAGTTTGAAGTTAAATCATTAATAATACAAAGCCAGGAAGAAACTGAATAACAGCTTCTTCTTGTTTTTGAAAGGCAAAATTGAATTTTAGTTAAATTCTAATTGTCTGATATCGTATAGGTAACGGTGGCAGCAACCGTAGCTGTAGCTTGTAAATCGGCATAAGCTGCTACTCCTCCAGGACCACTTCCTGCAGCAAGAGCGTAGGTAAGATTGTGTCCGTTATTGGCTCCGTTACCGGTATAAGCACTTCCGATTCCGGAAATAATAGTCTGGTCGGCTGCACTTAATGTCAGAAGGCCTGCAGATGTTCCCAGTGTTCCTGCTCCGGATCCGGTAGCAGCAGCAGCAGTTACGTTAAGATCTACTCCAGGAATAATGGCATTCATTTTTACACTTACATTACGTGTAGGGTCTGCAACAGATTTAATAGAAGAATAGTTAAGCCATAAAGTAGTGTTGGCTGCATCCGGAATAATAGGACTTCCTGCTTCAGTAGGAGCCGTGAATCCAAGAGTGATGTTTTTTGTCGCTGCCGGTTCAATATCTACCAATGCAACTTCGGGAATAGAAATGGTAACCGTATGGTTGTCTGTATTGATGTCCTGTGCGCTCAGATTCCCGGATAGAGCAAACGCAAATAAAGACGCTGCAATAGTCAAATTTAATTTTTTCATGATGGTGATAATTAGTAGAGTGAATATAACGAAATTCGGAATACATTGAATAAAATATATAATAATTTTTATATTAATAAGTATTTACATTGCGTAATGTATTTTAATTGAAATATTCTTTAACAGGATAAGTCAAAAAAAACCTATACAAATTTGTACAGGTTTTTATCAATATTAAAAGAATTTTTTACGCCCAATGCGGATCAGAAACAGAAGCTTTTCCGGTCTCAATACGTCCGGCAAAGTGCCACAGATGCTCGTTTGACGAGATTTTCAAATCATACCACCCTTTAAATTTATCAAGATCGATAATTATTTTTTCTTCTGATTTTTCTACAGGAATTGTTTTTTTATTTTTTGTGTACAAATTTTCCAGGCTGATGGAGAAATTTTTCTTTTTGTTACTTCTTACAGTCAGCTCAACCTGGTTTTTTGCTGTTATATTTTCTAAAATTATCTCTATTTCCGGAGAAATACTTCCCTGAAATTTCCTGAAAAAGCCATTGGGACCGAAAATTTCATAGTCATAGGCTCCGGAATGCACAGCATGGGATAAATTTTGTCTGGAATATAAGGCATATGAAAAATGATAATTATTACTGTTAAACTGAGTCCTGTCATAAACAAGCAAAGGGACTCCATTTTCTTTCAGATTAGTCATTTTTATATGATCGCCTTCCAAATTGACATGGAAATGATAAGGCAGCGGGTTGGATGGCTTCAGCCCTCTTTCCTGAATGTCAAGCAAACTATCATTAAGTTGATCTTCAGAATACCATTTCAGATCAGGAACTGGTTTATTTTTAGCTGCATTGATGGTTTTAGCGTAATCCTTCTGATTCAGATAATCCATTTTCGGAACTTTCACGCTGGAAGAATTGAAAGCTGATGTAAGATCCCCACATACCGCCCTTCTCCAGTCACTGATATTATCAACATGTACATTCTTTTTGAATTTCTTCATAATGAATTTCTCCAGAAACTGCAGCACAGAAGTATGATCCGATACTTCGGAATTGACAAAACCTCCTTTGGTCCATGGTGAAGCAATGATCATAGGAACTCTATAGCCTAAACCAACAGTTCCTTCCACTTTTTCATAGCTTTTTAAAGAAGGATTGCTCATGTATTCCTGAGACTGATCTACATATTCCACTCCTTCTTTTCCATTCATGTCAACGGGCTGGTTTGGATTCACCGGTGGTGCGAAAGGCAGCACATGATCAAAATATCCATCGTTTTCATCGTAATTGATGATGAATATGGTTTTTTTCCATGTTTCAGGATCTTTGGTAAGAATATTTAAAACCTCAGAAATATACCAGGCTCCGTACCAAGGCGATCCTGGATGATCTGAGAAATGTTCAGGAGCCACAAGCCAGGAAACCAATGGAAGCTTTTTCTCTTCCACATCTTTTCGGAACTGAAAAAGTACATCTCCTTCAGGAACAACCAGTCTTTCTCCGTTTTCATCCTTTCCGATTTCAAGTTTCCAGTAATCCGGATCGTGGGAATTGGTTGTAAATGCTTTTTCGTGAAGGTTTTTTTCTTCCTTTGAAAGCCTGGAATAATTATCAGGATGGTATTTCACCTGATCTTCCTGTACTTCCGCCAGCATAGCCTCCAGCCTTTGTTTCTGACCAGGATTTTTTTCAATTTCCCCTTTCAGATAGGTAATGATATTAGGAATATTCTGATGGTATCCTTTTGAAAACTTAACGTTGAATTTTGAAAACCACTCAATCGGGTTATCTGTAAAATTGCTTAACCAGGCTTCCTGTTCGCCGGACATTCCCTTTGGAAGACTGATCTCGTTCTGATAAATTCTCCACGAAACATTTTGCTGCTCTAAAATCTCCGGGAAGCTTTTCCATTTTGCCTGTTTTGCCTTGTCATAATCAATGTTTTCATTAACAACATTGGCCTTTACTTTTCCGTTTTGCTGTTCTCTCAAAGTTCCGGACCAAAGGAATAATCTGTTGGGAGTAGTTCCGGTAAGTGAAGAGCAGAAATACTGATCGAATATGGTAAATGCATCTGCCAGCTGATAATAAAACGGAAGGTCTTCACGGTTGTAATATCCTAAGGTAAGCGGAATATTCTTGTAATCTTTATTTCCTGAGGCTTTCGCCTGAAGCCATTGGTCAAATTTTCCTTTGTTCAATGCTTTTTGCTGATCAGCCCATGAATGTGGAAGTGAGCTCATCCAGGTAGATTTTGTATTTCTTAAATCCAGTCGGGCAGGAGAAGCATATTTCCCTTCGTCATTTTTTTGAAAGAAAACAGAATGTCCATCCTGTTTTACAAAAGCTCTTTTATCCAAAAAGCCTCTTACTCCTTTAAGGGCCCCGAAAGCGTGATCAAATGAACGGTTCTCCTGCATCAGGATGACAACATGTTCTGCATCATAAAACGTAGACTGCGCAGCAGGATCAATGGCTAAAGCTTTTAAAATAGAAGGATGCAGAACATTTGAAGTTCCTAATCCAGCTAATAAAAGACTTGATTTCTCTAAAAATTCTCTTCTGTTCATGTTCAATCGTAATAAGAAAGAAACCGCAAGTTAATAGGATTTTCCTGCGATTTCTTTGTTTTATATAAAAATAATCATGTTTTTATTGCAGCCACCAGGGTTTGGAATTGATATTATCATTCCCTCCATACTGAGCGGCTAATGCAGCCTTTAAATTATTGCTGTTGTAATTATACTCAGACTGCGGATATCTGAATCTGAAAGGTGCTGCAACTCCTGCTTTTAAAGGATAGTTAGGATAACCTGTTCTTAAATAGTCATAATATGAAGTCCACTGTGCCTGATGGAACATGGTCATGTATTTTTGGGTCATGATCTTCTCCAGCTGTGTTTGTAGTGGATCAGCATTATTATAAACCACTAAAGGAGTTGCCAGATATTGATTCACATCAAAGCCTGAGAAATATTGTCCCGGATTTTTTACATAGGTCTGATAAAAACTGAAACTCGCTTTGATTGCGTTGTCATAATGTGTTTTTGCAGATCCGGAAATCCAGCCTCTTGCCGCAGCTTCGGCCAGAATAAACTCAAGTTCTGAATAACTCAATACAGAAGCAGGCTCATTGGTAGGATCTTTATAAAAACGGTCGTTTACTTTAGAGATATTTTTTGCTGTGATCAAAGCAGCATTATCAGAATAAGGTGACGTAGGATTTCCTCCGTTATAAGCTGTATAATCTGTGATCGCTTTTCCGGCTTCTTTTGCTCCGGTAGTTTGTGCCGCAAATGTAAACAAACGCGGATCATGTCTGTCTTTAAACATATTAATGAAATAATCTGCCATGTACAAACCCGAACCATATCCGCTATTATTAAACATGGTGTATCTGCTGTCAGCAGCATCAGCAAACTTAAGTTCACCATTATCTGCAATGGAGGTCATTATAGACTGGCTTCCTGCAATTGAAGCAAATTCTGCAGCAATATTATAACTTCCTACTGTAGTTTTCTTAGATAAAGTGATCAGTATTTTCAGGCGGAATGAATTGATCAGTTTTTTCCACTTTAAAGCATCTCCGTTGTAGACAATATCTCCTTCAATTTTATCGTTGGTATTAATAAGATCATTGGCTTCTTTGAGTTCTGATAAAATCCCGGCCATGATCGCTTCCTGAGTATCATATTTGGGTTGTGTAATCCCGGATTCACCCTTTGCCGCTTCAGAATACGGAGCACTTCCAACTTTCAAACTGATGTTGAAGAAATGATAGGCTCTAAGAAATTTTCCGATAGCCAGATAATTTTTGTTTCCTCTTTTCTCTGCTTCCTGCATCATTTTCCCTGTATTCAGAAGTCCTTTTGTGTAAACTTCAAAGGATAAATCATTCCATTTCATATACTGATAAGAATTTTCGCCATCAGTACCAATCATCATTCTTGAAGCGTACATATTATCTCCATCCACTTTGAAGGTGTATTGTGAAACATAGGTCAGAAGATTTTTGGGATCAATACTGGCCTGGTCATTCGGGTTTTCATTAATTGTATCAAGGTTGGATTCACATGATGCTAACGTCAGAAGCCCGGCTGCAAATATAGATTTCATCATCCATAATGCTGTTTTACCTTTTTGCCTTTTCACTTTGTTTATAGTATTTTTCATTTTCTAGACGTACTTTTTAGTTAAAACTTAAGATTAAAACCTATTCCAAACCATCTGCTGGAAGGATCCTGAATATCATTGCTTACATCACCTTCTCTTCCTGTTTTGATCTGGAAATCAGGATCGGAGTAAAGATTCTTTGATTTTTTCCACATGGCTAAATTATAGGCAGAAATATTGGCAGTGAAGCCTTTTACCATTCCTTTCGGATTCAGTAATGACGAGAAATCATATTCCAGAACAACAGATCTCAACTTAACGAAGGTTCTGTCGAAAACGTTGGCAAATTCTTCACTCTCATCCTGCGTTACTCTTGCACGGTAGGGATAATTTTGTGCCCAGTCCTGATAGCTGATTGCTTTTGTGTGTGGTGTATAAAGCCCGGTTGCGGGATTGTAGTTAACTCCATCCGGTACAAAATAATACGTTCCCGGATTCGCATACTCAAGATCCCTGTATGCTACAGAATTAGGATGTTTTCCTCCCCACCACATTTTTTCCACCACCTGAGACCTCATCACCCCACCGATGCTTCCGTCAATTCCGATGTTTAAAGTAAACTTTTTATATTTAAAAGTGTTGTTGAAACCGAAAGTCCAGTCTGGGTTGAAGTGTCCCAGGTTACTTGGGGTATTAGCTCTTGTCGGCATTCCTGTATTAGCATCAAGAATAACTTTTCCATCCGGAGATTTTTGCCATGTATAGTCATAATAGCTGTCCATTCTTTCTCCCAACTTAATGTTGTTGTAGTTCGGCATATTATCATAAATGGAAGTCAGCTTTTGCTCATAAGTACTCCAGTTGATCAATGTTTTCCAACTGAAATCAGCAGTTTTTACCGGAACTAAACCAAGGGAAACTTCAAATCCTTTCGTAGTATATTCATTTCCGTTTACATATTGTGAGGTGAAGCCTGATGATTCAGCAGCCGGGAACTGAAGGATATTATTATAATCTAATGTTCTGAAATACGTGGCATCGAAAGTAATTCTGTTATTAAGGAAACCGGCACTTAATCCTAATTCATAAGATTTTGTCTGCTCAGGTTTCAGCATATTTTCAACATTCAGCGTTGTTGGAAAATAATAAGTAGGATTTCCATTGAATGTGATTCCCCCATTGTTCAGGTAATAATTTCTTATGGAATAGGGCTGGAAGTCATACGCTACTTTGGCCCATGATGCGGAAAGTTTCAGCATATTGACAGACTCCGGTAATTTTACCAGGTTTGAAATAACGGCACTGATGGAAGCAGAAGGGTAGAAGTAAGATCTGTTGGCCTTAGGCAGTGTAGAAGACCAGTCGTTACGTCCGGAAATATTGATGAAGAAAGCATTGTATAATCCGATATCAATGGTTGAATAAGCACTGTAAATTAACTTTTCCTTCAAATACATATAATTTTTAAGCGCTCCGATAGAGTTTTCAAAAGTGTACACTTCAGGAATTTTCAATCCGTCCGTAGATCTTTCATTTTTGTTGTTTTTATAGTAAAAAGCTGAACCTCCGGCGTTGATGGTGAAATCAAAGTTTTCAGATATTTTTTTCTTGTAAGTCGCCAGGACATCGTAGTTAAGGTTCCATGTTTTATTATCTTTCAAAATATAACCTCCGCTTCTCGGTGCACTATAATTGAAGTAAGAATAAGGACTCAATATTTCTGTTTTGCTGTGGTTTTCCACTAAAGATATTTTCCCTTTTACCGAAAGATCCTGCGTAGCTTTATACTCTAAACCTGTCTGTGCATTGATAATATTGGTTCTGTTCTGATTCTTGTAATACTCAGCTCCGAACCATGGGTTGTTGTACCATGCATAGTTCCAGTTGGCCTGTGCTCTTCCTTCCTTTCCGGGAATCCACATATGATTTTTCAATGCTTTTCCGTCCACATCACCTCCCATCCAGATAAGGATGGTGTACATATGTCCGCTTGGGTTGTAATCGTAGTTCGGAATGTTAGGCGTAAAGGCCTGGTTGAAGTTGAATTTTGTGTCAAAGATTAATTTCTCACCAAGATGATTTTCAGAAGAAAAGTTGATTCCGTATTTCTGAAGATAAGAGTTTGGAACTCTGTCATCATAATTCATGAAATTTCCGGAGAATCTGTATACGTCTTTGTTATTTCTATAGCTGATCGCAAAATTATTATTGTTGATGACAGCGGGCTTTAAGAATGTATTTAAGTTATCATGGTATTTCCAGTCGATCGGAACTCTTTCATACCTTGATTTATCATCATACTGAGTTCCTGTCACAGCTCCATACCACGGAACAACCTGTCCTGTTACTTTATCTCTGATTGGACTGTTCCATTGGGCAATCTGTAAGCCGGGAACGAATTTTGGCCCCCAGATCATATCCCCATCGTTGACTCCGCCATCAGCTCCGTCCCAGAATTCATATTTGCCATGAGAGCCGTTTCCGTATTCAGTCTGGGTTTTCGGAAGATTGGTAAAACCACCAGTGATCATGGTATTCTGAGAAAATTCTACAGAAAAACCTTTCTTCTTAGCATTTTTTGTTGTGATCAAAACAGCTCCGTAACGTCCTCTTGAACCATAGAGAGCAGAAGCGGTAGCTCCTTTCAGCACGTTGATGTTTTCAATATTGTTAGGGTCCAAATTCTGGAAAACCTCTTTTTCAACAATCACACCGTCAATCACAAAAACGAGATTGGAATTTCCTCTCAAAGTAAACTGCGGAGCCTGCTGCATTCCTGTAGGATTGGAAACATTCAGCCCAGCAACCTGTCCTGAGAATAAATTCCCGATACTTGGCGTAGTAATGGTTTCAAACTGTTTCGTTCCCACTTCCTGAGTGGCATAACCAATCTTTTCTTTCTTCTTGGCAATACCTAATGCGGTAATAACAACGCCTTCAATCTGCTTTTCGTTTTGCTTTTTTAAGACAACAGAATACTGTTTTTTGGAAGAAACCTCAACGGTATAAACAGAAAAATCAGGAGCAAAAAATTCAAGAATATCTTTTGGGTTTGCAGAAATGGTGAAATTACCATTTTCATCTGTAGTAGCAGTCTTTCCTGTGTTTTTGTCGGTGATGTTCACACCGGAAACACTAGAACCGTTTTCAGATTTTACATTTCCGGAGATAGTAATTTCCTGAGCGGAAAAATAAAGGGGAAGTAAAAAAACGGCAAAAGTGGCTAGAGTTTTCTTCATTTTTTTGAAGGCAAATTTAGCAGAGTACTGTTACCTGTTCTTTAATGATGTATTAAAATAAGAATACGATTTAATATTTTTTAACATTAAAAATTAATAAATAAGTAAAATGGGAAATATTCTTTGTATAGAGACTTTTGCTTTATTTTATAGATATTAATATAAGGAGGGATGCTGGGAGAGGGAAGATGGAAGTTATTTTGGTGTTGCCAACTTCTTGAAGCCCTCAGTAATAGATTTTTGATGAGAAACTTTTCTATAAAAACAACAGGATAGTAAAACTGTGACTTCGATAGCTTCCAGCCTCCAGCTTCCCTCTTCCTTTCTATTTTTAAAACCTACTCAGAATTCCCCAGTGGATTTTAATATCATTAAACTTAAAAGGATTTCCAAACTCATTTCCGTTAGACAGCTGAAAGCTCATCAATCCGATAGGAATGAAGAAATTAAAACCAAGCCCCACACTATAGAGTTTGGGTTTTACATTCAAAGATTTATTATTGAGCTGGCCATATTGTCCAAAGACGTCAAAGAAGGCCTGATTCCCGATAAGGTACCGGTATTCCAGACTTCCATAATAGAAGAAATCGGCAGCAAGAGAGTTTTCATTAAATCCCCGCATGGAATTCCAGCCTCCGAAACGGTATAATTCATTGGCCGAGAATGCTATTTTAGAATCCATCATGGCACCTTCCGCTTTGATGTTCAGAAAGTGGTTTCCCGAAATATGATAATTGTGTTCTCCGAAAAAATAGAACTGATTTTGGTTGGCTTTGATATTATCTTTTGAGTAAGTGGTTGTCAAAAAGTCATATCCGGCATTGATCCTTGTTTTATAAAGGAAAAGGTCAATGTCAGTAGGTTCTACCATTTCAAACCATATCCCTATTCCTTTTTTGTTATAGTCTTTTCCCTGGGTGTAGAGTTCATCTATAATTGTTGAAGTTTCCAAAGTTCCTCTAAGACCTATTTTATTTCGGTTGTTGATATGGTAATAAAAAGCAGGCAGGAATTTTACGTTGGCAAACGTTGAGTCCTGTCTGTAGATATTTACTTTTGTATCCATTCCGACGTTTGATTTGAACAGGTAAGGAATATCTACCCGAAGATCAAAAGTCTGCCCTTTATCCGGGTTTCTCTGCCAGTATAAATTGACGGTTTCAAAACCATTGAACATATTCCTGAAATTGACATTCATCGTTCCGTTTAAGGTAAACTTGGAGGTTTTATCATTTCCAAAACCAATCACCCCATCAAACGTATTGGTCTTTTTCTTTTCCAGAAAGAGGTAAATACTGGTGGAGTCTTTTGTGAATAAAGTTTGTGGCTGCCGTTCGAGGATCAGAAAAGGATGGCTCTGAAAGGTTTTGTTGATGGCTAAAAGGTTTTTGTCATCATAGTTTTTACCTTTGAACTCCTTTTCCATATTTTTGATGAACCTTTTGGGAACTTTTTCGTATCCCTTTACTACAAATCCGTTGATTGTTCTTTTATCATTTTTGTTGATGTCGAGTTCTACAATGGGATAGCCGTTTTTCTGCCCTTTGTATTTAGATTTGATTCTGCTGAAAGAATAGCCTTCATCAATATAAGTTTTGTTGATATTCTTCTTGGTGGAGTCTAGATTTTTAGTGAAAAAATCCTTCTGGATCTTTAATTTCTGAACAAGAGAATCCGTAAGGTTGACATATGTTTCATTGAAATTCCTGCCTTTATCGTAGAAAATTTCAGTGCTGTCGCCTTTTACTTTAACATCTTTCAGTTGGGTGAAGAAATAATTATTTTGGGCTAATGAATCCAGAAACTTTACTGCGGAAGTGGAATCTTTTACCTTTTTTCTGACTTTGGTTTCCGTATCAATCAGCCAATAATGCTTCTTCTGCGCTTGTGTAAAAACGCAGAACAGTACAAAAAATATTTTTAAAAGTAATTTCAATTTATTCTTCTGAATATGAAGGGGAATCTCTATAAAAATACAAAAGATTCTTCACTGCATTTCTGAACTATGTTCGCAGACTTTCCGTCAGTGTTCAGAATGACAATGCGCCTTATCAATCAACTAATTTTTATCCAGTTTATTATACTTCTTCATCAAATTTTCATAAGTTCCCTGCGGAAGAATCCATTTCAAAGGAACTCCGATTTTCTGCCCGAATTTACCAAAATAATAATGCGCTTTCCATTTATTTTTTGCTAAAAGTTTTTCAATGTATTCTGCGACTTCCAAAGGCTCTGTTCCGTCATTTACGTGAGAATTCATCAGCGCATATACTTTGTCAAAAACATTTTTGTAGGGCTGGGAAACCTGTGCAATCACTCTGTTGTCTGCAATATTGGTTTTAATATCTCCCAGGTGTAGAGAACATACATCAATATTCCATGGGTATACTTCATATCTCATTGCCTCTGTTACTTTATCCAGAGCAGATTTTGAAGCCGAATAAAATCCGCGGAAAGGCAGACCCATTTCACTTCCGATACTGGAAATATTAATGATTTTTCCGAATTGATGGTTGCGCATGTTCGGAAGAACGGCACTCATCATCTGTACAGGCCCGGCAAGATTCAGGCTGAAAAGCTTCAGAATATCTTCTTTCGTAGAATCTTCCACTGCACCTACCATTCCCATTCCGGCATTGTTGATCAGAACATCAATTTTGGGTTCTGTTTTTAAAACCTCAGCTACAGCATTTTGAACTGCAGTATTGTCTGTCACATCAGTAGGGATAGATTTGAAATACTGACTTTCCGTATGCTTTCGGCTTAGTCCATATACTTTATGTCCTTTTTTACCAAAATATTCTGCCAATGCAAACCCGATTCCTGATGAGGTTCCTGTTATAATGATGGTCATTGAATTTGTATGATTTTTAATGTTTTAATTTCTCTTCTGATACCAATGAGACATTTTTAAAGGTCTGTGTTCAAAAGTAAAATCTATTTTCAGCAAATGTAAAAAAAGAAAAATGAACTCAGTTATTTATTATTCCTGAAATAATTTTAATGATTTCTTGATCTATTGTCCCGATTTGATAATAAAATTAAGACAAACTTAATCTCAATCCTGCATGTAATATTTGAGGAATGATTACTTTTAATTACATATGTTTCTGAAAAACAGGCGTTTAATTTTGTTTTGTGGTAGATGGTACCTGAAAAAATCTAAAATTTCTTAATAAAAACATAAGAAAACCTTAATGAGGCATGGAAGCAGACTGATCTAATTTTGCACCTAATCAAAAAGGAGATCATGAATGTATTTAAAATCCCTTTATCCGTAACGTATTTAACGGGAAGGGTATTACTTATTGGTGCAATATCGGCTTCACCGGTGTTCCTCGCTCAGAAAAAAGACAGCTTAAAAGAAAAATCCATCGACGAGATTGTTGTTATCGGCTATGGAACACAGAAAAAAAGTAAAGTTTCCGGAGCCGTTTCGGAGGCTTCGCTGGATAAGCTAACCTCCAGATCTTTATCCGGAGTAGGAGAAGTTCTTCAGGGGAAAGCTCCCGGAGTAACTGTAGTGAACGAAGGTGGAGATCCCAACGGAGCACCTAAGGTCAATATTCGTGGTCTGGGAGGAATCAATGGAGAAACACCTTTGTATGTGGTGGATGGAGTGGTTTTCAACGGAACACCATCTATCAATCCAAATGATATTCAGGATATTTCTGTACTGAAAGATGCTTCTGCAGCCATTTATGGAGCAAGATCTTCCGGTGGGGTTATTCTTATTACCACTAAGAAAGGCAAAAAAGGAAACCTTACCGTAGATTTTGATGTTAAATATGGAGTAAACCAGGCTTGGAGATTGAAAGAATCCCTGAATGCGGCAGAATTTCAGGACGTGATGTACAAAGCCTACGAAAATGCAGGGAAATTGGGAAGTTTACCGATGGCTTTTAATCCTAATCAATATCCGGACGGAAGAATTACCAGAACAGACTGGATGAAAGAAATTTTCAGAACAGGAACCATTCAGGAATATAATGTGAACCTGAGCGGAGGAAGTGAAAAATCCAGATATTTTGTGGGTATGAACCACAGAAACCTTGAAGGAATCTTACTCAATACTCAGGCAAAACGATACAATTTCAGAGTCAATTCTGAACATAAAGTAAAAGACTGGCTGACCATCGGAGAAAATATGTATTATAATTACTCAGACGGCAATACAGCTGATACCAAAAGTGGATATACAGGTGCTTTGGTGGCGGCTATGTACTATCCGCCCAATGTTCCGGTATATACACCCAGCGGTGCTTTTTCAGGGTTGCCGATTGATGTGGCAGGTGGCTATGGAGATATGATTAACCCGGTAGCTTATCTTAAAAGGATCAGCATCAGAAATCCTACCCACGAGATTTTAATTAATCCTTATGCTGAAATTACACTGGCAAAAAATTTAAAATTCCGTTCCAATTTTTCACAGACTTTTAAATTGGGTACTGTAAAAAACTTTACCTACAGAGTTTTGGAAGTCGGGAAAATTTTTGATACCAATAATTTAGAATACCAGTCCAATAATTCATCTACAGCACTTGCAGAGCAGTTGTTGACTTATAAAATTTCAGCGGGACAGCATAATTTTGATTTCCTTGGAGGTTTTACATTCCAGAAAACAATTGATGATGGGTTTGTGGCAAAATCGTATGACTTCAGAAGTGAAGCTGAGGTTTTCCAACACCTTCAGAATGCTGCAGATACCAATAAAGATGTTTCCAGTTACAGATTCAAACAGTCTTTGGTTTCTTATCTGGCGAGAGTAAACTACGATTATGCGGGGAAGTATATTGTAAGTTTATTGGGAAGACGTGATGGTTCTTCACTCGTAGCAAAACAAAACAGATTTGCGAATTACTATGCGGTTTCCGGTGCATGGGTAGTTTCGAAAGAAAATTTCATGCAGGATATTTCTTGGCTTTCCAGTCTGAAATTAAGAGGAAGTTATGGTATTCTGGGTAACCTTGGAGGGATTTCACCACAGGCTGTAAATCCTTTGATGACCAGAGACAATAATATTATTTTCGGTCAGGATCCTTCTCAGAATATTGCGTATTATGCTACCACACGTCCGAACCCGGATCTGAAATGGGGAAAATCTGAGCAGACCAACTTTGGAGTGGATGCTTCATTCCTTCACAACCGTCTTTCTTTACAGTTCGATTATTTTGTGAAGAATTCTAAAGATCAGATCTTCAATGTAAGCTTACCCAGTACGGCAACGTATAATAATCAGTATGTGAATGCAGGATTATTTCAGGATAAGGGATACGAATTAGGGATCAATTACAACAAAATAGTTTCCGATGACTTTACTTTCTCAGTGGGAGCTACGATGAGTCAACTTAAAAATACGGTGAAGCAGCTTGCCAATGTAGATGAGATCTTTATCAATGACAATGGAGTAAGAGGCGTATTGAAACCAACCCGCGTAAAAGTAGGTGATCCTCTGTATTCTTTCTATGGTTATAAGACAGGAGGAATTTTCCAGAGTCAGGAAGAAATCAACAATTATAAAGATGCCAACGGAAATCTTATCCAGCCCAATGCCAAGCCGGGAGATATCAAATTCCTCAAAAAAGAAGGAGATACCGGAGTGCTTAATAATAATGACTTTGTCAATCTTGGAAGTCCATACCCTAAGTTCTCCTATGGCTTTTCATACAACATGACCTGGAAAAACTTTGATCTGAATCTATTCTTCCAGGGCGTTTACGGAAATAAAATATTTAACGGAATGAAGTTTATTTCTTTGAATCCGGGCGGAACGGGACAAAACTATAATATGGACAGAGATATCCTGAATGCATGGACACCTCAGAATACCAATACTGATATTCCAAGACTGGTACACGGCGACCCAAGCGGAAACTATTCCAAAGTATCAGATTTCTATGTGGAAGACGGATCTTATTTAAGACTGAAGAACCTTACCATCGGGTATTCATTACCAAAAGAATTGTACAGAAAGCTGGATGTAAACAAAGTGAGAATTTATATGACCTCCAACAACCTGTTTACCATAACGAAATATACAGGATTTGATCCTGAAGTAGGAATGAACTCTTATGGAGTTGATACCGGAAGATATCCTCAGGCACGCTCATTCATCTTTGGAATAGAGGTCGGATTATAATTTTTAACCAACAAAAAGTAAAAGAAATGAAATTTTTCAATAAAATATTATTAGTATCAGGAATATCAGTGATGCTTCTTTCATGTACAGGAGAACTTGATGTTCAGCCGGAAGGAACCCCTACGGAAGCCAGTTTCTGGAAAACAGAAAACGATCTGGTTACCGGAGCAAATGCCATGTACAAGCCTTTATTCGATGGTGAATTTTATGGAAGAGGACTTTTCTGGTTTATCAATGCCAGTGATGATATGGTAACCGGAAGAGCAAAAAGTGAGGCGGATAACGCCAAAAACTTCAGCAGCAATTACATCGCAGCAGGTGATCTTGAAACCCAGTGGAACAAAAGATACAATGTGATCGGAGTGGCCAACCGTGTGATCCGTAACGTTGATAATATTCAGACTTCGCAGGCTATTAAGAATAAATATCTTGGAGAAGCCCTTTTCATGAGCAGCAGAATGTATTTTGAGCTTGCTTATTCTTACGGAAATGAAAAAGCCGGAGTTCCGATTATTGACCGTGCAAAAGATCCTGATCCCAACCCGATCCCAAGAGCCGCCAATGTAATGGAAAACTACACTTACATTGTGAATGACCTGAAAAGAGCAGCAGAATTATTACCTACTCAGGCAGAACTTCCTGCAAAAGACTATGGAAGACCTCATAAGGCCGCAGCATGGGCATTGTTGGCCAAAGTATATTTGTTTATGAAAGACTGGAAGAATGCAGAATTCTGGGCCAACGAAGTAATGACTAAAGGAAACAGAGCTTTGTTGAGTAATTTTTCAGATGTTTTCAAGGCTGAAAATAACTACAGCTCAGAATATATCTGGTCAATCCCCGGAACTCCGAAGTTTACAGCGTGGGGAAGTATTCTTCCGGGGGTAATGCTTGAAAACAAAGGATGGGGAGAATATAATGGATGGGGATATTTCCAGCCAACGAAAGAGTTATTTGATGAATATGAAGCAGGAGACCTTAGAAGAAGTACTACCATTCTTAAAATAGGAGACAAATTTACCTTTAACGGAAAAGAAAGAACATACGCTTCTTCCAATTCCCTTACCGGATACCAGTTTAATAAATATATGGATGCCTTCAAATATCAGCTGAACAGCGGTCATGTAAGTTCCAACGGAGATTATCCGTGTACAGATCTTGCTGTTCCCATTATGCGTTACGCTGAGGTGATCCTGATCAAAGCAGAAGCTTTATTGATGCAGGGAAAATCTGCAGATCAGGAAATCAATATGATCAGAATGCGTGCAGGCTTATCAGCTAAAAACGGATGTACATTGGCAGATCTAAAACATGAAAGACGTTGCGAACTGGCAGGTGAATGGGCAGACAGACACAGAGACCTTGTACGTTGGGGAGATGCACAGGCAGCTTATGCGAAGCCTCTTCACGGTATCAATGGACAGGTAGTCTGGGCAGCAAGAAACTTTAATCCGGCTGTGCATAACGTTTGGGCAGTTCCACAGGTTGAAATTGTAAACAGTCACGGAATCATTAAACAAAATGAAGGCTGGTAAAATTTAATCTTTATCTACAAGTCGCTATATCATTGCAGAACATTCTGTGATGATATAGTTTTTTCAAAGGAGTAGGGATAGACCGTTTTATGCCACCTATAAAATAATAACGATAAACAAATGAAACTATCAAAAATATTAGCTGTACTGGCACTGGCTGTTTTTTCAGAAAACCAGGCGCAGAATTATTTAAAATATAATGTTGGGAATGCCCATTCGCATAATGATTATATGCAGGAAATTCCCTTTTGGCAGGCTTATTATGCTAACTTCGGTTCTATTGAGGCAGATGTTTTTCTGGTAAAAGGGCAACTTTGGGTTGCACATACCGAAAAAGAACTTTCGGCAGACAGAACACTGGAAAATCTTTATCTAGACAATATTTCGAAACAGATTAAACTTAACAAAGGAAATATTTATCCCGATGCCAATAAAAAGCTTCAGCTGCTGATTGATATTAAACAGGATTACAAAACATCATTGGCTGCTTTGGTCAGTACATTAAAGAAATATCCGGAGATCACAGGAAATCCGGGAATTAAAATTGTTATTACCGGAGGAAGACCTCAGCCTGAAGATTTTAAAAACTATCCAAGCTATTTTTATTTCGACGGAGATCTTGACAAAAACTATTCTGCAGATCAGCTGAAAAGAATAGGAATGTTCAGTGCAGACCTTCCGGGGTTGGTAAAATGGAATGGAAAAGGAATTCCAAGGGATGAAGAAACGCAAAAAATCAAAACTGCAGTAGACAAAGCTCATGCTCAGCAGAAGCCGGTTCGTTTTTATGGAGCGCCGGATTTTCCTAATGCATGGGTAAATCTGATGGATTTAGGGGTGGATTATATCAATACCGATCATATTCCGGATCTTAAAAAATTCATGAATAGTATTCCGAAAAACTTTTATAAGAATACAAAAGAATACTCCACTTATACGCCAACTTATCAATCAGATGGTGTGGAGAAAAAAGTAAAGAATGTGATTCTTCTTATTCCGGACGGAACTTCTTTACCACAATATTATGCTGCTTTCACAGCCAATAAAGGAAAGCTGAATGTTTTCAACATGAAATCCACCGGACTTTCCAAAACCAATTCATCCAATGCTTATATTACGGATTCGGCACCGGGTTCTACAGCATTTGCAACCGGTGTGAAAACCAAAAATACGTTTGTAGGCGTTGACAATATGGGAAAAGCACTCGCACAAATTCCTGATATCATCGCTGAAAAAGGAATGGTTTCCGGATTGATTTCCACAGGAGATGTTACAGATGCTACGCCTGCTGATTTTTACGCCCATTCAGATAACAGAAACAGTTCGGAGTCTATTCTGAAAGATTTTGCCGCTTCAAAAACAAAAATATTGATCGGAGGTCCTACAAGCGGATTGTCTCAGGGTAATCTTCAGAAATTTAAGGAAGCAAAAATAGATTTGTATCAGGATTTGAAATCAGTAACGAAAATTAATAATCGTATATTGGTTATTGATCCTTTGGCTTCACAAAGAGTAACCAGTGGAAGAGGAAACTGGCTGGCTGATGCTTTTGATCTTACCTTAAATGATTTAAAGAATAATAAAAAGGGATTCTTTATGATGATTGAAGCTTCCCAGACGGATGGTGGAGGCCACAGCAATAATATTGAACAGCTGGTTACAGAATTACTGGACTTCGATCATGTTGTAGGGAAGGCGATGAAATTTGCTGACGAAAATAAAGAAACTTTAGTAATTGTGGTGGGAGATCATGAAACAGGAGGCTTAACCCTTTTAGACGGAAGCCTGAAAGAAGGCTGGATATTTGGAAACTTCAGTACGAATGATCATACTTCTATTCCTTCAAGTGTATTTGCGTACGGACCGAATTCAAAAGAATTCACAGGATTGTTTGAAAACACTGAGATCTTCAGCAAAATACTGGGAGCTTACGGAATCCAGAAATAGCTTTTAATTTATACTTTTACAAAGAGAGGCTGCTTCATTTTTGGAGCGGCCTTTTTTTTCAAAAAAGGCCGCCTTAGAAAGAGAGACGGCCTTTGAATAAATCTAACAAATAACAATTTAGAAATTGGTGTTAACGATCAATTGGGAAAGTTCAGCATTCACAAAATCAATCGGCATTATTCCGAAAGATCCGTGAGTATTGGATTGGAAGAATGTTTTAAGCCTTGGATTGATATTGTTGGATACTGTAGGAATACTTGGGATTCCAAAAATTCCAGGCTTATAACCGCTCGTGAAATTTACAAAAAGTTTACCATTCGTATCATTTTTTGCTTCATTAAGCAGGCTTGAAATTCCGTTCCACTTATCATCATTATTGGTCACCTTGTAGTAATCCTGAACCTTCAGCTGTACGCCCGAATTGTTGATGTCAAAAGTGGTATTATCCGCCCATGGTGAAGCGTTGATTCCTTTGGTTGTTCCCGAAGAGAATCTTCTTAATAACTTGATCTTTCCTCTAACAGCACCCAGCGTAGGAATATTTGCGCCAAGATCCCATTTAGAAGGATTCTTCTGTACATAAGAATCAAATGTCTGTTCAAAACTTCTGGTTGTGTTGGAAGCATCGTATTCTTCTTTTACCGACATGATAATCGTTTCAGAAGGATGACTGTTAAGAAAGGCATAACAAGCATTCAAGACATCATCAAAATTCAGATTTTGGTAAATCGCTCCGTGATGAATGGTGAAAGCATTGTCAATATGTCTGCAGCGTATATCCAGAAAACGGACTCCGGCATTCAGTTGTTCAGCAATGCTGAGGTCTTGAGTTTTAGCCGTACCTGATATAACAGGAGCATCTACACGTGCTCCTGAATCATGAGTTCCGGGAATTGAGATTTTTGAAATGGAAATATTATCCTGAAGACCAGACATCCAGCTGTTCATGGAAACAGGCAATAATGAAGCTTTACCCGTTGTTTTTGCTAAAGAAGTTAAACTGTTTTCATTAGAGTCTCTTTCCATAAGACTGTCATTGGAACAGGAAAAAAAGATAGATGCAGTAACCACCCCAAGTGTGATAGCTGTCATACGTTTCATGCTTTGTTTGAACATAGTTTTTTTATTTTTTAAGGTAGCTTAAAAATAAGAATATATCAAAGCATAAGGAGTTAATTTAACTTTAAGAGATAATTAAGTTGGTATAAAGTCCGGGAACTTGAAGTTGGAAGAAGTAAATTGGAAAACTGATTTTTCTTAACTCAAAGTTTATTTTTAGTTTCGGAAATATCGAGTAAGCAAAGATGAAATCAATGAATTTGATTTTTTCTAAGCTGGTGTATAAAAGAAAGCTTCATAACCGACATATGTCGGCCTCTTTGCCCACTTTACTATAACATTAGAATTAATTTTACTTTGCATTAAAGAAATGTAGCTGTAAAAAATCATAATAAATGAGTGTTGAAGCTCACTGTCAAACAGTAACCTCCAGTATCCAGCTTCAATCTTCCATCCTAAAAAACAAAATCCTCTTTCAGTCCGGGAATTTTGAAGTTGTGATCTCCGATAAAGAAATCATTCATTTTAATAAGAGCCGGGAATTTATAAGTAAATTCTTTGTGTAAGTTTTCGGGTACTTTAGTTTCATCATCACAGGAAGAATATTCTCTGTCAATAATCACCTTGCCTGTAGAAAAATTGATTTCGTTTGTAAAGCTGAAATCACAGGTATCTTCAAAATGATCGTGTAAACCTATCAGATAAAAATCTCCGTTCTGAAATCTGAAGATATGTTTATATTGCTGGGCATGCCTTGAGTTGGTAAAAAATAGCTGTTCAATAATAAGACCGTTATTTTTTATATTGATTGTAAGAGTATTATCTGAAGGATAAAACCCGAATCCGCTTGAAAAAATAATGGCAGAATTTTCTTTCCATACTTTTAGACTGCTGTTTTCCTTTTTCAGAATATAAAAAATCCTTTTATAGTCACTTGTACCTTCCGGGTTTTGCGTGTCTGATGCTTTTATATTGGTGTCAAAAACCAATACTACTTCATCTTTACCATCTTTGTCAAGATCCCCTTTGGTTTCTGCTATTTGGATGTATCCTTTCGGAACCGAAAAGGCTTTCAGATTCTGGGCAGATACGCCTGAAACAGATAAAACAAACAAAAAGGAAAAGAAATGTTTCATGGTTATGATATAAAATTAAAATGTGGTCATCCGAAAACAGCAATTATTTTCAAATGACCACATTTTATAATATTAATTAATGAGCCAATATGCTTTCAAGATCTTTCCAGAACATTGGATAAGACTTTTCTACTACATCTTCATCTTCAATATTGAGTTCTTTAATAAGGCAGAACGGAGCAAAACTCATCGCCATTCTATGATCCTGATACGTTTTGATTGAAATATCATCTTGTGGCTCTCCAAAACTGATTGATTTAATCGTCAAATCTGTGATCTCTGTTTCAGTACCCAGTTTTTTAAGCTCATTATATAAAGCAAGAAGCCTGTCGGTTTCCTTTACTCTTAAGGTCCCCAGTCCGGAAATCTCAAAAGGAATTTTTAAAGCGGCTGCTGTTACACAAAGAGTTTGTGCAATGTCCGGACAGTCGTTCATATCCAGCATAATTTTTTCCGGGAAAGAAAAATCAGGCAGAGGTTCAAGTGTTAGTTGATGCTCATCTTCAGAAAATGTTGTTTTAATCCCGAAAAACTTTTCATAGATATCAGCAATGGCGGAATCTCCCTGCGTAGACTCTTTATAAAAACTCTTCAGGTGAATCGTCTTTCTTCCTAACGCACAGATGGAGTAGAAGTAAGAAGCCGAACTCCAGTCGCTTTCCACTTCATAATGTACAACCTCAGAATTGTCAGGATTAAAAGGTTTTACTTTGATGGTATTTCCTTCAAAACTGCTTTGAATGCCAAATCTGGTCAGAATATCAAGGGTCATTTCAATATATGATCTTGAAGTAACATCGCCCACAAGATTAATGACCAAACCATTTTCTAGCTTTCCTGCAATAAGAAGGAGTGATGTGATAAACTGGCTTGATATATTGGCCGGAACATTCACCGAAGTCTGAGTAATCTTTCTTCCTGTAATTTTTAAAGGGGGAAAACCTTCATTTTCCATATATTCAATTTCCACTCCAAGATCCCTTAAAGCACTTACCAGATTTTTGATAGGTCTTTCCTTCATTCTTCCCGAACCTGTAAGAACGGTTGTCTTTCCTTCATGAATAGAATAATAAGAAGTAAGAAAACGCATTGCCGTTCCTGCATGATGAATGTCTACCACATCAGTATTTTCAGACAATGCTTTTTTCAGCAACTGAGTATCCTGGGAATTGGATAGATTCCCGATTTTTATATTGCTAAACAGACTTTCCAGAATCAATAAACGATTCGAAATACTTTTCGAACCGCTGATCTGTACTGTTGTATCACCTAATAATTTTGATTTTTCTAGCTTCATTATGATCTACATTATCTTTAAAATGATGAGTTATAAATGCATGTATTATTTATAACTCATCATTTATCATTATTTCAATTTTTCGTTGTTCTGATGCCGGTCTTTATCACGGTCAGTTTTAATTTTCATTTTTTTGTCGAAAGCGTCCTGTAGGTTGACTCCGGTTTGATTGGCTAAACATAATGTTACGAAAAGCACATCTGCCAGTTCTTCACCAAGATCTTTAGTCTTGTCACTTTCCTTTTCGCTTTGTTCACCATATCTTCGGGCAATGATTCTTGCTACTTCGCCTACTTCCTCTGTCAGCATCGCCATATTGGTAAGTTCATTAAAGTACCTTACCCCAATGGTCTTGATCCATTCATCCACCTGCTGTTGTAACTGCGTAATTTCCATTATTGATAAGCTCCTAAAGTTGGGTTGGTAGTTCTGGAAACATTCACAATATCAAAAGGTACCGTTGCTGCAACAGCCGCATTTCCTTTTCCAAGGGCTGGAGAACCTGGTTTTACCCTTAAATTCATTTTAGCCATAAAATAATTGACAAACTGAGGCTCTGCATTTTTTACCGTTTGTATCACATTCGGATTGTTCTCAAAAGTGAAACCTGCTCCGGTGGCACTGGTATATTTGATTAATGAATTTTGAAGTAAAAATTCAAACTGCTGTCCCGGAGTTTGTTCAAAATGAACAGCATCATCCCTGTCAGAATATATAATACTATTTTTGATGTCAAGCTGCTGCAAAGCACCTTGTTGTGTCTGCCCGGCATCATTTTTCCATTCATTGGCGGCAAAAATTCCTGCTCTGTCGAAAGAACTCATGGTCTTGGAGTAATTCGCAATCGTAGCATGAGTATAGCTATGTTTTCCACCCAGGAAAATCCCTACACAGGATAAACCGCAGTTGTTCATTACAAGATTGTTGGCATTTACTGTAGAACCTACAGCATAAATTCCATATTCAAAGAAAGTATGGATGAAGGAATTGGTGATGGTAGCATTGGTCTGCTTCATATCCAGTCCTCTTGTGCCTCCGAAAAGTCTTGCATGGTTCATCTTAAGGGTGGAATTGGCTTCCATTTTAATAGAATTCCAGTTTTTAGGAATCGTATCATAATAAGGATCATTTCTGTCACCACGAAGAATAACCTGATCTGCCTGAGTACCGTTGATATTTAAAAAGGCTCCCGAAGAAACTTTCATTCCACTGTTTTTATGGAAGTACACTTTAGTTCCGGCATTGATATCAAGAGTCACATTGGGATTGATAGTCAGATTTCCATAGATGATCTTCGCTTTATTGTTATTCCATGTGGTGGAATTGGTAATCACATTCGGATTGCCTGGTGTCTGGATGAAAAATTCAGCATCCTGAACCACAGAAAATAAAGTCACATGCTGTTGTCCGCCAGGGCTGGTGAAAAGAACTTTGTCTTCTGCAATCGCTTCCGGTCCTGTAGCTTCCGGAGCAATTTCAACAAAAATATAAAGGCTGTCTTTCTTTCTTAAAGGAACATTTTTAAAATCATATCCCGGTTTTCCATCTACATTGATTCTATATAATGAAGCAGCTCCTTTTTCAAGGTTCACTCTTGGGATCATAATGTCCTTATCTTCATTGTTATATACTTTCACAACATAAGTTTCTGAACGTACCTGATGATATACCGTATCACAGAATACTGTATCTCTTGAGAAACGAAGCTCCTGCGTGGGACTGTCAAACGTTATGTCATCTTTATTACATGATACTGCTACAAGTAACATCCAGAAGGAAAAAGCCAGTAATAATTTGAATTTCATTGAAATTAAAGTTTAAGTAAGTTCCAAATTTAACGAAAATACTTTGAATTTCTTATCAATAAAAAAATATTGAATTCAGTATTTGGAAATTTAAAAAAATGTTGTATTTTTGCAACCTAAAATTTAGCAGAGAAATATCCATTACTATTTCGAAAGCAAACTTAATTTTTTTAAAAATAGTATTATGAAAAACGGAATCCACCCAGAAAATTATAGACTTGTTGTTTTCAAAGATATGAGTAACGACGAGGTGTTTCTTTGCAAGTCTACTGCAGAAACAAAAGACACTATCGAGTACGAAGGACAAGAGTATCCTCTAATCAAAATGGAGATCTCTTCAACTTCTCACCCTTTCTACACTGGTAAAGTAAAACTAGTTGACACTGCAGGTAGAGTTGATAAGTTCATGAACAAATACAAAAAATTCGCTAAATAATTTTTTGTACTTAAAAATATTAAAGTCTTCCAGTTCTTTGGAAGACTTTTTTTATTGTAAATTTGTTAACCTTGAATTTTAAACTTTAAATCAAAACTGAACGATGCAATTAGTATTTTCAGATGCACAATATTGGGAAGACTTTCTTCCGCTTACTTTTACCCGTCCGGTTGCTGCAATGCGATGTGGAATTCTTACATTTTCAGAAAGATGGCAGAAAATTCTCGAAAACACAGAGGTTTCATACTTCACAGAAATGTATCTTCAGGAGAAATTTAAAAGCCCGGAGGAAAAAGAAAGCCTCTTTTTAGTTCCAAATTTTCTTCCCACAGAGATTGTAATTCAACAGATTAAAGATCTTAAGCAAGGAGAAGCTTTGGTTTATGAAGACGAATTAATCGCTGCAAAAATCAATATGAGAGGTTTTTCTCTGAACCAGATTGAGAAAATGACAGACATTAAGGAGGATCTTGTTTTCTTTAAAAGACCCAAAGATCTGTTTACCTATAATCATCATGCGATTGATTTTGACTTTGATCTGCTTACCAAAGGAAGAACTTCGCAGGAATTATCCTCCACAAATGGATTTTTAGGAGATAAAAAAGATCTGTTTATCGAAGAAGGAGCTGAAATTGAATTTTCCACCCTGAATACTAAAACCGGAAAAATTTATATTGGTAAAAATACAGAGGTTATGGAAGGCTGTCATCTTCGCGGGCCAATCGCTCTTTGTGATGATTCCAAATTGAATCTTGGAGCTAAAATTTATGGGGCTACCACAATCGGTCCTCACTGTAAAGTAGGAGGAGAAGTGAATAATATCATTATCTTCGGATATTCCAGTAAAGGGCACGAAGGTTTTGTAGGAAACTCTGTGATTGGGGAGTGGTGTAATTTTGGAGCAGATACCAATTCTTCAAACATGAAAAATAATTATGGAAACGTTAAATTCTGGAATTACAGAACCAAAACTTTTGAAGATACAGGATTGCAGTTTGCGGGATTGATTGTAGGTGATCATTCCAAAACGGCTATCAATACCCAATTGAATACAGGAACGGTAATTGGTGTTGCTTCCAATATCTTCAAACCAGGTTTTCCACCTAACCTTGTGGAAAACTTTTCATGGGGCGGACTGAAAGATGATGAAAGATTCAAACTTGATAAAGTATACGAAGTAGCAGAAAGAGCCATGGCGAGAAGGAAAGTAGCGTTAACAGAAGAAGATAAAGCGATTCTGAAACATATTTTTGATACGTATTAATTCGATTATAATAAAAACTTCAAATTTTTTTGAAGTTTTTTTATTTTTGATGTAATAGATAAGTAATGGCAATTGTCTTACCTATAAGAAACAAAACTCATGACCCAAGAAACTTTCAAGAATACGGTGTTTATTCTCAAAGACGAGATGTATCGTTTTGCGAAGCGGTTTGTCATGAGCAGTGATGAAGCGGAAGATGTAGTACAGGATCTCATGATGAAGTTTTGGCAGAAGAGGGATGAGCTTGAGCAATTCGGGAATTTTAAATCCTATGCGCTGAAGTCGGTCCGGAACGAATGCCTGAACCGTCTGAAGCATCACGATGTAAAAATCGGCTTTGCGGATATGCAGCTTCATCGCTCGGAGCTTTACAGTATGGAAGTTGATAACCTTAAGGAACATATTGTAGGATTTATCAATCAGCTCCCTGAAAAACAGAAGATGGTCATCCACTTGAAAGATGTAGAAGAATATGATGTTTCCGAAATTTCTGAAATGCTGGAAATGGAGGAAAATGCAGTAAGGGTAAACCTGATGCGTGCGAGACAAAAAGTAAAAGAACAAATCTCACAACTGATGAGCTATGAAAAAAGATCAATTACAAGATAAATACAACGAAGTCTTCCGGGAAATTAAGGAAGAAAAAATGGACTGGAGTTTTGAAGACTTTCTTCAGACTGCAGAAGGTGCGGAGCCTGAACAGAATACAGCACCTGTTATTCCATTGGAAGAACAGAAAAAGCCCTCCTTTCCCAAATGGTTCTGGATGGCCGCCGGTGTAATATTGATTTTCGGGATCGGTTTATTTCTCAACTCTAATAATTCCGGTACAGCAGATGTACAGGACAGGGAAAAACTGGTAAAAGACGAGATCTTAAAACAGAAGTCCGGGTTCATTGAAGAAAACAGCGATCATCAGGAACAGGTTGCCGTGAATCACACAGACTCTATTTCCGGAGTGAAAAAAGATTCTGTTTTTCAGGATAACCAGGTGGCAGAAAAAGATGTTATGGACGAAATTCTGCCTAAAAGAGGAAGACTTAAAAAGGAAAGAAAACCCAGATATGTAGATAATTCTTCCTTCCCGAATAAAAATACAAATGATTCTGCTTCTGCATACAATGACTCATATGTCATTGTAAACGGTAAGAGAATCAGCAGTGAAAAAGAAGCCCTGGATGTTACCAGATATTCTTTTATGAAATTAGGAAACGAGTTTAAAAAAACAGTAGCATCTTCCCAAAAAAATGAAAATCTTGACAGCGAATACTAAAAATCAGATCAATCTCATGAAAAAAATATTTTTTATAATAGCCATAATGCTAAGCAGCTTTGCAACTTATTCTGCACAGACTGAGAAATTGGATAAGCTTTTTCAGGATTTTGAAAAAAATGGAAGAGTAACATCTATCAACATCAAGAAGCCAATGTTCAAACTATTGAATACCATTGATGTGAATGATGCTTATATTGGAAAAATAAAACCTATCTTGAATGAGGTAGATGGTCTTAAAATTCTGATTATCCCTAAAATCACTTTCCCAGACCGTTTAAAAGATGAGAATCTTGCCAATATAAAAATGAATGAAGATAAGACAGAAAGAGTGAACAAAGCTTTAAAGTCTCTTAACTTCAATGAACTGATGTCCATGAGCAGTGATGGAACCTCTATGAAGTTCCTGGCTGAAGAAGAAAGAGATAATTATCTGGAAAATCTTGTTTTCAACGTTGATTCCAAGGAAGAGAATATTATTTTTATTCTCAACGGAAAAATGAAATTATCAGATGTCAATAAAATCATTAATTCTGGTGAAACAAGTACTTCTACTATGACTAGTACCACGAGAAGCAGCCTTACATCAGATAATACTTCTTCTTACCTGAACGGAGATAACAGAAATGTAGGTGAATTCTCAAAAATAGATGCCAGCGTTGGGGTAAATGTTACCTTCAAACAGGAAAATACCAGAAGTGTAAAGGTGATTGCAGATGCAGATAAACTTCAATATGTTATCACCAGAGTGGAAAGCGGAGTGTTAAAAATATACGTGGATAATAAAGGAGTCCGTAATCTGAGATTTAAAAATCTTAATGTTAACGTTTCTGCTCCTAATCTTCAAAGTATAAAAACTTCATCCGGAAGTATTTTTACAGCAGTGAATCCTGTTAATGAAAATAATATGGAGATTGATGCAGAATCTGGTTCTGTTATTAAAGGAACTTTCAATGCGAGACAGTCAGCAGCTGTTACAGTAAGTTCCGGAGCTGTTGTGAATGCTGAACTCACCACACAGAAACTGGCTTTGGATACCTCTAGCGGAGCAAGTGTAAGCTTATCCGGAGAAGCTGTTTCCGCAGTAATAGAAACGAGCAGTGGAGCTTCGTGTAAAGCCGATGACCTAAAGATTACCACAGCAGTAGCAGAATCTACTTCAGGAGCAAGTCTTTCCTTACTTGTTACAGACAAGTTGAAAGTAAGTGTTTCTTCAGGAGCTGATGTAAAACTGAGAGGAAACCCTGAGCTGGATGCCAAAGTGGACAAAATTTCGGGAGGCAGCTTAAGACAAATCAAATAAAAAAACTAAACGATGAAAACTCTTAAAAACATTTTTCTTTCTATTCTGATAATGGGTGTGCTTCAATCATGTATTGTTTCAGAAAAGCCGAACATTGATTTTTTTCAGAATTCAAAATATGATTTCAGAGGAGCGCAGTTTGCAAGTATTAATGTACCCATGGTTTTGGCTAAATCTTATATTAAGAAAGCTCTGAGAGAAGAAGGGGAAAGCGAAGAGACCATAGAACTGGTTAAAAAAGCTTCTAAAATAAAGGTTCTTACTGTAACCAATGGGAATGAGAAAATGCTAAATGATTACGCTCAGTTTTTGAATCATAATCATTATGAAGAGTGGGCCAGCATAAAACATGATGGAGATGATATCAACATTAGGGTAAAACAGGATGGAGAGATTATAAAAAATATGCTGATCACCGTAGGTTCTAAGAAAAATGAAATAGTATTCGTAGATGTGAAAGGAAACTTTACCGCCAATGATATCTCAAAAATGATTAATTCTGTTTCCGGTAAATAATCATACCCCCTCAAATATTCGCAGCATGGAAAAATTAATAAGAGAAGTCCGAATCCTTAAAATCTATGCAGTTGTACTTACCGTACTATGTGCCATGTTTTTCTTTCTCGCCTTTAAAAATCAGTCTTCCAACGAACGTTTTAAAGAAATAGATGTGGAACGTATCAATATTGTTGAAAAAGACGGAACGTTAAAGATGGTCATCAGCAATAAAGAACGTCAGCACCCCGGTTTGGTGAACCATAAAGAGATGAATCCACGGGAGAGAGAAGCGGGACTTATTTTTTTCAACTCCATGGGAGACGAATGCGGAGGTCTTGTGTATGATGGCAATGAAAAGGAATCCGGGATGGCATATTCCGTGGATCAGAGAAATACAGATCAGATTATGCAGCTGCAATATTCTGAATCAGCGGGTAAGGATAAAAAGAGAGTATATGGATTGAAACTTTGGGACCGACCTGATGATTTTCCTATGGAGTATCTTATTAAAGCAGCTGATTCCATCAAGAAACTGAACAATCCGGAAGCCTCCAGAAAAGCATTTGCACAATTGAAGGAGAAACGTAGGTTAGGAAGTGAGCGCTTCTTCGCAGGCAAGACAGCCAATGGTGATGTAGGAATCTTTATCCGTGATACCAATGGGAAAGTAAGATTAAAATTATACATTGATAAAAATAATCAGACCCACATTGAAAATATCGATGAAAATGGAAACCTGGTGAAATAGACCTTTGATTTTCCTATTTAACATATAATAAAGTAGTTTCATACTCATTCAATTATTTTGTACCGTAACCGTTCCGACAAAAGAACGGTTTTTTGATTTAAGTTATTGATTATTAATTTTTATTTAAACTATTAAAAAGGATTTTCATATCTCACTAAAATAACCTAATTTTGCAAAGAAAGTAAAGATGTCTATTCATAACAAAATTGTAGAGACAGCCATCACTTTCGATGACGTTCTTCTAGTCCCTTCTTATTCAGAAGTTTTACCTAACCAGGTTTCATTAAAATCAAGACTTACCGACAAAATCACGCTGAATGTTCCGATAGTTTCCGCTGCGATGGACACTGTTACTGAAGCTGATCTGGCCATTGCTTTAGCAAGAGTTGGAGGTTTAGGATTTATCCATAAAAACATGACAATCGCTGAGCAGGCAGCTCAGGTAAACCGTGTAAAACGTTCCGAAAACGGAATGATCTCTGATCCGGTAACTCTATCTAAAGATCATACCTTAGGTGAAGCTAGAGATCTTATGTCAAGATATAAGATTTCTGGTCTTCCTGTGGTAGATCCTGATAATATCCTTATTGGAATTATTACCAACAGAGATGTAAAATATCAGGAAAATCTTGATATGAAAGTGGAAGAGATCATGACCAAAGAAAATCTGATCACTTCAGACAAAGATACCAATCTTGAAAAAGCAAAAGAAATCCTTCTTAAGAACAGAGTTGAAAAACTTCCTATCGTAGATAAAGACAATAAACTTGTAGGTTTAATTACCATCAAGGATATCGATAATCAGTTGGAGTATCCTAATGCTAATAAAGATGAAAATGGCCGTCTTATCGTAGGAGCAGGAGTAGGCGTAGGAGAAGATACGTTAACGAGAATTGAGGCTTTAGTACAGGCAGGAGTTGATATCGTAGCGATTGATTCTGCACATGGTCATTCTAAAGGAGTTTTAGATAAAATTTCAGAGATCAGAAAAGCATATCCTAACCTTGATATTGTAGGAGGAAACATTGTAACCGCAGATGCTGCAAAAGATCTTATTGCAGCAGGAGCAAATGTATTGAAAGTAGGAGTGGGGCCAGGATCTATCTGTACCACCAGAGTAGTGGCCGGAGTAGGAGTTCCTCAGCTATCTGCCATCTATAATGTTTACGAATATGCTAAGTCTAAAAATGTAGCAGTAATTGGCGACGGAGGTATCAAGCTTTCCGGAGATATTGTAAAAGCTATCGCTAGCGGTGCAGGTGCTGTAATGTTAGGTTCACTTTTAGCAGGTACAGATGAGGCTCCGGGAGAAGAAATTATCTTCCAGGGAAGAAAATTCAAATCTTATCAGGGAATGGGAAGTCTTTCAGCAATGAAGAGAGGTGGTAAAGAAAGATATTTCCAAAGTGAAGCTAAAAAATTCGTTCCGGAAGGAATTGAAGGAAGAGTTCCGCATAAAGGAAAGCTGGAGGATGTTATTTTCCAGCTGACAGGAGGTTTAAGAGCCGGAATGGGATATTGTGGTGCAAAAGATATTGAAACCCTTCAAAGAGACTCAAAATTAGTTATGATTACCGGAAGCGGATTGAAAGAATCTCACCCGCATGACGTAATTATTACACAGGAAGCCCCGAATTATTCTTTATAAAAACTAAGAAATATTCAATATAAAATGTCCTCATATTAATGGGGACATTTTTTTTATGTTCTATATTGAAAGTTCTATTCATAAAAAAAGCCTCCGGAAATTTCGAAAGCTTTAATAATTTATTTTTTTACAAATTTAAATTGATGAGTCTGAAAATTTCGGGTATTTATTTTCAGTACATATCCACCGGGGACAAGTTGAGAAACATCAATCATTGAATCAAACGATTCCGATTTTACCAAACGTCCGTCCATATTATAGATTTGGACAGACAATCCGTTGTCAATACCGGAAATATGTATAAAATCAACCACTGGATTAGGGAAGATCTGTATTTTATTTTTTGAAAGATCTGAAGTTCCTAATGTGGTGCTCTGTACATCACCTGTCATAGTAGAATTTACAGCAGTAAGGTTTCCTCCACACTGTCCGTTTGTAATTGCTGTATTCTCTACCCAGGTTCCAACAATATTACCAGGAGGGATAGGAAGAGAATTATTTCCTGTTGAATTATAATAAAGCAAAGACGGAGTGGTAAATGTTCCGTTTCCTTCATCTCCAAGAAACTCCCATCTTGTAAGCGTATTGTTCCATTGGATTTTAAATTCGCAGGTACCTAATCCGCTACAATCTTGTCCGCCATCAATAGGAGTAGTCATATAGATGTTCTTACTAAAGGCATCTACTCCAGTTTTGTTAAATACAAAAGTATTAGGTGGACTGTCAAACAGATTAGGACATCCACTGAAAGTTATTGTCTGCGTGAAAGCTGAGCTTCCTATAGCAAGACATAGTAAGTAAAGAATTTTCATAATTATTAGTTTTGCGATGGAAATACTCCAGCTAATGCAATGATGCATTTCAGGGTAATAAAGGGAGGTCTGTTTTCATGGGGCTGGCTTCCTCCGGCGTTGTTTACCATTGTACTCTTCATAGTAGTGTTTGCTGATGCATCAGAATATTCTTTATCAAGAATTTTGGTATCTGCCGGAAGGTTGTTAGTTGGAGAATTTTGATTCCCTTCCGCCGTTACTGCATTTATAGTATGATTGTGAGCCGGCATTTGTGTTATCAGTAATGTTACACTTTCAGCTCCGCCGGTTTGTCCCATTGTGTATGTTGTAGGTCCTCCCGGAGCCTGTCCGTTATGAACAACTACTCTTCCCCTCATATCAGGTAAAGCAAATGTGGTAATTCCGTTTCCTCCATAGGTAGTTCCTAACAATGAAAACAATGCTTGATTTTGTGCGATGGGCAAAAGCTGCCCATTACATTCTGCCCAGTATTTTGGAGCAAAATTATAAGGTACAAAGGCTATTTGGCCTAAAAATGGTTCTGATGCCTGTGCTTTCAGAGCAGGAGAAAATGCGCTGCCTATCAGCAGTGTACATGCAAAAATTAAGTTTTTCATGATAATAAGGATTTTATGTAGTATAAAATTAGAAAATATTTTACATAAAACGCTTAATTAAAAGAAAAACCTTTCGTTATATAACAAAAGGTTAGGTTTTATTTATTAGAAAATGATTTATTATAGATTTTTTCTCTAATGTTTAAGATTGGATAGTATATGAAAAGATCACTTTAATTTTTCAGATTATCTTTAAAATCATCGATTCTGAAATCAGTCAGTGCATTTCCTTTTTCAATTTTTTCTTTGGAATATAACCTGAAATCGTTTTCTGTTTTTTCTAAAAGATAATCATAGGGTCCTATATGAGAGATCAGTTTTACCAGTACCGGAGAAATCTCAAGACAGATAAACAATCCCATGATAAAAGTGGCTGCAAGTCCAATGATCGCAGAATTTTTACCAAGTTCGTCCAGGGCCTGTAGCCTTGCTGCAAAACCATTGAATTTATCTTCAAATGTTTCTGTAGATTTTCTTTCCGTTTCCAGATTCGTGTATACCTTGGATATTTCTTTGTCTAAATATTCCAGTCTTGGCGCTGCCTGCTTCTGATAATTTTCCAGATCCAGTCTGCGTTGCTCCTTTAATTGCTGCTTACGTTTTGCATTGGGACCATAACCTTCTTTTCCACTGGTTAATCCCGATTGTTTACCCAGGATTTCTTTTTCAAGCTCTACAGAAGCTGAGTCGTACGACCGCTGATATTGAGCGATCTTTCCTGAAATCTGCTGCTTTTCGGTTTCAAAAGGACCGCTCTGTTGAAGAATCCTGCCGTTCATTTCTCCCTGAAGCTGTTTTTTATTTCTTTGAATGATAGTGTTCAGCTGTTTATTGACCTCCTTTTCAAAGATTTTAAGCTCTAAAGGTTTGGAAATAATAATTCCCAGGAACGTAGCAAGGATGAGACGGGGAATAGCCATCAGAATCTGATTCCACCATGTTCCTGTTTTTTTGATGGAAGAAACAATATAACGGTCAAGATTGAAAATCATCAGGCCCCATAAGATTCCAAATCCTACAGCCGCCCAAATATTGTCGAATACTGTATACATAGCATAGCCTGCAGACAAAGTGGCGAATACTGCAGTGAAAAGAACAATCCCTCCAATGCCGGAAAATTTATTCCATTCACTCGGAGTCTTTCTTAAAATATGGATGTTCCCGCCTGAACATACCATCAGAAACTTTTGGAACCAGTTTATTTTATGAGTCCCTTGATTTATAGTTTGTTGGTTTGTTTTCATAACTGAAAATTTATACAAAGGTAGTACTAAAAATCATACCAATGTAAAAGATAGTATTATGTTTTACCAAGTAATTATGTGTATTTGTATAAGGTGCTGTTTTTAAGGGTGTTAATTTTTAATTTTGAAAATTTGTAAAAAGCTATTTCAGTCTGTCCGGATTCTGTTTCAGGAAACTCTCCCATCCCGAATACGATTTCGTATCTGCAATCGTCCCGGAATTAAAGTGATGACATACTGCTACGGCAAGACCATCCGATGCATCTAGATATTTTGTAGGAAATTCCTTTAATTTAAGAAGGTTTTGAAGCATACCTGCTACCTGTTCCTTACTGGCATTTCCATTTCCGGTGATTGCCATCTTGATTTTTTTTGGAGAATATTCGGTAATAGGGATATTTCTGTAGAGACTGGCAGCCATGGCAACGCCCTGAGCACGTCCAAGTTTAAGCATACTCTGCACGTTTTTTCCGTAGAAAGGAGCTTCAAGAGCGACTTCATCAGGGTGAAATTCGTCAATGAGAGATAGTGTTCTTTCAAAGATATACTTCAGTTTAGTTTCGTGATTGGGATATTTTTTTAAGATCAGTTCATGAATAGAGACCATCTCCATTTTTCCTTTTTTTACGGAGATAATACCAAATCCCATTACCGTTGTCCCCGGGTCAATTCCTAAAATTATTTTCTCTGAAATCATTGCTTCAAAGATATGACTTTCTATCTTTTAAGTGTAAAAAAGTATCCGCAAAGATTTTAATTCATATGAAAGTACACAATCATAATATTCTTCATGTTACTGGAATCCTTATTAAAGAAAAACAGGATTTTAAAAAAATACATGTGTGCATGATATTTCTGAAAAACTGATCCAGAAGATTATAAATGAGAAATAAAGCTCAACCGGCTCCATCAGCGGTTTTATTTTTTCAGTTTTTTCTCTGCTATAGGTATCCACTGGCCATCATGACGAAGAAGGATTATTTTATCTACTAAAAATTTAGTTTTGTATTCCTTGTTTTCATATTTTTCCCAGGCCTTAAGATAATTTTCCCAGGTCAGATCTCTGAATCCTACAGTCATATGAGGATGAAAAGAATACTGGGCAAAATTAAAGTACTCTTTTACCCTATGATAAAGCTCTGTTAAATGAATATTTTCTTTTGGCTGAATATAGAGTACAGGATTTTTAGGATTGGGAAAGCTTCCAAAGCCATCCAGTTCTACTTCAAAAGGGATGATATCCGTATTAATCTTCTGAAAAGCAATATGAATATCATCCTCCAGTTCAGTTTCTCTTGAAAAGGGAGGGAATAGTGTGATATGAGCCTCGTTTTTCAACGCTTTGGAATTGGCATAATTCATTACCAGATCTTTTTTAAAGGCTTTTACTTCTTCAATAATCTCCTGTGGAGGATAAATCGCTATGAAGTACATTTTTTTCATACAGCAATTTAGTTTTTTTTAGTTCTGAAAACTAATGTTTTGATCTAAGCTCTGTAAGCGTATTCTCAAGATGATCAGTGATCTTTTTTACTTCAATATGCGGTCTGAAGATCAAACCTTTTCCTCTTTCCTCATCAGCAATATTAGACAGAATGATTACGGATGTTTTTGTGTCCGGATAATAAATATTTAAAGAGGGAGAACCTTTTACATAACCACTGTGGAAATAAGAATTGGGGTGGCCGATATTAAGCATGACTCCGTAAGCGTAACCCATTTTCCCAAAAATAGCATGGTGTCTTTCCGCACTCTTAGCCATAAAGAGTTTCAGGGTTTCAGGTTTTAGAATTTTTCCTCCGTACAGAGCATTATTCCATGAATGAAGATCCTGAATGGTAGATAATATTCCACCGGCAGGTGTTCCTATTTCTGGTCCGCCTAATCTTTTCGGCATATTGGGGACCTCAGAGAATTTGACAGGAGTTCCAACATAAGCACTGGCAAAATGAGTTCCTTGAAAACTATCTCCCGTTGAGGAATGAGTCATTCCTGATCTTTTAAAAAGTTCCAATGCATTTTCATGATAGGATTTTCCGGATACTTTTTCCACAATCTTTCCAAGTGCATTGAATCCATCGTTGGAATAAAAGAAATCTGATCCGCTTTTAAACATCAGTTTTCCGCCCATCAGATTCAACCCGGAAGTATGATTTAACAGCTGATGAATGGTAATGTTTTCATATTCTTTGATCTGAAATTCTTTCAGGTATTTTGATGCCTTATCTGTCACATTAAGTTTTCCTTCTTCCATTTGAAGCAAGATCAAAACAGCCGTGAACTGCTTGCTAACCGAACCTATTGCAAAAATGGTATTACTGTCAATTTTAGTTTTCTTCTTAAAGTCAGAATATCCGTTTTCTCGTCTGTAAAGTGGAGTAGAATCTTTAAAAACGGCAATACTTCCATTGAAATGGTACTTCTTGAAAGTAGAATCAATCTGTTGTTCTAAAAGGGTTTTCTGAAAAGCGGTAATGGTAGAATCAATGATGGCTTTTTTATCAACAGGGGCAATTTGTTGAACCTCGGTTGTTGTACAGGAAAATAAAAAACAAAAAAAGGACAGGAATACTAAATTTTTGATCACAGGTGTTGTATTTTTTAATGATGATTGATATTCTTAAAGATAGCAAAATATCCAAAAGAGCAGTATGGGAAGCAAATTGCGTGCTAAGATAGCCTGCATGATCAGGTTAATGCAGAGGTAATCCGCTTTTGTGGAAAATTTAAGTGCTATGAATGGAAGTATTTTTGAAAAATAATACATTAAAAAACCTGTGAAAGAATATTCACAGGCTTATTTTAATAGCAGATCACGGAACCAGAAAACATATTCCCCATCTTCTTCTTCAGGAGTTGTTTTAGGTTTAGGATAAGTCTTTTTAACTGTTTCTCCTATTTCGAACTGAACCGGATTTTTGAAAATAGGGCCATCAAAAGTAAAAGTATGAAACTCTCCGTTTTCTCCGCATGGATCTACATTTTCAGGAAGGTCATCAATGAATTGCTGATCAATAATTCGTCCAGCGAAGCTTTGATCAAGATAAGATCCGTTCACACATGTTACAATCGTTTTAAAGCCAAGATCTAAAAATTCATGAATGAGGTTAGTTGTATCTTGTTTCCACAGAGGAAATACGGCTTTCATACCGATGGCCGTTAACTGGTCTTCCCTGTATTTTCTCAGATCTTCCAGAAAAATATCTCCAAAAATGGAATGGGTAATACCCTGAGCTTTAATTCCAGTCATTGTTGTACTCATGATCTGTTGGTATTCTTCCATAGAGGGTTCTTTAGGAAGTTCCATTTTAATTAACGGAATTCCAAGACTTTCGGCCTGCTTTTCTAAAAGAGAAATAGGCACACCGTGCATAGAAATCCTTTGGAATTCCTGATTGATGCTGGTAAGCAGAGTAGAAATCTCATATTGATCTTCCTGTAGTATTTTGTAAAGAGCAAGGGCGGAATCTTTTCCGCTGCTCCAGTTGAATAAAGCTTTTGGTTTCATTGTAAAATTAAAATCTCCCAAAAATAAGGAGATTTTATTTACAAAGGAGACTTCCTTATTTTGAAGCTGGCTTTCCGTAATTGTTTAGGGAGCTTGTAACATCAACTCTATTTTTCTCCGCCTGTTCTCTTTTTTGTAGTTCTTCAGCGTTTCTAGCCATATCGCTTTTATGAGAGGTATCTACATTAGAGGTTTTACAGGAACCTAACGCTACAAAAAGACCCAACACCAAAATAATTTTAATATATGTTCTCATTCAATTTTTTTTGATGGTAAATATAGAGGATCAGATCATTTTATTTTTAATTTTTAACAAACATTATAAATAAACGCATCAAAATTTAGTGTTTTTTCACATTAAAAATAACAAAACCTCAAAGAATTTCTTTGAGGTTTGATTTATAAAAAATGTATGTCCAATTATGGTTTACATGTTTCTTCTGTACTTACCGCCTACTTCAAATAAAGCGTTGGTAATCTGTCCAAGAGAACAATATTTCACGGCATCCATCATCATTTCAAATAAGTTTTGCTGGTTGATGGCTGCATGCTGAAGTTGTTTCAAAGCTTCTTCAGATTTACCTTCATTCGCTTGCTGGAAGTTATGAAGAGATTCAATCTGTGCCTGTTTCTCCTCTTCAGTAGAACGGATAACTTCTCCTGGTAAAACGGTTGGAGAACCATCTTTTCCTAAGAAAGTATTTACTCCGATGATCGGATATTCACCAGTATGCTTCAGCCACTCGTAATGCATGGATTCTTCCTGGATTTTTGAACGTTGGTACATCGTTTCCATTGCTCCAAGAACACCGCCTCTTTCTGTGATTCTGTCGAATTCTGCATATACAGCTTCTTCTACAAGATCCGTTAATTCTTCAATGATGAATGATCCCTGAAGCGGATTTTCGTTTTTAGCCAATCCTAATTCTTTGTTGATGATCAGCTGAATTGCCATCGCTCTTCTTACAGACTGCTCAGTAGGAGTTGTGATCGCTTCGTCATACGCATTGGTGTGAAGTGAATTACAGTTATCATAGATTGCATAAAGCGCCTGAAGAGTAGTTCTGATATCGTTGAAGTCAATTTCCTGAGCGTGCAGAGAACGTCCTGAAGTCTGGATGTGGTATTTCAGCATCTGGCTTCTTTCGTCAGCTCCGTATTTTAATTTCATGGCTTTTGCCCAGATTCTTCTTGCCACGCGTCCGATTACTGAATATTCAGGATCAATACCGTTAGAGAAGAAGAAAGATAAGTTCGGTGCAAAATCATTGATATCCATTCCACGGCTTAAGTAATATTCCACATAAGTGAAACCATTAGCCAGTGTGAATGCTAATTGGGAAACCGGATTCGCTCCCGCTTCGGCAATATGGTATCCTGAAATAGAAACAGAGTAGAAGTTTCTTACTTTTTCTCTGATGAAATATTCCTGAACGTCACCCATTAATCTTAAGGCAAACTCCGTAGAGAAGATACATGTATTCTGAGCTTGGTCTTCTTTTAAGATATCAGCCTGAACGGTGCCACGAACCGTAGCAATCGTTTTAGCTTTGATTTCTGCATAGACATCAGCAGGGATTACTTCATCACCTGTTAATCCCAAAAGCTGTAATCCTAAACCATTGTTGGATGGAGGAAGTTCACCGTTGTATTTCGGTCTTTCTAACCCTTTATCGTCAAATTTTTCTTTAAGCTTAGCTTCAACTTTAGATGCTAAACCGTTTTCTTTAATATATTTTTCAACATTCTGATCAATGGCGGCATTCATAAAGAAAGCCAGCAGCATTGGTGCAGGACCGTTGATCGTCATTGAAACCGAAGTCAATGCATTCACAAGATCAAATCCGGAATATAATTTCTTGGCATCATCCAGTGTTGCAATAGAAACTCCCGCATTTCCGATTTTACCATAAATATCTGGTGGTAAAGCCGGATCCTGACCGTATAGTGTAACAGAGTCAAAAGCTGTAGATAAACGTTTTGCAGGCATTTCTGCAGAAACATAATGGAATCTTCTGTTGGTTCTTTCAGGACCTCCTTCTCCTGCAAACATTCTTGTAGGATCTTCTCCGGTTCTCTTGAACGGATAAATACCTGCAGTGTAAGGGAAGCTTCCCGGAAGGTTTTCCTGTCCTTTCCATTTGATCAGATCTCCCCAGTCATTGTATTTTGGTAATGCAATTTTTGGAATTCTTAAGTGAGATAAAGACTCAGTAGAAGTTTCAACCTTGATCTCTTTTCCTCTCACAAAATAAGAATAAAACTCTGCATGGAAAGCTTTTTTCGTGTCGTCCCAAGTCTTTAGGAAGTCGATATTATCCTGTTGAAGTTCTTTTTCTGCTTTTTGATATTCAGCATCCAGAACGTCATTGGAAATGATATTTTTAACGCCTTCAATATGATACATTTTTCTGGCTAATTCTGCCTGTTTTTCAATATTGATGTCGTATTGTTTATTGTTTTCAACGATTTCAGAAAGGTAACGGACTCTTTTCGGAGGAATGATGGTTACTTCTTCTGTAATTTCCTGTTCTACAAAGGTTTTTAGATTTAATTCAGAGAATTTATCATTTACTTTTGAAACCAATCTGTTGTATAATTCTGTAGTTCCATGATCATTAAACTGAGATGCTTTGGTTGCATATACCGGCATATCGTCTAACGGGCTTTCCCATAGTAAATGGTTTCTCTGGAACTGTTTTCTTACCGCCTGAAGTGCATCCAATGCACCACGCTTGTCAGATTTATTCAATGCGACAAGATCTGCATAGTCTAACATGTCGATTTTTTCCAACTGCGTGGATGCTCCATATTCTGGAGTCATTACATACATGGAAACGTCCGCAAAATCAGAAACTTCTGAACCAGACTGCCCGATCCCCGAAGTTTCAAGAATGATGATATCAGGACGGGCCAGTTTCAATACATTCAGTGCAGAGTGAATGAAAGGAGAAACAGAAACGTTATTTTCTCTGGTTGCCATAGAACGCATATAAACTCTTGGATCATTGATCGCGTTCATACGGATTCTGTCGCCTAATAAAGCACCTCCGGTTTTCTTTTTCGAAGGGTCAATGGAAATAATAGCGATTTTTTTATCCGTATTTGAACGTAAGAAACGTCTTACCAATTCATCTGTTAGTGATGATTTACCAGCTCCTCCGGTACCTGTAATACCAATGATTGGAATAGTCAGATCTTTAGATTTTTCATCGATTGCTTTTACAAGCTCAGGTTTTTCTTCTGAGAAGTTTTCAACAGCTGAAATAATTTGAGCAATGCTTGACGGATTTTCAAAGCTGATATCATCAAGATCTTTTGCTGTAACATCTTTTCCTGTAGCAAAATCTGATCTTTGTACCAGATCATCAATCATTCCCTGAAGTCCCAGCTCACGGCCATCATCCGGAGAATAAATTCTGTCGATTCCGTAAGACATCAGGTCTTTGATTTCTTCCGGAAGGATTACACCGCCACCGCCGCCAAAAATTTTGATCTGCGGTGAATTTTTCTCCCTCAAAAGATCATAAATATATTTAAAATATTCGTTATGACCTCCCTGATAAGAAGTTAATGCAATAGCATTAGCATCTTCCTGGATTGCTGTATTTACAACTTCTTCTGCTGATTTATCGTGTCCTAAGTGGATCACTTCGCATCCTGTTCCCTGGATGACACGACGCATAATATTGATTGCAGCATCATGCCCGTCAAATAATGAGGCAGCAGTTACGATTCTTACCTTGTTGGTTGGAGTATATTTTTGGGTTTCCATAAAAATTCTAGACAGTTTCTAAGTTCTCAAATATAGTAATAAAATGAAAACCAAGACTTGTAATTTAATGTTTTGATTTTTAAACATTTATAATAATTGTTTTTTTTGGTTTTGTAGACTTTGTCAGAGGCTGAATCAGTATTTTACAGATTATTACGCTGCTCTGTAATAATAAAAATGTCGGCAGATCAAAATCTACCGACATTTTTAACCATAAGTTTGGTTTCAGAAAGCTTCCTTTATTGTTTCTCTGAAAAAAGTGTTTTTCTTTTGCTGTCCAATCCCCAGTTCAACCCTAAAAATGAAATCAGATTATCCTTATCACCATAATTCTTTCCAAAAGCTGCATTAATATAAACGCTGTCGGATACTTTATAGTTAATGATTCCGTTAGAACGATAGGTATTGTCTAAATCACTGCTTCTGTAAATGAATTCATACCCAATGGAAAATTTATTATAAACAAGCTCTATTTTTCCACCAAAATCATAATTGTTGGTTTTGCTGAACCCGTTGGCAACATCATAAACTGTTTTGTCCTGCATGTATCTTGCAACGGCATAAAAATTTAATCGTTTTTCAATCTTTGAAGGGTCTTCAGGGGTTTCTTTGATCATTACTTTGGGCTTTTCGTTCTTTTGATTTGCGGCTAACTTTTGTTCTTCAGCTGATTTTGGCTTTGACTCTTGATTTCTCCTTTCCAGATTGATTCCAGAACTCATTGTCAGCCAAACCCCAAATTTCCCGAATTGATTATTCTTGAATTGGTTATTTAAAAAGAAAGTACTGTAGGCTGAAGCTACATCCAGCTGAAAAGCAGGTTTTTCATCAAGGTATTTTTTATAATTTTCTGTTTCTGTCTTGTAATAATCCGGGACGAACTTTTCTAGCGCTTTTGCCCTCATCTCATTTTTTTCATCTGGGCTGGCATTGGATGCTTCTATATCATTATATTCCTTTGATTTTCTAAACTCTTCCTGGATATCGGTTAATTCCTTTGATATATTCGTGTTTGAGGTTGTGATAGCCTCTATATTTTTTTTATTTCTTATTTTAACTACTGTAGTTCGCAAAGAAAAAGATACCGAAGGATTTTCCGTTTCAAGATTTTCAATTTTATAATTTTTCAGAAAGGCAAATGAGACTGAAACGTTTTTTGCTTCACTGAAAATGTTATTTTTATACTCCTCTTTTCTATTATCAGCATTTTTGATGGTTTTAATGCCAGCGTATTTCAACGCATCCATTTCCGTCAGAGGAAATAAATGGGTCGGGGTAAGTTCTACTGCGTACGCATTGGGAAGACCTTCATTTTCGCTGAAAGAATTCACAATACTGGTCATGAATGCTTTTTTCGATTTTGGGGTTTCCAGATCAGAACTTGCCAAGCCGAGAAGCATTACACTTGGAGCATTGGAAAGCTCCAGCTTGTTTAACTCTGTACTAATTTCTTTGTTTTGAGAAAATAGTAATGTTGATCCAACTGTCAGAGTTACTAGTAATATCTTTTTCATAGCTCAATATTTATGTACTTATAGACTCCATAGATGAATCTGCCAGCTAAATCTTCGGTTGTTTTACCTTTAAAGGGGTTGAAATTAAAATTCTTGCTAGGAATTTGAGGAAACTCGAATTTTATTCTGCATGTATTGATTAAGATCTGCAGATGGTTTACCTGCATATTAATATTAAAAGAAGTTGCAAAAAGTAAATTACCGGACTTTACATCTGCTTTTGGAATAGTAAAAGAAAATCCGTCATCTTTTAAATTGTTGTCATCTATCCGGGTTCCATTGATGATAAAATGGGGATCACCAAATTGTGTATTGGCACTGATTATTACATTCACTTCAACATTGTCTTCGTTAAAGTCCGTAATTTCTACTGTTTTTTGGGGAATCTTTTTCATGTCTATTGTTTTTTTGGTTTGTAATTGTTTTTTTAATTTTTGAAAAATCAGATCTTTCCTCTTCGATACCCTGCAAAATGATTAGGAGGATATCTCAGCTCCTGATTCTATTTCAAATTTATAATTTGTAATGTTTGTGGTCAATTACCTTTTTGGGTGATATTGTTGGTTTCAATAATTAAATGTTTGCGACAATTCTACACCCCGATTAAATTCTCTATTTTTGCAGCATATTTTTACAGACATGCAAAAAGCGTTGATATATTTCGCATTGGGAACTGTAGTAAGCTTCCTGATTAATTATTTCTTTTTAAGTTCAGAAAACATTGGTTTGGAGTTCTATTATGCTATTGCTTTTGGTGCGGCCTGGGGTATTGCTTATTATTTGGATACTCCAGATTTTACACTGGCTAAAAAACTGGGACTGTCTTTTGTAGTGATGGCGATTCTGGTTGGTGCAGGTACTTTAATTTTTAAACTTGAACTGGCTATTCCATCCATTCTAAAGTTTTCTATGGTGTTTGTAGCCTATTATGTAATAGCAAGCTTTAGGGCAACTAAGTCATTAAGAAAATAAATAAAAGAGGCTTTCACAATTGAAAGCCTCTTTTATTATTAATGAATCATCAGGAAACTTATTAGGGCAAGGCCTAAAAGCAAAAACATAAATGCAATAAAGTTAATGGTGAATAATATCATTCCGAGAATAATGCTTACCAAACCATGGGCGCGATAAACCCGCCTGTGAGCAATAAAAAAATAGGCCATAGTGTATAATGACAGGAGTGATATTGCTAAATATAAAATGGTATTAATCAGCCAGAAGTCTGTGAGACCTGCCAATTTGGTAAGTAAGAATATCAATAATATGGTAAGCAGTAAAAACGAGAAGTAATGCAGCGTGAAAATTCCGTGATCAAAGTACCACCATTTTTTCTTACTATGAAAGATCCATAAAAATAATGCGAAAAGAGGGAGATAGATAAAAAGTGCTTTTGGGAGATTATGAAATGACTTTTCTACCATACCGGCAATAATTTCCTTTTTCTTCACGCCTTTTTCTTTAAGCTCAAAGAATTTGTGAATGATAGGGGCTTCAATAAAACTAAGAGATGACGGATTTTTGGCTTTAGCAGAATCATAAGCCTTCCTGGTTTTGTAGTCACCAAAAGTAAAATCCGGATCTATTGTTTTGTCCATGTCAATCATATCTTCTATTTCAGAAGAGTCAGGAACTGCTTTTATTCCTTCAATCGCAAGAGAGTCTTTTTCAGTCAGATGTTTTTTTGCTTTTATACTGTCTATAAGCTTTTGTTTTCCGACAGGTTTCATGACTTTTAAAAAGTTTGTTTTATTATTTTCACCACTATTTCCCTCTTTTGTAGAGCCTATATTAACCATAGGAAACAGAGCAAAAACGAAAAATGTAATGAAACTGACAAAAATATAAAGCTTTACAGGAGGAACGAATTTCTGTCTCTTTCCTTCCAGATAAGTGTTTGTCAGTTTGCCGGGTCTAAATAACAAATTTTTTACTGTTCCCCAGAACTGCCCGTCATAATGAGTGAAGTCTTCAATGAAATGGGTGAAAAGAAAGTAGAAGGGCTGTCGTCTTTCAGTATTTTCCTGTCCGCAGTGGGGACAAAACCTTTCTTCAACCTGATGCCCGCAGTTGAGGCAGGTTTTATCATCTCTTATTTTTCCGTGGCTCATGATTATGGAATATGATTGCCACAAATATAATTATTTCGATGAAATTGTGATGATGTTAATATATCTTACAGAATCGTTACAGTAAACTTAATAAAAGAAAGAGTTGAGGGAATAAACTCTTTGCTGTTTCATTGGTGTTTTTAGAATCTTCAAAGTGTATTTTTCATCGGCTCATGAGTTTTCAAGATCTGTGCCAAAATTGTAAATAGTGTTAAAATCTATTAATAGAAGGGGACAGGGAGAAGATTATATAGATTAAATAAAATATGTTTTTGGGTTACAAAAATAATTTGTACCTTTGCACACCCTTTTAGGGGTAAATTATGTTTAATCTTTAACTAAAACGTGTGAATACATTAAGTTACAAAACTGTTTCAGCGAACAAAGCTACTGCTAATAAAGAATGGGTTGTGGTAGACGCTGAAGGACAGCCGTTAGGTAGATTAGCTTCTACGGTTGCAAAGATTTTGAGAGGTAAGCACAAAACGAACTACACACCTCACGTAGATTGTGGTGATAACGTAATCGTTTTGAATGCTGGGAAAATTACACTTTCCGGAAACAAGTGGGCTGATAAGACTTATATCTGGCATACAGGATACCCTGGTGGACAGAAGTCTATGACTGCGGCTGAACTTCAAAAGAAAGATTCTTTAAAGGTATTAGAAAAGTCTGTAAAAGGTATGTTGCCTAAAAACAGATTAGGAGCTGCTATCCTTAAGAACCTTTATTTATATGAAGGAACTGAGCACAAACATGAAGCTCAACAGCCAAAAACAATTAATGTTAACGAATTTAAATAATTAATTATGTCTATAGTTCACAAAATCGGAAGAAGAAAAACTTCTGTAGCTAGAGTTTATGTAAAACCAGGTTCTGGTGTTATTACAGTAAACGGTAAAGATGCTAAAGAATATTTCTCTACAGACGTGATGGTTTACAAATTAAACCAACCGTTTATCCTTTCTGAGACTGTTGGTCAGTATGACGTTACCGTAAACGTATTCGGTGGTGGAAATACAGGTCAGGCAGAGGCTATCAGATTAGGTATTTCTAGAGCTTTATGCGAAATCAACGCTGAGTTCAGATTAGCATTGAAGCCAGCTGGTTTACTTACAAGAGACGCAAGAATGGTGGAAAGAAAGAAGCCAGGTCAGAAAAAAGCAAGAAAGAGATTCCAATTCTCAAAACGTTAAGATTTCTCGTTGGCAGATGGCTTATGGCTACTGGCTACAGAAATGTATTAAATTTTTTTTAAACTTAATCTCGGCGAAAAGCCCATTGCCAAAAGCAAAAAGCAGACCGCCAATTGCCCGTTACGTTTAGCATCCAAACGCTTCTCCCATCTAAAGAAGTTGTTGATTGTTTAAAAGACGGAAAGTAAACTAACAAAAACAGAAAACATGGCAAAAGCAAATGTAAAAGACCTTTTAGAGGCTGGCGTACACTTCGGTCACATGACTAGAAAGTGGAATCCAAATATGGCTCCATACATTTTTATGGAGAAAAACGGTATTCACATTGTAGACTTACATAAAACAGCAGTTAAATTAGATGAAGCATGCAGCGCTTTAGAAAAATTAACTTCTGCAGGTAAAAAAGTTCTTTTCGTAGCGACTAAAAAGCAAGCGAAAGAAGTAGTTGCAAAACACGCTTCTGAACTTAATATGCCTTATATTACAGAAAGATGGCCAGGTGGTATGTTAACGAACTTCGTTACTATCAGAAAGGCTGTAAAGAAGATGAATGCTATCGACAAAATGAAAAAAGACGGTACATTCGAAACTTTATCTAAAAAAGAAAGATTACAAGTTGACAGACAAAGAGCTAACCTGGAGAAGAACTTAGGTTCTATCGCTGACATGGTGAGACTTCCATCTGCTGTATTTGTAGTTGATATCTTAAGAGAACACATCGCGGTAACTGAAGCTAAGAAACTTGGTATTCCAGTTTTCGGTATCGTTGATACAAACTCTGACCCTAGAAAAGTTGACTTCGTTATCCCAGGAAACGATGATGCTTCTAAGTCTATTGATATGATCCTTAGCGTAGTTTCTGAATCTATCAAAGAAGGTCAGTCTCAAAGAAAAGCTGATAAAGAAAAATCTAAAGAAGAAGGAGAAAAAGTATCTGCTGATACAGATGCTGATTTCGATGCAGAATAATTGAAGATTTTCTTTAATATAGGAAAAACGCTGGATTTCGGTCCAGCGTTTTTTTATTTATATACAAGAGCTATTTCTTAGAAAAGTATGTATAAAACTCATTTTTATACTTAGTGATCAATTTTACCTTGAAAGGTTTAAAATAATCTTGTTTAGTATCTTTTGACTATTCATTGCAAGAAAATATCAGAATTTTTTATTTAAAATAAAAACCCACAGAAAGTCTGCGGGCTGTATGTTAGTTTGAAAGTTTTACAGAATAAGAAGTTGTGACAAACTTTGTAGACTGGTAAATAGAGTTGCACACAACCCCGGATAATCTGTAGTTCTGATTTTTAGGAACCATAGTGTATCCTATCTTACCGGCACCAATAGGAATTTTCTTGAAAAAATTACCTCCGCTTACTGTAAGCACCATATTGCATGGGGATTTATTTTCTACAGAAATAGAGGTCCTGGGATTTTTAGGATCATCACTATTAAGAAGGTCATTAAGTACGTCGGCTGTTTCCGGTTTATAAGTCTTTATAAGATCATTGTACTCTCTTTCTGTATTGGCTCTGTTACCGGAATTGTTGGCAGGATAAGGGTAGGAAGTTCCTCCCGGGTAGGCTCCATAATTGACATTACAGCTGGCAAGAATCAATGAAGTTCCGGTAAGAACTAATAGTTTTTTCATCCTATTTTATTTTTTGACTTTTGTTTTTTCTGTGATTGCTCCGTTATCTGCTCCTTTTGAATTGATTTCAGTTCAACATTGGAGGGTTTCGGGTTGTCTATTGTTACAAATATACTTTTTTTAATGTCTTTCTGAGAGGAATATTTCATATCACAGATGTTGCTGCTAAGCGTATATGAATCTTTTTTAAGTACAATGAAGTTTTCTGCACGAGCAGGAACTGCAAGATTATAAAACTCTTTTCCTTCTATCCGTAATACAATATTGCAGTCAGAATTATTTTTGAATAAGAGAATAGCTTCATTACGGCTGATATCCTCATTAAACATAGCGTTCAGCACCTTTACTGTCTTCTCCTTATGTTCAGCAGATGTTTCAGCAATAAGCTTTCTAAACTCTTCCGCATCATCAGAATCAGGATTCCTCATCGCGTTCTTCGGAATATCCGCAATAACAGGCCTTGCTTCCATAGGTTTGGCAGTAAGTGCACCCTTTGTCCATTCGGAGTTTTTTAAAGCAATAAGCTTGGGCTTCAGCACGGTTTTTTTAGGATCGTCAGGGTGTGCGTTCTTCAGGTATTCTTCAATTTCTTTAATATTTGTGCTTTTTAAAATGTCTTTACTGCTCTTTTGGGCCTGTGTAAAGTTGGAGATAAGAAATGTGAAGAATAAAATTGTTAAAAAATTTTTTTTCATCATATCGTTTAATTCATCAGTTTATCCGGAATTTGATATAAGTAATGGTTTTTCCTTTCGCTGAGAATAGCTCTTCATAATACGTTTTGATATCTCTCAAATGCTCTGTATTAGGATCGTATTCTGGTGCACCATATATATCATGGTGGGCAGAAATGATCTCATAACCTGCTCCTTGCAGATATCCAAGCGTATACCCATGCAGGAATTCTGAATCGGTTTTCAGGTGAATGATACCTCCTGGCTTCAGGAACTTTTTATATCGGTTTAAAAAATCCGGATGTGTTAATCTGTGTTTTGTTCTTTTGTATTTAATCTGTGGATCCGGGAATGTAATCCAAATTTCGTCAACTTCATTTTCTGCAAAGAAATAATCAACAAGCTCAATCTGAGTTCTCAAAAACGCTACATTATTCATCTTGTTTTCTACAGCTTCTTTTGCGCCAAACCAAAATCTTGCTCCTTTAATATCTACTCCGATAAAGTTTTTTTCAGGAAATGTTTTTGCGAGCCCTACAGAATATTCCCCTTTTCCACAACCTAATTCCAGTATAACTGGATTATCATTTTTAAAGAAATTGTCTCTCCATTTTCCTTTAAGATCGAAACCATTTAAAGCATCTTCCCTTGTTGGCTGGATTACATTCGGTAATATTTTGTTTTCTGCAAATCTTGCTAATTTATTCTTGCCCATTGAGTTATAAAATGAGTGCAAAAATAGTGAAAATTTATGGAGTCTCTATGTCTTTTGGTGGTAAAAGACATAGAGATAATTTGCCTTTGGTGTGTATTATTGACTTCCCAGAGCCACCATAATGGGTCTTTCAATTGTTTTTTGTGAAGCATACTGAGCTCCGCAAACCAGGCTGGTAAAAAGATATTGCCCTTTTTCTATAACAATGGAGCCTTCGCCCTGAGCAGGAACTGCCAGTCTATATTTGGTAGTTCCTACACCTTCCATTCTTACAATGATATTGCAGTCTGACTTATTTTGAATCAAAACAATGCATTCCTTAGCATTAGGATCATTATCAAATAAGGAATTTAAAATTTTTACAGTCCTGTTTTTATGTTCTACAGGAGAGACTGCCATTAACATGTTGAACTCTTCTGCTTCAGTGTTGGGAATTGCGCTATTGGCAGTAGTGTTGACAACATATGTATTTTGGGCAGTACTGGGCGTATACACAGTGGTAGATTGTTTTGCAGCCAGCTCAGCTTTATATTTTGCAATCTGTTTTTGTTTGATGATGGCATTCATTTCATCAAAGGTAATTTTGGTAGAAGGTCTTCTCCGCAGCATAGCAAGCATTTCCTGCATGTCTTTTACCTTTTGGTCTGCAGGATGTGCATTCTTGATATACTCTTTCATCATTTCCATCACCCTGGGTTTCAGAACGGATCTTTTGGGATCATCAGGATGGGCGTCCCGTAAAAAGGCATTAATCTCGTAGATATTCTTACTTTTCAAAATATTACTGTAGTCTTTCCCTTTTTTTTGAGAAGACATGGTAACGAAAAACATACAACAAAGAAGTAAAAGTAATTTTTTCATTAATTAATATTAAATTAAAAATTCGGTGCTTCACTCTTAATTTGCGTTTTGGTTGCTTAGTTTTTATTTGATAACGAAATACAAGGCTTTTTATTTTTAAACACTTGTTTGTGAGATAAAATTAAGCATATTTTTGAACATTGAAGAATAATGTGTTGTGAAATTTGAATAATTCATATTTTTCGAATAGCAGTAAAGGATAGATGGTCTTTCCAGCTATTCAACAAAAAAATAACCCATGTAATATACATGAGTTATAAAATATTTTGAGTTGTTTTTTACCTGATTTTCTAGTTACTGCCTACAACTTCCTGAAGATGCGAACTTCTAAGTCTTTTCTGGTAGATTGGAAGGTATTTTTCAATAGGCACTTTCACAGCTTCAAAGTTGCCTGCCAGCACATAAGCCTGGATGTTTTCTGAGGAATAAACAAACTGAAGGAAGTTATCAATTAAGTTTTCCGGTATTTTAAATTTGGCAAAATAATCTTTACCCAGATAATTTTTGATCTGTGCCACAGAACTGTTCATCCTTTCATAGGCCTGATAACGCTGTTTTTTCTTTCTTTCTCCTGAAAGAATATCATAGATGCTTTCCAGACTGAAGGTAAGACCTCCATCCCGAAGTCCGGCAACAGGCAGTTCTGGAGGCGTACCGTCACCTTTTGGTTCAGGAAGACCAATTACTTTTTTAAGAGCATAAGCTTTGTCTTCTTTTCTTAAAGAATTTACATCATACCGAAGATTTCCGGTAGGCTTGAACCTGCTGAGAACAATTTCCTGAATTTCATAATAGGCAATCTTAAGCTCAACCAGATTTTTTTGTTCCATGGATTGAGGGGTAAGCTTGATATCTTTTCTTTCGGTTACAATAGAGGTAAACCGGATCACATCCCCGGTATTGGCCGGAATATTAAAATTACCATTGTAATCCGTAAGAACAGTTTTTTGTGTATTCAAGTTTGTGACATACACCTGATTGAGATATAAAATAGAGTTGTCTCTCAGAAATACCTCCCCGGAATATATTTGTGCATTAATTTTTGCCAGAAAAACCAATAGCAGCAGAGTAAACAGTTTCTTCATATAATGCGCAAAATTACATAGAAATAAAGCAATTATATATAGTTAGATGAAGAATAGTGGTTAAAGTTATATTAAACTTTGGGATTTAATTGTTAAGGAGTGTTAGAAACCTGCCATTCATTTAAAAAGTAGGGTATGTATATAAAAAACCGGAAGAAAGAGGTGCTGAATCTTCAATTGATGTTTCATCCGGCTTTCTGTTGTTATCTATGTTTTACAAGTAGCCAGCTTGTGTATTTTACCAGAAGATTGGAACCATATTCTGTCCAGGTAATAAAGTACCAGTAATTTGCTGTAGGAACATACCTGCCACCAATTCTTCCATCCCAGGTGTATCTGTTTTCAGGAGTACCTCTGAAGACTTCCGCACCATACCTGTCAAAGATACGAAATACAAGATTATCATTCTTCATTAAAGCAGAATAGTCTATTGTTTCATTAACGCCGTCTCCATTTGGAGTAATAGTGTTGATCAGATTGATAATGGCAAAGGGTTTTTTAATATCCTCACACATTTTGGAGTCCCTTACAAATATATTGTGTGCTCCTCTGGGAACATTGTAGAAAACATTAGAACTTTGCCATACTACACCATCTAAAGAATATTCATAAGGGGGTGTACCACCACTTGCTCCAACTTTTACAGTTGTTCCGTCAATTTCAATAGAGGTTATTATAGGAAGCGGCAGTTCTGTAACATTTACGGATTGCTTGTAAACACATCCATTGGAGGTAAGTTCTACCCAATAACTTCCGGGGCCGACATTGGTGATGGAAGGAGTGGTAGCTCCTGTGCTCCATAAATATTTTTCAAAACCAGGTCCTGCATTAAGTGTTGTAGTTGTTTTTGGACAAATTGCCTTGTCTTTTAGAATGTCTGATTTCTTAGGAACTTTAATGTTGATTTTCAGAGTGCCTACTTCAGGACAAATTCCATTTTTTTCAAAACGGATATAATAAGTCTGCGAAGTCGTAATATTAACAGTGGGTGAAACTGCATTCACATTATTCTGCGCATCTGCTAAAGTTGCATGGAAAGTGTAGGCTACATTTGGATCTAATGTAAACTGAGGAATAAACTGAGTTAAGTTGATGTTTTTTATTCCATCTAAATCATCATCACAGATGCTTTCAGTAACGTTTTTTGTAATCAATGTTATTTTGGCTCCGATACTGAATTGTAAAGGTTTGATTACGGAAGCACATCCATCAGGAGAATCTACTCTGATATAAATGGTTGTGTTTGCTGTATAACTCCAGTTGTTTGGGAGACTATTGTTATTTCCTGCATTGGCATCTGCTAAATTTGCATAATATCTGACATTCGTAAAGTAATTAGGGTTATTCAATACAATAGGGGTAATATTGGAAAGCACAACAGTAACTGATCCATCCAGATTATCATCACAGAAAACACCATTGTAGTTATCCAATATGATAGCTTTATTAAAAAGAGATAGTGTTATTTGTGCAATATTTTTACAGCCAATATGGTCATTAACAACTGCATATATGATTGTTCCGTTAGTTGCGGTATAGGCGGTTGTGTTATTTATCAATGCTGCGGCATTTTCATTCTGAGCATCCAGAAGGGTAGGATAATAAGTAATGGTAACAGGGGAATTGCTGGTAACATTGGCTGTCGTCAGATTGAAGGTTCCCTGCCCATTGATATCACAGGCAGATAATGTTGCATTCATTACCGTTAGAGGCTGAATATTCAGGGTAACGGTTACTGTTTCACAATCCGGGAAGTCGGGGTCGTTTCCGCAGAATGTATAAGTGAATGTATCTGTTCCTGATGTGCCCAGAGTATTTACAGTATAAGTAATAATACCAGTAGCAGGGTTTACAACAGCTGTACCTAATGAAGGCGCTGTTGTAATAGCTACCGTACCTGGACTGGGAGTCTGTGATGAACTGCTGAATGTAGGAATTATGGTTTTAGCATTACATACGTTATATGATGTATTGGTCAGTTTTGTACAGTTCAGAACTTTAAATTGTTCAGTAACCAAAGGTGCACAACTTCCCATTGTTACAGAGCATGTGTAGTATCCTGGTAATGTAGGGGTGATTGTCGAAGTGGTAGCTCCCGGAACAATAATTCCGTTTCTATACCATTGGTAGGTATCATAGATTAAAGGATCTACGGTAAGTATCATTCCCGGAATACAGCCGCCTCCGGATTGTAAAATAACAGGTTGTGTAGGAAAGCCCGCAAAAAAGCCTCCATACCCTACAGCATCACTTCCGGCATTGATTCCAGCCATAATTGCTTTATCTGAAACTACAGTAATCGTACCCGTCACGTTGGGTATTCCATAAGTGACCCAATTCGTTGTACCCGTCATGTTGTAAGGGCCGGTTATTGCAGGAGGACTAGCTCCGTTCACTGTAACGTTAGCTCCTCTTTCAGTAATAATATTTAGTTTTGTGGGAATATTAAGCACTCCTCCGGGGTTACCATTGGAATGAACAAAATTTTCATTGATAAGGCCAAGTTCATTAATTTGCTTTGGCAGGTAACAGTTCAAAGCAGGAATATAATTAAATCCACCGGTGGCCGTTTCATTTCCTGTATTTGCAGCTCCTGCTAAAATTTGGTAGACATAAGCATTTTTTGATGTTTTGAGATATAAGTTATAATGTCCGTTGCCCTGAAGGATGTATTTTGAGTCGGGAATTACAAAGTATTTTCCGGCATTGATGGTAGAAACAGGAAGAATTTCATTATTGACAAATATCTGAGTATTGTCTTCAGTAGCTATTACAATAGCTCCTTCCATGTGGGAACCAATAGCACCATTACCTTTTACAAGAGCAAATTCATTTCCGAGTCTGTTGACAGGTACTGCCTGGTCCATTAAAATATCTGAGCTGGAAGTGATGTTTCCTGCATATTGTCCATTAAAATTTCCGTTGGTAACATTGATTGGTTTGGTTGATGTAATTTTTGAACCAATGAAACCATCAAAGTTTGATGCTATATTTCCAATCCCATCAATAATATAAGATTGCCCTTTATTTAAAATGAAAGTGATTGTCGGGTTGGTTGCTCCGGTCATTCCGTTTGAAAACTGAACGGTAGGGCTGTATCCGGAAATCGTGACGGAAGTATTATCTTCAGTTGCCAGTATACTTGTCATAAAGTTCAATATAGGATTACTTACTGTGATAGGAGCAGAAGCTACATAGAATTTTTGTCCTGTGGAAGGAATCCCTTTTGAAGTAAGGATTTCCGCATGATTGAACACAGAGAACCTTAGATTGGCATAAAAAGGAAATTCAGCTTTAAGATATAACCCCTTAGATGTTGGAGTAAATAGATCTGCCTGCAGTTTGGTAATAATATAAGTCCTTAATACATCAAACTTTTGAGGGTTGTTTTTACTGATATTTACCGTCCCGATCAGAATATTATTGTTATAAATGCTTACAGGAAAAGGGGTTGTTCTGTTAGTAGATAAGTAAAGTTTCTGGTAAGGAGAAGAAGCACCTGATCTGTCTATCATGGGAGCAAACCAATGCTCTCGGTCCAACTGGGCAAAAGCAGAAGTGAAAATACAGAACATAAACAAAAAACATAAAATTTTTTTCATTCAGCGGTGGTCTTTATCACAAATTTAGTAATAAAAAGTATTAAATTGTTGAAAATAGAACAAAAAATACATGATTTTGAAATTGTAGTTAAACAAAATTTAAGTTTATGTTATCTTTTTTCTCTTTTTAACATAATATAATAAGCAAATTTAACTTTACAGCTTAAAAAAATGAGCCACGATCTGATGATCGTGGCTCGTTCAAAATAGTTTTAAACTAATTATTACTCTCTGTTTTTAACAAGAATCCAACCTGTATATTTTATTGGAGTCTTTTCTTTGTTGGATTCATTCCAGCTGATATGATACCAGTATGTTCCTGTTCCCAGTTTTTTATCAAAGTGTTTTCCGTCCCATCTGTAGTTGTTGAATCTGTTTCCGGTAAACACCATATTTCCATATCTGTCATACACTACAAAGCTCAGATTTTCTTTGTAAGCAAGCTCACTGTAATCTATATAATCATTTACATTATCTCCATTAGGTGTAATGGCATTTAACAGATTAGGAATCGTGACTTCTACAGCAACAGGAGTACAGTTATAAGCATCTTTTACATAGAAAGTATGCTGGCCTCTTGTTAAGCCTGTAAAGGTACTTGAGTCCTGCCAGTTAGCAGTTCCGTCAACTGCATATTTGTAAGGTGCTTTACCGCCGCTTACAATTACAGTTGCTGTATTATTGTTAATCTCAATAGTCTGGATTACCGGATCTTCCACTTTTTTAACTTTTACAGTCTGTGTAAGGAAACATCCGTTCTTACCAAGAATTACCGTGTATTCTCCAACACCTATGTCTCTGATACCTGATGTGGTAGCTCCTGTACTCCATTGGTACGAATCATATCCGGGACCAGCATCCAGGCTGGTTTTGGCATCCATACAGATATACTGATCTACAAGGATTGGAGATTTTTTAATTGGAAGTACAATTAATTCAATTTTTGCATTTGCTGTACATCCTTCAGCAGTCGTTACTTTCACATATACAAATCCTCCTGTTGAAGGGAAATTTTCGGGTGTTGTGATTTCGTTGATCCCTGCTGTAAGGTCATTCAGAGTGCGGTAATATTTTTTCGTAACAGCATTATAGTCTGTTACCTTTGCTTTTGTAAGGTCAAAATAAGCATAAGGAGCCACATCATACCAGCAGGCCTTAATAGAAGTGTCAGTTACAATGAATGGCACTACCGTAAGGTTTAAAGTTACCTGCTCGCAATCTGTAAACTCAACTGAGTTTCCACAGAATTTATAAACAATTTTGTCTGGTCCTAAATATCCGGGATTAGGAGTGTACGTGATGGTTCCGTTTGGATTAACCACGGCTGTTCCCTTGGTAGGAGGAGTTATAATTACTACTGTACTTGGAACCACAGTTTGGGTGGAAGAAGTAAACGTTGGAGTAATAATTTTAGTAGAGCAAGCATTAAGTGCCTGTGTAGTTTCTTTTAAACAAGTTTGTACTTTATAGATAGGAGTTGTCACAGGAGGGCATGTTCCCATCGTTACTTTTACGGTATAATTTCCTGACTGCGTAGGAGTATAGGTATAACTGGTAGCGCCCGGAATGGCAACTCCGTCACGGAACCATTGGTAGGTTTCATATCCATCGTCTACTTCAAGAATGATTCCCGGTACGCACTCACCTGTCTTTTTCGCAATGACAGGGATTGATGAGAATCCTGCAAAGTACCCTCCGTATCCCGCAGAGCTATATCCTCCGTTGATACCTGCTGTTACAGCTTTTGTAGACGTAATCTTAATGTTTCCGGTTACACTGTTGATGGCATAGGTTACCCAGTTCGCATTTCCTGCCAGTGGATAAGGTCCTGCATCAGGTAAAAGAGGAGCATCATTTAACATGACAGTAGCGCCAGCCTCTGTTAAAATATTTAATTTTACTTTCAGGTCACTTGGTGTTGAGCTGGCTCCTCCTACCCCAAGAGGCATTTCATTGATCTTCCCGATTTCATCAATTTTTCTTGGAAGGAAACAGTTTAATGGCGGGATATAGTTAAATCCATTGGTAGCATCACTTGCTAATACTCCAATAAATTGATATAAATATACATTTTTGGTTGTGGAAATGAACATATTTGAATGTCCTGATGTCCCCTGAGCAACATAGCTGGTTTCATTAATTCTGTACCATTCTCCGGCAGCAAGTGTAGCAACAGCAGTACCTCCACCATTTAAATATACTTCGGTATTATCTTCAGTGGCCACAATAAGACCACCCTCCATATTTAAGATAGGATCAGTAGATCTTGTTTTTACCATGGCAAAAGTATTCCCAAGTCTGTCAACCGGAACAGATTGATCCAGAACCGGGTCACTTCCTGTTGTTGAAGCAGAGAAATTGGCGTTACAGCTTCCATTGGTCAATGTTACTGGCTTGTCAGCAACTATTTTGGCACCAATAAAACCTGTTTTGTTTCCAGACTGAGATCCGGATCCTGCAAGAATGAAAGATTGTCCTTTTTGTAAAGTAAAAGTCTGAGTATTTCCAGTTGGGCTGCCGTTAATAAACACTACTCCAGCGGTTGGGTTCCATGATACTGTTACATTCGTGTTGTCTTCAGTAGCAAGGACACCTGCCGTAAAATTCTGTATACTGCTTGTATTTGTATTGGGAGCAGCAGCAACGAAAAAAGTTTTTCCAATTCCGGCCTTTCCTTTACTGGTGATTACTTCCCCATGAACACTCTGAGCCAGTCTTAAGCTGCAGTAAAAAGGTTTGGCAGCCTTTAAATAAAGCCCTTTATTACCCACATTGAATGCTTCGGTAGATGTTCCTGTGGAAATAAGGTTATTGGCAACCTTATAGGTTTGTGGATTACCTTTACTGATTGTAACGGTTGTAACCACGGTATTATTGTTGTAAATAGTTACATCAAAAGGAGTTGGTGAATCAGTAGAAAGGTATATCATATTGTTATACCCTCCAACACTGTCATAATAAGGAGCAATCCAATGCTCGGTATCCCTTTGTGCAAAGAGTGGATTAATTGTCAAAAAAATTAATACCAAACTGAGTAGAAATCTTTTCATGTGTATGGAATTAGGATTTCTACAAAAATAAAATAAAAAATGAAATATTTTTAATAAAGTTTAAATAAATGTTAAAAAAATATCGCCAATTTTTAACTAAAAGCCATCTTGGATACGAAACTGGTAATTAACTTTTAAGCTTGAGCTGTGTGATTATCTGTGGATAGTTCTTTAATGGGTGATTTTTTTAATTCTGCTAATTTTTAAGAATGTGGAGTTGTATTGATGAGTGGAATAATGTTAATAAAAAAATCCCGGTGAAATTCACCGGGATTATATTTTTTTTGAAAAAGTCAGCTTATAGGCTTACTCTTACAAATCCTGTTACTTTTAAGTCTGCATTTACAGATTTTACGTAATCAGCAACTGAGATACTTCCGTCTTTAATGAAATCCTGGTGTACCAAAGTGTTGTCTTTGTAGAATCTCTGCATTTTACCTTTCAGGATGTTATCGATAATGTTTGCAGGCTTACCTTCTTCAGTAAGTTTGTGTCTTTCGATTTCTAATTCTCTGTCGATAGTTTCCTGAGAAACAGCAGTTTCATCAAGAGCAATTGGGTTCATTGCAGCAACCTGCATAGAAACAGCTTTAGCCGCTTCTTCAGCTCCGTCTACTTTAGCAGAAAGAGACGTGATTGCAGCGATTTTGTTTCCAGCGTGGATGTAAGCTCCTAAGAAATCTCCCTGGATTCTTTCGAAAGATCCGATTTCGATTTTCTCACCGATAACTCCTGTTTGCTCAACTAATTTCTCAGCAACAGTGATCCCGTGGAAATCTGTAGCTAAAAGCTCTTCTTTAGTAGCAGCGAAGATAGCCATTTCAGCTAATTCGTAAGCTAGCTCAACGAAAGCTTCGTTTTTAGCAACGAAGTCAGTTTCACAATTTAAAGAAATTACAGCACCTAAAGTGTTGTCTTCGTTTACTCTTGCGATTACTGCCCCTTCAGTAGACTCTCTGTCCGCTCTATTAGCAGCAACTTTTTGTCCTTTTTTTCTAAGGATATCTACCGCTTTTTCGAAGTCTCCTTCAGCTTCAACTAGAGCTTTCTTGCAGTCCATCATACCTGCACCTGTTTGGTTTCTTAATTTAGCTACGTCTGCAGCAACTGGTGTATAAGACATAATATCTATTATTTTTTATTTAAGATTAGTATTAATTTTTAGCTTAATTTTAGAGCAGTGCAAAGATAATGATTTTAATGATAAACTAAAAAATGACTTTTCACGTTATTAATATATTTAATACTATTTTAAAGGTTTGATTAATGAAAAAAATCTTCTTCCTTCTATTTATATGCATTTTTGCCCTGGGTTTTTCTCAAAAAAAGAAAAAAACAAAATCTAGAGCAGTTGTTGAAAAAGAAACTGTAATTATCTATACCGAACAGGAAGCCGAGATCTCAAAGGAGGCAAGAGTAATTGCCGGTTTTTTGAAACAGAACCCGGGACACGCAAAAACAGACTATTTTAAAAGAAAGCTGATTGATATTATCATGGCCGGTAATTCTCCTGAAGCAAAACCTACGATTAAACCCATCAGTAAAGAGAAAATTGAAAATATCGTTAAGAATAATGAATTGAATAGCGGAAAAACGATTGCTGCAAATAAAACTTATACTGCTAATGGAAAACCTGTTTCTAATAATACAGCCGCAGCTATTGAAGCTTTAAAAGAAGAAAGAAGGACTACCTCTTTTGCTTCAGCAGGTTCTGCCGGAACTGCAAAAACTGCGGGCGCTTCAACAGCATCCAAAGCTGAACCTAGTGAAGAAGGTAAGAGGAGAGCGGCAATGCTTACCCATCTGTTTAATAACGATGTTAACAAAAGTGAAGCTTATATTAATATCAAGAACAGATCCTCATGTAACCTTATTGTTAAGATAAGCGGTAAAAAATACTATAATCTTACGGTTCCTGCAAAAGGGGAGAATTTTATACTGGTTGATAAAGGGGAGTATGTAATGACCACATCGGTGTGTGATGCAAAATATTCTTCCTTAAAGAAAATCACCCAGGATATTGAAATTGCCCTGAATGTTGCGGAATAGATTAAACAGAAGAAAACTAAAGAAAAACGGTTAAGAAGAAATTCTTAACCGTTTTATTTTTTATCCTTTAAACTGACCCATTGCAATGAATTTGTCCTGTCTCTGGGTTTCAAGCTCCTGTCCTGTAAATTTGGAGAAGGCTTTGATGTTTTGTAAAATTGAATTTTTCAGGTTCAAATAGGTTGTTTCCTGATCATAATGAGCACCTCCAAGCGGTTCCTCAATGATTCCGTCAATGAACTTTTCTCTTAAGGCATCCGCCGGAGTAAGATTTAATGCATTGGCTGCATCTTCTTTGTGATCCCAGTTTCTCCATAAGATAGAAGAGCAGCTTTCCGGTGCAATTACTGTATACCATGTATTTTCCAGCATATATACTTTATTTCCCACACCTATTCCTAATGCTCCACCACTGGCACCTTCTCCAATGATGTAAGTGAAGATCGGAGTTTTTAGCTGAACCATTTCAAAAATATTTCTTGCAATAGCTTCTCCTTGTCCTCTTTCTTCAGCTTCCAGCCCTGGATAAGCTCCCGGTGTATCTACTAAAGTTACCACAGGGATATTGAACTTTTCAGCAAGCTTCATTAATCTTAAGGCTTTTCTGTATCCTTCCGGATTTGGCATTCCAAATCTTCTGTGCTGTCTTTCTTTGGTCGTTCTTCCTTTTTGAGTCCCTATGATCATTACTTTCTGACCATCAAGGGTAATCAATCCTCCAATCATTGCCGGATCATCAGCGAAATTTCTGTCTCCATGAAGTTCTAAGAAACTGCCTTTGTCTGCCATTCCATTGATATAATCCAATGTATAAGGACGATCCGGATGACGGGACAGTTGTACTCTTTGCCAAGGTGTAAGATTTCCATAGATTTCTTTTTTCTTTTCTAGAATCTTATCCTCAATCTGGCTGCATGCTAATTTTACATCAACACCACTTTCCTCTCCTACTAAAGAACACGTCTGGTATTGATCCATCAATTCTTTGATAGGAAGCTCGAAACTTAAATATTCCATTTCTTGAAGTAAATTAAATCTTTCAAATGTATGAAAAATTATGGTTATTCTATTTAAAATTATTTATAGCATTGTTTATTCTGGAGATACTTTCCTCTTTACCAAGGGTTTCCAGAATGTCCGGAACATCTGGTCCTTTCAGTTCTCCTACTAAAGATAATCGTAACGGCATCATGACTTTACCCATTCCTAATCCTTTGTTTTCGGCGAAATCATGCATTGTCTGCTTTAAAGTTTCACCCACAAAGTCTGTCGTTTCAAAAGCAGCGGCCAATTCACCTAAAATTACTGATGTTTCTTCATTCCATGCTTTTTTTGATGCTTTTTCATCATATGAAGTAGGAGCTTCAAAAAAGAATTTTCCATTTTCATAGATGTCTTTCGGGAAAGTGGCTCTTTCTTTCATCAGATGAATTACTTTCAATAGTTTTTCATCAGAAGCACCGGAAAGATCAAGATCTGTGTTTTTCAGAATCTGAAGAAGTTCTTCATCAGATTTCATCTGAATATATTGATGGTTGAACCACTCAGATTTTTCTTTGCTGAATCTTGCTCCCGCTTTATGTACTTTATGAAGATCGAATTCCTTAATCATTTCATCTAAAGGAAGTATTTCTTTATCATCTGCAGGAGACCAGCCTAATAGTGCCACCATGTTGATGAAAGCATCAGGAAGATATCCGTTTTCTCTGTATCCTTTAGAAACTATACCTGTAGTGGGATCTTTGAAATCTAGAGGGAATACCGGGAATCCGAATTTATCTCCGTCTCTTTTGCTTAATTTTCCTTTTCCTTCAGGTTTTAAAATTAAAGAAAGGTGGGCAAACTGTGGTGCTTCCCACTGCATTGCTTCATATAATAAGGTGTGAAGACCTAAAGAAGGCAGCCATTCTTCACCACGGATGACGTGAGAGATTTCCATTTCATGATCATCAATGATATTCGCAAAATGGTAAGTTGGCATTCCGTCATTCTTTACCAGAACTTTATCATCTAAAGTATTGGTATTGACTGAAAATTTTCCACGGATGATGTCTTCAAGATTCAATACTCTGTCAACAGGCATTTTAAATCTTACGACATAAGGCGTCTTTTCGTCTAATAACCTTTGAACTTCTTCTTCAGAAAGGGCAAGACTGTTTCTTAAACGGTTTCTTGTTTTATTATCATAAGAGAAAACATCACCTTTCGCTTCATATTCTGCACGCATTGCATCCAGTTCTTCCGCAGTATCAAAAGCAATGTAAGCATAATCAGTCTTTAGGATCTGTTCTGTATATCTGTCGTAGATGTCTCTTCTTTCAGACTGTCTGTAAGGAGCAAATTTTCCTCCTTTCTTAGGACTCTCATCAGGAATGATTCCGCACCATTCTAAAGCTTCTTCAATATATTCTTCAGCTCCTTCTACATATCTGGCCGTATCCGTATCTTCAATTCTCAATACAAATTCTCCACCTTGATTTTTGGCAAAAAGATAATCATATAATGCAGTTCTTACGCCTCCCAAATGTAATGGTCCTGTAGGACTTGGAGCAAAACGTACTCTTACTTTCTCCATTTCAATTTTAATTTTTGCAAATTTACTTAAAATTATGCGTTTAAGAGATGATTTCTGACGGTGTATTGTTTTTTAACCCTGACTTTTTTACTTATTTCCATAGATTTTCGATAAATACGGTTTTTAAACTCCCAATTTTATTTTTAGGATAATAATTTTTTATTCATAGATTACAATCCGTGAACTGTGGTTATGAATAATATACTGATAGGTAATAATCATTGGGTTTTATTTATGAGTCTGTTTATAAATGAGGGTAAGCGTATTTTGATAATTTGAGTTTTTTAATTAATTCATAATGAGTGATTGTTAAAGTATTTATTAATAATATTTTAATTGTGTATTAAAATCACTAATAAATGATATATATCAGCTGTTGTTTTATATTTTACATAGTATTGAATTTTATATTTGTTTAAAACTTTTAAATAATACTATGAAAAAACAAATTTTATTCTGCTTCAGTAGTTTACTGATGCTTTTCATGAGTTCATGTTCAACGGAGGAACTGAACAGCGAGGTAACTCCTGAAAGTCCTGCGGCAAAAGCCAATAACCGATTATCAGCTGCTAAATTTGCAGGAGACGGAATTTATGATGTATTAGGACATGGTTATAATGTTGCCGGTGAATATGCCAATGCAACAGCAGCCGGTTTTAAAGTTATTGATATTGATCGTTTTAAACTGGAGCAGGCCAACAGATTAATCAGTGAAAACACATTCTCACAGGAATACACTGAAGAATATGGTGAGAATGCCGAATCTTATTCCAAAATGGTTTCTACCAAAGTGAATGCTACTGCAGGTATTCCCTTATTCAAAAAAACACTTTCAGTAGGCTTTAATTCTGCCGTAACAACCAACAATAAGTTTGAAGGAAAGTATATCTACGGAAGCTATAACCTTACGATTAAACAAAAAAGGGTACGATTCAATGCCACTACGGATATGTTGGGAGACTATCTTACTCCGGAATTTGTACAGGATCTGCAGACAAAAACTCCACAGCAGATTGTAGAAGATTATGGAACTCACGTAACACTTGATATCTATACGGGAGCAAAAATGGATGTATTATTCCAGGCAGAAACAAGAAGTCAAAGCCGTGACCGTGCAGCAAGAATTGGTGTAAAAGTAGGTATGAAAGATATTTTTGATGTAGATGTAACCAATGACGTGAATACTTCGGAATCATCTATGAACTACTCTAAAAAATTGGCTTATAAAACAAGAGGGGGAGATCCGTCAAAAGGTCTGGTTGGAGATTTAAACCTTGATCAGACCAATCCTAAAATTAATATTTCCAACTGGCAAAACAGTTCTAACGCAAGCAACTCTGTTCTGGTTGATTTTGGAAGCAACGGATTGGTTATTATCTATGACTTAGTGAAAGATGCTGCTAAAAAAGCTCAGCTTAAAGCGTATGTAGATCAATACTTAATTGATAATAAAGTGTATATGGAATTCAATACAATTCCAATTTACAGATATTATAATGGAGTAGACCATTATTACACAAAAACTCCGGGAAGCTACAACGGATATTCTTATGAAGGAACAGAGTTCAATGCATTCTTATATAAAGCTCCAAATACAATTCCAATCTATAGATACTGGAATGGTAGAGATCACTATTATACGAGAACTCCGGGATATTACCAAGGATACGTAGACGAAGGAATTGAGTTCAATGCTTTTGCTACCCAACAGCCTAATACGGTTCCTATTTACAGATATTGGAATGGTAAAGATCACTATTATTCAAGATCAAGTGTAAGACCATCTGGTTATGTTGCTGAAGGAATTGAGTTCTATGCCTATTAACTAAAAATATTGATATTCTATAACTACAAGCCGTCTCAGTTTTGAGACGGTTTTTAATGATAAATAATATGATGTATTTTTTACCATTAAAAGATAGTAGTGCCTTACTGTTTGTATTCATTTTCATTGATTATAATAATGTGCTGTTAATAATGTGCATATATGGACTTAGGTAAATGTTAAGTTGATGTTGGATTTTTATTATTTCTATGTATTTAACTATTGGTTTGTAAAATATCCTGCTAAATGTTTTTTACCTATATTTATTCGAATCTTTTTTCTTTTACAACTAATTTGGGTGGGGAAATAGGAAGTATGATTTTTATTATTTATCTTTACATAAGGAAATAAAAACATAAACTTATGAGAAAGCATTTATTAGCAATGTTTGGGCTACTGGCAGGAATTTCTTTAATGGCTCAAAATATTACACTTGGCACTCATCTGGTAAAGGATAGAAGGTACTATTCCCAAAATGATCAGCACTTTCTGATTTTTCAAAATGATGGAAATTTGGTAGTTTATAATAACCAGAATCAGCCGGAATGGAGTTCTAAGACTCCTGGTGAAGGTTCAAGAGCTATTTTTCAGGAAGATGGTAACTTTGTCATTTATAATTCTTCAAATAGGCCCGTATTCAGTACCAACACCACCAACAAGAATGCAGCCAACCTTGAGATGCAGGATGATGGTAATCTTGTAATTTATAACAGAAGACGAAATGCTTTGTGGTCTTCCAAGGGAGGTTCTAACGGAAACAATTTTGGTGGAAACGGAGGTTCTAATACAGGAAGTTATAATAATGGTAATATTTACAAAGGATTTAGATTTGTAAAAGGACAAAAGATATTTTCTGAAAACTATAATTATTATTTAATTTTTCAGACAGATGGTAATTTGGTAATGTATAGTAACGGAAATAAAAAAGATATCTGGTCTTCGGCAACAGCAGGAAGTGGAAGAAGCGCTATTTTTCAGGAAGATGGAAATCTGGTAGTCTATGATTCTTCGCATAAACCTGTTTACAGTACAGGTATAAGCTCATCAAATATTGAAAGACTTTCAATTCAGAATGATGGAAATATTGTGATTTACAACAACAACGGTAGTGTTGTTTGGGCAAATAAAAAATAATAATTTAATAAAAAAAGTTAAGTATAAAAAAAGCTAGCCGAAAGGTTAGCTTTTTTTATGTAGTTTGTCTCGTCCTAACATAGCGTTTCTTTTGTAAAAAATATTGTACTCTAGCATTGGGAAATTATTTTTTCCCACGCACTGATCCAATCTTGTGTTTCATTTTCCAAGGAATAATTTTTCATAACAAATTGTGACGCTATTTTCCCTTTTTCAGAAAAAAGAGTCGGATTCTCATAATATTCTAATGCGTGGCTTTCTATTTTTTCAACAAAATCAATAATGTTACCTTGTTCCACTAGGCAAGAAAATTCTTCTTTAAAATATTCTTTTCCTCCTTGTCCAGAGTAACCGATTACAAAACATCCACAAGACATAGCTTCTATAGGAGGAAGACCAAAGCCTTCTCTATGATTGAAGCTTAAGAAAAATACGGATTCTTTTAAATGTTTTGCAACCTCCTGTTCATCCATATTGTCAATTGGGAAAAACTCCCAGTCATCCATCTTTTTTCGTGCTTTTAAAATATTAATAACTTGTAAAGAATCCTCAGCAAGTTTCCTTGGCATAAAAGCAATTTTTTTCTTTTTTTTATTTTCAAAACTGAAAATATGGGTGTCAATCCCTAAACGGACTCTATATAGACCAAGAGTAGGAAATGCAACATTAAAATATTTTTGTGCATTTTCTGATGCTATAATAGTTCCTAAACAATTTTTATCTAAATAAGGATTCTTTTCATTATAATCAAATCCATACCCCTGAAAGGTGTAGTAGCAATTTTGGTTAAGTATTACGTACTGATGATTGGGAATAGTTTTATGGAATGATTTTCCATATATTTCCGGAAAAACAAATAGCGCATCTTTCTCTATGGGATGCGAAAATAAATTGTTATAGAACAGTTTTAATCTTTCGTAAAAACTATTTTTACGTTCTTTAGAGTTATTACTATTTTCTATGTTTTTTAAAAGTTCATAATGATAGGATATTTTTGTGTCACGATACCAGATATTATCTCTTTTTCTCTTTTTTTTTAATAAAACAGTGGCATTATAACCATGGTTGTTTAAAATATTTACATATTTATAAATTTGTTTTATACCCCCAAAAGGTACAGAAACTGATGGGCAAACAAAATATATCTTTCTTTTTTTCATAATAAGATTACTGTTTTTGAGTACAATGCTTTCACATATGTTTTGATTAGCGGAAATCAATATTCTTTAAAGTTTTCGGTATTTATTAGGCATTAAATGATTTTGTTGATTAATCGAATTTTATAAACAGAAGTGAATTTATTGTACTCCAGGGACAAAAGATAACCAACTTATTACTCTCATAATTTACAATAAATGCTTAATTTTGTTTTTCTAAAAAGGCAGGACAAAATAATAAATTTAAAATGGGAATTAAAAGGTTTTTTAAAAATAAAATAAAGGATCGGAATTTTATCAATAATAAGAGAAAATTAAAGATCAATCATTTTGAACTCGACTTTTTTAAAAAACATACATTTGGCTTTATTTATAAAAATGAGCCAGAAGTTTCTATCATAATTCCTGTTTACAATCAGATCAGATATACTCTTAATTGTTTATATACAATTGAACAGTATGATAAAGACGTATCAAAAGAAATTATTATTATCAATGATAACAGCTCAGATGAAACTTTAAAGTATCTGGATACAGTTCCCGGAATTACAATTATTAATAATACTGAAAATTTAGGATTTTTAAGAAATATAAATAAAGGAATTCGGAAGGCAAGAGGAAGGTATATTTATTTGTTGAACAATGACGTAGAAGTTCAGGAAAACTATTTGTCCAGTCTGTTGGAGGTTTTTAAGAACAATAAAAATGTAGGTGCAGTTGGCTCTAAAATGGTATTTGCAGACAATACATTGCAAGAGGCGGGCTGTCTTATTTTTAATAATACGGAAATTGTCAATCTAGGAAGAGGTGAAGCTATTGATACTCCAAAATATAACTTTTTAAGAAAAGTAGATTATTGTTCAGGATGTAGTTTGTTATTACATAGAACTGGCACTGATGGAAAACTTAATCTTTTGGATGAAGCTTTTTTACCTGCCTATTACGAAGAAACAGATCTATGCCAACGTTTGAAATATGAGCAGAATCTGCATATTTATTATCAGCCTAAATCGGAAATTGTTCATTTTGAAAATATTTCTTATACCGGAAAAGATAATGGAAAAGAACTTTTGCTTCAGAAAAACAGAACTGTCTTTATGAATAGATGGGATCAGTATTTTACTGATGCAAGATTTCTGGATAATGAAGGAAGAAACAATATTAATAGATTTTTTAAAAAACCAAATATTCTTATTCTGGAGGAACGCATGCCGCAGCCTGATAAGGATTCCGGCTCCAGAAGGTTTCTTGAGATTGTAAAGATTTTGCAAAAAAATAACCATAGAGTTATTTTAGGGATTCAGCAGCCCAACCAAGAGGATGAGATTTACGTTGATTTTTTTCGGAGCATTGGTGTGGAAGTTTGTGAAGACTATGTAAATGCTCAGAACAAAATTGTAAGAGTTTTGGATCAAGTGAAAGAAGCTCTTCATTACGTTGATATTGTTTGGATTTTCAGACCGATTGGATTTGATTTTTGGTATGGGAAAATTAAAAATGATATCTCTGGAAAGAAGATTATTTATGATATGGTGGATCTTTATTACCTAAGAATGGAGAGGGAGAACAAATATATTGAAGTGACAAAGTCCCGTAAAAAAGAGGTGAAATTTTTTAAGGAAAAGGAATTTTTTGGGATGCAGAAGTCAGATGTGGTTATTTCTATCAGTGATGAAGAAAAGAAAATTGTCTCTGATCAAGGTATTAAAGATGAGAAAATCTTTACTGTTAGTAATATTCATGAGCCTGCAGAATGCCAAAATGTGGATTATTCTCTTCGGGAAGGTGTTTTATTTATTGGAGGCTTCTATCATATGCCTAATATGGACGCTGTAAAGTTTTTGTATGAAGATATAATGCCTTTAGTTTGGGCTAAAGATGATTCTATTAAAGTATATATTTTGGGGCCATATTTTCCTGAAGAAATTAAAGAAAAATATAATTCTGAGAAGTTTCAGATACTAGGCTATCAGAAGAGTGTGAACTACTGGTTTGAAAATTCGAGAATATTTGTTGCTCCTCTAAGGTATGGAGCTGGGGTGAAAGGAAAAATAGGACAGGCTCTGGAGTTTGGGTTACCTGTAATCACTACATCAATTGGGGCAGAAGGAATGGATTTGGAAGATCAGAAAACAGCCCTTGTTTCAAATGAAGATCCACAGCATTTCGCAAATAAGATATTGGAATTATATTACGATGAAAATTTGTGGAAAACTCTTCATAATAACAGCGCACTGCCACTGGCTAAGTTCTCAGTTAGGCAACAGGAAAAGAATATCAATAATATTATAAATTATTTAGGATTTAAAGATTAAATAAAGAAGCCTTTTATCAATAAAACTTATTTTTTATGTTATGATTTTTTTGATCCAATTACTGAAACCGTATTTTTTTACAATGTCATCTGATAATGTAAAGTAAGGTTTTTTTAGAAACTGTTCAATATTTTTATAATTATTATTTTCCACAACAAAGATATTATCAGGATGGTAAAAATCGTATTTTTTAACCGTCACATTATCCGTAATTACTTTCTTCTTATAGTATATTCCTTCAAAGAAACGAATGGAAAGCCCGTTGTGTAATGGATCAACAAAATCCAAAAGAATGTCTGAGCTTTTTACAAGATCCAGATTTTCCTGGAAACTAATTCTGTTTTGAATATACTGTATTTTATTATTTTTCGTTTCAGGTTTCTGAAAATATTGAATGAAAATAGAAAGTTCAATAGATAAACCTGAGACTTCATCAATAAACCGGTTAATTTTTTCTTCACGGCTTTTCCAATATAAACCTACAAAGTAAAGCTTAGGCTTTTCTGCATTATATTTTTTTTCAGATGAAGGAAGGTGATCAAAATAAAAATTAGTAATAGGTTGAATATTGGGGTGAGATTCTGCCTTTTCAAAACAAAAGAAGATATCAAATAAATTGAAATAGTTTCTGATCTCTGGAAATTTTTCAATGCCATCCCATTGATAAGCAATTAATCTTCGGGTTTTAGTTTTTAGATTCTTTATAAATGAAATTGGGAAATTATCCGGACGAATTACCAAGACATAATCCAATTCTTCCGTGATGGGCGAAAGGTTTTTATTCAGCTCATCGAGAAAGTGCTTTTTAATAAGATTTTGTTTATACTTTTTATTTCTAAGAATATTTTTAATGAAAAAATTTTTTATGCTTTCATAGCCTTTATATTTGAATCTTGAAACTTTGTCTGTGATTAAATAGGGTTCAAAGCCTTCCTTTTCCAAATTATCTAAAAATAGCTTTGGGAAATCGGAATAATCAGGCATTACCAAAAGAAATTTTCTTTTTTTCACTTTTTTAATTTAAGGATACTGAATCTTAATATTTTGTAGTATTTTCTGAGACTGTTGACAGGATTGTTGAAATATTCTTTTTTTATGGTCTCAGCATCTTTTAAACTGAGGGTATTAATATACCGGAAATATTTTTTCTCAATACTTTTCAATGAAATATTATCATTGAATTTAGGATTAACTTCTTTAAATACCGTTTCCATCTTATGAATTGCTGTATTGGAATAGTTTGAATGATGTTTGTAATTTCCAATAATAATTTTCTTTAAGTAGGCAATATAATAGGCAATATTGCTTTGTTCAGGATATTGTAAATAGTAGTTGTTATATATCGTTTGAATAACACTCAGATATCCTAAAAGATTTTTATCACTGTTCTTTTTAGTGATGGACTGTGCGTTGTCGATAGTGTAAAGATAAGTAATATCAGGAATAAAGACAACATTCTTTGCCTGGAACATCGTTTCAAAGAACCATAATTCATCTTCGTGATAAATTCCACTTAAAAATGTGAGATTATTTTCTTTTAGAAAAGAAGATTTATATAATTTATTCTGAGCAATTGGACTTAAGCCTTCCGTTATATTCTTAAGCAGGACTTCCGTATTCTTATTTTCTAAGTGTTGTTTTTCTTTAGGCTGAGGTAAGAATGAAACGTTTCGTTTCTCTTCCCACGAATAGGTTGATGTTTTCCCCACAATAATATCCTCTTTACCTGTATACTCAGATATGAGTGATTCCAAGGCATTAGAAGGGAGAAGATCATCACTGTCACAGAAAAAAATAAAATCTCCGGAGGCTTTTTCCAATCCGAAATTTCGAGTATCTGAAAGACCTTTGTTTTTCTGGTTGTATATATGGAATCTTTCGTCTGAAAAACAATTGATGATTTCAAGAGTATTATCTGTACTGCCATCATTAATAACAATACATTCAATATTGTAATGAGTTTGGCTCTGTATACTTTCGAGTACTTCTTTTATATAATAAGAAGCGTTGTAGCACGGAACAATAATGCTGATTAAAAAAAAAGAATTATCCACTCTTAATTAAATTTTTTTCAATGTAGAACTGACGGACTCAATGGAAAATGGTTTCAGACTGTCAATAGAATTTTGACTTAATGTATTCCAAAGTTCTTCATCATTATTTAATTGTAGAATTGCCTGAGCAAAACTATTTTCATCATTCGCTATCAATACATTTTTATGGTTAGTGAGTCTCATACCTTCCGCTCCGATATCTGTTGTGATTACAGGCAAGAAATATTCGAATGCCTGTCCTATTTTTCCTTTTACCCCAGCTCCAAATCTTAGAGGAGCTACCATAATTTTTGAATTCATAAAATGCTCTTCAATGCTTTCCACAAAGCCTAAAAAATTAAACTTAGGATATAATTTAAGATCCAGCTTTTCTGAAACATTTCCGATGATGCTTACCTCAATTTCAGGATTGGTTTTCCAGACAATGGGCATTATTTTTTCATATAAAAACTTTACCGCATCAATATTCGGTTCGTGGATAGATCCTATGAAGGTAATACCTTTACTATCAATGAAATTTTTTCTTTCAGAAATATCAATTTTTGGATAATGAATATTAGATACCGTAATGATCTTATTTTTATCTGCATACTGGCTCATAATTTCTTTTTCCTTATCAGATATGGCAATTATATAATCCAGTTGAGGTGCAACAACTGTTTCCAGGCGGAAAAAATGTTTGTGATTTTTCTTTAATGAAATACGCGTCGGTTCCAGTTCTATGGCTCTTTTAAACCTTAAAAAATGAATATCCACCATATCATAAATGAATTTGGCAGAAGGTAAAATGGTTTTCATTTTTTTATAAAAAAGATTCAGAGCGAGAGGGCCGTTAAGCCAAACGTAATCTATCTTTTTAAAAGAAGACAGGAAATCATAGATATTCCTGTACTTATTATTCTCTGTATAAACGATAATATTGTGCTGCTGATAAAACTTCACATAAGAATCATCTTCAAACATATGGGGAGCAAATAAAATGCAGTTGTATCCTAATTCTTTGTAAATAAATATAAGTTCTTTCAGCCTGTTAGCCCCGGATTCTTTATCATGGGCAGGGAAATCTCTTGATGCAAACAGGATTGTTTTTTGGGAAGCGTCATACAGATTAATGTTGACTATATCTTTAGACTGAAGATATTTAAGTTTTTCTTTTCTTTCGAAGTGCTTTTTTATTTTTTTTAAGATTCCCATTTGTCAGTTTTTAGTATCAAGTTCAAAAACTTTATTCACCCAACTATCCAAAGTGTATCTGTAATAGATCTCTTCCGGAATTTTCTCGTAAGGTTTTTCAAAAAAAGATTTGTCAAGATTACTAATATTTTTGTTTAAAATCAAAATATTATTGGGATTGTAAAAATCATAGGTTTTAATGGCTTCATTATCAGTAATGATTTTCTTTTCCAGAGACATGGCTTCAAAAACTCTGAAGCTGAGACCATATTGCCCTTCACGCATCAGATCCAGCAGAACTTTTGAATTTTTATAATATTTTGGAAGATCGTTATGCGGAATTTTTTTAATACTGAAAATCAGGAAAAGATTTTTAGGTACTGTCATGAAAATGTTGGTCAGCTGATGTTTCCATGATTTTTTTCCAATAATCATAATCTGGAATTTTAATCCCTGTTCAATAAGCTTTTTAGCCAGTAATTTTATAAGTGAGACTCTTCTGTTATCATAAGAGGTGATGTAGAAAAGATCCATTTCAGGCTGTTGGTTTTCTTTTGGACAGTACGGAAGGTAAATGTAATTGGTTAATTTTTCGAATCCGTGTTTTTCGACATCAATATAGTCAAAGGAAAAGACTTTGTCAAAAAGATACAGTTTGTCTTCCACCGGAACTCTTTCAAGATTATCATAAAGATAGGTGACCATACGGTCTGTAGATTTTCGGATTTTTTTAAGCGTAGAAAGATCAAATGTATCCGGATTCATCACCAGGATCTGATCCTGATGTCCTAATTTTTTCAGAGAATCCAGAACGTATTTCTGTCTTTTTTCAGTCTTAAGATTTTTATTTAAAAAAGTTTTACTTAAAGCATTTACGGCTCTTTCGTTGAAATTGGAATGAGTAACAGTACTGATCTTTATATGATGAGCATCAATACCTCTTTTGCATAATGTTTCAACAATATACTTATCATAATTCCAAAAATCATAACTAATGATACAAATCTTCATTCAACTAATTTTGCTCTTTTTTTAATGATTCATAGGTTTCGTAAACGCTTAAAGATTGCAGGTAGGATAACTGATAGCCTTCTTTTCCGTCTAAAATACCTAATCTCATTATATAGGCTTTAAAAAATTTAAAAGCAGTTTTAAGATATTGAACCCCAACACTGTATTTTTTTCCTTTAGCAGCCAGTTCTTTCCCCTTTAAAATTCCGTAGTGAATCATTTTTTTTCTGTAAGATTCATAATCTGAAACGGAGTAATGGAGTAATTTATTTTTTAAAATCCCGATGGTTCCGTTTACCTCAAGAGTTTCATGTACTTTTTTTCCTGCCATATATCTGGCCTTCGATTTTCTGAACAGCCTGAAATTTTTGTCAGACTGTGTTCCTGAAAAATGAATTGGTTTCTGGGCAAAAAAGAATTTCCTGTAAAAATAGTAGGCATCCTTTTGCCCGGGTTTGTTAAGCTCTGCAATAATTTCCTGCTTCAGTGCCGGAGTAATTCTTTCATCACCATCCAAAAATAAAACCCAGTCGTTGGTTGCATGATCAAGAGCCAAATTTCTTTGCTTTGTAAAATCCTCAAATTTATTCTGAATCACCTTTACATGCGCGAATTTTTTCGCAATTTCTACAGTTTTATCCGTACTAAAAGAGTCTATCACTATTATTTCATCACAGAAATCGAAAGACTCAAGGATATCCTGTATATTTTTTTCTTCATTATATGTTATGATCAAACCACTTATATTCATCACAATGATTTGTTTGATAAGGAAATATGTATTATCTCTCCTAAGGTCATTCTAAATAGTTTTAATCTTTCAAAGATAAGTTTAAATTTGAATTTTATAGACGAATCTTTGTCATTTATCTCTATTATGCAGATTCCGAAAAATACCACCTTTGAAGAATACACTTTATTGTAGCCGGATGTATATAGCAAATACAATTCCTAAATTTTTAAAAAGTGAAAAAATATGATTTTTTTATGTTTTTAAAGTAACCTCTGATGGTGTAATACACGTATTGATGATACATTAAAGGTATGACTGTTGACTGCCATACCCATTAATATTTTCCGGAATCAACAGTTAAAATATTGATCGTGTTGAAATAACCGATGAATATCCGTTTATTTATACTCAAGAATAGTCCTTTCGATAATCTTCACGCAGTCCAGCAGTTGTTCTTCAGTAATGACCAATGGTGGAGCTAATCTGATGATATTGCCATGGGTAGGTTTTGCCAGAAGTCCATTTTCCTTTAATTGTAAGCAAAGATTCCATGCGGTAGAGCTTTCAGGCGTATCATTGATCAGAATAGCGTTTAGAAGACCTTTTCCTCTTACTTTGGTAATAAGATCTGTTTTTTCAATAAGCTTGTTAATTTCAGCTCTGAAAAGTTTCCCTAGTTCTTCTGCTCTTTCAGATAGTTTTTCGTCAGCTACTACATCCAATGCTGCTACTGCTACGCCACAGGCGATAGGGTTTCCTCCGAACGTGGAGCCATGCTGTCCCGGTTTAATAACATTCATGATGTTGTCGTTCGCTAAAACAGCAGATACAGGATACATACCTCCGGAAAGTGCCTTTCCTAAGATCAGGATATCCGGTTGTACATTTTCATGGTGGCAGGCAATCAATCTTCCTGTTCTTGCGATACCCGTCTGAACTTCGTCAGCAATGAAAAGAACATTGTATTTTTTACATAGTTCAGAAGCGTTTTTAAGGAAGTTTTCATCCGGAACATACACTCCGGCTTCTCCCTGAATAGGCTCTACAAGGAATGCTGCAATATTTCCAGCTTCTCTGTTTAGAACTTCTTCTAATGCTGCGATATCATTATAAGGAATTTTGATAAATCCTGGTGTAAAAGGTCCGTAGTTCTGGTTGGCATCCGGATCATTAGAGAAAGAAACAATAGTGGTTGTTCTTCCGTGGAAATTGTTTTCACAAACGATAATTTTCGCTGCATTTTCTGCAATTCCTTTTACTTCATAACTCCATTTTCTGGCTAATTTTACGGCAGTTTCCACAGCTTCTGCTCCGGAGTTCATTGGTAAAACCTTGTCAAACCCGAAAAGAGTCGTTATTTTCTGTTCGTACTCTCCTAATTTAGAGTTGTAGAAAGCTCTTGAAGTTAAAGCCAGCTTTTGGGCCTGCTCCACTAAAGCGCCTACAATTTTAGGATGAGAATGTCCTTGGTTCACAGCAGAATATGCTGAAAGAAAATCATAGTACTTTTTACCTTCCACGTCCCAAACGAAGACACCTTCTCCGCGGTCCAGAACCACTGGAAGCGGATGATAGTTATGCGCTCCATGTTTGTCTTCAAGGTCAATAAAATACTGTGAGTTTTTTGTTTGTTCTGCTGTTGACATATTGTTGTTTTTTACAAATTTACACAATATTAATGATATGTATAAACAATTACCAAGTGACGTTTGAGGGGAAAATTGAAGTAGATTTTAGGGTGGAATAATGGAGGATTAGAAAATATTTTCCCTGTTGACAGACTGTTATAGGTAATATATCTTTATAAGGGTGAAATTTTATTTTCAGTTTGTTTATTAATTTTTATTCATTCCTCGGCAATAAAACACGGTTAGAACTGCTTCGTGCTTTGCATTAAAAATTTAAAATTTACAGGTTAAAATAAAAACTGCCTCTTTTTGAGGCAGTTTCATTTTTATTAAAAAATAATCTTAGTGATTATCATATTTTCTATCCATTACAAAATCCTCCATGAATTTTGTAGTGTAGTTTCCTGAAAGGTAATCTTCATTATCCATCAGTTGTCTGTGGAAAGGAATCGTTGTTTTTACTCCTTCAATATAGAATTCTTCAAGCGCACGTCTCATTTTTGCAATTGCTTCCTCACGCGTTTGAGCAGTAGTGATAAGCTTAGCAATCATAGAGTCGTAATTAGAAGGGATTGTATATCCGGAATATACGTGAGTATCTACTCTGATTCCGTGTCCGCCAGGGATGTTTAATCCTGTAATTTTTCCCGGAGACGGTCTGAAGTCTGCATAAGGATCTTCTGCGTTGATTCTACACTCGATGGAGTGTAATTTAGGGTAGTAGTTGATTCCTGAAATAGGAGTTCCGGCCGCAAGAAGAATTTGTTCTCTGATCAGGTCATAATCAATTACCTGCTCAGTAATAGGATGTTCTACCTGGATTCTTGTATTCATTTCCATGAAATAGAAATTTCTGTGTTTGTCTACAAGGAATTCAATAGTTCCCACTCCTTCATATCCGATGAATTCTGCAGCCTTTACAGCAGCGTCACCCATTTTCTCACGAAGTTCGTCAGTCATAAACGGAGAAGGTGTTTCTTCCGTTAATTTCTGATTTCTTCTCTGTACAGAACAGTCTCTTTCAGAAAGGTGGCAAGCTTTACCGAATTGGTCACCCGCAACCTGAATTTCGATGTGTCTAGGCTCTTCAATCAGTTTTTCCATGTACATACCTCCGTTTCCAAAGGCCGCTACAGCTTCCTGAATGGCAGATTCCCAGTGATCTTTAAGGTCTTCAGCTTTCCAAACAGCTCTCATCCCTTTACCTCCACCACCAGCAGTAGCTTTGATCATTACAGGGTAACCTGTTTCTTCAGCTACTTTTACAGCGTGTTCGTAAGATTCGATCAACCCGTCAGAACCTGGTACACATGGTACACCTGCTGCTTTCATGGTAGCCTTAGCGTTTGCTTTATCTCCCATTTTTTCAATCTGCTCAGGGGATGCACCAATAAATTTGATACCGTTCTTCTGACAGATTCTTGAGAAGTTAGCATTTTCAGATAAAAATCCGTAACCTGGGTGAATAGCGTCCGCATTGGTAATTTCCGCAGCAGCAATAATGTTAGGGATTTTAAGATATGAGTCTTTACTCATAGCAGGGCCAATGCATACCGCTTCGTCAGCAAATCTTACGTGAAGACTGTCTTTATCAGCAGTAGAGTATACTGCAACGGTTTTGATCCCCATTTCTTTACAAGTACGTAAAATACGCATTGCAATTTCGCCACGATTGGCTATTAATATTTTTTTGAACATCTCCGAAATTTTAAATTATAAATTTTGAATTTTAAATTATTTTAAATGAAAAAGATTCATCTAAAATTTATAATCTTTAATCTAAAATTCCTTAAGATGGATCTACTAAGAATAAAGGTTGGTCGTATTCTACAGGAGTAGCGTCATCAACCAAAATCTTAACGATTTTTCCGCTGATTTCAGATTCAATCTGATTGAAAAGTTTCATTGCTTCAATAACGCAAACTACTTTACCAACAGAAACTTCGTCACCTACATTTACAAATACATCTTTATCAGGAGATGGTTTTCTATAGAAAGTACCGATCATTGGAGACTTAATCGTTACATATTTGCTGTCATCAGATGCCACTTCAGCTTTTTCAGCAGCAGGTGCAGCAGCAGGAGTTGCAGCAGGTGCAGGAGCAGCTACTGCTTGAGGTGCAGTGTGGTATACTGCAGGTTGTGCATAAACAGCATCGCTTCCAGCTAATGGAGTTTTAATAGTGATTTCGAAATCTTTAGTTTTGTACTTCACTTCTGATACTTCAGCCTTAGATACAAACTTGATAAGATTTTGTATGTCTTTAATGTCCATAAATTTGATATTTGATTTGATGCCAAAGATACCAAAAAAACGTAAAAAACAACAAAAAACCGCCAAATTTTATCAAAATTGGGCGGTTTTTGTATTAAAATGAGGCTTTTTCAGCGAAAAGCGACTCTTAGTTTTCTTCAGTAGCAGCTACTTCTTTTTCCAATACTACTTTACCTCTGTAGTACAATTTTCCTTCATGCCAGTGAGCTCTGTGGTATAGGTGAAGCTCTCCTGTTGTTGCATCTTTAGCTAATTGAGGAACTACAGCTTTGTAGTGAGTTCTTCTCTTATCTCTTCTTGTAGACGACTGTCTTCTCTTTGGATGTGCCATTTTCTAATAACTTTTTTAATTGATGAGCGATGAGATTCATCATCTCATCATATTTAAATTATTCTATTTAATTATTGTCTTTTAATTTTCTTAAAGCATCCCATCTAGGGTCACTTTCATGTTCTTCTTCTTCAGTTACGTCAATATCTTTTGGACTGAACTGGTCAAGAATTTTAAGATCATCATCACTTACATTGGGTGAAATCTTTTTCATCGGGATAGAAAGCATTACATTTTCATAAATCAAATGTGCTACATTGAAAGCATGCTCTGCGGTAGGAATGGTAATGACATCTTCATTGCTGTCATCATATTCTTCCCCGAAATTCACCAAAATTTTGATTTCATTCTCAATAGGATAGTCGAAATTTTCATTTGTGATGTCACAAACCAACTCAACCCATCCATTAATCTTAATCTCAAATTCTAAAAAAGTAGTGTGTTTATCAAGTGATACATTCACTTCTATTCTAGGATTTGTAAATTCCTGCTCAGTGTCAAATAATTGAAAGAACGTTTTATCTATCTCAAACTTGAACTCGTGTCTTCCGTTTTTAAGTCCGGAAAAGCTTACGTCATAGTTTCTTAACTTGTCCATAAAATGAGTGTGCAAAAATATGCATTTTTTTTATAATAACAAATAAAATCTGAAACAAATTAATTTAAAATTTGTTTTAAAGATTTATGCTTCAGTTTCCTCCGGTAGATCTTCATCTATTCCGTTGTCTACAGCCATTTTTCTAGGCTGAAGGCGGTTGTTCATCAGTTCGGTGTATTCACTTCTGTTTTTGAAGACCTTGATCGCTGTGAAGATAGCTTCTGTAAAACTCTGCTCATCGGCCACATTTTTTCCTGCAATATCGTAGGCAACTCCATGATCCGGAGATGTTCTGATAAAAGGAAGTCCGGCAGTATAATTTACTCCTTCTTCATAGGCTAATGTTTTAAAAGGAGCCAGCCCCTGATCGTGATACATTGCTAACACAGCATCGAAATTTTTGTATTTAATCGGCTGGAAAAAACTGTCTGCAGGGAAAGGGCCGAACGCCAGTATTCCGTTATCAGAAAGTTCTTTGATGGCCGGGCTGATGATTTCAATTTCTTCATGACCAATGACGCCGCCGTCTCCTGCGTGAGGATTTAATCCTAATACGGCAATTTTTGGTTTTTGAATACAGAAATCTTCGATAAGCGTCTGATTTAATACTCTGATCTGTTTCTTTATTTTTTCCTTGGAAATATTTTCTGCTATCTGTGCAATAGGAATATGATGTGTGGAAACGGCTACTTTAAGCTCTTCAGTGACAAGGAACATCAGTCCCTTTTTATTGAATTTCTCTTCAAAATAGCCTGTATGTCCGGCATGCTTAAAGCCCATTTTTACCATTTCATCCTTGTTGATGGGAGCGGTTACCAATACGTCAATATCTCCTTTCATCAAAGCTTCAGTAGCTGCTTCTAAAGAATCAATCGCCATTTTGGTGGATTCTTCAGTAGGAACTCCTAATTCTACATTCACATTTTCTTTGGTAAGGTTAACCATATTAAGTTTCCCTGCCTGAGCCTGTGAAGCTTCGTTAACGTAGTTGAAATTAAGATTCAGCTTAAAAATATTTTTCTGATAAGTGAATAATTTTCCCGAGCCAAAAATTACAGGCGTGAAAAAATCTGTAATAGTTTTGTCTTTCAGAGACTTCATGATGATCTCCGGACCGATGCCGTTGAAATCACCGATTGAAATTCCTACTCGTACTTTATGGTTTTTTGGGCTCATTTTGATTATCTTTGAAGATTATAATTTACAAATTTAGCAAAAAATAATATGTTCACAGGAATTATTGAAGCAGTTGGTGTTATTGAGAAGATTGAAGAAAAAGGAAGCAATATAGATTTTACCCTCACATGTCCTTTTACAAACGAACTGAAAATTGATCAGAGTCTTGCGCACAACGGCTGCTGCCTTACCGTTGTTGAGATAAAAGACAATCATTATGTAGTTACAGCGATCAATGAAACATTGGAAAAAACGAACCTTGGAAAATGGGAACTGGGAACTGTTGTAAATCTTGAGAGATGCATGAAGATGGATGGAAGACTGGATGGCCATATTGTTCAGGGACATGTTGATAAAACCGGTGAAGTGGTGAGTATCGAAAATAAAGACGGAAGCTATTTTATTACCATGAAATATGAAAATGACGGAACTTTTGTAACGGTACCTCAGGGTTCTATTACGGTAAACGGAATCAGTCTTACTGTTGCTAAAAGTGAAGATAATCAGTTTTCCGTAGCTATTATTCCTTATACCTGGGAATTTACGAATATGAAACATTTGAAAATTGGTGATAAAGTAAACCTGGAATTTGATATCATTGGTAAGTATATTGCTAGGTTAATTAAAAAGTAGAATGTCAATAAATAAGTATAAAGGATATAGTTTAAGGAATCGTGTGTTTTTCGGTTTCCTGCTGGTATGTTTTTTAAGCGTGGTTGCTACATCACTTGTTCCTTACTTTGTATTGAGAAATCATTCTTTACAGCAGAGTAATATCGATATGCAGGATAAAACCAATGCTGTAATGCGATATCTGGACTATGCCGTAAGCCAGAAACTTATAGAAACAAAAGATCTTCCGGAGGTTTTGGGGAATAAAATCTTTGAAATAGCGGATATCAACCAGCATGACATTTTTATTTATGATCTGAAAGGAAACTATTTGCTTTCCAACAAAGATGAAGGATTGGTGGAGCAGAAAACAATTCCTCTGGAAATCGTTAATAAGATCCTCTCTACTGATGCAAGAGTAGATATGGTCAATTATGATGCTGCTAAGGATGCTAAACTTACCTCTTCCTACCTTTTGCTTAAAAACAATGAGCTTGAACCCATCGGAATTGTTTATATCCCTTTATACCATAATGAATCTGCTTATCTTGAGGTTCTTCATCAATATGTAAAATATATTCTTTTAGTCGATATATTCCTTATTCTTTTCAGTATCTGGATCAGTTGGGTGACGTCTAACAGTCTTGCAAAAACCATCACCAAGTTTTCTGATATGATTACCCGTATTACCTTGTTTGAAAACGAAATGCGTCCTATCAGATATTATAAGAATGATGAGCTTAATGCTTTGGCCAGGGCTTATAACAGGATGATTTTACAGATTCAGGACCAGAAAGAAAGACTTAGATTCAAAGCATCGGAAGAAGCTTGGAGAGAAATGGCCAAACAGGTGGCGCATGAGGTGAAAAATCCATTGACGCCAATGAAGCTGACCATTCAGAATTTTGAAAGAAAATTTGATCCTGAAGATCCGAATATCAGAGAAAGAGTAAAGCAAATGAGTAAAACTATTGTGGATCAGATTGATCTTATTGCTACAGTAGCTTCCGCATTCTCAGAATTTGCCAAACTTCCTGAAAAAAATAATGAAGTGATCAATCTGAATACGGAAGTTGAAGATATTCTCCGTGTATTCAATGATGACAGTATTTTCATGCATGCCAACAAGACGAATATTATGATTAATATGGACAGGATTTATCTTTCCAGAATTATCACAAACCTTGTTACCAATGCAAAACAGGCAGAAAGTGACCAGAGAAAACTGATCATCAATGTAGATGTGGAACAGCACCAGAGAAGAGTGATTATCTCTGTTCAGGATAACGGAATCGGGATTCCTGAGAATATGTACGAAAGAATTTTCGAACCGAATTTTACATCTAAAAGCAGTGGGATGGGGCTTGGTTTGTCTATGGTGAGAAAAATGATCGAGGATTATAAAGGTGAGATCTCTGTGAAATCAGAAGTAGGGAAGGGGTCTACATTCATTATTACACTACCTACCAATTTATAGTGAAAGTTTATAGTGAAAGCCTTTACATTTAAACAATTTGAAATTCAGCAGTCTAAAGACGTTTTCCGTGTAGGAACAGACGGAGTTCTGCTTGGAGCTTTGGCTGACATTGAAAATGCGTCCAATGTTTTGGAAGTGGGAACAGGAACCGGATTAATTTCTCTTATGCTGGCACAAAGAAATTCACAGGCATACTTTTTAGGATTGGATATTAATGAAGAAGCAGCAAAACTTACCCAACTCAATTTTGAAAATTCTCCTTTTCATGCCAGGTTGAAAAACGCTCATCAGGATTTTAAAACTTTTGAAACGAAAGACCGGTTTGATCTTATTGTGTCCAATCCTCCGTATTTTGAAGAATCAGGATCTGAAAAAGATAAGATTGCACGTCAGACTGTAGAGCTCAACTTTAGACAGCTAATCAGTAATGCGGCAGAATTATTGTCTGAAAACGGAATCTTTTCTGTAATTATACCGGTGGAAGCAGGAGAGGTTTTTGTTTCAGTAGGTAAAGAAAACAGTCTGCATCTGAACAGAAAAATTAATATCAGGGGAATTGAAAATGCAAAGGCAAAAAGATTGATTCTTGAGTTTTCGTCACATGAAAAAGAAATCAGGGAATCTGATTTTATCATAGAAAAAAGTCCGAGACAATACTCGGACCAATATCTTGAACTCACGAAAGAGTTTCATGTCTTTAAGTAAGGCGTTTGAGAATAATTCTTATTCAAATAATTCTGAAGTATCCAATACTGAAACTTTTCCGTCCTCACATCTGATCGCTTCACCCGGGAAGTTCTGAATCATGTGATAATCATGGGTTGCCATTACTACTGCAGCACCATTTTCAAGGGCAACCTGCTTTAATAGCGTCATAATTTCATTGGAAGTTTCAGGATCAAGGTTTCCTGTCGGCTCATCCGCTAAGATAAGATCCGGGTGGTTAAGAAGAGCTCTTGCGATGGCAATACGCTGCTGTTCTCCTCCCGAAAGCTCATGAGGCATTTTGTGCTTCTTGCTTTTCATGTTCACGCTTCCTAAAACCTCGTTGATGCGATCTTCCATTTTTACTTTGTCATTCCATCCTGTTGCTTCAAGAACAAACTTCAGGTTTTTTTCAACCGTTCTGTCTGAAAGCAGCTGGAAATCCTGAAATACAATTCCTAGTTTTCTTCTTAAGTTTGGGATATCGGACGGCTTTAGTTTTGCCAGATCAAATCCAACAACAGCTCCGTGTCCTGATGCCAACGGAATGTGTCCGTAAAGCGTTTTCAGAAGGGAACTTTTTCCGGAACCTGTTTTTCCGATAAGGTAGCAGAATCTCCCTTTTTTAATGTTAAGATTTACATCAGAAAGAACAGTGAAGTTTTTTTGCGCAATCTTTGCGTGTTGTAAACTTATAATATTGTCTCCGGAGATATTGGTATGTGGCATAATTTAATTTTAAAGGCTGTTTCTTATAAAAATATTTCAACTTTTAAAAATAGAAAAAAGATGTTGATTCAGCCTAAATTTTAGTAAATTTTAACAACAAAAAATGCCTGAAAAGGAACTTCTCAAGCATGTTTTGTATATGATAATTAGAAATTATCTCTTAGCGCGTGCAGCACTTACAGTTAATCTCTTTCTGCCTTTAGCTCTTCTCGCAGCCAAAACTCTTCTTCCATTTGGCGTAGACATTCTTTCTCTGAAACCGTGTTTGTTTCTTCTCTTTCTTTCTGATGGCTGGAATGTTCTTTTACTCATTACTATATGTTTAAATCGTAATTAATCTATTAATTTTCAGGTTGCAAAGATATATAAATTTTTATAAGTTACAAACTTTAATTATCTTTTTTTAAAATAAAATTTATTGTTTTTCGGTTGGGTATTTACAAACCCTCACGGGAAAACCGTTTTCCGGTGCAAAAATAATATTTAAATGATTTATATAAAAGCTCTATCTTTGAAAACTTTAATTTTAACGAAAAATAAACACCGGATGTTTACACCAACAGAACTTTCAGATATCAATACATTACTTACCCAGGAGAGCAGAATAGTGATTCTTACCCATTATAATCCGGATGGAGATGCTATTGGTTCAAGTTTAGGATTGAAACATTATCTGAAAGCCAAAGGAATTCATGCAGAGGTTATCGTACCTAATGATTTTCCGAAATTTCTGAAATGGATGCCGGAATCTAAAAAAGTTATTATTGCAGAATATAAAAGAAAGCTTGCTGCGGATATGATTGCCGGAGCAGATGTTATTTTCTGCCTGGATTTTAATTCTCCGTCAAGAATCGGATTGTTGGGAGACTGGCTAATAAAAGCTCCCGGAAAAAAAATCCTTATTGATCATCACCAGCAGCCGGAACAATTTGATTTTGTTTATTCCGATACAGTAATTCCTGCCACTTCACAGATGATTTATCATTTTATTGAAGCAATGAATGATGAAAAACTGGTGAACCAGGATATGGCAGAATGTCTTTATACCGGAATAATGACAGATACAGGAGGATTCCGTTTTCGTTCCACCAGTGCTACTACGCACAGAATTATTGCTAATCTTATTGAACACGGCGCAGATCCTGCTATGATTACTTCCAATACATGGGATACCAATACGGTTTCCCGACTGCATTTACTGGCTTTGGTTCTGGGAAGAATAGAAGTGGTGAATGACGGAACAGTAGCCATTTTAAGCCTGACAAGAAATGAACTGAAAGAATTTGGTTTCCAGAAAGGAGATACAGAAGGTTTTGTAAATTATGGTTTGAGTATTGCCGGTGTAAAAATGTCTGCATTCTTTATGGAAGATTTGTACGAAGATTTCGTTAAAATTTCTTTCAGAAGTAAGGATGATGTGGATGTGAACCAATTCTCAAGAAAATATTTCAACGGTGGCGGACACATTAATGCAGCCGGAGGAAAATCTTTAGATTCTTTAGCCGGAACAATAGTAAACTTTAAAGAGAAGGTAAAAGAAGATGCCTTGTAGAAGCGCAAAAGAATAAATTGTGAGAAGGTAAATAGGTTGTAAATCCTTTTTATCTCAAAACTCCTACATCTTTTTCCGGAATCCTTTTTCTTCCAATTCCTGGCAGGTATAATCGTAAACCTGTTGAAATATTTCATCCATATATCTTTTGTTGAAAAGACTGTATTTCGTCATTTTGGGAGGATCTAAAAATATATTACAGTATTTCGCTTTAGAATACACAGACTTTGCAATGGCTAAGTGAAGGATTCTGTCAAATTCCTTCATCAGGCTCATTTTGTTTAATTCATCATAGCTGATGGAATTAACATGAGAAGCAATCAGGAAATTACATTTATCCAGGATAGGTTCAATAGGAAGATTATCAAGAACGCCGCCATCCACATAAATTTTCTCTCCAATTCTTACCGGAGGAAGAATGAACGGGACACTGGAAGATGCCAGTAATGGCCCAAAAAGTTCTCCTTCAGAAAAGAAATCTACGATGCCATGAGTCATTTCTGTTGCAGCCACATACATAGGAATTTTTAAAATGCTGAAATTGTCTTCCGGAAAATAATCTTTGAACAGTTTTAAAATAAAATTAGAGCTGAAAATTCCGTTTTTTGACAATTTTAAGGATGATCTGGAGAAAAAAGAAGTATGTTTTACAATTTCCATCATTTCGTCCGGCGTTTTTCCAAAAGAATAAAAAGCGCCAATGATAGAGCCTGCACTTGTTCCTGAGATTATGTGCGGTTTCAGATGATATTCTTCCAGGGCTTTCAGAACAGCAATGTGAGCAATCCCACGCATTCCTCCACCTGAAAGTGTAAGCCCGATAACCGGTGGTGCCGGTGGTTTCTTTTTTTTGAATGAAAATAAAGCCATTACCAAAATTATCCTCTACTAATATACAGGATTTTTTGTTATGCACGGTTTAATTTGTCAGGTAACCTGTTTTATAAAACCAGTTTTTTTGGAAGATTGTGAAGAAGTTCTGTGTTGATGATTTCTGCACAGATACCGGGTTTTTCCCAATGTCCGTTATGTCCGCAGTCCAGAATGTAAGACTTGATATTTGTTCTGTCCGGAAGATGTTTGATCATCATATCTGTTTTTACGGCATTGTCGTGTTTGCCTGCCAGTACTAATATTTTAGCTTCCAGATTTTCCAGTACATGTTTTTTGTCGGTTCTTTCCACCATGCCTTTTACACAGGCAAGTGCTCCCATATTGTTGGTGGAAAGGGCAGTTTCAAGAGCAATTTCAATTTTCCCTTCCAGAATATCTCTTTCATTGGGATTAAATAAATTAGGAACTCCGGCTCTTGCATAATGGGCAAAAGCATCTTTAATGATTCTATAGCTTTTAATACGCTGCTGCTTTTTCTCTTCATCATCCGCAAAGTAAGTAGAGAAAAATAAAGTGAGACTTTTTAAAGAGCCGGGATATTTTTCTGCAAAAGCAAGTGACGTATATCCTCCCATAGAATGCCCCAGAAGATGTACTTTTTCTACATGCTGATGATCCAGAACTTTTTTTACTTCTTCAGCCATTAATTCCATGGTATGAACTTCAGCTAAAATTTCAGACTGACCGTGTCCTGGAAGATCAATTTTGAGTAATGAAAAATCTTTGGAAAGATGAGATTCCATATCACTCCAGATGGATAGATTTTCCATAAACCCGTGAAGAAGTACCAAAGTTTCTTTTCCGTTTCCTTTTCTTTCAAAGTTCAGCATGATTCCAAAATTTAGAAGGTTAAAAATAATACAGCAGGTGAGATGCTGCCGATCCGTTTCTCCTTTCAAATTTAATCAAAAAAAGAGCATTTAAAAAAATACCCTTGTCTTTTATTGAACTAATTCCTTGTAAACCTTTGTTTCCCAGGGCTTAATGTCTGTTACCCCATATCTTTCCTTTTTAGAAATAGCAAGGTTGTCCAGCATATCTACAAAATTTTTGTAACTGGCTTCATCTGTCGGCTTTACAATAACTGTGAATTTGTTAGGAGCCGGAGCTTTCTTATAGGCATCAGCAATAATCTTTGAAATTTTGATTCCACTGAAATCGGTTTCCTTAAGGTTTTCTGTATTCAGATCTTTCTGATTACTCTGATGATAAAATACCCGGTTGTCTTTCCCAAGGATAAATGTAATCTGGTTTTGATCCCCAATTACGGGAATATCCGTAGGATGAGGATTTGGATCTTTTGCTGGTAACCCTAAATCCATTACGTTAGGTTTTGTAAAATTAGTTGTGAACATAAAGAAAGTGATCAATAAGAATCCCAGATCTACCATAGGAGTCATGTCTACCCGGATCATTTTTTTCTTTTGTTTGCTGCCCTGTTTCTCTTGTGCAATTACTTCTGCCATGATTAAAATTTTTGAATGTTAGACTATAATTTTTTTAAAGAATTCATACAAAACATATGCCTTGATTATTGATAAATCTATAGATTCATGAATCTATTGATAGTTTTGTAATTTATTTTAAACATTTCTGTTTCTTTTAATACATTTTTTATAATCGGTTAATCATGGTGGTGTTTTTTTAAGTTTTTTTATCTGCGGGACAGATAGTAAATATGTATGGAATAAGCTCAAGATCCAATAAAAAAACTCACACGATAAAGTGCGAGTTTTAAATGATATGTGAATAATTTATTTATTCTTTTTATAGAAATTCACTCCGCATTCAAGGAATTTTTTGAAGTCCTCTTTAGGCATATATCCTGAAACAGGTGTATTGATTACTTTTCCGTCCGGAGTTATTAAAACATAGTGAGGCTGAGAGTTATTGTTAAAGTTAACCTGCTGGAATAAACTCCATCTGTCCCCAATTGTTTTTACCTTTTTGATCTGACCGTCTCCAAGGTCAATTTTGGTTTTTTGATCCTCAGGAAGCTCTTCTTTGTCATCCACATACAGAGATGCTAATACAACATCATTCTGTAGGATTGGCAAGATGTCCGGTTCGCTCCATACAAATTCCTCCATTTTTCTACAGTTTTCACATCCGTATCCTGTAAAGTCGATCAGGATTGGTTTATCTTCTTTTTTAGCCAGTTCTATTGCTTTGAAGAAGTCGTGTTCCGGATGCATTCCTAAAATTCCGTCTTTTTCATCATGGAAATAGCTTACATTCAGTGGAGGCAAAATCCCGCTTAATAACTGAAGTTTAGGACGCTCAGACGGAATTAAACCTTGAATAAGGTAAATCACAAAACCAATACCCAATACCCCTAATATCTTTCTTGTGACAGAAATTTTAGGTTTTTTATCATCATGCGGGAATCTGATGAATCCTAGTAAATATAATGCTAACCCTAATGCAATAATGATCCAGATGGCAATAAAAAGCTCTCTTTTTAAGAAAAATGTTTTGGAGACAAGATCTGCTTTAGACAAAAATTTCAATGCTAATGCCAGTTCTACAAAACCTAAAACTACTTTTACGGTATTCATCCATCCTCCGGATTTCGGAAGACTTTGTAATGCCTGCGGGAATAACGCCAGCAATCCAAAAATAATCGCCCATGCCAGCCCGAATCCTGCCAAAGCAAATGTCAGGAGCATAGGAACATTGGATGAACCTGTGACAGCGCTTCCTAATAAACTTCCTAAAATAGGTCCTGTACATGAGAAAGAAACAATCACCAGCGTTAATGCCATGAAGAAAATACCGATAATTCCTCCTGCCTCTTCTGCCTTCGAAGATTTGTTGGCAATTGAACTTGGCAGCGTGATATCATAATACCCGAAGAAACTTCCGGCAAAGAAGATGAATATGATAAAGAACGCAATGTTCAGCCATACGCTTGTAGAAATTTCGTTGAAGATATTTCCGGCAATACCATCAATAATGTGGAAAGGAATACTTAGTAAAACAAAGATCAGAAGAATGAAAAACCCATAGATCAGCGCATCTCTTTTTCCTTTTGCTTTGTTTTTATTTCCTTTGGTAAAGAAAGAAACCGTTAGTGGAATCATCGGGAAAACGCATGGCGTAAGCAAAGCAATTAATCCTCCGATAAATCCTAAGAATAAATACGTCCAGTAATTTTCATCCACTTTAGTAGAAGCAGTCCCACAATCTGTTAATGGTTTTTTGAAATCGATGGTTGCAATTTTCAGCTGCTTTGGATCCAGTTTTGATGTCTCTGTAATCGTAGCTTCTGTTTTTGCAGGATTTTCAGTAACGGTCTCGGAAACTTTCACAGAATCTTTTACAGGGGCTGCTGTTTCCTCGGTTGAAACCACTTCCGTTGCCCCTTTTGGGGTAACTTTTTGATTGAATTCTAATGTGTTGGGAGCAAGACAGACTCTGTCATCACAAGTCTGATAGGTAATCTCAGAAGTGACATCTGCAGGCTTGGTAGGATCTTTTAATTTAAATTTCTGCTTAAATCCAGCCGAATTGGAGTAGAAAACAATGGTACCCCCAAATGCTTCGGAAAATTCTTCATGTTTTTTACCCACTTCGGAAAATTTTCCGATCAATTCAATATTCTTTCCTGTAACTTTATATTCTGTCGGAATTCCGGTATCTTCCGGTAAATCTTTAGAGTAAATATGCCATCCGCTTTCCATGGTAGCATTCAATACCGCTTCGTATTGATTGTTTCCCAGATCGTTGATGGTGAATTTAAACTTTACAGGATTCTTGATCTGTGCAGAAAAACTAAGAGTAAGAAAAAAGAAAAAGAGAAACGAAAGTTTATGAATCGAAGAGAGTCTCATATTTTTATTTTAGGTAAATACTGTTATACAAAAGTAATTGTTTTTTATAGATTAATCAATTAGTGAAACTTTTCTCAGCTTTTTTTCTATTTTCAAATTGTTTTTTAGAGCCATAAGCCCTTCTATTACATCTAAGTGAGGGAAACCTGTTTCATGATTTTTTCTGCTGATTTCTGCCATTATTTTCCAATGTCTTGTAATTTCTTTCCATGCAAAAAATAAAGAGTGCTTCGGGTCGTACATATGCGTAGGCTCACTTTTAGCGCCATTTATTTCTATGATTTTAAAATTTTCCCCTTCCTGCAAAAAAAATGGATTTTCATACATTACATCTAATCTTCCGAAATAAAAACCATTCACTTTGGTGCAGATTTCATTTATTTTTTTCTCTAACTTTTCCGTAACCTCGGTTGAAATATCAATAAATTTGGCTCCTCTGGTGTGGCTTCCGAACGGAATCAGCATAATCTCTTCATTTTCGGGAAGAATTTTCTGCATCTCGCTGCCCATTTTTTGTTCTATGGCTTTGATCTGAAAGGCACTTCTGGGGTTTCCCATCACCAGTTCTCTCAAGGTATTTTTGCCATTTCCTTTTACAGAAAGAAATTCTTTTTTCACCATTCCTGTAATTTTTCCTTTGCTCTCGTTAGGAAATCTGTGATAAAAAATGCCGACCTCATTTTGATAATTTATTTTTTCCTGAATCAAAAAATCATAATTGTTGTTTTTTTGATAATTATTTAATTCATTTAAATCTTCAAGCTGTGTAACCCCTAAACCTTTCAAACCAATATTGGGCTTTACAATAATGGGAAATTCTATTTTTTTTGATTGTAACTCAGATATAATTTCCTGAAATGAGATCTCTGAAGATACTAAAATAGTTTTCGGTATCCAATCTTTGGGAATCAAATCATAGATTTCTTTTTTGCTTTCCATAGCCATACCTCCATATTTTATAGAAGGATTAGCCCCATGGAAGAATAAGAGCGTTCTTGCTTTCCATGCACAGTAAAGCCATACTGGAAAAAGCGGCAGATAAATGGAAAATGTGGACCAGTATTCCCAATGTACAATTTTATGAAGTTGATGTTTGAGTTTCATTTTTAAGGAGAATTTTTTCAGGTTTTGAAAGTGGGTTGAGCCGGTCATAATGCTTCATTGTAATTTCTTCGGAAATTACAACCTGTGTCGTACTGATGGTTTGTATCGTATTTTGCCTTTTTATGGTAATTCCGTTTTCCAGATCATTGGTTTTCTGATGATGAAAACTCCAGATTGTTTCTTCTGAAATTGTTTCTTTCCGCAGAAATTCCTGAAAAATCTGTTTTCTTTCTTCTCTTGCAGTTTCATCATACAAAGTAGCGGAAGACCAAATATAAGGACGGTTAATGTTTAACCATTTAAAATGTTTTTCCGAGCCGTCCCAACGAAATTCTGCCAATTGATTTTTCTGTACAATAACCAGCGTAAAAGGTTCAATATTTAACAACTGAATCAGTTGTAAGGCACTGGTTATATTTTCTTGTGCTATTAAATCCAGAACAATGAGGCCTCTGCTTTTCCTGTATTCTGTTTCTCTTTGATGATTTTCAAACGCGCCGTTTAGTAAAACGATAGCATTTCCGCTTGCTGAAACCACAAACCAGGTTCCGCTTTTGGCGGTATCTTTCGGATAAAAAAGACCTTTTTCCTGATGGATTTTCTGGGCAGCACGATTGGGCTTTTCGTCCCTGTTAGAGGTCAGTACGATTTTGTCTTTATGCGGAAAATAGGTTACGGTACACATTTAGGTTAGATTTTGAGTTTCTCTGTATTGAATGGTAGAAGGTGCAATTCCGAAATTTTTATGGAGTAAATGACTCATTTTAATCTCTTTAAAAGCTACCTTTATCAATGCCTGATGATGAATGCAGTGCTCTATGTTGTACAGCAGTTCCCGATAAAAATTGGTGGGAATTTCTACAGAAATATTTCCTGCAATTTGCTTCAAAGTCAAATTTTTATTCGGCAGATCGATGGCAGAAAGTATTTCAGTAATTACTTTCATTGCCTTTTCCGGGTTTTCTTCTAATTCCAGATTTCTTTGTCTTCCATCATAATTAATTTGACTCATATGATAAGAGTTCAGTAAGATTTCAAGAAACTCAATAATATGCCTCGTATGACCACCAATGGTAGAATCGTCTAAAGATGGGATTTTGTGAGTATATATTTCAGTAGAAATTTTTTGCAAAAGCTCTTGTTGCCCGGTAAGAATCTCGCGTAAGATGGCATAAACCGACTCGTCTCTGTTCATACTTTATTTTTTTTTAATTTAAGTAAAAGAATCACACAAAAGACAAAAACGATGAGAGCAAGATAAAATAATTTTCCGCCATCATTATTGGTTGCAATTCCTAAAATAAAAACGTGTGATGCTATAGCTCCTATCATTGTGAAGAATCCTAAAACAGCTCCCCAAAAAGTGGTTTTTGGATTCAGAATTAATATTGCTGTAATAAGTTCTAAAATTCCGGAAAAAATCCTTCCGTACGGTTCTGCATGTAGTTTTGAAAAAATAGCAACCGAATCAGGATGAGCAGTAAATTTGAAAAATAGAGTCTGGAGTAGAATGATGGCGGGAATTAACCGTAATGCCCAATTGATATAGTTTTTCATAATGATGTGATTATGGTTTCTGAAGTAAAGCGTAAGAAAATAAATGATTATACTGTTGGCAATGAACGACTGCGTATTTATAGTCGTCAAAATTCACTGAACCAGTAAAAGTATAGATTTGTCCACCGTTTACAGATTTCAGTTTTCCTAAAGAAATAAATTGTGAAGGTTGCTGTTCTTTACTTACATAGACATACAGATCCGGCCCGTTGCTTATGGTGAAATTGTTATTAAAAACCAGGGTCTGAATTCCGTCTTTTTCATAGATTTCCGCTTTTCCGTTCACGTTATTTCCGTAAGGACCCTGCATAAAATCTCCTGAATATTTTAGCATGGCATTTTCCGGTACCATTTCCATTAAATCTTCTGTTGATGTGTTTTCCCTGATGCAGGAAGCCAAAATAAAGGCTGTAAAGAATGCCATAATAATTGTTTTCATAATTCCTGATGTTTTTTTGTTGTAAAGTTTCCAATTAAAGGAATCAGAATTTTATTCTGTATTCTACATTAGCAATAAAACTTCTTGTCAATCCGTCGGGTCTGGATTTTCTTACAAGAAAAGGAACGCCTACGTTGAGCTGAATACTGTTTCTCCTGTTGATCTCGTAGTCCAGATAAGCATTTCCGTTTAATGTAAGACCTTCTGAATTGTTAATCTCTTGTTCTACATTGTTCTGGTTAGTAAAACGATCGTTTTTCAGGTGATAAATCGGCAAGATACTTGGTGTAAGTCTTATTTTTGAATTAATCATTAAAGGATAAGAAACCCTGAGCAAAATATCACCGCTTCTTTTAAATTTGTTGGTAGATAAAAATCCTCTCAATGCTGAACTTGCTGGGTATTGTGATGCCAAAAACTGATTGTCATTTTGTGTTAAAGGCTGCTGAAGAGCGGCAACCAGCTGGAGTTTTTTTATTTCGTAGCCAACGCCTACAATTAAATCAAACGTTCCTAAGCTGGATTGATAATCCATTGGCAAAGGCAGATTTTCTCTGGAGTTTCCTGCATCTGACAAAGGAATTTTTGCACCCAAAGTAAATTTCAGGTTTTTATTTGCCTGATAATTTGCATTCAGGAAAATATCAGAAAGTCCAAAAGTGGAAACATCATTGCCATTTTGTGCCAAAGTAGTAAGTTTTGCATCCACACCCAATTTTTTGTTGATTTGTCTGTTGTATTCAATATAATTTCCAAAAACAGAAATAGAATTGTCTGCTTTTCCAAAGAAAATCCCGGTTTTAATCTGATTGTGATACGCTTTTATACTGTCGTTATTATTTGGCTGGAGGCTGTTAATTGTACAGAATCCGGCATCACTGCATCCTTGAGCAGATAAGTAATTGCTTTGCAGAAGCAGTAAAAGCGCTGTTCCTAATAAAGTTTTAAATATTTTCATAGCGTTTTTTTTAGATAAATTGTTTATTTTTCTGTCAGTTTTTTCCAGTTTTGGTCTGCATTTTTTTTCAGTGTTGTTTCATTTTTATTCCAGGAATTCAGCGTATTGTTGAAAAATTTATTGTAGAATAAATGGGTTTTATGGTCAATTATTTTAAAAGTTGTAGGGTTAATTTCTACTTTTTCGCCATAATCTCCCAGTGCAAAAGCGCACCAACCACCATAAACAGGTTCGTATCTGGCAGGATCTTTTTTCAGGAGCTCTCTGTTTTTTTCCGAAGAGGTGTAATAAATTGCCCCGTTTACATTAACCGCAAATTCCTTTTTTCCTTTTATGGCCTTTTTCTGTTCAATGTAAGAAACAGGATCATATCCCTGAATTGCCAGTTTGTTTTCTAAATTCCGGTGTTCGGTTTTTTGTGAAAATGCTGTAAATGAAAACAAAAAAGACAGTATGATGATGATATTTTTCATATTAAAGTTGTTTTAAAATGTCCTCTAAAGAAGCTCTCTCTTTGTAGTCGGGATTAAAATGCCTCCAGACAATTTTCTGATTTTCATCTAAAATGTAGGTAGCAGAAACAGGCAGTCTTCCGGATTCATCAGAACGGCTCTTCCTGAAATTGTCTCCCAAATGTTTTTCGTAGAAGTCAAGAGTTTTTTTCTCAGGCGTGTAAAGCACATCAAAAAGTTCAGCGATTCTGTAGTTTTCATCATATAAAACAGAATATGCGGTTTTGGTTTTGCTTACAGTTTTTTCTATAAATTCCGGTTTTTCAGGGGAAATGATGACCAGCCTTACATTTTTGGATTCTAATTCAGGTGCGATATTTTGAAGACTTTCCAAATACTTATTGCAGTATGGGCACCATTGTCCGCGAATGAAAACCAAAATGGTTTTCTTTTTTTCCTGAGACAAAGAAAATGTTTTTTCAAATTGATCTTTTGCCGTAAAATCAGGAATGGATTCGCCCACTATTTTACCTTTCACTTCACTTAATGTGTGGGTTTTCTTTGTTGTATTTCTTTTTTCTAAGACCGATTGTCCTACATTTAAAAATTGTGCAGCATTGTAATATCCATATTCATACTGCACCAATTCGCCGTTGTGATCTAAGAAAAGAAAGGAAGGATAATTCACAATTTTGAATTTTTTGGCAAGTTCTGTTCCTTCTTTTTCGGCATCAATGTAAAGGCTGATGAAGTTTTTGTTGAAAAACTCTCCCAATTCTGGATTCGGAAACGTATTCTTTTTCATCAGTTTGCACGGACCGCACCAGGTGGTATACAAATCAATAAAGATGAGCTTATTTTGCTGTTTTGCCAGTATTTTGGCCTCTTCTACATTTTTAGCCTGAAAGCTGATTCCTTTTGTGCTTTGCGCATTAAATGAAATTGTGACTAAAAATAAAAATGTATAGATAATTTTTGTGAACATAAGATAAAGTATTTATTAAGAAGTTCCCCAAAACAAAAAAAATCACCCAATGAAAAGGTGATTTTTTTTAAATTTTATTTAAAGTATTGATAATCAGTTTTAAATATTATCGTCTTTTTTTATTTTCCGGATCTGCTCTACACATTTGTGCTTTTGGTTTTGGGCATTATGCTTGCTGGAATACTTGTATTTTTTCTGAATTTCTTCTATATTTTTGTTCTTCATAAAAATATCCTGAATGAGGTTTTGGCAGTGTGATGAGATTTTATTGATATAATCGTTGAGTTTATCCCAATAATCTCTTTCATTTTCTATAGCCTGGTTGATTTCTTCTTTGTTTTCAAAATAATAGCTTTCATGCATTTCCACAAAAAAATTTCGGTTGCGCAGCTTTTTCAGCCAAAGGTTTTTAGAAATTCCGGTTACATAATTAGCAAGACAGGTGTAGGCTTTGAAATCGTCATCATACAATTTCTCATACAAAATAATCAAGGCATCCTGAAAAACATCTTCTGCGTCTTCCAGATTCCCTTTGTTGGCAAGAACAAATTTTCGGGTGTAGCCAAAATATTTTTGATACAGAATACCAAAGGCAACGTTGTTGTCTTTCTGGAAATCTTCAATTGCTAAAGTGTTTGTTGCTCTTCTGTTCATGTAATCGTCAGAACTTTTTTTGTGTCTTTTGTTGCTATAAATCTTCTATCCTGTCTGAAAGGAATAATTCCCAAAACGGAATTTTCACGGTCTGTTAAGATCCAGATTTTTTGCCTTACTAAAATAGATAATTTTTCGTCCCTGAAAAATTTAGAAACTTTCTTCTTCCCTGAAAACGCTGTTGGATAAAATTCATCCCCATCCTGTTGTTTTCTCAAAAGAAGAGGGAACTGAAGCTTTTCGGCATCGAAATCCCATTCAAATTCTTTATTGATTCCGGAAATGCTTTCAATATGATCTACAAGATCGAGGATCATCTGGTTTTTGGAAAAATCAAAGTGTTCTATCAGTAGTATTTCTTCCGGAATTGCCTTTTTTTCGCTTTTATCAATAAAAATGAGCTCATCCCGGTTAACAATCAACTGATATTCCTTTGAAAAAAAAGAACTGTTATTTTCGGCTTTAAAAATTTTCGGAATTTCTTCCTCCTGATTGAATCCGTATTTCTTTAAAATTTCAAATTTTACAAAATCACTTTCACTATCCAGCTTTTCCTTTGATAGGATTTTATAGTTTTGGTTAAATACCGTGAGACGATTTTCTATTTCCTGGATCTGTTGTTGTACAAAATCTTTGGTTTGATTCAGATATAAAGAACTCTTTCTGAAGTTTTCCAGAAAGTGGTTGTTGGTTTCCATCAGCATCGGTACAATCTCATTTCTGATCTTATTCCTCAGATAATCATTCTTCTTATTGGAAAGGTCTTCCCGGAATTCAATAGTATGCTGCTCGGCAAACTGATAAATATCTTTTTTGGAAAATTGTAAAAAAGGTCTCAGAATATCATTATCATTTGATGGGATTCCGCTCAATCCATTGATTCCCGAAGCTTTGGATAAATTGATGATGAAAGTTTCCAGCTGATCATTAAGATGATGGGCTGTAACAAGAAATTCCAGTTTTTCTTTTTTCCTGATTTCGTTAAAAAAACGGTACCGAATTTCTCTTGCCCAAAGCTGGATTGAATTGTCAGGCTTCTGATCTTTTTCCGAAACTTCATACAGATGAAATTTTATATGATTTTTCTCACAAAAATCCTGCACTGTTTTCTGGTCCAGATCCGAATCATTTCCCCGAAGTTTATAATTGATATGAGCAACCTGAAACTGAAACAACGGATCTTGATTTTCAAGCGCTAAATCCCTGAATAAAGAGGCCAGAACCATAGAATCTGCCCCTCCGCTTACTGCTAAAAGATAGGTGTGATTTCCCGGCTCGTGAACGAGATTTTTTAATTGATTTGTAAAGGTTAATTTATTCAACATAGATGTTGAGAATTTCTTTTATGCAAAGATAACCGATATAATTCAATTGAATTTTCCTAACTTTGAGTAGTCTAAAAATGATTATTTATGAAGATTTTAAAAATTTTAGCAGTTTCTGCAATGGCGCTGGGGATGACATCTTGTGTCAGCAAAAAGCAGTATGATGCTTTGAGCACAAACTATAAGCAGTGTATTGAAAATATCGGAGAAAGACAGAGAGAAATTCAGGATTTGAAATCTCAGAACTCTGCATTGACAGGGGAAAACAACTTATTGAAAAGTCAGCATGATGCTTTAAAATCATCACTTGATGCATGTCTGTCCAATACTGGAAAAAGTTCTGCAAACATTGATAAACTGGTAGGGGAAATCAATGCTTCCAATTCCTATATCAAGCAATTGATCTCCAGTAATGCTAAGAACGACAGTCTGAACCTTGCACTGTCTAATAAACTGAAGAGATCTTTGGATAATGTATCAGATGAGGATGTACAGGTGAAAGTATTGAAAGGAGTTGTAATGATCTCTCTTTCAGATAAAATGTTATACAAAACCGGAGATTACAATATCTTGCCTGCAGCTCAGGAAGTGTTAGGAAAAGTAGCAAAAGTAATCAACGATTACGATAAATACTCAGTATTAATTGAAGGTAATACGGATAATGCTCCGCTGAATTCTCCAAATCTTCCGAGAGACAACTGGGATCTTTCTGCATTAAGAGGGACTTCTGTAGCTAAAGTTCTTCAGACTCAGTTTGGTGTAGATCCGGCGAGAATTACAGCTGGCGGGCGTTCTGAATACAACCCGAAAGCGACTAATATGAGCGTTTCAGGAAGATCAGAAAACAGAAGAACAGAAATCATCATCATGCCTAAACTTGATGAGTTTATGAAACTGATGGATATCGCTCCTAAGAAATAATGATTAAACCCTATATCATCAAAAATCCCGAAGCAATTCGGGATTTTTTTATGAATCAATTTGATTGGGAAGATATTGCGCCGATATTGTTTTCTTTGTGGAGAAGACTTTTTTATTAGCGGTTTGTTCAAAGTAAAAATTCGTGATATTCCAGATGATCATAATTGCTGAGAAGTAATATAGATTGAGAACGAGAGCAATTCCTATGTGCATGGAAATCGTTAGGTAAAGCCATGTTTTCTGTGTCGGTTTGTACCAGATAAAAAATGGGTAGCACATCTCGATAATAATCGTACTCCATCCGATAAAGCTTAAAATATAAGAATGTTCTGCCAGCCAGCTGAAATCAATATTCAGATCTCTGTTGGAGTAGGGCAGATGGATCGCTTTCCAGATAGATTCGCCGTTCCACCAGTTGAAACCTAAAGCTTTGTCGAGTCCTGAAAAGAAATAAGCAATAGAAATATGAATCTGAAATAATCTTTTGACCGGAGTGAAATTGCTATCTACAGGATTTTTGCGGAAAATAAAATTTCTCAGTGAAAAATGCTGATCAGCAGGGAAAAGAATCAGATAGAATAAAGACATACTCGTAAAAAAATCTGCGCCATAGGCAAAGAAAGAACTTCCCTTAAGCAATGCAATCTGCAGGATAAGTAAAAGAAAGGCAGCAATTCTGGAATAAAATCCAGTAATAATAAAAGTACACAATGTGATAAATGAGACTTTGGTCATCAGAATCGTTGTGCTTTCTTCAATTCCGCAGCTTTGTAAGAAACTTACAATTTTTGAGAAAGTAATCATCCAGTCGGGAGTAAAAACACCCATAATATCCTGTGGAATAATACTGCTGCTTGAAAATAACTGATCAAAATCCGGCATCACTGCCATAAACTGTAATAGAATAACCGTTCCTATGGCAACACGGAAGAAACCCAGGAATTCCGTCTGGTTGTCCTGTTTGAAAAAGAAATTTTCAATACGGGTATAGAATGCATTCAGATTTTTCATCACTTTAATGTTTAAATTCGTCAATAAGAATTAAATTTTCATTCGTTTTTCCCTTTTTGAAATCAGTAATTGAAGGGTAGTCATACAGATAAAGTTTTGTGGTAACGCTCACCGCTTTTGAATTCTCTGTCATCACATGTTCAGCGATCTGTCTGATAATAATATCCAGATACTGATAATATTTTTTGTCGTATATATTTTTACTGGAAATTTTATCTAGAAACATATTGAAGACAGTAGTAAATCTTACTCTGCTTTCCTTGTTTTTAAAATATGGAAGTGTCTTTTGTTCCAAAATTTTTCCATTCTTGTCTTGTAATTCAAAACTCATTACAAAATCACTGGCAACATTGGGGGCATAGAAGCCATATCCTGTATCAAAACCTGTATATGATGTAAATATATTGACAGGCTTTAACTGGGCAATATTTTCTGACATCGCATAAACCAAAGGCTTGTCATACTTTTTGTTTTCATAGTAGAAACCGTAATAGCCATCAAATGTTCCTTTCAGACCAATAGTGAAGACTATTAGAAGAATAATGAAAATTCCGGATAACTGTAGCTTTCTTTTCATGGCATGAAAATTTTAAAAGGCTGTCTTAAGACTAAAAACAGCCTTTGAGTTTATTTGTAATTCACCAATACATTATTCAGTTTTACATTGATTCTGGGATCAATAGCTGTATTAACTTTGTAAGATTTTATAATCACATTGGTAAGATTCTTTCTTCCCATCGTGGGCGGGCAGATGGTATATTCTTCTGCACCTTTAATCGTTAATCTGCTTAAAGAGGCGATATCTTTCTGGCTTAGTAAAGCTGCATTGGTCGCAACCTGGTTATTTTGAATCGCATAATAATCTGTTCCAAGCTCTTTAGCACCATATTTTTTCAGGATGCCCTCTACTTTTGCTCTCAGATCACCATATTTTTTCCAGTCGATATTAGCTTTCATTAAACATCCGCGGATTATATACTGCCTGTTGATTTTGTATACAATGAAATTGGTGCCCAAACTGTTCTGATGAATTTTCTGAAGGCTTAATAAATTTTTCATGTCTTCATCCGAAATTTTTTTGACCTCTTTAAGGAGGTAATTGTTGTCTACAATGTAATTGCCTTTTTCTTTATAAAAAGACATTTCCTGAGGTTTTAGCTGGGAAAATATCATAACAAGTCCCACTATTGCTCCAATTAATAATAAAGTCTTTGTTTTCATGCTGCTGTTTTTAAAATATCCCTACTCTTTTTAGGATTTTCGGGTTCCTCCTTGTTTTGAATGTTTCATGGTTGGAAAACTTATCTCAAAGGTAGAGGCATATGGGCACTTAAATACAGGTGTTTTTCCTGTTTTTTATGAGGGTTTTGACTTTTCAGGAAGGAATTTTAGTGAGAATTTCTGAAGAGTACTAGCTGCTCATGAATATTTGAAGCCGGTTTGGCAGGCTTATAAAGATGAGTTCTGATAAAAGACTTGTAGAATGAACTTAGTAAGTTCTGTTGAATGGATGTTGGGATGATGGAAATAAAATTCCACAGTTTAAAACAAAAATAAATCCCGAAGGTGGCCGGGATCTATTCTTAATCAAATTAATTCTTCCTTTTTCAGGAGCGAAATAATTCGTTGCAAAAATGAAGTGGATATTTCTGTCTTACTTTTTGCTGCAGAAGCATCAGTTCTACTTTTCAGTACAACTTTTTTGTGATTCTCATGGTTAGTTTGTGTCTCTCCTGCAATCATCTTGTTTTCTCTTAGTGTTTTTACCCCTTATTTTTATTACAAACTTATAACTAATACAACAAAAATAACATCCGTGTTTTCACGGTATTTTATATGGGGTTTTCACTGATATGGAAATTTTAATACATTTTATAAATAATTTATTAATGTATAATGGGTTGATTAATAAAAGAATATGTATATTTAAATCTCTGTATTGGGAAATAATAAAAGAGGTATCCGAAAATCTAAAGAGTAGGAAATTAATACTAAACTAAAATCATTATGAAAAATTTAAAAAAGATCTCAAGAGAAGCTATGAAAAATGTACAAGGTGCTGTCCTGGACTGCAATCCTCAGATAATCTGTCAAAGAACCACTGACTGCTGCCCGGGATGGGTTTGTGCTTCAAGAGGACAATATTGTGTAGCCTTATAATAACTTTTTAAAGTGATGGCAGATGCATGTAAGAGGGATTCATTTCTCTCTTTTTTTGTATCTTCTTCCTGAATTAAAAAAGTAGCTTTAAAATCCTTAAATTTGTTTAAATTAAAATGGTATGAGTTTTTTTGAAGAAAAGAATCCTGAAATGGACAGATATTTGGAGGCGCACGCTTCTTCGGAATCCGAAATTCTGAAAAAGCTGAGAAGAGAGACTTATCAGAAAACCACACAGCCCCATATGATTTCCGGATATCAGCAGGGAAGACTGCTGACAATTATTTCCCAGATGCTGCAGCCGAAAAATATTCTCGAAATAGGAACATTTACCGGATATGCTACTTTATGTCTTGCATCAGGATTGGCAAAAGATGGAAAAATTACCACATTGGATGTGAATGAGGATCTTGCTTATCTTCCTGAAAAATATTTTGAATCCAGCGAATATGCCGGCCAGATCGATTTTAAACTTCAGGATGCCAAGGAATATTTAAAAGAAACAGATGAGTTTTTTGATCTGATTTTTGTAGATGCCGATAAGGAAAATTATGCCGAATATTTCAGATTGATTAAACCTCATACAAAATCAGGAACAGTGATTTTATTTGATAATGTATTGTGGTATGGAAAAGTGCTGGAAGAAAATCCAAAGCTGAAATCTACTCAGTCTATCCAGGAATTAAATGATTTGGCAGCAAAAGACGAAGATTTTGAAAATCTTATTTTACCTTTGCGTGATGGAGTCAACTTTCTTCGCAGAAAGTAACTGAAATATTCAAGGATTAAACATTTAAAGAGATATACATTGTATTGTAACCTTTAAATTATTCAATCTTTAAATTGAAAATTAATGAATAAAGGAGTTTGTATTGTTACAGTAGCGCCGGTTCGTGCAGAAAATTCTGACAGAGCTGAAATTGTTACGGAAATATTGTTTGGGGAAAGTGCAGATATTTTGGAAGTAAATAAAAACTGGACCAAAATAAAAATGCATTATGATGGCTATGAAGGATGGATGGATACCAAGCAGCTTAAACCTGTAACAGACGAAGAGCTGGCCAAAAGAAAAGTGACTGTCGTAACCGAAGATTTTTCTTCTGTACTCATGAACGATGGGAAAACTTTACTTTCTATGGGATCAGAAGTAGAGTTTCCGGTGGTTGCTTCCAGAAGAAGTCATGATGTGCGTGAAAGTATTGCATTGACAGCAAAAGAGTTCCTGAACGTACCTTATCTGTGGGGAGGGAAAAGCTTTTTTGCAGTAGACTGCTCCGGATTTACCCAATTGGTTTATAAAATTCACAACATAAAAATACCCAGAGATGCGTCACAGCAGGCTGAGGTAGGAGAACCGCTTACTTTCGTAGAAGAAACACAGCCTGGAGATCTTGCATTCTTTGAAAATGCAGAAGGAAAAATTATCCATGTAGGAATTATGCTGGAGAATCAAAAGATCATCCATGCTTCAGGAAAAGTGAGAATAGACACGCTGGATTCTACTGGGATTTTCAATAAAGAGATGAATAAGCATACTCACAAATTGAGAGTGTTGAAAAGTGTAATTTAATCATCATTCAATCTCATCTGGAATGGAAAATATTCTTTATATAATTTTTGATATTTTAAATTTTGGATGGGTCGCTTTCTTATGGGTATTTACTCTGAAGAACTATAACACTTTGCCAGAGAGAATTCCCGTCCATTTTGATATGGAAGGAAAAGCGGATGGATTTGGTGGGAAAATATATGCCTTTCTGATCCCTGTAATTGCTCTGGGATTGTATGCTGTATTCACTTATGGAACAAGACATCCCGAAGACACAAATTTTCCTGTAGAAATTACAGATCAAAACATGAATACTCAGTTTTTAATTATGAAAACCGGACTGAGAATTCTTTTTGTTCTGCTGGCAGTGGTTTTTCTGAATCTTCAGGACTATATGTTCAGATATGCGGTTGATGATAAAGCTAAACCCAGAATTTCATTGGCAACTCTATTTTTATCAGTTATTTTATTTACTCCTGCATTACTCTTTATCGCTCATCTATTTAAATGATACATTCTAAAAATAATTCAGAACATTATACGTGGGGAAACCAATGTGACAGCTGGATTCTTAAAAACACGCAAGACTTATCCATAAAGCAGGAGAAAATGCCCGCGGGAACTTCAGAGAAACTTCATTATCATAAAGTGGCAGAACAGTTTTTTTACATTCTGAAAGGAGAAGCGGTATTGTATATTCGTGGAGAAAAATTTCTGGTTGGCCAGGGAGAATCTATATCTGTTGAACCGGGATCGAAGCATTTTATCTCCAATGAATCGACTGAAGAAATCGAATTTTTAGTCATATCTAACCCTTGTACAGATCATGACAGAATTGAAATTAAAGAATAAGTAAAATGGCTTTTTTATACAATATATTGATCAGTCTCTTTACCCTTGGAATGAAGGCCTTCGCATTGGTTAATAATAAAACTAAAAAAGGCGTTGAAGGAAGAAAGCAGTCTTTGGATAAAGTAAAATCTGTATTTTCAAAAACAGATAAAGTCATCTGGATGCATGCGGCAAGTCTGGGTGAATATGAGCAGGGATTACCTGTATTAGAAAGGCTTAAAGAAAATTTTCCTCAGCACAAAATATTGGTAACCTTCTTTTCCCCATCAGGATATGAAAATGTTGTTAAGAAGAAACACATTGCTGACGTTATCTGTTATTTGCCTTTCGACAATAAAAAGGCCGTAAAAGAATTTACAGATCAGTTTAATACTGAACTATTTTTTACGGTTAAATATGATTATTGGTACAACCTCCTTGCAGAATTAAAGAATAAAGGGACAAAAGTCTATGTGATCTCAGCATTGTTTTACGAAAGACAGTCTTTCTTTACTTCCTACGGAAAATGGTTTGTAAAACAGCTTCAGAAAAATGTAGATTGGTTTTTCCACCAGACTCAGTTTTCATTGGCTTTGGCGAAAAGTGTTGGATTAACGAAGTCTTCCGTAACAGGTGATACCAGGTTTGACAGGGTAAAACAGCTCCGCAAAAGAAATAATCATGTAGATTATATTACAGAATTTATCGGAGGGAATAAAGCTGTTGTTTTCGGAAGTTCGTGGCAGGCGGAAGAGAAAATAGCAGAAGTGGTTTCGCGTAAAAATAATACGGTAAAACTTATAATAGCACCTCATGATCTGAAAAGAGTAGAGCATCTGAAAAATATATTCCCAGATGCTTTACTGTACAGCGAAATACAAAATACTCACATATCAGTTTTCAATACTCAGATTCTGATCATAGACAGTATTGGTTTATTATCGAAGCTATATTCTTATGCGGATGTAGCTGTTGTAGGAGGTGGATTTCATGAGGCGGGACTTCATAATATTCTGGAAGCTGCTGCTTTTGGTGTTCCCGTGATTTTTGGGAATCATTATAAAAAGAATCCGGAAGCTGATGACCTGATCTCTGCTAATGGTGGAAAATCTTTCTCGAATGAGTATGCTGCCTCAGAATTTGTGTTATTTCTCGCCAATGACGATAATAAGGAAGAGCTGATCGCAATGTCTGAAAATGCCGGGAAATTTGTAGATGAAAAACCAGACTCTACCAAAATTATTCTTCAGAAAATTCTATCTTAAGAATCCCTGGCTTTTAATGTCTTTCATGATCTGATCGATGTTATCAGGAATCCTGTCACATTCAAACCAGTTGAAGTCAAGACCATTGTTGATACAGAGCTTTTGGAGATAATGATTTTCTAAAATTTTATCCAGAGTATCACGAAGATATTCATCAATTTCTATCCAGTAATCCTCATCCAGCTTCTTAACAAGGGTCAACGATTTAAATATTTTATTGATAATGTAAATATAAAGTTTGTAGACATTGTCAAACCTTTGTCTGCTGAGGTCACTGTTGTTTTCCAATACCTTGTTAACGAGAAAAAGATTCAGAGAAATCTCTCCGAATTTATCGGTGGTAACTTTTGTGTGTTCTGTGATTTCAGCACTTATTTTTCGTACAGCAGACAGAAAATATTGGGCATTTCCCACATATTTTGAAGCCAGAAGAACCTGTTCTTTTATATGTTCTTCCATGGCATTTCTTTTATCATCGGTAGTTTCGGGATCTATCAGTTCAAAGTAGAGCTTTTTGGACAATAATTTATCCTTTCTCAGAAGTCTGAAAATAAGCTTATCCTTCTCTGCTCCGGAAAAAGCACTCAGAGCAGCTTTAAACTCTTTAGAATATTCCATTAATTAAAAATTTTCGAGTACTTCAGGAATCCGTTGAGTGCCCAGTTAGCGGTATAATACAATGATTTTACTGTTGAGAATCCCATGAAGTCTTTATAGACAAGATACTGATCTTTGATGATATTTTTCTTATTTCTGGAAACACTGTTTTCACGCATTCTGTATTTTGCCATTGTCTTTTTTACAGGAATCCCTTCCGGTATTACTTTTAAAAGATTCAGCCACATCACATGATCTTCACGCTTACTTTTTACAGGGAACATAAATTTCCCGGCTCTTTTAGTATCATACATCGTAGAAACCGGTGCAAGACGGCATGTTTTCAGCAGATTGGAGAACGTAACTGTCTTTTCCGCCAGAAAATCTTTCAGAATAGGCTCAAGCTGTTCATTGCATCTTGAATAATTACAATAAACAAGTTCTGCTTTATGCTCCTGCATATAATCCGTCATCGTTTCCAGATACTCAGGATACCAATAATCGTCAGAATCCAGAAAAGCAATATATCTTCCCTGTGCTCTTTCCAGACTTTTGTTTCTTGCATTTCCTGCACCTCCGTTTTTCTCCAGTACCAATAGTTTTATTCTGGGATCATTATATTTTCTGATGATCTCAACAGTATTATCTTGAGAAAGATCATCTGTGACCAGCCATTCCCAGTTTTCATAGGTTTGGTTAAGAACAGACTGTATGGTTTCCTCGATAAATTCCGCTGAATTGTAGCAAGGAGTAATAATAGAGACAAGATTTTTCATTTATGTTTTTTATACTGCAAAATTATAAAAATCTTTTTTCATAAAGATGCCAGGAGCTTACACCTACAGCAACTACCACCAACATGCATACCAAAGCCATTACAAAAGGATTGTAATCTTCGAATAATCCTAAAGTCTGGAAAGTTCTGATGATAGGAAAGTGAAAAATATAAATTCCGTATGTGAAATCACCATATTTTCCGAAATTATTTAAGAATTTAAATGAATAGGCAATATACATTACGATAACACCGATCATCATTGGGGAAAAAAGCTGGATAGGTAAATATAAATCAATCCACACCGTGGCAAGAGCAATGACGAAAATGATATTTTTATGTTGGATGAATTTATCAAAATTAAAGTAGATCAGCATTCCGGGGATAAAATAGGATAATGTTCCTGGAAGCTGTTTGGCAAGTGAAATTTTATTTAAAGATTCAAAATAGTTGAGATAAATAAGTGATAAAAAATATAAAATAATCAAACTGGTATTTCTGTACTTATTATTCTTCCCGAAAAGCAAAAACAACAGAGGAACTGCAAAATAGTAGCACATTTCTATTTTCAGTGTCCATAGGGCACCGTTCACTGCCTGATTTCCAAAAACTCCCGGAAGCCAGGGCGCTTTAAAATTTAAAAATAATGAATTCCAGAAAAGGTATTTGTAAACCTGTGTATTGCTGAAATATTCGGTGAAAGAATATGTACTTACCAGGCTTAATAAAATTGCACATAAAAAAATAACCAATAAGTAAGCGGGAACAATTCTTCTGATTCTCTTTTTTAAATAACTTTTCAGGCTTGAAGACCTTTCATAGCTCCTTGCAATCAGAAATCCGCTCACAGCGAAGAACCCGAAAACGGCAATTTCTATAGGACTGTACTCAAAAATTTTGAGATCAGGAGAAGCGCTGAGGGTGCCAAGATGTCCAAGAAAGACAATAAAGGCGAGGAGAACACGTATAAAGTCAAAATTGTTTTTCGTTATATCCTGCATCTGTATTTTGTTTCCTGCAAAAATAACTTTTTTAATAGAATGAATGATGCTCATATATTCATTATTTGTTAAATAAAGGGAAAATGAGGTCTTCGTATTTTTAAATATATATAAATATAGGGAGATGAAATAATTTTTCATAAAAAATAGTAATATAAATCAAAAAAATTATAATTTTAGCGCTTGAAAAAATTGATCTATGAAGAAATTAGCATTACTATTTGCAGGTTTATCTTTGTTTGCTGCAGCTACAGGCTGTAGTAGTGACAATGATACTGTTCTGGAAGCTCCTCTTGTTGGGACATGGCAACCGTTAAAAGAAGTAGTTACCACTGTAGAAGTTGGTGAAGACCCGGTTTCTAACACGATTACTTATACAGATTGTCAGAAACAGACAAGATGGTGGTTTAGCGTAGACTCCAAAGGAGGGAAAACGAACTGGGGAGATACTGCTACACCTGGTCAGTGTGCTATTCTTTCAGATATCAAATTCAATTATACTTATAATAAGGAAGGGAAAGACGTTCAGATGAAAATCCAGGGAATAGTAGAACCGCAAAATGCAAAGGTTATTACTTTGGATGCTACAACGCTCAATCTTGCTGTAAGAGAGGAGACTCAGGATCCTAAGATATTCCAGACAAGAACATATACCTTCAAAAGAGTTACTCAATAATAGTATATGCTTCAGGATATAAAAAAGATCTCATCTCCGGATGGGATTTTTTTGTGGAGGATAGAATTTGTAATTCATCATAAATTCATTTCTATTTACTTTAAAATCATTAATTTTGTGAATCTTGTCAAAAAGAAAAATAATTCAGTCTAACATATAACATATATATCAAGTGTTTTACGATCATCAGCAGATAGAAAAAAAGTGGCAGAAATACTGGGAGGAAAATCAAACCTATAAAACCTCTAATAACACAGACAAACCAAAGTTTTATGTACTCGATATGTTCCCGTACCCATCAGGAGCAGGACTTCACGTAGGTCACCCGCTGGGATATATTGCATCGGATATCTATGCGAGATACAAAAGACATCAGGGGTTTAATGTACTCCACCCGGTAGGATATGACAGCTTTGGACTTCCAGCTGAACAATATGCGATCCAGACAGGGCAGCACCCGGCTATTACTACAGAACAGAATATCAACAGATACGAAGAGCAGTTGAAAAAAATCGGGTTCTCATTCGACTGGAGCAGGGAAGTAAGAACTTCAGACGCTTCTTATTATAAATGGACACAGTGGATTTTTATCCAGCTGTATCATTCCTGGTATAATAAAAATACGGATAAGGCAGAATCTATTGATTCTTTGATTCACCATTTTGAAGAAAAAGGAACAGAAGGATTAAATGCTAATCAGAACGACGAATTAAATTTCACAGCAGAAGAATGGAAGAGCGCCTCCGAAATTGATAAAGAAGATATCCTTTTAAATTATCGTCTTGCTTACAGAGCGGAAACAACAGTAAACTGGTGTCCTGCATTAGGAACTGTTCTGGCCAATGATGAAGTAAAGGATGGGAAATCTGAAAGAGGAGGATTCCCTGTATTTCAAAAGAAAATGATGCAGTGGAGTATGAGAATTTCTGCGTACTCTGAAAGATTATTACAAGGATTGAATACATTAGACTGGCCGCAGCCGCTGAAAGATTCCCAGGAATACTGGATCGGGAAATCTCAGGGAGCGCAGGTTCGTTTCAAGGTAGAAGGGCATTATGAAATCGTTGAGGTATTTACCACAAGACCCGACACCATCTTTGGAGCAACCTTTATGGTATTGGCTCCGGAAAATCCTTTAGTGGAAACCATTACTACAGATGCTCAAAAGGTAGAAGTAGATACTTATATTGAAGAAACTTCCAAAAAGACGGAGAGAGACAGAATGTCTGACGTGAAAAACGTGAGCGGAGCTTTCACCGGAAGTTATGCAATTAATCCGTTCAGCAATGAAAAAATGCCTGTCTATATTTCAGACTATGTATTGATGGGATATGGAACAGGAGCTGTAATGGCAGTTCCGGCGCACGATGAGCGTGACCATAGATTTGCTAAGAAATTTAATCTTGAAATCAAGAAAGTTGTAGAAACGGAAGAAGACGTTCAGGAAAAATCTTTTGATTCTAAAGATTCCGTTTGTGTCAACTCTGATTTCTTGAACGGATTGAATTATAACGATGCAAAATCAAAAATAATTTCAGAGATCGAAACGAAAGGTATCGGTCATGGAACTACCAACTACAGACAGCGTGATGCTATTTTCTCAAGACAGCGTTATTGGGGAGAACCTGTTCCTATATATTATAAGGATGGGATGCCTTGTACATTACCTGCTTCTGCTTTACCGTTGGAACTTCCTGAAGTTGAAAAATATTTACCTACAGAAGACGGAGATCCGCCACTGGGAAATGCAAAAGAATTTGCATGGGATGAAGCTAATCAGAAAGTAGTAGCTACAGATTTAATTGATGACAAAACTATTTTCGCGTTAGAATTATCTACAATGCCGGGCTGGGCAGGAAGTTCATGGTATTTCCTTAGATATATGGATCCGCAAAATGACGGAGAATTCTGTGCAAAGAATCTTTCAGACTATTGGGGACAGGTAGATTTATATATAGGAGGGAGCGAACATGCAACCGGACATTTGTTATATTCCCGTTTCTGGAACATGTTCTTAAAAGACAGAGGATATATCAGCCATGATGAGCCATTCCAGAAATTGATCAACCAGGGAATGATCTTAGGGATGAGTGCATTTGTATACAGAATTGACGGAACAAATCAATATGTATCTAAAAATTTAGCCAAAGACTACCAGACTCAGCAGATTCACGTTGACGTATCTTTATTAAAAGGAACTTCTGATGAATTGGATACTGAAGCTTTCAAAGCTTGGAGACCGGATTATGCCGATGCTGAATTTATTCTGGAAGACGGAAAATACATCACAGACCGTGAAGTAGAAAAAATGTCCAAGTCAAAGTACAATGTAGTAAATCCTGATGATATCTGTGAAGAGTATGGAGCAGACGGATTAAGATTATATGAAATGTTCTTAGGACCACTGGAACAGTCCAAGCCTTGGAATACCCAAGGGCTAAGCGGAGTATATGGTTTCCTTAAAAAATTCTGGAACCTGTATTTTAACGGAGACGTATTTGAAATTTCAGACGAAGAACCTACAAAAGCAGAATACAAAGTTTTACATACCTTAATAAAGAAGGTAGTATATGATATTGAAAACTTCTCTTTCAATACTTCAGTATCATCCTTTATGATCGCTGTGAATGAGCTTCAGAAAATAAAATGCAACAAGCGCAATATTTTAGAGCCACTGGCCGTTATCATTTCTCCGTATGCTCCTCACATCTGTGAAGAACTATGGAGTTTATTAGGTCACGGTACATCGATAGAATTTGAAAAATTCCCGGTATTAAATGAAGATTATCTGGTTGAAGACGAAATTGAGTATCCGGTAAGTGTAAATGGTAAAATGAAGTTCAAAATTTCACTTTCAGCTCAATTATCTGCCAAGGAAGTGGAAGATTTGGTGATTTCGAACGAGAAAATGCAACAGATTTTGGAAGGTAAAACCCCTAAAAAAATCATTGTAGTCCCTCACCGTATTGTGAATATCGTAATTTAAAAAAAAATTAACATTGGGAAATTAAAAAAAATGGGTGTCTTATTTTTTTGATTTTTTAATTCAAATGTTAAATTTGGAAAAAATAAATAAAATAATTTAAAATAATTATTATTTCGAAATCGTATTAAAATTTCTTTATCAAAAAAAAGCAAAATGTTTAATTAAGACTCTTGCATTTTAATTAATTTTGCCTTTAATTTACACCCTGTAAAATTTTAAAACAATATAATTTAGTTAAATATGGAAATGAATGTTTCAAAAAATGATGAGCAAGTAGTTGCTAGAAAGGCAGGAGGTTTAAATCCAGCTGTTATTATTCCTATTCTATTTGCTATAGGAGTATGTATTTATTTATTTGTTCTTGGTAGCCCAGGAAACTTTAAAGATGCAGATAAACTAGGAAACGGTTCTGTAGCTTTTTCAAGTGTTGAAGGAAAAGACATTCACCCAGAATCGTTTTTAGGTATTATCTACAAAGGAGGGGTTATTGTACCCATCTTGATTACTTTCATGATTACTGTAATCGTTTTCTCTTTTGAAAGATATTTCGTTCTTGGTAAAGCAGCTGGAAAAGGAAACTTAGACAACTTCGTTGTACAGGTAAGAAGCTTACTAAACCAAAACAAAATTGACGAAGCTATCGAAGAGTGTGACAGACAGCAAGGTTCTGTTGGTAACGTAGTAAAAGAAGGTCTTACTACTTACAAAGCACTTTCTCACGATACTACATTAAATAAGGAGCAGAAAATGGTAGCGCTTAACAAAGCTATCGAAGAAGCTACTACTCTTGAGATGCCAATGCTTGAGAAAAACATGATGATCCTTTCTACTTTAGGTACTGTTGCAACATTAGTAGCACTACTTGGAACGGTAATCGGGATGATCAAGGCGTTCTTCGCATTAGGTTCAGGAGGTGGTACTCCGGATGCTGCCGCTCTATCTACAGGTATCTCTGAAGCCTTGATCAACACGGCTTTAGGTATTGGTACTTCAGCAATCGCTATTATCCTTTACAACTTCTTTACATCTAAAATTGACGGATTAACTTACAAGATCGATGAGATCTCTATGAGTATCCAACAGTCTTTCGCTGAATTCAACTAAGAATTAGCAGGATATTTGCATTAGCAATTAAAAGAAGTTTAATTAAAAATATTTTATAATAATGGCGAGAGTCAAACCAAAAAGACATGGAGTAATTACGGACATGACTGCAATGTGTGACGTTGCGTTCCTACTCCTTACGTTCTTTATCTTGACCACTCAGTTTAAAAAACCTGACGTGGAGCAGATCAAACCGCCATCTTCAATTTCGGAAAAATTGCTTCCTGATGCTAGTTTAATGACTATCAACGCTACTCCGGACGGAAAATTCTATTTCCAGCCAGTAGAAAATGCATCAGAAAGACTTGCTCTTTTGGATAAAATGGGACAAAAGTACGGTATTACTTTTGACAACAACCAAAAAGCAGCTTTCCAGAAAATTCAGGCAATTGGAGTTCCAATGAACCAACTTAAAGGGTACTTGGACATGCCTGCAGATGAGCAGAAAAATTATAAGAGTCCTACAGGTATTCCTATGGACAGTACAAATAAGCAATTAATTGATTGGGTAAAAGAAAGTTTGAGCGTTAACCCTGACTACAAGTTAGCTATTAAAGGTGACGTTACAACTGAATATCCGAAAGTTAAAAGCCTATTTGAGGGTTTAAGAGATATTGATTTTCTTAAATTTTGGTTGATTACATCACAAGAAGGTAAACCTAACGAATAATATCGATAGAAATGGCAGAAGTACAAGTACAAGAGAAAGGCGGCAAGGGCGGCAAAGTCCGTTCCAAGAAGCAAAGTACCAGAGTCGATATGACTCCGATGGTGGACTTGGGTTTTCTATTGATTACCTTCTTTATGTTCACAACTACGTTCAGTAAACCGAACGTTATGGATTTGGGTCTTCCGGCTAAACCGAAAGATGAAAAACAAAAACCACCTCCAACAGAAATTAAACTTTCTAACTCAATTTCTATCTTATTAGGAAAAAATAACAGAGTTTTCTGGCATCAGCAGGATGCTACTTCCTTGAATGACCAGACTCTTATGGAAACTACTCTTGATAGAGAGGGAATTAGAAAAGTAATTCAGCAGGCAAAATCTAGAGCTGCAGATCAAACGAAATTTACCGTGATCATTAAGCCAACTGACGATGCTGTATATAAGAACTTTGTCGATATTCTTGATGAAATGGCCATTACCAAAAGCGAGCAGTACGGTGTTACTGATATCAAACCTTGGGAAAAAGCTGTTTATGAGAAAAAAGTAGGAGGTGCTGCTGCACCGGCTGCTGCTACAAAGTAATTTAACCATAAAATTGTTATATCTAATCTATGGCAGATGAAAATGTATACGGTCAGAATCTTACTTTAGACGAAATCGTATTTGAAAATAGAAACAAGGAATATGGTGCCTATGATCTTAGACATCAGTATCCGAGACTTTTAACCAAGTCTTTTATTATCGGAACAGCATTATTCCTTTTGGCAGCTTTGTCTCCGTTCATCTATCTTACGATTAAAAATCTTACAGCTCCGCCTAAGCAGGAAGTAAAGGCAGATCTGGTAGATATTATCGAAGAAGATCCAATTATCGAGCAGCCTAAAGAAGAAGAACCACCTCCACCACCTCCACCACCAAAAGAAGAGGAAAAAATTGAGGTAATTCAGAACGTGGTTCCAGAGCCTGTAAAAGCTCCGAAAATTGAAACACCACCGCCACCGATTTCTAAGCAGTTGGAAACAACAACTGGTTTACAGAATCAGGAGGGGGTAAAAGCTCCGGCTTATACGCCGCCACCGCCACCGCCATCTACAGGTACTAAAGCTAGTACAGTAGAAGTAAAAGCGAACAACCCTAACGAGATCTATAAAGATGTTGACCAGTCTGCAGAATATCCTGGAGGTATGGGAGCATTAAGAAAGTTCCTGGGTGATAACTTTGATACTTCTTTGATGGAAGGAGGTGAAGGAACACTTAAAGCGAAGCTTAAGTTCGTTGTAGAAAAAGACGGAACTGTTTCGAATGTAACTATTGAAGAGAAATCTCCAAATGGTGACTTCAACAGTGAAGCGATGCGTGTAGTTAAGAAACTTAAAAAATGGACTCCTGCGAAGAGAAATGGGGAGAGCGTTAGATCTTACTACAGCGTACCATTTACTATGAACTTTGAATAAGACTTATTTATTCAAAATATAAATAAAAAGAGAAGCATATGCTTCTCTTTTTATTTTTTTTGGTATTTTTGTTACATGATGTTCAATTGGTTATCCCTGATTACGGGATTGTTTTATATCGTTTTAGGAATTGTAGTGATTGTCTACAAATTCTTCTTTACTATTTTAGAGCCTGCTGTTGCTTATGCATTGGGAGTGGTGCTGATTGTTTATGGTATTTTTAGAATTTACAGGGCGATCTCAAGAATTAAAAAATCGAGAAATGAAGAATAGTTTCAGGCTTGTACTCATGTTTGTGTTGAGCATGATGCTTGCAAGCTGTAAAAAGGAGAAAAATACTCCTTCCTATCACAAAGGTGATCTTACAATTTTTACTGACGAATCTTTTCAAAGCGTTACAGAAGCATTAGCCGAAGGCTATATGATCAACTATCCTGAAACACACATCAAAGTAGAAACGAAGAAAGAAGATTTAGGACTTCTTGATCTTTTGAAAGGAAGTGCTAAAGTGGTGGTAATGTCCAGAAATCTCAGTACTGAAGAAATAAAAACGTATGAGGAAAGAACAGATTTAAAGTTTCTTCCTGCCAGATTTGCTGCTGATGCAGTTGTTTTTGTTGTGCCTAAGGATTCTCCAAAAGAGAGTATTTCAATGGAAGAAATCAACAGCGGTCTGATGTCTGATAAAAAAGAATTTATTTTTGACGGAACCAACTCCAGTAATCTGAACTTTGTTGCTGAAAAATTAAAAAAGCAGCCAAAAGACCTGAAATTTTCAATTATACCGGCAAATCAGAAGATTATAGAGGAATTGGGGAAATATCCTGATAAGATAGGTGTTATCGGATTGAATACCTTCAGCCGTCCTTATGATAAAACTTCAGAAAAACTGAGAGAGATGGTGAAAGTTCTTCCTGTAGTAGAGAAAGGAAAATCATATACCGCAGATTTTGATGGACTTCGCACAATGGAATATCCGTTTACAAGAGTACTTTATTTCCTGATTAATGAAGGTAATTTCAATATTGCCAATGGATTTATTAGATTTTCATGTACCCATTTAGGCCAAAAGATTGTACAGAAAGAAGGTTTGCAGCCTTATAACCTGTATAAAAGAGAGGTACAAATGCGTTAAAAAAATTAAAATCACAATTTGTCCCTATTAAAATATTGATTTGGTCTGAAAATTGTGTAGAATTTAACTCAATTATTAGAAAATATAAAATGAAAGATATAATGAATATGAATGTAAAGAAGATTGCTTTTGGAGCAGCCGTGGTATTTTTTACCGGTTTTGCCTCTGCACAGACATTGCAGGATGGTATCAACAGTATAGACAGTGATAAATTTGCCCAGGCAAAAACAAACTTCACTGAAATGATCGCTAAAGAGCCTACAGCTGAAAACTACTTCTATTTGGGAAATACTTTCTTAAGACAAGGAGAACCGGATTATGCTAAGGCAACGGAGAGTTTCAACAAGGGATTAGCTGCTGACGGTAAAAGCTATCTGAATAAAATCGGTTTAGCTGCTGTTAAATTAGGTAAAGGTGATAAAAATGCCGTTGCTGAAATTCAGAAAGTAGTTACTGATTCAAGAGAAAAAGATGCTGAAGTTCTTTTCAGAGCGGCAGAAGCTTTAACTTTATTTGAGAAAAATAATTCACCGGATCTAGCTATTCAGTTTTTAACTAAAGCTATCGAGAAAGCTGAGAAAAAAGGTGTTCCTGCACATTATTATTATACATTAGGGGATGCTTACAGATTAAAAAGAATGCCGGGAGAGGCTATGTCTGCTTATGATAAAGCATTACCTGTAGCTAAAAATAAAGCTTCCGTTTACACGAGAATGGCTACTTTATGGATGGCAGCACAAGTATGGCAAAAAGCGAAAGAAAGCGTTGACAAAGCAATTGCTGTAGATCCTACTTATGCACCTGCATACAAAGCTTTGGCTGGTTACGATATCAGATACCAACAGAACGCAAAAGCTACACAAGATCTTATCAACTATACAAAATATGCTGATGAAGATCCATATACTCAATTAGAAATTGCAAAACTATACTTCACAAATGAAGATTATGCAAATTCTAAAATGGTATTAGATAAAATTTTTGATAAAATTGATGATCCTATTAAGTTCAAGTTAAGAGCTTACAACGCATATGCAGATAAAAACTATGCAGATGCTAAACAAAATATGGACACTTTCGTTTCTCAGGTTGAGAAAACAAGAGTATTGCCTGCTGACCTGGGTTTACAGGGACTTATTGCTGCTGGTTTAGCAAAAGATGAAAAAGATGCTGCTAAAAAATCTGCTTTAATGGCTGAAGCTCAGCAAAAAGTGGGTATTGCAAAAGCTGCCAAAGATGAAACAATGAAGTGGGATCTTGAATTGGCTAACATCGCAGGTGGTGGAGGTGCTTCCCAGGCAGAAGCAGACAAAGGACCTACTAACCCAACAATTGAAGCATTGAAAAAGCAGGTTGCTGCTAATAGCCAGGATTCTGATGCTTTATTCAAGCTGGCAACAGCTTATCAGGATGTGAAAAACTGGAACGGAGCAATCCTTACATGGCAAAAAATGTCTGCACTTCTTCCAGATTGGGCACCGGCATATTACAGCCAGGGGTATTCTTACCAGCAGGCAGGAAACAATGACGCCGCAAAATTAGCTTATGAGAAGTTCATCAGCACAGTAAAACCAGCTGATCAGGAAGCTAACAAGCAGACTCTTGCTTACGCTTACTTTGCAGTTGCATATATGAGTAAAGATTCTGATGCTGCCAAAGCAAAAGATTATGTAGCGAAGTCTTTACAGTTAGATCCTACTTATCAGGATGCTGTAAAATTAAATGCTGAGATCAACAAGTAATTTGAATTTTAAATTATAGATATTAAAACTTCCCATTCCTTATGCTTGGGAAGTTTTTATTTTAAATCCTATCTTTGAATTTATGAAAACTGATATACTTGCTTTTGGTGCACATCCTGACGATGTAGAACTTGGATGTGGCGGAACTATTGCTAAAATGGTCTCTGAAGGAAAAAAAATTGTAGTTGTGGATCTTACAAGAGGTGAACTCGGAACAAGAGGTACAGATGAAACCAGAAAAGCAGAAGCTGCAGAAGCTGCAAAAATCCTGGGGCTTTCTGCGAGAGAGAATCTTGGAATGAAAGATGGCTTTTTGGTGAATTCTGAAGAATATCAAATGAGGATCGTAAAAATGATTCGCAAATACAGACCGGAAATCGTCTTAGCCAATGCAATTGATGATAGGCATCCAGATCATGCAAAAGGAGCGAAATTAGTGTCGGATGCGTGCTTTTTGTCCGGACTGAGAAAAATTGAAACGGTGTTGGATGGAGAGAATCAGGAAGTGTGGAGACCGAAGCATATTTTTCACTATATTCAGTGGAAAGATATCAAACCGGAATTTGTAATTGATATTTCAGAACACCTCCCTAAAAAACTTGAAGCCTGTATGGCGTACAAGACTCAGTTTTATGACCCGGCTTCTAAAGAACCTGAGACTCCAATTACAACAAAAGATTTTTATGAAAGCTTAACTTACCGGGCGCAGGATTTAGGGCGTTTATCGGGAGTTGCTTATGCTGAGGGCTTTACATCTGAAAAATTAATTTCTTTGAAAAATTTTGATGGAATTGTTTGGTAGTTGAGGAAATTGTCCTATATTTGCACTCAGAAAACGGTGATTGTAGCTCAGTTGGTTAGAGCGTCGGATTGTGGTTCCGAAGGTCGTGGGTTCGAGACCCATCATTCACCCAAAGAAAGTACACTTTTTGAAAGTGTACTTTTTTATTTTTGTATCCATTTCAGTATCCTCTGATGGTTTCTTTTTTTTACTTTTTTCTCCGAAATTTTTCCATAATCTGAAGCCAGCATATAAAAATGGTGTTCTTTTAATCCTTTAAAATAAATTCATGGATTGGTGACTGAAACTTTTATATTTGTTTAACCAGAATCATGAGAAACAATTCTCTTAAAAATTACCTCAGATTAAAACAAGAAATATGAAAAAAATCTTTACAATTCTCACGTTATTATTTGTTCTACAGTCTTATGCTCAATCTTACTATAAAAATCTATTTGATGAGAAGCATTATGATACATCTTTAGGCAATTCAGAAAGCCCCGATCAGGCTGAGTTTTCTTGGGGAGTGCCAGCACATATGGAAGCATTAGTACTAATGTATGAAAAAACACATGACCCAAAATATGCTAAAAACTTAATAAGATGCATAGGGAATGTTATTGATAGGAGAGATGATCTTAGGGGACAGGTGCCGGGATTAAGTCAAATTTTTGATTATCGTCATGTTTCAGGTGCCGCATGGTCCACTAATCGTTATAATGTAAATGCAAATTCTGGAGATCCTTACAGTCATTTAGTTCATAGTGCTAATATAACCTATCCTATGGCTAAGTTTGCTGCTATTGTTAAAAATGATAGTAGTATTCAAAATATATTATATCAATCAGGAGGGCGTTATAATAATATGACTTTTAAAAATATTGCTGATGATCTTAAACAAAAGATAAAAGAAACGCTTCTTTATCACAAAGACCAATGGTTTACAGAGTATAATTCTAATCCTAATGATAGTATAGGTTATTATAAAGAAAGGGATTCTCTTAATGTTAATAGTAATCCTCCAATAAAGTATAAAGGGGTAATTGCTCCCTTTAATATGCAAAGCTCTATGGGAAGGGTTTTGGTACAAATGTATAGAGCAACAGATGATCAAAGTTATCTTAAACAGCTTAATAAAATTGCTAATTTTTTAAAATTAAATACTTCTGTTAATAATAATCTGGGGTCATATACTTGGATATATTGGAATCATTTTTATTTACGTGATGATATATCCCACGCAGGCTTAACGGTGAGTTTTCCATATGAATGCTATAAATATAGTATAAAGAATAACTACAATGATTCTCTTTATACATCTTTAGATATGGAGAGATATGTTAAAACTTTTACAAAAGATATTTATCAGGGACCTTTAGCAATAAATGATGCAGTAAATTATAACGGATTAAAATGGAATATTAAATATAGTACTATAAATAATTTTCCAACAGATGTTAATACTAAATATGACGCATATGTTTCTTACATGTGGTTATATCTCTCCGCGGAATATGATAAAAAAATATATCAGATAATCGCAGACTTACAAGCGGCAAAAAATTATTATGATCATATCAATGTAGAAGGATCTGCTTTGACACTTGCACTTCTTGCAAATTACGAAAACTTTATAGTTCCTGTGAATACTTACCATTTATGGGGAGAAGATTCTGATTGGAGAGGTGTTGCAAAAGGAAATTTTGACGACGACGATGATGATGAGTTCGTGAAAATCAGAAATTATGATGGGTTCATAGGTACTCTTGAACCTTATGGTAAGAGTTTCAATACTGTCACAAACAGTATAGCTTATGGTGGTACTTATAATTGGAAAGGATTGGGTGCTGGTGATTTCTTTGGAGATAATAAAAGTGAAATCATTGCATTGAGTGATCATGCTGATTTTAATAAGAATGGCTTTTATATTTTTAAAATTGAAAATAACCAGATCGTTGAGCATTCAAAATTTACAGGTTTTGGAACAGACTCAAATTGGGTGGGAATTACTGCCGGAAATTTTATCAGTGGAGGCAAAGATGATTTTGTTGCCGTGAGAAATTATAACAAAGAAGTGAGAGTATATAAATTTAATAGTACTGATCCTGAATTGGTCTATTTTAATCAGCTCAATCTTCCTGCAAATTCTAAAATCAAAGCAGTTGCAGCCGGTGATCTTGATGGAGTTGGTAAAGATGAAATTGTATTGCTGGTTGATGCTGATGATTATATGCAGAATGGGGTGTATGTTTATAGTATTGATGATAATGGGGTAATGACTCTTATTGATAAATCTATAGGGTTTGGAGCTGCTTCAGATTGGAAAGGATTGGCTGTTGGAAATCTGGATGGTGATGGAGCAGATGAAATTATTGCTCATAGGAACTTTGATGGAGATTATAAAGTTTTTAAAATGAAGGAATCAAATGGGGTTAAATATTTAGATAATATTGGGATTGAAAGTTTTCCTGCAGCGCAAACCCAAAACAATGTAATGTGTTTTGGAAATTTTGATTCAAGTTCAAAAAATGATGAACTGGTTACTCTTAGAAAAGATGGCGGTATAGTGATGTTTTCGGCTGCAAAAGTTGTCAAAAGTGCTCCTGCTGCCAGTAAACAATCAGATCCATGTAAGAATGAGATACCGGAAGTATTATTCAGCTTCCTGAATCCTGTTCATTTTAATAAGTAATATTGTTCTGAAGTATAGCTGAAATGTCCATAAAAATAAAAAATATGAAAAAAATCTTAACCGTTTTCTCTTTATTGTTGATACTTAAATCTTATGCTCAACCTTATGCTCAATCCTACTATAAAAATCTATTTGATAGCAAGCAATATGATGTGGTGCCTCTTAATTCAACCAGCCCCAACCAAGTAGAATTTTCATGGATTGTATCTGCCCATATGGAAGCACTGGCCTTGATGTACGAAAAGACACATGATGTAAAATATGCTAATGTTTTAATAGGGACTATGGGTAACGTGATTGATAGAAGAGATGATCTTAGAGACCAATTACCACCTAATATAGGTGTAAGTAATATTTCCGATTACCGCGGAATTTCTGGTGCTGCATGGTCAACTGATTATTATAATACAAATCAAGGTGATGGAAAAACTTATGCTCACGTTGCTCACAGTGCTAACATAACTTATCCTATGGCTAAGTTTGCAGCCATTGTAAAAAAAGATAGCACTATTCAGAATACAATGTATAATTCTGGTGGTCGTTATAATGGAATGACTTTTAAAGCTATCGCCAATGACCTTAAACAGAAGGTAAGTGAAACACTTATTTATCATGAAACTCAATGGTATACAGAACCCAATAATATAATAGGTTATTATAAAGAACGTAATGATAATCCGCCAATAGATAACGATGGTGAAATTTTACCTTTTAATATGCAAAGTGCAATGGGAAGAGTATTGGTACAGATGTATCTGGCAACAGATAACCCGGATTATCTTATACAAATTAACCAAATTGCCAATTTTTTAAAAGCGAATACCTCTTTTGATTCCAATTTGCAATCTAATAAATGGACGTATTGGAAAAAAACTACTTTGCGGGAAGATATTTCTCACGGAGGTTTGACCATATCTTTTCCATATGAATGCCGTAAATATAGTATTTCAAATGGAGGAGCACTTATTTATACTGATTCTGATATGAATGCCTATGCTAATACTTTAACGAAAGATATCTATCAATCTCCTTTGTATATAAATAATGGAGTAGCCTATCCTGCAGAACACTGGAATCTTAAGTCTGGTTTTAGGATGGGAAATGCAGACTTAAGCACCTATACCTGTTTCCAGTGGGCTTCCTTATCCAAATATGATGCGAAAATATATCAGCTACTTGCCGAAATGCAAACAGCAGAAAATTATTATACACCTCTGATGCCTGAGAATTTTCCTTTGGCCGTTGCTTATTTAGCTTATTATGAAAATTTGATTGTTCCTGTTAATACAGAACATGGATGGGGAGATGGCTCGGATTGGAGAGGAGTTGCAAGCGGTAACTTTGATGAAGATAGTGCTAATGAATTTGTTGTTATCAGAAATTACGACGGGATGATAGGGACTATGGAACCTTATGGTAAAAAATTTCATTCCGTTACAAGCGATAAATACTATAACGGTCAATATAATTGGCGTGGCATAGCAGCAGGAGATTTTTTTGGTGATAATAAAAGTGAAATTGTAACATTAAGTAATCATACCGATCCTGTTAATAATGGAGTATATATATTAAAAATTGAAAACAATAATATTGTTGAACATACAAAATCTATTGGTTGGGATGCGCAATCTGATTGGGTGGGTGCTGCAGCAGGAAACTTTATTACCGGAGGAAAGGATGATTTTATTGCTGTCAGAAATTTAAATAAAGAAGTCCTTGTTTTTAATTTCAATGGGACTACTCCTCAATTGGTTCATACTAACGCTCTCAATCTGCCATCGAATTCTAAAATTACGGCGGTAGCATCAGGTAATCTTGATGGTGTAGGCAAAGATGAGATTGTTTTGCTTGTAGATGCTCAAGATCCTGCTTATAATGGGATCTATGTTTACAATATAGATGATAATGGTATAGTGACAAAAATAGCCCAATCTACAAATTGGGGTTCAGGTTCAGAATGGAGAGGGCTAGCTGTTGGAAATCTGGATGGCAATGGAGCAGATGAAATTATCGTTCATAGAAATTATGATGGTGAATATGTAGCGTATACGCTAAGTGGGAATATTTTGAATAGTACAGGTGTTGAAAGATTTCCTATCCTACAGACCCAAGACAACATCATGTGTTCTGGAAATTTTGATCCAAGTTCAAAAAATGAAGAACTGGTTACCCTTAGAAAAGATGGCGGTATAGTAATGTTTTCTGCAGCCAAAGTTATCAGAGCTAATTCTACTACTAATAATAATAAACAATCAGATCCGTGTCAAAATGAGTTACTGGAAGTATTATTCAGCTTCCTGAAATCAGCTTCTTTTAAAAGAGAAGAACTAAAAGAAATATCTGTAAGATAACAAGATTGGGAATAAAAATATAATATTCAATAGAAACGGGCTAAAGCCCGTTTTTTTATGCCTGTATAATTTTACCGCATAAAAAAAGCATCTTTTTCAGATGCTTGTGTTTTTAGATATTCTTTTTTTAAACCTCGTCGTCAGAATCAATTGTATAAGATCTGCTCTTAAAGTCTTTGTCATGTTTTTCTGAAATTACATCCTCACCCTTTTCATTAATGATGAAATCTGTGGACTCATTAAACATCTCCTGGAAACTCTTAAAATCTTCCTTGTAAAGGTAAATTTTATGCTTCTCGAATGTAGCTTCCCCATTCTCTCCGAAATTCTTCTTACTCTCAGTGATTGTAAGATAATAATCTCCTGCTTTCGTCTCGCGCACATCAAAGAAATAAGTTCTTCTCCCTGCTTTTAACACCTTCGTGAAAATCTCATTTTCATGGCGTTCCTTGTATTCACTCATTGTTAGATATTTTTTAATCTTGTTAAGAACAAATATAAAAGAATTCTTTTAATCACAAAATTTTTTTTATGATTTATTTAACAATTGAGAACGAAATGGCTAAGCGGTTACAGAATTGGCAATTTCAGTCAGGTTGATAATCTGATGGGCTTTTTGTGCGCTAGACTCTCTGTGTGTGATAATTATGGAAGTAGCGTTACTGATTTTTTTGTCAATATTTTCCAGAATATTCTGCTCCGTTTCTGTGTCTAAGGCAGACAGAGAATCATCAAAAATAATGATATTAGGCTCCTTAATTAAGGCTCTTGCAATACAAATTCTTTGCTTTTGTCCCCCCGAAAGCATTACTCCGCGTTCACCAACAAGTGTTTTATATTGATCCTTAAACTCTACAATATTTTTGTGAACATCTGCAATATTGGAATACTCTACCACTTTTTCGTGAGAAGGATGATCTATGGCAAAACCAATATTATTTTCAATAGAATCAGAGAATAAATAGCTCTCCTGAGGAATATATCCGATAAAGTTTCTGTAGTTCTCCAGATTATGGTATTTCAGGTTTTTACCATCAATTAAAATTTCTCCTTCTGTAGGATCTATTAATCGGCATAATAGCAGGGCAATTGTTGACTTTCCACTACCTGTCTTACCCATAATAGCCAATGATTCTCCGGCTTTTACCTTGAAACTTAGATTGTCCAGAGCTTTGATTCCTGTATTGGGATATACATAAGAAACATTTCTGAACTCTATATCTCCTTTGATCGGATAGTTTTCAAAATTTGTATTAATGATTTCAGATTTTTTGTCCATGAACTCATTAATTCTTTGCATGGATGCTTCAGCTCTCTGGTTGACAGAAGTTACCCATCCTACCATAGAGAAAGGAAAAATCAGGGTGTTGATATACATGAAGAAATCGGCAATCTTACCAATGCTTAATTCTCCTGCAATATACTTTGTTCCTCCAATCAGGATAATGGCAACATTTAATAATCCGATGACAAAAAGAATAATGGTGAAGAAATAGGCTTCTGTTTTGGCAAGATCCAAAGCTTTATTCTGATAATCGGTGACTTTGATTCCGTAGTTATTTTCAATGTATTTTTCTCTGGCGAAAAATTTTACTACACGGATTCCGGAAAAGCTGTCCTGTACAAAAGTAGAAATTGCAGACTGGCTTTTCTGCATGATCTTCGACTTTTTGTTGATAATAGAACTTACCTTATAAATAGCAAAAGATAAAATAGGAAGAGGAAGCAAGGTCCACATCGTCATAGAAGCATCCGTTTTTACCATGTAAATGGCTGTAATCAGCACCAGTACAATCAGGTTCGCTACATACATCACTCCGGGACCAAGATACATTCTTACTGCCACAACATCTTCACTTAATCTGTTCATTAAATCTCCAATGGTAGTCTGTTTATAATCAGTTAAAGATAAATCCTGATAATGTCTGTAGATTTTATTTTTAAGCTCATATTCTATTCTTCTTGACGCAACAATGATGGTCTGCCTCATCATAAAAGTAAAGAATCCGGTCAAAAGAGAGCATCCTACAATAATTCCAACATAGATTAAAACCTTTTGGTTGAAGCCAAGGTTTCCACTTTTTGTAAGTTCATCCACAGATTTTCCTACAAACTGGACTTTATATATATTAAAGAAATTACTGGCGATGATAAAGAGTAACCCCCAAAACAGTAGTATTTTGTGTTTCCAAAAATAAGGGTTTAAGGTTTTTAGCGCTTTCATATAGTTGCACAAAATTACAAAAATGTCATCACACTACGAATTTCATCAATTTTAAATTTTGTATCTTTGCACCCATAAAAAAGCTCTTTGAATGTTAGGAAGACGACAAATCCGTGAAAAAGTAGTACAGACCGTGTATTCTTACTACCAAAATCCTGTAAAATTTGATGTTTTAGAGAAAAACATGTTTGCCGGGATAGAGAAAATCTATTATCTATACATCTATCAGCTCAACTTTTTGGTGGGTCTGAAAGATTTGGCAGAGAATCAGATCGAAATTGGTAAGAATAAATTTCTTAAAACTGATGCTGATATTAATCCTAACCAAAAATTCATCAATAACCAGGTATTGCTTAAGCTGGAAGAAAATCCTGAAAGATTATTTTTTACAGGGCAGCACAAGCAGCTGAAATGGGATATGCATGATGATTTATTGGTAAAAACTTTCCAGAGAATTACTGCTGGGAAACGTTATCAGGATTTTATGAAAGAAGAAGGATACTCCTTTGAAGAAGATCAGAAATTTATCGGGAAATTATTCTTAAGATATATTGCTGAAAATGAAGATTTTCATGACTATTTGGGTGATAAGGAACTTTCATGGTATGATGATATCCATATCGCCAACTCAATGGTACAAAAAACAATCGGTTTCCTGAGAGAAGATGAAGAAAGCAGAACTTTGATCAAAATGATTAAAGATGAAGAAGATAAAACATTCGCTGCAAAATTGTTGAGAGATACCCTGAACAACTGGGAAAACAATGAAAAGAAACTGGAAGAAAGGCTGGAAAACTGGGATCTGGAAAGAGTTTCTCTAATGGATAAAGTAATTTTATCTACAGCAATTGCAGAGCTTGATAACTTTGCTTTCACGCCTTCAAGAGTGATCATTAACGAATATATTGAAATTGCAAAAGTATTTGCTACAGACCGTTCCAATATCTTCATCAATGGTATTTTAGATAAATATTGTAAAGATCAAAATAGAATATAAAATGAAAAAGACGTTATCAATTATCGCCTTGTCAATTATAGGCTTTGGGTTAGTTTCATGTAAAAAAGAAAACAAAGAAACTCAAAGTGCTGAAACTGCAACTACTGATTCTGCATCTGTTGCGGCTCCGGTAACCACTGATTCTGCAGCAGCACCTGTAACAGGTGAAACAGCCGCTCCGGTTTCTAACGAACCATCAACTTCTGTTGCTTTATCTGAAAACAGCTTCGATTTTGGAAAAATCAAAAAAGGAGATAAAGTAGAGCACGTATATGAAATTACCAATACCGGTAAAAACCCATTGATTATTTCTGAAGTGAAGCCAGGATGCGGATGTACAGCTCCTGATTTTACAAAAGAGCCTATCATGCCTGGTAAAAAAGGAAAAGTTACTTTACACTTCGATTCTTCAAGCTTCGACGGAAACGTTCAGAAGTATGCAGACGTTTTTGCTAATGTAGAAAAAGCTCCAATCAGATTAACGTTCACAGCGAACATTCAACCATAATATTTACAATATGTTGACACTATTTTTACAGGCACAGGGTGGATCTTCACCTATGATGCTGATCATGATGGGAGTAATGTTTGTAGGGTTTTATTTCCTGATGATCAGACCTCAGATGAAAAAGCAAAAGCAGGAGAAAAACTTTCAAGAAAACCTTAAAGTGGGAACAAGAGTAGTTCTTACATCAGGCCTTCACGGAAGAATTGCTCAGGTTCAGGATGACGGTTTTGTTATTGAAACATTATCGGGAAAACTGAAATTCGAAAAAGCAGCAGTTTCAAGAGAAATGACTGAAGCTCGTTTTGGAGATAAAGCAAAAACTGCTGAGAAGGCAGATGACAAAAAAGAAACAGCAACTGAAGAAAAAAAATAATTCAGTCTGAAGATATTGAGCTGCGGCGGGTGAACAAAGTTCACCCGCCGCAATTTTTTCTACATCAGTTTGAAAAATTGTGTCCATTTGGGAAAAACAACAGTGAAATTAGTGTTTAATAAAAATTATCTTTGTCTCATGAATCAAAACACGAACAAAACCGTTCTTATTCTGGGCGCTAATTCAGATGTAGCAAAACAATGCTTAGTACAATATGTTGAAAAGGGATTTACAGTTATTGCTGCTTCCCGAAATACAGCATCTTTGGATAATTTTATTGATTCAAACAATCTGGACCGCTCAAAAGTATTTGTTTTGTATTTTGATGCCGCTGATTTTGATTCTCATCATCAGTTTTATTCCAGTCTTTCTGTAAAGCCTCATATTGTAGTTTATGCCGCAGGTTTTTTAGTGGACAATCAAAAAGCTTTAACTGATTTCAAAGGAGCGAAACAAATGATGGAAGTCAATTATATGGGTGGTGTATCTATCCTGAGTATTATTGCAATGGATAAAAGGAATACCAGCCTGGAAAGAATAATCGGGCTTTCTTCCTTGTCAGGAGTAAGAGGAAGAAAAAGTAATTTTGTCTATGGCAGTACAAAGGCTGCGTTTACACAGTTTCTGGCAGGATTGAGACAGGAGCTGGCTTCCCGAAAAATAATTGTGAATGCCTTGGTTATTGGCTATATCAGAACAAAAATCAATGAAGGATTAGAACTTAATGAATCTCTGATCATGGAACCTGATTATGTGGCAAAATTTATTGTTAATGCAGGAAGTACCTTTACCATTGTCCCGAACTTTAAATGGAAAATTATCTATCATATCCTTAGACTTTTACCGGAAAGCCTTGCTGCAAAATTACCTTAAGGAATGTTTACTAACATTATTTTTCTTTGAAGATAACTACACTTCGGTATCGTTTTTGTAATTCTATATGCCAAAATTATTTCTTCCTGCAAGATTCAGTTTCTGAATGATTATTGAATAAAGCTGAAACATTCTTTTTCTGCTGTCAATCTATTTCAAGGATAAATATGATTCACCTTCGCTCAGGTAGGGAAGGGTGGATTTCTTTTTTCAAATCCTGCAGAAGATGTCAATGCTTTTATTGATATAAATAGTAAAACACATAGTATACAATGGACGATTTAGAATTAAACAAGATTCAACAACACTGGGACACCTTAATTTCTTCAGCAATCTCATGGGCGCCGAGAATTTTTACAGCAATTATATCTGCATTATTAATTTATCTGATCGGATCATGGATGATCAGAATGATTAAGAAACTGGTGGAAAAAGCTTTCAAAAAAAGAAATATGGAAGCTTCACTGCAGCATTTCCTGTTAAATATTATCAACTGGGGACTTAATATTCTGCTGTTTATTGTTGTTGTGACGCAGCTTGGAGTACAGACTTCTGCATTTGTTGCAATGATTGGTGCTGCAGGTCTTGCAGTAGGTTTAGCTTTGCAGGGATCCTTAACGAATTTTGCAGGCGGAATCTTAATTCTACTATTAAAACCTTTTAAGATTGGTGATTTTATTTCTACCAATTCAGGCGTTTCCGGAACTGTAGATGCCATAGATATCTTTCATACGAAACTGATCACCCCACAAAACCAACTGATCATTATTCCTAACGGAGTAGTTTCAAATAACAGTATTACCAATTTTACCCAGCTGGGGACAAGAAGAACATCACTGGATATCGGAATTGCCTATGATGCGGATCTTAGACAGACCAAGGACGTTTTAATGAATGTCATTAAGAATAATCAATATGCTCTCGCAACACCTGCTCCACAGGTGGTGGTTACTGAACTTGGAGACAGTGCTGTCAATGTATCCGTAAGAGTAAGTACTTCCACTGAAAATTTCTGGGCAATGAACGAAGAACTAATCATAGGTTGTAAAGAGGCTCTTGATAAAGCTGGAATCGGAATTCCTTTTCCACAGAGAGATATCCATGTTTACAATCAATAATTATATTTAATTTTTTTTAAGAAGCTCCTGCATTATTGTAATGTGGGAGTTTTTATTTGGAAGAAGATAAAGATGTCTTGTTTTTCTTTGTAAACATATTTATTAGGCTTTGTTGTCAAATGACAATTGTTTTTAACGTTGACTTTTATACCTTTATATTTCCGCAATCCGTGGGTACAACATAAATATGGAAGAGCTTTTTACTTATATCAAAAAATTTGGAACGCTGAATCCTCAGGATGAAATTTTAATTGCTGAAGGAATTCAGGAAATCACTGTAAAGAAAGGAGATTCTTTTGTGGAAGCAGGAAAAGTGAGCCAAAGAATTGCTTTTGTAAAAAAAGGTGTTTTCCGGTCTTTGTATTATAATAAGCAGGGTGACGATTTTACCAGATATTTCATTTATGAAGGTAGATTTATAGGAGATTTTCAGGGTTTTACAGATCAGCTGCCCGCTCATGAAGATATTGAAGCCATTACTGATGCTGTACTGCTGGTGATTGATCTCAAACATTTTAAGCTTCTTGAAGAGAAAATTGCCGTATGGCCGGTTTTGTTTGCAAGAATCCATGCGTTTGTTGTTGAGAATAAACTGAAAGTTGCCAGTATCATGCTCAATCAGGATGCAAAATCCCGTTACATTCATTTTTTAAATCACTATCCCGGCCTTGCCAACAGAGTTCCGCAATCTATGCTGGCTTCTTATCTTGGCGTGACACCTTCTTCACTGAGCAGGATCAGGAGAAATATCGTCTAGAATTATTATTGATAGATGATAATTGATAGATGATCTTAAGGAGTATGCAGGGCAATAGAGTTTGTAGACTTTACAAACTTCAAACATCTCATAAATCTCTTTTTGTCAAATGACAATGGTCTTTCCCGCTGACTGTCATAGTTTTGCTTCATGAAATTTAAAGTACAAATATGGATATTGTATTAGGACTGCAATGGGGAGATGAAGGAAAAGGAAAGTTCATTGATCTGATCAGTGAAAATTACGACATTACAGCACGTTTTAATGGTGGATCCAATGCCGGGCACAGCATTGAAAGAAACGGACGCATAATAACGCTTAAAATGATTCCTTCGGGAATCTTTATGAATGGTGTGCAGAATGTTATCGGTACCGGAACTGTTATTGATCCGGTAAGTTTTAAAAAGGAAATTCTGAATCTTCAGGTATTTGATAAAACCATTCAGCCGGAAAATAATATCATTATTTCCCGAAAAGCACATCTGGTAATGCCAACGCATAAGCTTCTGGATATTTTTATGGAGGAAAGTTCTGACTATACCAAGATCGGAACTACCAGAAATGGGATTGCTCAGGCATATTCAAACAAAATATTAAGACAGAATCTGAGAGTAGGGGATATATTTTCATCAGATTTTCAAAGCAGAGCGCAGCATATTCTGGATAGAGATTACAGAATGCTGGAAGAAGTAGGAATGATTGTTTTGCCTGCTTTAGAAGAAATCAGTAAAGAGTTTTTTGATGGAGTGGAATTCCTTAAAAAATTCAATTGTACAGAAACTGAAATTTATCTTAACGAAGCTTTATCTGAAGGTAAAAAAGTATTGGCAGAAGGATCTCAGGCAGCAATGTTGGATATTGATCATGGTACTTACCCGTATGTGACATCTTCCTCAACGACAGCATCAGGAGCGAGTAGCGGCTTAGGTGTATCGCCGAAAAAGATCGGTGAGATTTACGGAATAGCGAAAGCGTATTGTACGCGTGTGGGAAATGGTGCACTTCCAACGGAACTTTTAGATGAATTTGGAGATGACCTCAGAATGAAGGGGAATGAATTTGGTTCCAATACAGGACGTCCGAGAAGAACAGGATGGCTGGATCTTCCTGCTCTAAAATATGCAGTAATGATCAACGGTGTAACTCAGCTGGTTCTGACAAAAGCTGATGTGCTAAGCGGATTGAAATCTGTAGCAGTTTGCACCCATTATGAAATGGAAAACGGCGTACTTGTATCTGTTTCCGGGATTCTTCCAGATAATGCCAAGCCTATATTTAAATGGTTTACTGGTTGGCAAACCGATTTTTCCAGGATGAAAAGCTCTTCAGAATTGCCAAAAGAAGTTATCGAATTTCTGTCATTCTTAGAAACAGAATTGGAAATTCCGGTGGCTTATCTTTCTATTGGGCCTGGAAGAAATGAAATGTTGAAATTAACAGATAAATAATTATAATACAAGAATAATGTGCTAATCTGATAGAACAGAAGAGGCTGTCTAAAAAGTCAAATAAGTTGACGCTGTTATTCTGAACGAAATGTAGTGGAGTGAAGAATCTTGTATCATCAATTATGAATGAGATTCCTTCTTCGTCAGAATGACACTTTGAGACAGCCTCTTTGTCTTTATAATAGATAATGGTTTAGTTAACTTTTGTAAGTTTAAAGCGCTGTTTTACAGAAGGCTGAACTGTTTGATCCGTAGTGCCGATGACAATAGGCGTAAGATTGGTTGTTAAGCCGTTTTTTACCTCTAATCTCAATGCCGGTGCATTTTTAGGAGCAAATCCAAATCCGTTATTCCCTAAATTGAATAATAACCATTTTTGAGAATCTGTATTCGCATTGGTTCGTAATTCAACAGCTGTTCCATTCGTTGTTCCGTTACCCTTTACAGTAAGCACTTTTGCGGGGTCAAGTATAGATTTGATGATATAATATCCATGATCTGATTTGCTGAAACTAAATCTCTGGTTATTCCCTGTAGAAGCTGAATATAGAATTATACCGGTGCCATCAGTAGTGGAACTTCCTGTGATATCTACATTTTTATCATTTGCTAAAGCGGTCGTCATCGTATAAGTTCCATTGATTGCAGAACTGGCATTAACAGGTCCGTACAAATGATTTATTCCGGCATAATCACCGGCAGACAATCCTGTCCTTTGCTTGGTAAATGTAGATCCGTCAAGCTTGGTCATTACAGGCTGGCCTGGATCTATCGCAAAGTCTGTAGACTGATACATCATGACTGAACCGAAATCGAATGCCCCATGTCCTGCATAATCATTATAAAGATTGAAGTTATGACGGCTACCTTCCACCGCTTTATTAACATCTACGATAATGTACTGATCTCTATCTGGGCGGCATTGTTCGTGCATGATTCCCATTGAATGCATTATTTCGTGAGCGATAATGGCGGGATACGTGATATTATAAATTTTAATGCCATTTACTCTGTTTTTTTGCCATCCAAGTGGAGAACTGTTGGAGGTTGTATAAGTAAAGGTGATGTATTCTGTTTGATTCGTGCGTTGAACAAACTGCATACTGGTTTGTGAAGAGATCATATCAAACGCTTTGTTGATATTGGTAAGGAATGTATTATAATTCTGAGTGCTCATAGTTCCCTGGCTGGGTAATGTGTAATAGACGATGGCATTAGGCCATGTCTTAATAAAGGAGCTTACAATGGTGCTTTTTTCTGCTGTTGATGTTCCAGGGTTGGCCTGCTTTTGTAATGCATTAAACTGTTCGGGGCTGATCGTTATATCTTCTGCATAAAAATATTCACCATTGACTTCATTAACATAGGTGTATTTTCCGTCAATTAATAATTTGTGAATCTTTGCATTATCCAGCTTTGTGGTTGTAGGATCGATTGAATCAGTTTGAGGATTTTCAATGTCCGACCTGCATGAATTCAGTGCCAGAATAAGGCATCCTGATAAGAGTAATAGTTTGCTTTTCATATTATTTAATATTGGTTGATGATCAGGTTTATATATGAACAGCTCTATTATTACCCCGCACAAAAGATTATTAAAATTAATTAATTCTAAGTTTGATTAAGTTCTGCATTATAATTCAGCTGTGTGTTGTAAATATACTAATAAAAGATTATTATTGCATACAACATAATATAATGATTGTTTTGTTAACTTTTTGTTTGTTTGATATATTTAATTCGTTTATTTGTTTGAAATGCTTTATTTTTTACTATTAATTTGAAATTAAGTTATTTCACGAATATTTGATATGATGCTGTAAACTGTATTTTATACTAGCATAAAGACTATTTTATTGATAAATTAATAAAGTATACTGAAATTTGTAAGGTCATGACGTTCAGGTAATACTGTATCATGAATATGTATTTTTGGAAGAATTACATTGAAGATGCCTGTAATTCGGGATATAAAAAAAGCGGGGCAAATACCCCGCTTACATTTATGCTTTTAAATTCAATTGTAACTCCAGTTCGTCAAGCTGTGCATCAGCAATAGAAGCTGGTGCATCGATCATTACATCTCGTCCTGAATTGTTCTTAGGGAATGCGATATAATCTCTGATTACTTCGTTTCCGTCAAGAATCGCTACCAAACGGTCAAATCCGAATGCCAGTCCTCCATGTGGCGGTGCTCCGTATTTGAAGGCATTCATCAGGAATCCAAACTGAGCTTCAGCTTCTTCTCTGGTAAATCCTAATAAATCAAACATTTTAGACTGAAGATCTCTGTCAAAAATTCTGATCGATCCTCCACCGATTTCGTTTCCGTTCAGAACCATATCGTAAGCATTAGCTCTTGCTTTTCCGGGATCTGTTTCCAATAAATGGATATCTTCAGTTTTTGGAGACGTGAAAGGGTGGTGCATTGCATGGTAACGTCCACTTTCTTCATCAAATTCCAATAGAGGGAAGTCAACTACCCATAGTGGTGCAAATTCGTTTCCTTTTCTTAATCCCAAACGGTTTCCAAGTTCCATTCTCAAAGCAGAAAGCTGAGCTCTTACTTTATTTTCGTTTCCGGAAAGAATCAACATTAAATCTCCTTCTTTGGCTCCGAATTTTTCGATGATCTTTGCTAAATCTTCTTCGTTGTAGAATTTATTTACCGATGAGGTTTTTACACCATCATTCTGGAATTTTACCCAAACCATTCCCGATGCTCCGATCTGAGGACGTTTAACCCAATCAACAAGTTCATCGATTTGTTTTCTCGTATATTCCGCACATCCTTCTACATTGATCCCGACTACTAATTCAGCATCATCAAATATCTTGAAGTCTTTTCCTTTTACCAGTTCATTCAGTTCTACGAACTCCATTCCGAAACGGATATCCGGTTTGTCGTTTCCGTATTTTCTCATCGCATCTGCGAAAGTCATTCTTGGGAAATCTCCGAATTCCTGACCTGTAATATCTTTTAAAAGCGTTTTAGTCATTCCTTCGAATACGTTCATAACGTCTTCCTGCTCTACGAAAGCCATTTCACAGTCGATTTGTGTAAACTCCGGCTGTCTGTCTGCTCTTAAATCCTCATCACGGAAACATTTTACGATCTGGAAATATTTATCCATTCCACCTACCATCAAAAGCTGTTTGAAAGTTTGTGGAGATTGTGGCAATGCATAAAACTGTCCGGGATTCATTCTGCTTGGTACCACAAAGTCTCTTGCTCCTTCCGGAGTAGATTTGATCAAAACAGGGGTTTCCACTTCAATGAAACCTTCTTCAGATAAATAATTTCTTACTTTCTGCGCCATTTTGTGGCGGAAGATCAGTTTATCTTTTACCGGATTTCTTCTGATATCCAGGTAACGGTATTTCATTCTTAATTCTTCACCTCCGTCTGTTTCATCCTCAATGGTGAAAGGTGGAAGCTGAGAATCGTTCAGAATCGTCAGTTTTTCTACCAGAATTTCAATTTCCCCGGTGGGAATATTAGGGTTTTTGCTTACTCTTTCAATAACTCTTCCGGTAGCCTGAATTACAAATTCACGGCCCAGTTTTTTAGCTTCTTCCATCAATTGTGCAGAAGAACGCTCCTGATCAAAAACCAGCTGGGTAATTCCGTAACGATCCCGAAGATCTACCCAAATCATAAATCCTTTATCACGGATAGTCTGTACCCATCCTGATAGTGTAACTTCTTCATTCAGATTTTTCAGAGATAGCTCTCCGTTGGTGTGTGATCGAAACATAATTATTTGTTTAAAGTTCAATGTTTAAGGTCCAATTCCGGACCTTGAATTTTTCGTTGGCAAAGATAAGATTTTTGCAGGTTTTATAAATAAAAAAAACTTCCTTTCGGAAGTTTCATATATTGTTTTTAGATTCTGTTACCACCTTTTGCGATCAGAATTCTCTTTACTTCTTCACTGCCTTTTGTTTCATCAGCTACTTCAAGAGGAGTTTTATTCTGACATTTTTTATTCACATTCGCTTTGTTATCCAAAAGGAAGTTGATAATATTCTTTCTGTCAGACATTACACTGAAACCAAGAGGTGAATAAAGTATATTCCCAACAAGGAAACATTTGTTGTAATCTCCCGGAGCAAACTGTTTTTTAAATGTTGCTACATCATCAGAATAAATGGCTTTCATCTTTTCCTGACTCATCTTCTGGGCAGAGAACATGCTGCCGGACAGTAACATTCCAAATAGAAAAGTAGTAGAGATTATTTTTTTCATAAGGATAATTTTTAAGAATATACAAATCTAAATTAAATTTTATTACCAATTGCTAAGTTTTTCTAATAATTGGATTTGTATTTTTGGGATTACATAAAATATTAATTGCGAAATGACAAAATATATTGAATTTTTGAAAAAAGCATTCAGCGGTGAAGAAACTGATTTTACGAAAGTGAATATCAGGAGTGCTGTGCTGCTTTTAGCAATTCCCATGATGCTTGAAATGGCAATGGAATCTGTATTTGCGCTTGTGGATCTTTATTTTGTCGGCCATCTGAAAGAAAGCGGATTTGCTATCCAGACTGTAGGACTTACGGAATCTGTACTTTCCATAATGTATTCTATTGCGATTGGAATGAGTATGGCAGCCACAGCGTTGGTGGCAAGACGAATTGGTGAAAAAAATCCGGAACAGGCTTCCAGAAGTGCGGCGCAGGTATTACTCGTTTCGTTTGCTATTACTTTTGTTTTAAGTTTACTAGGAGTAATCTTTGCTGAAGAAATTCTGATTCTGATGGGGTCAAAACCGGAAGCAGCTGCTTATGGAAAGAATTTTACCAGAATTATGATGGGAAGCAGTACAATCATTATGCTTCTATTTTTAATTAATGGAATTTTCAGAGGAGCGGGAAATGCGATGATTGCGATGAAAAGCTTATGGATAGCGAATATTGCCAACATTTTTCTCTGTCCGTTTCTGATAAAAGGCTTAGGACCTGTTCCGGCTTTGGGATTAACAGGAGCTGCTTTGGCAACAACAATAGGACGCAGCATTGGTGTTATTTATCAGTTGTACCATCTTTTAGTAGCCGATACTCAGATAAGAATTAAACTTCCTTATTTTAAACCGAATTACGGATTAATCAAATCTATTATAAAAATTGCAACTCCCGGTATTTTTCAGTTTGTCATTGCCTCGTGCAGCTGGATTTTCCTTGCGGAGCTGGTAGCGACCACAGGAGGAGAGAATGCGTCGGCAGGTTATCAGACCGCTTTGAGACTGATGATGTTCTTTATGCTTCCTGCCTGGGGTTTGAGTAATGCTGCGTCTACATTGGTAGGGCAGAATATGGGAGCAAATGAAATGCTGAGAGCAGAGCAGTCCGTAATGAAAACCGTAAAGTATAATGTCATCTTTATGTTGATCGTAAGTCTGATCTTTCTTTTTATGGGGAACTTTTTAGTAGGCTTTTTTACTCAGGAAACTGCCATTAAAGATTTCGCTAAAAATGCGCTTCAGATTATGAGTATAGGGTTTATTTTTTATGGAATCGGGATGGTGATGATCAATGCTTTTAATGGAGCTGGTGATACATGGACTCCCACCTGGGTTAATCTTTTTGGTTTCTGGCTGTTTCAGATTCCGCTTGCCTATTTTTTATCAAAGTATCTTGATATGGGTCCAAAAGGTGTTTTCATTTCAATCCCAGCAGCAGAAACATTGATTACCATTGTTGCTTTTGTCTTGTTTAAAAAAGGAAAATGGAAGACGATAAAAGTTTAAAAAGCTGGAAGAAGGAGGTACTGGTAGTTTGAAATATTTAATCTAGCCTTTGGTAACAAAATAAAAAAGATAAGTAATCTGCTGGTTGAGAATTGAAAATAGTAACCTGATAGTCACTTCTAGCTTCCCTCTTCCAGCTTCCATTCCTAATTTATAAAACTTTAACAGCTTCATGAATTGGATTTTAATATTGTATTTTTTAAATTCGTAGAACAACAAATACTTAATACTATGGGAAAAGGAGACAAAAAATCAAGAAGAGGAAAAATCAATTCCGGAAGTTACGGCAAAAGAAGACCTAGAAAAGCCTCAAAATCTTTTACAGCTTCTGAAGAAAAATCTAAAAAGTAATCAAAAATAAAAAGACCGAAGATCAGATCTCCGGTCTTTTTTATGAAAATTAAATTAATTATTTACCTCCCAGAATATTATCAAGGATGCTGCCTAATCCGCCGCCGCCTTGTTGTTGGTTTCCACCACCGCCCAATACACTTCCAAGTATATCGTTCAGGGGATTTCCAGATGATTGAGATTGTCCTCCTCCTAAAACACTTCCAAGAATGTCATTCAAAGGGTTAGACTGCTGAGCTTGAGCCTGATTGGAAGCGTTTCCAAGAATTCCTCCTAAAAGATCTCCCAAACCGCCTGCTCCTACATTACTCTGTTGTTTCTGCTGTCCGATATAACCCATTACTACAGGTGCAAGCATCGCAAGAATAGGACCTATTTTGTCAATTGAAATTCCTGTATTTTGTGACAATTGGTTTTCAACAGTACTTTTTTGCCCGCCAAAGATATGATCAAGAATAGATCCTCCTTCTGCCTGTCTTGCTTCAATTTGTGAAGCATCATTTAAAATACTGCCGTTATGGTCTTTATCTAAAGCATTATTTAAAGCTTCTGCTTCTTTAGCATCCTGAGATTTATTTCTAAGATAAGAAATGATAAGAGGTGTAGCAACAGCCAAAAGGGCGATTACCTGATTTTTGCTGATCCCGAATTTGTTCTCAGCCTGTTCAGCAACCTGGTTGCCTGTGTTCCCTGTAAGTAGGTCAATTAAACTCATTTTTGTGTTTGTTAAGTATTAAGTAACCAAAGTTATCAAAAAATATGTCTCAGAAAATGACCGGCATTCACAATTATTGTTAAAGTTTCGGATGGTACTTCAGAAGGTTTTAGTTTTTAATGATAGGAACGTTTGAACATGCTTCTCCGAACATCAGAGATTTTACAATAGGTTTTAGCTGTTCTACCAATTCAATATAAGCATTTTCGGGAATTTCTTTATCTGAACATCCTTTTACAAGGACTCTTTTTCCTCTCATTTCCTCAAAATCATGAGTCTGAATCGCATTGTGCATTAAAATAACTTCCAGATCCTCGCGGCTTCCAAAAACTATTTTCTTCGCTACATCTGTAAGTTTTGCGGTTAAAACGAAATAAGCCCAAAGAGGAATGATAGTATCTACAGAGTTGTAGATGTATATGTATGAATCTTTATATTGTTCAGTATCTATTGCCTCTACCTTTTCGCGGAAATCTTTTTCTTTCAGTATCATTTCCTGAAAAAGAAAATCTTTAAGGTCAATACCTTTTCTTTCCCCTTTTGGCAGTAAAGTGGTAAGGTCAAAATTGATAAGGCCGCTTTCTGCAACTTTATTCCGGATTTCAAATTCTTCTGACATTTTTTATCATTATCTTTGAACAAATTTACGAATTAAGATCATATCTGTCTTAATTTGTTCTCTATCCTTACTATAGAAATGAAATATTATATTATTGCTGGAGAAGCTTCCGGTGATTTGCATGGAAGCAACCTGATGAAAGCTTTAAAACAAAAAGATCCCCATGCGGAATTCAGATTTTGGGGTGGTGACCTGATGAAAGCTCAGGGCGGAACTTTGGTGAAACATTACCGTGATCTTGCTTTTATGGGATTTCTGGAAGTAGTGATGAACCTCCGTACCATTCTGAATAACATTAAATACTGTAAAGACGACATTCAGAAGAACAGACCTGATGTCTTGATTTTGGTAGATTATCCGGGATTCAATCTGAGAATCGCAAGATTTGCGAAAGAGTTGGGAATTAAAGTTATTTATTATATTTCTCCACAGCTTTGGGCATGGAAGGAAGGCCGCGTAGAAATTATCAAAAAATATGTGGATGAAATGATGGTGATTCTTCCTTTTGAAGAAGATTTTTACAGAAAACACGGTGTTCATTCTCATTTTGTAGGACATCCTTTGTTGGATGCTATTTCGGATCTCCAGGAAATCAGTATTGAAAATTTCAAATCAGAACACGGGCTGAACGAAAAAGAAATTATTGCATTGCTTCCGGGTTCCAGAGAACAAGAGGTGGAAAAAATGCTTGAGATGATGCTTTCCGTAAGACCACACTTTAAAGATTATCAGTTTGTAATTGCCGGAGCACCAAGTCTTCCAAAAGAATTTTATCAGAAATATGTAGATGATAATGTTCATTTTGTCTCTAATAAAACCTATGATCTGCTGAGATGTTCAAAAGCTGCTCTGGTGACTTCCGGAACGGCTACGTTGGAAACGGCTTTGCTGAATATCCCTGAAGTAGTTTGCTATCGTGGAAGCAAAATTTCTTATGCCATTGCTAAAAGATTGGTGAAAAATATCAATTATATTTCTCTGGTTAATCTGATTATGGACAGGGAAGTGGTAAAAGAATTAATTCAAAATGATCTGAATACTAAAAATCTGGTAGAAGAGCTCAATAAAATTTTGTCAGGTGAGAAAAGGGAACAGGTTCTGAATGACTATCATCTTCTGAGAGAAAAGCTTGGCGGAAAAGGAGCCAGCGATCATGCTGCTGAAGTGATATTGAAAGTATAGTTCGTACTGAGTTTCTGATCATTTAATTTTTAACTATGAATTATTGTAACCGTTTTCTGTTATTACTAACTTTTACATTGTTTTTCTCAAACAGTTTTGCCCAGCAGAATACTGAAAGAGATAAAGTTCAGATATTTTATTACGGCTGGTACGCCAATCCGGCAACGGACGGAGATTATCAGCACTGGAATCACGAAATCCTTCCTCACTGGAGCAACCCGAAGTGGAATAATCTGGGACATCATAAAGGAGGAGATGATATCGGAGCTAATTTTTATCCGGCCCTTGGCAATTACAGTTCCAATGATCCGAAAATCATTGAACAGCATATGAAAATGATCAAAGACTCCGGAGTAGGAGTGGTTGTTGTAAGCTGGCTGGGAAAAGATTCGTTCACGGATAAAAGTCTTGCCAAATATCTGGATATTGCAGACCGTTTTGATTTAAAAATAGCCTTTCATATTGAGCCATTCTATAAAAATATATCAGAATTAAAAGAACAGCTTTCTTATCTGGTAAAAACGTATTCCAGTCATCATGCTTTTTATAAAAAAGAAGGAAAGCCTTTGTTTTATGTGTATGACAGTTATAAAATTCCTAAAGAAGAATGGGTGAAAATGTTGTCTGAAAATGGAGAAAAGACCATCAGAAATACAGATTTAGATGCTCTTTATATCGGACTTTGGGTTGAAAAAAATAATGCTGAATTTTTTGATTCCTCAGGTTTTGATGGTTTCTATACCTATTTTGCCAGCGAAGGATTTGTATACGGAAGTACAACGGCTAATTGGGATTTTATGGCAAACTTCGCTAAAGATCACCATCTGATTTTTATTCCTTGTGTGGGCCCTGGTTATTCCGATACAAGAATCCGTCCGTGGAATGAAGCGAACTTCAAAAGCAGAGACAATGGAAAATATTATGAGAAAATGTTTGATGCTGCCATTAAAGTAAATCCGGAATTCATTGGCATTACATCATTCAACGAATGGCATGAAGGAACACAAATAGAGCCTGCTGTTCCTAAAAAAGCCGGTGATTTCAAATATGAAGATTATGGGAAAGATCCTTTATTTTATATCAAAGAAACAAAGCGATTGACGGATAGATTTCTGAAAAAAAGATAGTATACTTTCAAATATTATTTTTAAAGAATAAAATTAAGCGTTCTGTTGACATTTTTAATGAAGGCAGAACGCTTTTTTAGTTTTTAAAGAGATCATGAATTTCCCAATTCATTGCTTATTTTAAAAGGATAATTAATGGATTTTGAACAAACAGCCTCTTCTTATTCTGGCAATATGCTTTATTCTTGGAATTCTTTTTCAGGATAAGGTGGTATTGTCAGATACCATTGTTGGTAGAGTTGGAATAATCTGCTCAATATTGTTGATTTTAATCTGCTTTCATTCTTATCTTCTGCATAAAACCAAAACAGTTTTTCTGATGCTTCTGCTGTTTGGTGCAGGAATTATTCTTCATTTCTATAATACGAATTTGCTGGACGGAAAGTTTCCTATCAAGAAAAATGAAACGCTTATATTTAAAATCTCTCAGAAATTAAATTCTTCAGGAAAATATAGAAAATACGAAGGCATTGCACAGATGGGAAATACAGGTTTTAATTCAATTTTCTATGTTCCAAAAGAGAGTAAAGAGCTGGATTTTATTCATTACTACAAAGCCGAGGCTTATATTGCGCAGCCTAAGGCACCATCACATGATTTTCAGTTCAATTATGCTCAATATCTGAAAAGGAAGCATATTGATTATCAGGTTTATCTTTCAAAAGAAATTGTATGTGCAGAACGGAATGACTTAACGTTGGCAGATCAGCTTAGGCAGTATAGGTTTGAAGTTCTTAAGAAAATAGATAAAACAGAAATTTCGGAAAAAAACCAAGAATTTCTGAAAGGTATTATTCTGGCAGATCGGACGGAGATTGATGCAGACACTGTTAGAGATTTCAATAGATCAGGGCTGGTTCATTTTCTTGCTATTTCCGGAACTCATATTGTGGTTATTTTCGGGATGTTCTATTTTTTTCTGATTCGTTTTACTCCTTTACAATTCAGAAAATATGCTGTTGTTTTCAGTTTGGTTTTTATATGGCTGTTTGCTGTTTTTATTGGATTTGGTAATTCAGTATTGCGTTCCTGCATCATGTTGAGTGTTTATTTTATTTTTGTCCTCCTTCAGCGGAAACCGGACCTGCTTCACTCATTAGCCTTGTCTGCTTTTTTTATTCTAACCGGAGATACACAGCAGCTTTTTGATGTGGGGTTTCAGCTTAGCTTTTTGGCTGTTTTGGGAATATATTGGCTGAACCAGCCTCTGTTGAAATACTTTCCGAAACAGGATAATTATGTCAAAAAACTTTTGTTTAATACCATTGCAATATCGTTATCGGCACAGCTGGCAACCCTTCCCCTGGTCTTGTATTATTTTCATCAGTTTTCATTCATATCAATCATTGCTAATGTTGTTATTGTCCCTTTTTCTGAGATCATTATCGTTTTCTCATTTATAATGACGGGTCTTATTTCTTTTGGAGTTGATTTTGAATTTATAAATGGAATGTATGATGAGGTTATTTATGTTTTACTGAAGATAATCCATTGGTTTGCTGAGATTGATCTGTTGTTTTTTGACAATATCCCAATGAATGGGATAGAAGTGATGTCAGCATCAGTTTTTGTATATTTACTAAGACCCGTTATTCTGAATTTCAATTTTAAAAACAGGATAAGGCTGGTGACAGCAGCATTACTATTTCTGGTGATAAGAACCGGAAGCACTGCATTTGAAAATCAGAAAGAAGAGATATTGGTCCATCATTTTTATAAAAACAAAATTTTTTCCGTAAAAAATAATAACAGAGTATGTTTCTGGATTTCGGATATGAAAAATAAGACGAAGATTTTACAGTATATAGTCAATCCCTATTGTGCTTCCAGGAGAGTAGATCATTTTGAGATAAAACACATGTCTTCCTCTGTTCAAAAAGTAGTTTTCAGGAATAAAACTTACGATCTGAAATGATGGTTCTTAATTTAGCCATTTTCCTGTATCTATAATGGATAAAATTCTTATTTAGAAAGATTACAAACTGCCTATTTGTGAGATTTCTCACTTTTCGATATTGTTAAACTTTCTTAATTTTGTAGAAATTCAAATTTAAACTTATATGGCAGGTTTAACGAGTTCTACGATAGGTAGAAAATATGCTATGGCATTATCAGCTCTATTTTTGCTGATTTTTCTTATACTGCATTTGACGACCAATTTGTTATCAGTTCTAAACAAAGATGCATTTAATACAGCATCTGACTTTATGGGCTATAATCCTTTTGTGCAGTTCTTAATGCAGCCTATTCTTGGTTTTGCAGTAATTTTCCATTTTGTAATGGGATTTGTGCTTGAGATCAAGAATAATAAAGCGCGTCCGGTAAAGTATGCAACAAACAACGCATCAGTGAATTCTTCATGGATGTCCAGAAATATGATTATTTCAGGTGCTGTTATCTTAGCGTTCCTGGCGCTTCACTTATATGATTTCTGGTTACATGAAATGAATTATAAGTATGTAGAAGGATTGACTCCTGATGCAGAACGTTTCTGGCCGGAACTTCATGAGAAGTTTGCCGATCTTTGGAGAGTGGCTTTATATGTAATTTCTTTTGTTCTGCTAGGATTACACTTAGCTCACGGATTCCAGTCTTCATTCCAGTCTATCGGAGCAAGACATCCAAAATATACGCCGGTGATCAAAGCTTTCGGAACATGGTATTCAATCCTTATTCCTGCAGGATTTATCATCGTAGCAGTTTTCCATTTTATAACTCAATAATATCAATATACTAATATGAGTAAATTAGATTCAAGAATTCCAGCGGGTCCTCTTAAAGACAAGTGGAAAAATCATAAAGACCATATGAACCTTGTTGCCCCAAACAACAGAGACAAGATTGATATTATTGTTGTAGGTACAGGTTTGGCAGGAGGTTCTGCTGCAGCTACATTGGCTGAGCAGGGATATAACGTAAAAGCATTCTGCTACCAGGATTCTCCAAGAAGAGCGCACTCCATTGCCGCTCAGGGAGGGATCAACGCAGCGAAGAATTATCAGGGAGACGGTGACTCTACTTACAGATTATTCTATGATACCATCAAAGGTGGTGACTATAGAGCAAGAGAGGCCAACGTTTACAGATTAGCTGAAGTTTCCGCTAATATTATTGACCAGTGTGTTTCCCAGGGGGTTCCTTTCGGGAGAGATTACGGCGGTCAGCTGGATAACCGTTCATTTGGTGGGGTTCAGGTAAAAAGAACGTTCTATGCAAAAGGACAAACCGGACAGCAGTTATTATTAGGTGCTTATTCTGCAATGAGCCGTCAGATCGGTAAAGGAAGAATTAAGATGTACAACCGTCATGAGATGTTAGATCTTGTTATTGTTGACGGAAAAGCAAGAGGGATTATCGCAAGAAATCTTGTAACAGGTGAAATTGAGAGACACTCTGCTCACGCAGTGGTAATTGCTTCAGGAGGATACGGGAACGTATACTTCCTTTCTACCAATGCAATGGGATCCAACGTTTCTGCGGCATGGAAAATTCACAAGAAAGGAGCTTACTTTGCAAACCCATGCTACGTACAGATTCACCCTACTTGTATTCCTGTTCACGGAACACAGCAGTCTAAACTGACTTTGATGTCTGAATCACTAAGAAACTCAGGAAGAATCTGGGTTCCTAAGAAAATTGAAGATTCAGTAGCGATCAGAGAAGGCAAATTAAGACCTGAAAATATTAAAGAAGAAGATAGAGATTATTATTTGGAAAGAAGATACCCTGCATTCGGTAACCTTGTACCTAGAGACGTTGCTTCCAGAGCAGCTAAGGAAAGATGTGATGCCGGATTCGGAATTGAAAATAATGATACTCAGGAAGGTGTTTACCTTGATTTCTCTACAGAGATCATGAAAAAAGGTAAAGAAGCCGCTATTGAAAAACATATTCATAATCCTACAGATCAGCAGATCTATGATCTTGGTAAGAAGTGGGTTGAGGAGAAGTATGGTAACTTATTCGTAATGTACGAGAAAATTACCGCTGATGATCCTTACAAAACTCCAATGAAGATCTATCCTGCGGTTCACTATACCATGGGTGGTGTTTGGGTTGATTATAACCTTCAGTCTACAATCCCTGGATGTTTCGTAATTGGTGAGGCTAACTTCTCAGATCACGGGGCAAACAGATTGGGGGCATCTGCATTGATGCAGGGGCTTGCTGACGGATATTTTGTACTTCCTTATACGATTGCAGATTACCTTTCTGCAGATATCAGAACAGGAGCTATTCCTACTAATTCAGCACCTTTTGACGAGGCTGAGAAAGGAATTAAAGAAAAAATTGATTTCTTCTTAAACAATAAAGGAACTCATTCAGTAGATCATTTCCATAAAAAACTGGGACACATCATGTGGAACAAGGTAGGTATGGGCAGAACTCCTGAAGGTTTGAGAGAAGCAATCAAAGAAATCGAAGAAGTAAGAAATGACTTCTGGAAAAATGTAAAAGTACCTGGGGAAGGAGAAGGAATGAACACTGAGCTTGAAAAAGCATTCAGAGTAGCAGACTTCCTGGAACTTGGGCAATTAATGGCTATCGATGCACTACACAGAAACGAATCTTGTGGTGGACATTTCCGTGAAGACCATTCAACTCCGGACGGAGAAGCGGAAAGAGATGACGTAAACTACAAATACGTCGGAGCTTGGGAATATCAAGGAAACGATATCAACGCGGAAGTGTTGCATAAAGAAGAGTTGATATATGATAACATCGAGGTTAAAACTAGAAGTTATAAATAGTATGAAGAATTTAAAAAAATTACTATTATTTTTTGTAGTTCTCTTTGGATTCTCTACTGTTGTTGCTCAGAAAATTACGACTCAGGCTATTGATAAACCTTCTGAGGGAAAATCATTAGTTTATATTTTAAAAACCGGAGCTGGTTTACTGGTTAATTTCAGAATTTATGATAAAGATCTTTTTCTAGGACCTATTTCAAGTGGAAAATATCTGGTTTATGAATGTGAACCAGGTGAGCATTTGTTTTGGGCCGGTGCAGAAAACAGAGATTATGTTGAAGCTAACTTGGAGCCTAATTCTGTATACGTTATTAATGCAGAGGGACAAATGGGGGCTTTTGTTGCTGGTGTAAATCTTAAACCTTTAAACCCTAAAGAGTTTAGAGATAAAAAGCTTTTTTATCAGGTGATAAAAGGAGATACTAAAAAAGTATACGAAAAATCACAGGATGATAAGTCTGAAAATATTGCAAAAGCAATGGAAAAATATAAGGAGTTAAAAAGTAGAAACTCTAATAAAATTGCAGTTCTTACTTCAGATATGAAGTTTGAAAATGCAGATAAACCAGAAAAAAATAAATAATCTCCAACCTATAAATAAAAAATTATGAGTGCAAAAAAAGGCTTACATCTTACGCTGAAAATTTGGAGACAAAAAAACAACAAATCTAAAGGTCAGTTTGAGACTTATAAAATATCAGATGTATCTACAGACTCTTCATTTTTAGAGATGTTAGATATCCTGAACGAAAATTTAATTAACGAAGGAAAAGAACCTATCGCTTTTGACCACGACTGTCGTGAGGGAATCTGCGGGATGTGTTCTCTTTACATCAATGGTAGAGCTCATGGGCCTGATACGGGGATTACAACTTGTCAGCTTCACATGAGAATGTTCAAAGATGGAGAGACGATCGTTATTGAACCCTGGAGAAGTGCCGCTTTCCCTGTTATCAAAGACTTAATGGTAGACAGAAGCGCATTCGACAGAGTAATGGCAGCAGGAGGATTCATTTCTGTGAACACTTCTGGTAATACATTAGATGCTAACGCAATTCCTGTTCCCAAAGAAGATGCAGACAAAGCAATGGATGCAGCAGCTTGTATCGGATGTGGAGCTTGTGTAGCTACATGTAAAAACGGATCTGCAATGTTATTCGTGGGAGCTAAAGTTTCTCAGTATGCATTACTTCCACAAGGTAGAGTAGAAGCTAAGAGAAGAGTTCTGAACATGGTGAAAGCTATGGACGAAGAAGGATTCGGAAACTGTTCAAACACCGGAGCATGTGAAGTAGAATGTCCTAAAGGTATTTCTCTTGAAAACATCGCAAGAATGAACAGAGAATACATGGCTGCTCTTGTAGATCAAGGATAGAATTGATTCAGATACATAAAAAATCGCCTTCACTTTTGGAGGCGATTTTTTTATGAAATTAACACCTCTGTTAAAGTTTGTTAACTTATTGACTGATCTTCGTTATTCTTTATTTATTAAGTATATATTTGAAAGGTAATTGAATCGTTTTCTGAAAAGACCTTCAAATACTTTTTACCTTCAAAAAGACAGTATTCCGTAATTGGAATATCCCTTTTGAACGGTAATAATAAAATTTTTAAAAAAAATAATTAGAGTGAATTAACAAGCCCTAAAAAGCTTATTTTTGTGTAATATTAAAAATTGAAATGAAAAAATATCTTTTATTGTTTATCATCACATTCTTTGTGATGTCTTGTTCAAAAAAAGTAGAAGTAAAAGGAAAAATTACTGGAGGCTCACCATTAGAAAGAATTGAATTTGTAGAAGCTTCAGGAGTAGGAACCCTGCCTTTGATTAATATAGGTCTGGATAAAGACGGAAACTTTTCAGGAAATTTTGATGCTCCTAAAGATGGGATGTACGTAATCAACTACGCAGGCAGACAAAGCCTGATTTATCTTGAAGGAGGACAAAAAGTGAATATCTCAGGAAACGGAGCTACTTTCCCAAATGAATATGTAATTACCGGAGATGCTAAAAAGAACAATGATTTCCTTACGGCTTCTCAGAAGTTTTTAGCTGAGTATGGTAATAAAGTTAACTTAGGCGCTTTAATGGCAGGAGATGAAGCTGCATTCTTGAAAGGGATGCATAAAATTGAAGCAGATATTAATAAAAATGTAGATGACCTGGCTAAGAAAAATAATCCGAGCAAAGGATTATTAGAATGGAAAAAAAACGATGTCAAAGTAACCATTCTTAACTTGCTTGCGAACTATGAAATGTCTCACGGTCCAATGTCAGGAAATCCGTCTTTCAAAGCATCTAAGGCTTTCAAAGATTATGAAACCCAGTTGGAAACAGATAAAGAAGCAATGGTGAAAACTATCCCTCTTTACAGACAATATCTTCTTGTAAAAATGACTCCTGATTTCCAGAAGTATGCGGAAGCAAACAGCAAAGGAAAAACAGGGATTACAACTTCTGAGATGTTCGCTCAGTATTTGAAAACTAAAAAAGATTTATCTCAAACAACAAAAGATTATCTTCTTGCATTTGTAATGGCTCAGGCTGATATTCACCCAACGAGTCCGGCTGCCAATATCGACAAGATTAAAAAGATCATCGATTCAGATATTAAAGATGCTACTATTAAAAGTGACCTTTTAAAAATGCAGGTAGCTATTACAGGACTTAAAATCGGAGAAGCAGCTCCAGAAGCAGCTTTAGCAAAACAAGACGGAAAAGCTTACAAGCTTTCTGAAAACAAAGGGAAACCTTATATGTTATTCTTCTACGCTTCATGGAATCCTTACATCAGCGAAGCTACAGTACCTGTATTAAAAGAAGTGGTAAACTTTTATAAATCTAAAATGAATTTTGTATTTGTAAATGTGGATGATACAAAAGATCAGTTCATTAAAACAAGTAATTCTTTATTAAAAGGAATTCAGGGAGTAAATGTTTACGGAGAAGGAGGATTGAACTCAGATATCGCTAAGAAATATGGGGTATACGGATTCAAATTACCTTGTTTTGTAATTATTGATAAAGATGGTAAAATTGCCAGCAGATCTTTTGTAAACCTTGGTGAGCAGGAATTGGTGACTATTTTGGATAAACAAACAGGTCTTTCCGCACCGAAGGTAGATCCGAATGCTCAAATGCAGCCACAACTGCAGCTTGATCCATCTGCTATGCAGCAAGCACCACAGCAGGCAAATCCACAACCGGTTCCAACAAAATAATAAACTTTAACACAGTATAGAAACCTTATCTTCGGATAAGGTTTTTTTTATTGTATTTTTGCAAACTGGGACGTAAAAGTTTCAATTAGGAAAATAGAAAATTTTAGAATGAGTAGGAAGAAAAAAAGAGATCTAGTTCTTGAAAATATAAAACTATTGACAGCCGGAGCTAAAGGGGTGGCAATAGGGAAAACAGACGAAGGTAAAACTGTAATGGTTTCCGGGGCAATTCCCGGTGATATTGTGAATGTGAGAGTGAAAAAAGCAAAGTCAAAATATTATGAAGGCGAAGCAATTGAAGTTCTTGAAAAATCACCATACAGAGTAGAGCCTAAATGTATCCACTTTGGTACTTGCGGAGGATGCAAATGGCAGAATATGAGCTATGAAAAGCAGCTTGATTTTAAACAGGAAGAAGTATATAATAATATTAAAAGAATCGGAGGAATTGATGACTTTGTAACCGTGCCAATTCTGGGATCTGAAGAACAGTATTTTTATAGAAACAAAATGGAGTTTTCCTTCTCTAACGCAAGATGGCTTACTCAATACGAAATCAGTTCCGAAGAGAATTTCGGGAGCAAAGATGCTTTAGGTTTTCATATTCCTGGGATGTGGAGCAAAATCCTGGATTTGAAGGAGTGTTTCCTTCAGGAAGATCCTTCCAATGCTATAAGACTGGCTGTAAAAGAATACGGTGTTAATAATGGCTTGGATTTCTTTGATGTAAGAAATCAGGAAGGTTTCCTTAGAACCTTGATGATGAGACAGAACTCAAAAGGAGAGTGGATGGTTCTTTTCCAGCTTTACAGAGAAGAAAAAGAAAACAGAGAAAAGCTTTTTGAATTCTTATTAGAAAAATTTCCGCAGATTAAAACGTTGGTATATGCCATCAACCCTAAACAGAATGACTCTATTTATGATTTAAATATCAATGTGTACTTCGGGGAAGGTTATCTTATGGAAGAGATGGATGGGCTGCATTTTAAGATAGGGCCGAAATCATTCTTCCAAACCAACTACAAACAGGCATTGGAACTATACAGAAAAACATTGGAATTTGCAGATCTGAAAGGCAATGAAGTAGTATATGATCTTTATACAGGAACTGGAACAATCGCCCAGTATGTAGCAAGAAATGCAAAACAGGTCATCGGAATAGAATCTGTACAGGAAGCCATAGATGCAGCAATAGAACATGCGGCATTGAACGGATTGACAAACACAACATTCTATTGTGGAGATATGAAAGATATTTTCAATGACGAATTCATGGCAAACCACCCTAAAGCAGATGTATTAATCACAGATCCACCAAGAGATGGAATGCATCAGAAGGTGGTAGAACAGATTCTTAAGCTTTCACCGGAAAAAGTAGTTTATGTAAGCTGTAATTCGGCAACACAGGCAAGAGATCTGGCATTGATGAAAGAACATTATACTTTAGTGAAGATCTTACCGGTAGATATGTTTCCGCAAACACACCATGTTGAGAATATTGCATTGCTGATTAAAAAATAAATTTATTTAAATTTGAAATCTTAATATGAAGTACTTTAAATTTCTCATAGCGATCTGCTTTTTAGGAATGCTTTTTTCCTGTGGAGGTGACGATGATATTTGTGAAAGCGGAGAAGGAACCCCCAGAATGAAGGTAGCCTTCAGGTCGATGGATAGTGGAAAAGAGAAGACTCTGGATTCACTCTATGTTGCGGTAGATTATGGTGCCGGAAAGGTAGATCTGGGAGGAGTTGCAAAGATTGATTCCAGATTAATTCCTTTACGTGTAGACAGCTCACCGTATACAGACGTTTATTTTAAACTTACCAAAAAGGGTGCGGAATCTAAAGTAAGGATTAAGTATACTACAAAATCAACTTATGTATCTCCGGGATGCGGGATTAAAAAGTCATATGAGAATTTAAGTTCAGAATTGTTAACTCCTAATCCGGTGCTAAAGCTGGAGGCCGGACAAAATCAAATAGAGAATGAAGACAAGACTAATCTTTACCTTTCTTTTTAGTTTTTTTGGAATAATAAGCTGGGCTCAGGACAAAAAAAAGGAAGCAGAGAAGAAGGTTCACGAAAAATATGAACCTAATTTTATGGTTGGCCTTGATGTATTGAATACCGGAGCCGGATTTTTTTCGGATAGAAAACTATATCAGGGATTTATCTCTTCAAAAATCAGAGGAAATGTTCATGCCATTGCAGAAGCCGGTTTTGAGAAAAACGTATATCAGAAGAATGGATATGATGCCAAGGCAAACGGTCCCTTTGTTAAGTTGGGGGCTTTCTATATGCTCGCAAAAGATGCTGAAAATGAATTCAACGGTTTTTATGCAGGAGGAAAAGTGGGAGGATCATTTTATAATCAGGAGTATATGGCGGTTCCCGTTCGTGGATTTGGTGGAAGTAACTCCTCTGAAGCATTTCCCTCATCCTCTCAGTCTTCTTTTTGGCTGGAAGGAACTATAGGAGGAAGGGTGCAGTTATTCAGCTCCAATTTTTATATAGATGTAAATCTTCAGCCAAGATATATGGTATACACTTCCAAACAGGATGATATCTCTCCGATGATTGTTCCGGGTTTTGGAAAAAGTTCTTCGAAGTTTAATATGGGATTTGCATGGAATATTGCTTATAAGTTTTAAATATAGATATTTTAAATAAAAAGTACCCTGGGGAAATTTTCCCAGGGTACTTTTTATTATTGTTCTATTTTGAAGGTATGGGTAGAAATGATTTTTTATTTTTTTAATTATTGTAATGCATATATTAATTTATTAATATGAATATATTGTTTTTGTTATGAGAGATTATGAATGTAAACGAATGTATGAAAAGTGAGTATTTGTGTGAATTGTTGGTTAGTGTTTGTGTTTTAGTATAACTTGTTGATTATTTTTTTTAAATATATTATAAATTTTGTTAAAAACTAATATATTTGTAAAGTTTATAAAAATTAAAGATGCAAAAATCTACTACTTCAAAATCACTCTTTTTATTGCCTTTATTATGTGCTGGTTTAATGAGCGCACAAAATACTGGCTGGATAGGACAGAAGAAAGAATCTGCTGCCAAATCTCCACAGGAACTTGCAAAAACTAACGGTTTCGATAGATGCGGTACAACAGAATATGAAGACTTCTTAAGAAAACATTTTCCGGGAAGGCTTACTACAGAGCAGTTTGAAGATTGGTTGAGACCATTAATTCAAAAGGCTAAGAATGAAAAATCACAAAATGGAGGTATTGTCACTATTCCTGTAGTTGTTCACGTTATTCATGGTGGGCAGGCAGTAGGTACAGCTCCAAATATTGTAGATGAGCAGGTGATGTCTCAGATTACAGTAATGAATCAGGATTTCCGGAAATTAATGGGAACTCCGGGGTATAATACCAATGCTGTAGGAGCAGACGTACAAATTCAGTTTGCATTGGCAAAAGTAGATCCAAATGGAAACCCTACCAACGGAATTGATAGAGTAAACTTATGTCAGTCTTCTTTTAAGAAAGATGCTATTGATGCTTATGTAAAGCCTGAAACGATTTGGGATCCTACTCAATATATGAATATGTGGAGCGTGGAGTTTGCTTCTCCAAATACGAATTTGTTAGGATATGCTCAATTCCCTGATGGTTCTAACCTTCCAGGATTAAATCCGCTTGGTGGATATGGTAAAACGGACGGGGTTGTTGCAAACTTTGCTACATTTGGAACCAGTGATTTAAATAATGGTACTTTTATGCTATCGGCTCCTTATGACAAAGGAAGAACAATGACTCACGAGGTAGGGCACTTTTTAGGATTAAGACATATCTGGGGAGATGCTACTTGTGGGGATGATTATTGTGCAGATACTCCTACGGCTCACACTTCTAATGGTGGTTGTCCTACTAACATTGCGAGTTGTAATGATGCTTCAGTGATGGAAATGGTTCAAAACTATATGGATTATACCAATGATACCTGTATGAATATCTTTACAATTAATCAAAAAGATAGAATTACAGCAGTTATGAATAATTCTCCAAGAAGAGCTTCGTTGAAGACTTCGGTTAAAGATATCGCGATTCCATTATTTGCAAATGATGCGGAGGTTAAATTAGAAAGAACTTGTTCTGCTGTCACTTGTTCAGGATCATTGAACGTTCCAGTATCTTTGTATAACAGAGGAACAGGAGTGCTTACTTCAGCTCAGATCACTTATACAATTAATGGTATTGCACAAACTCCTTATAACTGGACAGGTAGCCTTGCTCAGGATAAATCTCAGTTGCTTAGCCTTCCGGTTACAGCGGGTACAATGGGTGGTCCAATGACAATCAGTATCAGTACTGTAAATGGAGGAGCAGATCAAAGAGCTTCCAATAATACAATTAATGATACTTATGTAGGAGCACCAATGCCTGTGGCTCAGAATGTAGTATTTAATCTTCAATTAGATTATTACGGATCTGAAACAAGCTGGACATTAAAGAATAGTGCAGGAACTACTGTTTACAGTGGAAGCGGTTATGCAGATCAAACAACACCTACTCTTCCGGCATTGATTACCCAAAACTGGACATTAAGTACAGATGACTGTTATACTTTCACAATTAATGACTCTTATGGAGACGGTATTGGTCTAGATGGAGGATATTATAACATCAAAACTACTTCAGGAACTGTTCTATTATCTGGTGGTAGCTTCACAACTTCTCAAAGAAAAGTAATGAAAGCTCAGACCTTAGGTACAAGTGAAGTTGATAAGAAAAATAATTTCGGAATCTATCCAAACCCTGTAAGTGATTTCTTAAATGTAACAAAAGTATCTACTAAAGCTACATTTGAAATTCATAATGCAGTGGGTCAACTTGTGAAAAAAGGAACAATTGATAACAACAAAGTAAATGTAGGTGAATTACTAAGAGGAAATTATATTATTACTGTAAAAGATAATAATATTTCAGAAAACTTTAAATTTATCAAAAAATAAAGATAACCTTTAAATATTAGTAAATCCCCGGGAACTCCCGGGGATTTCTTTATTTAGAGTATAAGTGAAAAAAATATTGTTTTTTTTCAGAAAAAACCCAAATGCACTTATAAATTAATAATAAAAAATGATTAGATTTGTGTGATTAATATTATAATGAAAACATTATGAAGAAACTCTTTACCTCTTTAATTCTGTTTCTCTGTTTGATTTGTACAGGCTTTGTATCCAAAGTCTCGGCTCAGGCAGGGCAGATTGGGACAGGAACAGGTACCTCTGTGTATCTTCCCATACGTTCCTATTATGGGTATAGTTATTCTCAGCAGATCTACACTGCTGCGGAACTTACGACTGCCATCGGTACGTCGAACTATATCACGGCTATAAAGTTTTATTCCACCACCGTTGCAACCTCTCAGGCTGTATATAAGGATTGGGTGGTATACATGGGAAACACAACCCAGAATAACTTTGCCTCTAATACAAACTGGATTCCATTAAGTTCACTGACTCAGGTGTATGCCGGAGATTTACCTACCCTATCAAATGGAAACTGGGTAACTCTTCAATTGGCTACTCCATTTTTATGGAATGGAACAGACAATCTTGTGGTTGCTGTAAATGAAAAAACTCCAGGCTATGCATCTTCACCAGGTACGGCCTGGGGATCTTATAATGCCGGGGCCAACCGAGGGATCATCTATTATGAGGATACTGCGAATCCAGATCCTGCAGCACCTCCTTCTGCAAAAGACAGACTCGCAGATATTCCTAGAATACAGTTGGAAAGCCAACCGCTTTCAGCTTGTTCAGCGGCTCCGCCTACTAATATTGCAGTTTCAAATCTTACAACAACTTCTGCTAATGTGAGCTGGTATCTTTCTGCAGGAGCCACTTATGTGGTAAGATACAGGCCTGTATCAGGTGGACCTTGGATAACAATCAATGTTACAACTCCTTTGGTCGGAAACCAGCTTATTACCGGATTAACTGAGCAGACCCAGTATGAAGTTCAGGTAGCCACTGTTTGTGGTGGTTCACAGGGAGCATTCTCTTCCAGCACCAACTTTACAACTCCAGCACTCACTTATTGTAATTCCGCTGCGACAAGTACTTTTATTGATGGATATATCAATCAGGTTTCTGTTAATGCACAAGGAGCCCCATCCATGTACAGTAACTCTGGTCAGAGTGGTTATACAGATTATAGTACAGATCCTACAAGAGTAGTTACTTTAGTAAGAGGGGGGACTGCTACCGTTTCAGTTTCAAAAACGTGGCCAGGTACTCAATATAGTTTCTTGACTGGAGTTTGGATTGATTTTAACCGTAATGGTGTTTTTGAAGCCACTGAAAGAGTGCTTACTTCACCAAGTAATACAACAACTCCGGTTACAGCAAACTTTACAATACCAACTGTTGCTGGTGGTGTTTACACTGGAAACCTGACTACAAAAATGCGTGTTGTATTAAACGAGTACAGCCCTATTAATGCTTGTGGAACATACTCTTACGGTGAAACCGAAGACTATGCTGTAAAATTTATAGACTTATCAACTTGTACTACAGCACCACCATCTAATATTACGGTAAATAACGTAACTCCTTCCTCTGCTAATGTTACCTGGACATCAGCTACTGGGGCTACTTATATAGTAAGATACAGAGTTTCTCCTTCTGGTGCATGGCAGCAGATTGCAGTAAATACACCATTAATCAGTAATCAAATTCTTACAGGATTATTGGAGCAGACTACATATGAAGTACAGGTTGCTACTGTTTGTGGGGGAACAACAGGTGCTTTCTCACCAAGTGTTACCTTTACAACACCGGCTCTTACTTATTGTACGGCTGGCCCTACAAGTAATACTGCTACAAGTGGATATATTAATAATGTAACTGTTACTCCTACGAATACTCCTATTATGTTGAGTAATTCCGGATCTGACAATTATAAAGACTATACCACAGATGCTACAAGAGTAGTGATCTTTGAAAGAGGTTCAGCAAATAATAAAATTTCTGTAAACAAATACTGGCCAGGTTCTCCTTCTTCATATGGAGTTTCTGCTTGGGTAGATTTTAACAGAAACGGAACATTTGAAACCAGTGAGAGAATTCTTAATACTACCTATAACACAACTACTCCTGTAACGGCTACTTTTGCAGTACCTACAGTGGCAAGTGGTAATGTGTATACAGGAACTCTTCCTACCCGTATGCGTGTAGTAATGAGATATTTTGATAATGCTAATCCTTGTGGTACATTCAGTCAGGGAGAAGTAGAAGATTATGCAGTAAAATTTGTAGATGCTCAACCTTGTTCAACAGCTGCTCCAACAAATATTACAGTGAATAATATCGCTGCTACTACAGCAACTGTATCATGGGTTGCTACTGCTGGTGCTACGTATAATATAAGATGGAGAGTTGCCCCAAGTGGAGCTTGGCAAACAGCAACAGTTCCTGCTGGTCAGAACTTCTACGGAATTACTGGTCTTACAGAACAGACTAATTATGAGGTTCAGGTTTCTACAACTTGTAACGGTTCTACAGGATCTTACTCATCATCAGTAATATTTACAACACCCCCATTGTCTTACTGTCCAATGACGGGTACCGGAACGAATGACCATATTTCGAATGTAACAGTTACCTCTTCGAACCTGGGTGTTCCGCCAATGAATAATACTTCAGTACAGACAAATTATATCAGCTATACTACTCCGGAAACTCTTATTACTCTGGATGTAGATTCTCAGAATAATAAAATCTCTGTAGCAAAAGGATGGACAGGTGCAACAGGTAACGATGCTGTAACAGCTTGGATCGACTTTGACAGAAACGGACAGTTTACTGATACTGAGAGAATTTTAATTTCTCCAGCCAATACAACGACTCCGGTTACTGCTACTTTTGCGGTTCCTTCAAATGCTTACACAGGACCATTAACAACTACAATGAGAGTTGTGCTGAAGCGTACAAGTGCTCCTACAATGTGTCAGAATGCAATAGATGGGGAAGTAGAAGACTATAGAGTAAGAATCAGACCTTGCAGCAATGCAACTCCTAATGCACCAACATTTACAACAACGCATACAACAGCTACTGTAACAATCACAGGAGCAGGAGTGAGCTATGTGGTAAGATACAGAGTTCAGGGAACAACTGCCTGGACGCAGGTATATGCTTCCGCACAATTAGGTAACCTTCCGTTAGTAATCAGCGGACTGGTACCAGCTACTACTTATGAAGTAGAAGTTGCAGCTATTTGTGGAGACATTGTTGGAACAGCAACACCAATTAAAACGTTTACTACAAGATGTGATCCTACTCCTCCAAATGTAACTGTAAGTACTATCACACCAACAACTGCATTGATTACATGGTCTCCGCTTGCGGCAAGTTCTACGTATACAATGAGATGGAGAAAAGTAGGTACTACAACATGGGCTACTATAAGTTTACCGGCAGCTCCTGCAAATACTTATGTATTAGGAAGTGTAACTCCTTTAGAGCCATATACTACTTATGAAGTTCAGATTGCTAACCAATGTAACGGGGAAACTACACTAAATCCATATTCTAACCCTAAAGTATTTACTACAGAAAGAATATGCCAGATTCCGCCTCCAGGATTAACAATTACCCAATTGCTTCCTACATCAGCGGCGATCCAATGGGATCCGTTCCCGGGAGCAACATATGTTCTTAGATACAGAAAAGTGGGTATTCCAAGCTGGACAGAAGTACCATCATTAGTTAATAACATTGTATTAACAGGTCTTGCAGAATTAACGAAATATGAAATGCAGGTAGTGAATATCTGTAATGGTACACCAGGAAACTATACTCCTCCTTACTACTTTACAACACCTACAGTAATCTACTGTAAGATGAAAGCAGAAAACTCTACAGGTGAGCATATTTCCAAAGTTACAGTGAAGCCTACAGGTAAGAAAACAATGGAGAATGAATCCGGAGCATCTACATATACAGATTATACCGGAGTTCCTAAAACATTCATCGAAATGATCCAGGGATCTACTGACAATGAGATCATCATTGAGAAAAAATGGACAGGAACTACTTATAACGAAGGAATCGCAGTTTGGATTGACTTCAACAGAAACGGAGAGTTTGATATCAATGAAAGAGTATTCACTTCTTCACCAAATTCAAACAGCCCTGTTTCAGGTAAATTCAATGTTCCTGCAGATGCTTTTGTAAGTATGACAGATTATAAGTATGTAGTGATGAGAGTTGCCATGTCTAGAGACGGTATCCCTGTAAACTGTGCTGACTTCAAAAACGGAGAGGTAGAGGATTACACGGTAAGAATCTCTAAACCGGTTGTTGCTAACCCAATTGATCAGACCAGTGTTATGATTTATCCTAACCCGGTAAGCTCAGTATTGTTTGTGAAAAATGTTAGCAAAAGAGCTAAGTATAAGATCTACAATGCTGCAGGACAGGTTATCGCTGATGGTATCTTACTGAACAACCAGATCAACGTAAGCAGATTGATTAACGGTGTTTATGTTATTGATATTGATGATAACGGTAATACTACTCAAAAGAAATTTATCAAAGAATAAGATATTTAAATTTCAATAGAATAAGCCTCCAGAAATGGAGGCTTATTTTTTGGGTAATGTGGTCAAAAATATCTCAGGTGAACCTGCTGCTCCTAAGAAATATTTTTACAGAAAAAACTCGTTAGAAAAGCTTCTAACGAGTTTTTATTTATTCAATACTGAAGATCACTTTTTCAGTTTGTTCTTTTAAATCTTCCAGATTGGTATTGTTATAGATAATACAATCTGCCATTTTAATTTTATCCCTTTCGGGCATTTGTTTTTCCATGACAGTTTCTACCTCACGGTAGGTTTTATAATCCCTGTCCATTACTCTTTTGATCCTGATATTATCCTCGGCAGTTACCAGAAGAGACTTATAACATTGTCTGTTAAGCTTCAGTTCAAATAATAAAGCTGTTTCTTTAAAAACTAAATATTTGCTTTGTTTCCTTACCCAGTTTTCAAAATCAATTTTTACAGCAGGATGAATAATCTCATTCAATTGTTGAAGCAGATCTCTGTTATTAAAAACTTTATCTGCTACAAACTTTCTGTCATACAATCCGTTCTCATCATATGAATCTTCGCCTAGAAGTTCTTTGATTTTTATTTTCAGATCTTCACTCTCATTGACAATGGTTTTTGCTCTGTCATCGGAATAATAAACCGGAAAACCGAATTCCTCTATAAAGCGCGCTACTGTGGTTTTTCCAGAGCCTATTCCTCCTGTTAAGCCAATGATCTTGGGTGCTGGTTCCGGCTCTGTCTGCGGGGTTTCTGAATGTAATTCTTCCATGATTAAAAATTAATATCCAAAAACATCATTAAAGCTAAACGTTTCATCGAGTCTTACCCCTTTATCGGTCATTTTAAGACTTGCAAGCTCATTATGGGCATCATGCTCAAAGAACAATAAATACTCGTTGTCTACACACTGCTTAAGGAATTTTCCTTTTTCTTCCAGTGTTAAAAGAGGTCTTGTATCATATCCCATCACATATACCTGGTTGATATGTCCTGCTGTAGGAATAAGATCTGCAGCAAAAACAACTGTTTTTTCCTGATACTGGATAACCGGAAGCATCTGCTTTTCGGTATGCCCGTCTACGAAGATAACGTCCATTTTCAGATCCGGAGCGAAACCGTAGTTTCCGGTAGTGGGAAGTGGCAAAAAGTTAAGCTGCCCGCTTTCCTGCATGGGCATAATGTTTTCCTTCAGGAAACTTGCTTTTTCTCTTGCATTGGGTTCTGTTGCCCACTGCCAGTGATTTTCATTAGTCCAGAAATTAGCATTTTTAAAGGCTGGTCTGTATCCGGTTCTTTCGTCATTCCATTCTATAGCTCCACCACAGTGGTCAAAGTGAAGGTGAGTAAGGAATACATCCGTAATATCTTCCTTTATAAAGCCATATTTTTTAAGATTTTTATCAAGACTATCATCTCCCCAAAGAGAGTAGTGACCGAAAAATTTGTCATCCTGTTTATTACCAAGACCGCAGTCTACAAGGATCAGTTTTTTTCCATCTTCAATAAGAAGGGAACGGGTTCCCAGCTCGATTAGGTTTTTTTCGTCTGCCGGATTCGTTTTTTCCCACAGACTCTTCGGGACGACTCCGAACATAGCACCGCCGTCCAGTTTAAATTTTCCACATTGTATTGGATATAACTTCATATGTATATTTTGATTATTTCTTTATTAATTTCATTTTCTCCGCAATTTTTCTCGCGTTATCATCAGATTGTTCAAGCTGGCTGATAATAGTATTAAAATCAGATTCTTTTCTGTTTTGAGAAAGTTTTTGTTTGATAAATATTTCAGTAGGAATTATTTTAATCCCAAAAGCTCCTTTCATTTCTTTTTCCACAAATTCCCTTCCCATATCTTCTACCATCATTGGACATTGCTGAAAACTTTCGTACTTGGACGTTAATTTATCCAAATGAGCATAGAGTTCATCATGATTCATTATTTCAACTGTTCCATGAATCTGCACCGCTTCATAATTCCAGGTAGAAACATTAATATGATCATACCAGCTGCTGGATATATAAGTGTGAGCTCCCAAAAAATCACAAAGAACTTCATCTCCATCATTTAAGGTTTTTGCCTGAGGATTGGCCCTTGAAATATGAGTTTCAATATAAGCATTTTCAGGATCATCTTCATTAAGCATCATCATGGAATGAGTAGCTCTAATCTTATCAACGGAAGAAATCAGTAAAGCAAAAGAGTTTTCTTTGATAATCTCTCTCATCAAATCGTAATCTTCACTTCTGTATAATTTAGGTATAAACATAAACTAATCAATTCGCATTAACATTAAACCATAAACTCGAAATTTTGAATTAAAATAGTTCTCCCGGGTTTTTAGGTCTTGTAATATTCAAATGTTTGTAAGCCTTGTCGGTAACTTCCCGTCCTCTGGGAGTTCTGATAATAAACCCTTCCTGAATCAGAAACGGTTCATAAACTTCTTCCAGTGTTTCAGGATTTTCAGCAATAGATGTTGCCAGAGCAGAAATACCAACCGGCTTTCCTTTAAAGTTTTCAATCATGACGCGCATGATCTTATTATCCATTTCATCCAGACCAAATTCGTCCACATTTAAAGAATCCAAAGCATATTTGGTGATCTTGATCTCAATCTCACCATTTCCTTTAATCTCAGCGAAATCACGTACCCTTCTCAGTAGTGCATTGGCGATCCTCGGTGTTCCACGGCTTCTTCTTGCAATTTCTATGGCAGCATCTTCATAGATGACAACACCTAAAACCCTTGAACTTCTCTGAATAATGGTTGACAAAAGTTCAATAGAATAATATTCCAGCCTGCTCTGAATCCCAAATCTGGCAAGCATTGGCTTTGTAAGCATACCACTTCTTGTAGTAGCTCCCACCAGAGTAAAAGGATTCAGCCCTATCTGTACACTTCTGGCATTAGGACCTGTTTCCAGCATAATATCAATCTTGTAATCCTCCATTGCAGAATACAGGTATTCCTCTACTACAGGAGAAAGACGGTGAATCTCATCAATGAAAAGAACATCATTTTCCTCAAGATTGGTCAATAAACCAGCTAAACTTCCGGGCTTATCCAATACAGGGCCCGAAGTAACCTTGCAGTTTACCCCAAGTTCATTAGCAATAATATTGGCCAAAGTAGTTTTACCCAGTCCCGGCGGACCGTGTAATAAAACATGATCTAGTGCTCCGCCACGTCTTTTTGCAGCGGTAACAAAAACCTCAAGGTTCTCCAGCGTTTTTCTCTGCCCCGCAAAATCTTTAAAGCTCTGGGGACGGATCTGTTCTTCCTGCATCAGCTCCTCGTTTGAGTAGTTTTCCTTATCTGGATGTAAAAAATCTGGCATTAATTCATTTCATTTACTTCAAAGATAGCAAATTTAGACAAAGGTTGAAGGGCAGATTGAGAAAACGTTGAGATTGATACAGAGGTTGAAGTCAGCGTTGAAAATGAGAACAGCTAAGATTTAAATAATTGGGATATTTTAAGTATTTTTGAGAGAAGAAATTATTAATAAAAATTAATAAAATTTTGAATGTTGAGAAACAGATACTGATATAAGAATGTGTCAGCTTGAATCTAAACATCACATTAACTTTAAACTAATGAAATTAATAGGACCATTCAAACAGGTGGTAACACTTGCTAACTTACCCTTAAGAGGAAAACTTTCTGATGACCAGCTTGAAATTATTGCAGACGGAGGAATTGTAGTAGATCAGAATATTATCCGGAAAGTTGGAAATTTCGAAACATTAAAAACAGAAAATCCTACTATAGAATTTGAATATATTGAAGGAGAGCAAATTGTTCTTCCTGCTTTTGTAGATTCACATACCCATATTTGTTTCGGAGGAAACCGTGCCAACGATTTTGCCATGCGTAATGCCGGGAAAACTTATCTTGAGATTGCGGAAAGCGGCGGCGGAATCTGGAGTTCCGTACAGCATACGAGAAATGCTTCAGAAGAAGTATTATTAAAAACTTTAGTTGAAAGAATCAATTTTTTGCTTGATCTGGGAATTACAACTATTGAAGTGAAGAGCGGTTATGGTCTGGATGTGGAAAATGAGCTGAAAATGCTCAGAATTATTAAAAAAGCACAGCAAGAAACAAAGGCAACTTTAGTTCCTACCTGTCTTTCTGCCCACTTAAAACCCAGAGATTTTGAAGGTAGCAATCCTGAATATCTTGAATATATCATTACCGAAATTTTACCAAAAGTAAAAGAAGAAGGATTGGCAAACAGAGTAGATATTTTTATTGAAAAATCTGCTTTTCAGCCTGAGGAAAGTAAGGATTTCTTACGTAAAGCAAAAGAATTAGGCTTTGAAATTACGGTTCACGCAGATCAGTTTACCCCTGGAAGCTCAAGAATTGCGGTGGAAGTGGGAGCAAAATCTGCGGACCATCTGGAAGCAACCATAGATGAAGATATTCAGTTCCTGGCAGAATCAGATACCGTGGCGACAGCTCTGCCAGGGGCGAGTCTGGGATTAGGTGAGAAATTTACTCCGGCTAGAAAATTATTAGATGCAGGAGCTATCGTAGCCATAGCAAGTGACTGGAATCCGGGATCGGCACCCATGGGGAATTTGATTACCCAGGCATCTATTCTGGCTACATTTCAGAAGCTGACGACAGCCGAGGTGTTAGCAGGAATGACTTTCCGTGCTGCTTATGCATTGAACCTTAAAGACAGAGGACAATTGGAAGCAGGAAAAAAAGCCGATTTTGTCACTTTTAAAACCAATAATTTCCAGAATGTATTGTATAATCAGGGAAGCTTGAGCGCGGAAAATGTTTATATCAATGGAAATAAGAAGTAGTAAAAAAACACGATCATGAAAATTAAATTAGAAGAGATTAAAGAAAAATATGTCTCTCTTGGAGTTGCAGAAAAAAACGTTGATTATGCATTAAATGCTGTAAAAGCGGGCACAAAAAAAGATTTTATTATAAAGAATTTGACTTCAGATATTAGAAAAGTGGATGCAGCTACTGCCAATAGCATGCTGGATGAAATGTTTGCTGCAAACGGTGGAGAATTTAAATATGAAAATAGAGGAGGATATCTTTATTCTACCTTTTACTTAATTGCTATTGTTGCTTTAGGCGTTGTGACTTTTTATTTTAGTAAAGAAAATAGAAGCATGCAATTTAAATTCGGTGGTGCTTTATTAGTGTTTATAGTTTTATTTTTCAGAACATTTATACCTACCATCAGAGGGAGGTTTAGAGAATAATTTAGATTATGATTTGGCAAGGCAGATTAGACGGAGAAGAACTTCTCTATCACAGATTATTTCAAAGGGTAAAAGAAGAACACAATTACGATAATATTTCTACAGGAGATTTTGCACTACATGGTTTTGCTGTAGATGAAGGAGTAAGGAGAAACAAAGGCCGTCAGGGCGCGAAAGATGCTCCGGATGTGATCAGGAAAAATATGTCTAATTTTCCGGTAATTCTTCCTGACTTTTCAATGCTTGACTTTGGGAATGTTACCTGTGAAGACGGTAATCTGGAAAATACTCAGAATAATCTTGCCAAAAATGTCTCAAAAGTACTTTTAAAAGGAGGGAAATCTCTTGTTTTGGGTGGAGGTCATGAAGTGACTTATGCTCATTATCTGGGCGTAAAAACAGCTTTTCCGGAACAAAAAATAGGGATCATCAATATCGATGCCCATTTCGATAACAGACAGCCGGAAAAAGGAGTAGGACCAAGTTCCGGAACTGGTTTCTGGCAGATTGCTCAGGAAGGTCCTATCCATTCTTTGCATATTGGAATCCAGAGAAACTCCAATACATTGAAGCTTTTTGATACAGCCCATCAGTACGGAATGAAATATATTCTGGCAGATGAACTGTTTTTTGAAAATCTTAGCTCCATCTATCAACGTATTGATGAACTGCTGAACAGTGTAGATTATGCCTATCTTACCATTTGCATGGACGTCTTTAATGCATCCGTTGCTCCGGGAGTTTCTGCTGCGGCTTATAATGGTATCTTTGCAGATACAGCTTTTATGCATTTTTACAGACATATCTTAAAAAATAAAAAATTGGTAGCGCTGGATGTGGCAGAAGTAAACCCTTCTTTCGATATCCAGGACAGAACCGCAAGACTGGCAGCATGTCTTGTAAATGAATGGCTAATGATGTAAGATAAAGTTATATTCTTCCGATAGAGAAAATCATTATTTTATTGACCCTTAAGGAATGAAATTTGCTGATTTCACCGTGCTTTTAAAATAAAAGCGCTCATAAATTCATTAGCTGAATTTAAAACAGAAATTTATATTATGGAACAATTAATTGAAAGCAAGCTTATTAAAGCAGATAAAGCGTTTTCAGTGTGGAGAAAAGTGCCGTTTGAGGAAAGGCAGAAGTTAATTGCAAAAGCAGCGGGAATTTTAAAAAATAATTCGGAGAAATTTGGAAAAATAATTACAACAGAAATGAATAAACCCATTTCAGAATCTATTGCTGAAGTGGAAAAGTGTGCTTTAATGATGAATTATTATGCAGACGCTGAGAATACTTTACAACCTGAAAAAGTAGAATCAGAATTTGCTTACTCTGAAGTTCACTATGCTCCAAAAGGGGTAATTTTAGGGGTGATGCCATGGAACTTTCCTTTCTGGCAGGTACTGAGATTTGCTACTCCTGCAATTTTGGCTGGAAATACAATAGTTTTGAAACATGCTTCAATTTGTTTTGGTAGTGGAAATGCCATTGAAGAAGTTCTTTTGGAAGCAGGTTTTCCGGAAGGTATTTTTCAGAATCTTGAAGTAGGACATAAAGTAGTAAAAGAAATTCTTGAACATGACACTGTAAAAGGAGTAAGCTTAACAGGCAGCGGAAAAGCAGGAGGAGAAGTAGCTTCAATAGCAGGCTTAAATATCAAAAAATCTTTACTTGAATTAGGCGGAAGTGATGCTTTTATCATTTTTGATGATGCAGATCTTGAAGAAGCCGCTAAAGCCGGTGTAAAATCAAGACTTCAAAATTGCGGACAAACCTGTACTGCAGCAAAAAGATTTATCATTGATGAAAAGATCGGGGATACATTTTTACCAATCTTCATTGAAGAATACAAAAAATATGAGATTGGAGATCCTTTAGATAAAGAAACCAAACTGGCAGGAATGGCAAGACCCGATCTTGCCGATGAACTTGAAGCTCAGTTTAACAGAGCATTGGAAAATGGTGCAGAAATTATTATTCCTTTGGAAAGAGTTTCTGAAAATGAATTTAATCCTGGTTTAATCAGAGTTCAGGAAGGTAATCCTATTTTAAAAGAAGAGCTTTTCGGACCTCTGGGTATGGTTATGATTGCAAAAACTGATGAGGAAGCTTTACAGATGGCGAATGATATTCCTTTCGGTCTTTCCAATTCTGTATGGACTAAAAATAAAGAACGCCAGTTATTCTTCATTGAAAACCTTGAATCCGGAACAGTCAATATCAACCGTATGACAAGCTCTGATCCACGTTTTCCGTTTGGAGGATCAAAAGCTTCCGGATATGGAACAGAACTATCTTTATTGGCTTTAAAAGAATTTGTGACCGCTAAGACGATTGTAGGTAACTAAATTAGGTATAATGTCATTGTTGGGAATCGAGTCTCAGGTTTTTTTCACTTCACTCCGTTTCGTTCAGAATGACAAACTGCCGTTTATCAGTTAACAGTCTACTTTACACTATAAATAAAAAACTCCCGGAAATTTATTTCCGGGAGTTTTTTTATGCTTTTACAAAAAGTAATTTTGCTTATTGCTTATACTGTTGTCAGTCTCAATGTATTTGTTTTTCCCCCTTCATAGGATGGAGTAGCATTGATGTTGATTACGAAATCTCCGGTTTCGATATAACCATAGTTGTGTGTTAACATATTTACCTGGATAATCGTTTCATCAGTAGATTTTTTCATGTCATAATAGTATGCGTGAACACCCCAAAGAAGGTTCAGCATCGTGATAACTCTTCTGTTACCGCTGTATACGATAATATGAGAGTTAGGTCTGTGTGCTGCAAGCTGGAATGCGGTGTACCCGGAGTGAGTAAGCGTTACGATAGCAGAAACGTTAGTTGTTTTAGCAATTCTTACCGCTGCAAGACAAACCCTGTTGGTAATGAATCTTTCATCGATACAGTTATAATCTTTCTCGATAGGCTCATTTTTGTGTTGGTAGAAATGAGTAGTTTCAATATTCTTTACAATTTTAGCCATGTTTTCCACAACCTGTACCGGATATCTACCTACCGAAGTTTCTCCGGAAAGCATTACAGCATCAGCTCCGTCCAGTACAGAGTTGGCCACGTCATTTACTTCCGCTCTTGTTGGTGTTAAACTGTTGATCATCGTTTCCATCATCTGGGTAGCAATGATGACCGGCTTGGAATAGAATCTCGCTTTTTCTACCAGGTTTTTCTGGATGGCAGGAACTTCCTCCATCGGAACTTCTACTCCAAGATCTCCACGGGCTACCATTAATCCATCACATTCAAGAAGGATTTCATCAATATTTTTAACGCCTTCAGGCTTTTCAATCTTCGCAATAATCGGAGTTTTGAATTTACCATTTGGATGCGCTTTAATAAGCTCCTTCAAGTCGATAATATCCTGAGCATGACGAACAAATGATAAGGCAATCCAGTCAACTTCCATGTCAAGCATGAAATTAGCATCCTGAACATCTTTTTCTGTTAATGCAGGAAGAGAAACATTTGTATTAGGGAGATTAACTCCTTTTTTAGAACTTAGCGGACCTCCCTGAATAGTTTTTGCTTTTACAGTATCTTTTTCATTGGTTTCAATAACCTCCAGCATTAGTTTCCCATCATCAATAAGAATTCTTTCCCCTACTTTTACATCTTGTGGAAACTGTTGGTATGTCATGTATACCTTAGTGGAATCTCCCTCCATCTTTTCATTGGTGAAAGTCAGAATATCACCTGGATTCAGATAAGATCCTTCCTTTACAACTCCCACTCTCAGCTTAGGACCCTGAAGGTCTCCCAGGATTCCCACAGAATAACCATACTCATTGTTTAGCTCTCTAATTATTTCAATATTTTTTCGAACTAAGTCGTAATCTGCATGGGAAAAATTTATTCTGAAAATATCAACACCCGCTTTCATTAAATCTAACATTACCTCCTTCGACGATGAAGCAGGCCCTAGTGTTGCGATAATTTTTGTCTTCTTTAAATACTTATTCATAATACTGGATAATTTGATAAAGTTCCTCATCAGAACTCAGTGTATAATCTTGAATTGGAAAAACAAGATTTTCAGGGAGCAAAATTACGGAAAAATCAGGAAACTGTTCCGAACTATGCAGAATATATTCCACATCTACCTGATTATTTAATAAAAATTTAATGTTCTCTTCTTCTGTAAAGAGTTCTGTCTGAATTTTTTTTTGCTTACTTTCAGAAGATTTATTGGAAATGAAGGTAAAACAAGTCTTTGTATACTTGTGATAGCCTTCATATCTTGGAAAAAAATAATCATAATATCCCCCATGAAAGACAAGATCTTTCTTTCTTGAAAAACTAAGGTTATTGGTTTGATTTATTTTGTAGAAAAACTCGTGAGCAGGTATATCTTTGGCTAATCTTACCAATCCTATGGCAATATCTTCAAATTCTATATCATCAAGATCATAAAGTTTTTGAATTTCCAAGTATATTTTCTTTTTTATTTAAAATATAAAATGCCCTCTGTGCTGCTTTTTCCTCTGCTTTCTTCTTGGAAGTCTCTGTTGCATTGGCAATTTTTTCGTCTCCAAGCCATACATGGCATCTGAATACGATAGATTTATTAGCCTGTATTTCCTCGCAGGTTTCGTACTTTATATTCACCTTCTTTTTCTGGCTCCATTCGAGCAGAAGACCTTTATAGCTCACAATTTTGTTTTCAAGCTTATTGATCTCGGAAGGGGTCAGTAATTTTTCCAGAATAATCCTTTTACAGGTATCATAATGGAAGTCTAAATAAACAGCACCAATTAAGGCTTCGAACAAATTTCCAGAGATATTTTCTCCCAAAGCTGATGAGCTGTTTTGCTTTTGCAAAAGGCTGGTAAGCTTGAGATCTTCTCCTAATTTATTGAGGTTTTTCCTATTAACAATCTTAGATTTCATTTGTGTCAGATATCCCTCATTGGCCTGAGGATATGTCTGGAACAAATGACAAGAAATAATTGTACCCAAAACAGAGTCTCCCAAAAATTCAAGTCTTTCGTAATTGCTGTCTTGATTTTTAGAAGAATTTTTCAAAGAAAAAGCTTCGCGGTAAAGAGCTATATTCTGTACCTCTGTACCTAATACTTTTCTAAGCTCGGTACTGAGAAAATACTCTCTCTCCGTTAATTGTCTTTTTCTTTTTTTGAGAAGGAATTTAGAAAAGTATTTCTGTAACTCCATTCATTGAATTTAGATTTTCTTAAATAGAACGCAAGCGTTATGCCCGCCAAATCCGAAAGTATTGCTCATGGCTACTTTTACATCTTTCTTAACAGCTGTATTAAACGTAAAGTTAAGTCGGCTGTCAATATTTTCATCATCAGTAAAATGGTTGATGGTTGGAGGGACTGTACCATGAATAATAGTTCCCAATGCAGCGATAGCTTCAATAACACCTGCAGCACCTAAAAGATGGCCAGTCATTGATTTTGTGGAATTAATTTGAATGTCATAAGCATGCTCGCCTAATAATTTCGAAATTGCATTGGATTCTGCGATGTCTCCTAATGGAGTAGATGTACCATGCATGTTGATATGATCTACTTCATCAGCAGTTAAGCCTGCATCTTCCAGACAACTTTTCATTACCAGATAAGCGCCAAGACCTTCAGGATGTGGAGCAGTCATGTGATGTGCATCAGCACTCAGACCTCCTCCCAGTAATTCTGCATAAATTGTAGCACCACGTTTTACGGCGTGCTCATATTCTTCAAGAACAATACATCCTGCACCCTCACCTAGCACAAATCCATCTCTGTCTTTGTCAAAAGGTCTTGAAGCTGTTTTAGGATCGTCGTTTCTTGTAGAAAGTGCCATCATTGCGTTGAATCCACCGACACCACTTGCTGTAACGGCTGCTTCAGAGCCTCCGCACACAATCACGTCTGCTTTTCCTAACTGGATCAGCATTTTGGAATCAATTATAGCATTTGCTGAAGAGGCACATGCAGATACAGTAGTGTAGTTTGGTCCGTGGAAACCGTATTCAATTGAGATATGTCCTGGAGTGATATCCGCAATCATTTTTGGGATAAAGAAAGGGTTGAATCTCGGAATTTCCGTATTGGCCCATCCTAAAACTTCAGTTTCAAAAGTCTCTAATCCTCCGATTCCGGAGCCCCAGATTACACCAACTCTGTTTTTATCTACATTGTCTTCAATAATGCCGGAATGCGCTACTGCTTCTCTTGCAGCAACAAGTCCCAATTGAGTATTTCTATCCATTTTTTTAGCCTCTTTCTTATCGAAATGCTGTAACGGATCGAAATTTTTTACCTCGCAAGCGAACTTTGTTTTAAAGTTTGTGGCATCAAAAAGAGTAATCGGAGCGGCACCGCTCTCACCTTTCACAAGATTTTCCCAGTATTCTTTTGCATTATTTCCTATTGGTGTTATTGCTCCAAATCCGGTTACAACTACTCTTTTTAATTCCATAAACTTTGTTTAATTTCTTTTTTGTTGAAGAATATTATTTATTTACTACTTCTTCGATGTAAGCGATAGCGTGTCCTACAGTAGTAATTTTTTCAGCTTGGTCATCAGGGATCTGAATGTTAAATTCTTTTTCAAATTCCATGATTAACTCAACTGTATCTAGTGAATCAGCTCCTAAATCGTTAGTGAAGCTAGCTTCAGGAGTTACTTCTGTTTCTTCAACGTCAAGCTTATCAGCGATGATAGCTTTTACTCTTGATGCAATGTCTGACATAGTAAATTATTTTTTTAATTGTTAGATGGTGCAAATATATAAAATTCTTTACGATAAAACATTTTTTTAGTCTTTTTTGTGGACCGGAAGCTTTCATTTTAAATTGTTTTATTATAGTCTTTTCGTTTTCAGGAGGTTATATTTGCCTTCTATCAAGGAAGATAAAATCAATAATTGAATGACTAAGGGAGAAATAAAAGATAATCCTTTTGAACTTTATCATTGTTGTTTTGATTGATGAATGGTAAGCAGAAAAATGAGATTGTTTTATACTTATAAGTAAGAAGGCGTTTCAAATTTATATTCATAAAAAATTTCAAAAAGCTGTTTTTAATACAGTTATCATATTAATACCATACATATAATATATACAACATTCTGTTTTATAGGTGAAATTTGATATAAGATTGTCTTAAAAATAAAAAACCACTGAGAAATCAGTGGTTTTAGTGGAGTTGGAGGGATTCGAACTATCTGTTTAGACCTCTTTATTTATCAATATTTTCTAGAGTTGAGTTCAAGCTACTCACCGAATTACTCTCTTTGAAAATGTAGGTTTTAGATTCGTTTTGTTAGCCAAATATAATAACTTCTTTGGTCTTTTAAAGAATATATATAAGTTTTATGGAAAATTAGAAACGGGCTGCATTCAAAATCTTAAGAATTTTTGCTAGATGTTCAATACTCTATTGTTTAAGAATTTTTGAATGCTCAAGTATTTTTAAATGACTATCCTATAGAAAGAATCAATGCATGGCTAGATAGTTTCAGAATTATAGTTAACATTTGATACAATGCTAACAAGCTAGATAACTACACATTCAAAAATAAAAGGTAAGTAGCGGTTAAACGATTTTTTTTCTCGTTCTTAATATTAAAAATAGATCAAGCGTAAAATTTGGTGGCTAAGCTAAAAGTTTGGTTAATCTGAAGAGAAAAAATATTCTGTCTTTTACTCCTCTGAACTGCAATCTGAAGTTTTTTATTTTCACATTGAAAGATTCTGCAGCAGCATTTGTACTTCTTTGGTCAAAGTAGTTCAATATATATTTGTAATAATTCATTATTGTTTTTCTTAAGGTAGAAAAAGATGTAAAATTGGATTCTTACGCATTCCTGAACCAATCTGCCAGCCTTGTCATTGCTACAGATTTTGAAATATGCTGGGCATAAATTTTTCTAAGTCCATCGGTCAATTGATACGCCTTTTCAAGGTCAGGATATTCCCTGAAAAGAATATCACCTCTCTTCCTTTTAGACTCACTCCATTTACTGCGACTTTTATAAAGCAGATAATTGCTTCCGGGAATCTCCGTTTTCAAAAACTTCTGTATCCAAAGATTGTCCTTCAAAAGAATTTTTTATTTCAATAGCCTCCCAATGGTGTTTGATCCTAAGTTCTTTAAGAGGCTTTATGGCCAGTTTCTGAACATGAAAACGATCTATGACCTGTACTGCATGTGGGAAGAAACATTTGGAAATACGCTTTATGGAACCTGTCATATCCAAAGTAACCTCTTTTACCCTCAGCCGTAGTTTCCTGCTGATCTTTAAAAGATGTGTGATTACAAAATCACTCTAGGTAGCTTTTATGATGGCAACAATACTTCCTTTTAACCCTTTTGCTTGCTTAGAGGTAAGAACGGTATAAAGCTCGTCATTAGATAAAGCCACTTCGTCTAAGGATAAAGATTCTGAGAGGTTTTAAGGATAAATGATCCAGTCCTGTGCTTGAGGCTTTTGCTTCCAGCTATGATATTTACTGAGTTTATTCTTGTATTGTATCTGGAAAGTCTAGCCTTTGATACCGAAAAATTCTGCTATAACTTTGATAGAAAGAGCTTTAGTGTCGGCTGATTTTTTTTAAGAAGCCTGCCAGATCATTTGTTATGCGTGTTCCTTTCGCTACAAGATGCCAGTCTCTCTGAAGGGTTTCGCCGGAGGATTTGTCATTCTATATTCTTTTAACATAGAGTTTTACAATTTTACCCCGTAATGGGTAATTATCTACAATAATTTCAGGTAAAAAAACTTCGATTCCAGAAGTCTTTCTTTGAATTCATGGGGGTGCTGTTTTTTTATTAAAAAATAAATATGAAGTTCTGCATAATGAGATTCTGCTTTTAGGAAATCAAAGGTCTTCAACTAAAAATTTCGGAAGTGATAATTTAAGAAGTTCGTGATCGCTTAGCAATATGCAAAAATAAGGCTAATTAATATTCCCCCTCCCCAATTTTTGAGACTGATTTTTTAAAATAGACTTATGATAATTAACGATAATCGATTTATTTTTTTTAAAAATAACTTTAACTTTAACCTCTTTCGGTATATACTTTATCGAAATAATCTCCTAGTATTGTGATTCTTTCATGATTTATCGGATTTACATAATTTAAAAACATTCTCTCTGAGCTGTGGCCTGTGGCCTGTATAAGTAGTGAAGTGGGGATTCTGCCATAAAAATTGGATGCAAAGCTACGTCTTCCTATGTGGCTGCTAATGATCTTCCATTTTTCAGTTCGTATATCTTCACTTCGATATCCTATTCTCTTCTTTGCTTCTACTTTGCTTTCAATTCCTGCTAATGCTGCGATTTTTTTTATGTTCTCATTGTAAATTCCGATTTCAATAGGTTTTGGAAAAGAATTGCCATATTTTTTAATCACGTTTAAAACGGTTTGATGTAAGGGAAGTGTAATTTCTTTTTGAGTTTTACGCTGGGTAAAAGAAATGCATGTTTTTCCATTGATTTTTACAAGTTGTTTCTCATTGAATCTCATAAAATCAGATACCCTTTGTCCGGTATAACAGCTTATTAATAGCCAGTTTTTTGAGTCTTCAAGTTCCGGTGGTACAATTGTGTTTTTGATCTTTAGAATTTCCTGTTCATTTAGAATTATTATTTTTTTTGGAGTTTTTACTTTAGGAAGAGCAATGTTTTTGATATCTGTATTAAGTCCTTTTCTTTCTGCGAAATGCAAGATTGTCTTCAGAAAGTGGCATGTTCTGGATATTGTACTTTCAGAGTAAAGCTCTGCTTTTGCAAAATTATTAAATGATCTTATGAGTTCGGAATTAATATCGTGGATATAAATTGTGCGGGCAAGAAATCCTTCGAAATTTTCAATTAAACGCATAAATACCATATATCTTCTGTAAGTAGATAGTTGTACTGTATGTTGTTTTTCTCCTAAATATATAGAAATCATTGAAAGAAGTGATCCTTCTGGGTAGCTCTGTTCTTTGTAAAAAATTACTTTTTTGATCTCGGCATTTATTTTTTTTCTGTTTCCTTCTTTAATGAGTGGAGAGATTCTTATTTTTATCGAATTAAGGATGTAATTAAGCTCTTTATATTTTTTACAATATATGTTTTTGGGACGCTGTTTTTCATTGTCCCAATCGTTTTCTTCTATAAATAATGGTGTTTTGAAATATAAAATTTCATTTTTAATATTTTTTTTTGTAATTGATAAACATATCTTTTTAAAAGATTTATCAGTTTTCTCTTGCAATAGAAAAAATGTAAAAATCATTCTTTTTAATTTTAAGTATTTGTTAAATTTAATCAAAAAAAATGTAAATTATTAGTCAATAATAGACTAGTGATGCAAATTTAATATTTTTTTTCAAAAGTGGAAATATTATTCGTATTTTTTTTAAAATCAATGCTTTACTCACATAATATTGATTTAAAAAAATCCGTGTTTTACCTATAAACAAGGCTTATTTAAATCATACTTATCACAAAAAAAAAAAAAAAAAAAAA
>NZ_SDLV01000043.1 GCF_004916905.1 Chryseobacterium candidae
GGATCAGTCTCAAAAGTTGGGGGGAATGTTAAGTAGCTTTATCTTTGCCTAATGTTAAGCGATCACGAACTTCTTAAATTATTACTTCCGGAATTTTTAGTTGAGCACTTTGATATCCTCAAAGCAGAACCTCATGATGCAGAACTTCATATCTATTTTGAAGAAAAAAACAGCATTCCCCATGAATTCAAAGAAAGACTACTGGAATCTAAGGGCTTTTTACCTGAAATTATTGTAGATGATTATCCATTACGGGGTAAAATCGTAAAACTCCATGTGAAAAGAAGAAGATGGACTGATAAATCCTCTGGTGAAATTCTTCAAAGAGACTGGCAGCTGGTAGCGAAAGGAACACGCATGACAAAGGATCTGGCAGGCTTCTTAAAAAAAATTAGCCGACACTAAAGCTCTTCCCCTAAAAGTTATAGCAGAATTTTTCGGGATCAAAGGCAAGACTTTTCAGAGACAATACAAGAATACTCTCAGTGAATATTACAGCTGGGAACAAAAACGGCACGCAGAAGACTGGATCATTTATCCTGAAAATCTCTCAGAATCCTTATCCTTAGACGAAGTGGCCTTATCTGAAGGAGAACTTTATACTGTTCTTACCTCCAAAAAAGCAAAAGGAAGAAAAGGAAGTATTGTTGCCATCATCAAAGGTACCCAGAGTGATTTTGTCATAGAGCGTCTTTTAAAAATCAGCAGAAAACATCGGATAAAGGTAAATGAAATCAATTTGGATATGGCAGGTTCCATGAAGCGTATTGCCCAACGCTGCTTCCCTAATGCCATGCAGGTGATTGACCGATTTCATGTTCAGAAGCTGGCTATAGAAGCTCTTCAGGAAATCAGGATCAGACATCGCTGGGATGCTATTGAAATGGAAAATAAGGTAATGGAAGGATTGGGGGAAGAACAAATTCTAAGCACAGAAATATTTGAAAACGGTGATTCCCGCAAACAGCTTTTGGCAAGAAGCAGGTATTTGCTTTATAAAAGTCGCGAAAAATGGACCCTCTCCCAAAGGCAAAGAGCCGCCATTCTTTTTGCTCAGTATCCCGACCTGGAGAAAGCTTATCAATTGACCGATGGACTGCGAAAGATCTATAATCAGAATATTCCAAAATCTTTGGCTATGACTAAACTTGCGCATTGGTTCAAAGAGGTGGAAGAAGCAGATTTTAAATCTTTTTATACCTTAAGAAAAACAATAATGAATCATTACAGGGATATTTTAAACTATTTTCATCAAAGAAGCACCAATGCTGCTGCTGAATCCTTCAATGCCAAAATAAAAAACTTCAGAATGCAGCTCAGAGGTGTAAAAGACAAAGCATTC
>NZ_SDLV01000044.1 GCF_004916905.1 Chryseobacterium candidae
CAAGTATAATATCCGGGGCTGGATGACCCAGATTAATGATCCTGCCGTTTTAAATGGAAAGCTATTTGGGTATAAAGTAAAATATACCAACCCTGTCTATTCAGATATTTCTCCCGGCAGATATAATGGGAATATTGCAGAAATAGACTGGAATATGTCAACAGTCAATAACCTGAAAAGATATAATTACACTTATGATAAGCTAAACAGATTAACAGATGCTGAATATGCAGAACCGGAGACAACCAATCCGCATAACAAGAATTTTGATGAACGTTTGAGCTATGATGTCAACGGAAATATCACATTCTTAAAAAGAAACGCGATTCCTGTTTACGGTTCAACCTCTACTGTGGTAGATAATCTTGAGTATAAATATACCGGCAACCGTTTGAATCAGATCATTGAAAGCTCATTAAACGATTCCGGCTATGAAGGCGGAAATAATATCATAGATTATGATTCTAACGGAAATATGATCAATATGAAGGATAAGGGGATTCAAAGCATCGTTTACAACTACCTTAATCTCCCCAGAAGTTTTTTTATCACCCAACCAGATTTGTTTGGAAATGGGCAGACTTCAAATAGTAGCTTGGATTATCTCTACCGTGCAGATGGTACAAAACTTCGCAAAACGTATTCCAGTGCTCCTCCACGTGGGCTGACGAAGACTATTATGACTGATTATCTGGATGGCTTCCAGTACTCTTACAGAGAAGGTGGCGGAATATGCCTTGAATGTCGTACTGAAACAGCTTTTGAGGAACAGGCATATAAAAAACTCAATACTTTTCCGGGCATTGGTGGAACTCCACAATGGAAGCTTGATTTTGTCCCTACATCTGAAGGATTTTACAGTTTCACAGAAAACCGCTATATTTACCAGTACAGAGATCATCTTGGGAATGCCAGGATAAGCTTTGCCAAAAACAGCGAAGGGGTTCTTGAAGTCACAGATACCAACAATTATTATCCATTTGGATTGAATCATATTGAAGGGATGCTTAGCAGTTCTAATTTTGGAGGGTATTACAGTTATAAGTACAACGGTAAGGAGTTGCAAGAGACCGGAATGTATGATTATGGAGCGAGGATGTATATGCCGGATATTGGAAGATGGGGTGTGGTGGATCCGCTGGCGGAAACTTCCAGAAGATGGAGTACTTACACATATGCATTTAATAATCCTATAAGATTTATTGACCCGGATGGAAGGGAAAATAAGGATATTACTATTCCAAGCGGAACTGATCAAAAAGGCATTGATGCTATAATGGCAAACCTTCAAAAGCTGACTAGAGATAAGCTAACCACTGTTAAAGGTGTTAATGGAAAAACACATGTTGTAATAGACAAGTTTGAAAAAAATGGAAATTATGAAAATGGAACTCAATTAATAAGAGATTTAATAACTGATGAACATAATGTTGATATAAGAATTGGGGATGCTAGTTTTGCTACAGCCAAAAATAAGAAATTAGCATCAAATGGCGTAGGAACAGATTCCGAAGTAATATTTAATCCTACTGGAAAACAGGATATGAGAGTTTTTGAAAAAGATGGAAAGACTATGTACGAAACATCACCAAACTTTATTGTACTAGGGCATGAATTAATACATGTTAAAGATCATTTTGACGGTACACTTAATAAAACAGAGGCTGAGCATAGTTATTCAGACTTAAAAGGAATAAGGCTAATTGAGACACATCCTAAATCTGAATTTAGAGCATCTGGATTTCCTGGATTTATAGGTAAGGATGGATATTCAGAAAATAAAATAAGAAAAGAACATGGACTAAAATCAAGAGCATCATATGAAGTTTTTAGAGGTCGAACTAGGTAAAAGTATAATAATACTGTTTATGGTTTTATTTTCATGCAAGAAAGATAAAATCATGAATGAAAAAGATAGAGATGATAAGCTTTCCGTTAAAGTTTTATCAGTTGAAAAGAAAAAGGCATTACATAATATTTCAATTTTAGTAGATAATAATAGTGATAATAGATATGTAATGTTATATAATTATCATGGATTTGAAGAAAAAGAAGCTTACCCCAAAATAATTGAAAACGATAAGGAAACTATTATTGACTATAATTTTTTTCTTAAAGACAGTATTAATCATACCAAAGATTCTATTATGAACGATCCTTCTATACAAAATACGAATGAATCATTTTCTCTTTTTATATTACCTAAAGGCAAAACTAGGGTGACATTAAAGGATATTCCTATATCAAATAAAATTAATAAAAAGTATCTTCATCTATATTTTAGTAAAATGAGGGAAGAAACATTTAAAGTATTACCAAAATATACAAAAGAATATGATATAATTGCAAACGAAAAAGGATTCAGGAATTATAAATTTTCTAAAAAAGTTATTACTTTTTAATGATATATCTGTGTTTGAGGTGTAATCCCTGCTCCCGCACGATTGTATCGTGTGGCAGATAAACAAAGAGAGTGTCCTAAAAGTCGAATACACCCTCTGAGAATCAAATATTCATATACTCCTGTATAAGGGTACGAATAAAATCAGCAAAAATTGAGGCTGTCCAAAAAGTTTGGACAGCCTCTTTTCGTTTTATTAAAAGCATATTTCTTATAAACGCTCTTACTTTTCAAGCAGCTTTTCCAGCCTGCTCATCATTTCATCCTTTTCCTTCAGCATACGTTCATACAAAGCTATCTTTTCTTCGTGAAGTTTAAGGATAGTTTCTATTGGATTGAATATAGGATTATCATTTCTTTGATATCCAATACCGTTTTCTCCAAAGGTATTAGCAATAACATTCACAGCCTGCTCCTCGTCAAAATTCTGAAAAGCTTCTACAGGAATTTTCAGTACTTCGGATATTTTTTCCAGCAGCTGGTTTTCAATGGTTTCCTTTTGTTCAAGTAAAGAAATTTTCTTTTGGTTCCAGTCTTCGCCCAGATCCATCGCCAATGCTTCCTGCTTGATGCCCAGCATTTCTCTGAAACGTTTTACATTTCTTCCCTGATGTATTTTGTAGTCCATTCTTTAATCAATTTGTGAAGACTCAAAGATAATACATTCTGTAAAGTAAAGGTTAAAAATATCCGGTAAAATATCCTGTTATATCTGTTAAAGTGCTGGGAACTGGTGTATCAACTGTCTTCAGCAGCTTCGGAAGTACTTTTGGCCGCTATAGAAAGTGTCTGCAGCTGCTCATTAATTGGTTATAGCCATTTCGTAAACTGTCTGAAGCCGTTTAAGAAATGCCTTCAAACCTCGGCTACCGCACGAATCCTTTCGTGTGGTGAAATAATAACCACTGCTATTTTTGCAGTGGTTTTTGTGTGCATAAATAAGTTCTAATAATTATACTTCTCATCCAATATAATTATCTAAATTTACTAGGAAAAGTTGCCCAAAACTCCAAAGTAACAGATTATATTTACAGAGCAGACGACGTGAAGGTAAGAAAGGTTTTCGGTACAGAAACAAACGATTACCTGGATGGTTTTCAGTATGTAAATTCTACATTAAAATTCTTCCCCACAGCAGAAGGATTTTACAGTTTCACAGAAAACCGTTATATTTACCAATACAGAGATCACCTTGGGAATGCCAGGGTAAGCTTTTCCAAAAACAGCGAAGGTGTTCTTGAAGTTACAGATACCAACAATTATTATCCATTTGGATTGAATCATATTGAAGGGATGCTTAGCAGTTCTAATTTTGGAGGGTATTATAGTTATAAGTACAATGGTAAGGAATTGCAAGAGACGGGAATGTATGATTATGGAGCAAGATTTTATATGCCGGATATTGGAAGATGGGGTGTTGTAGATCCGCTTGCGGAAAAGATGAGAAAATGGTCTCCATATAATTATGCATTTGATAATCCAATGAGATTTATTGATCCTGATGGTAGAGCTCCACTTGATGATCATTTTAATAAATATGGACGCTATATTGGTACAGATAATAAAAAAACAAATAATGTTATTGTGCATACTAATAGTTCTGCAACAAAATTGTCTGATTTAAAAGGAGATACAGGAGCAGCAAAATTATCTCAGCTAGATTATAGTAGTCGAGGTACAACTAGAGCTGTTTCAAAAGTATTGGCTCATTATGCTGGAGAAAAAGGAATATCAGGATATACAGGAGTATATAGAGGAGCAAGAGGAGCTGCGAATACAAGTAATGAAACTGGAAATATTTTCTTTAACATTAAATATTTGACAAAGGGAACTTATGACAATGCATATAATATAAGATCTACTTTAAATCATGAGGGAGGAGCTTTAGGACACAAAAATGAATCTTTTACGGGACAATATACTTTTGAGTTACATTCCAAGGTTTATTTAAATGAAGCAAGAAATCCTGATTTTGGTAAGGCCACAGAAGGATATAGATTTGGGCAGGCTGCGAGTTTTGCAAGACATGTTCTAAATGCAGCTCAAAAGGAATCCAGCTATGGAACAAATCACATGAATATGATTAATGAATACAATAGTGAAAACACAGGGAGTGTAACTATTATACCTTATAGTGGCGGAAATCAGATGCCAACAAACACAACTATTACAATTCAAGTAGGAAATAACACTTATCCATCAAAACCATATGAAGACATTAAGAATCCTCAAGACTAGTTTACTTTTACTTTTACTTTTTTCTTGTCAAAAAGATAAAGATTCAAAGTTAAGAGATGTTTTTTCAAGTGAAAACGGAAAAAAATGGTATATATATAGTATTGATAGTGCTCATTCATTTTATCCATATCGAGTAAGTAATTTTTTTTCAGATGGAAAACAAATTGAGTATATAAATAATTCAACCACTAAAAACTTAGATAGAATTCCCAAGGATAATATGTATAATCCTGAAAAATGGTTTATTATTAATGACTCGGTTGTTAGCATTGAAACTGTATTTAATCCTACTACTAAAAGTTATCACAAAGAAAATAGGAAAGTTCTTTTCTACAATAAAGACACTATAATTTTACAAGGAACAAAAAGAGATAATTATGAAGGTATTTTAATCCTTACACGATATAAAGAAAAAGAAAGTATAATTACTAAATAAATTAGCATGGCTACCGATCACTGATCTGGTAGCTTTTAATTTAAAAATATAAATTATCTAACCCCGCTCCCGCACGATTGTATCGTGTGACTTTATATTAATAATTCAGTAAACTATTCTTTGGAGAGGATAGTGTTATTTTAGAATGGGTATAAAGAGTTTTTTAACCACACGAAAGGATTCGTGTGGTAGCTGGGAATTCCCAATAATGCAGCGAGCAGAGCATCAATGCAAAAAAGTATCAATGTCAATACTAATTTATATGAGACTAAGACTGCTGCTGCCGGATTTACCGTAAACGGTATGCCTGTATACTAACCAAGCTTTCCACTCCCACCAACGTTACCCAGGTTTTAAGTATTAATTATTACGACTCTTATCCTGCCTACAGCTTTAATCCAGCCTT
>NZ_SDLV01000045.1 GCF_004916905.1 Chryseobacterium candidae
GGGACACCAATATAAAATATAAAGCCTGCTATTTTCAGCAGGCTTTACAGATACAGGGCTTCAATCCTCAGAAAATAACGTAAATTTGCTTTATCCATCCCGAAAAAGATGGTTTTCTATTATTCGTATTATGAAAAAAACAGCACTTTCTTTATTGGTTCTTCTGAATATTGTTTGCCAGGCACAAAATTTTGATGTCATTCCCTTAGGAATATATGGTGGTGAGCAGGAAGACAATTTATCATCCTATCTGGTAGGCGCTCCGAAAGACAATGCCTTTCTCTGCCTTGATGCGGGTACCGTAAATGCAGGAATCCGAAAAGCAATTGAACTGAAAAGTCTTCAGGGATCAGCAGAAACAGTTCTGAAAGATCAGATAAAGGGATATTTTGTATCACACGGTCATCTGGATCATTTATCAGGCCTTATCATCAATTCTCCGGCAGATTCCAAGAAAGATATTTTTGCTATAGCTCCTGTGATTCAGATTTTACAGAATCATTATTTTATCACAGATACCTGGATCAATTTTGCAGATCAGGGACAAAAACCCATCCTTGGAAAATACCATTACAATGAACTTCAGGAAGGAACCGAAATTCCCGCACCTAAAACACCTTTTTTCATCACAGGCTATGAACTAAGCCATGTAAATCCGTATAAAAGCAGTGCTGCATTGGTAAGAAGAGATGATCACTATCTGCTTTATCTGGGAGATACGGGTGCAGACCGTATAGAAAAATCTGACCGTCTGGATCAACTTTGGAATACAATAGCTCCTCTTGTTAAAAAAAGACAGCTCAATACGATATTAATTGAAGTTTCTTTTCCCAACAGCCAGCCGGAACATCTGCTTTTCGGACATCTTACTCCTCATCTGCTGATTGAGGAATTGAGCAAACTCAAAGAAAAGACAGGACAAAGCAGCCTTGAAGGCCTTAATATTGTGGTTACTCACAGAAAGCCGACAGGTGATAATCCTGAACTCATCAAAGAGGAATTATTGAAAAACAATCCTTTAAAAATAAATTATATCTTCCCGGAACAGGGTAAAAAGATTAGTGTGCCATAACAACAAGCCAAAAGATGAAGTCTGCTTCCGCTTCATCTTTTTTATTTTCAACGTTACATTCATGACAGAATGATTTTAAAGCACTAAAATTCAATAACTTAATTCTATACATCTGAAATTAACAAGTTTTTTCATGGTTATATTAATTTATCATCGTAATATTGCAATATAAAAATAAAACAATGGGAGTTACTAAAACAGAAATTTATACAGAAGAACAAAATAAGCTGGCTTCTCTTCTTAAAGTTTTGGGACATCCGGCGAGAATCGCAATTTTACAGTACATCATTAATCAAAAAGCATGTATCTGTAATGATCTCGTTGAAGAACTCGGATTGGCTCAGGCCACCATTTCGCAGCATTTAAAAGAGCTGAAGAATATTGAAATTATTAAGGGTTCAATTGAAGGAAAGTCAATTTGTTACTGTATTAATGAAAATACCTGGAAACAGTTTCAGAATGAATTCAACCTGTTTTTTAATCAGGATGTTACTATAAAACAATGCTGTTAAAGGCATTTTTTTAAATAAATACATCGTAATATTGCAATATGACATTAAAAAATTATAACACTCAATTTTAATCTATTATGAGACTATCAGAAATCAAAGAAATTCTACCTGCACTGGAAAATGTTGAATTTCAATTAGAAAACGGAAGTTTTGTTCCTGAACATTTCCATGTAACAGAAGTGGGGCAGATTATAAAAAAATTTATCGATTGCGGCGGAGTAATTAGAAATGAAAAAACAGTCAGCTTCCAGCTATGGAATGCGGATGATTACGAACACCGTCTGAAACCGGGAAAATTACTTCATATCATTCAGCTTTCCGAAGAAAAACTTGGAATAGAAGACTCGGAAATTGAAGTTGAATATCAGGGAGAAACGATTGGAAAATATGATCTTGAATTTAACGGAAAAAATTTCGTTCTGAAAAACAAAACAACAGCCTGCCTTGCCCAGGAAGCCTGCGGAATTCCTGCTGAAAAACAAAAGAAAAATCTGTCTGAATTATCCGTAAACTCTACATCAGCCTGTACTCCGGGATCAGGATGCTGCTAATTAATTTTATTAAAATCTTATGTATCAAGAATTAGTAAACACGGTTCAATCTCTGAAATGGGAAAATACAGATACCGCTAGAAAAGAGATTCTGCAGCCATTAATCCGCTTTATTCAGCAAAAAACAGATAACGGCAAAGAGGTCAATCTGAATTTTATCTGCACTCACAATTCCCGCCGAAGCCATCTGGCACAGATATGGGCACAGGCAGCCGCTTCTTTCTTTGCGATTCCGGAAGTTCACTGCTATTCGGGAGGAACGGAAACAACAGCATTATTTCCTAAGATCGCAGAAGTTTTAGCAGAACAGGGCTTTTCGGTTTTCAGCATTGCTGCTACAGCCAACCCAGTATTTGCAATAAAATATGATGACAACAGCCTTCCATTGATAGTTTTTTCAAAAAAATACGACAGTCCGTTCAATCCTGTATCCGGTTTTGCCGCAATTATGACCTGTTCGCAGGCAGATGGCGGATGTCCTTTTATTCCCGGTGCAGAAAAAAGAATTCCGATCACATTTGAAGATCCTAAGATTTCAGATAACACACCGGAACAGGGAGCAATATATACTGAAAGAAGCTTACAAATTGCACAAGAAATGTTTTATGTTTTTTCTAAAATCAAAAGATAATCATGCAGCCCAGATTACAATTTCCTGACCGTTATCTTACCTTATGGATTTTTCTTGCGATGGGTATAGGGATTGCTTTGGGACATTTTTTCCCGTCTATTCCTACTCTTATCAATTCACAGTCGGTTGGCACTACTAATATTCCTCTGGCTATTGGACTCATTTTAATGATGTATCCGCCATTGGCTAAGGTTGACTACTCTCTCCTGCCATTGGTTTTTAAAGATAAAAAAGTAATCGGAATTTCCTTATTGCTCAACTGGATCATTGGTCCGGTTCTGATGTTTGGTCTTGCCATCCTGTTTTTAAGACATCAAGTTGATTATATGGCAGGTTTGATCCTCATCGGCCTGGCCAGATGTATTGCCATGGTGATTGTCTGGAATGATCTCGCTAAAGGTAACAGAGAATATGCAGCTTTGCTGGTTGCTTTAAACAGTATTTTTCAGGTACTTACTTACAGTTTTATGGTCTGGCTGTTCATTAATGTACTTCCCAACCAACTGGGGTTTGCAAGTTTTAATGTAAATGTTTCCATGAAAGACATTACAGAAAGCGTATTGATTTATCTGGGAATTCCTTTTCTGGCAGGCTTTCTCACACGGTATTTTCTGATAAAATCAAAAGGTGCAGACTGGTACAACAGAAAATTTGTGCCTAAGATATCTCCTGTTACACTGTACGCTTTATTATTTACCATCGTACTGATGTTTAGCTTAAAAGGCTCTAAAATACTGGAATTGCCAATGGATGTAATTACAGTGGCTGTCCCATTGGTTATCTATTTTGTTTTGATGTTTTTTGTAAGTTTTATCATCAACAAAACATTGAAAATCCCTTATGATAAAAATGCGTCTATAGCCTTTACCGCTACCGGAAACAATTTTGAACTGGCCATTGCTGTTGCAATTTCGGTCTTTGGAATTCATTCACCGCAGGCATTTGTAGGAGTAATTGGTCCTTTGGTAGAAGTTCCGGTATTAATACTTCTGGTAAAAGCGAGTGTACTATTGAAAAGGAAATGGTATCATGAGTAATCTTAATAAAAAAGCATGTTTGTTTTTTGTGATGTTTTTATGGCATTGATTCTAATAGAAAAATTTTCAAAGTAACCTCTCTGATTAAATTTCATTCACAGCAGAACTGTTCTTCTCATTGTTCAAATGGTATAAAAAATTGAATCTGAAACCTTTTTTTAAGAAAAGTCAATAACACTTTCAGAGATTCGGATATTTATATACTCCTCCTATATTGGGTTACAAATAAAATCAGCAAAAATTGAGGCTGTCCAAACTTTTCGGACAGCCTCTTAAGTTAATCTGTATTTTCAAAAATTATAAAAAAATTGGCTACTGTTTTGGCAGCCAATTTTGTAGTTATTTCTATGATATTTCAATCATTCTTGGTGGTTTCTGTTTCGCATCTTCCTTTTTCGGGATGGTTAACATTAAAAGCCCATTTTCATATTTTGCATTAATATTATCCTGATCCACAACATCTTTTGGAAGCTCAAAACTTCTCTGGAAAGATTGGTAACTGAATTCTCTTCTTGTGAAATTTTCATCTTTTGTCTCTTTACGATCTTCCTTCACTGATGAAATAGTAAGCAGGTTACCATCCAGCCTGATCTGAAAATCATTTTTATTCATGCCTGGTGCTGCGACCTGAACTTCATAAGCCTCTCCGTTCTCCTTTATATTTACCGATGGTACGGTTGTACTGGTAGATGAGTAATTGTTATTGCCCCAGTTAAAAAGTTCACGACCAAAAAAATCATCAAAGACATTTGAAAAGCCCAAATTGCTGTTTCCGTTTCTTCTTATTAGATTATTCATTGCAATCATTTTTAATTAAGTTTAACAATCATTAAAAAACACGTCAGCTGGCCAGCTGTATGTAAAAAATTACAAAAAAAATACCATTTGATTGAGTATGAAATTTTTTCCGGTTTTATGTCATTTTTTCAGCATTGGTGACACAAAAACCCTGATCCTTAGAACATTCACACTCTTAATAGTATTCATACAACCCTAAAGCTCAGGGATAAATAATTTTCCAAAAAATTCGAAAATTACTTTGGAAAAAATATGACTATCCTGTATAACTTAAATAATATTTCTAATAATAGTCTATTTCTAAAATATAAAACAAACTAAAGTGTAATGCATTGCATTTTTACAATTCAAAAGTATTTTATCTTAATTTTATCTGTAATTTAACAATCTGAGCTAAGTGTCAAATATAGAATGACTTGGTGCATACCTGAGATATATCCATATTGTAACAAGAAAAAAGATATTTAAAAAATTGTAATAAAATAATACAATGAAGAAATCTGTCAATATCAAATTGTTATTAGTCCTTCTTGCCATTGTTTTTGGATTTGATTTAGTATTTATTGCTATGGATCATAGTTCTTGGCGGTTTTTTACCAAGCCACTGTTATTACCTATTATTATCTGGTTGTATTTTACTTATTCTAAACAAAATGTATTTCGGATCAACCAATGGTTTTTATCTGGATTAATTTTGAGCTTTTTGGGTGATGTGTTTTTGTTATTTGGATGGGGATTTATGCCCGGTCTGGGAAGCTTTTTGTTGGCTCATATTTGTTACATCATTTATTTTTTAAAGATTAAAAAGAAAAATGTATGGAGTTGGCTTCCCTTTGTTCTTCTATATTTAGGCTCATTTATTTACTATATATATCCTTATTTAAACGAAATGAATATACCCGTGGTGATTTACGGAATTACCATTGCTACGATGCTGTATTTTAGTATCAGTACTTATTCTTCATTATTAATGCTGGGAGCTGTTTTGTTTGTAATATCAGATTCCGTATTGGCCATTAATATGTTCGTACAGCATAGTATTGGGAAAGAACTTGTTGTGATGATTACTTATGTTTTAGCCCAATTGATGTTGGTGTTGGGAGTGGTTGGTATTGAAAAAAAGAACAGAATTATTCGATAAAATCAAGACTTATGAAAAGAAAAGATAACCGTTTTTTTCATAGTATTGGCCTATTCTGTCCATCGGATTTTACTGATCCTGTTACTTATTTTATTCCTGTGTTTATCTTGTTGATATTAGGAGAGATATTTTTGTATCAGATTCCTCAAAAAGTATTCACAAAAAGACTCATCAAAGATAATGTATCGAGTATCGGATTGGGGATAGGGGCAGTAATGTTAGACTTTGGGATGAAAGCTATTTCATTATCCTACTTTTTTTGGATTTACAATCATTTTAGGCTTACTGATATTTTCGGGATCAAAGATTTCAATAAATTCTTCACTTTAAAATGGCATGCAGATCACTGGTGGCTTTGGTTATTGGTTATGATTGTTCAGGATTTTGGCTTTTACTGGCATCATCGGTTGAGTCATAAAATCAGATTATTTTGGACAGGTCATGTCAATCATCACTCGGCTACTCATTTGAGTCTTGCTATTGCATTGCGTCAAGGATGGTTTGAAATCATATATCGGGACATTTGGTATATCCCTTTTATCATCATTGGTTTTCATCCTATTATGATTGCTATGATGCATCAGTTTAATTTGATTTTTCAATTTTGGCCGCATACCAATGCTATTGGAAAATTAGGGTGGTTCGATAAAGTATTCAATTCTCCATCCAACCATCGGGTGCATCATTCCCGAAAAATAGAGGATTTAGATAATAACTATGGGGGCATTTTGATGATTTGGGATCATCTTTTCGGCACGTACAAAGCGGAAGAAAAGAAAACGACGGATTACGGAATCTATCATAACATCCATACTTATAATGTTTTTCATATCGTCTTTGATGAGTTTGGAAATATGATAAAGGATGTCCGGAATGCACCTACATGGAAAGCGAAACTGGGGTATATATTCAATGCTCCGGGCTGGCATCATAAGGATAAAGATGAGCGTATTTCTACTTTGAAGCGGGAATTAGAAGAAAAAATGAATTGATGGTTGTCTTGCATGAAAAGTGCAAATTACTGATAAAAACTCTTTATTAATTCAGAAACAGACATAAACCTTCTACAACTTGTTAGACAAAGTAATGTTAAGAAAATAAATTTTCATTACTCCAATTCAATTGGATTATATGGTAGTGGGTCTGATTTAACAGATATCTGACTACCATCTTCATTGTAGGCTTTACCATGAAAAAAGCCAGGATTATCATTATAGTTTTGTAATACTTTTCTAAATTGTTCTCTTGTTACTGTTAATATTCTTTTTTCGTTCCTCAGATAGATTCTGTTAGGCTTTTTATCCATTGCTATTGCAGTAAAATGGAAATTACTTTTACTATCCTCAATTTCTAAAATTAAACCAGGTAAATTTTGAAAAACATACGGTCCGTTATTAATTGGGATTTCTTTAGAATACCAAGCTGTATATTTTCTACCTCTATATTTAGTTATGGCTTTATTACATAAGTAACCCAATATATCTTTTGTCTCATTTTCGAGCTTCCATTCTATTACTGGCTGGTTCTCTTCGTATTGATAAGTTACATTTGCTCTATCCTGTACGATAACTTTATTTATTGAAAAATCTTTAACTAAAACATTTTTCCATTTATCAGGTAAATTAAGTGTTTGGTTTAATTCTTTAGCTCCTAGTTTTTCTAAATGACTAAAACTTAACATTAAAGAATCCTTTCGTAAGGAATTAAAATCTGAAAACCTTGAAAAATTCTTTCCCATTTGAAGTAAGCATATTGTTTCCAACTTCTTTTTTTTAGGGTCTTTTACAAATTCTAATTTGTAATAAATATTTTGATAACTACTGTCTATAATTTTTTCTTCATAGGAATCAGGTTTCATAGAGAAATTACCTGTTACAGTAATTTGAGCATTTGAAAAGAATCCAATCACTAAAAACAATAACTGTAAGAAATTACGGTTACTATTAATCATACCGATTTGTTTTAGCATTTCACATCATTAAAATATTCTGCTGCTTCTTGTAATTCAGCCCAGTTACTATAATTATCCGTGCATAAAGAATAAAAAGCTCCACAAGGTGCAGTAACACCAACCCATTGACTACAAGTTCCTCCTGCTACTTTTTTAAGATCATTTCGAGATAATTTTTTTCATTTTTTCATTTTTGTAATATTTTAAATTAGATAGCTAATATAACAATATAAATCATTCTAAAGAGAAAAATTTCATCATTTTAACCATTTGTGAATAAATGATTTATGCCAACTTGTGCGTTATTATGATTTACAGATATGTGATTTAAAATGATATTGATAGAACTTTGATTTTATCAAGAATGTGAAGACCCTTTTTAAAAGTTGTACCAGCTTTTTATATGTAGTTTAGCTACCTATATGAATAAGAAGCCTCTCCCTTTGCCGCCCGGAAATCAAGCAATTTAGGGTACAAAAAAAGGAGACGTTAAAAAAATAAACGTCTCCCTAAGCGGAGAGTGAGGTTCTCATACGATGACTTTTATAAGTTAGCTATTACCTTTTATGCCCTGTTAATCAACGTTATGGTAGATTTCATTAGATTATGAGTATTCATATATATGTATATCTAATCATAAATGTGGGGAAACGGTGGGTAAAGACATCTTTTCTCTCCTAAATAAAAATAAGTATTAAGTATTTGATTTTTTATTAGATTATCTAATCTGGCTATGATATAATAGATTAATTAATCTGACAAAATGTTTTAAGTTAAAGTTTGTTAAAAATTTGCATAATTCAATAATTTTTCATATATTTACATCCGTATTTAAGATACAGAATATGTTCTTTCATTGAATCTATAGAGTTAACATGAATGTTCATTCATGTTATGCCAACCTGCCAGAACAAACTGGAAAAGGTGGAACAACGATTCGGCTAACAAGCAAGATTCTAACGGATCACCAAAGGTGCAGATTTTTACTCTGTGAACTTTCATATAAAAGTTTAAAGAATTCCTCACCTCTATGTTAAAGAATATACAGGAAAACAATTTTTTAAATTATATTATATGTTAAAAGTAAAATTTTTAGTTAAAAACCCTAAAGAAGGGTTAAACACAATCTACGTTCGTGTAAGAGCTGGGAGAAAGCTTGATTTAATCTCAACTACTAAAGAAGTAACAAATCTTTCGGATTGGAATTCGGAAGAAGGTTATCTATTGGAAAGCTTTAGGGAGCTTAGAAATGGCAAAATGATTGCCACAAGGGGTGCTGACATCAGAAACAGGATTCTGGAGAACACGAAAGTCAATTATAGATTAGCAGAGCTGAAGAAAGATATTGAGGATACTTACAAAGCCTCAGGGCTATTTGATGCCCAAACTTTGAAAGGATTGATATTTCCGACTGTTACAGAAACAGAAGATTTAAGCAAGCAGAGTTTTGTAGACTACTGTGATATTTTTGTCAAATCGAAAGGCTCCAGTATAAGTGAGGACTACGTAACCAAGGTAGAAAGCATTAAGGATATAGTAAAACACTATGTCAAAGGTAAAAAACTGAAAAACTTATCGTTGCTTGATATAAACGTTGACTTCAAAAATGACTTTGAAAAACATTGTTCAAGTGAGGTATATGGAGTTAACTATTTTGAAAGGAATTTCAAGTTCATGAAAACAATCCTGTACCTTGCTCAATCAAACGGCTACCCCATTTATCATGGTCTAAGCAAAATTAAATGCATGACTGAAAAAACAATGTTTGTCATACTGACTCCACAGGAGCTAGAACTCATTGAGGATAGCAAATTTTCAGATGAACACCTAGAAACAGCAAAGGACTGGCTTTTAATTTCCTGCTATTCAGGTCAACGAATTTCTGATTTTATGAGATTCAACACCAGTATGATTACCAAAAAAACCACACAAAAAGGGGAAAGGTATTTTATAGAGTTTATACAGGAGAAGACAAAGAAACAAATACTTTTGCCTCTCCATGAGAAGATTGTTAAAATTCTTGAGAAAAGAGACTGGAATTTCCCCAGAAAAATGTCAGAACCTCGATACAACGAGCATATCAAAAAGGTTTGTGAGTATGTAGGCATTGATGAAGAGGTGGAAGGCACTTTATCTATTGATTTATCAAAAGAGGGCAAAACTTCTATCTCTACAAAAAACAAAAGGAGAAAAGTAAAAGGAATGTACCCTAAGTACAAATTAATTAGTAGCCATACAGGAAGGAGAAGCTTTGCATCCAATAACTTTGGAACAATCCCCACTCCCTTAATTATGAGAGCTACAGGGCATTCCTCCGAAGCTATGCTACTAAAGTATATCGGGAAAATTGAGGAGCAACAATCATTAGCACTAGCAGAATATTTATAAACATTAAAAACACAAATTTACTATTATGAGTGACATCATCGTAACGAACAAAAACAGCATTCAAGAAATCATTAGAGAAGAGGTGAAAAAAGCACTTATTGAGTGGGCACAATGGTTTGAAGCCAGGATAATTAATGAAGATAAGATTTATACAAGGGAAGAAGCAATTCAGTTTCTAAGGATTAGCCCCAGTACATTAACCCGGTGGACAAAAGAAGGAAAGATTAAAGCTGTTGGCATTGGAGACAGAGTGTATTACATACATATTGATATTCTAGGGGCTTTGGTTGCTATCAATTAAAGCTGTTCAATCCCACTATTTGTGGGAGTTCCTTTGTGGCTTCCAGTATGAGAGAACCCATTTTTTATGGTGATTCTTTCTAATTCCTTTCACCGGAAACTACAGTTTACCCCCAAATTCAAGTTAACAAAAAGACATAGTAAAGTACTTTGTACAGCTAATGCTATGTCTTTTTTCCTTAAAATTTTCTTAAATAATTATCAAAAAAAGCAAAACCCTTGAATTTTCATTATTCAAGAGGGCTAGGCTTTTCCTTTAAACAAGAAGTCAAAATGAACAAGATAAAAACAAAACGAGGTCTTGAAAAAAGACCTGTAAAAATCACTAAATATATTTCTCTGCCAAAATTTATTGTCAGTAAGTTGGAGAACTCGATTCTGAATAACCCTCCAACTTTCAATTTTAACAATTCCTTAGCATTTTTCTTCCTACATCTTGTTGCAATTCGAAGATTTATAGACCCGAATTGTGATGAGTATTTCGGGGGATTCGTTTCTCTGGATTCCAAATTGCTGGAACACTACTCCTATAATTACAGCAAGTATTTCAGATATTTCACTGATAATGGAATACTACACAAAAGAATATACTCTAAAGACAAGAACAGAGCCAACTCATATAGCTTTATCTATGCTATTGACAGTGAATGTAATGAGTTCGTAAAAGTAGATATAAACAACCTCCAAAAATTAAAAAACTTTGAACTCATTGAGAGGTACACTGGCAAAGATGAAAAGTGCACCCATTTAGTGAAATGGTTCTATGAAGGGTTAGAAATTGACTCCCAGCAAGCCATTTTGGAAGCTCAAAAAGAGCCTAACTTTCTAAAAAGACAATCTTACCTAATGGGAATAGAAAAGCTTAAAAACAAGGAGTATTGGTTTACCAGAAAACCCTACTCAGATAACAGATTGCATACCCCATTGACAAATTTGTCAAAAAAATTGAGACCATTCCTCAGTTTTAAGGGAGAAAAGCTAGTTAATCTGGATATAAGGAGTAGTCAACCTTACTTTCTGGCAGTACTTGTGGAGAGGCTATATTCTACTATAGCTACCCTAATGTTCGAGAATGTTAAAAATCACCTCTATTCATCAGGGTTTCGAGAGGAATACAGCAAGATTAAAAACTGGATTCTGAATGAGGACTTTTACACTGAAATATCTAAGATATTGTTTGAAGGCAGGAAAATATCTTTAACAAGGAATGAATGGATTGGAAGAGGTAAAAGCCGGGAAAAGAAAACAGTCATCTATGAAAATGAAAGGGAGTTAACAAAGAAGCTTATCCTAACACTTTTCTATATTGATACCAACAGTTACCTGTACAAGCATGATTCTGACCTTAAAATATTTGATGAAAAATTTCCTTATTTCTCAGCTTTTCTGAAAGAGTTGAAAAAGAACAACTACAAGTATCTAAGTAAGTTAATGCAGAACGAGGAAGCTAATTGTATTTTAGATATAGTAACCAAAAGGCTGAGCCAGTTGTACCCTAGAATGCCTTTGTTTACAATACATGACAGCATTATGACAACTGAATACTGGGCTGAGAGAACCAATTTAAAGAAACTGATTCAATCCATGATGCTGGAAGAAAACAGGGTTAAACCTCAAATAAATAGTTAAACATGAGTTTTCAAGGGCTCTGTTGCTGGATTCCAGTATTAAGGAAATCTCATGAAAAGGGTTTTATCATTCTGAAACAACACAAAAGCTATTTTACAAGAAATAGATTTTAAACATTCAGTTTGATTTAATACCTTTGTCCTACTTCAACGAAAAAAAGAGAAAACTTTTGCAATTGTAATACGAATCGGCAAAATTCAAATTTGACACAAAATGCAAACAGTTTAGCTCCTTGCCATATAATGGTGAGGGCTTTCCTGTTATGTGTCAAAGCTTTGCCGAGCTTGTATTACTAACACGGATAAGTGCCTCACTTTTTTTGTTGTTTATATCTCAGATTATGAACAATAAAATTCAATTTATATGAAACATTTATTTCTTATAGCTTTAGTAGCTATTTCTTTTGTTAATTGCTCTGGCAATGATGATGATTCAACACCACAGCAAAACAACCCCGTACAAACGGTGTATTTCCACCCTCCTCAGTGGATTCAAGGCAGTTGGAAAATTTCTAACACATCAACAACTTATTTCAAGTTCACAAATGATGATTTTATTCTGGTAACTCCTTATACTAGCTATAAAGCTGTTTTAACTCAGACAACAGCTACTGGGCAACCTGCTAAGGTGGTAGAACAAACTTCTGACTATTACTATGAGTTTACAATAACAGCAGGTGCTTCTTCTGGACAGTATAAGTTTAAGAAAATTAGTGATACAAGGATTCAATGGGTTGGTAGCACTCCTTTCTTTTTAGATAAAGAATAAACAACTTTAAGATTAATTAATATGAAAAAAATATTACTTCCCTTAGTTTTGTTTACAGTTCTTGCCAGAGCACAAACACAACAGGATTACTATAATCAGTCCCCCTCAGGAATAGACCCCATAATTGGGATGAAAGAGACTCAGAGTGAGAGTGTAAGGGCTGTTGATGAGATTTTGAAAAACAATAAACCCAGTAAAATTGGACAAAAGTTAGAAAAGTCTCAGGAAATGGTTGAAAATCTAGAAACTCCAAAGTTTGAAGATGTCTACCAACCTGCACCAGCTCGTGAAAATAGAAACTCCAATCAGGCTGAAAATGCACAATCTGACACTCAAAACAGTGATGTTGACCCGTTCAGTTCCCCAGAGGATAAAGCACCCTCTTTTCAAGGTGAAAAAGTTGATGTTGATAAGTATTACAATCAGCAACCAGACGGAAGCTATATTAAAAAAGATACTGGTTACCAGAAACCGAGCAATCAGAGCAATGATAACACTGCTTTAATCGTTGTTATCCTAATAGTTGGTGCTGGAATTATTGGTGCTATTGCAACTAATAACCAGAAAAATACAAATAACAGCCATGACAGGGAATAGGTTTTATGATAAAATCCATAACTGGTTACTTCCAGTGCCGGAACAGCAGTGTGATGTTTTCCCTCCTTTACATCGTTATCAGACACCATTTCAAAAACTTATACTAGATTATTTGGCTTGGAACGGGATTGATAAAAAGGGAAATGTAACCAGTAATAGGGTTTATCCAACTCGTATGGAAATTCTGGAAGCTAAGAGCACATTAAGAAAATGTGGTTTTTCAACTGGTGATATTGAAAAACTGATAGTTTTAGAGTTTCTGGAAATGAAGAGAAATATTCCTGATTTAAATTCAGAAATGTTCATCCCTATTTTTGAAGACAACTACTGCAATCTAAAACTTGTCCGATTTACCACTTTAGAGACTCAAAAATCGAATAAAATCACAAAAGAATACTCGATGCCATAAAGAGGTTTTTAGTCGAAACTCAAGCTTGTTTAGAGGTCGAGTATTTAAGAACTAGAATTGAGTGCAATTTTACTGAAATCAGAAAGTGGAATAACACTGCCATAGTTGAGGAATTTGTAACTCCTTTTGCAAAGCTACAATTAAATTGTCATAAATCAGCCAAATTTAGTATTAATTATTTTATAAATCTTCACCTTAAAGAACTTATAGGGAAGTCTCTGGGTGATACTCTGGAAAAAAGATTCAATGAGTTAGTCACTGGGGAATTTAAACACTTGGTAAAAATGATTCCACTGAACAGGAGATATGACAGGTATTTTGAGGAGTTATTGAAATTTACCCAAATATTCCCACATTACAAAGCTGTTATTACAGATAAAAATTCTTTATAAATAGAAAAACAATCATAGGCCTTTCATGAGGTTTTAGAAAAGACAAATTCCCTCCATTTTTAGAGGAATTTTCACGGCCTTAGGTTCGTAATAACATAAAGTCATTATTTTACATATTAACACATTGATTATTAATTTGTTATTGAAAACAAATGGCAGATTGGGTTTTTAGAGTAAAAGTAAGCTTGAGCTTCTTACAAAAAGTGCCCTAACTTAAATCTACTCATTGGAAAAAAATAGAGAAAAAATATAATACGACATACTTTGACGCAGTACTGATTTATCTTTGTCGTGTTGATAATAAAAAGTTATTTTTACAACCTTTAAATAAAACAATCAAATGAAAAACAAATTTATTTTGTGGTTATCATTATTGATAGCCTTTAATCTCATCTTTCACTCTTGTCGAACTGAAGATATGTATCAGGAGAATGAACGGCAAAAACAAGACATTAGAGCCTCTGTACTAAGATTTCACGAAATCAACAACAACACTCCTCTCCTTCAAAAGGTCAAACAACTACAAACAGAGCTATTTTCTTCAAACAAACTATTGGGAAAAAACAATTCTATTTTGGATGGGGCTACTATTTCAACTGACAAGGTTATACTTGTAGAAAACGGCACTCAAAAAACCTATACATTCCCTGTAAAGAGAGAATCTAAAAATTCTGGATTAGAAAATCTCGTAGTCAAGCAAAATGCTGACGATACTTTTTCGGGAGTATTGATTCAGTATGACATTACCCCATTAGAAAAAGACCTTTTTGTTTTAGGTGAAGAGATTGACATGAAAAATAAAATAAAAATATTTGACATCAACAACCTTAGTATTTCCCAAAAAGTAGTCACGGAAGCTATTGGATGCTATGAAATCACATGGGAAAACGGTGTATGCGCTTCCAGCGACCAGCATGTGTATGGAGACAAATCTTGCAATCTCACAGGAAGTCAGGCAGCATCAGCTCCTGCTATTATTTCAATTGTAAATACATGTTCAGGAGGAGCAGGTGGAACAGATACAGGAATTCCTTCTTATCCCAATCCTGATTCACCAGGAGGAAATACAGGAGGTTACGGTACACTTCCGTATTCTGACGACAGTGATTTGATGTTGGCAAAATATCAACAGTTTAGCAACATTTTTCATATTAATACTTATAATTTTACTTCAACTTTAAGAACCAAACTGTTTTATCTATATCTTTATCAATATGAAGACCAATATACTGTGTCTAAACTTTTAACATATTTTGGTACAAAACCCGATATTTTGAACAATACAGTGGATATGTTTACTGAAAATGCAAGTCTTAGCTGGGATGATTTTTATAATCAGTTTTTGGCTACACAGTGTGAGAAATTAAAAAACTTATTGGCAAAGACAGATGTACAGGCAAAAATTACTGAATTAAAAAACCAGTCTACTTTAGGGGGAGAAAAAGGAGTAAAGTTTAAGGTAGACGGAACCCCTTCTGAGACAATAAGTGGTGGTGCTCACAATGTAAATTTCGGAGATAAAACAGGATATGCAGGAGGTTATCACAACCATACTCCAACAGGAATATCTATGTTGTCTCCACCAGATATAGACCAATTATTAGGTTTTGCAAGAGCACAGCCAACTTCCAATCCTGCAAATGTAAATAATGCTTACGTTGGAATGGTTGCCCCAAATGGCATGCATTATGTTATTTGGTTTAATGGAATTTATGACGATGCTATAAAAAATTATTCACAAGAGCAATTGGATGAATATACAGATAGATATCAGACTAGATATGGAATGTATAAACCTTCTTCTGGAGATATGAGCAATGAAGCAATTGAGAAATTCTTTTTCAAGGCTCTTACAGATATGGGATTAGATGGGAAAATCAATCTGCAAAGAGTAGAAAATGATGGAACCGTAAAAATGATAATTAAAAATAATGACGGTACTACAACTGCCATACCTTGTTCCTAAATTAACTAATAAAAAATAATATGAAAAATATAACATTCTTAATTCTATTAATCATTTCTATTTCGTGCAAAGCACAACAGACTTATCCTCTTAATACCAATTTTGAAGAAATACCCCAAGGTTCATATATAAAAGATTTAAACAATGAATTAAATCCTTATATTGGAGAATACAAGGCTAACTTTCAAGGAAATGAAATTAAATTATTCATAAGCAAAGAAACTATGAAATATATTAAGTCATTAAAGATTTATCAAGATGTATTGTCTATAAGATATATTGTTAAAAATTCTGTAGGAAATATTCTTCAAGATACTCAAAATATGACTTTTCAGCCTAATCAACTTTTACATTCAATTTATAGTCGTGGAACTTACCCAAGTAAAAACATTGTATGGTTTAATTATGGAGGAACAAATTGTAAAGTAGGTTGGGGAGGTATTGAATTAAAAAAAATCAATTCTACTCAAATCTCATGGGAATATAAACCTAATGATATTATTCTTGATGATAGTAAATGCCCACAAGGAACAGATATTAACATTTACCTTCCTGAAACAAAAGATTTGATTTTTACTAAACAGTAATCAAATTTAATATCTCTAACTAAAAAGATGATTGGTTCTACTATAAACAGGTAAAGCCAATCATTTTCATATTAAGCCACTTTCAGGGACTCGTCACTGTTATTCCATAATTCACTTAAACCTCTATAAGAACACCCTCAGAATGGCTTAAAAACAGTTCTTTGAACATAGTTTTGCATGTCTCAGTAAAATACTCCCTAATTCCTGATTAAATTGACCACTAAGAATGAAGTCAAAAGAGATACTAATGTAGCTCTGGTTGTATCCAGAATGTGAAGCCCCATTTTAACACTGGAATCACTTTATATATGTAATTCAAGCTACCATATGAATAACAAGGGATCAGTCTCAAAAGTTGGGGGGAATGTTAAGTAGCTTTATCTTT
>NZ_SDLV01000046.1 GCF_004916905.1 Chryseobacterium candidae
TTTTTTGATATTCTTTATGTAGTATCTTAATTAAATAAATATAGAATTCAATATTAAAATCTGAAAGAGATATATTTTTTTTAGACTCTAAAATAAAATTACAAACCCACTTTGAGGTCTTTAATTGTTGATTAAATGGTCTATGTAAGCTTGGTATATATAGTATTTTAGACATAAAAAGATATCTTACAAATTTAAAGATAATATTTAATATAATATTTTAATATTAAATAGTAATTTTTAAGTAATTATTTATTTCTGCAATCTAGTATCTTCATATTTTGATCGTTCAGTTTTCAAGGATACTAACCAATCTAAATACATTTCTTCGGGCATACTTCGATAGCCTATTTTATGAATATGAGTATATTCTTTATTCATGATATCAAACAGTTCTTTAGCTTTCGGATTGCTCAATGTAGCCTGAATATCTTTTGTATTTTGTTCTTTCATCAATTTTTGAAACTGTTTTGTATGTGTTTCTGCTTGTAATAACAAGGCATTTGGCAAATAAGGATAAATTTGGATTGCTCTTTCGGCACATTTCAAAGCAAAACTTCCGTCATTATCTGGAAAACTTCTGTTGTAGGCATTTGCCAAATCTACTAATAGCAATGCAAGACTTTCCTTATTGTTCAGGGCTTTCATAAACACACCGTTTTTAATAGCATCCAAATGAATGAACCCTGAAGCTGATAACCATGCATCAATCGGAAAAATACCACTTGTAAGCTCTGTATTGTACCAACCAATAGATTTGATGTTATGCTTGATATAAACGTGGTTAGGTGCAAGTGCTAAATTGGCATCAACTCCCAATTCTTCTGCTAAGATTTTGTATAGATAGGGCATTGAATTACAATTGCCTTTTTGAGTATCTAACAATTTTGACACAAACAAATTAGACAGTTCTTTATGTCCGAATACATCTTCAAAATCATAAGTAAATGGTTTGTATTTTATTGTGTCATTTCCGAAAATAACAGGTGTAGACTGACAAATAACAGTATAGATTGCAGCATATTTATTTACTTTTTCTGCATCCTTTTCAGAATAACTAAGTTTTCTGTTTTTAACCAGTCGATTACAAAAACTTGTCAAAAATCCAATTTTACGATTGAGCCCTTCAATATCTAATTTCCCTTGATAATAAGCATTTTCAACACCAAAAACAGCTTCTTTGAAACTATATTGCTGTTTGTCATTAAGCATATTATCAATTGTTTGGTAAGCATCAGAATAAAATTGATTAGATTGCGCTTTTGATTGAAAAAAAGTTCCTAAAATAATTAATATAATGAGTTTTTTAATTATAGAAAATTTTACAGATACTTTATTATTTTTCAGTTGACTTTTAATCATGGTCATTCTATGCAAATATTTTGATTTTTCTCTAAGGAATAGTAGTGATTATATTTGATAATGGTGGAGTCATTTAAAATATATTCCTTCGGAGATTCAATACCTTGTTGTATTAAATCACTTACAGGAATTATTCTAAAAGAATATTTTTTACCTAATTTTATTTTTTTACATTTATTTGTACTAGTTTCTTTAAACACCTCTATAATATCATTATTATCTGCTATTAATATATTAACATCTTTATTTTCTTTAACAGAAACTATTTTTCTTTCAATAGAACTTGGTTTTGAACTAATAATTGTACTTTTTGTTTGGCAATTGTATATTGTAAGAGAAAAAAGTAAGAAAACTATCTTTTTCATATAATTATTTTTTTAGTCTTTTATCATCAGTATAAACTTTAAACAAAGGAAGAGTTTGAATTTTTCCGTTAGCATCTTTTTTGCCTGCAAATCCCTCAAAATATTTTCTGTGACTTCCTGTAGTCTCGTTCCTTGTTCTAGCAGAAATAATTAAGTTATCATAAGGCATCATACCTCTTGTCATATCATGAAATTTGTTAAAAACAGGATTTGGATTACCTAAAGTACTTATAGAAACATCACTTTTCGTATTGAAAGACTCCTGCGTAATAAGCACATTCTCTACAACTTCATGTGTCATTCCCGTTCCTTTTTGAGTTCCTGTAAAACTTTCGGCACTTCCTAATACTTCAGGATTTGTATATTGGGTTCCTGTACTCATATTTGTTGTAGAGTCATAATCAGCTCCACCAAAAGAACCACCAGGAATTAATCCTCCACTAGGAGTTACATTATTATTATCAGCAATAATTCTGGAGTCGATATTAGTGTTCTTTATACCATCATATAAAACCTTATCTGTTGCAGACAATTTATTGTAATCACTCTTACTCAAATTTGCGGTACTCAACTTGCCATTCGAATCCTTTGTCATAGCAAGACTACTATTTGCATTTAATTGCTCAAGTGCTTTATCTGCTAAATTTCCTAAAATATGTATGTCTTCTGGAGCTAAACCTGTGGGATCAATATTTCTTAATGGGTTATTCATTCCATAATTATAAGGTGTCCAACTCGGAAACTCCTCACTAAGCGGATCGGGAGACATCCAACGTCCGTGAGTATCGCCAATTGGCTGTGCATCAGGGTCGGATAAATCAACTTCTCTTACTTCAATTATATTGCCTCTTTTTGTGTTGTATCGTACAGAACCAATGACTACAATACTATCCGTATCGTGAAACTCAAGATATTTTCCTTTGCTTAATGTTGCAATTTTTGGATAAACCCCATACTTTGCAAAAGGATTTCCAACAGCAATATTCTTTCTTCGCCTTTCAGCTTCCTGTGGTGTCAAAGAATCTCTTGTTTTCAAAACTTCATCCATATACGGACGGTTGCGCTCTTCTTTTGTCAGCTTAACAGGATTTACCCATTTCTTTTCAGTTTTGGACTTTTGTGTTGTTTGGGTCTTTTTCTTGACCTGCGCCTGTGTAAAGCCTGTTATGAGTACAAAAGCAATCAATAATATTTTTTTCACTGTTATTAGTTTATTTGTTAAAGTTATTTATTAATTTTTTATAATCAATCATTTGTTCTTTATAGTTTACTAGGGTCGATTGGAATATATCTAGGTTTTTGTTCCTGCTTTTTCTTATCCTGCATCTTTTTCAAGGCTTCCTGCTCTTGTCTTTCCTTTTGCTTCTGAAGTTGATATAAACGCATTTTTTCTGCCAATGCTTCACTTTCTTGTTTGTTCTTTTCGGTTTTCAAACTTTTGAGCCATGATTCATAAGCTGATGCAGGCATTTTGGCATATCCTAAGTTGTCAATATGATTAAACTGCTCATTGATTTGATTTAGTTGTTCAACTGCCTTTGGAAAATAACCTATTCTCTGTAAATCTCTTTTGTCTTCGGGGTTAATACCCAATTGTTTCATCACATTGGCAAATCTTACCTGACTTATATTTGCCTTTTCCATGTTCGGTGCTATTCCGTTTGGATAAAGTTCCAATGCCTTGTCGATAACTTTGTTTACAAATTCATCATACCCAAACTTGCTTACATATCCTCTTGCCAAATCAAAATAAGCCATTCCCAACAGTTCCTTTTTGGTAAGGTTTTCCAAATAAATTTTATTTTGCAAGGCTTCTGATTTGATATATCCTGATTCCAAAAATGCATTGTCGGTAGGAAACATTCCATTGGTAAGCTCCATATTTCTCATAGTTCCTTCATCATCCACAAAACGGATATAGGAATGATTGGGAGCTAATGATAAATAGGCTTCTGTATTCATTGCTTCTGCCAAAATCAGATAGTACAGAGGCATTGAATGGCATTGTCCTGATCCTGTTTTGAGGAGTTTGGAAACAAACATTTTGGAATAGTCTTTTTGTCCCATATAGTCCTTAAAATCATATTCAAAGGCTTTGTGAGTTGTGCCGTTCAATTTTATATCCTTAGAGAAATACTCAAAGATCATCAGGTTTTTGGAAACATTGCTTTCTGTGTCCTGTTTCCGTTCTTTCATTTTCTGCAACAATTGTTTTGCTGTTTTTTGAATTCCTGATTTAAATTTGTTTACATCCTGTTTGTTATCATAAAAAGCATTTTCAACAGTGAAATTGACATCAGCCAACGAATAGTTTTCTGAATCCATTGCAGAAAGTTTACTGAAAGCATCATAATATGACCCAGTTCCTGCTTTTCCTGAAAGTGAAGGCAAATCATAAGGCATATTCCTGCCATTGTTTATCCATTCACGGAATTGCATTTGTTGAACTTCTGCCATATCCTTGTCTATCTCACGCAAAAAAGCATCATTTTGTGATCTTCCTTGCGTTTCATAGGTATTATGTTGCCCGATTGAGTTTGAGGATTTTTGATATGTACTCGGCATTGAGGGAGCGTAATTTCTTTGGGAAATTCTGCTATTTGTCGGACTGCCATAATTATTACTGGAATAATTACCCAAACCACTTGCTTGTGGAGTCGGAAAGTTTGGAATTTGACCAAAACTTATTATACCTGTAAATAATAAGGGAAAAATATATATTTTTCTCATCTTGAATACTAATATTTTGTGTGTTTTGTGTTTCCTGCAATTTACAATTTTTCTATGAGTGGTGAAAATAACAATCTCTTAAGTTCTGACAAATGTATTACGGTATAACGCCAAAACTTGACGTGTTTTTATTTTCTCTCTCTAATTTTACCGATCTTTTATGAGAGTGTGAATCGGTATCTTTTAAAGAAAAGGTTTAACAGTGTGTATGCGAATGCTATCAGCAGCAGATATTTATAATCTCTAAATACGGCTTTGAAATATAGCACAACCTGATTAGAATATTTTTTGAAGTCCGAATCTTTAAAAATCAGTTCACTGCACATCATTCCGTTTGTTGGCAGGCTTATTTTTGTTCCGAATGGCGTAGTTTGATATAATGTGCCTATTGGAGTTATGCTTGTATCAAATGAATCTGGTCTAATTACCTGTCCCCCATAACTAATAATAGGTTTACCTAAGTTCGGAATGTATGAATAGGTGCTAAAGTGTTCGACAATAAAAACAGTGAGTACTGCAAATACAAAACCCAGCATGATTGAATCTAAGATATTGTTATCTATATTGATATTTTTCTTTTCTACCATAATATATATTTAAATGACTTATACAATAGAAATTCTACCTATTTCCTGAAGGAGTTATGTAATAAGTATAATTTTCCCCAATTGCTAAACTGCCCTGAAAGAATTCAACATATTTTAAATCCTCATGGATAAATACACCTCCCCATTGTGATGAATACTCATAGCCCTTTTTACGTTCATTATATACCTTGTTTTTTAAATCTCTATAAGAAATCTCCCCATCAGCTTTTTTGAATGCAATTTGATTATCATTGATTATTACATAAGAATTAGTTGAAATAGTTTCATCCCTTACACGCTTATTATTATGGTCAAAAACAGCAATATTATAAACAGGTAAGGTTTTACCATAATTAGATTTTATTTTACTGTCATTGCTGTAATCATTTGATGAATTGTTTTGATAGTTACTATTACTATTAGAATTGAAACTTGAAGCTGTAGTATTTTTAATTATTGTATTCACAGAATCATACAGCCACTTTATAACACGGTTCGTTTCATTTGCTGAAGAATAATTAATTCTTGTTCGGTTTATTTCGTCAACACATTTTTTTTGAAAAGTGTCTGAAATATGTAATCTTTGTTCATCGGTTACGTCCAAATTATTAATTTGGTTGATTATAGAATTTACCGTATTTTGAACTTGCTGAACGTTACTGTTATATCTATTCTGTAAAATACTTGTAGCATTTCCCAAACCTGAAATACTTAATTGTTGCGGATCACGATATTGTGTTGGCTGTCGAGGTTGTGAATTAGTACCCGTTGTGTAATATTCCCATTGTTTTGATAAGTTATTGTACTTTTCATAGCCTATCATATTGCCTCCCGAATCAAAGTATTCATATCGGTTGTAGAATGAATTGTACTTTTTGGTTGCAGTTTGAGAAAAACAAGAAATTCCGATTAGCAGACATACAGAAATAAAGATCTTTTTCATAAAGTGATTTATTATATCACTCAGTCCCAAAGTGAAAGGTTATTAATGCAAAAAGCGTGGGACTACACTCAATTTGCTATAGGAGGTTCTGACAAAACCATGTAACACAAACAAGTAATAGCCCGCACGCCTATGGTACGGGCATCAACTGTTTATTCTATGTTACATTTTTGAAACTGTCAGATTTCCTATAACAGAATAAAAGCAGACGCTTTATTTTTTCGTTAAAAATTCAGCCACTAAGATAAGAATTTTTTCAAACACTTGTATTATACTGTAATTAGGTATGGTAAGCGATCTTTAATGCTATTCGGGGCATAAAAAAACTAGTTTCTTGATAACCTTAGTTTTGTTAATATATTATCTGCTAATTAACCCCAAAACGAATATAACTATATGTAATACTGTGTATTAATAAAAAATCTGCATCATCATACTTATATACTAATATTTATACTATACTTAAACATTCTAATACCTAACTAAAACTAATATTTCGGGAATCTTTGCGGTGAACTCACTAGGTATTTTAGGTGTTTCTTGGTTTGTAACTAGAGAGTTCAAAGACGAAATGGACGATATATATTCCCATTTACCCCAACCCCGTCAAAGTTTAGTATATAAAAGCACCCCCGTCCAGCTGTATCGAAAAAATAAGATCGGATAATACGCATTTCCTTGGTCAAATTCTGAAATTTTATGTACAGTCATCGGGTCAGAAGGTACTAATGTCGTTTAGTGTGGGGTTAAAAGATCTTTTTTCGATCCACCCCTACCTGCATAATGTCATTTTTTGACAACTGTTTTTATTTTCCTCCCGTCCGAGTGGTTAAAAAGTTTTTAACCAGTCTTGCAAAGTGTTAACATTTTGGTTAAAAAGTGTCTGAAAAGCTGGTGGTTATCGTGTTTTTTACGTATCTTTACTCTGTACTTTATTACTAAAAATAAGCCTTGTTTCTTTGTGTACAAGGTTCAATATAAAAAACAAAAATGCCTAGAAGTATTGGCGTACTTGCTAGGCAACATCAATAAGTTTTAACTCTAACTTAAAATTATCGACTATGACAAAGTTAACAAATTGTCTCGACAATTGTGCTATTTATGTAGGCACTTATTACAAGTACAACAATTCAAGTATTTATGGCAAATGGTTTAACCTTAGCGAATATGGAAGCTATGACGAACTAATTACTGCAATGTATGAACTTCATTCTGATGAACAAGACCCTGAATTTATGTTTCAGGATTATGAAAACTGCGAACTATTTGAAAAGCTAGGATTGATAGGGGAAAGTTTTTTATCCTCCGAGATTTACGAGATAGCCGAGCAAATTAATGAATCTGAGTATGATATTGAAGTTTTCGAGGTTTGTATAGATTGTTTAGGTAGAATTGATTTCCAAAGCCTGTATGAATATGTAAACAATTTTTATTATGGTGAATATGCAAACGATATTGAGTTCGTGGAATATTTATATGAAAATGATATACCGTTCAATCTGCCTAGCTTTGTTGTGATTGATTGGGAAGCTACAGCAAAAAACATCATGTATGATTATTTTGAGAGTTCTGGACACTATTTCAAAACCTAAAAATTATTCAGTACATTTGTTATGACAGATATAATTTATCTGTTTTAGTATTCAGATAGATTTAATCAAATTCAAGCAGATTAAAAAAAGTATACTTCTGAAATTTGGGCACAATTTTGGGCACAAAAACAAAAAAGAGAAAATGTAATTATTTGAATTTCAATAATATACAAATTCTCTTTCATTCAATTAGTGACCGCAGAAGGATTCGAACCCTCACTGTCGGAGCCGAAATCCGAAGTTCTATCCATTAAACTATGCAGCCGTATTGATAAGTAATGAGTAATACCTGATTACTTATCATCATTGCCTTTTATGTTTTAGAAAGTAATTTTCACGCCTCCCAGAATCTGTGCACCTAAGACTTTGTAGCCTTTGTACGTCTGGTATTTTGAACTCAGAAGATTATTTCCGAGTGCGAAAATACTGAAATTTTTGTGAATTTTATACTCTGCGGAAAGATTTAAATCAGCATACCCGCCAACTTTATCATTTGTATTCTCCGTAGACTGATAAATTACGTTCGGAGCGCCTACTGCTTCAATTGCATAAGAGTTTGTAGTTCTGTCACTTGCAAAGATCCCTTTGAATCCAAGCAATAATTTCTTGTCAAGCATCGTATATTTAGCTCCGATGCTCGCATTGAACAAAGGAACGTTATAAATATTGTCGTAAGTCTTCAGATCGTACTTTGTGAACCTTAATTCTCCATCGATAATAAGGTTGGCCAATGGGAAATATTGTACACTTCCTTTGATATCGCTTACATTACCGTCATCATAAACCGCAGAGAATGTATTGGCGAAATTGTACGCAGAACGATTAACAGAATTGTTATCGAAAAGACCGTTAGCCTTAAAGAACATAATATCTCTCATTTTTCCGTACCCTGCAGAGAAGTCATATTTCAGTGTTTCATCAATGTCCCCTCTCAATCCTACATAAAAATGATATTTCGTCTCTGTAGGCTTTAAAAACTGGTCAGAAAGAATAAATGGATTGGTCTGTAACATATCTCCATACGTATTCAGCTTCAGACCACCGTCTACCCCTCCATAGAATTTAAATTCATTAGCTGCAGCAAACTGAAATTCTGCCTGTGGAAACCAGTAGGTCTTATTGTTTTTCACTTGTTCCATCTGATCGTTGGAATTCTTAGCATTCAGGAAAGAGAATGAAGAACCCAGCATCAAATAAGAGTCTCCTTTTCTGAACGTCACTTTCGGAGTCAGATTAGTATTGAAGAAATTGGAAGAGTTTTTATCTCTGATTGCAAAGTCTGTCTTCACAGCATCTAACCCTACTCCCAGATCAGCATTCAGATTGATTCCAGATTTTCCTAATTCAACAGCATGCTTGGAGAAGTTAGCAAGAATGGAAACCTGGTTTTCTGAAGCATCAAAATGATCTTTCAGGAATGATGATTTTACTCTTACATCATTTAAGATTTCATTGGAGTAAAAATCATAGTACCCGTTTACTTTAAACTGATTGACCTTTTGCTTCAGATCAAGCTCTCCGGTAGGCTGCATGGCATAAATTCCGTAGTAATTATAGCTGTCTAAGCCATATTCAGCGTTAAGGTTGAACTTCCCCTTTTCTCCGTAAGAGTTTAAGAAAGCACCAACATTGGCTGAAGTCTGTCCGGATTTCCAATCGTAATCTTTTTTAAGACCATTGGTGGAAAGAATGTGAACATCTGCTCCTACTTCAAGCTTATTTTCAAGGGTTTTTGAAACATTTCCGTCTACCAGAACTTTCCCGTAATTACCCATTCCGAACTGGAAATAGTTATTCTGAGCGGTTCCGTCAAATTTTGGAGCTACATCCTCTCCCTGAATGGTTGACGTTTTGAAGTCTGAAACAGCAGGAACATCCGTGATGGTATATTTCACAGGAGTCTGTGATTTCTCTTCCGGCGGATAATTTTTAATGGTTTCCACAGAAGTCTTCTTCTTCTCGATCTTCTTCACTTCCGGTTCCCTCTTTTTGTTAAGAACCAGTTTTTCCTCCTTGATCTGGGAAAACGCCACTGACGAAATTCCTAAAAATAATATAGATAATATTTGAATCTTCTTGTTCATATTTTCTTTATTTGAAAAAAATATATAACGGGTTTTTATTTACTGGAAGCCATATAACTGCCCAATAAAGCTTTTCCCGACTGTTTTGAAAAAGTTCTCCCCAGTCTGAATATATTAAACAGCCAAAGGCTTTGATAAACTTGTAATTTGTATTGATAATTTTTTGCTGTATTGTTCTCAGCAACATCATAACTGTAGGAAATAGTATACGGAAATCGCGAAGGCAGTAATCCGACGGTAAGCATACTTCCAATCATTGGGTTTCCACAAGGAGGAGTATAGGTTTTCATCGGGTGCAGTGTTATTTTAGCCGCATAACTGCTGTCTTCTACAATTTCATAAATGTCGGAATGTTTTAAAATTTTAAATTCTTCCTCAAGATCCTTGTTCACTACAAAAGCTTTTTGCTTTTTGAAATCAGCTTTTGCATGGTTATACTCCCTTGGATATGCAATATACGACGGAATGCAGCTCCAGAGAGAAGTAGAAATCAAAAAAGAATATAGGGCAATTTTAAACACCTTCATGTATTATTTCTTAATCAGTTTTTTAACTTCTTTAGCTTCTGCTACGATCTCAGGGAAATCTTTGTAGTTCGCAATGATCTGATCGCAGGTATAACTTGCCTGATAGTTATCCTTCAGACCGATATAGTTTTTCGCCATCAATACAAGGGCTTTTGCTCCCCAGAATTCTTCCGAAGCATAGTTATTAGCCAGCTTGAAGATCGTTTCATTAGAAGACTTAAATGCCTTTCCTTTGTTCTGATAATAGGCTTTAGCATACAAAGCTTCCGCTGCTACCGAAGTATTGGATGATTTTTCAAGAGAAGCATAAGCTGCCTGTGCATCTTTATCTTTTCCTGAGTTCATCAGACTTCTTGCTTTGATTACTTTCGCAGTTTCAATAACGGCCGCTGAGTTTTTAGAATTCGCAATAACTGCGTTGGCTAATTTTTCAGCTTCAGAGAAATTATTTTCTTGTGCGTACAGTTTCATCAGCTCTACATTCGCATAGTTTTTAATGCTGATGTTGGAAGAGTTTTTAATGCCTTCAAGGTACTTTTTCGCTTCCGCAGTATTGCCCTGTGCAATAAAGATCTGAGCTAAACGAGTTTGTGCGTCATCCTGGTAATCATTCTGAATTCCAGCCACTTCCTGAAGAACAAGTAAAGCTTTGGTTGAATTATTTGTCTGATAGTAACTTTCTCCCAATTCATATTTCGCCTGATACAATCCTTCACCTGTAGGGTTCTGTGTAAGATACTTTTCGTAGTAAGAAATGGCATTTTTATAATCTTTCTTAGCAAACAACTGCTTACCTGTAGATAAGTTGATCTCATCAATTTCAGCAGCATCTACATTTACCCCTATATTTCTTGCGAAAGTTTCATATCCTGAAACATCTCCGTTTTTCGTGAAGATCGGTTTTGCCGCCTGCACCACTTTCTGGGCATAAGCTGTATTTTTATACTGCTCGCCCAAAGATTTCAATTCGGAAAGTGCTTTTTCATTCTGATTCTGATCAATATAATTCTGCGCTCTGTAGATAGAAGCATTCGCGATCAGATCTTTGTCAGAAGAACCTTTAATTACTTTTCCGAAATAATCATTGGAATTGGCAAAATCATCCTGAGCAGCATATGCTGTTCCTATTTCATATTGAGCATCATCGTAATATTCAGAGTCCGGATATTTGGATAAAAGGTTTTTAAGGTTAGTAATCTTTGCCTGAGTATCTCCTTTGAATCCAAAAGCCATTGCTTTCTGATACAAAGTATAATCCGTAGCATCTTCATTTTTATCATAGATAGCGATTGCCTCGTTCAGATCATTGTTGGCATAATGGATATCTGCAAGACGAAGTTCTGCATCGTTTTTAAACTCCGGTTTCGGATTGGCAAGATATTGTTTGAAGTACGTTTCTGCCTGATCAAATTTCTTAGATTTGAAATAGGCATATCCCAAATCGTAAGGCAGCTGTTGTTTTTCAGGGAAGCTTTCAGTAAGAAGCTTTTCATATCGAACAATAGCAGACGGATAATTTCCTTTCTGGTAATATACCTGTGCCAGCCAGTATAAAGCTCTGCTGTTGAATTCTTTATTGATGTTAAAGCCAAGACTTCTTAAGAAATATTTCTCAGCTTCATCATAATTTCCTTTGTTGAACTCTTCAGTCCCTAATAAATAAGAAACCTCCTGATCTACTTTGTTGATCTCAGGAGTAGAACTCTGCAGCCTGTCAATAGCATTCAGCGTTTCTTTATAGTTTCCGGAATACAGATACGATTTCACCAATAATGATCTCATTTCTGTGGCATTGGCACCATTCTGATTTTCGTTGATATAACTTTGGATCACCGCCGAAGGACTTTCAAACGGGTTACCGATATCGTAACTTAATTTAGCGTACTGTTCATGAGCCAGCTTTTTCACTTTTACATCATAATCCATCTGGTAAGAAGAACGGAATGCAGAAAGCGCTTCCTGCTTTTTATCTACAGCCAGATAAGCATTTCCTAACTGGTAGTAAGCATTTTGTGCTAAAGCAGAATTACTGTTGAGAAGCTGGTTGTAATAAGAAACCGCTTCATCGTATTTTTTAAGCTGTGCTGCCACAAATCCCATCTCATACAAATCGTTTTCGGATGGATTCTGCTGTAAACTCAGATAATCTTTCAAATGTGGGTAAGCAGAGCTGTAATCATTCTTCATGAAATAACTCTCCCCGATGATCTTATGTACTTCTGCTTTATAAGAATCTGAAATATTTTCGTTTAACAAAGCTGTTCCTTCTGTAATAGCCTGATTGTAATTCTTATCATTATAGTACATCTGTACATAATAAGGACGAACAAGCTTTGAGAATTTATCCTGATCTTTAATAGAATCAAAATACTGGAACGCTTTATCATTTTGCCTGTTGCTGTAATATAAATGCCCCAACATATAAGCAATATCTCCTTTTTGAGACTGGTCCGCTGTTTTATAAGCTTCTTCAAGGGCATCAGTAGCTCCTTTGGAATCACCCATCATGAATTTTGCATATCCAAGCTTCAGAATATACTGGGTATTTTCCTCTTTTGAAAGCTGATACTGATTCACTTTCTTAAGTGTTTCCAGTGCTTTGTCAAAGTCTTTTTTTGCTAAATAATAATCAGCCAGCGGAAGATTAGCCTGAGCAAAATAAGCAGAATCAGGATATTCTTTCATGAAAGCCGTTAATCCTTCTTCAGCATGATTTTTCTGAAGAATCACACCAATCACATTATCAAAAAACTGCGCAGCTTCCTTTTTTGAACGGGACAAATTCTGATTGTAGAAGTATTGTCTTGCATATTCGTATTGGGAAGCATTGTATATTTTGGTCTGATAAAGATTTTCGGCTAGATTGAACCTGTAATTTTCTTTCTGGGTAAAATATTGAGACTGTTGAGCATCGGAGATTCCGAAATAAATTACAGCAGCCGCTAAAAGTATTTTTTTTGATTTCATTCTTCTTAATATAAGAAAATTAGTCTAAATAAGGTAACGAAAATATTAAAAACTTATTGTTTAAGCAAGTTTTAACAGCGTTAATGGATGTTAATACTTATTTCATAACAATGAAAATTTTCTCACTGTACAATGATAAAATTTACTACTTTCGTTTGATAAAATGTAAACAATTTTAATAAACAGTTATCAAAAACATACGTTAATTTGATACTTTTTCAAAAGCAGCTAAAAACATACCATAAACACACCATCTTATGAAATTTAAGATTCTTTTAGCATTAATTTTTGTAAACCTTCTGCAGGCACAAAAATTTTACTTCCCAAAGAAAGCTGTAAATGACTCTCTTATATTGGAAGAGCAGATACCCGTACTTGCCCGGCAAGTGATTCCCCAACTTCAGTCCGCAAAGTATAAACCTGAAAACACGGTTGACCTTATGGATAATCTTTTCCGTTTGCAGATGGTCGCTCAGGATTATAAAAATTCACTGGTTTCTCTTGCTGAAAAAAAGATTTTGACACGGATACTTATCTGTACCAGATTTTGCCGGATGGGAAGTCCTCTCTTCTGTCAACTCATATTGTAAGAGCCAGCTATGCGAAGAATAATGAAAAACGACAGCTTTGTGGAAATCCCTGTTTATAGAGACTAAAACTTTTTGTTTGAGTATTTTTACCCAAATGTTCTTAACAACTGTTAACATCAAAATAAAAAATCATTACATTTGCTTTTTTTCAAATCAAATATAGTTATTGAATGAGTCAACTTTTTAGAAGAAAAATCTATTCAGATACAGATACTTCAACGGGGCTTTTAAGAGTCTTGGGTGTATGGGACATTGTATTCTTTGGTATCGCGGCTATTATAGGAGCTGGGAGTTTCAGCAGTTTGGGAGAAGCCGTTTTCAGAGGCGGTCCCGGTGTTATCCTACTATATTTGATTTGCGGTTTTGCCTGTGGCTTTACCGCTTTATGCTACGCTGAATTTGCCAGCAGAATTCCTACTGCAGGTTCTGCCTACACGTATGCTTATGCCAGTTTTGGGGAACTGATTGCCTGGGTAATCGGATGGGCTCTGATCATGGAATATTCTTTCGGGAATATTTACGTAGCCTTTTCGTGGTCGGATTATTTTACGAGTTTCTTAGGACGCCTCGGAATGCATATTCCTGATTATCTGACCTGCAGCTATACTGAAGCAAGGAAAGCCGTTCAATATGGTTCAGAAAACAAAGAACTGTTAAATGCATGGAAAACAGCACCATTGATTGGAAGTTTGAAATTCATTGTAGATATTCCGGCATTGGTTATTAACGGTTTAATCACATGGCTTTGTTATGTGGGAGTAAAAGAAAGTAAAAACTTCAACAACTCTCTGGTTATCTTAAAGCTTGGGGTCATTATATTGGTTATTCTTGTCGGTTTTGCTTATATTAATACTGACAACTGGACTCCTGTAAGTCCTGCAACCGGAACTCCATCCTTTATGCCGAATGGTTTTGCCGGGGTAATGAGCGCCGTATCCGGAGTATTCTTTGCCTATATCGGATTTGATGCCTTAAGTGTACTTTCTGAAGAGACCAAAGATCCGCAAAAGACCCTGCCAAAAGGAATGATTATTTCTCTTGTCCTGTGTACGGTAATCTATATCGCTTTGACACTGGTATTAACAGGGATGGTAGATTACAAGAAATTTGATGGTGTAGGAGATCCACTTTCATTCATATTTGAAAAAACAAATGCCAATGTAGCCTGGATGGAACTTGTGGTTTCCTTCGTTGCCATTGTAGCTATTACAACCGTATTATTGGTTTTCCAGATGGGACAGCCGAGAATCTGGTACGCTATGAGCCGTGACGGACTGATGCCTGCAAGATTCCAAAAGGTACATCCAAAGTATAAAACACCGTCCTATGCAACTGTGGTTACCGGAATTGTAGTAGGTATTCCTATCCTGTTTACAGATAAAACTTTTATCCTTGATTTTACAAGTATCGGAACTATTTTCGCCTTTGTACTGGTATGCGCGGGAGTACTTCTACTTCCTGCCAAGGAAAAAATCAAAGGCAGATTTCACCTTCCTTATGTGAATGGTAAAATTATTTTCCCGGTTATTTTCATCGGTGGCTTACTGGCTTTCTACAAATGGCAGCCGGAGTTTTTTGACAATCTGATGAACTGGTCAGATCCTAATGAAGGAGAATTCAGAGCTTCTATTTTCTTCTTTATTATCATCAACCTGATTCTATGTGTTGTAGCTTTTATCAAGAATCTATCATTAATTCCATTGATTGGATTAAGCTCATGTCTGTATCTTCTTACGGGAATGAGCCATGAGAACTGGTTCTGGTTTGGAATGTGGTTCCTGATCGGTATGGTTATTTATTTCTGCTACGGATACAAAAACAGCAAGCTTGGAAAAGAACTAAAGAAGAGTTAAATAAGCAATAAACAAAATTGCGAAAAGGCAAAATGGCAGAAAGGTTACTCTGATGGAGAAACTGATTTGCAATTTTGCCTTTTTTATTTTTTACCCTCTGATAAAAATCGGCAGAATTATTGCTTTAGCTTCATTAAGAACCCGTAAACTAACCGCCATGGCTGAAAGAATCAAAACATACAGAGAGTTTTATCAGTTTTATCTTACTGAACACAGTAAAACAGGTACCCGTATTTTTCATTTTATCGGAACGTTTCTCGTATTTTTCGTTATATGGTATGTCATCAGTTCCGGAAAAGAAAGATTTCTTTGGTATATCCCGATTGTAGGCTATGGATTTGCCTGGTTCAGTCATGCTGTGATTGAGAAAAACAAACCGGCTACTTTTAAATATCCTTTATGGTCTTTAATTTCGGACTTCAGACTGTTTTTTGAACTATTAATCGGGAAGCAGAAATTCTTTACCTCCAATAACCAGCCTCAAAATCAGGAATAACTTTAAAACTTTCTGATTCTTTTTTTAGTTTTGGAAAACGCAAAAGTATAAGAGTTTTTTACATTCCGTATATTTTTTAAAGAGAAAGAACATTTCTACTGCGCTTAATACGAGATTTTCAGCAGGTGATGATATTATTTTCCCTCTTAGATTATGCAGATTATGCGGATTTTTTTTAATAATATCTGCCTGGTTTCCAAGAGTTGTAAAGGATATTAAAGTTTAGATTCCTTGCTCTGCCCGGAATGACAAAAATGCTGGTGAAATCTCTGTGTCATTTTTAAAGAAGTACAATTTTATCTCCGATAAAATCTTTGTGTCTTAAAAACATATAGTTTGTAAAATTCCTGCATCATTGCGTTTTCCAACTAGCAGCTTTATGAATAATATTGAGATTGCTTCACCTTCGGTTCGCAATGATTATAATTCAGTGGGATTTTGATTATTTGTATACATCCTCTTCCCTATTAAATATCCCAATGAAGGCAAGATAAATGATAATACTACAGGTATTATTAATGACAAACCCGATCCCTCAAGAATAACCGTTAGAGGAAAAAGATAACCGTTATAAACAATAAGTGCCAATGTAAAAAGAAAACTGTCACTGTTACCTGTAGAAAGAATATTAAAATCGTTTCCAAACTGATCAAACAAACCGGAACAAACGAATAAGAAAACATTCACAAAAAACATCCACAGAACGGTTCTGTAGATCATCCTTTTCTTTGCATTCAGATATCCTGCGAAGATCAGAAAGAGAGATAAAGTTCCGGAAACAGCATAATCCATTCCTGATACCTCAACTTCACTACCTGCTCTTCCAAAGAAATACATGGCATACAATATCAGATTCACGAGATAGATAACCGTTACATAATTCATACATCAAAAATTTTACATTTATAATCAAAATTGTTTTTCAAGAATATCATAGTGAACCGTGTTGGCTATTTTTTCAGAGAAAGCATCTCTATTTAATTTTTTCTGTTCAGGAATATAGCTGGAAAAGGTTATTGTATGATCTTTATTTATTGTTACTTCCACTTCTTCAAGAATATTCTGGTCATCCACATAAAACTGAATTCTGTTGTCTACAATCCTCCAAAAAGAAAGCCTCGGTTCTGAAGATCTGCAGTCGCCAGATTTTCCTTCTATATGGTTATAAATAGCAAAACCATCTTCCCTGATCGCATAATTCCTCATTAAACGGCAGTTATCAAATTCTTTTACCACTTTCTTTTGATCTTCATAAAATCCGGCTTCCTTCAGTTTCCAGAATCCTGTAACGTTCTCTTGGGTTAAATTTTGAGCACTGACAAGAGAAACAGCTGTAAAAGGAGCAAGAAAAAATATCTTATGCATAATGAAATTTGTGTTTTTTGATTGTAAACGAATAATGAGGGTTTCGGGTTTTGGCGGGCGGCTTCGCCGCCCGCCAAAACCCG
>NZ_SDLV01000007.1 GCF_004916905.1 Chryseobacterium candidae
GTTGGAATCATCTTCTCTACTTCATCTAAGCCTTTTCCACCTAAAATGAACTGGGAAAGCTCTTTTCCGTCTTTATCTAATCTAATGATCAAAACATCTTTTGAGCCGTAACCTTTAGAGGAGTTTTGTACATTGCCAGCTACAATAAATCCCTGATCTGTAGTCTGAATCACGGCTCTTGCTTCTTCATCCGAAGAAGTTCCTAATGTTTTCTGCCACAATTGGTCTCCAAATTCATTGATTCTGATCATCCAGATGTCTGAGCCTCCCTTAGAATCCTCCTTTTTATCAAGACCTTTTCCTGAATATGACGTTCCGGAAATCAGAAAACCACCGTCCTGAGTAGTGACAGTTGAAGATAGATAGTCATGATTGTTTCCTGAAAAGTATTTTTCAAAAACCTGTTCTCCCTGCTGATTTAATTTTATCAGGCGAAAATCATAACCGTTGTTTTGTTTGCTGTTCTGTTGAAGTTTATCGCTTTGAATGGAACTTCCTGAGACAAGATACTGTCCGTCAATGGTTGTAGTAACCTGGCTTAGAAAATCCTGGGTAGAAGATTTGATGTCTTTTTGCCACACCACTTCCTGAGCAGATACCCACATGATTGTGCATAAAGTGAATGCACTGAGATAGAATTTTTTCATTCCATGTTTTTTTGAGTTAGTAATTAGTTTCTTAAAAACTTTGCGAATTTAACACTTTTTAAGGTAGGAAAATTATATTAATGCGATTTAATGTAAAACTTACTATTAAATATTTAACTTCCTTATTTATATTTAGTTTTATATTATTCTGTAGCAAAATTATCTGCATGCAACGACAAAACTTGTCGTAATTTTTTATTATAAAAACAAAAAGCCCCGAAATAAATTCCGGGGCCCACTATTGGTTAAATAATGATTAATTAAATTCTTTCGCTTTTAATTTCCTCTACAATTTCAGGATTTAAAAGCGTACTGATGTCGCCAAAATTACTGAAGTCGCCTTCGGCAATTTTTCTCAATATTCTACGCATAATTTTTCCGGAACGTGTTTTCGGAAGACCGGAAACAAACTGTATTTTATCCAGTTTCGCAATCGGACCTATCTGATCCGAAATCAGCTGGTTAATTTCTTTCTTCAGATTTTCTTTGTCACGGCCTTCTCCGGTTTCTTTAAGCATTACATAGCCGTACAACGCATTTCCTTTGATATCGTGAGGGTATCCTACAATTGCGGATTCTGCAACAGCCGGATGCTGGTTGATACTGTCTTCAATAGGTGCTGTCCCAAGGTTGTGCCCTGAAACAATGATCACATCATCTACGCGGCCCGTAATTCTGTAATAGCCAACTTCATCCCTCAATGCACCGTCTCCGGTAAAGTATTTCCCGGGAAATGCGGTGAAATAGGTTTCTTTATACCTTTGGTGGTCGCCCCAGATGGTTCTCGCGATTCCCGGCCATGGAAAACGGATACAAAGATTTCCGGTCACCTGGTTTCCTGTGATTTCATTTCGTTTATCATCCATCAGAACTGGCTGTACGCCTGGAAGTGGAAGAGTAGCATACGTTGGTTTGGTTGGGGTTACAAAAGGAAGTGGTGAAATCATAATTCCTCCTGTTTCTGTCTGCCACCATGTATCTACGATCGGACATTTTTTCTTTCCGACATGATCATTGAACCAGTGCCAGGCTTCATCATTGATAGGTTCTCCTACAGATCCGATCACTTTCAGAGAGCTTAAATCATGTTTGTCTACCCATTCTGTACTTTCTTTGGCTAAAGAGCGGATAGCGGTAGGAGCGGTATAAAACTGAGTGATTTTATGTTTTTCAATCACTTCCCAGAAACGATCTGGTTCAGGATACGTAGGAACTCCTTCGAAAATTACAGTGGTAGCTCCATTCAATAATGGTCCGTAAAGAATGTAGGAATGTCCGGTGATCCATCCGATATCTGCGGTACACCAGTAAATATCATTTTCTTTATAATTAAAGACATTTTTGAAGGTATAAGCGGTGTAAACCATATAGCCGGCGCATGTATGAAGCATTCCTTTAGGCTTTCCTGTAGATCCGGAAGTATATAAAATGAAAAGCGGATCTTCAGAATCCATAATGACAGTAACGAAATCAGGAGAAGCTTTCTCATACAGATCGGCCATCCAGTAATCTCTTCCTTCTTTCATTGTAATTTCGTTGTGGGTTCTCTTAACAACAAGAACTTTCTCAACTGTCGGTGTTTTTTCAAGCGCTTCATCTACAATCGTTTTCAGGTCGAGAACTTTATTTCCTCTGTAGCTTCCGTCTGATGTGATGACCATTTTGGCTTCACAGTCATTGACCCTTGATGCAACTGCTGAAGCTGAAAATCCTGCAAAAATAACAGAATGTACGGCACCCAGTTTTGCACAGGCAAGCATCGTAACAGCCAGTTCAGGAATCATTGGAAGATAAATGCAGACTCTGTCTCCTTTTTCAATTCCCATATCCCTTAAAATATTGGCTGTTTTATTAACACGCGTATACAGCTCATGGTAGGAAATATGCTGAGCTTCTTCCTTGGGATCATTAGGTTCCCAGATGATTGCTGTTTTTTCTCCTCTTATGGTAAGATGTCTGTCTATACAGTTTTTGGTAATATTGAGTTTCGCATTTTTGAACCAGGTAATCTTGGCTTCATTCATGTCGTACTTAACAACCTTGCTCCATCTTTGGTACCACACGAAGTTCTGATCCGCTACCTTATCCCAGAACTTTTTAGGATTTTTGATAGACTTTTTATAGTCTTCAAAATATTGTGGTAAATCTTCTATCAGGTAATTTCTCATATCCCTTTTGTTTTTTGAAATTTGAATTTATTATATTTTAAATTTATGTTTAATTTCTGGTTTAAGCCCTGTATTCCTCAATTTTTCCCTGAATTTCATCAATAATTTTTTCATCATCAATGGTGGACGGGATCTGGAAATCTTTGCCGTCAAGCAATGTTCTTATCAACTTTCTTAGAATTTTTCCGGATCTTGTTTTGGGTAAGCGTTTGACAACCATTACATTTTTTAAAAAAGCTACTGCTCCGATTTTGTTGCGAACCATCTGAATAATGTCTTTTTCAATATCTTCTTCAGAGATCGCTGAACCGTTCTTTAAAACCACCGTGGCAAAAGGAATCTGTCCTTTTAAGTCGTCATCAATACCTACCACAGCGCATTCTGCGACATCCGGATGCGAGGAAACAATTTCCTCCATTTCGGAAGTGGAAAGCCTGTGTCCTGCCACGTTGATCACATCATCCACTCTTCCCGTAATGAAAATATAACCGTCTTCATCCTGAATAGCACCATCTCCTGAAAAATAATATCCTTTATACTGAGACAGATAGCTGCTTTCAAAACGGGCGTAGTCTTTCCATATTCCAAGCATCGCGCCGGGTGGGAGAGGAAGTTTGATCACCAGATAGCCTTCATGGTGAGGATCAAGCTCAAATCCGGTTTCATCAAATATTTTAATATCATATCCCGGAACTGGTTTTCCTGCAGAAGCTCTTTTAATCTGATAGCTGTCGTCATGCGTCAGTAATCCAAGCATTGGCCAGCCGGATTCTGTCTGCCACCAGTGGTCTATTGCCGGAACACCGATATGTTCTGCAAACCAGTCCAAAGTAGCCACATCACATCTTTCCCCGGCCAGAAACTGCTTTTTGAAATGGGTTAAATCGTATTTTTTTACCAGTTCTCCATTAGGATCTTCTTTTTTTATAGCCCTGATCGCAGTAGGTGCTGTAAACATTACAGAGACTTTATATTCTGAAATAATTCTCCAGAAAGTGCCTGCGTCAGGAGTCATGATTGGTTTACCTTCAAAAATAATAGTCGTATTTCTGTTGATTAATGGTCCGTACACAGAAAAACTATGTCCTACAGCCCATCCGAAGTCTGAAGCAGCCCAATACGTTTCTCCCGGCTCAACACCATAGACGTAAGTCATTGAGAATTGTAATGCCGTGGCATAACCTCCGGTATCACGAACGATGCCTTTAGGCTTTCCGGTAGTTCCTGAGGTATAAAGAAGGTAAAGCGGATGAGTTGATTCTACAGAAACACAGTCTGCGGGAGCTGACTTTTCTACTAATTCTTCATAATCGATTAGCCCTTCAAACATTTCATCCTTATTATCGACCAGTTTTCTGTTGTATACTATAATATTATCTACTTTATCCTGTGCCAGTTCAATTGCTTTTTCTACCAGTGGCAGATAAGGAATTCTCCTGGCGATTTCTACTCCCGCTGTAGCGGTGATCAAAACTTTAGGTTTACAGTCATCAATTCTTACAACAAGCTCATGAGGAGCAAACCCTCCGAAAACCACATTATGAATAACCCCGATTCTTGCGCATGCAAGCATAGCAAAAAGAGTCTGTGGAATCATAGGCATATAAATGACCGTGGTGTCTCCTTTTTTTAATCCCAAAGAGGCCAATCCGCCCGCCAGTTTTGCAATTTCCTCCTTTGCCTGGTTGAAAGTATAGGTTTTCTTTTGATGGGTTACGGGAGAATCATAAACGATGGCAGCCTGATCTCCAAATCCGTCTTCAATGTGTTTGTCAATACATAAGTAACACATATTGAGCTTTCCGTCTGAAAACCACTGTGGGTAATCGTTTTCACCATGGGAAAGAATTTGTTGGGGAAATTCAAACCATTTGATTTCTGCTGCCTGTTTTTTCCAGAAGTCTTCTTTGTTTTCTATACTTTGTTTAAATAATGTATCTGTTTCCATGTCAATAGTTGTATGTTTCGTTTAATACCCTTGTCAAGGTTTTAAACCTTGACAAGGGTAAGTAGTTGTGTTATTGCGAGCCGAAGGCGAAGCAATCTCTTAAAACATTTCCTCAATCTGCTGCATCAGTTTCTTAATAGAGTATGGTTTTGTGACATAGGCATCCGCACCCATTTCCAGTCCTTTTTCTATATCTCTGGGATTATTTTTTGCACTCAGAAAGATCACTTTGGTGTCTTTCAGTTTTTCGTCCTGTTTAATAAGATCTAAAGTGCTGTAACCATCGAGGTTGGGCATCATAATATCGAGAAGAATCACGTCCGGTATCATTGTTTTCAGGAATTCAAGGACTTCTGTTCCGTCACGGGCAATATAGACGTCATATCCGTTTTTCTTAAAGCTGTATTCTAACGACATTAATATTTTGTGTTCGTCATCCGCAATGATTATCTTTTTCATAAGAAGGTTTTAATGGTGTTCAACTTCATTGGTAATTTCTTTTTTCGTTTTTTCGGGAATGCTGATGGTGAAAGTTACGCCCAGTCCGCTGTTTTCTGCTTTTATTCTTCCTCCGTGTGCCTCTACAATTTTTTTGGAAATGGCCAGTCCCAGTCCGCTTCCGGTAGGCTTTAAAATATTCTGATTTTTTGATTGATAAAACTTGTCAAAAATCATTTCCAGATCCTCTTCCGGAATATGCTTTCCGGTATTGAAAATGGAGATGGTCAGCTGATCCTCTTTTTTAAATAATTTGGTTTGAATTGTTCCTTGTTCTTCTGTGAATTTTAAGGCATTCCCCCAGATATTCTGAAACAGTTGTATCATTCTCGCTTCATCATATTCAAATATAAACTGATTCAGAAGATTAACTTCACTTAAATGAATGTTTTTCTGCTGTATAAGATGAAGAAGGGGATTTAAGGCTTTTTTATATGTTTCAACAATATTGTTTTCCTGAATATGTAAAGAGATTTCACCATGCTGTAATTTGTCCAGATAAAGAATATCATTGATGATTTCACTTAATCTGTCGGATTCTGTAATGATGTTGTTCAGAAACTCCTGTTTGATGTCAAAAGGAATATCATCATCATCGGCTAAAATTTCTCCCGCAGAGCGGATGGCCGTAATCGGAGTTCTCAGCTCGTGGGCAACAGAGTCCAGAAAGTCGTCTTTTTGACGGTCTTTGATGATCAGGCTTTCATTGGCTGTTCTCAGATCATCAGAAAGTTTCTGCAGTTCTTCAGACTGTTCGGTAAGCTTTTTATTTAAGCTGATATTTTCCTGTGATTCTTCAAGGATATTCAAAACTTCTTTCAACGATATTTTATCTTCCTTGGTTACCCCTTCTATCAATATTTTTGCGGAGGCAGTACCAATTCTTCCGGCCAAAAGATTTTCTGAGAATTTGATAAACCTTGAATCAGCAGTTTCCGTTTTGGAATCAATATTATATTTTAAATTGAAAATTCTTAGTGCCTGTTCCGTTTTATTTTTGCCTAAGAAACGTTCCAGAATGTTCTGGATATCCGAAATATAAGCCGTTCCGCGCCAGATGAAAGCATTTTCGTGATTCTGAATATACTTGTCTATATCTACATACAGCTCTGCAAAGTTTCTTTCGCGGTAATTTCCTTTGGAGCTTACAGATACGATTGTAAATAAGCTTGTGTTCACCAGCATCGACCAGAAAAAGATCTGTGGAATCCTTCCCAAAAAAGGAATGGTGAAAAAACCAAAAGCATTATACATTTCCCTGAGGACTCCTTTGAATTCCTGATTGTACGAAAAATAATACTGGGGAATAATGAGCCCGAAATAACAGATGGCCAATCCGGCTAAAAGTCCTGCAACAGCACCTTTATAACTTCCTCTTCTCCAGAATAAAGCTCCGAAAAATGCAGGTGCCAATTGTGCAATCACTACAAATGAGATTAATCCTACCGAATCCAGTGATGTTTTCAGGATGAAATATTTATAGAAGGCAAAAGCCATGATGATCAGTGCAAAAATGCTGAACTTTCTGATATTGGTAATGCTTCTGGTATTTTTTTCTTCATTTTCAGATTTTAATTTTCCCAGTAATCCGTATGGAATGATGAGATTGTTGGAAAGCATTATGGATAGAGTAATAGCAGAAATAATAATCATGGAAATACATGAGCTCAATCCGCCAAGAAAAACAAACACAGTAATTAAAGTATTGTCAAAATGCTGTGGAATCAGAATAGAGTAGAATTCGGGATTTACTTTCTGTCCGTCAAAAATTAATCTTCCTCCCCAGGCAATCGGGAAAATAAATATAGTGAAGATTAAAAGATAAAGCGGAAAAAACCAAATGGCTGTTCTGATATGTTTTTCCTGTCTGTTCTCAACAATGGCGGTGTGGAACTGTCTTGGCAAAATGCAGATTGCTGTGGCAGAAATCATACAAAGAACCATCCAGTTCATCGCACCTTCAATGCCATTGAAGGTGTTTTTTTCTTTAAAATCCTCAAACTTACTGGCTTTCTCATAGATATCTGAGAATCCGTCAAAGACATAATAAATGACAAAAAATCCGAGAATAATAATAAAAAACAGTTTTAAAAAGCTTTCCAGAGCAATTGCCGAGATAATTCCAAGCCGCTTTTCAGAAGCATCTACATATCGTGTTCCGTAATAAGAAGAAAATAAGGCGATTAAAACCACAACGAAAGTTGCGTTATCAGTCAGGATATCCTTCGACATCGGAGTTTCTGTCACTAAGTGAAAGGTTTCAGAAATAGCTTTAATCTGCAGCCCGATATAAGGAACGATCGCCAGAAGACAGACTATAGTGATGATAGCACTCAGGCTTCTGCTGTTGCCGTATCTTAATGAAATGAAATCGGCAAGGCTGCTTATTTTATTGACTCTGGAAATCCTTACAATCCGGGTATTGATGTAAATCCATGCCGGAATTATCATAATAGGACCAATATAAATCGGAAGATAGTTTAGTCCGCTTGTAGCTGCCACGCCAATACTTCCATAATACGTCCAGGCAGTACAATATACAGCAAGGGACAGAGCGTAGATATATGGATTATTGATCCATAATTTACTTCTTTTCTTCTCTGCTAAATGAGCAACTAAGAAAAGGAGAGCCAGATAAAACAGAACGACAAAAAATAATGCGAAACTATTCATCATGTCTTTTTACAATTACAAAAGAAATCACAATGGAAATCATCCAGACCACGAAAAGGTAAATAAGGATCATTGGATAGCCCAAAACTTCCCTGTCACTGTTGAAAAGAAGTGAAATAGGAATGCTGAAAGCAATCATGAGCCCTACGCTCAGTATGATAAGTTTTTGTTCGTGTCTTTTTTTCATAAATGATTTTGATAAAAGATAATTGATGAATGACTGCATTCATCAATTATCTGTTTTTTGCTTTTAAATTTTATCGTCGGAATATTCTCCTTTTAAGGCATAATATCCGAAAATAGCCATTCCGCCTGAGATAATCGGCATCAGTACAAAGAGAATGATGATCCCAAAAACCAGATCTTCCTGTTTTCCGGATGCGATTTTAGGGATTCCCAATACCGTAATTCCGAAATAGCCTACAATCACCGCAATAGCGATCCAGAGAATGCCTAATATTTTTTTTAGTCCGTTCATTTTAGTAGTTTTAAAATTAATAAAAATTTGAGTGATTCAGTGCTTAATCGTGAAGATTGTTGTTCTTATTTTTAAGATAAAATAATCCGATAATCAAACATACTCCTGCAACTCCAATCGGGTACCAGAGTCCTTCCAGATACCATGTCTCGTGGCCCGCTTCTTTTCCTGTAGTCACCAGATAAGTAGCCACTGCCGGAAGAAGTCCTCCAAATACTCCGTTTCCGATGTGATAAGGTAATGACATTGAGGTATAACGGATTCTCACAGGGAACATTTCAACAAGGAAAGCAGCGATAGGCCCGTAAACCATTGTCACAAAGATCACTTGAATGAATACAAGGAATACCAGATACCATTTGGTGTCGTCACTTAATTGTAAACTTTGAGAAACTTTGGCTTCTTCAGGTTTTCCGTCTTTCATAACAACTCCTGAGGGAGACCAGTGAACGATGCTGTCTTTTTTAATTAAAGTTCCATCTGTATAAAGAGTTTCTTTGTGAAAAGTTATTAAACTGTCTGTTGCGATATCGTTGTGGATCTTTGCCGTTCTTTTTTCTGTAATTCCATTCGCAGCAACTGTTTTATTTTCAAGGTTTACACTTTTAAACATGCTGTCGTAAATAGGTCTGTAAGCTAAAATAGCGATCAGCATTCCGGTCATCATTACAGCTTTTCTTCCGATTTTATCAGAAAGCCACCCGAAGAATACAAAGAAAGGAGTTCCTAAAAACAAAGCGGTAGCCATGAGTGAATCTACCTGTGCAGATTCCACATTCATAACTTTTTGAAGGAAACTCATTGCATAGAACTGACCTGTATACCAGATCACCCCTTGTCCCATGGCAGCCCCGAATAAAGCCAATAGTACAAACTTGAAATTGTATTTATTTCCGAAACTTTCTTTTAAAGGGTTTTTGGAAGTTTTACCTTCACTTTTAGCCTTAGCAAAAAGAGGAGATTCTTTCATATTCTTTCTGATAATGTAGGATACAGCCACCATTAAAATGGAAATCCAGAAAGGAACTCTCCATCCCCAGGTATCAAATTCTTCTGCCGAAAGAGTTGTTTTGGTGATCAGAATAACGATTAATGAAATGAAAAGTCCGGCTGTTGCTGTAGTCTGGATCCATGAGGTCCAGTAACCTCTTCGGTGAGGTTGGGCATATTCTGCTACATACGTAGCCGCACCTCCGTATTCACCTCCTAAAGCAAGCCCCTGAAGTAATCTTAAAATTAAAACTAAAACCGGTGCCAGAAATCCAATAGTTTCATAGCTTGGAATACATCCGATCAGGAAAGTGGAAAATCCCATAATCAGTAATGTAACCAGGAAAGTATATTTTCTTCCGATAAGATCTCCCAGTCTTCCGAAAAATAATGCTCCGAAAGGTCTTACCACAAATCCGGCGGCAAAAGTAGCCAGGGTGGATAAAAATGCTGCGGTAGGATTATCCGCAGGGAAAAATTTGGTCGCTAAAACAACGGCTAAACTCCCGAAGATGTAAAAGTCGTACCATTCTATTAATGTTCCGAGTGATGAGGCAGTGATCACGCTCCAGATGGTGCGGTTTTTCTGCCTGTCGGTCATATTTTCGTAGCTTTCGTGATGATTTTCGCTCATATTGATTAGTTTTTGATGTTAGTAGAATAGGATGTTAATTTGATTTTTTTAACCATTAAGGGCTTTAAATAATTAAGTTTAATGCTTTGGGGCTATTTCAAAAGTGTCATTCTGAATGAAATGAAATGTAATGAAGAATCTCATGTGTGACTGGTTGTTAGTAAGATTCTTCCTTCGTCAGAATGACAAGAGTCAAATTATTTGAATTTTGGGAATGTATCCCTAATTCATCTTACAATCTTTATTATTCTTAATGGTTTAAGTCTTACAAATAGATTTGAAACTGTACGATAAATTCTCCTTTTGAAGAAGGGCTTTCCGTAGGGTTCGTATAAACCGGTCTTGTTGAATATTGTGTTGTTATTTTAGCATGATGCCCATCTATAAACCAGTTGGCTCCGACATCAAACTGGGATGAAGATTTATCAAAAGCCTCAAAACTTTTGTGCGTATAAGCCGCGAAAGGCTGTATTCTGATTTTTGGCTTTTCTGCCTGGCTTGGTAATAGCAAACCAGCCTGTGCGTAGATAATATTACCTGTCCCGATGGTTGGCTGTAGATTTCCCGGTCCCGCAATGGCTTTATTGCCGATGAAATTAGGATCTGATGCTCCGATGTTCATCGTTCCCAGATTTCTTACATAATTCGGTCCGAAATTGTAATTATAATATCCGGCATAGGCAGAAACGGCCATTTTGTTTTTTGCTTCGCCCAAAGGAATATCCGCAAAAGCATCTACTGCAAAAAGAGTGATATCATGCTTTTCAATGTTTGAATTGACAGAAGTTCTTGTTCCGTCAGCCTGATGATAAAAGCCGGCACCTACGTTGAATACTTTTTTTGTTCCAAGGTAAGATCCTACTTTAAAAGGAAGGGTATTGGACTCTTCATCCAGAAATTGATACTCAACATATCCCGCTTTTGAGAAACTGGGATTTCCGTTATTGTCCACTGCCACGGCTTTTGCAGGATCTGTTACATTCACAGGAATAAGATCTGTAGCGAAGGGTTTGTTTAAGCTGAAACGATATTCCAGTTTTCCATACTTTCCTTTAGCAAACATTCCGAGCTGTCTTGCAAACTGATCTGAGTTATCGATTAAAGGCCATGAAAAAACAGGAGAATCTAATGTAAGGAAATTAAGCGTGGATGCCATAGTCATTCGGGAAAGTCCCATGTAATAATGAAGCCCTGCCCCTAAAGATAAACTGAATTTTCCTGCTTCTCCAGGTAAAATAACTGCATATTCATTCCAGGCATCATGAAAAAATAGCTGCGTTTTCTTTCCGTTGCCATAACCTCCTGTGCCTGAAGTACCTGAAGCACCGCCATTAATAAAAGTCTGATTATTAATACCGAAATGGAGTAGAATCATATATCTTTTTGAGATCTGTGCATAGGCTAAAGCACGTAATCTTCTGTTTCCCAGACTCCATGAATTATCGGTGGGTTCACCGCCTACCATAGTTCCGGGGTTCATGGAAGTATTTCTTACCCAAAACTGGTCCCATAAAATAAATCTGACGAATTTATCACCGTTGGGGTTGAGGTTGAGTTTTAAGCCACTGCCATAATCAGGAGAACCTTGTGAGTATACGGAACTGCTGATTAAAGCTAATCCAATGAATGTAAGTAATTTCTTCATAAATTATCAATTTTTGGCGTTGTTTTTTGTGAATACCAAATTGTAATTAATAATTTATTTATGAAAATTTAATATATATTAGTGGTAATAGTATAGTTATTATTTTCCAAACTTTCGGACTTCAGGCTATGGAGTTTTAATATAAATGATTCAAGTGGTTGATATTTAATGTTATATTAAATCTTGTACCTTGTATTTCGCATCCTGTAATCCGAAACCTCGCCTCATGCACTACGCTTACTTCTTAAACCGCTCCCATTTAATCAGCATATACTTATCTGCGAATTGGGTAATGATAATTCCTGAGTTTTTAATGTTTTCTTCCTGCGCGATATATTCAATGAGTTCGTTTTGCTTTAATATTTTATAAACAGGATGGAATTCAGAATGGGGAGGCCTTGTGATATTGTATTTTTTGATCCATGAACTTATGGTAACGTGTGAAACGCCGATAATTCTTTCAATTTCACGGTAGCTTAGGCCCTCCAAATATAGCTGAAGTGCTTTGGTGACATAGTAATCGTCAATTTGTTTTCCCAGTTTTTTAACGGTAAAATAATATTGACAGTCTTTGCAGTGGAAGCGCTGTTTTTCATTGATGATGCCGCTTTTTACCACTTTGATGCTCTTACATTTTGGGCAGGTATTTTCCATAACTATATTATTTTAGCAAATATATAATAAATTAGCAAATGTATATTTTTCAATAAAGATAATTTTACCTGTTTAAAATTTTAAAACAAAAAAAATATCTTTTTTATTTGGATTTAAAAGAAATTATATTTTAAATTTGCCAAAAAATTTAGATAAATAAATGGAAATAGAAATTTCCTCATGCGAACATCTAATGTATGTGAGTGAAATACAGCAGGAAATGTACGATTCTGCACAGCGTAGAGGAACGGGTATCGCAAAACGTTCTATAGAATATTTGAGTAAGAAGATTTCAGAGGGCAATGCTGTGGTAGCCACTGAAAACGGTGAGTGGGTAGGTTTCTGTTATATAGAGACCTGGTCACATGGGAAGTTTGTGGCTAATTCGGGGCTGATTGTGTCACCGAAATTCAGGAACGGGGGAGTGGCAACTCAGATCAAGCAGAAAGTTTTCCAGTTATCTAGAGACAAATATCCGGATGCGAAAGTATTTGGATTAACAACAGGTTTGGCAGTGATGAAAATTAATAGTGATTTGGGATATAAACCAGTGATCTATTCTGAACTGACTCAGGATGAAGAATTCTGGAACGGATGCAAGAACTGTGTGAACTATGAAATTTTAATGATGAAGGAACGCAAAAACTGTTTGTGTACAGCGATGCTGTTTGTTCCGGAAAACGATAAAAAAAAAGAGGAGGTAGTGAATAATCTGCCTGAAAATAAATATGATGGGATGATTCAGAAAGATTTTGATAAATTCCATGTGACCATTAATAAAAATAAAAAGAGTCCAGATGAAAAAGAAAGTCATCTTAGCGTTTAGCGGAGGTTTGGATACTTCCTACTGTGCTAAGTATCTTAGTGAAACACTAGGGTATGATGTGTATGCCGTTACTGTAAATACCGGAGGTTTTTCAAAAGAAGAGGAAAAAGAGTTGGAGAGAAAAGCCTTAAACCTTGGAGTAAAGGAATACAGGTGCGTAGACGCTCAGGAAGATTACTACAATTCATGTGTGAAGTATTTGATTTTCGGGAATGTGTTAAAAAATAATACTTATCCTTTATCTGTAAGTGCTGAGCGTACTATTCAGGCACAGGAAATTGCAAAATACGCCATTGAAGTACAGGCAGATGCTATTGCTCACGGAAGTACAGGAGCGGGAAATGATCAGGTTCGTTTTGATCTGATCTTCCAGGTGATGTGTCCGGATATTGAAATCATTACGCCCATTCGTGATATGGCTTTGTCCCGTGAGGAAGAAATTGAGTTTTTAAAAGATCACGGCTATGACATGGAATTCCAGAAGGCTCAGTATTCCGTAAATAAAGGGCTTTGGGGAACTTCTGTAGGAGGAAAGGAAACTTTAACGTCAAGAAATTACCTTCCGGAAGAAGCTTTTCCGTCTCAAATCAAAGAAACTCAGCCTTCAGAACTTGAGATTGAGTTTAAAAACGGAGAAGTGGTAGGAGTGAACGGAAAAAGCTTTGAACATTCTGTATATGCCATTCAAAAAATAGAAGAATTAGCTTCAGCGTATGGAATTGGCCGTGATATTCATGTGGGAGACACTATTGTTGGGATTAAAGGACGAGTGGGATTTGAAGCAGCTGCCGCATCAGTGATCATCAAAGCACATCATTTATTAGAAAAACATACGCTTTCAAAATATCAGCAAATGATGAAGTCGCAGTTATCCGACTGGTACGGAAACTGGCTGCATGAAGCACTTTTCTTAGATCCTGTGATGAGAAATATTGAGTCTTTCTTGGTAGATTCTCAGAAAACAGTAACGGGGAAGGTATTTGTAACCCTTCATCCATACAGATTTATTCTTAACGGAATTGAATCTGATCATGATCTGATGTCCGACAAATTCGGAAGCTATGGAGAAGCGAACAGAGCATGGACGGGAGATGACGTAAAAGGATATACAAAAATTGTCAGCAACTCTTTAAATATATACCATCAGATTAATCAAAATATCAACTAGTTCCGAAGGGACGATGTAATGAAAGACAGAACAAAATGCTGTCAGAATCAAAATGAAGAAAACAGTAGGAATCATTGGTGCCAACGGTTATACAGGAAGTGAGCTGATACGCTTACTGGCTTTTCATCCCCATGTGACATTGAGTTTTTTATATAGCCGTTCAAATTCGGGAACAAAAATTTCAGATCTGTACCCGGATTTAACGACGGTTTGTGAAATGGTTTTGACTGATAAACCTGAAGATGTAGATATTCTTTTTCTGTGTCTTCCGCATAAAGAAAGTGAAAACTGGTTAACTCAGAATCCTGTCAAAGATGAAACGCTGGTGGTTGATCTCGGAAACGATTTCCGTTTAGAAGGAAGTTTCGGAAACAGAGATTTTATCTACGGATTGCCGGAAATCAATAAAAAACAACTGACGGGTGCGAAAAGTATTGCCAATCCAGGATGTTTTGCAACGGCGATTCAATTGGCTTTGCTGCCATTAGCAGAAAAAGGAATGTTGCATGAAGTCTTTACTACAGGGATTACAGGTTCTACAGGAGCCGGACAGTCTTTGCAGGCAACCACTCATTTTACCTGGAGAAATGATAATGTTTCAGCTTATAAAACATTAACTCATCAACATGTCGATGAGATTTTGCAACAGCTGATTTCATTCAACAATAAAGAAGTAAACCTGAATTTTGTTCCATGGAGAGGAGATTTTGCAAGAGGAATTTTTACAAGTTCCACCATGAAGACAGATTGGGAGCTGGAGGAAATAGAAAAATTATATCAGGATTTTTATGCAGAGGAGCCTTTTGTTACCGTAAACAGGAAGGCGGTTGATTTAAAGCAGGTTGTCAATACCAATCGCTGTGTGATTCAGATCGAAAAGACTGGGAATGTTGTCGTTATTCACTCAGCGATTGACAATTTGTTAAAAGGTGCTTCAGGACAGGCGGTACAGAATATGAATCTGGCCATGAACTGGGATGAAAATGCAGGACTGAATTTGAAGCCAATAGCCTTCTAAATTGACAATAAATAATTGAGAATTTTAAACAAGAAGTAAATCCGACTTAGGAAAATGGAGCGTTAAGAAAATTAATTCTATGAACGTTAAGAAAATTCTACTGTTCGAAATGCGAGGAAAATAAAGAACCGAAGAACCAATTTGGATTTCGCACAAGTTTTAGAATTTTTAGAGAATAGAACTAATTTTTAGCGGAAGTTTCCAGGTCTTGAACTTTTGTTTCTTTTGTTTCAAGACAAAAGAAAGATAAAAAAACAAAAAATGAATTTATTCAACGTATATCCATTATTCAACATCAATCCGGTAAAAGCTCAGGGATCATTTCTTTGGGATGATAAAGGGGAACAATATCTTGATTTTTACGGAGGTCATGCTGTGATTTCTATCGGGCATAACCACCCGCATTATCAGAATAAGCTGAAAGATCAGCTGGAAAAAATTTCCTTTTATTCTAATTCTGTTCAGAATGAATTACAGACTGAGCTGGCAGAAAAGCTGGGGAAACTTTCTGGACATGAAGATTATAACCTTTTCTTATGCAATTCCGGAGCGGAAGCCAATGAAAATGCTTTGAAACTGGCTTCATTCCATAACGGGAAAAGCAAGGTGCTTTATTTCTCTGGTTCATTCCATGGAAGAACTTCAGCTGCGGTTTCAGTGACTGATAATCCTAAAATTGTAGCTCCTGTTAACTTTTCAGAAAGATTCATCAGATCAGAATGGAATGATGTACAACAGCTTGAAGAAACCTTTGAGAAGTTTGGAAGTGAAATCTCTTCCGTTATCATTGAAGGAATTCAGGGAGTAGGCGGAATTATGATTCCAACACCGGAATTTTTATCCAAAATCAAAGAACTGTGTGAAAAATATGATGCTGTTCTTATTTTGGATGAAGTGCAGTCCGGATATGGAAGAAGCGGATATTTCTTTGCCCATCAGGAATTTGGTGTAGAAGCGGATATTATTACGACTGCAAAAGGAATGGGGAACGGATTTCCTGTTGGTGGAGTTTTGATACATCCTAAGTTTCAGGCGAGCAATGGTTTGCTGGGAACTACATTCGGAGGAAATCATCTTGCCTGCGCTGCTTCAATTGCTGTGCTGGACGTGATGAAAGATGAAAATCTTATCGAAAACGCTCAGAAGATGGGCGAATATATTGAAAATGAAATTAAAGATTTACCACATATTACATCCATCCGAAGGAAAGGATTGATGATCGGAATAGAACTCGACAGAGACTGTTCGGAAATAAGGAAAAGCTTATTGTTTGATCATCATATTTTCACAGGAAACTCGAATGATAAAACAGTATTAAGGATTCTTCCTGCACTCAATATCAAAAAAGAGGAAACGGATCTTTTCATCAATGCTTTGAAAGCAGTATTGGGAAATATCTAAGGGTTGAAGAACAAAGCTGCAAAAGGGTTAAAAAACTTAAAATAGTACACAATACCTGTCATTCTGAATGTAACGAAGTGGAGTGAAGAATCTCAGAATGACAAAACAACCGTCAATTGCTGAGTGAAACGTCCTTGCGAACGGAAAAAACATCAGTGAAAAGCGTTCCGTTATTGCGTTAAAACTCTCAAAAATGTGTAAACAAAATCTTTAAAATCAATTTAAAATGAAATGGATATTCCATTTGTCCATTGAAAAAAAATAGAAAATACCAAATGAAAAAATTTACCTCTGTAAGTGATGTGGAAAACTTACAGGAAATCATAAAAAAAGCTTTACAGATAAAAGCAGATCCTCTTACCGAAACAGAAAAAGGAAAGGGAAAAACAATCGGACTTGTATTTTTAAACTCAAGTTTGAGAACCCGTCTGAGCAGTCAGATTGCGGCTCAAAATTTAGGGTTGAATGTTTTGACATTAAATGCAGCACAAGAAGCCTGGAATCTTGAATTTGCAGACGGAGCAGTAATGAACGGTGATACAGTGGAACATATCAAAGATGCGATTGAAGTGTTAAACCAATATTGTGATATCATCGCTGTGCGTTGTTTTGCAGGAATGAAAAGCAAAAAAGATGATGTGAATGAAAGTATCTTAAGCCAGTTTGAAAAGCATGCAAAAGTACCTGTTATTTCATTGGAATCTGCTACCCGCCATCCACTGCAAAGTTTAGCAGACTGTATCACCATTACAGAAAACTGGAAAAAAGACTATAAACCCAAAGTGGTATTGACCTGGGCACCGCATATCAAACCTATTGCTCATGCCGTTGGAAATTCTTTCGCAGAATGGATGCAGGAAATGGATGTGGAGTTGGTGATTACAAATCCTGAGGGATATGATTTAGATAAAAACTTCACAAAAGATGTGAAAGTAATTCATGATCAGGATGAAGCGTTGAAAGATGCAGATTTTATCTATGTAAAAAACTGGTCATCTTTTGATGACTATGCAGCAATGCCTGAAGTGAAAGGGGATTGGATGCTGACCAACGAAAAACTAGCCCGCACCAATGAGGCAAAAGTAATGCACTGCCTTCCGGTTCGCCGTAATGTAGAATTGAGTGATGAAGTAATGGATGGAGATTATTCTATCATCTATCAGCAGGCTAAAAACCGGATTTTCTCTGCACAGGCTGTGTTCAGTGAAATTTTAGATGAATTAAAAGCTTAAAATAATCCTTGTCAAGGTTTTAAACCTTGACAAGGATAGAAAAGAGTAAAAATCACAAAACGTTTACAATGAAAGAAAAGTTATACATCATAAAAATTGGCGGAGCTTTAATTGATGATGAGGAATTGTTAACCCAATTCTTAGAACAGTTTTCTGAAATCCAGGAAAAGAAAATCCTTGTTCATGGCGGCGGAAAGCTGGCAACAACGCTTGCTGATAAACTGGGTATCGAACAAAAGATGATCAACGGCAGGAGGATAACGGATAAAGAGACATTGGATATTGTAACGATGGTGTATGCGGGAGGAATCAATAAAAATATTGTTGAAAAGCTTCAGCAGAAAAAATGTAACGCTATAGGCTTTTCCGGAGCAGACGGAAATTTAATTAAAGCTAAGAAAAGAGAACATCCTGAAATCGATTTTGGATTTGTGGGGGATATCACCAAGAAAAGTGTGAACAGGAAACTGGTATCAAAACTAATCAAGCTGAATCTTGTTCCTGTGTTTTCTGCGATTACCCACGATAGAAAAGGAAATCTTTTCAATACCAATGCAGATACTATTGCTTCTGTGATGGCGCAGGCTCTTTCGGAGAAATATGAAGTTGAATTATTATACTGTTTTGATAAAGAAGGGGTTTTAGAAGATGTAAATGATCCTGAATCTGTTATTAAAAGTGTAACTGAAGAAGATTTTACCACACTAAAAGAAGAAGGAAAGCTTCACAAAGGGATTTTACCCAAACTTGAAAATGCTCTTGGAGCCATAAAAAATAATGTAGAGAAAGTGTTTCTGATCAAAGAAACAGAATTGAAAAACCATATAGAAAATCATCATGCAGGAACTGAAATCTGTTTATAATAAAGAAGAACTGTTGAATAATGCGGTCGGATTGCTTAAAAATTTGATTGAGATTCCTTCATTCAGTAAAGATGAGTTTAATACTTCGGTGGAAATTGAGAATTTTTTCAAAAAGCACCAGATTCCTGCCAAACGTTTTAAAAACAATATCTGGGCGGTAAATAAACATTTTGATGTTTTTAAGCCTTCCGTTTTACTGAATACACATCATGATACGGTAAAACCTAATAAAGCTTATACGCTGGATCCGTTTGTTCCTGTTGAAAAAGACGGCAAGATTTTCGGATTGGGAAGTAATGATGCCGGAGCTTCTCTGGTTTCTATGGCACAGGTTTTTTTACATTTTTATGATAAAGAGGATTTAAAATATAATTTAGTTATTGCTTTGACGGCAGAGGAGGAGATCTCAGGATTTAATGGAATTGAAGCTCTGTTTCCGCAGCTACCCAATGTAGAACTCGCCATTGTAGGAGAACCCACGCAGATGAATCTGGCGATTGCAGAAAAAGGACTTCTTGTGATAGATGGAGAAATGAAAGGTACTCCTTCTCATGCCGCTCATCCTAATGATGATAATTCTATTGTAAAATGTATGCAGGATCTGCAGAATATTTTAGACTTTAAATTTCCGAAGGTTTCAGAATATCTGGGCGAAGTTAAAGTTACTTTATCAGGAATTCACGCAGGAGTACAGCATAATGTTGTTCCGGAGTCTTGTAATTTCACGTTGGATGTAAGGGTAACTGACGAATATTCTAATCAGGAAGCATTTGATATCATCCAGTCTCAGATGAAATCTACTTTAACAGCAAGATCATTCAGGCTGAATTCCTCAAAAATCGAAATGGATCACCCGTTCGTAAAAGCAGGAGTTGAAATCGGAAGGACAACCTACGGTTCACCAACCTCTTCAGATCAGGCAATTATTCCTTGTACATCAGTGAAAATTGGCCCTGGAGACAGTAGGCGCTCTCATACAGCAGATGAATTTATCTATATCCATGAAATAGAAGAAGGAATAGAAATTTACATCAGAATCTTAGAAAAAGTGTTATAAAGAAAGGAAGAATGAAGTGGGAAGCTGGAAGTTTGTTACAGTTTGTAATTCAATTCCGGTCTCCATCCTCAGGCTTCCAGCTCAATATATGTTTTGACCCCGCCCGGCAGGCACTTGAAGTTTAGTTTTTAATAAGATTTATGCAAAAAAGAAAATTAGAAATGAAAGCTTTACATAAGGAAATGTTTTTTTATAGTTAATAGTAATAAGGATTGCCTTGCCGGGCATGTCAAAACCAACAAATATTTTAAATCAAATATGATCATGAATCACTACCAGCGAATTTTTCTGGTAATATAACAGACAGAAGTGGTGATTGCATATGATTTAAAAAAAATAAACAATTACATATGAAAAAGATATGGCAGAAGGATGACCTTGCCACCAATATATTAGTCAATAATTTCACAGTCGGTAAAGATCTTGACTTTGATGAACGTTTAGCCAAATATGACGTGAAAGGTTCTGTGGCGCATTGTAAAATGCTGGCAGAAACCGGAATTATCACTCAGGAAGAATCGGAGCAGATGCTGTCTGTTTTATATCATATTTTAAATCAGATTGAGGATGGAACTTTTGAAATTGATAAAGATGCTGAGGATATCCATTCTCAGGTAGAAGCAATCCTGATTGAAGAATTAGGAGATACAGGAAAGAAAATCCATACGGCAAGATCAAGAAACGATCAGGTTTTACTGGATATCAAATTGTATTTATTGGATGAAATCCGTGAGATCACAGCCCTTACAGATGAGTTTTTCCAGATTTTAATTCAGCTGGCGGATCAGCATAAAAACGTTTTGCTTCCAGGATATACTCACTTGCAGATTGCAATGCCTTCCTCATTCGGATTGTGGTTTGGAGCGTATGCAGAAGCGCTTGTGGATGATGTGGAAATGCTGTTTTCAGTAAAAAATATCATTAATAAAAATCCACTGGGATCAGCAGCTGGTTATGGTTCTTCATTTCCGATCAATCGCGAAAGTACCACTTATAATCTAGGCTTCCAGTCCATGAATTATAATTCTGTGTACGCTCAGATGACCCGTGGAAAGTCTGAAAAAATGCTGGCCATGTCCATGGCTACTTTAGCCGGAACACTTGGTAAATTTGCTTACGATGTGTGCCTGTATTTAAGCCAGAATTTTGACTTTATCAGCTTTCCGAAAGAATTTACTACAGGAAGCAGCATTATGCCTCATAAAAAGAATCCGGATATCTTTGAGCTGGTTCGTGCGCGATGCAACAGAATCCAGTCACTTCCGAATGAATTGATTCTATTGACAAGCAATCTGCCTTCAGGATATCACAGAGATGTACAGCTGACGAAAGAAATACTTTTCCCAGCGATAGATTCTTTAAAGGAATGTCTGGAGATATTAAGCTATACTTTACCAAATATTCAGGTAAAAGACGGAATTCTGGAAGATGAAAAGTACAAATATCTTTTCAGCGTAGAAAAGATCAATGAAGAAGTGAAAAACGGCAGCTCTTTCCGTGATGCTTATGTGAAAGTAGGGCAGGAGATCGAAAATAATAAGTTTGAATTTGAACTAGGAAACCTTGAACATACCCACCAGGGAAGTATTGGAAATCTTTGTCTGGATAAAATAGAATATCAGTTTAATAAACTGAAAAATAAATTATTGGGTTAGAATCTAAGTCATTAAGGTCAGCAAAAACTTAGGCAGAATCAGTGGAAATTCTAAAATTATTTTAGCCTGCTGTCTTTTCGTTGTGAAAGCCTTAATCTTAAATCTTATCTGCTTAAGTGACCTTAATGGCTTTATTTTACTCTGCTCTTTGAATTTGATGATTGATTTTGAAACTTTGAAACTATGATTATAGTTGAAAATTAAAATTGGCTGTATTAATTTTATCGGAGATAAAATCTTTGCACCTTAAAGCAAAAAGTATATGAATTTCTTTCGCGTCTTTGCGTTTTCCTAACAAGATATTAGAAATAAAATGTGCTGGTAAGCGCAAAGGCGCAAGAAAATCCTCGATTTTCAGCAAGAAGTTTAAATCAGTTTTGTTTAAAAATAGAAAGATTATTCCAGATCAATTTTAAATTTGGTAGATTTTTTTACCTCGTGAAGTACGATAGAACTGTGATATTGTCCGATATTGGGAATATTTGAAATAACATTAACAGCAAATTCGTTATAAGAATTGATGTCCTTGGCAATAATCTTCAACATATAGTCATACTCTCCGGAAAGGCTGATGATTTCCTGTACTTCATCATAGTTTCCAATATGTTTCTCAAAAGTCTCCAATACTTTCTTGGATTGTTCCTTAAGACGGACGTTACAGTAGACCACAATATTTAAACCCAGTTTTTCACGGTTTAAAAGCCCGACATATTTCTGAATGATCCCCTGCTTCTCCAATTGTTTGATGCGTTCATAAGTAGGAGTAAAGGTAAGGCCTATCTTTTCGGAAATTTCCTTAACCGAAAGTGTGGAATCTTCCTGAATAATGCTGAGAATCATTTTGTCTTTTAAATCCATAAAATAAAGTTGTGGCTAACAAAAATATTAATTTTAAATGAGAATAAGGAAGTACTTAAGTTTTAAATTTATTTTAAACATAATTTTTGCCGGTTCATAAAATTGTTATATCTTTGCACCTAATGAATAAAAAAGCATTTATATCATTAGATTTACCGGGCGAGAGCGCCCTTTACGATATTTATTGTTATTAGCGAAGATTGTTGTCTTCGCTTTTTTTATGTCCAAAAATTAGAAATATGTTTACGATTACAGAACTAAGCACCGAGAGAATCAACAGTATACTGACAGAAGCACTGGCTTTTGCAAACGGTAAAACTGCTAAAATTGAAGGAGAAGTTTTTTGCTCAAATCTTTTCTTCGAAGACAGTACAAGAACAAAAACAAGTTTTGATCTTGCAGAAAGAAAGCTGGGACTTCAGGTAGTTCCCTTTGATGCATCACACAGTTCGGTAAACAAAGGCGAAAGTCTTTATGACACCGTAAAGACTATTGAAAGTATAGGAGTAAACCTTGTGGTGATCCGTGATAAGAAAGACAGATACTTCGAGGAACTGAAAAATATTAATATTCCGGTGATCAACGGAGGAGATGGAACAGGAAACCACCCTTCACAATGTATGCTGGATCTGCTGACGATCTATCAGGAATTCGGAAAGTTTGAAGGATTGAAAGTAGGAATTGTAGGAGATGTAAAACACAGCCGTGTAGCGAACTCCAATGCGGAGGCTTTAAGAAGGTTAGGCGCTAAAGTATACTTCTCAGGACCGGAACAGTGGTTTGATGAAGGAGCCTTAATCAACGGGACTTATATGTCAGTAGATGAACTGATCGGCGAAGTGGATGTTTTAATGCTATTAAGAATCCAGCACGAAAGACACGATGCCGCAATGAGCTTCACCGCTTCAGAATACCATAAAAGATATGGACTGACCAAAGAAAGAGAAAAGGCCATGAAAAAAGAATCGATCATCATGCATCCGGCTCCGATCAACAGAGGAGTGGAAATAGATTCAGATCTTGTAGAATGCGAAAGATCAAGAGTTTTCAAGCAAATGCAGAATGGTGTTTTCACAAGAATGGCCATTTTGAAAGAAGCATTGGAAACTAAAGGATATACTTTTAAATAAGAGCCAGGGCGAAAGTTAAAAGTTTAGAAGCCCCGTAGGGGCGGCCTGTTAATAGCAATGGGTGAAACCCATGAAAAAAAGGATGTAGACAATCCAAGCCCTGTAAGGGCGACCTGTTAATGACATATAATAAATAATAAGAGATAAAAGTTTAAAATGAAGAAAAAATTAATACTGGAGTCCGGTGAAGTGTTTCATGGAGAAGGTTTCGGAGCAGAATTGGAAACTGCAGGGGAAGTAGTTTTCAATACCGGAATGACAGGGTATCAGGAATTGATTTCTGACCCATCGTATTGCGGTCAGATAGTTTGTATGACCTATCCGCTTATCGGAAATTATGGTATTAACCGTGATGATTATGAAAGTATTGAGCCGGCAATCAAAGGGCTTATCGTAAAAGAACTTTGCGATCTTCCTTCCAATTTCCGTACTCAGATTACTTTAGACGAATTATTTAAAAAGAAAAACCTTTCAGGAATTTCAGGAATTGACACAAGAAGACTAACAAGAGTTCTTCGTAACCATGGAGTAGTAAAAGGAAAAATTGTAAATGCAGATACTGACGAAGCTGCAGTAGCTTCAGAATTGAAGGCAACGAGTTTCCCAATCAATCAGGTAGAGGAAGTTTCTACAAAAACACCTTATGCTAATCCAAACAGAGGTTTTAAAGTAGTATTGGTAGATTTCGGGGCAAAATTGGGAATTATCAGAGAACTGTCTCAAAGAAACTGTGATATCATTGTGGTTTCCCAGGATACAACAGCAGAAGAAATCCTGTTGATGGATCCGGACGGAATTATGTTGTCAAACGGTCCTGGTGACCCGGAAGATGTACCACATGCTTTAGATATGATCAGAGGATTATTAGGAAAAGTCCCAATCTTCGGAATCTGTTTGGGACACCAGCTGATTGGTCTTGCCTGTGGAGCGAAAACTTTCAAACTGAAATTCGGACACAGAGGAGGAAACCACCCGGTATTGGATCTGGAGAAAAATACAGTAGCTATTACTTCTCAAAACCACGGATACGCGGTAGATCAGGAAAGCTTAAAAGGAACAGATCTTATCGAAACGCACATCGCATTGAACGACAGAACAAATGAAGGGTTGAAACATAAAATTCACCCTTGCTTCTCAGTTCAGTATCACCCTGAAGCAAGTCCTGGCCCGGAAGATGCAAACTACCTGTTTGATGAGTTCATTGATTTAATGTACCAATTTAAAAATGTACCAGTTTAACAATAATTAAAATGATCAATTTCGAAAACAATCCTTTAATTGAAAAAACCGTTAAGTTCTCATTAGATATTATAGAGTTCTGTGAATTATTGGAAAGTAAAAAGAAATTTGTTATTGCTAAACAATTATTACGTTCTGGAACAAGTATTGGCGCAAATTCTTTTGAAGCACAAAATCCCTACAGTAAAAAAGATTTTGTGAATAAAATTAAAATTGCTGCTAAAGAGCTTGAAGAAACAAAATATTGGTTATATCTGTGTAAACATTCTCAAAGTTATCCATTTAATGAAAACTTGGAAACACAGATTATAGAAATTGGAAAAATTATTTATAAAATTTTAAGCACAAGTTTATCAAATGAAAACGGACAGTAACATTGTTACACTGTTAGATTGATAAATTGTTACATTTTAAACCCCTATGAAAAGAAACGATATAAAAACAATTTTAGTAATCGGTTCAGGACCTATCATCATCGGTCAGGCAGCTGAATTTGATTACGCAGGAACGCAGGCTTGTCTGTCTTTGAAGGAAGAAGGCTACAAGGTAATTTTGATCAACTCAAACCCTGCAACGATCATGACGGATGTGGAAATCGCTGATAAAGTATATATCGAGCCGATTTCATTACAGTTTGTAAGCCACATCATCAGAAAAGAACGTCCGGATGCATTATTACCAACTCTTGGAGGCCAGACAGGTCTTAACATGGCGGTAGAACTGGAGAAATCAGGAATTCTTGAAGAATGCAAAGTGGAAGTTTTGGGAACAAAGCTTTCTGCCATCAACAGAGCAGAAGACAGAGACCTTTTCCGTGAGCTGATGAGAGAACTGAACGAACCGGTTCCGGAATCTGATATCGTAAACACGGTAGAAGGAGCCCTTGCTTTCGCAGATGAAATCGGATATCCAGTAATTGTTCGTCCTGCATTTACAATGGGAGGAACCGGAGGTGGTATCGCTTCTACAGAGGTTGAATTGAAAGAGATTGCTGAATTGGGACTAAAACACAGTCCTGTTACACAGTGTCTTATTGAAAAATCAATCGCTGGTTTCAAAGAAATTGAATATGAAGTAATGCGTGATGCAAACGACAACGCCATTGTAGTTTGTAACATGGAAAATATTGACCCGGTAGGCGTTCACACAGGAGACTCTATCGTAGTAGCACCTTCTCAGACCCTTTCAGACAGAGAGTATCAGCTACTGAGAAATGCTTCCCTGAAAATCATCAGAGCGTTGGGAATTGAAGGAGGATGTAACGTACAGTTAGCTTTAGATCCACATTCATTCGACTACTATATCATTGAGGTAAACCCTAGAGTATCCCGCTCATCAGCATTAGCAAGTAAAGCAACAGGGTATCCGATTGCAAAGATTGCTGCAAAGATTGCTGTAGGATTGACTCTGGATGAAATCATGAACCCGGTAACAGGAAAAACATACGCATGTTTTGAGCCGGCTCTTGACTACGTAGTAACAAAATTCCCAAGATTCCCATTCGATAAATTCGAAACAGCAGACAGAAGACTTTCCACTCAGATGAAAGCAACCGGTGAAGTAATGGCAATCGGAAGAAACCTTGAGGAATCTTTACAGAAAGCAATCCGTTCATTAGAAACGGGAATCAAACATTTAGGATTAAAAACCAAGCAGGCTCAGGCACTTACTGCTGAAGAAATTGAAAGACGAATCAGAGTATGCGACGATGAGAGATTATTCATCATCGGGGATGCTTTAAGAAGAGGATACGACTGGGAGCAAATCGTAGAATGGAGTAAAATAGACAAGTTCTTTATCTGGAAACTGAAAAAGTTAGTGGACTTCGAAAAAGTAATCGCTGCAAACAAATTCGATAAAGAAACATTAATTGAAGCGAAGAGACTAGGTTTCGCAGATATCAATATTGCTGTTCTTTGGGATGTAAAAGAGCGTGAGGTTTTCAACTTCAGAAAAGAAAACGGAATCATGCCGGTGTACAAAATGGTAGACACTTGCGCCGCTGAGTTTGAATCTGAAACCCCTTATTTCTACGGAACTTACGAAGAAGAAAACGAAAGTGTTGTTTCAGACAAAGAAAAAATCATCGTACTGGGTTCAGGACCAATCAGAATCGGACAGGGAGTTGAGTTTGACTACGCAACCGTTCACTCAGTATGGGCGATCAAAGAAATGGGTTATGAAGCGATTATCATCAACAACAACCCTGAAACAGTTTCTACAGACTTCTCTATCTCTGATAAACTATACTTCGAGCCGCTTACAGAAGAAGATGTAATGAACATCATCGAACTTGAAAAACCAAAAGGAGTAGTAGTACAGTTCGGAGGACAGACTGCCATTAACCTTGCAGATAAATTAGCCTCTCACGGAGTACAGATCTTAGGAACTTCACTGGAAGATCTTGACAGAGCTGAAAACAGAGACAAATTCGAAAAAGCACTTCAGGAACTGGGAATTCCTCAGCCAAAAGGAAGAACTTCCACTTCGAAAGAAGAAGCGATAAAAATTGCCAACGAAATCGGTTATCCGGTATTGGTGCGTCCAAGCTACGTTCTTGGAGGTAGAGCGATGGAAATTGTATACGCAGAAGCAGAACTGGCCCACTACATGGAAAATGCAGTAGAAGCCAGCCCTGAACACCCTGTATTGGTAGACAAATACATGGTAGGAAAGGAAATTGAAGTAGATGCCATCTGTGAAGGTGAAACAGTAGTGATTCCAGGAATTATGGAGCATATCGAAAGAGCGGGAGTTCACTCCGGAGACTCTATCGCGGTGTATCCTCCACAGAATATCTCTCAAAGCGAGATTGAGACTTTGGTAGACTATACACAGAGACTGGCAAAAGGATTAAAGGTTATTGGATTAATGAACATCCAGTACGTTCTTTTCGAAGGAAATGTTTATGTAATCGAAGTAAATCCACGTTCATCAAGAACAGTTCCTTTCTTGTCTAAAATCACAGAAGTGCCAATGGCAAACCTTGCAACAAAGGCTATCCTGGGACAAAAACTGAAAGATCTAGGGTACAAAAATGGTCTGGTTCCAAACAAAGAAGGCGTATTTGTAAAAGTACCGGTATTCTCTTTCTCTAAACTAACGAAAGTGGATATCTCTTTAGGCCCTGAAATGAAGTCTACAGGAGAAGTTATGGGGAAAGATACAACCCTTGAGAAAGCACTTTACAAAGGATTGGTTGCAGCAGGAAGAAAAGTTCCTATGCACGGATCTATCCTGTTCACAGTAGCAGATAAGCATAAAGATGAGGCAGCAGCTCTGGCAGCAAGATTCCATGAAGTAGGATTCAGAATCTGGGCTACAGAAGGTACTGCGAAATTCTTTGAAGAAAAAGGAATTCCTTGCAAAATCGGATACAAAATCGGAGAAGAAAGTGTAAATCTTATCGACCTGATCCAGAAAGGAAAAGTTCAGTATGTTGTAAATACCACTACAAAAGGTAAGCAGGCAGAAAGAGACGGATTCCAGATCAGAAGAATGAGTGTGGAAAACGGTGTTCCTTGTTTAACGTCAATGGATACGGTAGAAGCAATTCTAAAAGTAATCGAAAGCATGAGCTTCAAAATGGAGACGATGTAATTCGATCAAAATAAATATTCTAAACCTCATAGATTTTTGAAATCTATGAGGTTTTTTTATGCCCAAACCTAATAAAATAATACCACAAAAGGGTAATTGACATACGATTTCATACAGAGTACTTTTGGTACGTCATAACAAATGAAAGTTTGATAATACAACTTTCATTATATGTAAAAACTCACTCACTAACCTCAAAAAACTATACAAATGGAACCTAATCAATGTACAAAGCTTCTGGAGGGTGGAATTTATACCACTTTGAATGTCGTAAAAACAGGTAATTTTCTTTATGATCTGAAGAAATATTATGAATCCGAAAAATTCAAAGATGATTTTAAAGCTAAGAAATTTTCATTTGGTTTTGAAGCAATTGATCCTACATCAATGGTTAAAAATGTCTTAAACCTTGGAGCTTCCGGCGATGAAATTAATAATTTTCAGGAGAAGGTTAAATCACTGGAAACGATTACAGTCTCACAATCATTCTTTGATTCTTTTAGTTTACATACGCCCAATAAAGATGTTATTGATGGATATGTGAAATGCTTAGAAGTTCAAAATAATAAAAAAGGATTATCAACAGTGGTTCAGGAAGGAGATGAAGGAATAACCATTTATATTTTCTATAACAAAATATCAAGTACGGATCCAAGCCCTGTTGTTGAAGATTATAAAATAACCAACGGGATAGAAATAAGCAAAAGCTTTAATAAAGGCGGTATCCTTGATGACAATAATTCAATTACTTTCAAAAGAAGCGACCCGTCCAAAGATATTTTCTTTTTCTTAGACACAGATAAGGGACCTGTAAACTGTTTATTAAATGGGCTTCCTAGTGGATTTAACAAAGATTTTCCTGTAGGGACAATACTTTGCTCCTATTTAAGTTGGGAAGAATTTCAGGAAGTGACGAAAAATAATCTGACAAATCCTGATAAGAACTGGAATAGCAGATATTCAAAATGGGCACCTTGTGACGGAAGAAGAATTGATAGTACTTGTGGATTGGCACGCGCTGCACAAAATTTGAATAATGTCCCGGATTTAAGAGGTGTTTTTCTACGTGGAAATAATATATTTGATTCAAATGAAGCTGGAAATGGTATTCCTCCAGTTCCTCAATATCAAAAAGACCCTTCTGACAATAGGGTACGTGGTAGTATTCAGAAGGATGAGTTTAAGGAACATAATCATCAAATTGTACAACAAACTTTCGGAGGCGCAGTGACAACACCTCTGGCAGTTTCGGGAAATACTTCCGGAGCAGATGGAGATCTTGATGGCTCACAAATTGTTAGTGGTTATGATAGGACTACAGTTCCTTTAATTATTGCCAACGCAGGAGGAACAGAAAACCGGCCAAAAAATATGGCTATCAATTATTTTATAAGAATAAATTAATAACAAAAGCGATTAAAATTATTACTTCCAATGAGCATAAAGTCAATTACGATAGGATTTCTGTGTTGTATTTTGTTAGCAGTGCTTTCAGGATGTTCCTGGTTAACTGATTTTTATATTCAAAACCTGACCGACTCAAAAAAAATAATAAAGATCAATTACACTTATCCCATCTCAAAAGCAATGGATAATGAACCCGGCAGCATTGGATTTAATTATGAACATGGAATACTTTCACCACGGGCTTTTTATAAAATCAAAAATCCAAAGTCTCTTGAAAAAATAGAAGTGAGAGATTCTTCCATTGCCCTTGAGCTTTATCCCAATTCAACAACAAAAATTTACAAAAGCCATAATGGAAGCTGGAGATACAGGATTAAAAGTGTTGAGATTGATGGAACAATATTTTATCCTGAAAAACTGAAGGATAAAAGCAGGTATATCAGTAATCATTATGTGTATAAAATTAATTAGAAGTTAAAAGGATTTAATAAGAATAATCTGGAAATGATTTAGACCTGATAGATTTTTGAAGTCTATCAGGTTTTTTATTACGATAATAAAAACTGCTTAATGAAAACCTGAACGCAATTGATCAAGGAAAATAAGATAACTCCAAGTAATTATCAATCATTTTTATTATATCGGCTTAAAAATACATTTATGTTTACCGAATTATTTATAAATTAGAGCGTTAAAATTCAAGCTGTTATTATTATTTAAAAACTAATAAAAATTCCACCAAATCAAAATATAACCATGGCAGAATATTACGCAAAATCAAGCAATTCTTTATCTTTTGAGATTACAAGAGAAGAAAAATTAATTGGAAAACTTATCTATACTAGCTGGTTTAAATTTAATGCTGTTATTGAGATTGCCGATGGGCAAACTTATCAGGTGGAGCCAAAAGGTTTTTGGGGAACAACCATTGAGCTTAAAGATCATGAAAGAGTTCTTCTGAAATTCAGAATGAACTGGAACGGAGAAATTGTGGTGCAGACCTATTTTGACGGAGTGAAGAATGGTTATCTTTTCAAACACAGAGGTATTTTTAAAGAATCATTTGTTCTTACTGACCAGGGCGGCGTTGAGTTGATGATTATAAAGCCCCATCTGAAATGGACCTCTATGAATTACGAATATCAGATTACGATCTCTGATGCCTTTGAAACCTTTCCGGAGAAAGAAATTGTGTTAATTAATGCATTACACTGCGCCAACTACTATATGTCTATGATGGCTTCTGCAGTGATATAAAAGATAATGTAAATGCTTCTGACGAAGGAAGAATTTCATTAAAGATAATCAGAAAAATAAATTCAAATATAAGGCACAGTCTGTATAGATTGAAATAATTCTAATGCATTAAATAGTTTTGTAATCCCTTAAGCTTTCACAAGTACCTTCATTTCATCGTACCGGTTGCAATTATCTCTTGTATCTGATAATCAGCAGATTTATTTTTTATGCTTACCGTTGAACATAAAATCACCCTAAAGGGGGATGGTAAACATAAGGTTTTGTATCTAAATTTGTTATATAAAGTTACGGAAACTCATTGAATAGCTGATTGTAGAAATATTGTCATATAAATTCAATCTGACTGAAAAAATACTAAATTAAAGAGATTAATCAACACAAATTATTACCATGAAAAGACAAACTCTGATAATGTGGATGTTACTTTTTATGTCCGCCTGTATGTTTTCACAAAAAATCCAGATTCGTTTAGATAATGATCGTTCTTTTTCATTTGATAACACTGTTTTTGACAAAAGCATTTATAAAAAAAATCTGGAAGAGGCTTTTATCATTGCCAACGCTGTTTTTAATTCAGTGGAATTTCAATCTTTATATACTGAAAAAAAATTTCCGGGCTGGAATAGATGCAAACCTGAAAAATGTAAGCCCTCAAAAAAAGATTCCACCAAAATTGCAGGTACCGCAATCTATTCAAGATTATATCAAAAAGATAAAGTTGATTGGATAGTCTACTTTAAAGAGAAACACAATTCGGCATTGGGATCTACTTGTCCTGATACAGGAGTAACGACAGCCTATTATAAAAATATTATTGATGATATGCCGGAATTACCCTTGTCCTATGCTATTGCTGTGAATCTGTGCCACGAATATATGCATCAGATTGGTTTTTGCCACCTTTCCAATAAATTTGATGAAGATGATAAAGAAGCTCCTGATCGGGAAGGATATAAAAATGATATTTCCTACAGAGTTGGCTGGGATGCTTATTATATCCTTAAAGAATGGCTGAAGACGGGTAAAAAAATAAATGGACTGTAGCATTTCAAAAACCAAATAGTATGAGAATATTGAAATATATACTGATCTTATTTCCTTCATTTGTGTTTTCACAAATGCTCGTTAATCAGACGGTTCTACCGAAGAATATTCAGATCGGGGTGGCTGCAAAAGCGATCATAGAATTTCAGTACGGCACTCCCAATATTCGGTTTGGGATAAGCACCGGAATTGGGTATATGGCTTTTAATTCATTGCTTCCCGCTCTGAATGCCGAATATACAATCAGTTACGGAGGTTTGAGTACGTATCAGGATACCATCAGGAAACGCTTTTCAAGTCAATTGACGGGTTCATTGTCATTAACCTCCGGCTTCAACAATGAATTCAGGAACAATTCTCTGGAATATATTGCAAACAGGAATAAACCGCTTTATTACTTTACTGACTTGACTCAGCCTTCATTACAGAATCCTTTTAATTCTTCATTTACTTTTGGAACCAACTGGGTTTATCATCTTTCTGCCAACATTCCAAAATGTAAACGTAGACAAAGAGTAGGGTTTTTAGGTTTTAAAATAGACAATTTTCAGTTCGGATATCTTAACGATGGCGGATGGCCAATTGCAAAAATTGGCTTGGGAGACAAAGAGGATAGATATTATACCGGTGGTGGATTTGTCAATATCAATTTACCCATGGATCGTAAAATCAATAATATTAATGCAGGTTTCTACAGGTTTACGGGATATTCAGAACTTGCTTTTGATACAGCGGATGAATTTCTTTTCGGATATGTGGATTATGCTGATCCAAAGCAGAAATATTTTAATCATGGTTTCTGGAATTTCGGGATAGGAAATGCGGAACACTGGAATGGATTTATAAGGCTTAATAACGTTTACAATTTATCCGAAGTTCAGAATATAATCCATTATCTCACAAAAAGCTCTTATCACCAGAACCAAAGACCTTTTTATATTTCAGCAGGCGGCTCATATATTATGTCTAATCTTAATCTGTCCAATCATGAAAAATAGTACATTCCTACTCCTCTTTCTGCTTTCTTTGTTGAGTTGTAAAAGTTTTTATAAACAAACCGAAAAAGAAGTTAAAAGATTAAGTGAGAACGAAGAGATCAGATTCAAAGAGCTCAGCTTATCCAATTTCAGGGTCTATACCCGCCAAGTGAGCAGATATTATACTAAGAAATCATTCTACGGAACCAATAATCCCAACAGATATTCAGAAGTAAAAACCAATGATGTATTATACTTGGATCCGGTGAAATATGAAAAACTGGAACAACAGTATCTATTTATTGATACGGTCAAAAATGATAATGGAGAAAGGAAGGTTATTTTCATAAGCACTATTCAGCCCTATAAAAGTAAAAAAAAGCTGAACTACGATTACTCTTTGTTTGATAAAGAAGAATATATCAATATTAACTTTTTTAATTTTTTTAAATTGGGTTATTTAGATGAACATCATTCAGTAATTACTTTTTATAAGGACTGCTGTCACAAAAGTTATTGGCATTTTAAAAGAAAAGAAGATGGTTCGATACAAATGCAGAGTATTGAATTTGATGAGGAGACAAGATTCGGCAGCGCCAATAAAGAATTCTTTTTAGATAAAAAAACATCTATGCCAATCGAATACAAGCCTTTACAGAATTTCAAGCTCATTATCAATAGTGACCTGATCAGCTCTCCGGAAGGCAAGTGCAGTACTGACATTGCAAAAGAAAATAAAATTTACTTTGATGAAATCAATAAGAGAATGTATTTTCACTTCAATACATATTTTGATTATGAAAATAAGTATAAATGGTTATATTTTAAAGGGGATAGGGTTCTTAATTACTGGATAGATAAATAAAAAGGTTTTGTGTAAAGAAAACCTTTTTATCACTTCACTGCTTCGCACATCAATGTCTGTTATCACAATTGATCGGGAAATCCTTCTCTTTTTGATCTAAAAAGCTAATAGAAGGACAGCCAAAAGACTGGGCAATGAATCCAAAAATAACAGGAGGTTTTCCTTTGAAAAGATGACCTGTATATTGGAAAATATTGGCTTCATCGGCGTCTATACCGTACAGAGGAAGAAATTCTCCACCATCACTTCCTTCAAGACTAAATGTCTTCTCCGCAATTTTTTCTTTACGATCATTGATGACAACCAGTTTACGATCTACAATATTTCCTTCTTGAAGATAGTCCTGCAGATAATAGGTCAGGTTCTCATATTGTGCCTGATAGGTTTTTCCCTGAACTAATTTTGAATGGGTAAAATATTTTTTTGAAATAGCTGCATCAGCTTTTTGCCATTTCACAGCTTTCATTTTATTGTCTACGAAAGGATTTTTATTCCCAAAATAAGCGATGGCATTATTGTATCGGTCGTAGTCTGTAGTTTTTTGGTGAGTGGCTACCTGAAATCCCATCATATAAGAATCCGGATCTAAATCTTCATCATCTGAATAAGGACTTAAATAAGCTACAGCTTTTAATTGGCTGATCGGCATTCTTTGAAGTTTGTTAGAGCCATATTCATGAATATACAGAGAATCATTTTCTGTGAGCTGAATTCCGTTGAGCAGTTTTTTTCTGCTGGGTGCATCCAGTTCAAAATGCTGGCGTTCCTCATAGGTCATCTGCTTCTGGTTTTTCATAATAGCTGCAGGAATTGGCTGCTCTCCTTTATAGATGTCTGAAACAGAAATGAAAATATCCATATCAGTATTCTTTTCTGCGGATGAAATGATGGACAGACTGAAAATATTAAAATCGGTATAATTAATTTTCTCTTCAGTTTTTACCGTTTTTATAGAATCATTCGATGTTTTTATTTCTGTAGTCACTGTTTTTTTCTCTTCTTTCTTACAGCATAGAACGGCCAATGGCAAAAGTAAAAGAGCAGCAACCGTTTTGGGTTTAATGATCTTTTTTAGCATTAAAGTGTTTATCATATTTTAATTCATTTTGTAATAAGGCTCGGAAAAGTACTTGCTGGGTTTAATGTAAGCCATCTTTCTCTCAGCATCAAAGATCCAAATGAACCTGCGGAGCATATCGGCGCCCAGATAACTTACATTTTGTGTTTTCAGTTCTCCGGAGAAATATCCTGCTGAAACATCTTTAAACACACTTTTTCCCAATTTAAAATAGGGAAGAACAGCTTGTTTGGTCGTTAAAGTTTTACCTTCAGAATTCTTTAGTGTTTTCTCTCCTGTTACCTTTAGCTTTTTCTCCAGATGTTTTTCTTCAGCAAACTCATTGCTGTAAAGAATAGCTCCGGAAAATCCGGATTGTAGAACAAAATAAGCCTCCTGCTGTTGATTTCCATCCAGGATATTATCTGCGGCCAGATAAAAGCTGTCATGATCCAGGATGATGTTAATAGGTTGGTAATCTTTTAGATCCGGCATTTTGTCATAGATCACAAACTGGTTGTTATCGTAATCTATTTTAAATGCTTTACCTTCAAAAATTCCGGTTCCGATTTTTCCGTCTGCCTCGTGACCCGTTAACTGATTGTCAAAAAAACGTGCATTCTTCTGAGTGATTTTTCCAATTTGTACGGTATTGTGGTCGCTGAGTTCTTCTTTGTTGAAAACAATATGATCTGCTTTCCGCTTACTGTCGGGAGAAATTGAATACTCTTTCATGGCGATCTGGAACATCAGATCCAAAGAATCCTTGTTGTTGACAAGGGTCTTGACAATGATATTATTGTGCTTTGTGATCCGGAAGGGTATGGTCTGCTGTGCTTTCATCCCATAAAATCCGGCAGAAAGCAGTATAAAAAGTACTGTTCTTTTAAGCATTATCAGTGATTAGTGTTTTAAAACTTTAAAATTACCTATTATCTTTGGAAAAGCAAATACTAAAATGAAATGGTTGAAAAATTGCTTCAAAGTGGAATCCATTGGGAAAAGAAAGAATTCAAGCGAAATGATTTCCTGAAGATTTCGGGCAGTGCAGATACCTCTATTTATTTTATTGAAAAAGGAAGTGTGCGGATCTTTATGATGGATGAAAATGAAGAAAGGATCATTCGTTTTGGATATACCGGAAATATTATTGTCAGTCTGGATTCCTTTTTATCAGGAAAACCTTCCGATCTTTATATTCAGGCGATTAAAAAAACAAAAGTAAAAATGGCTTCGAAAAAGGATTTTTATGAGTTTGTGCAATCAGATGAGAAACATATGAATTTCTGGATGAATATTCTGGAAGATCTCGTATTACAGCAGCTTGAAAGAGAAAAAGATCTGCTCATCAATGCGCCTGGTGAACGCTTTGAAAGGGTTTTAAAACGAAGTCCGAAGCTATTTCAGGAGGTTCCTAATAAATATATCGCTAATTATCTGAGAATGTCGCCGGAAACTTTGTCCAGACTTAAAAAATCTTGAGTTCAATCAAGATTTAAGAACATCCGGATCAGCATATTTGTATAAAAAAATAATGAAAATTTCAACCTCAGAATTACTGAATGAATTAAAAAATAAGACAGAAGGGCATTTACACTTTGCTGAAATGTTGTCTGTAAAGCCGGAACATGATCTGAATTTCAGAACTTCAGCAGAAAGCTGGAGTAAATTGGAATGTCTGGAACATCTTAACCGATACGGAGATTTTTATATTCCTGAAATCAGCCGGGCTGTTTCTTCTGCCGGAAAGTCTTCCCAATCCTATTTTAAACCCGGAATTCTTGGAAATTATTTTGCTAAAAGCATGCTTCCCAAAGAGAAACTGAATACAATGAAAACGCTTAAAGCCATGAATCCGATCCACAGCAATCTGGATAAAAGGGTAGTGGATATATTCATTAACCATCAGGGACAATTACTTGAGTTATTGGAAAAAGCACAATATGTTGATCTGGAAAAGACAAAAACCCATATCAGTATTTCAAAACTGATCAAACTGAAGCTTGGAGATACTTTCCGTTTTGTTATTTATCATAATGAAAGACATGTTGAACAGATAAAAAAAATTTAATGCATTAAAAAGAATATATGATTTCCAAAAAGCTTAATTTTAAACGAATGGAAATGATACACCAAAAAAACATATCCACCCCATTGGGAGAAATGATCGCCTGTGCTGTAGATCAGGGAATCTGTCTGCTTGAATTTACAGACCGGAAGAGTATTGAGAGACAGCTGACGGCTTTATCAAAGGCCTTAAAAGCAGAAATGGTAGAAAAGGAACATCGTCATTTTGTGCAGCTGGAAAAGGAATTGAAAGAATATTTTGAGGGAAAAAGAAGTCAATTTGATGTTCCGTTATTTACTACGGGAACAGAGTTTCAGGAGAAGGTCTGGCAGCTGCTGCGTGAAATTCCGATGGGTGAAATAAGAACCTATAAACAGCAGTCAGAAATATTAGGAAACCCTAAGGCAATACGTGCTGTAGGAACAGCCAACGGAATCAATAAAATTGCTATTTTAATTCCCTGCCATCGTGTGATAGGTTCAAACGGTGAGTTGGTAGGCTATGCCGGAGGAATCTGGAGAAAGCAAAAGCTGCTGGAGCTGGAAAAGGCTATTTTATTTTAGAACTATGAAAAACAATTTATTCTTATTTTGTTTTTCATTCCATCCAACTTATAAATGAGAAAACTATTAAGAAAAGTAAATTGTTCAATAGTTGATATTTTACTTTTTACAGGCACTTGGTTAAAAAATATCTTCATAGAAAAATATCGGTTAAAAAAAAATTAACGAAGTTTGTGAAAGCTGTTTTGCTTTGATTTTTGTAATTTTAAACAAAAATTTACACGTGAAAAAGTTAATAATAGCAGTTTGCATTTCAGTTTCAGCATTCAGTTTTGCTCAGGATTATTCTGTACCGGCGGCAAGTCCTCGCCAAAAAGTAGAGCAGCAGTTTTCAATGTCTAAAATCACCATTGATTATGGAAGACCGGGAGTGAAGGGGCGTAAGATCTTCGGAGAATTGGTTCCTTATGGCCAGGTTTGGAGAGCAGGAGCTAACTCTTCTACGAAAATTACTTTCGGACAAGCCGTTAACTTCGGTGGGAAAACAGTGCAGGCGGGAACATATGGATTATTTATCGTTCCTACAGAAAAAGAATGGAAAGTAATCCTGAATAAAGATTTCCAGCAATGGGGAGCTTATACATACGATCCTAAACAGGATGTAGTAGATGTTACTGTGCCGGTTAACAAGCTGGCTGACAAACAGGAGTGGTTTGAAATCACTTTAAATCCTACTGATGAAAATTCAGGTAACCTGGTAATCAAATGGGATATGGCTCAGGCAGAAGTTCCATTGAAACCATCAAAATTAGACACCGTAATCAAGATTTCCGACAAGTTGAAAGAAATCAAGAAAATAGAATCTGATTCTACTAAAAAGAGCTAAATAATGAATTTTTCTGTTCAGCCTGTTTTAGAGAATGAAGATTTTCAATTAATCCCCTTACAGCAAGGGGATTTCGAATCTTTGTATGAAGTAGCTTCTGACCCGAAAGTATGGGAGCAACATCCCAACAAAGATCGTTACAAGAGAGAAGTTTTTGAAAACTTTTTCACGGGAGCTATGGAAAGTAAAGGTGCTTTCAAAATTATAGAGAAAGCAACCGGTGATGTATTGGGAAGCAGCCGTTATTATGATTTTGATGAAGTAGATAATCATATTTTCATCGGATATACTTTCTACGGAACAAAATCATGGGGAAAAGGTATTAATCCTCAGGTTAAAAAGCTGATGCTGGATTATATCTTCCAGTTTGTAGATAAGGTTCACTTCCATATCGGAAAAGAGAATTTCCGTTCGCAGACAGCTTTGGAAAGATTGGGGGGACAAAAAATAGCTGAAGAAGAAGTGGCTTATTTTGCAGAGCCTTCAAGAACCAATTTTGTTTATGAAATCAAAAAAGAACACTGGACATGAAGAAATATAAAATCCAACAATCACCATTTGTAGTGCCTACTACAGACGGAAAACTGATAGAAGAACATTGGGGAAACTCTACAGGGAATTCTAGTATTTCTATTGCCCATATGGTAGCTCCTCCGGATTGGAGTGAGCCTCACCAGACTCCTGAATTTGATGAGTTTACCTATATTATTTCAGGGAAAAAGCAATTTGAAATAGACGGAGAGATTGTTGTTCTTGAAAAAGGACAAAGCATCCTTATTGAAAAAGGAGCAAGAATCCGTTACAGTAATCCGTTTTCAGAACCTTGCGAATATCTTGCAATTTGTCTTCCTGCATTTTCTATGGAGCTGGTGCACAGGGAAGAAGAAGGAGTAGATTAACAGAATTTCAAAAATATAAAAAAGGCAAATCTACGGATTTGCCTTTTTTATATTTATTGTCCCGTCCTAAAATAAGTTGACACTTAATCAACTTATAT
>NZ_SDLV01000047.1 GCF_004916905.1 Chryseobacterium candidae
TTTCCAGAATAATTTTTTAACTTACACAGTTAGTGAGACACTACCAGCTATTTTGAATTTTAATATCCTCAATGTAGGATTGTTTGACGGAAATATTAATGCAGATGTTTTCCATGCTTGGGTAACTCAGGAACTCCTTTATTCGATTCCTGCAAATTCAGTCCTGGTAATGGACAATGCAACGTTCCATAAAAGATCCGATAGTATTGATGCAATAGAAAAAAGTGGGCACAAGCTAAAAGTATGAGAAGAAAGTTAAGGTGTGATCCATATGAACTTTTTCAAAAATTTATCACTTGACGAAATATATTGAGTTAGCTATAGTAAGCAATTGGGAAAGTAAAAGTATTACCATAATATCTAGGATTTTTTAGAAAGCCATCAATCTTATAAATACCTTTTGTTAATGCCTTAAAATTCATAATTCCAGTGACATCATTTTTATTGTATTTATGCGTTTCGACCTCTAAATCTCCGTATTCATATAAAAAATCTTTTAAGAATTGTGGAAAATTTTCAAATCCTTTTATCTTATCAAATTTTGATTTTACATTTCGACCTTCAAACCAGCCAGAATTCTCAAAATATTTTTGTACTTCTTTTTTAAATTTCATGGTATATTTAATTATAAAAAGGGCTATTTCTAGCCCTTAAATTAATACTCTTCTACCCATTGTTTAGTTTCTGGATTCCATTCTAAAGTATCGGAATAATCTTCCATAATTACTTTTTCAATGCCTGTTTTAAAATCATTAGATACTAGACATTCGTAATCTCCTACGATATAAACTCTTCCTTCTGCATCACAAAGTAACGATGCATTTTCCAAATCATAATAAGCAATTGGAAAGGTTATAATATCTCCAAATTTTATAGGTCTTTTTAAACATTTTTCAATATCATAAATACCTTTATTTATTGCCTTAAAATCCATAATTCCAATAACATCATCTTTATTATACTTATGAGTTTTAACTTCTAAATCCCCATATTCATATAAAAAATCTTTTAAGAATTGTGGAAAATTTTCAAATCCTTTTATCTTATCAAATTTTGATTTTACATTTCGACCTTCAAACCAGCCAGAATTCTCAAAATATTTTTGTACTTCTTTTTTAAATTTCATGGTATATTTAATTATAAAAAGGGCTATTTCTAGCCCTTAAATTAATATTCTTCTACCCATTGTTTAGTTTCTGGATTCCATTCTAGTGAATTACCCCAATTATCTTCTATGATATTTTCAATACCAGCGATAAAACCATCATTCATTTTATAATAACCATCTCCAATTAAATAAATAGCACCATTAACATCAGTATATACTAAATAATGGTCAGGATAAAAATATCCTACTTTATAAAAGGTACCATTAAATGGCAACTCATTTGTTTCGTTGTCTTTTACAAACTCTGATTTAGTATTTAATGTATTAATAACATCAGATTTATATGGCTTATTGTCTTCAATAACTAAGTCCCCATAAGATTTAAAGAAATCCTTTAAATGGGAAGGTAAGTTATAAAAATTTTTAATTTTTTGGTTCAACTTATTTTCTATGTTTCTTCCCTCAAACCAGCCTGCTTTTTTAAATTGCTTTTGTACTTCTTTTTTAAATTCCATAACTTTTGATTTTAATGAATTTCTTTAATTTTAAAATAATGCAACATAGGATTACACGAAGCACATGCTTTTTTGGGCAATCCTTGGACTAGAGGTTCTTTTAAATTATCAATCCTTAAAGCTCTACTTTTAGTTTTGCTTAAAATTTCTCTTGCCTGTTCTATCTTCATGCTGTTGGCTTTCATCCCAAGCTGTTTTTCTGCTTCAAATAAAAACTCAGAAATACAGACTGGCTCTGCACACATGCCGTGGTTTCGCCTGCTTTTAATTGCTGGATCGGCTATTTCTGTTAACCATTCTTGCACCAACTTGTGTCGCCTTCCTATTATTTTGCTCCTTGCAATTCCTTTAGAAGAATAGCTCACCGTTTGATATACTTTCCCATTTATTTCTCCTTCTAAAACCCCAACTGCTCCGGGTCTAGTAAAAGGATCTTTCCATTTAGTAAGAGCATCATCTGCATATTGTCTAAGCAGAACGTTCATATCTATTTTCTTCAAGAAAACTTTCTGCTCTTTTGGTGTTCTTTTACCTTTTACTTTTACCTCCTCAATCTCCTCATAAACAGGGGCTTTTTCTTCTACTTTCTGCTCCGCTTCTTTAGAAAATTACAAACATTCTTTAAGCTTTTTAAAATCTTCAACTATTTTTAAAATTCCCATATCATTTTGTAAACCGAATGATACTAAAACTGCTTTAAGTTTTTCCCAATGTTTACCTAATAAATAAATTCTTGGTCTTTCTTTTTTAGAAATTTTTCTTATTAAATCAAGGGTCAAAAATAATTCTGATAATGTACCTACTCCTCCTTTTTGGACAATAAAAATATCTGAATTACTTATAAGTTTTTCAAGTCTTTCAAATAAGCTTTCACTAACAATATTTTCGGTCAAATAGCAATTTCCTTTTGTACTGCCAAAACTTTTGCAAGTATAACCTAATACAATTCCTCCTTGTTGATAAGCACCTTTTGAGACAGCTTCCATAAGTCCTCTATATCCTCCGTTTTTTACTATGAAGCCTTTTTTTGCAAGAAGCTCACCTATAAGAACCGACTCCTTATATTCTAAGGAGTCGGTATTATTTTGAGCACCACCAAAGAAACAGGCGTATTTCTTTTTTATTTGCTCTTCTTTCATAATAAAGAGTTTAACCGTTTTTCTTTTCCTATTATAAAATCTTGAAAATAAACGTGAATTATTTTTATGGTATCCCAAATATTATCTTCTGTAGCTTCTGGAGAGGCATATACAGAGGTATTATCTCTTAAACCTAATTCTTTAAAAACATTAGCTTTCTTACCATAATCCTGAACAATTTTTTCTAATGCCGTGCTTTCATCAATGTTACAATCTCTGCCATTAAAAGATAACAACGTAAACGAAACATCATTTTCATAACCATTTTCTATATATATTTCAGATTTAGGGAATATTATACTTACGCCATCAGCATCTTCCTCTAGTATATATTCTGCGGGCCAACTAAATTCTTTCATTACTTTTTCGACTATTGAAATACTAAAATAGTCTTTTGGTACGTACATTTTATTTTCCATAATTATTTAATTTTTGTTGCTAAATGTCCTTCTATTTTGTAACCGTTTTGTGATAAATATTCTACTTCTCTGCTAAAGATAGTAGGTATCTTATTTCCTTTATTATCAAGGACAAATTCTTTTCCTACTTTAACATATTTTCCTGCATCAGAAATCGGATCGGTTACAAAACGTATTGGATCTCCTCTTTTTATAGCTTCGTCTAACCAAGGTTTATTAGCTTGTTCCCAAAATTCATCAGTTACTTTTCTATAATATTTGTTTTTATCAATGCTCTCCAAATATTTATATTTTTCTAGCAACTCACCCCATTTGGAAGATCGAAGAATATTAATTCCCCCTTTGTTTACACCCATCTTGGTAACACCTTTTAAAGCTTCACCTCTTCTTGCAACGCTATTTACATCAAAAAGAATTCCTGTTACAGTAGTTGTTTCCTCTGTTGATAAAACTATTTTGTTTCCACCAAATAATGTGCTTTTTTTGCTTCCTATTAATTCTAAGTACTTTCCTCTTAAAAATTTACCAAACTCTTTTCCTGTCTCTGGATTTATAATCTTTTTGGAAGATGGTATTTTTGCCTCTTCATAAAAAGGAACTTTTTGTTCTACTTTTTGTTCGGCTTCTTTTACCGCTTGTTCCGTAGCTTCCTTAGTTTTTCCTGTTTCCAGAGCTTCTTTGGCAGATTGGGAGATGTGTTTGGCTTCTTCTTCCGCTGTTTCTTTTACTGTCTTTTCTATGGTTTCTTCCACAGTTTCTTTTCCTGCTACCGTTCCTATTTTTGCCGCTTTTGAACCTTTTAAAACAGGAATAAGAAACGTAAGAATATCTGGAACTAATTCTCCCAACTCTTTCAGTAAAAAGTAGCTTTTCCCTTCATACGTCAAATACCATTTACCAAAATCCAACAATATTTTGTAGAACTTTTTGCAAATTTTATTTAACAATTCAAATGTATTAGAAAAAAGATTATTAACAAAATTTTCAAATTTTTCGGTGAGTTTATCCGTCATCCTGAAGCCTATTTCATCTCTTAATATCAGGATGACTATCGCAACTAAATCACACAACCCTGCCAAAAATTCTAATATTCCGTTATAAAGCCCCACTTCAAAGGCATGATAGTGTTTTATGATGGTTTGTAAACTTCCATCAGGAATATAGATTTTGGCAAGACCTTCAAGATATCCGTCTGTTATCTTTTGGCATTCATCTATATTTTGATTGATCCATTTTTTTACCACTTTGGAAACGGGATCGTCGTGAGTAATTTTCTTATTAATCTCTGATTTCAAAGCATCATAAGGTTTATGAAAAGACTCTTTTAATGACTTCACCCGGTCTTCCTGCTTGTCATAAAAAAAAGAGTTCGGTAAAAAAGCAGGAGTATATTCTTTTTCAGGCAAATCACCATTCCAGTATTTATCTTCTTTGTATTTTTTGGTTCTTAGCCAATGTCCAATTCCAAAAGCCCAATTAGGAAGATTAAAATCCAAATACTCTCCGCCTTTTATAATCAGCATAAACCAAGAGAAGTCATCAAATTTGTGATTATCATATTCATATTGAATAGCTTTAATCATTAGATCTTTAAAATCTGGTGTACTCTGCTCTTGTTCCACCGCTTGTACTGTTTGTGCTGATACACTAGCTTTCCATGCTCTTTTAATAAATTCTTCTGCAATATCTTTAGGATCATTATCATTCCATGGCAGCTCTCTAAAATACTTATCCTTTAAATCATCAATTACGGCTGATCCAAATTTTACTCGTACTATTTTACCAAAATCAAACTTACCATCATCCGTTTCTATGAAAACTAAGACTTCAAAAGGCCTTTGAGGGTCAGGTATCTTGTTAGGGTCTTCATACATTTTTATGACTTCTTCTCCATCAGGATGAGCATATACTACAAAGTTATACTTTGATGTATCTGAAAAAGCACCATAAGCATCTGCTTGGCTATATGATACCCTTTTTGAAATATCAGCAATCGTAAGATTTCTTTTTTCTATTATTTTTGAAGCTCCAAAAATATTTTTTGCCCATTCATGAATATTTTTCTCCCAGTACTGTCCAAACGGACTATTCTTGAAAGCACTCAATTCCTCAAAAGAATTGCCTGCTAATCCCTGCAACGGGTTTTTATTTCCTTCAAACCCTTGGGTTACTTCATCAAAGGAGAGTATTTTATATCCGGATAAATCTCCGAATTCGTCATCAAAATTTTCCATTTTCTTTGTTTTTAGTTGTTAAACATTTCAATTCATTCAAAGGAAAAAATTGTTTGGAGGTCATATTCTCGGTGAATTTTCTGGTTTGGCTTTCGTTCAACACCAAAAGATCCGGTTGATATTCTTCATCTGACAGAAGCCTTGCATTTTTAAGTCTGTACTGTGCCTGTACCTGATCAACAATCTCAGTATTCTTATTGAGGTATGTTTTTAATCGGATGATATTCTCTTTACGCCATTCTTTATTGATCGTTTCTTTAAGTTCAAGTGTTTTCATAATTTTTCCTTTTTTTGAAAAAGGCAGAGCATAGTGCTCTGCCAGTAATTAATGTCTAGGAAAGTTTATCCAAAATATCTTTGTTATTTTTCACAAACTCATCCAGATAAGAAGCCAAAAGCTCAGTAAAGCCAGTCTTATTATTTTTCAACAGCCAAAGCATATACTGATAGCTTGGTACTTTTACCAGATCGGTATTCATATTACCTTCGGGTTCTGCAACAGGAAGCTCTATAAGATGATTGTCTCCGTAACGAAGGTAGCTCCACGTATCTTTATAGATTACCCATTCCGGAGAAGGAAGTGAAATATTAATTTCTTCTCCTGTTTCCTTGTCTTTGAGTATCTGCTTATATCTGAAGCTTATGAACTGCTGTTCAGATTTGGCATCAATATCCAGCACGCGGATATGTCTTTCGAATTGGGGAAGTCTTGGATGTGCCTGTAGAGGAAGCTCTGTAAGGCTTAATGGTGTATTTTCAATACTGTTAAGGATTTCTTTAATATTTTCCGGTATAATTAAATGTTCGTTCATAATTTTTTATTTTTTTAAGAGAATAATATTTTTCCAAGTATATTCATTGTTAGTGACCCTTGGCCGCCACTTCCTCTTGAGAGATAAAATCTCTTCGGCTGTAGATTAAAAGTAGAATGAAATTGCTGATAAGTAACGCCATTACTTTCCGCAATCACATATACAATTCCGTTATAATAAGCGATGTGAAAGGTTTCATTTCTGACGGGCAAAAAATTTCCCTGATAAATCATCCAGCCTCCATCACCTCCATAATTTGAAAAGCCATAAAATGCTCCATCATCCCCACGGATTCCACCATAAAAAGGACCTACGAAATTAGCCCCGTAGTTACTTAGTCCATTATTAACTGTAAAAGAGACCATAAATCCGGCATTAATATCTGAGATGGAAATTAAATTATCCGTTTGTGCAGACGAGCCCTGAGCAATTGATATAGATGTATCTGTGATTGTTGAACTCCCTGTTATCGAGGTCCAGTTAGCAATTCCCGTAAACTTGCTGTAGGTAAGTCCTGCTTTTACAATGAGCTCGGGTGAGCTGGGATTTGTTAACCCATTATGGGTCACGAATACTTTATAATATCCTTGCGGTTTTGTACTCCAGTTGATTCCAAAATTCAAATTATTGGGAAAGTTCTGCATCACTGTAAAATTATCTACACTATATTCCTCCGGGACTGCAAGGTTGATACCGTTGACATCTCTCACCCTTCTCACTTTGATATAGGCGTTAGAGGAAACATTATCCACAAAGAGATTTAATCCTACTAATGTTGTATACTGAATAAAGTTTTTTGAATTGTCAATAAACGGAAGCAGTAACACGTCTATTCTTGGTGTTCCGGTAGCATAATTTTCGGTAGAAAGTTTCATGTGGTTTCTCCATGCTGTTTTTTCAGCATCATTCAACAGCAGCGGATAATTGGAAATCATATTTTTCCCGTTACTCCATGAAAGCTGTCCGGAAGAGTTCTGAACCATCATCCTGTTAAAAGTTGTATCTGCAGATTTATCACTCAGCCCGGTTACCGAATAATAAAATCCGGAAGCATTGAGGGTCCAGTTAGCTCCAAGAGTCAATCCCGCTCCGGAAACAGTGGTTAAAGAAGAATTTGCTATATTTTTACCCAAATCTCCTGCAGGAAGTTTGGCAACATTTCCATTATCATTCAATCCTATGATTTTAGGATAATCCTGAGCATTTCCGTCTGTTAAAGGAATCTCTAATTTTTTAGCTAATTTCTCCTTTGTTTTAACATTGTATTGAGCCTGGCTTGCCATTCCTTCTGCTACAAGATCTGCATTTGAAATACTGACATGATTATCAGATAATTCCAGAGGAATAGTTCCATCAACAACGGCATGGGTCTTTAAATCACCGTTTTCATCAACAGCATAATCTGTGTAAGATGGAGAACCCGTAGCTGCTACCTGATAAATAGCATTCTTTTCCCTTTCTCCAATGGGAGGTAATTCGCTTACTCTTATAATTTTTCCTATAATTGGCATTTTTTTATTTTTTTAGATTAATAATTATGTTATTTCCAGTCTCCTGAAATGACTTTCTGACCTTCAAGTGATTCTACTCCAAGAAGGTTGTCATTGGGTTCAAAATTGAATCTATCCTCAGTAATTACTTCGGAAGGAACTTCAAATTCATCTGGATTTTCTTCCGTAAATGGCAGGGCATGAGCAACCTTTAATCCTATACTTTTTGCCTGAAGGATGTTCAAAGGAGTAGGAAGTCTTGTGATCCATGGTTTTCCATGTTTTTTACCTTTTGGCTGCTTCAATTCATCCACAATTGATAGATAAAGATCATCTCCGATGACAGGAACTTCTCCGCCTTTCCAGATCTTCCCGGTCGCAAGGTAAAATTGTACCGCATCCTCAAAACCAGGACGTACCGTAACAACCACCCTGGCCATACCACTTTGTAAAAATGCTCTGAATAACGGATCTACATCTTCGGCCTGGTAGAGATTAGACCACTCTGTTTTATTAGCCCAATAATATGGATACAGATAATAGGATATATTTTCCCACTCAAAGGCTTGTTCCATAAACTTAAGGAAGGCTGTGTATTTATCCAGATCTGATGAAAGGTCTGTTTCATAATCCATAAAAGTGCTTCCTGTAGTTAGCCCCGCCATTCCATAGCCATGGGTAGAGTTGGCAGTTCTGTTGATCATATAAGAGATACAGTTTTTACGAAGTACTGTATTCTCGATCTGACGGTAAAACCCTGGATTGGATCCTTTAATCTGGATACCGGTAGCTTTTTCGTCTGCTATTTTTTGTTCGTAAATAGCTAATGCCTTTTCATACCCCTCAATAATAGCATTGAATGTTTTTTGAAGCCATGCATTTCTTGCTTCAGGAGTAAGTTTCAAATTCAATTTCAGAGATCCCTGTATGATTGGACTTTCCCCGGTACCAAAACTAAACTCTAGCTTATTTTTGATATCCAGGTCTTTAATTTTTCCACCTTTCTGTGTACTGTATGTGGTGTCAATCCACTCAGCAGACACTCCTCCGATGGTCACGAAAGCCTGATGTTGCCCATAAAAGCCGTGTGGATAGGTTTGGAAAACATAATCAACTTCTTTTAATAAATACCCTTCCGGAATTTCTACTTCTCCATTTCCATTTACAATCTGAATATTTCCACCATCATTGCCATTAAAGTTACCATCACGAGCACTGAATGATTTGCTTATAGCAAAAGATTCTGCCGGTCTCTCATCAATTTCAATATTATATTTACTTACCCAGTAGTTTAACGTAACTTCATTATTTAAAGAAATATAATTTTCCAGGGGCAAATTCTTTGCATTTCTTGGGTCTTCTGGTTTTACAAGATCTGTTTTTGTTGCAGAATCATTCAATGTCATTCCCAGTGTATGCAGTTTTGCAGGCTGAGGAATCATAAACTCAAACATCATCCGTTTTCCATAATCATAGATCTGATTCTTCATCAGTTTATCTACCCATCGGTAAACACCCACTACATGCTTATCTCCTTTTGTGTTGTCAAAACCATGCTTATTGTTTTCTTCAAACTCTTCAATGATCTTTTCAATCCTTTCCTCATGAACTTTTGTGACGACTCTGTCTAACGCTCTTGCAGTAACATCCTGAGCCTGGGTAAGCGCCTGTCTTGTACTTTCTTCTTTAGATGAATGAGTGGCATATCCTCCTGCAATCCCTGTACTGATAGATCCTCCTCCTGTCATGTCCCATTTGGCATCGAAATGTGCCTGTACATTAGTGTCTCTGGATTCCTGCATCATTTTGGCAATCTCACTCTGCATTTCAAATCTGGTTGCAGTAGTTGTATCCGTAAGTTTTTCTCTTTCCGTATCTGAGGAGGTAGTTGTAGTATTTTCACTTCTCCTAAGTCTTCTGGTTGATTTTTCTCGGTACTCTCTGGCCATAATATTTTCAATATGGGCTACTTCACCTTCAACATAGGCATGCGTGGTCTGCTCCACTTTCAAATAGTCTGCAATACCAATTTGTTTAAATCCGAATCCTGACGGAATAAAGGTATTTTCATCCTCAGTATCTACAGGCTCTTCCTCATCTACCTCAAGTAAGAAGTTATCAGAAAGGCAAGCTCTGGCCTGCAGTTTACTGGCATACATATTGGCCAGCTTTCCATTCGTGAACATAATTTTAACACTTATAGAAGCATCCTGAATTGTATTAAAGTCTAATCCCGGCATACAAAGATCATTTAGAAAAATAATATTTCCTGATCTGGACTTTACATAATAATCACTATTGATGTTTGCTGAACCGTTGCCTGGAGTAAGACTGTAAGAGATATTGCTGACCTCCCAGGATGAATCCGGAACCGTAAGTGCTATGTCAAAAGTAAATCCCTTATGAACATATTTTGGACAAATCTGGTAGGTAAAAGGAACTGCCACTGTTCTTGCCACTGGAATAAGAACTCCTCCTATACTGGTATATCTTTCATGCTCCGTATTGGTATTTTCCACAATAATATTGTTGGATTTTTCAACCGCTTCTTTTACTAAGATATCAATCTCGGAAAAGGTATTTCTACCCTCTAGCAAAATATTAAGGTCTGCAGAGTTTAATGAAGCTGAACGTTCTTCTCCTGCATCTTTCTGAAAATCATACCCCAGTACATCCAATAATGTATCCAAATTTTCCGGCTTTATGGCTCTTAATAGAGAATCTGCCTCTATTTCCTGTCTAAACTGAAAATTAAGTTTAGGTAATTGCGGTTTAGGGATTTCCGGAATTTGCTGGCAAGGATCTGCCGGATCATATTTAATATCCGGATTTCGTACCTGGCAGTATCTATCCTTATTTGCGATTAGGTCTTTATTATACTGCTCAATTAGAGGTGCTATTGCTTTCTGGTGAATTTCTTCTGCTGCCGCATATTCTTTCTGATATTCTGCTTTATATAATCTTTCGATACTGGAAAGGTTTTTCTTTAAAGCTTCATATCTTCCCAGTTTAATCTTTGCTGTAGAGATAAGCTGTTGCTGTTGCATTTCCTGTGTTGGGAAAGTTTCTTTAGGGCCTTCAGAAGCCATTCTTGAAGAAGTTTGCAAGGGAGAAAGAGTCTTATCATCCATCATCAGTTCTTTAGGCAAAACAACTCTTGCCCCAAGTGCTGTCTTCATTTCCTCTTCGCCAGAAACAGAAAGAATGTGATGAGCCAGAAGCACCTGCATGACCACTTCCTTAACGTAAAAATCTTTCTGAGTTACCACCTGATAAATCAGATTATTCCATAAACTGATCAGAGGAGGAGTTGCAGGAGTAGCCAGGGGATCTGTCAAAACGGCTCTTTTAGCAATTACCTGTTCATAAGTACATGTCGTTTTATTTTTTGCTAACCAGGTTCCAAAAACATAGTAAGCCTTATAGGTTCTTTTGAAACCCTCCAAACTATTCGGGCTGTTTGGGTCCGTTGAAATACGTTCCGGATTATTTGCATAATTAGCGGCACATGTTTTCAGTAGTTTTTGTTTTGCTCCGGTTCCATTAACAACCGGGACATAAAAAGCGTTATCATTTTTCAGATCCTGAGGAATAACAATGAATCTTTTATCTTTCTTCGTATCATCAGATAGTTCAGGGCTTCTCAGGCTTACAAATCTGAAAAGTGTTTGTGATGGTGTATTTTCTACAGGAACATCTGTAGTACTATTTTCCATATCGTTCATTTTGTGTAATTTTGTATTGATTTATAAAGGTTAAGATTTTGAAGGTCTTTTTAGTAGAATGTCTTCAGGTTTTAGCCTTATTTTTTTAGGTGGTTTCCGGCAAAAGATGTCCACCTGGAATTTTGAAGTCTAGTTTCATACGCTGTGTTTTTTCTTGAAGCAAATATCCATCGCGGAAGCGACAGAACTTGACGTATAAAAAAGAATTTCACATTTCTATTCTAAGGCTTTGGTACAAACCATTTTAGTATTCTCAATATTTTAATACATTTGTTTAAAACATATTTCAGATGAATTTTGAACAGATCAACTTACACCTTGAAGCTTACAAAGAACACAACCAGATTCTGGATGCAGCCAAATACCTGATCCATTCTTTTGACCTGGAACATGAAAATTTTGCAGGGTTCGGCTTTAGAGAAGAACTTTCTCCTACTTCAATGCTTCTTACAGCAGAAGGGGAGATGGGAGGGCCACAGACTGTAATGATCCCCAAAAATTTGTTTGATTTTGACCTGAACCTTGTTCTGAATATGGTTGCCCACGAAATGCTTCATGTCAGACAAAAAGCTCCGGGACAAGTTATCGAAGACAAAAATGAAAGGGAATTTCAGGCGTATTATGAAATGCTTTTTCACAAAGTGTTTCCGCAGATTCCTGAAGTTTCGGATTTTCATAAAAAATTCTTTGGCGGTAAAGCCCTGGAATATTACAAAAGAATGGGCGAAGGCTCAGTATTACAACAAAAATATGCAGAACAGAAAACAGAAGTAGAACATTTAATTAACGAATTACCATGACAGTAAAACCAGATATCACCTGGGCAGATTTTGAAAAAATAGACATCAGATGCGGAACGATAATCTCAGTGAATGATTTTGAAAAAGCAAAAAACCCTTCTTACCAGCTGGAAATAGATTTTGGTGATTTGGGAATCAGAAAGTCATCTGCACAAATTACTTCTCTATATGAAAAAGAAGAGCTTATTGGAAAACAGATTTTAGCAGTAGTGAATTTCCCTAAAAAGCAGATTGCCAATTTCTTCAGCGAATGTCTTGTGCTAGGATTGTATGGAGACGACAAAAAAGATGTTACACTTTTGACCCCCTCATTGCCTACAAAAAATGGAATGCAGGTAGGATAGACAACAAAACACAATATGATACAAAACATCCCTTTAGAAAGAGTTTTATTCCTTGATATTGAGACCGTTCCGCAGGCTGGATCATGGGACGAGTTATCCGAAACAGAACAATACCTGTGGGATAAAAAGACAAAATTCCAAAGAAAAGAAGAAGTGACTGCAGAAGAGTTTTATGACAGAGCCGGCATCATGGCCGAGTTTGGAAAAATCATCTGCATCACCATCGGAATGGTTGAAAAGAATGAAACGTTAAAAATAAAGAGTTTTTCCGGGCATGACGAAAAGAAAATGCTGCAGGAGTTTGGAGAAATCTTCAACAGCCCAAGGCTTTATAACGTGATTCTCTGTGCTCATAACGGAAAAGAATTCGATTTTCCATGGATTGCCAGACGTTATCTTATCAATGGAATGCAGCCTCCTGCACCGTTTCAGATGTTTGGGAAAAAGCCCTGGGAAATTCCGCATATCGATACAATGGAACTCTGGAAGTTCGGTGATTATAAAAGTTTTGTATCCCTGGAATTACTGGCTCATGTCTTTGGTATTCCTACTCCGAAGGATGATATTGACGGCTCAATGGTTTCATCAATTTACTACATAGAGAAAGACTTGCAGAGAATTGTTGACTATTGTGAAAAAGATGTCTTAACTTTGGCAAATATTTTCCGGCGTATGCGTCAGGAAGATTTGTTGAAAAGGAATATCAATCTAGATTAAAAAATGAAATTTACAGACGATCAAATTGCTGACATTGGTGAGGAAATCATTAGTGTGCTAAAAACCGTATATGACCCTGAAATTCCGGTAGATATTTACGAATTAGGGCTGATTTACGATGTCCAGATCTCCGATGATGCTGACGTAAAAATTATAATGACCCTTACTACTCCCAACTGCCCTGTTGCAGAAACACTTCCTCAGGAAGTAAAAGATAAAGTGGCTGAAGTAGAAAACGTAAAAAGTGTAGATTTAGAGCTTACTTTCGAACCAAGCTGGAATAAGGATATGATGAGCGAAGAGGCGAAGTTTGAGCTGGGAATGCTTTAAAATTACCCTTAATAATATAAAACCCCGAAAAATTATTTTTGGGGTTTTTATTTTAAATATCTTTTGCTATTTCCTTTCCGTCTCTCCTGCTCCATTCACTCCATGAGCCTACATACAAATCCGGAATGGGAAACCCTGCGTAATCCAGAGCTAAAATAGTATGACAGGCAGTAACTCCCGATCCACAGTGAATGATCAGATGATCAGGCTTATTTTGTAATAATTTGCTGTATTTTTCTTTTAAGATTTCAGGACTCAGAAAGTTTCCGCTTTCATCCAGGTTTTCAGAAAAAGGAATATTAACCGCTCCCGGAATATGCCCCGCTACCAGATCAATCGGTTCAGATTCACCTTTATAGCGGTAAGCGTCTCTTACATCAATCACCGTAGAAGAATTGTTTTTCAATTCACTTTCAACAACTTCCAGGCTCGAAACCGGCAGACTCCAATGATCTTTTTCAATCAAAGAAGTTTTCTCAAAGATCTCTTCTCCTGAAGAAAATTCTAACCCGCCTTTTTCTGCAGCCTGCATTCCGCCATCAAGAACCTGAACTTTTTCCAATCCGAAAGATCTTAACATCCACCAGGCACGTGCTGCTGCATTCGAAGCATTTTTATCATCATATACAACAATATGATTACCCTCTGAAATTCCAAGATCTGAAAGTGTTTCAGCAAACTTTCTCACGGAAGGAAGCGGATGTCTCCCTCCAAAAGCTGCATTCTCTCCTATTTCAGCCAGATCTTTATCCAGATCAATGAATCTTGCTCCTTTAATGTGCTTATCAAGGTAAATTTGTTTTACGTCTTTTCCTGTTCTTGCATCAAGAATAACAAGATTTTCTGTTGGAACATTTTTGAGTTCGGTTGGTGAGATGATTGGAGACATTTTGTTGATTTTGGGGTTAATTTAATTATGTTTTGGCTAAAGCCATATATATTTCAATATAGTAAAGCGGGCTAAAGCCCGCTCCTATTGATTATTTTATTCTTCACTCCTATTTAAAAATGAAAAATATCCTTCGCTTTATTATAAGAACTTTCAAAGTTCAGAAGATTCAGTTTATGTTCTGCTTTTTCAACGCTCATAAAGTTGATAACCTGTTCTGTAGGCATATTTCCCACAAGATCATCCTTAGCCATAGGACATCCTCCGATCCCTTTGATGGCGCTGTCAAATCTTCTGCAGCCTTGATCGTAAGCAGCCTTTAATTTTGAATAGGAATCTTCATAACGGTTATGAAAATGTCCTCCGAAGTTGATATCCGGATATTTTGAAGGTATTTTTTCAAACAAAAGAGCAATGGTTTCTGGAGTGGCCACACCGGTTGTATCAGATAATAAGATATCTTTTACACCGATATCTGAGAATTTTTGTGCCCATTGGTCAACATCTTCCCACTTCCACATTTCACCGTACGGATTTCCAAAAGCCATGGAGAAATAGATATTCAGCTGTTTTTCTTCACTTTTTACAAGATCAAGCATTTTAATAATTTCATCAAAAGCTTCTTCCTGACTTTTATTGGTATTTCTGTGCTGAAAAGTTTCAGAAATAGAAAACGGGAAGCCCAGAATATCTACAGACTCATGTTTCAATGCTTTTTCCGCACCTCTGTAATTACCAATAATTGCAGAAACTTTGGTCTTGGAGCGTGATTTGTCGATATTTTTTGCCACCTCATCAGAGTCAGCCATCTGTGGAATCGCTTTCGGGGAAACAAAACTCAGACAATCCAATACATCAAAGCCAACATCCATTAAGGAGTTGATATAATCTATTTTTTTATCGGTAGGGATAAATTCTCCCCATCCCTGCATTGCATCTCTAGGACATTCGGTAAGAAACATTTTTACTTTTTGATTTTCTCAAATATAATAAAACTAAACTACTTAGTATACTGTACATACAAAGCTAACACTATTTTGATTTTCAAAGATTTATATCTGATTTATAATTTCAATACCTGATATTAAATCGCAAATAACGTATTCTCAGCCTCAAATTTGCTAACTTTGTTAAAATTTATGATATCTGATGAGTACAATAGAATTCAACCCTTTGTGGAAAGAAAAATTACTGAACCGTTTTCTTAGCTATGTAAAAATATATTCAACCAGTGATGCAGAAAGTGAAACAACACCTTCTACTGAACGTCAGTGGGATATTGCCAACTATATTACTGAAGAACTGAAGACCATCGGCCTGGAAGATGTTTCTATAGACAGCAACGGCTATATCATGGGCTATGTTCCTTCTAATCTTGAAAATGATGACAGGCCTACTATCGGATTTATTTCACATTATGATACTTCACCGGATTTCAGCGGAGAAAATGTAAAACCTCAGGTTTGGGAAAATTATGACGGAAATGATCTTCTTTTGAACCAGGCAACAGGATTCACCTTATCTCCTTCAAGATTTGAAAGCTTAAAAAAATATATTGGCCAGACATTAATTACCACTGACGGAACAACTCTTCTCGGAGCTGATGACAAAGCGGGATGTGCTGAAATTGTAACAGCCGCAGAATATCTTATCGCTCATCCTGAGATCAAACATGGAAGAATTGCTATAGGATTTACACCAGATGAAGAAATCGGAAGAGGTGCCCATAAATTTGATGTGGCTAAATTTGGTGCAGAATGGGCTTATACTATGGATGGCGGAGAAGTGGGGGAACTTGAATATGAGAACTTTAACGCTGCAGGAGCGGTTGTAAAAATCCACGGATTAAGTGTTCACCCTGGTTATGCTTACGGAAAAATGATCAATGCTGCTCTTTTAGCTGCTGAATTTGCTCAAATGCTTCCTGCTAACGAAACTCCTTCAACAACAAAAGGCTTCGACGGATTCTACCACTTAATGGATATTACAGCTGATATTTCTGAGGCTAAACTTCAATATATCATCAGAGATCATGATGCAGATAAATTTGAAGCCAGAAAGAAATTCATGGAGGAAAAAGTAGCCGAGTTTAATCAAAAACACGGTGAAGGAACTGCTGAAGTAGAGATCAAAGAGCAATACAGAAATATGAAGCAGCAGTTTGAAGGTAAAATGCACATTGTAGATCTTGCTGCAAAAGCAATGACTGAAGCAGGTATAGAGCCTAAGATCAAAGCAATCAGAGGAGGTACAGATGGCGCTCAGCTTTCTTATATGGGACTTCCCTGCCCGAATATTTTTGCAGGAGGAATCAACTTCCACGGACCATACGAGTATGTAGCTTTGGAAAGTATGGAAAAAGCAACCGAAGTTATTATTAATATTGTTAAAGCGTAATAAATCATGAAAAAGGTCTTAGCATCAGCATTCATTTTCTCTTTTATTTTCAGCAGTGCCCAGATTTCTGAATTTCAAAGGGCAGATTCACGCTATGAAAGAAAGAAAACGGCTCTGTATAATAAATATCCTAAGCCTAATGATTTAAGAACCAAGAAAGAATGGCTTTTGACAGAGGATAAAATAACTGCCTACAAGACCGCTTTGGATAAAGCTTCTCTTGAAGATCAGAAAATGATCACTGCAGATCCTCCTACGAAAACAAAAGTGAGTAAAGAAGCAGAATATGATAAAGGTAAAGCCGCTTTTCAAAAACTTTTATATGAAGCTGTAGATCTTGACTTTCTGAACTTTTCTTCGGAAACCTACAAAGCAACAATAAGTTTTGTGGTAGATTCTAAAGGGAACGCTCTTAATCCCAATGTAAAAGGAAATAATGAAGATGTAAACGCTTTCATTGAAGCCGCTTTTTACCGCATTAAAGATAAAGGCAAATGGAAACCCGCTGAAGACAAAGGGAAAACAGTCTCTTCCAATGTTTCTGTTCCTTTAACAATGTCCTTCAGAAAATAATATATAGAACCCGCTACGATGGTAGCGGGTTTCTTTTTCTCTATTTAAAAATATTCCCATAATTCATTATATTATTGATACTAACTTAATATTATTCTTTTGGAAGCATTCAATATCACCCTCTCATAGGGTCATTTGTCCAACTTATATGTTAATCTCATCCTGGATGACATCAAGCTTCAGGGTTTCGCAACTATTATATATTGTTTTGGAATCGCTCCTTTATCATACGAAGGAACTATCTCTCTTTTCAAAAAGAGTATCTGCTGTATCAGAAGAATTTCAGTTTCTAATACATTTTTTATCATAAGAAAACCTCCTTTGCAGTGGCTTTTCTTTATATAAAAGCTACACATAAAATTCATTTACAACACATTAAGACAATTTTATTATATTTACAAGGATGTACAATTTTAAACAATAACATTTAATACCCAATTATCATGAAAACAATGAAAAAACTTTTGAGAAAAGACTTATCTGCCATTATGGGCAGCGGTGGAGATGGCTGTCATATGGGAGGCAACTCTTATAATTGTCAGGACGACTGTCAATGCGCCTGGGGATATGCATGTGAAATGTATGAAGACGGAAATCCTGGACAATGTATCGCTGTAGGCGGTGGAGGAAACCCTGGCGGCGGTGGCTGTATTCCTCCTTCTATTTGTGAAGAACAGCCTTATTAAATAATAAAACCCGGGAGTATTAATACTTCCGGGTTTTTGTTATTCCTGTTTGTATCCAAGAAGATACCTCTCTCCTGGTGAACTTGCAACTATTTTTGATACAAAATTTATATAATTCTTTATGCTACATTTTTTCATGAAAACATCTCTTTCATCAATTCCTGTAACCTCATATGAGAATAAAGTTCGTTTGAATGAAAGTCATCAAACATCATTTATTACTAATACATTTTTTTTATTTCTTTATATTTTCAATTTATTTTTTACTCTTATTTGTTTTCTTAACAATATGATACCCAAACCACACTGCAATCAATGCCATTGCAGAACGGGTTATCACCATCGGAATAATAGAATCTGCTTCCAAAAAACCTAGCAGTGCTGACATTAAAAATGTAACCATCAGCTGCATAAAACCAAGTAATGCCGCAGCTGTTCCCCTTCCTTCCTTGAAGGGTGATAAGGCATGGGCTGACGTGATGGGAAACAAAATACCAATAGCCAGTAATGACAGATACAGCATAGCAATTTCCAATCCTACAGAAAGGTTTTCAGCAGCAATCAGAATATGAAGTGTACATACGATCAGTAAAACAATGGTAGCAGCGAATAAAAGGGTGGCATTGCTTATTCTTTTGATCAGTTTGGGCGTAATATAAGCAGCCGTTATCAAGGCCAATGAGTTGAAGGCAAAAATGAAACTGAATGTACTGCTCGAAAACCCATGGATCTCCATGAATAAAAACGGAGCATTGGAAATGTAAATAATCAAAGAAGCAAACGCAATACTTCCTACCATCGTACTGTTAATAAAATCTCTGTTGGAGATGATCATTTTCAACTGGTCTTTTAATCCTTTTTCATCCAGTATTTCATCATCAGAAAGGTCAATTCTGGTATTGGTTTCCGGTACATATTTGTAGACCATGAAAAATGTGATCAGTCCCATGATGCATAAAAAAGCAAAAGAACTGTTCCAGCCCCAGAATTTAAGAAATACACTTCCCAGTAACGGGGCTGCAATAGGTGCAATTCCACTGATCTGCGACTGTTGCGAAAAGATAGTGACTGCTTTATGCTTATCATACAGGTCTATAATGATTGCTCTTCCTATCACAATCCCGGCGCTTCCTCCGAACGCCTGCAGAAAACGCATCGCCCATAATACATAAATATCCGATGTAAAATAGATGGCTGTAGCTCCTATAATGAAAAGTAAAAGCCCACAGTACAACATGGGTTTCCTTCCTTTTTTGTCCGATAAAGGTCCCCATAAAAGCTGTCCGAAAGCAAATCCGGCAAAGAATACCGAAATAGATATCTGAATATGCCCGATATCCGTCTTAAAGATTTCGGCCATACTTGGGAAAGCGGGAAGATAAAGATCTATACTTAACGACTCCAGCGTGTTGAGCAGTGCAAGAATAAACACTACAATACTTAAATTCTTCTTCATAAATCACAATAAGCCTTTGCAGGCGTTTTTTCAGCTGCAAAATTGCTGTAAAAACAATCGTATTTCAATAAAAGAACTGAAGAAAGTATAGGACAAACTGAAGATTAAAAATGCAATAAAAGATGAAAATATTAATTTAACCCTATCATTATGGTAAATATTGAGGATTATCTTTTTTCATTATTCTTAAAATTATCAGGATTCTGACCCGTATGTTTCTTGAAAAACCTTGAAAAATATGAAGCATCGTTAAACCCGAGTTTAAAAGCAATTTCCTTCACCGTGAGCGCTCCAAAGCTAAGCTCTCTTTTAGCCTCAAGGATAATACGCTGAGAAATCAACTTTTTTACAGTTGTTCCTCTCAGATGGCGCACAATATCATTAAGATGATGGGTACTTATCTTTAACTGATCAGCATAGAAACCCGTCTCTTTATGCACTATATAGTGTCTGTCAATAAGTCCCACCAGTTCCTGAATACGCTGGCGGTCATTCAGTAAAGGTTCCTGAGGGATAATCTGCTCTCCGATGATGATGCAAAATGCCTTCAGATAGGCCTTTAAAAGGTCTGTCCTGGAAGCGGCTTTATATTCCTGCTCCATCAGTGCTATGATGGTACTGCAGGTTTTTTCATTCCCCGGATTTAAAATAAAAGGAATTTCCCCTCCTGTAAGTACGGATTCTATATCACATGCTTCGTTGAAAATTTCTCTGCTTATTGCCATTGCATAGCCTTCCTCTCCTTCCAGTTTCATATTGAATGCCTGTCCGGGTGCAATGATGCAGATCTGATTGTTTTCAAGTTGATAGCTTTCAAAATCCAGTTCTAAGCAGCTGTTTTCATACACTTGTCTGAACCAGATAATTTCAAAAAAATTATGCCGGTGAACATCATGAAAATTTTCAGGACCTGCCGCACTTAGCGTACTCATCTGAAATTCTTCAGAGGTCAGATGGTGAACAGGAATTTCTTTTTCAGGCGTAGTCATCACTAAAGTGTAAAATAATTAACTGGAAACAAAAACCACAGCAAAAAAATGCTGCGGTTCTCTTACAATATTTAAAATTAAATATAATTTTTCGGTTTTATTGGTTTAAAAAAGCATCCCATCCCTGAGCGGTGAGCGCTACCAGCTGGTTTGATCCTCTTGCCACCATAAAGTTTCCATCTTCTTTTTCTACGGCATGTCCTATAATGGTAAAATCCGGATGGTTTTTAATTTTATCAAAATCATTCGGTGAAATTGTGAACAGAAGTTCATAATCTTCACCACCGCTTAAAGCAGTCATTACCGGATTTAAATTCATTTCATCTGCCGTAGAGATGGTAAGGTTATCCAATGGAACTTTCTCTTCATACAATCTGAAACCTACCTTTGACTGATCTGAAAGGTGAAGGATTTCGGAAGCCAGACCATCTGAAATATCAATCATAGACGTTGGTTTAATATCCAACTCTTCCAGAATTGTTTTAACATCTGTTCTGGCTTCAGGCTTCAGCTGCCTTTCAAGGATATAATCATAGCCTTCCATTTCAGGCTGCATATTCGGATCAGCAAGATAAACAGCGTGCTCTCTTTCCAGAATCTGTAAACCCATATAGGCTCCGCCTAAATCTCCTGTTACTACAAGAAGATCGTTTGGTTTTGCTCCGCTTCTTTTTACGATATTTTCTTCATTTTCAATTCCTACAGCCGTAATGCTCATGACCAGCCCAGAATTGGAACTTGTGGTATCTCCTCCTATCAGATCTACTTTATATCTTCCACATGCTGCCTGAATTCCGGAATAAATTTCCTCTAAAGCTTCTACCGGAAAACGGTTGGATACCGCAAGGGAAACCAATATCTGTGTAGGTGTTGCATTCATCGCAGCAATATCGCTTAGGTTCACAACCACCGCTTTATAACCTAAATGCTTTAGAGGAACATACCCCAGATTAAAATGTACTCCTTCCGCCAGTACATCTGTTGTAAGAACTACTTTTTTGTTGCCGGGATTAATGACTGCCGCATCATCTCCTACTCCAAGTTCTGAAGATTCATTGGATAAAGGAAAATACTCTGTCAAATGTTTAATAAGACCAAACTCTCCTAATTTTGAAATGGGCGTCAGCTCCTGTGATTTATCTTCAAACATAAATTTCTTTTTATAAGTGATGATTGATAAATGATAATTGATATTCATGAATACAGATTTTTATTCTGCATCAACCATCATTCATCATTTTATATATTAATTTCTGCCGGGTCAATATTGTGTGGGTGGAAAGGAAACTTCTTGAAGTCTTCTTTCGATAATACAACAGTGTCCGGGGTTTTATATTTATTCATTGCTTCCACTACATCATCCGGTGGAGTGGTCATTTTTCTAAGCATCATATCAATCCATACCCCTGTAGCTTCCGCTGTAGCGCAGTGCATTCCGTCCGGAGTATAGAATTTGTGTACGAAACGGTAGATGGAAGAATCCTCTGCACATCCGTCTATTTCAACACTTACAATAACAATCTGATCTGCATAGATTTCTTTGAAGAAAGAATATCTTTCATGCAGGATTACCGGGCCTATTCCCCATCTGCTCAGCTGGGTAACTCCCATTTTCTCTTTAGTCATAAAAGCCATTCTGGCTTGTGCACAATATTGTACATAGGATGAATTAGCCAGGTGCTTGTTGGCATCAAGATCACTCCATCTTACTTCAAATTTATGGTAGAAAATCATTTGAAAATCGTTTTTGGGTATTATAAAATAATAATCTTCAAAAATACTCAAATAAGATGGTTTATAAAAATTGTACTTTTGAAAAAATAATCTTCCGCATAGGATTACATATACATGAAACAGATCATTATTATCGGAGGCGGTGCTGCGGGCTTTTTCTGCGCATCTAATCTTGACGAAAAGAAATATACAATTACTATTTTAGAGCAGAACTCAGATGTCCTTCAGAAAGTTAAAATTTCCGGAGGCGGACGATGCAATGTGACTCACGCATGCTTTGATCCAAGGGAACTTGTTCAGTTTTATCCCCGTGGAAACAAGGAACTGCTAAGTGTCTTTACTAAATTTCAGCCCGGTGATACAATGGAATGGTTCGATCAGCGTAACGTTCCTTTGAAAATTGAAAATGATAACAGAACTTTTCCTGAAAGTAATTCTTCCCAGACCATCATCAATACTTTTCTGAACGAAACTCAAAAGAAAAATATATCAGTAAAGACAAAATGTACGGTAAAAGAGATTGAAAAACAGGATACAAAGTATATTGTGAAAACCAATTCCGGAGATTTTGAAGCAGATTATATTGTTTACACAACCGGAAGTTCTCCAAAATCGTTGAAAATTATCGAAAATCTGGGTCATAAGATTGTAGACCTTGTTCCTTCCCTTTTTACATTCAATATTAAAGATGAATTGCTGAAAGATCTTCCTGGAACCAGTTTTGAAAACGCTGGTATTTCAATTCCAAAGCTTAAAACAGAAGAAAGCGGACCCTTGCTTATTACGCATTGGGGTCTTTCCGGACCGGCTGTTCTGAAAATCTCTGCGTGGGAAGCGATAAGCCTGGCAAAGCTGAAATACAACTTTGAAATTGAAGTTAATTTTATTTCCATAGATATAGATGAAGCGGAAGAAATGTTCCAGAATTTCAAGCAAAGCAATCCTAAAAAAACGATCGGGCAATCTAAGATCTTTGATATTACCAACCGATTCTGGCAGAAAATTTTAGAGATCTCAAAGGTCGATCTCAACAAACAGGTGGCTAATATTTCCGGAAAAGAAATGCAGAAAGTTCTGGAAAATCTTTGCCAAAAGAAGTTTCAGGTAACCGGGAAATCGACATTTAAAGACGAGTTTGTAACCGCCGGAGGCGTTGATTTAAAGGAAATTAACTTTAAAAATATGTCTTCCAAATTACTTCCTAATTTCTATATTGCCGGAGAAGTTTTGAATATCGATGCCGTGACGGGAGGATTCAATTTCCAGGCTTGCTGGAGTGAAGGATGGCTGATTGCACAGGATCTCAACGGCTTGTAAAAAAATTATTACTTTTAATAAAAACTAAATACATGAAAAAAAATTTCGGTTTCTTTCTTTTACTCTGGTCCTTTTTAGGATACAGCCAGGAAAAAACAATTGTCTCTGACTGGACATCATTCACACAAGCTGTCAATATAGAGCATAAACAGAATTGGAACTTCCGTATAACTGCAAAAATCAGAAAAGATAATGAGGATAATGGTTCCAATTGCGGGCTATGGTGCAGAATAGACAATAAAGATAAGTCTACCGGTTTCTTTGAAAATCAATATTACGGAATCAAAGTTACCCATGAATGGAAACCCTACGAAATAAAAGGAACCATCAGCCCCTCTGCGAAGACCATAAATATTGGTGCATTTGCCCAAAACAACGGTAATTTTTATTTTGACGATTTTAAGCTGGAAATCAATGATGGAAAATCAAAAAAATGGATTGAAATCCCTCTGGAAAATTCAGGTTTTGAGAAAGATATTACATCCGGTGGCTGGTTTGAAGGAATCCATTCTCAGAAAGTAACGCACGTAAAACACTTTACAATTGGAGCTTCAGATTATAAGCCATTCAGCGGCAATAAGTCATTACTGATCAAAGGGCATGACATTATCGGTACAATGCCGCATGGAAAATTTATGGATGTTAACGGCATCAAATTGTATTATGAAGTTTATGGAGAAGGTGAACCCGTGCTTATGCTTCATGGCAATGGCCAATCTATCAGTGCCTTTATGAACCAGAAAGACACCTTTGCTAAAAAATACAAAGTGATCATTGTCGATTGCCGTGAACGGGGACGATCTACGTATGACAAAACGAAAGAACTTACTTTTGATATTCAGACAGAGGATCTTAAACAGTTTTTAGAGAAGCTGAACATCAAAAAAACAAAAATTCTTGGCTGGAGTGACGGAGGAATTCTTGCACTGTCTATGGCAATGAAATATCCCGAAATGGTAGACAAAATTGCCTGTTCAGGAGCCAATATTTTTCCGGAAGGAGTTAAAGATGATGAGTTAAAATCCATAAAAGAAATGCTCGTGAACCTTATTAAAGAGAATAAAGACCATAAAAATGATGTTTTTATAGACCTTTTGAATCTGGATTTGAAATATCCTCAATGGAAGTATGAAGATCTTAAAAAAATTCAGTGCCCATCATTGATTATTGCGGGTGATAAAGACCTTATAAAAACAGAGCATACTGTAAAAATAGCAGAATCTATCCCAAAAGGGCAATTGGCTATTATACCTAATTCAAGCCATTATGCTCCTGAAGAAAAACCGGAATTGTTTAATGAATTAGTCATTGATTTCTTTGAAAATAAATAATACTCTAAAGCGTCAGTATTTAAATTAAAACAGACAATGCTATCTGCCAAAAGAAATATCTCTTTTTTCTTTAAAATCCTTACAATACTTTTAGTTTTAGGGTTCGGGTATTTCTTTTGGCTGATGCTGAAAATTACCTTAGAATATATTCCTTTTAATCCTGAAGTCAGCTTTCTGATGATCAAACAGACGGAAGTAACAGAAAGACCAGAGTATCTCACGTTTTTCTATACTCATGTTTATACAAGTATTTTTGTGCTTCTTTCGGGTTTTCTTGCTTTGCTCAGAAAGAATTTTGGACTCAAAAATTTTCACAGGAATATAGGAAAAATATATATTTTTCTCCTTCTGATTTTTGCCGCGCCTTCAGGTATTTATATGGGTATTTTTGCCAACGGAGGCCTTCTGTCAAAGATTTCCTTCGTTATTTTAGGCTTTTTATGGTGGTTTTCAACGTTGAAAGCTTATCAGCTGGCCAGACAGAAAATGTTCAAAGAACACAAACAATGGATGTGGCGGAGCTTTGCTTTTACATTATCTGCTATTACCCTGAGAATGTGGAAAGTAATTATTGTATATTTATTTCATCCCAACCCGATGGACGTTTATCAGATCATTGCCTGGCTGGGCTGGATTCCCAACATCCTTATTATTGAATATTTAATCACAAAAAAACATCTATGAAAATTCTAAATTATACCCTGATTTCCTTGCTGACAGTTTCCCTGATAAGCTGCAAAAAAGAGGGAAAAACTACTGAATCGGGAAAAGATTCTCTGACCACAAAGAAGGACTCTGTGGTAATCCCCGAGGTTCACAAAGAATATTACGGAATTTATACCGGTGAATTTGCCGGAATGGAAAAGGTTATTGACCCAACCGATGGCTCAGAATATGATGTCAGTAACTACAAAAGAATTTCTTTAAAGATCAACAGAATCACCAAAGACAGTGTTTACGGACAAAGTATCGTTAATGGTAACCAGCGTCCGTTCAGAGGAGTTTTCAATGAATCAACCGCTTCTTTTGTTCTGGATGAACCCGGCAATGATAAAACAGACGGAAGGTTTGAAGTAAAACTGAAAGGAGACAGCTTAACCGGAAAATGGAACGCTTTTGATAAAACTTCCGTAAAAGCCCCTTCAAAAACGCTTAAACTTACCAAAAAAGAATTTGTTTATAACCCTAACTTTATGCTGGATAAGGATTCTGATCTGGTAGACTGGTCAAATTCCAAAGAATTTACCGAAAAATATACAGATGAAGAAACCGGAAAAACGGAAAGCTATAAAACGACTAAAAACCGTTTCGCATCGGAAGCCATCTTCAAACTGAATGCATCGAAGCAAAAGCTTACGGAAAAAGACCTTAAAAACTTAAGAAAGCTGGATCTTGAGATCATCAAAAACTCAGTATTTGCAAGACATGGATATTCCTTTAAAAAAGAAACCTACAGGAATTTCTTTGAGCAAACAGACTGGTATATTCCTGTTTCCAGCAATGTAGATAATGATCTTTCGCCTATGGAAAAGGAAAATGTGGCTTTACTGAACCGTTTTACCAAATATGCGGAAGATAAATATGATAGTTTTGGGAGATAGAGAATAGGTTTTAGGTAGCAGGGATCAGGGATTAGGGGTTGAGGTTAAGCCATCACGGTTTGTCATTCTTACGATAAGATAGAGAATCAGACATCCTACAGCGTAGCACAGATTATCAATCCACGAGAAAGAATTTCCGATGACAATATACATCAGGCTTCCAGGACGGAAGCCTAGTTTTTCTGCGATATGGAAATATTGTGCAAATTCTACCGCAAAGGAAAAAATCAGAATTCCCAGAATCAGTTTCTGATCATTTACTTTTATAAAACTTTTTACAAACGTGTAAAGAAGCATAACCACAATCACATCCCCAAGATAAGCTCTCACGAAGAAAATATCACTTAGTTTGTTGGCAATCAATACTTCTACAAGAAAAATAAATACGGTGAGAAGCAGATACTTCAGGCTGAACTGGAATTTCATTTCAAATTGAGTTTAAGGCATAAAAAATTGGTGTTCCGGGAAACCTCTGTCTGTTCCGCTTTAAGAACTGTAAAGAACAGAAATACTTTTAATACTTTCATCATTTCTAAAATAGAAGAAATTATAATTCAACAATATACAAAAATGAAATTTATAGCTTAAAAATTATTTGTATCATTAATTCTTTTTTTGATACTTTTACAGCCTTAGAAAATAAATCATGAAAAAAACTTATTTACTTCTGCCAATCTTCTTTTTGGCTTCATGTTCAAGCAGCAATGACGATGATACTTCAACAGGTAATAACGGAAACAATAACAACAATGATCCGGTTTTGGTAACCAAAATGACTATGGATGGTGATGTTTTAACGTTTAGCTATAACGGTTCAAAAATTTCTCAGATAAAAAACATTACAGAAGGAAGTGTAACTACATTTATCTATTCAGGTGATCTGATCTCACAATCTGTAGTTAATGGTTCAAATACTGCTCTTACTACTAAATTTACCTATGACAGTAATAACAGGCTAATTAAAAAAACAACTTCAGGAACTGATTTCGGAGGGGCTTGGAACTCAGAATCCAATTATACTTACCAAGCTAATAACAATGTAAAAATTACATATACCGCAACTTCCTCAGCATCAACAAGAAGCGAAACCAGAAATGCAATTTTGAATGCTGATGGTTCGATGAGCAGCTGGACGGGTACTCTTTCAAGAACTCAGAATAATACTACTGAAACCGGAAGCTCTATCTTAAAAACAGTGGTATATGACTCCAAAAATGCTCCTCTAAAAAATATAACAGGATATTTAAAGATTATTGATAATGAAGATGAAAGTGGATCTGCCCACAATACATTAAGCTATAACCACATCATCAGTTATAATAACGGAATCGGAACTGAATGGACCATATTTAAATCTAATTTCGAATATAATTCCAGCGGTTATCCTACAAAAGAAATCCGAAGCTATTATGATAAAACAGGGACTACCACTACAGGTTCCACAGACGTTAATACTTACGAATACAATCATTTATAATACAAGAGAGCCGCTAAGGCTCTTTTTTTTTGCAGACATGTTGATTTTTTCACAAGTAGTAGAATTACACAGGTGATTTTTATATTATTGAGTTGAATGAAACTAAAAATACCATGAAAAAATCAAACATTCAGAAAAGAAAATTAAGCAAAATGGAGCTTAAAGAAATCAGTGGCGGCTCTAACAGACCTGTCTGCCCAAGAGTAATAAGCTGTACAGATCCTCATACCGGAGAAGAACGGTATGGAGTTCCGGGGATGCAGGATGGATTTTGCTGCTAATACAGAATAACCGTAAAAAAAATGATTGGATTAGCCTCCAATCATTTTTTTTATCGCATTCAGCTTCATTAAAGCTTCAATGGGTGTCAAAGTATTGATATCTATTTTCGTCAGTTCTTCACGGATATTCTCCAGAACAGGATCATCCAGCTGAAAGAATGAAAGCTGCATATTTTCCTCAGTCACTCTTTTGATACTCTCAGAAGTACTACCGCTTCCCTGCGTTCTGCTTGCTTCAAGAGTTTTAAGAATCTCATTCGCTCTGTTGACCACTTTGGCAGGCATTCCGGCCAGTTTTGCCACATGAATACCAAAGCTGTGCTCGCTTCCACCCGGAACTAATTTTCTCAGGAAAATAATATTCCCTTTGTTTTCCTGAATAGAAACGTGGAAATTTTTCACCCTTTCGAAATTCACTGTCATTTCATTCAGTTCATGATAATGCGTTGCAAATAGAGTTTTAGCCTGCGTTGGATGCTGGTGAAGATATTCTGCAATGGCCCATGCAATAGAAACCCCGTCATACGTGGAAGTTCCACGGCCGATTTCATCCAATAAGATCAGGCTTCGTTCTGAAATATTATTCAAAATATTGGCTGCTTCATTCATTTCTACCATAAAAGTAGATTCTCCGGCAGAAATATTATCGGTAGCTCCTACCCTTGTAAAGATTTTATCCAGCAATCCGATCTCCGCATGTTTTGCAGGCACAAAACTTCCGATCTGAGCCAAAAGGCATACAATAGCCGTCTGACGCAAGATAGCCGATTTACCCGCCATGTTAGGTCCTGTTACCATGATAATCTGCTGGGAATCTTTATCCAGGAATATGTCATTCGGGATGTATTTTTCTCCTAACGGAAGGGCATTTTCTATAATCGGGTGTCTGGCTTCTTTTAAATCTATAGCATAGCCGTCATTCAGAACAGGCCTTGTATAACTCTCAGAAACAGCCAGTTCAGACAATCCTGCAGCCACATCAAGTTGGGCAATGATATTGGAATTCCCTTGAATCTGATCAATATAAACCATGGTTTCCGCACATACATTTCTATATAGGGAAGTTTCCAGAACGCCTATTTTTTCTTCGGCTCCTAAGATCTGATTTTCGTATTCCTTCAGTTCTTCGGTAATGTATCTTTCAGCATTTACTAAGGTTTGCTTTCTCACCCAGTCATCAGGTACTTTATCTTTATGGGTATTCCTGACTTCAATATAGTATCCGAAAACGTTGTTAAAATCAATTTTAAGACTGGTGATCCCTGTTCTTTCAATCTCTCTCTGGCACATTTCATCCAGGAAACCCCGTCCTTTGCTCTGAAGGTTTCTCAATCTGTCAAGCTCTTCAGAAATCCCTTCTTTAATGATATTTCCTTTCGCAATATTTACCGGAAGCTCTTCATTAAGGTGATTCTGCAAAAATTTAATCAGTTCTTCAAGATCAAATAAAGGATCTAACCAAGCCAGCACATCTGCATAAGGGTGCAATAACGCCTTGATTTTATGAATATTAATTAAACTTTGGCGTAAATATCCCAGTTCTTTAGGTGAAATTTTCTCTGCAGCCAGTTTTCCCATCAATCTGTCAAGATCAGAAATGGATTTTAAAAGCTGGCAGATTTCATATTTAAGAGCATCATTTTCGTTTAAAAAGTCAATCAGGGAAAGTCTTCTCATAATCTCGTCCACAGATTTTAAAGGAAGAATGATTCTCCTTCTCAATAATCTTCCTCCCATTGGAGTAGAAGTCTTATCAATGATATCCAGCAGAGATTTCCCTTGTGGATTGCTTGGATAAACGATTTCAAGATTTCTCAGGGTGAAATTATCCATCATCAGATAATCTTCCTGCGGAATGATCTGCAATTTGGTAATATGGGCAAGCAGATTATGATGGGTATCTTCTACGAGATACGCAAAAATAGCTCCTGCAGCTGTAATCGCCAAGGGAAGATTTTCCACACCAAAACCTTTTAAAGAATTGGTTTTAAAGTGATTGGTCAGTTTTTCGTAGGCAAAATTATACTGGAAAGTCCAGTCTTCAAGCTTAAAGGCATTTTTATTTTTGATCTGTTCCGGAATCTGTGTGCTTCTCTGGAAAATAATCTCACTCGGATCAAAGGTATTGATGATGTGCAAAAGCTTTTCCAGGTTTCCTTCACTTACCAGAAACTCTCCTGTAGAAATATCCACTAAAGCAATCCCATACTTCTCTTTTTCTTTGTGTAATGATAGAAGGAAGTTGTTCTTTTTAGAATTCAAAACCTGATCATTGAAAGTAACTCCCGGAGTAACCAGCTCAGTGACACCACGTTTCACAATTCCTTTCACCATCTTAGGGTCCTCCAGCTGATCGCAGATGGCTACCCTCATTCCTGCTCTTACCAGCTTGGGAAGATAAGAATCTATGGAATGATGTGGAAATCCTGCAAGTTCTACACTGCCTTCTCCATTATTTCTTTTGGTAAGAACAATACCCAGAATCTGGGATGTTTTCACGGCATCCTGCCCAAAAGTTTCATAAAAGTCTCCCACTCTGAAAAGTAAAAGCGCATCCGGATATTTACCCTTGATGGTATTATACTGAGTCATTAGCGGAGTTTCCTTCTTCGTTTTTGCCATAGTAAAAAATGAACCCCAAATTTAAAAAAATAAATTCAGGGTGAGGAAATTGTTTGCAGGTTAATCTTCCCGGCTTTTCTTTATCAGTAATTAATTGTACTTTTCACCCATCAAATCACATTATTTATGGAATTTCCTGTCTTAGAGACTGAAAGGCTTATTTTACGCCAGCTAACTTTTAATGATACCCAGGACCTGTTTGAATATTTTTCTCTGGATGAAGTTATGGAATATTATGATCTGGAAACCTTCAAAACAGAAGAAGACTCAATACATATTATCAGGCATTTTAACAGTGAATTCGAGCAAGGAAAGGGTTTAAGATGGGCTCTGGAGCTGAAATCCAATGGAAAAGTTATCGGAACCTGCGGCTATCACAACTGGCACAAAGAGCATTTCCGCGCTGAAATTGGTTATGAACTTAATCCTAAATTCTGGCAGCAATCCTATATGAAAGAAGCCATTCTTCCCATTTTAACCTATGGATTTGAAACCCTCCGGCTTCACCGTGTAGATGCTTTCATAGACCCTTCCAATATTTCTTCCGAAAAGCTGCTGTCTTCTTTAAATTTCAGCAAAGAAGGAACGTTGAAAGATTATTTTTTTGAAAAAGGAAAATTCGTTGATGCAACGATCTTCGGGCTTATTAATAAATAGGCGGGAAGTCTGAAGATGGGTGATGGAAGTTTATATTGGTCGTTTAACTACTGATCACCTTTAAATAAAAGGTAATCTGTTGATAATAGGCCGTAAACAATCTTCCAGCTTCCAGCCTCCTTCTTCCTTCCTTTATTTTCCTGCTTTCATATGTTTTTCCAAAGCCTCTGAACTTTTCCTATAGGCCCATTTCTGTTTGTAATTTACCCATTTGGCTTTGAAAAGTTTTCGCATCAGCTTATCCGTATACCTCATAATAAAGACATGGTACAGCATACTGGCAAAAACATTGGGTTTATTGGGAAGCGCTCTTAGTGAAAGAGAAAAGCCAGGTTCCAGATATCTGTTGAAATGCCAGAATGCACCTGGAATAAAGAGGGCGTCGCCATGCTCCATGAAAATTTCGTATCCCCTGGCATATTTCAGTGCCGGAAACTTTTCGTAATCCGGATTTTCATAATCGATCTCGTAAACGGTGTGTACAGACAAAGGCACTTTATATAAAAACGAAGACTGTTTCTGGTCAAATAATAAAATTCGTTTCTTTCCTTCGAAATGAATATGCATAAAATCACCAAGATCCACATCATAATGCATTAAAACATGTGCCTCACTTCCCCCGAAGAATAATGTAGGAAGCCTTTTAAAGAACTTTATTCCAAGATCAGGATAAATGAAGTTTTTAAGAAGTTCAGGAAGCCTGTCCGTAATGATATAAAAGAAAATTCGCAGATCTGAAGGTTTGCTTTTGATGGTATCAATATAGTCCTTCATTTTCATACGGGTAACCGGAGCATCGGAACTTTTGGCAGCATCAGCCGGTTTGTTGTCATACAACGGAACTTCCTGATCTCCTGCCTTTTCTTTGATATAGGCAAGATTCCATTTATCAAAAGCATCCCATCGGCTGGCAAAATTCTTAATCAAAAGAGGTTTCTGCTTTTTAAAATAATTTTTCTGAAAATCTTCTTTACTGATATCATTTACAATATCTACGTTTTCGAGGATCATGTATTTTGTATTTAATGCGAAATAAAAATAGTGTTTTTTTAAAACCTGAGAAAATAAGATTAAAAGAGCCGGAAGCTGGGGGAACGATGCCGGGAGTTAAGATTTGCCTGCAAACGTCTGTAGATCAATCCACAAAACCTTTTTACAGAAAACTTAGACTTCTTCTGCTTCAATAGCTTCCTTATTCCAGCTTCAGACTTCCTTACTTTATTAGCAGAGCTCAGATGAAAAATTTATATTTGTGGTAATAAGTGAATTTATGAGAGTCTACAATACCAAACATTTCATTAAAATCCTTTTCAGTTTACACAAAAGTGATACCTTAAAAATTCTTTTCCCGAGTATGATCCTTGTTGGGATATACTCCTGGGGAATTCAGTATCTGGAAGTGGAATATCTGCATCTTACAACAAAATCAGGGGTAAGTAATGTAGGAATGATTCATTCTCTGCTGGGCTTTGTGCTGTCGCTTTTACTGGTTTTCAGGACCAATACCGCTTATGACAGATGGTGGGAAGGAAGAAAGCTTTGGGGAAAGCTTGTCAACGATACCAGAAATTTTGCGATAAAAATCAATACAATACTTGGTGATAACCATCAGGATATTGAGCAGGTTGCAAGGTATTTAAAATTCTTCCCTCACTTTTTGGCCAAACATCTTTCCAAAGAGTCTACCAGGCTCGCTTTGGATGAAGATTTTTCTGAAATTGAACGTTCTTTAAAAAACCATGGTCCAAGCGAAATAATTATCCTGTTAAGCCATAAACTGAATCAATTAAAAAAAGAAGGGAAAATTTCTGAAGTGGAAATGCTGTACTTAGATACCCAGCTTTCAGGCTTTCTGGATGTTTGTGGAGGCTGTGAAAGAATCAAAAACACTCCGATTCCTTATTCTTATTCTTCTTTCATCAAGAAATTCATTATTCTGTATGTTTTTGCGCTGCCCATTGCTTACGTTATTACGATTGGGCTTTTTATGATTCCGCTTACTGTTTTTGTCTATTATGTTTTGATGAGTCTTGAGCTTATTGCAGAAGAAATTGAAGACCCTTTCAACAATGATGAAAATGATATTCCAATGGAGGCCTTAGCTCAGAATATTGAGAAGAATGTTCATCAGATTACGAGCAGAAAATAAAACCTTGTCTAAATGTTTTTGTCTATATTTTGAACCCAAAAAACTATTTACTACTTTTGAATTAAGATAACGGAAAATGTCTTAATACTTATAAAAATAGCAAAGACAAACATCAGCAAAAAGAAAAAAATAATCTCACAAATAATATACAATTGGTACAGAAACTAAAACTGGAAGAACTGAACAGAATAGATGTAGAAACATTTAAGAAGGCTGAAAAAATTCCGTTGGTCATCATTTTAGATAATATCAGAAGCATGCACAATGTGGGGGCAGCCTTCAGAACGGCAGACGCTTTTTTAGTTGAAAAAATAATCCTTTGCGGAATTACACCACAGCCACCCCACCGTGAAATTCATAAAGCGGCATTGGGAGCAACGGAAAGCGTAGACTGGTCTCATGAAACTGAAACCAATACAGCCATTGCTGATCTGAAAAGCAACGGGTACGAAATCATCGGGATTGAGCAGACTACCGGCAGCCAACTTATTACGGATTTTACCATTGAGCGGTCAAAAAAATATGCTTTGATTTTAGGAAACGAAGTAGAGGGAATCAGTGATGAGGTGCTTCCAAATATTGATGTATTTTTAGAAATTCCACAGCTTGGAACAAAACATTCTCTTAATGTAAGTGTGTGCGCCGGAATTGTGATGTGGGAATTTGCAAAAGCATTAAAATAAAAAAACTGCATATGTCCTTAGTAGACAGTGCAGTTTGAAATAAATCTAATAAAAAGTAAAAATGAAAGGCGACAAAGGTACTTTATTTTTTTTTACAAACAAATTTTGACGGCATTTTTTTTGTTTCATCTTAAAAAAAGTCGGGTTTTCAGAAAAAGTTTCGTTTAATTTTTTATAAATTAGCACAATGTTTATCAAGGACTATATCTCAAAAGACTTTCCATGTTTTAGCCTTTCTGACTCCATAGAGTCGGCCAGAAACATATTGGAAGATTTCGGATATTCCCATGTTTTCATCAAAAAATCTCATCACTTCTACGGAGCTATTGCAATGGACTTTCTGTATGAGGAAGATGGCGGAACACTGAAGGATCTGGAGCACCAGATTGAACGGTTTGCGATTCTGGAGGACAACAATGTTATGGACAGCATCCGTCTGTTTTATACTTTCAGCTCCAATGTGATTCCTGTGATTAATAAAAATGAAAAATATCTGGGGTATATTACCTGTGAAGATGTTTTTCAGGACCTTTCCCGTTATCCTTTGTTTTCAGAAACAGGAGCTATTCTTACCGTAGAAACTCCGGCCAGAAAATATTCAATGACGGAAATTACCAATATTGTAGAAAGCAACAACTCAAAGTTTTACGGAGGGTTTATCAGCTTTATGTCTGAGGAGGTAGTTCAGGTCACAATAAAGATCAGTAATGAAAATCTGGCCTCGATAGATGCTACATTTGACCGGTACGATTACAGAATTGTTGAAAAATATTATTCTGATGAAAAATCCGATCTGTTTAAAGACCGTTATGGTTTTTTACAAAAATTCATAGAAATATAACATGAAGGCAGCCATATATTCTCAGAAAAAAGATCTTGATACTTTTTTATATTTAAGTAAGTTTATCTCTGAACTTGAAGCAAGAGATGTAAAATCTGTTCTGTATGATGAAATGGCTGAAGCACTTCAGTTTTCAAAAATATTCGAAACTTTCAATTCTAAGCAGGATCTTCTGGATAAAAAAGTGGATCTTTTCTTCACTTTCGGTGGAGACGGAACGATTGTAAATTCTTTAACCTTCATTGAGGATCTTGAAATTCCGGTGGTAGGAGTAAATACAGGAAGACTTGGATTTTTGGCCTTTTTCACAAAAGAAGAAGCTTTTAAAGAACTGGATTCCATTCTAAAAGGCGATGTAAAAACAAGCCGCCGTGCAGTAATTGAAGTGGTTTCGCCCAAACTGGAAGGAGCTTTCCCTTATGCGCTAAACGACGTTACTGTTTCCAGAAAAGAAACAACATCAATGATTACAGTAGATTCTTATATCAATGATGAGTTTCTGAATGTATTCTGGGGTGACGGTGTGATTATTTCAACCCCTACAGGTTCTACTGCTTACTCTCTGAGCTGCGGAGGACCAATCATTTCTCCCAATAACGAAAATTTTGTCATTACTCCCATCGCTCCACACAATCTGAATGTGAGACCTTTAGTAGTAAATGATAAAGTAGAAATAAAATTCAGGGTGGAAAGCCGTGTACCACAATACTCTCTTTCTTTAGACTCCCGGCTGATACACATAGAAACCGACAAGGAAATCATCATTAAAAAGGCAAAATTCCAGCTTCTTCTGGTGCAGCCCAACAGTTTGAGTTTCTATGAAACCATCCGTCAGAAGCTTCTTTGGGGCCGAGATAAAAGAAACTAGTAATTTCTTAAAAATGATTACCTTTACACGAAATTAAAACACCTAATAAATTTATAATAAAAAGTAAAACATGAGCAGAATTTTTCCGGCAGGAGTTGCCACAGGTCAGTTAGTTACTGATATCTTTCAGTATGCTAAAGAAAACAAATTTGCATTACCTGCAGTAAACGTAATTGGATCCAGCAACGTAAATGCTACAATGGAAACTGCAGCAAAATTAAACGCTCCTGTCATTATTCAGTTTTCAAATGGAGGAGCTGCTTTTAATGCAGGGAAAGGATTAAACAATGACGGGCAAAAGTCTGCAATCTTAGGAGCAATTGCCGGTGCAAAGCATATTCACACTCTGGCTGAAGCTTACGGAGCAACGGTAATTCTACACACAGACCACTGTGCAAAGAAATTACTTCCCTGGATTGACGGATTGATGGATGCTAACGAAGAATTTTTCAAGCAGACAGGAAAATCTCTTTACTCTTCTCACATGTTAGACCTTTCTGAAGAATCTTTAGAAGAAAATCTTGAGATTTCAGCTCAGTATTTCGAGAGAATGGCTAAGCTTCAGATGACTCTTGAAGTAGAAATCGGGGTTACAGGAGGGGAAGAAGATGGTGTTGACAACTCAGACGTTGATAATTCTAAATTATATACCCAGCCTGAAGACGTAGCTTATACTTATGAAAAATTAAAAGCTATTTCTGATAACTTCACAATCGCTGCTGCCTTCGGTAACGTACACGGAGTTTACAAGCCTGGTAACGTAGTTCTTACCCCGAAAATCCTTGACAATTCTCAGAAATATGTTCAGGAAAAATTCGGAACATCTGCTAAACCTATCAACTTCGTATTCCACGGAGGCTCAGGATCTACTTTAGAAGAGATCAGAGAAGCTATCGACTATGGAGTAATCAAAATGAATATCGACACCGACCTTCAGTTTGCTTACACAGAAGGGGTAAGAGATTATATGGTTAACAATATTGAATATTTAAGAGCTCAAATCGGAAACCCTGAAGGAGAAGAAAAACCTAACAAGAAATTCTACGACCCAAGAGTTTGGGTAAGAAAAGGTGAAGAAACATTCTCTACAAGATTGGTGAAAGCATTTGAAGATTTAAATAACGTAAATACTTTAAAATAAGAACTGTAAATTTGTATCAATGTAAAAAGTATTCATAGAAATACATTTACATTGGTGCATTTTACATTTATACATTAATACAAACAAAAATGGCATTCGACTGGTTTAAAAGAAAAGCAAAAAACATTACCACTTCTACTGATGAGAAAAAGGACGTTCCCAAAGGGCTTTGGCATCAGACTCCATCCGGAAAAGTAGTGGAACATGATGAACTAAAGAGGAATAACTATGTTTCTCCTGAAGATGGATTTCATGTGAGAATAGGAAGTGCAGAATTTTTTGACATCCTTTTTGACGGTGGTAAATTTACCGAACTGGATGCCAATGTTGAAAGTATTGATATCTTAAACTTCAAAGATACAAAGCCTTACAAAGACCGTTTGAAAGAAGTAAAAGCTAAAACTAAGCTTACAGATTCTATCAGAAATGCTGTAGGAACCGTAAAAGGAACTGAAATGGTAGTTTCTTGTATGGATTTTGCGTTCATCGGTGGATCTTTGGGTTCTGTAATGGGAGAAAAGATCAGACGAGCGGTAGACTACTGTATCAAGCATAAACTTCCGTATATGATTATCTGTCAGTCCGGAGGAGCAAGAATGCAGGAAGCCACTTACTCGTTGATGCAGCTTGCAAAAGTTCAGGCTAAATTGGCTCAGCTTTCTGAAGCAGGCCTTTTATACATCGCTTACCTTTGTGATCCTACATTCGGAGGAATTACAGCTTCTTTCGCAATGACTGCCGATATCATTATGGCAGAGCCGGGAGCACTGATCGGTTTCGCAGGACCAAGAGTCATCCGTGAAACAATCGGTAGAGATTTACCGGAAGGATTCCAGACATCAGAATTCTTACAGGAAAAAGGATTTGTAGATTTCATCGTAAAAAGAACTGAAATTCAGGATACTGTTGCCAAAACAGTCAATTTATTAGCTGTAAAAGCATAGTATCTGTAACAAAAACAATACAATCTCTCTCTAATTAGGGAGAGATTTTTATTTATGAGGACTTTTAAGATATTTTTCAATACCATCAGAAGTATGAGTTTTAAAAAGATTATCCGTCTTTTATCACTTGTCCTTCCCCATCCTCTTTTCGCTTTACTCAGTTTTTATGCCACGGTAAAGGCATTTACCATTGCACAGAAAAAATTTCCTGAAACAGCCTCCAATAACGGAATTGGAAATGCTTTCAGACACGCGCTTTGGTGCTGCTTCATTATGATGTACTGCTGCAAAATCTCTTCCCCTAAAAAAGCGCTGGATTTCTGCAAAAGAATAACAGATATGCACGAAGAACTTTTCCCTAATGAGCCTTTGGAAACCAAAATGGATCTCCATAACAACAAAATCGGAATGGATTATTTTATGGAAATTCTCCCCGGAATTCACCGCCAGTTTTTTGAAAAGAGTTTCTTTGTTAATGCATTAATCAAAAAAATGGATGACGCAAAGGTTCTGAAAAATCTTGATGATGATTTTGAAGGGCATCTTGTTTATCTGGAAGAGTAATTTTATTCTTTAACGCAACGAATACGCTAAGAAAATATAAAAACTCAATGCCTATTTTCGTCCGCAAGGGCATTTCATTCAGCAATGTTTTCTGAGTGTAGCTGTTTGCTTATTGCTAACGCCTTCGCGAACGAAAAAAGCTTCACTATTAGAATCCTTGCGGACTCTGCGTTATAAACTCTAAAATCAGAAGTTATCATTACTTTTCCTTCACATCAGATAAACAAAAGACTTTAGTTATTTTTGTGGTTTAAAGTATTTTTGATAAGTTTAAACAATTAAATCAATCAGATGGTTCTCAGCAGAATTTGGTCGGCTTTCATTATCATTGCCATTGCCATTGCCAGTATAAAATACGTATCGTCAGGTCACTACAAAACCATATTCAATGATATGGTGGTAGGAAAAGGTGGTGATACAGTGAAGATTGCATCCCAGCCTATGAGCAGCTTCTCTCCTCTTGTAAGAGACAGCCTGATGAAAAAGAATGATTTCGCAGACAGCAGAATTCACTATAAAACAGATTCTTTAAAACAGAATGTAAATGTTTATCGCGTTCAGGAAGCTGACGGAGTCATCGGAACCTCTGAAACTGCGGTGAAGATCTGTCTTGGTCTTATCGGAATCATGACCCTTTTTATGGGATTCATGAGTATTGCTGAAAAAGCAGGAGGTATTAACCTTCTAAGCCGTCTGATTCAGCCCTTTTTCTCCAAATTATTTCCCGATATTCCCAAGAATCACCCTGCTTTCGGTCATATGCTGATGAATTTCAGCGCTAACCTTCTGGGACTGGATAATGCTGCTACTCCTTTTGGACTTAAGGCAATGGAAAGTCTCCAGACCTTAAATCCCAATAAAGATACCGCCAGCAATTCACAGATTATGTTCCTGTGTCTTCATGCCGGAGGAATGACGTTAATCCCGGTCTCTATTATCGCCATCAGAGCCTCTATGGGATCAAAGACCCCTACAGATATTTTCCTTCCTTGCATGATCGCCACTTTTGCGGCAACTTTAGCTGCGATGATTATTGTTTCTTTATACCAGAAAATCAATCTTCTTCGTCCGGTGGTAATAGCTTATGTAGGAGGAATTTCAGCAATTATTGCTTTATTGGTAGTATACCTTGTACAATTGAGTAAGGATGAACTGGATGACTTCAGTAAAGTATTAAGCAATGGTTTAATTCTGTTTATCTTCCTTGTGATTGTATTAGGAGCTGTTTATAAAAAAATTAACGTTTTTGATGCCTTTATTGAAGGCGCAAAAGAAGGCTTCACCACCTGTGTTAAAATTATTCCTTATCTGGTTGGAATGCTGATTGCGATTTCATTACTAAGAACTTCCGGTGTATTTGATGTGATTATTGACGGGATGAAATGGGTAGCCAACGTTGCCAATATGGATCCGAGATTTGTGGATGGACTTCCAACTGCATTGATCAAACCTTTATCCGGTTCAGGAGCCAGAGGAATGATGGTGGATACGATGGCCACATTTGGAGCAGATAGCTTCCAGGGAAAATTAGCGGCAGTACTTCAGGGAAGCTCAGATACGACGTTCTATGTAATTGCAGTATATTTTGGTGCCGTAGCCGTTAAGAATACAAGATACACGGTAATTGCCATGCTTCTGGCCGATTTAGTTGGTGTTATCACTGCAATTGCATTAGCTTATTTATTCTTTGCTTAATAATAAAGTTGCTGGTTGACAGTTGCTGGTTTTTTAATCGTTAAAAAAGATATTAATGAGCTACGAAAAACTTGATATTTATAATATTGCTTTTGAGTTGTTTATTGAAACACATGCACTTTCACTCAAACTGCCAAACTACGAATTATATGAATTGGGCAGTCAGTTGAGACGATCTGCCGATTCCATTGTTACAAACATTGCAGAAGGTTATGGAAGAAACAATTACAAAGGTGACTTTATCAGATTTCTTACTTACTCTCAGGCAAGTTGTGATGAAACAGTTTGCCACTTATCAAAAATCAATCGCCTCTATCCGGATTTAAGCTTAGGCTTTAAAGAAAAATCAGAACAATATAAACTCCTAGGAGGAAAAATCAATAACTTTATAAAATACGTCCAATTAAACTGGAGAACATAAACGCAACTAGCAACTAGCAACTAGCAACTAGCAACTAGCAACAAAACTATTCATTATGATCACAGATAAAGAATTTACCCTAAGACTCATCCGCCAATTAACCCAGGCATTGGAAAAACTGATTCTGGATAAACCTGAAGAAAGTTTAATGCAGAAAGAGCTGGATTTTGATACGTTGATGAGAGATATTTTCAAGATGAGTTTTACAGAGGTTGCTTCCAAAACCAAGGAACAGATGATTGCCATCGTTAATGAAAGACAGGAAAGAGATCATAAAGATTATTATGAAATGTTGGGAAATCTTTTCTATTTCAACAGCAAACATGAAAATAACAAAGATTTTCAGGATAAAGCAAAGACATTCTATGAGCTATATCTTCAGACCAGTGGAATCTTTGCACTCCCAATCATCAACAGAATAAATGAATTAAAAAAAGCACTTGAATAAAGTGCTTTTGTATTTTTAGAATGTAATTTTATAAGTTCCGGTGGAAGAAGTATTGGCTTTCTCTGCCTTTACATACTTTTTAACCCAGGCAACAGATGTAGATGCTACACAAGGATCTGAAATCCCTCCGGCTCTTCTTGCGGAAACAACATTTCCTGCTTTATCTACAGTATAAGCAATGGTAATTGATCCGCTTGCCGTGCAGCTGTGAGAAGGCTGTGCTCCTCCTCTTCCCATTGTTCCGGGAATATAGCCTACCAGTTTTCTATCGATTCCTACTTTACTGTCTCCGTTTCCGTCACCACCTAAAGGATCTCCTGCATTTCCAATTCCTTCACCTGTCCCCTGGCTTCCTGCTTTGGTTCCTCTTCCTTTGATCAGGTTTCCGATAGCAGCATTTCCTTTTCCGTCTCCATTCCCTGTTTTTGAGTTTGCCGCAGCTGCTCCTGATTTTTTGGTATTTTTTGAAGCACTCGTGCTGGTGGCTTCTTTTTTCTCAGCTTTTTTAGATTCCTCTTTTTTAGGAAAAGCAGCTTTTGAATTATTTCCTGTAATGACCTTCTCTTTAACCTCAGTTTTCTTTGGTTCCGGAGTAGGAGCTGGTTCTGGTTTTATAACTGTTTTTGTTTCCGAAACCGGAGTTTCTGCAGGCACTGATGTTACTTCTTCTGTTGCAGCAGCAAGACTTCCAGGCTGTTCAGCTGGCTCTTCAATCCCCTTTCCATTTCTGTTGTCTCCGAAGTTCACCAGCATGGTAGTAACCACTTCAGGATCTTTGTCCAGTTCAGGTTTTAATTTATACAAAAAAACAAAAAGCAAAATAGCAGCCCAGATAAGAATAGAAAGCAGTGCGCTCTTTACTCTATCTTTATTTTCTTCGTTTCTGTTTGCTGTATAGCTTTTCATCTTAAAACGTAATTGTTTCCGGAAATCCGGATCTGTTATTTATCTTTAACGGTTGCAATGGCAATGTTAAATTTATATTTCTCAGCAATTTCCATTACAAAAACTACATCTTTATGTAATGTATTTTCGTCTGCTCTTATCGTGAATGATTTATTGGTCTGGCTGGCCAATTTATCTACAATAATCCTCTCCAGTTCTCCTTTATTTACAGGATTGTCATCCACAAAGAATGAACCATCCGGTTTGATACTTACTGTCACAGGATTCGGAATATTATCATCAACGGCTCCGGCTTTCGGCAGATTCACATCAATAGCGCTTTGATTGGCTGCTGAAGAGGTGATCATAAAGAAAATCAGCATCAACAGGATAACGTCTGTCATCGCTGCTAAACTGAATTCCGGATTTGCTTTATTTCTTCTTTGAATTTTCATCGTAAGAAAATTTATAAAGGTTTGTTGATAAGGTCTAAAAATTCTCCTGACATATTCTGAGCTTTAAGGACAAATTTATCAATCCTTGTCAATAGAATATTATAGCAGAAGTTAGCCGGAATTGCCACAGCAAGACCTACAGCGGTCTGTCCCAAAGCAGTATAGATACCTTCAGAAAGTGTTTTCGGAGAGAAAGATCCTGTGGCATGGGAAAGATTAAAGAAAGCAATAATCATCCCGATTACCGTACCTAAAAGGCCCAACATGGGTGCTATACTTGGCACTACAGCCAAAAGGTTCAGATTTTTTTCCATATTGGCAACCTCTACCTGTGCCTGCGATTCCATAGCACTTACAATATCAGAAACAGGACGTCCTAATCTTGAAATTCCTTTTTCTAAAATTCTTCCTTCAGGAGAGTTCTGGGTTTTGCAGTAATCTCCTGCTGCTTCTATTTTCCCAGCCTTGATGAAGTCTTCGATATTGTTCATGAAGTTGGAATCTGTTTTTGATGTCAGCCTTTTGATAAAGAAAAATCTTTCAAAAAACAGATATAGAGAAAACACTCCCAATAGCAACACAGTGACCATCACTATTTTAGCAAAAGCTCCTCCGTGGAACATAATCTTCCAGAATGAGAACTCTAAGTTGTCCGCAGCAACTGCAGGAGTAGCGATTTGTGCAAATAAAATCTGAGAAAGTTCCGTTAACAGCATTAAATGTAAATTTTATTAAATTTCAACGACAAATGTAGGAGAATATTATGAATTGAACTCTTAAAAATTGCTTAAAAACAACTTAAATTTTGTTACAATTTTACAAACAGCAAATTTCTTTCCAAAATTATTTGAAAAGAAATCCGGTACTAAGAATGAAGGTATCGGCTAATCTTCGTCTACCTCAATATCATCCTGCTTAAATTCGCATTTTAATCTAAAAGGAATCGGTGTATCTGATCCGGTATAGAAATCATCAATGGTTCCTTTCCAGATCACCTGAAGCTCCCCTTCTTCATTTTTTTCAAAAAGAAGCTCATTGTCATAGATATAGGCATCTTCGTCATCGAAAAGGTCTACTTCTGTATAAGTTTCTTCTTCAGAATCATTGATTTTGATAGTTTTTCCTTCTATTTCCGGCGACTCGATAGGGAAATCGAAAATTTCAAGTGAAAGCTGCGGAAAGTTGTATTGTAATGAATCATCCTCTACGTGATCCAAGCTGTCATCCGTAATCACTTCAACCTCTAAAAGGTGTTGTTGGTTGCTGTAAACTGCCTTACAATAAGTATTTCTGATATTGTATTTTAGCGTTTCGTCCGGATGGTAAATTTTTAAAATCCCTTTCATTTTTTCTTAAAAAAGAACTGTAATAATATGATTGCTAAATGTTTTAGACAAAGATAAAAAATTGATTCAAAGTTGAAAGGATTTTGAAAATAATTTTTTAAAATCAATGCAAACAATAAGTCTGAATCTCCCAATAATACTTACTTTTGCTTTCATAAAGATTCTGAAAATGAAAAACATTGTATCAAAAAGTATTCTGGGATTAGGACTGATGATTGGTCTTGCATCCTGCAAAAAATCGGATTCTCCCCTTACAAAAGTAACGCCCAGCAACCTGGATTCTATTGCTTCCAATTATTACGAGCAGTACCTGAAGCTATACCCGTTAGATGCTACAGCACAGGGAGATACAAGATATAATGACCAGCTTCCTATCAATATTGATAAAGATTTTATCTCAGGAGAAATAGCATTCTACAATTCTGTGCAAAAACAGCTGGAACATGTAGATTATAAATCCCTTTCTGATGAAGATAAGGTAGTGTATGATGTTTTGGATTATACTTTAAAAGATAAAACTGAGGCCTATGCCTACCATCCGGAATATATTCCTTTTACTCAATTTGGAGGACTTCCGCTTACTTTTCCTCTGTATGGGAGCGGACAGGGCAATCAACCTTTTAAAACAGAAAAAGACTACAGCGACTGGCTGAAAAGAATGGAAAAATTCCCGGAATGGATGAATGCCGCGTCAGACAATTTCCGCGAAGGAATCAACAATAAGATTGTACTTCCTAAAAAACTGGTTGTCAAGATGATTCCTCAGATGAAAGCAGAGGAAATCACCACTTCTGACATAGAAAAGAATATTTTCTATGGTCCGATAAGAAATTTTCCGAAAAGCTTCTCTCAGGCTCAGAAAGAAAAATTCTCGGCACTTTATAAAGAGGCTATTACCAAAAAAATTATTCCGGCTTATACTAAAATGGGAACATTTTTAGAAAAAGAATACCTTCCGAAAGCAAGAGATACAGACGGATACAACAGTCTTCCAAACGGAAACGAGATCTACAACTATTATGTAAAAAGCTGGACAACCACTAAGAAATCTCCTGAAGAAATTAATAAAATCGGACTTCAGCAAGTAGCTATGCTTCGTGCAGAAATGGAAAAAGTAAAGCAGCAGGTAGGTTTTACAGGAACTCTTGAAGATTTTATCACTTTTGTTAAAACGGATCCAAAGGCAATGCCTTATAAAACGTCTAAAGAGGTTTTAAATGCATTTAACGGGATCTTAACTAAAATCACTCCGAAGCTGAAAACCATGTTTAATGTAACACCTAAAACAAAGTTTGAGATCAGACAGACGGAGAAATTCAGAGAAGCAAGTGCCAGTGCAGAATATATGCCGGGAACTCCGGATGGTAAAAGAGCTGGAATATTTTATGTCCCGTTACCGGACCCTGCCAAATTTAATGTTACTTCAGGAATGGAGTCTCTTTTCCTTCACGAAGCCATTCCGGGGCATCACTATCAGATGTCTCTTCAACAGGAAAATACTAAACTCCCTAAATTCATGAGATTCGGATGGTTCGGAGCGTACGGCGAAGGATGGGCTCATTATTGTGAGACTTTAGGCCCTGAGTTTGGTTTATATACAGATCCTTATCAGAAAATGGGTTACCTGAGCGATCAGATGCTGAGAGCGGTAAGACTTGTAGTAGATACGGGACTTCATACCGGAAAAATGACAAGAGAAGAAGCGATCAGATATTTCTTAAGCAATATTTCTTATGATGAAGGGGCTGCCACTGCAGAAGTAGAAAGATATATGGCGATGCCGGGTCAGGCTTTAGGGTATAAGATAGGGTCTTTAAGAATCCGTGAGCTGAGAGAAAAATATCAGAAAGAACTTGGGAACAAATTCAATCTGGCAAGCTTCCACGATGAAGTGTTAAGCCAGGGGTGTCTTCCTCTGGATGTTCTGAACAGAAAAATGGAGCTTTGGGCTCAAAAACAAAAATAAATTTACACTAATAAGGGTACTTCGTTAATCGGTACCCTTTTATTTTGTTCTTCTAAATAAAGAAATTAATATGATCACAGAAAGCCTCAGATCTCTTTTTAACAGAGATTTAAGTAAATTAAAAACAGAGATAGAAGCCTATCAAAAAGAAGAAAATCTTTGGAAGATTGATAAAAACATTGCTAATTCTGCGGGTAATCTAACCCTTCACTTGGTGGGAAATATCAATCATTTTATAGGAGCACAGCTTGGAAACACCGGATATGTAAGGCATCGTGAGCTGGAATTTTCATTAAATGATGTTCCTAGAGCTGAACTTATTGAAAAACTTGAAGCCACCATAGCAATGATAGATTCCGTTCTGCCGCAATTGTCTGAAGAAGATCTTAAAAAAGAATATCCATTGGTTGTTTTTGAGAGAGCCATGACAACAGATTACTTTCTGATCCATCTGGTTGCTCATCTTGATTATCATTTGGGACAGATTAATTACCACAGAAGGTTATTGGACATTTAATCCATCAATTAACAACTAAAATAACGCAACGATCACAAAGTAATTGTTGCGTTTTCTTTTTCGTTCGCAAGGCCGTTTCACTCAGCTAAGAAAACATTGTCCTGGCCAAACGAAGTACCTCTTTGCGATATTTGCATTAAAATACAACGGGTTACTTCTCAAACATCATTTTCGTAATAAAATCCTTTTCTCCTTTTCCTCTTGCCGGAGAATATTCTCTTCCATAGAAAATGATCTGAAGGTGAAGCTTATTCCATACTTCTTCAGGGAATAATTTCTTGGCATCACGCTCCGTTTCCACCACATTTTTTCCGGAGGTAAGTTTCCACTGTGTCATCAGCCGATGAATGTGAGTATCTACAGGAAAAGCAGGAAATCCGAAACCCTGGCTCATCACTACTGATGCGGTCTTGTGCCCTACGCCCGGAAGCGCTTCCAATTCTTCATAAGTTTGCGGAACAATACCGTTATGTCTTTCCAGCAGAAGTTCTGCCATCCTTTTAAGGTTTTTGGCTTTGGTATTGGATAGTCCGATTTCTTTAATTAATTCCTTGATCTCAAATTCTTCAAGTTTAGCCATTCTTTGTGGCGTTCCTGCTACCGCAAAAAGATCTGGGGTCACCTGGTTAACTTTTTTATCTGTGGTCTGTGCGGAAAGTGCTACAGCTACCATTAATGTATAGGGATCGGTATGATCTAACGGAATAGGTGTGGTGGGATATAATTTATCCAGTTCTATCTGAACAAGCTCAGCTCTTTGTTTTTTTGTCATGTATGCCTTAAATTTGAACAAAATTAAATCATTATGCTGAAAGTTGGAGATAAATTACCTGAATTTGAAGGATTCAATCAAGACGGAGAAACGGTAACCTCATCAAAGTTAATAGGAAAAAAACTGGTGGTTTTCTTCTATCCGCAAGCGAATACACCAACCTGTACTGTGGAAGCCTGCAACCTGAGTGATAATTATTCCAGGCTTGAAAAAGCAGGATACCAATTACTGGGAGTAAGTGGCGACACTGTAAAGAAACAGAAGAACTTCCACAGTAAATTTGCATTTCCCTATGATCTTATTGCAGATGAAAACCGCAATATCATTGAGAAATTCGGGGTATGGCAGGAGAAAAAAACGTTTGGAAAAACGTATATGGGAATTGTAAGAACCACTTTTATTTTCGATGAAAATGGTATTTGTACAAGAGTGATTGAAAAAGTAACGTCAAAGACTGCTGCTGAGCAGATTCTGGAAGGATAACTTTTTTTTAAACACAGATATCACAAATATTTTCACAAATAACACAGATATATTATTGTGCTATTTGTGAAAATATTTTTTTATAGATTTATTATTCTGTTTCGTAATAATTTAACTCTTCTGTTTCACCAGGAAGTGTAACGTGCTTTTTAAACCTTAATCCCAGCTTTTCAATGAGCTTTTGGGAAGAAACATTATCTTTTGAAATGATGGCGGATATTTTTGTTAATCCAAACTCATCCATTCCAATAGATTTAACCTTCTGAGCAGCTTCAAAAGCATATCCTTTACCTTCGAACTCTTCCAGTAGAGAATATCCTATATCCACAATATCCAGCCCTTCTCTTTCGAAGATTCCTACTGCCCCTACTTTTTTATTTCCCTCTTTAGTTACTAAAAGATAGTTTCCAAATCCAAGTCTTTCAATTTGGGGAGCAAATCTATTGAGGATATAATTTTCGGCGTCTTCCACAGAATTAACATTCCGGTTTCCGATATGTTGAATGAATTTGGGTGTGTTGTAAAGCTCAAAGACGAAATCTTTGTCTTCACTGGACATGGGACGAAGGATTAATCGCTCTGTCTCATAGGTATTATCTGCGTTTGGGTGTTTTTTGGGGTTCATCTTTCTTTGGTTCTTCCTTTTTTTCGATTTTTAAAAGTCTCGGGTTATTAACGCATTTTTTATTGTAAAGCTCAATATAGGTTCCATTGTCTTTGACATTGCTTACAGCACCTGTAGATTTATTTACTGTAACTGTATAATGCGTTTTCTGGTATGGACATTCCTTTGAGGTGAGTTTTCCAAGGTCCAGATAGTAATTCGACTTGTCTTCATGATAATTACCTGCAAGGTCCTTAAACTCCTCATCTATCATATATCCGTCAGCAGCTAATACAACAGCTGCTTCCTGGGCATTATCAATTCTGTCTACAAACTTCTTCAGTCCTTCGACAGCCGTAACGTAATTTACTTTACCTCCTTCTGAATAAGCGATATAATAAAAGCTGCCTTCACTGGGAAAAAGATTAAATCCAGAGAATTGAGGAGTATAATTTACCTTACCCGAAATCTTTATTTCCTGACCTTTACCATAGCTGTTGTAGACCAACACCCATGAATCTACCCTGCTACCCGGGTTGATTTGCTGTAAAACAGCAGGAATGCTTGAAAACTTTTTCTTCTCCTGGGCAAATCCTAAGATTCCCAAAAGTAAAAATGTAAGAATTGTAAATCGGGTTGCGGTTTTAATCATAATTTAAAAATCAGCAGAAAATATAACAAATATTACATGAACTTCTCGCCCTTCTTAAAGCTCTTCAAATCAAGAACATAATCTTTAATGAGCTGATCATTATCCCGGGGACAGATGAGAAGTGCCTTATCTGTGTCTACAACAATGTAGTTTTCAAGGCCATCAATGATAACAGCCTTATTATTATTCTTTAACCGGATGATATTCCCTTTTGAATTATAAGAAAGTAAATGTTTCAGTTTTACAGCGTTTCCGTCTTTATCTTTTTCCGTATTTTCATATACAGAGGTCCATGTCCCAAGATCACTCCATCCTAAATCTGAAGGAATTACATATACATTCTTGGCTTTTTCCAAAATCCCGTTATCAATGGAAATTTTCTGTACCTTCGGATAGATGGTTTCAATACAACTGTTTTCTTTTTCTGAGTTGTACTCACAAGCCATAAAATGCTGCATCATCTCAGGAAGATAAAGATTAAATGCGTGGTGAATGCTTTTTACATTCCAAACAAAAATCCCTGCATTCCAAAGGAAATCACCACTTTCCAAGAAGCTTTGGGCTATTTCAAGAATAGGTTTTTCAGTGAATGTTTTCACTTTAAAATATTCAGATCCCTTTTTTTCTACAAACTGAATATAGCCATAACCTGTATCAGGTCTTGTAGGAGTGATTCCTAATGTTACAAGATAATCATTTTTTGAAGCCACCTCAAACGCAAGCTCTACTTTTTCCAGAAATGTATCCTCTTTAAGAATAAGATGATCAGCCGGCAATACAATCATGGTGGCATCCGGATTAATCTCAGCAATTTTGTTCGCCATATACAGATTACAAGCTGCTGTATTCTTCATAAGCGGCTCACCCACAATATTCTCTTCAGGAATCTCCGGAAGCTGCTGATGGGAAACATGAACATATTCTTTATTCGTAATCACGAATATCTGCTCTTTAGGAATTACCTTGCTGATTCGGTCATAGGTCTGCTGAATCATAGTACGCCCGGTTCCTAAAATATCCTGAAACTGTTTTGGAAATTTCTGCGTGCTCATAGGCCAGAACCGGCTTCCGATTCCTCCAGCCATGATAACACAATATCTATCTGATTTTGACATTCTTAGCTACATTTTTCTACCCTCGCTAAAGGCTTAAAAGAATACTTCCTTCCAGTAGCCAGGTTCTTACAAAGATAGTTTTTTTTAACCAGACCTTCTAATAAATACTTTTCGTTGCGATAGATAAAAAATTCGCCCTTTTTAAGTTCCTCGATAAATTGCAGAGTATCATCCTGCTTCTCAGTATGGAAATATCTTACCAGATCAGGGCTTGCCATAAAATTGGCTTTGGGTGATTTTGAAAACTTTATGATGATAGGCTTCAGCTCTTCATCATAAATTTCAAGACTTTCCAGAAGCATATTTCTGAAAGTTTCTTTCCATTCGTTGCCATGAGGCGAGATTCTTCTTCCATATTTTTCGAAAGCAATCAGATGTGCCAGCTCGTGAGTAAGCACAAAGAAAAAAAGCTGCGGAGTAAGAGTAGAATTTACCGTAATTTCATGAGAATTGTCCGGAAGCTTTCTGTAATCCCCAAGTTTTGAATTTCTGTTCCTTGTAACTTTTATATGTATATAGTAATCTGCAAACCAGATTCTTAAATATTTAAGTGTATTTTGAGGTAAGTATTTTTCTAATGATTGAATTGGCATTTTACAAACTTAATGGAATTCCTGCATAGAAATTCAATAGTTTAAGACTAAAAAGATAATTATATTTTGCCTGCGCTACTGATCCCCGTGCATTTGCATAATTATTTCTCGCCACGTTGACGTCATAGATAGTGGTTTTACCGGCAGCATAACTTTTATCTGCAAAATCAAGAGCCAGTTTAGAGCTTTTTTCAGCTTCCACTGCCGCCAGATACGTTTCATAATTGGCATCAGCATCAAACTGAGCTTTCTGAACATTTTGTCTTACCGTCTGTTTCTGTTGCTCTAAGGTATTTTTGGCTATGCTTTCGTTGATTTTGGACTGCTCTACCTGAAGTTTTGTTTTCCCTTTATTGAAGATAGGAATATTAAGTGATACCCCTACATTTTGTCCGAACTGATCTTTATATTGTTCAAAAAAAGTTCCCTGCACAACACCCGGCATAGCATCAAACTGCCTGTTATAAAAAGTATTAAGACCAGCATTGGCTGTCAACGTAGGCCAGAATGCCGTTTTACTTACCTCAGTTTGCGCTTCTGCAGATCTTATCCGGCTTTCGGCCGCTTTGATCTGGGGTTGTATATCATACGCCGTTGCAAGCACTTCATCTACAGTATTAAGCTGTAAATCAAGTTTTTCCGGAACATTCACATCTTCAACATCAAAACCCTTATAATCTGACAGTTGTAATAGCTGAGCAATAGCAAACAAAGCGCGTCCAACATTTACTTCTGCTGTTTTAAGGTTTTGTTTTTCTCTTGCCAATGCCGCTTCAGCCTCTGCCAGAACCGTCTGCGCAGTTGTTCCAACCTGAGTTGTGATCTTAGCTCTGTCAAACTGTTTCTGAGCATTATCCACGGCACTCTGAGAAATTTTAACGATCTCTTTATTCAATAAGGTGTTCAGGTATTGTTGAGCGATCTGAAGAGAGATATCATTTTTAATGGTTTCAATGTCATATTGACTTGCTTCTACATCAAACTGGGCTTTTCTTACATTTTTCTCTAATCTCCCATTATTATAGAGCAGAATATCGGCTCCCAGACCAACATTGTTATTGAATCTATCGTTTCTAAAGCTTCCTGCTCCTAATGAGCCTTGCCCAAAACTTACTCCATTTGTAACACTAGCTGATACAGAAGGTAAATACTCTTTTTGGGCTGCTTTAAGATTATATTCCTGGTTTTGTTTGTTATACTGATTTTGGATAACCTGAAGATTATGCTCCACTGCATAGCTTACACATTCTTTTAAGGACCATTTCTTCTGAGCACTTAAACCCAGATAACCTAATCCAAAAACGATGATCCAAACTTTTTTCATATTGTATATGTTTATTTGTTTTTAATGGCCATATGGAATCGCATCATATTAAGCAATATTTGTATTTACAAATCAGAGCGATTTCATATTAAGATTTTTCAATATTAGACGAATTAAATATAAAAAAGTTACAGATTGAAAAATTATATTTTATTTTAAAAAAACTTTTGGGAATTTTGTACCATGACAAATGAACAATATCAGGAAGCTATCGATTGGCTTTTCGTACAGATGCCCAACTATCAGATAGATGGACAGAAAGCTTATAAACCTGGGCTTGACAACATAACAAAGCTTTGTGCTTTTTTTGGAAATCCTCAGGATAAAATAAAGTGTATTCACATTGGCGGCACCAATGGAAAGGGTTCTTCAAGCAATATGCTGGCATCGGTTCTTCAGGAAGCTGGTTATAAAACCGGATTGTACAATTCCCCACACCTTATAGACTTCACAGAGCGCATTAAAGTGAATGGAAGAAATTGTAATAAAGAATTTGTCTTTGATTTTATTCAAAAGCTGAAAACGATTCCGGAATATATCCGTCCCTCTTTCTTCGAATTTACAACCATCATGGCTTTTGAATATTTTTATCAGCAACAGGTAGATTTTGCCATTATTGAAGTAGGATTGGGAGGAAGACTGGATTCTACCAATATTATTAAACCATTGATTTCGGCTATTACCAATGTACAGCTGGATCATCAGAATATTCTTGGAGATACCATCGAAGAAATTGCCACGGAGAAAGCTGGGATAATTAAAAGCAATATCCCAATTGTTTCCGGGGACGAGAACGAAGCCGTTAAAAATATCCTTCAGGAAAAAGCAACGGAAGAAAATGCTCCATTTGTAGATGCTACTCTTATTAATACAGATCTGGAATCTGATCTGAAAGGAAACTATCAGAAAAAGAACATCAGAGTTGTAATGGCCGCGGTAGAAGAATTAAGAAAACAAGAAATAGAGATTGCTGACGGAGCATTGGAAAAAGGACTTCTCCATGTGCATCAGAATACAGGATTTATTGGCCGTTGGTTTGAATTTTCACAACATCCGCTTACGATTTGTGATACGGGGCACAATCAGGCAGGTTTGGAGTATGTTTTTTCACAATTAAATTCAATTGAGAGGCACAAGCATGTCATTTTGGGATTTGTGAATGACAAAAAAATAGATGATGTAATGAAAATGCTTCCTGAAAATTCTGAGTTCTATTTTGCAAAACCGTCTGTCCACAGGGGAAGACACCCGGAAGATTATGAAAACATGCTTCAGGAGGCGAAAATTTTTTATAAAATTTTTGATTCCGTGCAGGAAGCGTATCTCGCTGCAAAAGAACAATGTACAAATGAAGAAATGATTTTTATTGGCGGAAGCAACTTTGTAGTGGGAGATTTTTTGGAAAAAAATTTGGAGATTAAAGAATAAGTCGTATATTTGCACCACTCTAAACAAGAGAACAAGTATAGAGGGTTCTTAGCTCAGTTGGTTCAGAGCATCTGGTTTACACCCAGAGGGTCGGGGGTTCGAATCCCTCAGGACCCACAGAAAAGGAAACGAAACCTTTCAAAAAAATTCGGGTTCTTAGCTCAGTTGGTTCAGAGCATCTGGTTTACACCCAGAGGGTCGGGGGTTCGAATCCCTCAGGACCCACAGAAATCTCTCTTTTTTAAGGGAGATTTTTTTATTTTTATCCCTAAGCATTTAAAAGCGTCCTGCGCTTTCCTTATATTTATTTACCTTTGTCTGCATTTGAATTTCGCCTGACGTGAAGGAACTCCATCTCATATCATTCAATTATCCCTACCCTCCTTCTTATGGTGGGATCATTGATGTATTTTATAAGATTAAGGCCTTGTCTGATCTGGGAATAAAAATTCACCTTCACTGTTTTGTAGATCAAATCCCTCATAAGATTGATCCGGAGGTCAAAGCGATTACGGAAAATCTGTTTTTTTATCAAAAGAGAAAGAATCCACTCCTCTATTTTTCAGGAACACCTTTCGCAGCAGCTATCAGAGATTCTAAAGCCCTTCTTAAAAACCTGGAAAAGAATAAAGCTCCGATCTTGTTCGAGGGTTTACAGACAACGCATATTATCCGGTTTCTGAAAGAGAATAACCAAAAACTCTATCTTCGCCTTCACAACAACGAAGCTGAATATTATAAAGGCCTTTCCGGGTCAGAAAAAAATCTATTCAAAAAGATCATCTACACCATTGAATCTTTAAAATATACAGGATATCAGAAAAAGCTTTTAAAGAAATTCGAAGCCGTATTCTGCTTGTCTGAAAAAGAGTATCATGAAGTTGAATCCTATTCAAAGAATGCACATTTGATTCATATTTTCCACGGCAACCCATCCGTAAAGCAACTGGATAAAAAAGGAAGTTATTTTCTTTTTCACGGAGATCTCACCACTGCGGACAATAAAAGAGCATTGAATGAGACTATTGAGTTATTTAAAACGCTTCCCCAATATAAACTGGTTGTCGCCTCAGATCGGGCCAGTGAAGATATTAAAAGCAAGATTTCGGCAGTTGAGAATATCAGCCTCACTCCTATTGAAACTACAGAAAACCTTTATCGTCTTCTGGAAGCTGCTCATGCCAATATTTTGATTTCTTACCAGAATTCAGGAACAAAGGTGAAGCTTTTCAATACGCTTTACAACAGCCGTTTTGTAATTATTAATGGTAATATTACGGATGATCCTGTTTTAACAAATTTATGCCTGTATGGTACTGATATGAGGCAAATCCGCCAGCATATTATTACCTCAGCTGAAAAAGACTATCATGAAACGGAAAAAAGAAAGAATATTTTAGAAACAAGCCACTCTGATAAAGCTAAAGCCGAAGAAATAATAAAGCTGATTTTTAAAAATTAACCCTGTCCACAACTTTCTGAATATTAAATTCTTCAAGACAGGCCCAGTCGCCTCTGTAACATTCTTTATCTCCAAAAACGGAACATGGCCTGCAGCTAAGATCTTTCACCTGAACCGCATCTTCTTCGCTCTGTCCAAATCCTAAAAATCCGGCATAAGGGTGAGTTGCTCCCCAAATAGAAACACATCGCGTTCCTACAAGACTTGCAAGGTGCATATTGGCAGAATCCATGGAAATCATCAGTTCTAATCCGGCAATATAATTAAGTTCTTCTGTAAGATTTAATTTTCCGGCAAGGTTTTTTGTATTAGGAATCTCTTCTTCCCATTTTTCAAGGGTTTCGGTTTCTTTTTTACCTCCTCCAAAGAAGTACACTGTATGTTTCCGAGCCAGAATTCTTACCAGCTCATACGACTTCTCCAAAGGAAGCATTTTTCCCTTATGCTGGGCAAAAGGAGCGAACCCTATTCCTGATTTCTGCTCCGAAACCGGCCTTAATTGATGAGAAAGTTCAATACTGAATCCCATTTCACGAAAAACATCAGCGTAACGTTCTACCGTTTTTTTAAGCTGAACCTTTTCCAGATTCCATACATCCGTAAGATGTTCTTTTTCCTCTTTCCCTTTATCTATTTTGAAGACCTTAAGTCCTTTTCGTCTGTATATTCTGTCTAAAACCTTGGTTCGGATTACATCATGGAGGTTGGCAATACAATCAGGATTAAATTCACGGATCAGTTCATTACTCAGTTTTCTCAATCCAAAAAGACCTTTGTAATCATCCAGATCAATTCCCTTAAAAGTTACATTGGAAATTCCCGCAAACAGAGACTCAAAGTTTTTCCTGGAAACCATAATAATTTCCACACCGGGATTCTGCTCCAGAAATTCTCTGAAAACAGGTACTGTCATTGCAACATCTCCGAATGCGGAAAAACGATATGCTAAAATTCTGGTCACGATTATGATTTCAGCTGGTAAGCAACTGCATAAAACTTGATCTGCTTTGTCATCGCCATCAGCCCGTTAGCTCTGGAAGGTGAAAGAAATTCCTGTAGTCCTATTTCTCCGATAAAATCAAAATCAGAATCCAGGATTTCCTGAGTGGAATGTCCACTGTAAATACTCACTAATAGAGAAACGATACCTTTGGGTAAAATACCATCAGAATCTGCATTAAAGAAAAGTTTCCCTTCTTTAAATTCAGCATCAATCCAAACTTTGCTCTGGCAGCCTTTAATAAGATTTTCTTCTGTTTTCTTATCATCCGGTAAGCCTTTCAGTTCTTTTCCAAGATCAATGATGTACTCATACTTTTGCTCCCAATCGTCAAGAAAAGCGAATTCGTCTATTATTTCCTGCTGTTTTTCTTTAATGGTCATTTTAAATCAAATTTCTTTTGCAAAGATAACCAATTTTGTAAAAATTATTTACCGGATGCTTTTTCAAAAAGCTGCAGGATTTTTGTTTCTTCATTCTCCCAGCAAAAAACATCTGCTGCCTTATTTAATTCACTTTGATAATACTGTCTTCCCCTATGAAGAACAAGATTAATTGCTTTCTCAATGGTTTCAGGCTGATGATCCGGAATAATTTCTCCTACATTAAATTGATTTTTTATCCTTTGCATCTCCGGAAAATTAATCATCACAAGCGGTACTCTAGACTGTATGTAATCACAAACCTTATTGGGAAGCGAATAATAGTAGCTTACCCCGTTGTTTTCTTCAAGACTGAATCCCGCATCAGCAGTTTTGGTTATTTCCCTAAGATTTTCCGGTTTCAGCTTACCCAGGAAAAATACTTTATCCTGCAGTTTTTCCTGAATAACAAGTTCCTCATATTCTTTTTTCTTTGGTCCGTCACCTGCAATTTTCAGGACAGCATCTTTAATATGATGCATTGCCAAAATCATTTTTTCTATACCTCTGGATTGATTAATTGCTCCCTGATACAGAATAATTTTAGGCTTATTATCGGGAATTTCCGGTGCAGAAAGAATTTTTCTCGGAATATTTCTAACCACTACCGGATTCACATTGTATTGTTCATGAAACCATTCTGCGTAGCTTTCACTTTCTGTCATCATCAAATCCATGTGAGGAACGAGCTTTCTCTCTAGCACTCTCCAGAATTTTTGCGAAAATCTGTTCTGAACCGATGGCATTTCCGTGAAAATTTCATGGCTGTCAAAGACTAGCGGAATGTTCAATTTTCTGGCAATGAGATAATTTGGCAGAAGTGCATCAATGTCATTGGCATGAAGGATCGTATCTTTGTCCGCTTTTTTCTTCAGCTCTTTATATAATTTCCAGTTGAATTCAAAATAAGCGGTCTTTAAACTTTTAGACTTTAAGCTGATCCTTGAAAAAGAGTAAGGACGCTCCATTTTTTCATTTCCTTCCCAGTCGTTACCGATCAGTTCTATAGAATATCCGTTGTCAAAAAGGGTTTTGCATACCTTCTCTATCCGTTGGTCAGTATACAGATTACTAAAAGCAGAAGTAATTATTTTTTTCCTCATCAATCTTTCTTATCTAGCATTAAATAATAGATTTGAATGAAACAAATAAGCCCGTTTGGTATAATAACCGGCCAAAGCATTCCATTAAAGATACCATAAATGACAAAACAAATACAGCCAATCATATTGACCACTCTTATTTTTCTTACATCTTTCAGTATGAAACTCAATACGATAAAAAGAGAAGCAGAATAGCCGATGTAATTAGTAATTTCAGTATTCATGGGGGAAATTTAAGGAGAACAAACTTAATCATTTTCAATAAGATAATAAAATTTTTTCTGCCATAAAGTCATTAATTGTTTTTTGGTAAAATATTTGTAATTTAGATAATGAATAAAAGGTAATGCTGCCTTTGTTCTAATGAGATATATTATGGATTATAAGTTTTCACAAGGTTTGAGCCAGGTGTTCAAACAAAGCAAAAGCGAAGCTAAAAGGCTGAAAAGTGAATTTCTTAATACAGAACATCTACTTTTAGGTATTATAAAAACGGAAAACTCTGCAAAAGAAATCCTTCAAAACCTTAATGCGGATTTAACACAAATCAGAAGAAAAATTGAAACTTTAAATACAGCAAGTCTAAATCCTATTTCTGAAGAGGTTACCAATATTTCTTTCACCAAGATGGCAGATCATGCCATTAAACGTGCAGAGTTAGAATGCCGCCAATATAAAAGCAATGAAATTAATACCGTTCACCTGCTTTTAGGTATTCTTTATAAATATGAGGACCCTACTTCAAATATTCTGGGAGCTTATGACATCGACTACGAAGGAGTTTCAAGAGAATACCAGACTATGCTTAAAAATTCAGGCCAGTCTCCTCAGATGAGTGCTTATGACGATGATGATGAGAGAGAAGAATTTGAGCAAATGAGAAAGCCTACAGGAAATCTAGGTTCTGCAAAAAGTAAAACGCCTACTTTGGATAACTTTGGTAGAGACCTTACTTCTTTGGCCAGAGATGGAAAACTGGACCCGGTGATCGGGCGTGAAAAAGAAATTGAGAGAGTTTCTCAGATCTTATCGCGTAGAAAGAAGAACAACCCTCTTCTTATCGGGGAGCCGGGAGTTGGTAAATCTGCCATTGCTGAAGGTTTAGCATTAAGAATTCAACAGAAAAAAGTGTCCAGAGTTCTTTACGGAAAACGTGTGATCACTTTAGATCTGGCAAGTTTAGTGGCCGGAACTAAATATCGTGGTCAGTTTGAGGAAAGAATGAAGGCCATTATGACGGAGCTGGAGAAAAACAGAGATGTCATCTTATTTATTGATGAGCTACATACCATTGTAGGTGCGGGAAGTTCTACAGGAAGTTTAGATGCTTCCAATATGTTCAAACCGGCTTTGGCAAGAGGAGAAATTCAATGCATCGGGGCCACTACACTGGATGAATACCGTCAGTATATTGAAAAAGACGGAGCTTTGGAAAGAAGATTCCAGAAAGTAATGGTGGAACCTACTTCTATTGATGAAACTGTTCAGATCCTGAATCAGATCAAAGATAAATATGAAGAACATCATAATGTAATCTATACTCCGGAAGCAATTCTGGCTTGTGTCAATCTGACATCGAGATATATTACAGACCGTTTCTTACCGGACAAAGCGATTGATGCAATGGACGAAGCCGGATCACGTGTTTATATCAAAAACATGAAAGTTCCTACAGAAATCATTGATTTTGAAAAGAAAATCGAAGATATCAAAGAACTGAAACAAAAAGCAGTAAAAGCTCAGGACTATCTGGAAGCCAGAAAGCTGAAAGATGAGGAAGAACGTCTTCAGATGGAACTGAATTCGGCGCAGGAAAAATGGGATAAGGATGTAAAAGAGAAAAAAGAAACCGTAACAGAAGAAAATGTAGCGGAAGTGGTTTCTATGATGAGCGGTGTTCCGGTAACGAAAGTTGGTAAGAACGAGCTTGACAAATTGGCCCAAATGGATGAGAAGCTGAACGGAAAAGTAATCGGTCAGGAAGATGCTGTGAAGAAAGTCGTTAAGGCTATCCAAAGAAACAGAGCAGGTCTTAAAGATCCTAACCGCCCTATCGGTACCTTTATTTTCCTTGGAACAACCGGGGTTGGTAAGACTGAATTGGCTAAAGTAATGGCAAGAGAGCTATTCGAATCCGATGAATCTCTGATCAGAATTGACATGAGTGAATACATGGAGAAATTCGCGGTTTCGAGATTAGTAGGTGCGCCTCCGGGATACGTTGGATACGAAGAAGGTGGTCAGCTGACAGAAGCAGTAAGAAGAAAGCCTTACGCAGTGGTTCTTTTGGATGAGATTGAAAAAGCTCACCCGGATGTATTCAATATTCTGTTACAGATTCTGGATGAAGGACACGTTACAGACAGCTTAGGAAGAAAAATTGATTTTAGAAATACCATCATTATTCTGACCTCAAACATCGGAACAAGAGATCTTAAAGATTTCGGAGACGGTGTAGGATTCGGAACTTCTGCGAAGAAAACCACTTCAGACTCAAGAGCAAGAAGTACTATTGAAAATGCCCTTAAAAAAGCATTTGCACCAGAATTCTTAAACAGAATTGATGATATTGTGATCTTCAACTCTCTTGTACAGGATGATATCAAGAAAATTATTGATATTGAACTGAATAAACTTTATGGCAGACTTGAAAAACTAGGATATAAAGTAGATCTTACTGAAGAAGCAAAAGACTTTATTTCTGAAAAAGGATGGGATAAAGATTTCGGAGCAAGACCATTGAAACGTGCCATCCAGAAGTATATTGAAGACTTATTGGCAGAAATGCTGGTAAACAAGCAATTGAGCGAAGGAGAAACCGTAGTTCTTGACCTTAATGAAGCAAAAGACGGATTGATCGGGAAAACGCAGAAAACGAAAAAATCACCTGCGGAGAAATCTTCTCAATCTTAATTAAATAAGAAAGTAAATTTCAAATAGAAAATCCCTGGGAAATTTTCCCGGGGATTTTTGTTTTTCTAGGTTTAGGCTAAAGCCGAATGAATTTTATTTTTCTGATTAAACGGGCTAAAGCCCTACCACAAAACCAATATTCGGGATCAGGCCGCTGGAAAATACGCTGGAATTCTGCTTCCATAGCACGTTATACATTAAACCCAGCTGCATAAAAGAGCTATTTCCAATTCGCTGCATATATCCTCCGCCCAAATACAAGGCATTCTCTTCTGTATTATATTTATAATCGTAGTATTTATCTTTATAATCAACAAAATAATGCTGATAGTTGGCTCCTACATAAAATGATCTGGCGAAGTAGTAATTCACAAAAGGACCTACTCCAAACATGGTGGATTTATAATAATCAGAAGTCTGCCACGAAACACTCCCTAAGACTCCGCCTTCGAAATCATTCGTAAACCTGTAACCTACTCTTGGTGATGCGGACAGATTAAACGCGCTGTTGCTTCCAAATCCTAATCCAATGCCACCTCCAAATGTCCACTTACTGTTTTCCTGCATCGGCGTATCTGCTGAAATTTGGGAAAAAACTGACCCTGAAGATATCAGCATCATAGAAATAATAAACTTTTTCATATGTTATATTTTTGGTCTTACAATTATGCTCTCGTCTGTTTCCGGCTGCAGAGAGGTTGATAAAAAAGGGCTTAAGACGCTATCGTTTTTATCAATGTTTAAAATTATGGTTTTTTTACGAATCTATTTAGTTGTATTTTTGCCGCATCAAACTAAGAACTCCCGTTAAGAGTTTCGTAAAATTGAAATACAATGAAAATAGTAGTAGGCCTCTCCGGAGGTGTAGATTCTAGTGTTACAGCATATTTGCTGCAGCAGCAAGGCCATGAGGTAGTGGCTTTATTCATGAGAAACTGGAACGATGCTTCCGTCACATTAGAAGATGAGTGTCCATGGATTGAGGACAGTAATGATGCCCTTATGGTGGCACAAAAGCTTGGAATTCCTTTCCAGGTGATCGACATGAGTGAACTTTACAAGGAACGCATTGTTGACTATATGTTTGCCGAATATGAAAAAGGCAGAACTCCCAACCCTGATGTATTGTGTAACAGAGAAGTAAAATTTGATGTTTTTATGAAGACCGCAATGTCTTTAGGAGCAGATAAAGTAGCAACAGGACATTATGCAAGGGTAAATTCTACTTTTGATGAAAACGGTAAAGAAATCTTCCACCTTCTGGCAGGAAAAGACAACAATAAAGACCAGTCTTATTTCCTTTGTCAGCTAAGTCAGGATCAGCTTTCAAAAGCGTTATTCCCGATTGGAGAACTTACAAAACCTCAGGTAAGAGAAATTGCAAAAGAAATCGGGCTGGTAACAGCAGATAAAAAAGATTCTCAGGGGTTATGTTTTATCGGAAAAGTCAGTCTTCCTCAGTTTTTACAACAGCAATTAAAACCTAACGAAGGGGAAATTGTAGAAATTTTCAAAGATTCTCCTTTATTTTCGGAAGAAAAACCTGAATTCACCTCCAAAGAAGAAGAACTTGAGTTTTTATCAAGAAAAATCAATTATAAAAAATCTGACGGAAAAGTTATCGGGAAACATCAGGGAGCCCAGTTTTTCACGATCGGACAAAGTAAAGGTCTTGGTATAGGCGGGCACAAAGAAAGCTGTTTTATCATCTCCAGAGATATGGAAAACAACATTCTTTTCGTAGGAGAAGGAAGCCATTTTCCTGGGCTTCATAAAAAAGCTTTGAAAATTGACAATTCTGAACTGCACTGGGTTCGTGAAGATATGAGACTTCAGAACGGAGGATCTATGGAAGTAATGGCCAGATTCAGATACAGACAGCCTTTGCAGAAAGCGACGTTATATCAGTTTGAGAATGCTTTTTATATTGAATTTGACGAGCTTCAGTCTGCTATTGCCGAAGGACAGTTTGCTTCATGGTATATCGATGAGGAATTGATCGGTAGCGGCGTGATTTCATAAGAGTTTTTGAATGAAGAGGTTTAAACTACATCGAAATTGTTTTTTAAAGAAAATAATTTTTTTAAAAATTTTCTGTAACGTTTTTTTTGTTCTCATACTTACTGAGTAAATAACAATAAAAATACTACTATGAAAACATCTGCAAAAAACCAGTATGCTTATGTAAACAATATTCTGATTGCACTTGTATCCGCTATTTTCGGTTATAATTTTTATCAGGCCATTGTGCATCCGGAAAAATCCAATATCGCGATCAGTCTTATTTTAGTAGTCCTGACTTCCGTTATGGTTCGAAAATATGGCTATCAGCAGGTAAAAGAAGAAAAGAAAGATATTTAATATCAAATAAACATTATAAAGCCCGGAACATTTTTGTTTCGGGTTTGTTTTTAATAATGAATTTTACTTTATCTTTTCATTGACATGACTTGAGATAAAAATCAATGTAACAATACATTCTGTTATTAAGATCATCAAAAGAAATCCAACAGGCCTTCCCAGCATAACTCCTCTGATAAGCTTGATAATTCCTAAGAGGAAAATAAATCCTGCGAAATAATGTGTCGTACCTGAAATAGCTCCTTTCAAAGTTTTTAGAATGAAAAGCGAAGCATAAAATCCTGGAACCAGAATGAGATAGAACTTCAAAAAGTCAGGTCCTTTAAGAATAACCGGATTAAATGTCTGATGGACTGCCATAAGCCATATAAAGCCTATCACAACCGGAACTGAATGAATGATGAATTTTTTCATAATGGTTAGTTTTATTATCCTCCACAACCACCGCAACCACCGCAGCCGCCTCCACAACCATCTCCTCCGCTGCAGCTTGAGCCACCACAACTTCCTCCGTCATTATTTTGCTTATCTTTTCTGTTAGCGTCAGAAAACTCCTGATCTCCTATAATTGAAACAATAGTTCCCAGAATGAAAATAATCCCGAATACAACTCCAATAACCATTAACCCTGAAAAGTTATCTCCTTCTGTACACGACAATAAAAGCAGTGACACAAATATTGGGGCTAAGAAGGCCATTTTTCTCAGCCAGGATTGTACTTTAGATTTTTTCTTAATTTCTTTCCAGATTTCTTGGGGCGCTTCTTGCCGGAAAACCTGCCGATAACTTGCTAAAGTATCTTCAAACCATTTCTGATGTTTTTCTTTCTCTGCGAATCCACCTTTCGAAGGATGATGATGAAGCGGTCTTTTTAAGATGTGGGGACAAAATTCCTCCCAATAATTCTGGGTGTAGATCAGATGCATATGCCATACTTTATCCACAATTTTACTGGGAGAAGCTCCATGGGGAAGAATACAGCAGAGATACAGGAACTTTTTGTATTCTTCAATTGCTTTTCTTGCGAAATCAAGACTCCAGCGTTCTTCTTTGGCCAGCTTTTTTGAAAAAGGGAAATCAGCCCCGGGAGCATCAAGGGAAAATGCCTGTATCCGGCTCCAGAGGCACTCATCTTTTACTATCATTTTTGTTTCCATTGTTTTGATTTTTGTTTTTCTATTCAAATATCAATGGATTATACAATATAAAAGTCTCTCAAAAGTCTTTTTTGGTTTGATAAAAATCTTAAATTAGTCTTATAATACATACCATGAAAAAGGAAGATATTCTGCATCTTGAGAAGCTCATGAATTTCTTAAGCCGGCAATTTTTAAAGAAAAACCATTGGGAAGATGTTACAAAAACTGAATGGTCTTATATCAGTGCTGAACTGAATGATCTGATTATCAAGGATCATTCAGAAAAAGAGATCAAAAAAGAGCCAGATCTTCTGGGAACAAATTATCTGTATGAGCATCTGATCATCAATAAACTGAAAAAATTCAGACAGAACGAAAATGCAGTTCTGAGCAGGCCCAATCTCGCCAAGCTGAGTTTAATTGTGAAAGTTCTGGGGTATTCCAATTATATCGATTTCATCAATTCTAATACGGAAGCATTCAATTTTAACGATCTCAGAATTGACATGAATAAGATTAATCTGAACACCGCTCTTTTAGACCGTTTAGTAGGCTGCTGGTATTCTTATAACAGAAATCTGCCCGATAATCCTTTGATGGCAAAAGAAGACCGTATATGGCGTTCTGCGATGGAAATTTATAAGTCTGAAACCACCGGAGAATATTTTATTGAAAGAAGCGGTGGTGATCATCACAAATATTTTGGAAAAGTAACAGCCTATTCTGATTATGTTTTCATCATCATGAACAGCAATACATTTATCCGCCAGAGACATTTCATTTCAAGGATAAAGGATAGTAAAGAAAAACTTAAGAACCCAGACTATAAACTCCATGAAATCCACTTTATAAGTACGTGCATCAGCTTCAATCAGGAGCCGATTGCTTTGTTTGAAATCTTCAGAAAAGCGGACAGAAAAAACTTTATTTCTGATTCCATCAGCTTTCCCATTGACAGTGACGAAATCCCTGAATCTATCATTAAACAACTTGAAGATACGGAATCTAACCGGATTGATTACAGATAGTTTTTTTAAAAAAAACTCAACAATAAACATCATCATCAATCTATATATAACGCCCCCGAAATATTTTTATTTCGGGGTTAATTATAATTCTTCTATGTCTAGAATACATTTAACTCTTAAAAATCAATTGATTACCGCAATTTTTATCTAAATTGATAGTTCTAAATATGAACCTTTCAATCGCAGTGCTATGGAATATTATGAATTGTATGAAGTTTTGAAAAAGCATTTTGATTCCGGAAAAAGCAGTCCTAAACTCAAAGAACTGAATGTAAGCATTGAATCAGTCCCTTTTGAATCCAAGGTTTGTGACCTTCTTTATGGCTCAGAAAATCAGCATTGCAGCAAACATCAGCAAACCCTCGAAATCAACAAAAACGGCTATCTCTTTTACAACCAACCTGCTGTAGACATCAAAGATTTTGATATTGAATGCAATAAAAGGTTTGAGTATCATATTCTGAAGCGGGCAGATACTGAAACAGCCGAGGAAGCTCTGTTTTTCTTTCATGGACTGAATGAAAAGAAGTGGGATAAATACCTGCCATGGGCATATGAACTGGCTCAAAGAACACAAAAGGCTATCATTTTGTTCCCCATTGCATTTCATATGGACCGTGCAGACCCTATCTGGAGTGACCGCCATCATATGATGGAAGTGGTTAATTTCAGAAAGAAAAAATATCCGGAAAACATGAATTACTCTTACGTGAATGCAGCCATAAGTTCCAGACTGGAAGCTCATCCACAAAGAATTTTCTGGTCCGGACTTCAGACATATTCGGATATTACTGAGGTGGTAAAAAGTATTAAAAACGGTAAAATCAAAAGTATTTCTCCAGAAGCAAATCTGGATTTATTTGGCTATTCTATAGGATCATTTCTTTCTTTAATTATCAAAATGGCTGATCCGAATCAGTATTTTACCCGTTCAAAAGTGTTTTGTTTTTGTGGAGGAATGACGATCGACAGGATGTTTCCGATCTCAAAATATATCATGGATACCCAGGCAACCGTTAAAATGCAGTCTGTTTTTACGGAATTGCTGAGCGCTGATTTTAAATCGGATCCACGTCTTAAACATTATCAGAATGAATCGTTGCATCCACAGGAAAGCTGGTTTAAAAAAATGCTGCGCTACAATTATTTTCAGAAAGAAAGAGAAGAAAGAATTCAGGAAATCCAATCTCAGATCAAAGCCTATGTTTTGGAAAAAGACAGTGTTGCTCCTCCTATAGAAGCTCTCAATACGCTGCGGGGCGGCTACAGGAATATCAATGTAGACATTGAAATCAAAGATTTTCCGTTTGAGTATTCCCATATGGTTCCGTTTCCGCTTACCCATAAACATTCAAAAGAAGTTACGGAAGCATTTCACCAGTTTGTACAGTCGGCCAGTGATTTTTATAATTCCTGATGATGGATTTTTCAGGGATAAAAGAGGGTAAGGAATAGTTTAAAGAATAATAATATGAGATCCATGGTGTATGTTTTTAGGTTAATACTTATCAACTGACCAGCCAGTCTTTAAAATCTTTCACACGGTCTCTGCTGACCGTAATTTCCTCTTCCGGCTGAAATTCAAGATCCACTTTGTAGTACGGTGAAGTATGAATATTTTTGATATAATCCGAACTGATAATGAACTGTCTGTTCACCCGGAAAAACTTTTTCGTATCCAGAACATCTTCCAACTCATCAAGCGTAAAATCTGATGGATAAGTACGGTCTTCCGTCTGAAGATAAACGATTTTATTTTCACTGAAAAAGCAGCTTATTTCGTGAGTCTGAATAATCTTAAGGTTGTAGCCTATTTTTACAAGCACTCTGGAAAGGGTAGATTTTTCTTTTCGGATTAACTGTTTGATATCCTGAGAGCCATTGGTGTCATTGGCAGGAATGAAGGATTTAAATTTCTCCACTGCTCCTTCCAGGTCTTCATCAAGAATGGGTTTTAAGAGATAATCAATGCTGTTCAGCTTAAAAGCTTTCAGGGTATATTGGTCAAAGGCTGTCGTATAGATGATGAAACCTTTGGTAGGAGCTTTTTCAAAGATATCAAAAGACAGTCCGTCTCCTAAAACAATATCGGAAAAGATCAGCTGTGGATGTTCGTTTTCAGAAAACCAGGCAACTCCTTCTTCCACTGATTCTATTTTAGCAACTATCTCTATTTCAGGAAAGTTATTCAGCATTCTCTCCAGTTTCCTTGAAGCAGGTTTTTCGTCTTCTATAATGACAGTTTTGATCATTGAGTTTAAATTTTGGTTTTCAGATTTTGGAAAATAAAGGTAGATAAAAGTGGATACATTTTAATACTTTATCGTTCTTTTATCTTTCCTGAGTTCTTTTTCAATCATATTATTTTCCCATTCAGAATCAAAAAGAAATAGTTTTGCTGCTTTTACGAGAATAATAAATGCCCAGATTGCAAGGATGGTATACCTGTCAAATAAACTCAAATGAATAATTTTTTCACCAAAAATATCATCAGGAATGATCAGAACGGCAAACAGGGCAAATATAAAAATGCTTTTATAGAATTTTCTGATACTATTCGTTCTTTCAGAGGCTGTTTCGTAATCCATGATTGTATATGTTTTTAGTTATGATTATTGTTTATAGTGTTTTTATTTTCTGTTTTTCATCTTTCTCCATAAGCTCTCTTATTTTTCTTTCTTCCCAGCTTTTACCAATTCCGAATACGCTTATGGCATGAAATGCAATTCCTACTCCCCATCCCAGTGCAGGCCATAAAAACCATAAATATCCGGGAGCAGTTATAATGTTCAGTATTGCTAAAAAAGGAATAATGATGCAGTAAGAGGTAAGATTTCCATAAAATTCTTTCAGATCTTTCACTCTTCTTGAAGCTTTTCTGTAAGCAATTGTTTCTTTGTCAGGTAAAATTTCCATAATGTTTTTTTTAGAGGTTGATTTGTTTTTTCTTGAGTCAAAGGTAGCTCAGGAAAGTACCACAAATCAATTTTATATGACCGAACGGTAGATTATCCTATCTGAACTGTAAAAACCTGTCATTAATAGATAAACGGAATTAATTTTTTAGTACTTTTTCTGTATTCAATATACTCATCTCCAAACTGTTCTGTCAAAGCCTGTTCTTCAATCTTAATCCTGTAGGCGAAGGCCAAAAACGGAGGTAAAAAAGCAAAGATCAATGAAAGCCAGTTATTTAAATACAAACCGAGACCCAAAGAAGTCAGTAGAGAAAAAGCATAGGAAGGATGTCTCAGATATTTATAAAATCCCTCTTTTTTAATTTTATGATCCTGTCTGATAGTAACATCTACTGTAAAATATTTTCCCAAAGATCTGATGATCACATATCTGACAAGAATCCCGATAAGAATAAAAAGTTCACCCAGATATAAAATCCAGATGCCGTCAATTATTGGAAAATGAGTCTGATAAGACACAAATACTGAACTTGCAATGGAAAAAGGAATGGCCAGCCATAAGATATTCAGTGTAGATTTATCTTTGTTTTTCTGATCTTCTTTACCGGATTTCAACATGTTCTTGTAAAGGAATTCCGTGATAAACCAAGCGGCCATTGAAATGTAGAATAGAATTGATAAAGCATTCATTTCAACAAATTTAAAGTTAAAAGTATTTTGAAAAAGATAATTTATTTAGTGATCTTTCTGTTTATCCATCAGTTCCTTGATCTTCTTATCTTCCCATTTTTTGATAAAATTAACACGGGGCAGAAAAACGGTAACCGCATGTGCAGCAAGCCCTATTCCCCAGAAAGTTGCCGTAAAAAAGTTTTTAAACTGAAAATAGCTTTCGCCGGGCTTCAGATGCATACAATTATAGACAACAATCAGGGCATTCACTGCGATATAAGCGAATAAATGTCCGTAAAATCCACGCAGTCTTTCTACCTGTCTTCTTGCCCGTTGATAATCCATATCGTTTTCGTCAAATGTTTCCATAAGCCTATTTTTTTTGTTTGTTCATAATTTCACGAATCTTCTTTTCCTGCCATGATTCTCCTACTCCAAACACCTGAAATGCATGAGAAGCAACACCTATTCCCCATCCCAGTACAGGAAACCAGAACCAGTGATTTCTACTGCTTGTAAAAAGGTTAATAAAGATTAAAAAAGCGCTTACCGTACAGTAAGAAATCAGGTTCATATAAAAACTCTTAATCTCTTTTACTCTCTTTTGTGCCCGTTTATAAGCAGCTGAATCATCCTCTGGTTTCGAGCTGGAAATATGCGGCTTAGTTATCAGCATTGGAAGTTTTACTTTAAAATGATCTTCGGATTTTTCGATGAAGACATTTCGTTCTGTAAGAAGGGAATAACGCTGTACGATATTAGCAAGACCAATTCCCGAGCTTTCCTTGATCTGTTCTCTTGCCTGAAGATTATTTTCAATACAGAGGGTATTTCCATCTGAAAAAATTCTAATGATCAAAGGTCTTGATGATGTTGCAAAATTGTGCTTGATACAGTTCTCCAACAATAGCTGCAAAGCTAATGGAACAACGTATTTCTGATAGTCTTCTTTGGCAACATCAAAACTAAAGTCCACACTGTCTTCAAACCTTGTTTTCAAAAGATCGCAATAGGTTTTTGCAAATTCTATTTCATCTTCTGCCGTTACCAGTTCTTTATCTTTTTGTTCAAGTACATATCGGTAAATCTTTGACATTGAAGCCGTAAACTTTTGTGCCTGTTTTGGATTTTCATCAATCAGAGAGCTTAAAACATTCAATGAATTGAAAAGGAAATGGGGATCCAGCTGGTTCTTTAAACTTTCAAACTGGGCATTAGCAGATTTGGCGATAAGCTTCTGTTCCACTACTTCTTTTTTGGAAGTCTTTTTCAGTTCTTCCATGAAACTTCTGGCATGAAGAAATGCGGATATCAGCAATGCAATATTGATGGTAAACCAATTCAGGAAATTATATTTTCCAAGGAAAAACTCTTCTGTAGTAGCCGCTTTCTGAATAAGTACAAAATTGACATAATTGCAAAAATAGACCAGCACAAAATTGGCCACAATAATTGAAATGATACTGATAACGGCCCTTTTGGTGGTAGCTTCAGACCACGGAATTTTCTTATTCAGAAAACTGTTCAGCAATCCATTTCCTCCTCCCAGCACAAAGGAATAAATAAAAGAAATGAGTATTGTATACAAAAAGTTTTCAAGGTTCTTTTCTTCTGTAAAGACAAAAAAGAAAAACATGGAGACTGCAAGTGATATCCAGAATAGTACGATAAAGTTTTTCCGTTTCATGATCTGTTTTCTTGACTCAAAATTAGTTTTTATTAAAGGTATCAAAAATTAATTGTTACCGAAGGGCTGATTTTCCTTTCCGAATGGTATTAAAAAACCTTCACGCGAATGAAGGTTGGTTTGTAAGTGAAATATGGAGAAAACTATTTTGCTTTTTCTACCGGTAAGCTTAAGAAATAATCAGCTTCTCCCTTTCCCCAGTTTGGATCTAAAGCCGTTTTGGGTTTATAGGTGTTAAATTTTGCCTGAGCCGCTTTAAACATCTCCAATCCTTTGGTTTTGCTGCCTCCGTACTGTTCGGGAGTAAAATAGACATCTTCTGCTTTGATCAGCGCAATTCTCGGATTCGAAGGATCTAATTTCTCCGCAATATTCATTTCCTCAGCAGCTCTTGCGCCATCTGTCATATAACGCTGTGCTGGATTCACCATCATTCTCAGAGAATAAGACATTTTTCTCAGCAGGTGAATTTCGGCATTATCAGTTCCTGCAAGATTCTGAGCCATTGAAAGATGCTTCTCTGCCTGGTCCGCAATACCATCCAATTCCTGCATTTTTCCGTCTCTCATCAGGGTTCTTCCTTTTTGGATATAAGAAAATGCAGCATAGTAAGCCGGAAGCCATTTTGTACTTTCTTTACTGCCTATTCTCTGAAAATCATTCGCCAGAGTCTGGAAATCTTCTGAGGTTTTGCAGGTTTCAATTCTAGCTATTTTTTCAGACATTATTTTGTCATAATCTGCCTGTGCAAAAGCTGTTAAGCTCACAAAAGCTAAAGCAAAGCTTAAAAGGTATTTTTTCATGATATCAAATTTTAAAAGTGAGTTATATTTTTTGTTCTAAGGTATGTTTTTATAAATTATTATTGATGGCATCATCTGTTTTATCTACTCCGAAGCTTATAAATGCTCCTATGAAAACAAACGTATTGACTGGCGGAACAATGGCAGAACTTCTGGAACCATTGGCTGAGAAATTATAGCCATATATATTCTTTGATCCTAAGATATTACTGATACTCAATACAAATACCGGAAAAGCTTTCGCATCTTTTTTACCGATATTCGGAAGATAATTAACACTGAAGTTTAATGCGTTATAATCTTTTAATCTTCCTTCATTTCTGGTATAATTAATCACTTCCCCATTTTCAATTTTAGAAGCTATGTCATAATAAGGGCGTCCTTTTGCATACGTATAAGATAAATTTACCCCAAGTTTCCATTCCGGAATAAATCTTTTTGCGACTGCTGAAAGCGTATGTTCTGCCGCAAAACTCGGCTGCAGGCTTACCGGATAATTCAGAAAATCTCTTTTTGAATCCAGATAGGAGTAGCTGATCCAATAGTCAATATTTTCAAATGTTTTTTTATTGTCTCTCCAGAAAAATTCCAGCCCTTTTGCATATCCGTATCCATCATTGTTTAAAGCCGTCTGAATCTGCTGATTTTGCTCTTTATTCTGGGTAATATTGAACGTCTTAATCAACTGGTCATATTTCTTGTAAAACGCCTCAAAACGTAAAGTTCTGCCCTCTGAAGCTCTCTGAACCTGGAAAATATAATGTTGTGATTTCTGGAAACCAAGATTTGCAGGGCCATTGATGTATTTACTTTCCGGATTCTGATAAAAAAGTCCGTAAGCCAAGGAAGTGGTCCAGTCTTTTGCAAGACGATAGGCAATAGCAAAACGAGGCGCAATATTATCCTTTCCTAAAAAAGAAGAATGCTCTGCTCTTACTCCTATTTTTGCTGATAAAGCATTGCTGAAGCCAAGATCTGTTTCCACGAAAGCAGAGGAGATCAAATCTTTATAATGTTTCTGTACTGCTTCAAAATTCAGATTTTCATCGGTATTATTCAATTCAATTCCTCCTCGTACTGCACTGATTCTGTTGATTTTTCTTTCAAGAACAGCTTTGAAATTCAGATAATTTCCATCGGTAAGAAGCTGGCTTCTGTTGGATTCAACGTCATTGGTTTCTGTAGAAAAATGAAGATCCGATCTGTTGTAAGAGTAAGAACCTCCTACATTCAAAAGATACTTCCCGAATTTCTGTTTAAAAGAGAGGTTATGAAATGTATTTTTACCGTTAAGCTTTACCAGACTGAATTCGGGTCCGGGTTCAAGACTTTCTGATCTTACCCCCATTTTATTGGAATTGAACATTCCGTAATATTTGAAAAAGCCTCCTGATTTTGTTTTAAATCTGAAATTCAGATCTCCGTTAAGACCTTGCGGAGCTTCTATAAAGTCTGTATTAAAATTAAAGACTTTCTGCATCAGGCTTAAAAGAGAATATCCTGCTGTAGCTCCGTAGGAATAGTTTTTATTATCTCCTAACTTTTGAAATCCCGCACTCAGAAAAATGGGTGAAATACCAAAGTTATAGGAAGTTTCATCGGGAAGATCAACACTTTCCAGCATTAAAGCACCGGAAAGAGCCTGCCCGTACAATGCAGAATAACCACCACTTGAGAAGATATTTCCTTTAAAAAGAGAGGTATTGAACTGGTCTCTTCCTGCAATCCCCGGAACAGAATTAGAAAAATAATTGTTGATAAGACTTCCGTCCATAAAGATTTTAGACTCCGTTCCTGTTCCTCCTCTGATGAAAAGACCTTCAGTTCCTCCTACTTTTTGAACTCCAGGAAGGTAGGTCAAAGCGGAAGAAATCTGTCCGTCTGCTCCTGCTGTGGTATAAATATCAATGGGTGTAAGCAATGCTGTTGCTCTTTTTTTATCGCTGGCTTCAATAGATCCTGCAGAAACTACTACTGCATCTATCTCACTGATCTGTTCCTTAAGATCAACATTCAAAGAAACATCCTGATTCTCAATAGTAACAGTTCTTTCAATATTTTCATATTTTGGATGGGTAAATGTTATGATGTGAGTCCCTTTTTCTGAAGTTTCGAAGGTAAAATTCCCCTGAGCATCTGTTGTAGTGCCATCATAGGTATCTTTCAACGTAACATTTACTTCAGCTACTCCTTTGTTTTTGTAGGATACTTTTCCTGATATTTTCACCTGGGAATATCCCATGATGGAAGTGAGAAGGAGAATCAGAAACAGTATGTTTTGTCCTTGTGTTTTCATTTTTATTGTTTTCTGGATCAAAAATAGCACAAGAAATGCCTTTCTGTAAAAAATTTATTACCGAAGGGCATTCTTTTGCTACCGAATGGTAATTAATGAATCGGAATGCAAAAATCCACGACCATCTTCCCTTCCGGATGTTCCTTAAAATTGGTGTGATAGATTTCATAGGTAAAGGTTCTTCTTGTAGAATACGCAATGCTTTTTGAAAGTTTTGCAGAAAGCCGAGTGACTGGAAAACCCGAGATCCCAGTAGTAACAAGCTTAAATATTCTGTGGAAATGAAACGGAGAATAGGCACTTACCTTTGAAACTTTTTCCAGAGAAAGATCCTCATCAATATGACTATCAATATATTGAATTGTTTTCACAATCCGCTTTTTATACTCTTCCAAATTACATGTGTTAGTTCACAAAGATATTTTTCCATGCTGAAATTCTGTTGCCTATTATTGTTATTGTAAGAAAGTCATTCCGTTTTTTGTCACAGGATATCCTCTTCAAAATGGTATAATAAGTCTTCAAACCATATTGCAGAAGAACTTTTCCCAGTAAAGAAAGCAGGCAGATATTGGTGTCAACGAGACGGATGTTTTTCTTTGCTGATGGAGGTATACAGAATAATCATTTTCTATTTGTTTGCTGCCTTCGGGATTTGATCTATGAATGGCTTTCTATCCACTAAAAATAAGTTTTTTCACCTCGTTTTAAATACATTTAGCCTCCAGAGCTAAGTTTTCAGAATTTAAGGCTAAAACAAGCTGTATTACAGTTGTTACTCAAGCTTGTTTTTTCAAAAAAGAGTGAGATCATAAAGCGCTTTGGAAAATCTTTTTTAAATTTATCCTAAAATCACTATAAATCATTAAAAAAATGAAAGTACAAACATTAGCATTATTGGCGGGATTTGCCGTTTTTGCAGTTTCATGCGGAACCACAAAAACGTACTCCGTAAATGCCAAAAGCGGAACACAGACAGGAGGAACGGCGAAGTTTACTCAAAATGGAAATGAAGTAACAATGAAGCTTGACATCACCAACCTTACTCCTGGAATCCATGCAGTACACATTCATGAAAAAGGAGACTGCTCTGCAGCAGACGGAACCTCTACGGGAGGCCACTGGAATCCTTCCAAGAATGATCATGGTAAATGGGGTGCCGAACATTTCCATATGGGAGATATAGGAAACCTGGTTGCTGATCAGACTGGAACGGCAACATTGACTTTCAAGACAGATAAATGGTGTCTGGGTTGTACAGATGAGTCTAAAAACATCATTGGAAAAGGTCTTATTGTACATGCCGCTGCAGATGATTTCCATACCCAGCCTACCGGAAATGCCGGAGGAAGAGTGGGATGTGTAGAAATTAAGTAATCTACTTTATTCAATAAAAAAACCGCTAATCTTTTAATTAGCGGTTTTTTTATGTTTAGGATTTAGCTCCCATATCTGATACAATATTCATTGCTTCCTGCAGGTAAAGATCTTTTTTCAGATTCTTGATCCACATTTCAGATTTCTTCCTGAAAGCTTCGTCTTTTTTCTCTCTTTCAATTTCACTTGGATACATGATAAACTGAAGTCCGTTTTCAAATTTTGTCAAAGCTTTGAACTTTTCAATCTGAGATTTTCTGTTCTTCATCAGTTCATTAAACTTCGTAATATTCAAAGTGATATTTTCTTCTTTATCCAGTTTTTCTCTCCATTGAGCAGATTCTAATAACAACTGATAATTGCTGTTTTTAGCCATTCTTTCTGCACTTGCTTTTTCCAGTGCCTGAATATTGAAATAGTTCAGTTTCTGGAATTTTGTAGGTGGAATCTTGTCCCAGGCCAGGGCATAATCATCATATCGCTCTCCTACTTCAGCATACGTAAAGAAATCTTTCATCTGAATATCAGAAACAATTCCTTTTCTCTGTGTAGATTCTCCTGTAATTCTGTAAAATTTCTGGATTGTCAGTTTTAAAGATCCAAAATCATCTTCCGTGTTCAGGAATCTGTTCAGATCAACAAAAGTCTGAACGGTTCCTTTCCCGAAAGACTGTGGAGATCCAATGATCATCGCTCTGCCATAATCCTGCATTACTCCTGCAAGGATTTCTGAAGCTGAAGCTGAAAGTTCATTTTGCATAATAACAAGCGGGCCTGTCCAGATTGGCGTTTCATTTTTGTTCTTAAGCGTCTGAATTTTTCCGTTTCCGTCTTTCACCTGAACGTAAGGACCAGCTTCCATGAAAAGCCCCATGATATCTCCTACTTCAGTTAAAGAACCTCCACCATTATTCCTAAGGTCCAGAATGATTCCCTGAATATTCTGTTCTTTAAGCTTAATGATTTCATTTTTGATATCATCAGAAGCATTTCTTCCTTTTGCGTTTTCAAAATCAGCATTAAAACTTGGAAGGTTGATGAAACCGTATTTTTTACCATTGGGAGTATTCGCTACAATACTTCTTGCAAAAGTATCTTCAATAGCAACCTCTTCACGGATCATGGTTACATCTTTAATGGTACCATCTTTTTTCTGAACCGTTAATGTTACGGGCGTTCCTTTTTCTCCTCTGATGAGTCTTACCGCTTCATCCGAAAGCATTCCCACCACATTTACAGCATCTTCTTTCGGTTTTGATCTTACTTTCAGGATTTTATCTCCTTCTGAAAGCTGCTTGGATTTCCATGCCGGTGCACCAATGGTAAGAGCTCCTAAGTAAAGGTTTCCTTTTTTCTCCTGGATCAGGGCTCCGATACCAATTACTTTTCCGGTAAACTGAGTATCAAAATCTTCTTTATCTTTTGGAGAATAATAGTTGGTATGCGGATCGAATACTTCGGTATACGCATTCATATACACGGTAAACCAATCCATTTTCTTTCTCTTTTTGAATCTTGTAAAGGTATCTTTTACAAGGTCTTTTACTTCATCAGTTGCTTTTTTGATCTTCTCGTCCTGAGTAAGTGGCTTAAACTTGATCGTATCTTTCAGTTTGTATTTCTGAACAGAGTCTTTCTTTTCTTTCTGAGCTTCTTCTTTGCTGTTCATCGACTCAACTTCCTGAAGGATATTGTATTTGATGAATTTTTTCCACTCATTATACTGTTCCTGTTTGTTGGCAGGTACTTTTTTAAGTTTTGGCTCAAGAGTAAGTGTTTCATCTTCCTGAAGATTGATGGGCTTACTGAAAATATCCTGAGTGATTTTATCAATCTCATCCACTCTTTGGTAGAGTCTGTCGATTGTAAGCTTATAGAATGTAAGATCACCTTGTCCGATATAGTCATCCAGTTTGGTTTCATGCTTGCTGAATTCATCCATATCAGATTGCAGAAAATATCTTTTTGCCGGATCTACCAACTCGAAATAATGCTTATAAACGTCCTTTGAATAGGCATCATTGATAGATTTCGGGCTATAATGCAGATAAGAAAGTGTATTTTTTACGCTCACCATTATCGTCTGCATCTTTTCATCGTCATTCTGTGGCGAGTTGAAACAAAACATTAGACTGGTTAATGGAATCAGGAGTAAAAATTTATTCAGTTTGAAATTTTTCCACATAAACTGTCTTTATTTATTAATTTTTTTTAAATAAGTATACTATTAGTAGCAGTAAGTTTGGTACTGTTACAAATGATCAAATTTAATACCTTATTTACAAATATCGTCAGTTTTGGCCATTTTTATTTAAAGAGATTTGCAAATAATCAAAACAATGTTAGTCATTTCCTATTATCAGGCTGTTTCATTACAAAGTTATACAGATCAGTCTTTTTTCAGACGTATCCTAAGTTTTATTTTTTTTATTAAAAAATAAAAAACACATACCACAAAAAATAATTTTCAGACATAAAGGCATAAAATATGCAGAGAATTAACCATACAAATTCAAAATATTAAGTTATGAAAAGTTTACTATGGTTAGTAGCAGTCATCTGCATCGTTGTTTGGCTATTGGGAATGTTAGGAATAGTTCCCGGAATGAGCACAGGTTATTTAATTCACGTTTTACTGGTCATTGCCATTATTGTTATTCTTTATAATATCATATCCGGCAGAAAACCTCTCGACTAGTTTAATAGTTGTACAACCACTTCAATTAAAACTGAAATGAAATTCATATTAAATTTCCTTCATTTCAGTTTTATTTTTTCCCCTTTGTACTTTTCCTTATCTACACTTGGTTCCTCATTCTATAAGTCAAAGTACAAGAATCTTATTTATCTTTTCGCAACAGCCAATCCCAATCTGGTATTTTATTGCGTCTGATTTTTACCTACATTTGATGTGTTGAAAATCTATTGGTTCAATTCTGAAAATAAACAAACTCACTCTATTTAAATAAAAAATTAAAGATAATTTATGGAAAGACCACTTATTCTGGTGACTAATGATGACGGAATTACAGCTCCCGGTATTAGAAATCTTGTCAGTTTTATGAATGAAATCGGAGAAGTAGTGGTTGTAGCCCCCAACTCTCCTCAAAGTGGAAAAGGCCACGCTATTACCATCAATTCAACCCTAAGTTACGAAGAAGTTACGCTGGACGGCCCGCAGACAGATTTTTCCTGCAGCGGAACTCCTGTTGACTGTGTAAAAATGGCTCTTGATAAAATTCTGACCAGAAGACCTGATATTGTGGTTTCAGGAATCAATCACGGAGCAAATTCTTCTATCAACGTAATCTATTCAGGGACCATGTCGGCAGCTGTAGAAGCCGGTGTAGAAGGAATTCCTGCAATTGGATTCTCTTTACTGGATTTCAGCTGGGAAGCAGATTTTACCCAAGCTAAGGAATTTATTCAGAATATTGTAAGAAGAACATTGGAAAACCCAATGCCTAAAGGTGTTGTACTAAATGTCAATATTCCTAAACTTCCTGCATCAGAAATAAAAGGAGTAAAAGTCTGTAAACAGGCCAATGCCAAATGGGAAGAAAGCTTTGATGAAAGGATTAATCCACATGGTAAAAAATATTACTGGCTTACGGGTTATTTCAACAATATGGATGATTCTGAAGATGCTGATGAAACGGCATTAGCTAACGGATATATTTCTATCGTTCCGGTGAAGTTTGACCTTACAGCTTATGAATATATGAAAACATTGGAAGATGTAATGACTTTTGAAGATGTAAAAGAAGTAAAATAACAAGGAGATAATAAAAGCGTGAAATCAGATTTCACGCTTTGCTTTTTATATGGCTAAAATAATATTTTATCTTCTTTTCTGAGTTCTTCCAGATAAGCCTTTTTTTCATCTCTGTAAAAAAGGTTCATCGTTTCAAAAGGGATTAACTTCAGGTCTTTATTGACAATATGTACGCACGACTTCTTCACTGCCCGTACATCAAAATCATGAGCATCCATAAAGTTCATGATAATTATTCTGAAAAGGTTATCATAGTCGAGATCCGGGGCACACACTTCCGGCAGACAGCACAGTAACTGATTGACTTTAGGCTGAACTTTATCTACTGAAATTCCGGTACTGAAAATATCCAGCAGCTGCATATGCAAACCCTTATCCTGTTCGTAAACAATGGTATTCCTTGATTCATTATTCAGAAGATCAGCAGGATTGATATATCGGGTCAAAGGAATTGTTTCCCCCTGAAGTTTTAAAATATATCCCATAGCCAGGGAATCCGGATTACATGGAACCGGAATGATATCATCAGAGTTTAACAAAGGAAACTGATTGATTATTTCCTGTCTTACCTCAGTTAAGGTAATTTTTTCATGAGCAGAATCTTCCCGGTTTCTTCCGGCGATTTCAACGGGCTGGAAGGTAATGCCTCTCACACATTTCTGTTTCAGGGCAAACTCTATAATTTTTCCAATTTCATCAATATTTTTATCTTTTTGAAGGACGATAACCAATGTAGTAGAAAGGTTAAGCTCATTGAGCTTTTCCAGTGCTTTCATTCTGACTGCAGTAAGATCCTTGCCTCTGAAATCTTCCAGTACTGCAGGTTTAAATGAATCAAACTGGAGGTATATTTCAAACTCAGGAGCATAGGTTGCCAACTGTTCAGCAAATCCAGGATCATTGGCTATTCTGATTCCGTTGGTATTCAGCATCAGATGTTTGATAGGTTTTGACTTGGCAATATCCATAATTTTGAAAAAATCCGGATGAATGGTAGGTTCTCCCCCACTGATCTGGACAACGTCCGGCTCCCCTTCATTTTTCACAATAACATCAAACATAGCTTCAATCTCTTCCAGACTTCTGTGACTTCCATAATGAGGTGAGGACATCGCATAACAGGTTGGACAGGTCAGGTTACAACGATCTGTAACTTCTACGATAGAAAGACAACTATGCTGTTCATGATCTACACAAAGCCCACAATCATAAGGACAGCCATATTCCACATCGGTCCCGAAATGGAGCGGCATTTCAGAGGCTTTATTATAGTTTCTTATATTTTTATAATAATGTACATCAGAAGCTATTTTTGTTTTAAAAAATCCATGATCCGGACATCTTTTTGTCATAAAAACAGCTTCATCCTCTATGATAATCTTTGCTCCCACCCTTTTCAGACATTCCGGGCAGAGACTTATTGTATAATCGTAATAAGTATAGTTTCTTACTGGCATAGCAAAATTTTTAAAGTCCTCCGCAAATATAGCCGCTGATCAATCCACAGATCAGAAGGGATATAAGCATTGTTTGAATAAATTGTTTTTTGCTGAATTTCCGGGCTCCTTTCCTTTCATAAATAAGTTTTGTAATAAAAGCGACGATGAGGGAAAAAACCAGTGCAACCAAAATAATCGCACCTACAATCATTACAACTACCCCAGCCAGATTTCCTACTTCCAAAATAGTTAAGGTTTTCATTTTAAATATAAAATTTTGGTGTTTATAGTATAAATATAGTAAATAATTACACAGATACAGACCATTTGAATCATACCAAGGTTTCCTATGATCTCAACCCTTGGTTTTATAAAATCTAAAAAGAATCTGAAAATAAAATAGCCAAGCATAAACAATTGAAAAATAAAACCGGAAGGATATTTCTTAAGGTTCTGAATATATTTTAGTCCTATCCAGAGAACAATTAAAAAAGCTATTTCATACAAAGCAACAGGATGCCTGAGGTATTGATCTCCCAAATGCATTCCAAAAACAGAATCAGTAGGAATGCCATATGTTTCTTCATCAATCCCTGTAAGAAAACACCCTATTCTGCCTATAATCATGGCCAATATCAGGGGAAAAACAATAAGATCTCCCGTACTTTCTTTGTGATGCACTATCTTTTTTGCCATCTCTACTCCCAATAAGCCAAAAGCCAGCCCTCCCACAATGGTGTTGTTTGACCAGAACTTTCTGATAGAAAAGTTTTCAAATAATGCATAAGGGTTTTCAAGATTACCGATTAGCTTGGAACCTATCAAAGCTCCGGCAGTAGCTCCTATTAAAACCGCGGCAGAAGTATTGAAAGAAAGCTTTTCTGTTGACTTACGCTTCAGATAAAAATAATATCTCATTCCCAAAAACATTCCAACCGCCTCAAAGAGAGGATGTGCAAGGATTGTTTTGCCAAAAATGTTAAAAGTTACAGGAAAATCCATTATTTCAAAAATACACTATTTCATATTATTCACTACCTTTATTCTGACAAATAATTACAAAATGCGTATAGAATATGACATAAAACTGGGGTTCAAGGATGTAATGTTCCGCCCTAAACGTTCTACTTTAAAATCCCGTTCGGAGGTTGATTTGAAAAGAGAGTTTACTTTTAAGCATACTAAGAAAAAATGGACTGGAGTTCCCGTAATTGCCGCCAATATGGACACCGTAGGAACTTTTGAAATGGCGGTAGAACTAGCCAAAGAAAAAATCATTACTGCTATTCATAAACATTATACTCCTGAAGAATGGAGTAAGTTTCTGGAAAGCCAGCCCGAAAGTATTTATCAATATATTGCATTAAGCACAGGAACGGGAAAGCCAGACGAAGAAAAGATAAAACAGATTCTCGAAAAGCACCCCAAAATTGAGTTTCTCTGTATAGATGTAGCCAATGGTTACTCTGAGCATTTTGTCGATTTTGTGAAAAGAGCAAGAGCGAATTTTCCAGAGAAAGTTATTATAGCCGGAAATGTAGTAACCGGAGAAATGGTAGAAGAACTTCTTTTGGTAGGTGCAGATATCATAAAAGTAGGTATTGGTCCGGGATCAGTTTGTACTACCAGAGTAAAAACAGGAGTAGGATATCCTCAGCTTTCTGCGATTATTGAATGTGCGGATGCTGCGCATGGGCTGGGCGGACAAATCATTGCTGATGGAGGATGTAAAGTACCCGGAGATGTAGCAAAAGCCTTTGGTGGCGGCGCAGATTTTGTAATGCTGGGCGGAATGTTTGCCGGACATGACGAAAGTGGTGGCGAAATGATAGAAGAAAACGGTAAAAAATATCGCCTTTTCTATGGTATGAGTTCTAAAACAGCAATGGATAAACATTCCGGAGGCGTAGCAGAGTATCGTGCTTCTGAAGGAAAAACCGTGAAAGTGCCCTATAAAGGCCCGGTAGCAGATACTGTAAAGGATATATTGGGAGGTGTAAGATCTACCTGTACTTATGTAGGTGCTTCGAAGCTTAAAGAGCTGTCCAAAAGAACAACCTTTATCAGGGTTCAGGAACAGGAAAACCAGATTTTTAAGGAATAGAAATAAAAGGCTTTAGATAAATGTTCTAAAGCCTTTATTCTTTTGTTCTGATATATTTTTTATTGAAATATTTTTGAAGCTGATCATTTACATAAGTCTCCTGTTCTTTTACAGAAGCCATTTCATCCATATATAAAACTCTTGGAACTTCTTTTATTTTGTCTACTACCACAGAATCCTGAGAGGATTTTTTAATATTATCTATTCTTTCATTCATCTCTCTTTCATATTCGTTAAGATCTGTAGTCAGAAGCTCCTTGACTATATTTTCACCGTTGAAATCAATATTAAAATAAGAATATTTTGCCGGGAAAACCTTTATTTCAGGTAGAAAAACAATGAGCAGAGAAACCCACCAGAATCTTTTAATTCTTTCAAATTTAAAATATAATAACAGTGAAGAAGTAAGCAGAAAATAAAAGAGTATACTTTCAAACTGTCTTGCGATAGAGGTAAGAATATAACTTGTAAACAGTAAAGGAAGAAAGGAAACGTACCAGAATAAAGCTGATTTTTTACATGTTATCTGAGTGGTGATTTTTTTCAGATCTTCTTCAAAAACCTTAATAAACAATGGAAGTACGGCAATAACCTTAAGTCCCACATAGGCAGTATCAGCACCCAAAAGAGCAATTCTCTTCAACCATTTTACCATTCCATTTTCCACTTCTCCCATCCTGTTAAAATTTCCTGGTGCAAGAAAACATACAAGTAAAAAAGCTGTTCCCAACATCATCAAAAAGAGATTTTCTCTATTCCGTTTCTGATAATAAGAGAGTACTAAAATTCCTTCAATTATCAATGCCAGAATTTCATTAGACCCCATGAGAATAATAATAAGCAAAGATGAAAGATAAAACCATATTTTCTGCTTTGAATCCTCATATTTTTTGAAAAACCAGAGTAAAATACCGGACAAAATAACAGGAACAAAATAGATATTAGAACCTGTGATCCAGAAATAATGTTCTGGTAGACTTACCAATAGCATTGTGTAGAAGAAAAACAATAGAAATCCTTTTTTTAGAGACTCTTTAGTAGAATAGTTGAAATATTCTTTAAAGTTTAATGCTGAAACTCCAATAAAAGAAAGCATCAGAAAGACAGGATATATTTTCGGAACAATATTTTTACTGTCATAAAATACAGGATTAAACATATTGAGAGAATATCCGAAATATCTGCCTCCCCATGTTGTATAGGTATCTATAAAACATTGTACCAGCCCAAGTTTTCTGGCGGCATAAGAGCAAAAATAATCATCGGTCTGATATACATTAAATCTACTAATGTATGCCAGACCGATGAATAGTAAAACGGACAAGAATAATACTATATTCTGTGCTTTTTTCATTTTCTAAGTTAACATTCCACCGTCAACGTTTAACGTCTGTCCGGTAATGTAAGCAGACATCTCACTGCCTAAAAATACACAAGCATTGGCGATATCTGCGGGCTGTCCTCCTCTCTTCATTGGAATTTCTTCTCTCCATCCCTGAACTGTTTTCTCGTCCAGCACAGCTGTCATTTCTGTTTCAATAAATCCAGGGGCAATCGCATTACATCTGATATTTCTTGATCCTAACTCCAGTGCCACAGATTTTGTAAATCCGATAACTCCGGCCTTTGAAGCTGCATAGTTGGCTTGCCCGGCATTACCTTTCACTCCTACTACAGAAGTCATATTGATGATAGATCCTGATCTTGCCTTCATCATCGGCTTAATTACTGCTTTTGTAAGGTTAAATACTGAATCTAAGTTTACTTTGATTACTTTATCCCAATCTTCTTTGGACATTCTCAATAAGAGATTATCTTTGGTAATCCCTGCATTGTTTACCAAAATATCAATCTGCCCGAACTCTGCCATTACATCATCCACCAATTTCTGAGCGGCATCATAATCTGATGCATCAGATTGATATCCTTTAATTTGGGTTACAGAACTTAAAGCTGCTTCTAATTCTTTTGCTTTGTCTACAGAGCCAGCGTAGGTAAATGCTACTTTTGCCCCCTGCTGGGCAAACATTTCAGCGATACCCTTACCGATTCCTCTTGTAGCTCCGGTAATTAGTGCTACTTTTCCTTCTAATATTTTCATATCTATTGACAATTATTTTCTTTTATAACTCGTTCAGCCAGTGACAGCTGTCTCTTCATGTTTTTACAATTCCTTTCTGGAATAAAACGGTTTGCAAAGATATTATAAAATGTTATTCAACCCATTGAATTTGTCAAAATACTGACTTTTTTTTGATGATTATCAGGATTTTTACTAAAGTTAACCGGAATTATTTTTAAATCTGGTGAAATAAATAAAATCTTTTTTCTTACTTTTATCTAATCTCAATACTTCTTTTTGCCAGAAATATGTATCCTAAATAATATCTTTCAAAGGTTCATTCTGAAAATTGCAAACCCCGAATTTTCCTTCTTTTTTACCATAATATTCCGGGGTGATATCGTTAAAGGTTTCTTCAGCAATCGTACTTTCTTCTGCATCTATCAAGCCGTACTTTCATGTCCTTTTATTCTGAATAATCAGATAAGGATAAGCATTGATGTTTACGATCTGTTTTGAAAATTTATGCAGGGTCTGACCATTGTTTCCAATGATTTTATTTTCATTATTTTCATTACTGATCAGGGCTTTTCCGTCTTCAAAGTTATAATCTTCTTTAAATTCCCGGGTGCTGAGCTGCTTTCCGTTAAAATCATACAGAAATCATTTTTTATCTTTTAAAACAAAAAGCCTGTTCTTCCCTGAAAAACGGATCTTTTCAGAATAAGGAATGATTTCCTTCCTTGTCTTTTTCGAAAGGATCACCTTCATATATTGGTTAGTCTGCGCTGTACAGACTATAGAACACAATATAAAACTAATGTCTTCAAGAAAAATTAAATAGAATTATTGACAATAAGAACGATCTCCCCTTTTAAAGTTTTACTCTTTGAGAACTCAATTAATTCATTGATTGTTCCTCTTTTAGTTTCTTCAAACTTTTTAGAAATCTCACGGCTTAAGCTTACTTTGGTTTCTTCTCCGAAGAATTCTTTAATCTGCTCCAAAGTGGTATTAATTTTATGAGGACTCTCGTAAAGAACGATGGTCTTTTTTTCTTCAGCAAGCTGCTTCAGCTTTGTTTGTCTTCCTTTTTTCTGTGGCAGAAATCCTGCAAATAAGAATTCATTATTGGGAAGTCCTGAAACCACCAGTGCCGGGATAAGCGCTGTTGCTCCCGGAAGGCAGATCATGTCAATATTATTGCCCGCTCCTGCTTTTGCCAGTAAATATCCGGGATCCGAAATACCAGGCGTTCCTGCATCAGTAATAATAGCGATATTCTGGCCGTTTTTAAGGTCTGTAATCACTTTCTCTGTTGCCTGGTGCTCATTGTGCAAATGATAAGATTTTAAAGGCTTTGATATTTCAAAATGTTTTAAAAGTACACCGGAAGTTCTGGTGTCTTCGCATAGAATATAATCAACTTCTTTCAGTACGTTTACCGCTCTGAAGGTCATATCTTCAAGGTTCCCGACGGGTGTGGGAACAAAATATAGGATTCCGCTCAAAATTATAAGAATTTATTTTCTACCAATATCCAAAGTCTCTGAGCGTATTCATCCACTTTATTCCATTTTCTTTCATAATACAGATCACTAAGATATTCTTTAGCTTCTTCCAGTGTTCTGAATTTGTTCAGCTGATATACGGTATCATTCAGATCTGTCTGGCTTCCTTCAAAAAGCATTTTTGTGAAGGCAAGTCTGTCATTAAGATCCAGCTTAAATTCTGGTTTCAGCTTATCTGCTTCCATGAATTGGGTTGGAATATTGGATTTCAGAATGCTTCCTGCGTCTTCTTTTACAACCGGAGAAGTTTTCTCTTCTTTGGAAAGCTCCAGGTGGTCGTCATCAAAAAGTGACTGAACAGCCTTCATTCCTTTGATACTGGCAAGTTTTATTTTTTTCTCCCGATGGTATTCTTCTAAATTTTCGAAGCTCTCATCAGAAGGATGTTTATCTGTTTCTTCACGAACAGGTTTATCGATTTCAACAATTTTTCTTCGGTCATAGACTTCAGCCAGAATGCTTTCTTCTTTTGTTTCTTCTGAATAATCATTTTTAATATCGCTCAGAATATTCTCCACATTGGAAGTTTCTGTAGCCATTTCTCCCTGTTCTATTGAAACATTTGAAGCGACAAACTGTTCTTCATTTTCTTCAATCAATATTTCATCATCAAGTGTTTCTGTATCAAAAATACTTGGAATGGTTTCTGTTACAGAAGATTTTGCATCGTCTGCTAAAGCAAAATCATTTTCTTTTTCAGATTCCGATTCAGTAGCTTTTTCTTCCTGTTCTTGTATTTCATTAAGCTGATTATTGAAAATACTTTCTTCCTCCGTCACTTCATGATGAAACAAGTCTTCATTGAGATCTTCATCCGAATCCGGTCTGGAATTAGCCAGAATTTTATCTTCATCTACAAAGCTCAACACAGCTCTCTGTTCCTCTGAAATTTCATTTTCATCAATTTCGTTCAGTTCATTATTGAAAGCAGCTTCTTCTTCCAGCGTTTCATTACCAAAAGACTTTTCCTGACTTTCAGAGGCGTTTCCAATCTTATTTTCTTCTACAAAACTTACGATATTTTCGTGGAATTCGTTTTCTACAATTTCATTCAGCTGATTATTGAAAACAGCTTCCTCTTCTTCAGATCCGTCTGAATAAACTTCATTTTCATCAATTTCATTCAGTTCATTATTGAAAATAGCTTCCTCTTCGGTCACTTCATTTCCGTTATCATGATGTTCTGCTTCTCCTGAAACAAAAGAGATATACTGATGATCCGGATTCTGTGCCGGATGGTCTGCTGCGAAGTATTCAATATTTTTTTCCAGCAGTTTCAAAAAAGAAATCCTGTTAGCAAGCTCATCTACAAGATCTTGCTTGGAAAGTAATTCGTCTATATTGCTTATTTTGTCCAGATTATCAATGATATTCATGGATTCAAAAAAAATCTTTTCCTTTAAATCTTGGATATTCTGCATAATAAGATTCTTATTAAAATTGCTTACTTTTGATGTTAAAAATATACGGCTAATTTAACAAATGTTTTTAGAAAATACAATTAATCATTCCAAACAAAGTGGTTGGATGGAAGTGATTTGTGGCTCTATGTTTTCCGGCAAAACCGAGGAACTGATCCGCAGATTGCGAAGAGCGGAAATGGCAGGGCAGAATGTGGAAATTTTTAAACCAAAGATGGATGTACGGTACTCTGAAGAGGATGTAGTGTCCCATAATCAGAATAAAATCCGCAGTACAGCAGTAGAAAACCCTAATGAAATTCTTCTGCTGGCTTCCAATTGTGATGTAGTAGCCATTGATGAAGCTCAGTTTTTTGATGAAAGTATTGTGGATGTGGCCAACCAGCTTGCCAATAGCGGGATCAGAGTGGTGATTGCAGGATTGGATATGGACTTTTTGGGACGGCCGTTCGGACCAATGCCTAATTTGATGGCGACTGCCGAATATGTTACAAAAGTGCATGCTATTTGTAAGAGAACAGGTAATCTGGCCAACTATTCCATGAGAACTTCCCAGGGAGATAATCTGGTAGAATTAGGAGAAACAGAAAGTTATGAAGCAGTAAGCCGCCGTGTTTTTATTGACGAAGTACTTTCAAAAAGAAAATAATAAATGGATAAAGGCAAAACAGAGAAATAAGCTGTTTGCATCAAAACATAATATTCACTTAATATAAAATGAAAAGCGGAAAAGCTTTATCGTAAAATATTAAAAAGGAAAAAACAGATGATCTCATAAATCTTTAACCTTTTACTATTTTACCTTTTTGCTCTTTCGCTGAAAATAAAGCAGAAAGGGTATCAATGAATTATACAGTACAACACATTGCAGAGATTACCAATGCACAGGTCATTGGAGACGGAAATCTATTGATCAAAAATATAGCATATGACAGCAGAATTATTTATTCTACGAGGAACACTGCTTTTATTGCGATCAATACACATAAAAATTCCGGTGAAAAATTTATCGAATCTGCAATGGACAGGGGTATCAATGTCATTATTTCTGAACATCATTATCCTGAGTTTGAAAACATAACCTGGATTATTGTTGAAAATTCCGTAGAGTTTCTTCACAAATTAGCCAAATATCATTTCGAACATTCTCATTTACAATCTATCGGAATTACGGGAAGTAACGGTAAAACTATTTTAAAAGAATGGCTCTACCAATGTCTGTGGAATGAATTTCCTACCGTTAAAAGCCCTAAAAGTTTTAATTCCCAGATTGGTCTTCCTTTGTCTCTTCTTCAGATCAATAGTTCTCATCAGCTGGGAATTTTTGAAGTGGGAATTTCAAAACCTGATGAAATGGAAAAGCTTGAAAATATTTTCCATCCTCAGATCGGATTACTAACTCATATTGGAACCGCTCACGCTGCCAACTTTTCTTCCGAGGAAGAATTGATTGATGAAAAAATTATTCTTTTTAAAAATTCCGAAGTCATCATTTATAATGGTGACAATTCTCTGGTTGATCAAAAAATAAAAAAATCCTATTCTGACAAAAAATTAATTGCTTACGGTTTTAAAAAAGAGAATCAGGTTTTCATCAAAAATAATATTTCTAAGGATGATAACATCATTGTTGAATATTTGGGTGAAGAAATCAGTTTTCCGGTTCATCAGAGAGACGAAGCTACATTAACCAATGCTATGGCGCTTATCTCTGTGCTTAAGGAACTGAATATCGGAAATAAAAAGATCGTTGAAAAAATCAACCTTTTAAAAGCCGTTGAAATGAGGCTTGAAGCGATTGAAGGAATTAAGGGCAATATTGTCATCAACGATTCTTTTAATCTTGACCTCGATTCTTTGAAGACTGCTCTTCAGTTTTTGAATGAATACAACAAACCTAAAAAATCATTGGTCCTTACAGACATTGTAGGAGTGAACTCCAATGCCAAAGAATTGTACGAAGAAGTTTCTGAACTGGTGAATGAACAGCATTTTGATTCTGTATTCTTAATCGGTGATGAAATATCAAAATTTAGTGAATTATTTAAAGCTAAAACCTATACTTTTATTGATACCAAAGAGCTGATTGAAAGTAAGTACCTTACTGAAATAGAAAATCAGATTATCTTACTGAAAGGAGCTAGAAAATTTGAGATTGAAAAACTGAAAGATATTCTTGAACTCAGAAAGCATGATACGGTATTGGAAGTAAACCTTAATGCAATTCTTCACAATATCAACTATCATAAATCATTGCTGAAGCCCGGAACTAAAATGATGGCCATGGTAAAAGCCAATGCCTATGGCTTGGGAAGTTTTGAAGTATCAGAATTTCTTCAGCATCACCATATAGATTATCTTGGGGTAGCTTATGCTGATGAAGGAGTTGAACTTAGAAAGAAAGGGATCACCACTCCTATTATTGTGATGAATCCTGAACAGCACAGCTACCAGACGATTATTGAATATAACCTTGAGCCTGAAATTTACAGTTTCAGAGTATTGGAATTATTCTATGAAGCAGTTCAGAAATCCGGTTATGATAAAAAATATCCTATTCATATTAAACTGGAAACAGGAATGCACCGTCTTGGTTTCAAAGATTTTGAACTGGATCAGTTAAGCGAAACTTTAAGACGAAAAAATGTAAAGGTTCAAAGTATGTTCAGTCATTTATCATCTTCTGATATGCCTGAAGAAAAAGAATTCACGCTGAAACAGCTGGAGGTTTTCGAGAAAAATTCAAGCTGCCTCATTGAAAAATTAGGCTACACTCCTATCCGACACATTCTTAATTCAGCAGGAATCACGAGCTATAAAGATCATCAGCATGATATGGTAAGAATTGGCATCGGTATGCTGGGAGAATCTGCAGATCCTGAAATTCAGAAACAATTACGATCTGTGGTAAGCTTTAAAACTGTAATTTCACAGATATCAACCGTTGAAAACGGAGAATCTGTAGGCTACAGCAGAAGGTATAAAGCAGATCATCCTACAAGAATTGCAACGATTCCTGTGGGATATGCAGACGGAATTCCAAGACTGATCGGAAACCAGGTAGGAAATGTAGGGATAAATAAAACACTGGCACCTATCGTAGGAAATATCTGTATGGATATGATGATGATCAATGTAGACTATATTCCGAATGTAAAGGAAGGCGACACGGTAACTGTTTTCAACGCCAAACCAAGTTTAAAAGAATTCGCAGGCTACTGCAAAACGATAACCTATGAAGTATTAACCTCCATTTCACCACGGGTGAAACGGATTTATATAAAAGATTAACTATGAGAAAACTCCTGATTCTGCTTTTCATATTCCAACTGTTATTGATCCATTCTCAAGTAAAAAAAAATCTGGTAATTCCGGAGAATCCCAAAATAGGACTATCGCTTGCCGGTGGTGGTGCCAAGGGTTTTTCACATGTCGGAGTTCTTAAAGTACTGGATTCGTTAGGAGTGAAAGTAGACTATATTTCCGGAACAAGCATGGGAGCTATCGTAGGCGGATTGTATGCCGCCGGATACTCCGGAAAAGAAATAGAAAAAATAGTCATGGATACGGATTTCTATTCTCTTATTATGGATCCAAAGTCCCGGCAGGAAGCCAGCTTTTTTAACAAATCCGTAGACAAATATCTTTTATCCATTCCGCTTAAAAACGGAAAAATCACACTTCCCTCTTCTATCAGCACCGGCCAAAGAAACGTTTATCTTCTGAAAGAACTTTTCAAAAACGTTTCCAATATTGAAGACTTTTCTAAGATGCCCATTCCATTCTTATGTGTTGCTACCAATCTTGAAAGCGGAAATATGCAGATCTTTGAGAAAGGAGATCTCGTGCAGTCTATTATGGCAAGTTCGGCATTTCCTTCTTTAATGGATCCTGTAAAAATTGGCGACAGCATTTATATTGACGGAGCAATGACGGTAAACTATCCGTCAAAGCCTTTAAAGGACAAAGGAATTGATATTGTCATTGGTGTGGACCTTAACCAGGATCTCTCGAAAAGAGAAGATTTGAACAATATTATAGCCATTCTTAACCAGGTTATTGATTTCGGAATCAAAAGAGATACCCGCAGACAATACAAATACACAGACATCAATATCAAACCCAATCTTAAAGGCATGTCTGCCACAAGCTATGATGACAAAAAGAAAATTTTAGATAGCGGATATGTGGAAGGTTTAAAATATTCCAAGATATTGGATCAGCTGCCGAAGAGACCATTTGACCGTCTCAGACAGCAGGTAAATCCAATATATTCCAACGTTTATAAAATAGACAGTATTTCCATCGAAGGAAGTAAAATTTATGGAAAGAACTATACGCTGGGAAAAATGGGATTGCGTCTCCCTTCTCTGCAGACGTATGGAAATATTAATAAAATGATCGATAAACTGGTTGCTACCAACAACTACAAATTTATCAATTATGACATCGTTCAGGAGAATAATACTAACTATCTGAAGCTTTACGTGACTGAAGATGATACCCGTCATTTTTTAAAATTTGGCCTCCATTATGACGAGGTTTTTAAAACAGGACTTCTTTTGAATTATTCTGCAAAAAGACTTTTATTCAAAAATTCAAACCTTTCTCTGGATGTTGTTGTTGGGGATCGTCTCAGATATTACCTGAATTATTTTGTAGACAACGGATACATTCCGGGAGTTGGCCTTTATTCCTCCGGAATGAGCTTCGATATAAAGAATATAGATAATTATGTAGTAGACCGCTGGGAATGGATCAGAAACGAAGCTTATATACAGTCTATTTGGAAAGATAAATTTGCCATTGGCGGCGGTATAAGCCATGATTATTTCAAAGCAGAAAACAGCAATGGAGATAACAGGCGTTACAGCCGTTTTCTGAACCCTTATGCCTTTATTAAAACCGATACTCAGGATGATAAGGAATTTCCTACAAAAGGGGTTTATTTTGCTGCAGAAGGAAAGGTTATAGATCTTTTAAAGTCTGAAGTTGATAAAAGAATCATTCAGATCAAAGCAGACCTTAAACTCAATATTCCACTTAACAAACAATTCAGTTATCGTCTCAATCTGTTTGGAGGAATTACTATCGGTGAAAACCTTCCTGCCTACTATCAATATAGATTGGGAGGAATTTTTGAGCAGAATCTCATCAATTTTAAAAGTTTTGGAGGATTCTATTTCGCCCAGCTTTATACAAACAATGTCATACTGGCATCTAATGATATCCAGTTTAAGTTTAATAAAAACTATTTTATCAGTGGAAACTTTACCTTTGCAAATTTATCAAACGATATCAAGTTTGAAGAAGCAGTGAAAGTAAATTATAGCTCACTGGGAATAACGGCAGGTTACAAATCTCCTTTCGGACAGATCAAAGTAAACTTCAGCCACTCACTTAAAAATAACCAAAAAGGTATATTCAGTGTTATTTTAGGACACTGGTTTTAAAAAAATGATACAGTTCTTTTATGAAAACTTACCAGAGTCGGTAAGTGCAGATTACAAAAAATGGCTGGAAGATCTCATTCTTTCAGAAGGAAAAAAATCAGGAGAAATCAATTACATTTTCTGTGATGATGAATATCTTCTTAAGATCAATCAGGATTATTTGCAGCATGATTATTATACAGATATCATCACTTTTGATTATGTAAAAGGCAAGACAATAAGCGGTGAGATTTTCGTATCTTTGCAGCGCATTTCTGATAACGCCTCTACCCTTTCCCGAGATTATGAAGAAGAATTAAGAAGGGTTTTAGCGCATGGTATTTTACACCTTGCAGGCTATAAAGACAAGACGGAAGAGGAAGAAAAAGAGATGCGGAGAATGGAAGATCTGTATCTGGATAAATACAGGGATTCAAAGTTTTAAAATTGAAGAATCACTTAAGGTCCGGCATCTAAAGCACTCTATTCTAGCAACAATATAGGTTTACCTAGAGTGCATTCTCCAAAAATGTTTCACGTGAAACATTGGTTATAAAGATAAGGTTTAAAGCTTAAAACAAGCGAGATAAAAATGATTTCAGAAATATATGATGTAATAGTGGTAGGTGCAGGACATGCAGGTTGCGAAGCCGCTGCGGCAGCAGCTAACCTCGGTTCAAAAACCCTACTTGTTACAATGAATATGCAGACCATCGGGCAGATGAGCTGCAACCCGGCGATGGGCGGAATCGCAAAAGGACAGATCGTAAGAGAGATTGATGCAATGGGAGGATATTCCGGAATTGTAGCAGACAAATCTGCTATCCAATTCAAAATGCTGAATCTTTCAAAAGGTCCTGCGATGTGGTCTCCGAGAACCCAAAATGACAGAATGCTTTTTGCCGAAGAATGGCGCTTAGCATTAGAAAATACTCCCAATCTTGATTTCTTTCAGGATATGGTGAAACAACTGATTGTTGAAAATAATAAAGTAGCCGGAGTGGTTACTTCTTTAGGAATTGAGATTAAAGCAAAATCTGTAGTTCTTACCAACGGAACTTTCCTTAACGGATTAATTCACGTTGGAGATAAACAATTAGGCGGAGGAAGAATGGGTGAACCAAGAGCTTTTGGAATTACAGAACAACTGGTCACTTTAGGTTTCGAAGCAGGAAGAATGAAAACCGGTACTCCACCGAGAGTAGACGGAAGAAGTTTGGATTATTCAAAAATGGAAGAACAGAAAGGAGATGAAAATCCTCAAAAGTTCAGTTATCTTGATACTCCGAAATTGACAAAACAGCTCAGCTGTCATATTGTATATACCAACGAAACCGTACATGATATTTTAAGAGAAGGTTTTGACAGAAGTCCAATGTTCAATGGTACCATTCAAAGTTTAGGCCCAAGATACTGTCCAAGTATTGAAGATAAAATTAATCGTTTTGCAGAAAGAAACAGACACCAGCTTTTTGTAGAACCGGAAGGATGGAAAACGGTGGAGATCTATGTAAACGGATTCAGCTCTTCTCTTCCTGAGGATGTACAAATCAAAGCAATGAAACATATTCCAGGATTCGAAAATGTAAAAGTTTTCCGTCCAGGTTATGCTATTGAATACGACTACTTCCCTCCTACCCAATTAAAACATACGCTCGAAACCAAATTAATTGATAATTTATATTTCGCCGGACAGATCAATGGAACAACCGGATATGAAGAAGCAGCAGGTCAAGGATTAATTGCCGGAATCAATGCACACAATAAAGTTCATGAAAAAGGAGATTTTATCTTAAACAGAGATGAAGCTTATATTGGAGTATTGATTGACGACCTGATCACAAAGGGAACGGAAGAACCTTACAGAATGTTTACTTCACGTGCAGAATACAGACTTCTTTTAAGACAGGATAATGCTGATATCAGATTAACAGAGAAAGCATACCATTTAGGATTAGCAAAAGAAGACAGATTAAGACGAGTTGAAACCAAAATATCTGAAAGTCAGTCACTTGAAGAGTTTCTTCGAGAAACTTCTTTAAAACCAGGTATTATCAACCCGGTTTTAGAATCTATTGAAAGTAGTCCTGTAGATCAGGCCTACAGAGCAGCTCAAATCCTTACAAGACCTAATATGACATTAGAAAAGCTGGACGAAATTGATTTTATTAAAGAAATTTCTACTCAATATAATGAAGAAGTAAGAGAGCAGGCAGAGATCAATATTAAATATAAAGGATATATTGAGAAAGAAAAGGAAAATGTAGCTAAACTGAATCGCCTTGAAAATATTAAAATCCCGGAAGACTTCGATTATACAAAACTAAGCAGTCTTTCTGCAGAAGCAAAACAGAAGATGACAAATGTTCGCCCGAAGACAATTGCCCAGGCAGGAAGAATAAGCGGTGTTTCTCCGGCTGATATCAATGTATTACTAGTTTATTTAGGACGTTAATAAAAAATGTTTCACGTGAAACATTAAAGACAAAAACAAAAATTAAGGTATTTAAAAGCGTAAAAAACTTCTGGATATCTTAATTTTTTATCATATTAAAGATATTTACTTCAATGAAAATAAAAGATCATTTTCTTTCACAGGAAATATTTGAAATTAAAGAGACAGAAACAAAAGGTGTATTTAAAACCACTCCTATCCCATCCAATATTTCCAGATATTATGAAAGCGAAGATTATATTTCTCATCACCAGGATTCCGGAAGTATGAAAGAAAAGCTTTATAAATTTCTTCAGTCTTTCAATCTGCAGTACAAAAAGAATATACTCGTAGACAGAATAAAAAAAGGATCAAAAGTTCTTGACTACGGATGCGGTGCCGGAGAGTTTGTAAAGTATATAGAAAATGATTTTGAAACCTACGGATTTGAACCGGATTCTGATGCAAGAAAAGCAGCAAAAGGAAAAATTACAAAGGCTTCCATCTTAGATAATATAAATAAAATTGAAGAAAAGACCTTAGATGCTATTACGCTCTGGCATGTATTTGAGCACATCGAGAATCAAGATGAAATGCTTGCTATTTTCCATGGAAAATTAAAAGAAAAAGGAATTCTTGTTATTGCTGTTCCTAACCCTACTTCTTATGATGCGAAACATTATAAAGAGTATTGGGCAGCTTATGATGTCCCAAGACATATCTATCATTTTTCAAAAAAAGGTATGGAAAACTTAATTTCTAAAAATCCTGACTGGAAAATGAGAAAGATCAAACCTTTGGTTCTTGATTCTTATTATATCTCCATGTTGAGCGAAAAATATAAAAAATCACCGCTATTTTGGATAAAAGCCATGGTTTACGGAACAATTTCTAACGCAAAAGCCTTATTTTCGAACGAATTTTCAAGTTTGATATACATTATCGAAAAAAGATAGAAAATCGATTTTTGACCCATTTATGAAGGTCAATTTTCGGCATCTTTAGCTTAAAAATCAAAAACTCACGATTTTTTCTCCTGAGTTTTCTTTTTTCCGGAATACATTTATATTTTAAATCCTACATCTATTTTGTAAAGACTTAAAAATAAAATAGAAATTTACCTTCCTTACCTATCAATAAAAAATATCTCCCCTACTCCATTTTAATAATAAAGAAAAATATAGATCATCTCATCAGTAATTTATGTACTTAAAGCTTTTATTTAAGTTTCTAACTTAGTATTCAATAAAACCATAAAAACAAGCGAAAAAAAGAAGAAATTTAGCTTTAACAAGATAAATTATCACAAAAACAGCTTCAATTTAACTTCAAAATAAAATAAGATACAAATACTCTAAAAAAGATAGAAAATCGATTTTTAAACTATTTATGAAGGTCATTTTTCGACGTTTTATTGAAAATAAAAAATTAAACCTGAACAGGTAAATATATTTCTACCCACAAGCAAAATTGAAAATCGAATTTCCTCTTAAAATAATTCTTCCACTATATAAAAACAAAAAAGAACTCCCCTACTCCACTTTATAATTTTTATTAAAATAATTTTTCTCTATTAAAAAAAAAATTGATGAAAATTGATTGGTTACTATTTTTTGAGAAAATCGGAATAATAAAAATTAATAATCCTAGAGAATTCAAAATTCAAAACTCAATACTCAACAAAAAATTTGAAAATAGAAGGCTATAAACTTCATAGCAAATTTTTCAGTCTAAAGAAATAAAAAATCAAAAACGAACTAAAATTTATCCTGGAAAAAGTTCTAAAAAAATCAAAAAGGCATTAACTTACTCATTTTATTGCACTTACGCAATTATTTCTAATATTATGGAAAATGATCATATGAAAATGATAAGGAATAAAACAGTTAACAAATTAGTTTAATCATTAATATACAATAAGATACAAGATAGTCACTTATATGTGAAATAAAAAAAATAAATTTAAATCTCCAGGATTCACAAAAATTTGTATCTCTACTTTTATAAAAGAAATTTAAAATTAAAACAAGCAGAAATACTATTTCCAGAAATCTTTCATTTTTAAATCAATCTATCATATTTTTTCCAAAAAAAGATGAATAAAGTCTTATTCCAATTAGAAGAAAAAATCACAAATCCTCCTTCCAACTTTCTAATAATTTTCATAAAATTATATCAATTTCTCTTTCTATATTTTTCGAAATACAAGGTATAATTTATAGAAGAAACACCTCTCTTTATATCAATAGTATTGCAAAAATCATGGTCATTTACCAAATCAAAATGAGAATAAAAACAGAAATAAAGTCTCCTATATACATAAATTTTACAAGAATATTGTGATCATAAAATTCCTGAAAAACATAAGTCACTGAAAGAGAATTCAACCTATCTATATATAACTACAAGTTATCTCTAAAATAGTATTAAAACACCGATCAATAAAGGATTTTAATTAAATCTAAGAAATAAAAAAAGCCTGCTAATTATATTAGCAGGCTTTAAAATATATTATATTTCCTATTAATTATTGATGGCAGCTACGCCTGGTAATTCAAGTCCTTCAAGACTTTCAAGCATTGCTCCCCCACCGGTAGAAACATAACTAACCTGATCAGCATATCCGAATTGCTTCACGAAAGCAACACTGTCACCGCCTCCCACTAAAGAAAAAGCTCCCAATCTTGTTGCTTCTGCGATACTCTCTCCTAATGCAACTGTTCCAGCAGCAAAATTTGACATTTCAAAAACTCCAATCGGGCCATTCCAAAGAATTGTGCGTGAATTCAGCAATACATCATTAAACTGATCTCTTGATTTAAGACCAGCATCAAGTCCCATCCATCCTTCAGGAATAGCATAAATATCAGCTTCTTTTATTTCTACATCATTACTAAAGCTTTCAGCGATGATAGCATCAGACGGAAGATATACTTTTACTTTATGTTCTTTGGCCTTTCCTAAGATCTCAAGGGCCAAAGGAAGTTTATCTTCTTCTACAAGAGAAGTACCGATTTTTCCTCCAAGAGCCTTAATAAAGGTAAATGCCATACCTCCGCCAATGATCAGATTATCTACTGCAGGAAGAATATTTTCTATAATGGTAATTTTAGTTGAAACTTTAGAACCTCCCAGAATAGCTGTAACAGGTTTTTCACCACTTTTTAAAACCTTATCGATAGCCTGAAGCTCCTTAGCCATTAGTAAACCGAAATATTTAGTTGATGGGAAATACTGAGCTATTACTGCTGTGGAAGCATGAGCTCTGTGCGCTGTACCAAACGCATCATTTACATAAGCATCTCCTAATTTAGCAAGCTTCTCAGCAAATGCAGCATCTCCTTTTTCCTCTTCATTATGAAAACGTACATTTTCCAATAGTAAGATCTCCCCTGGTTTCAAATCTGCAGCTGCCTGCTCTGCTTTTTCTCCGATACATTCGTCTACAAACTTTACTTCCTGTCCTAAAACAGAAGAAACTTCACCTACAATATGTTGAAGGGAAAATTCATCCTTAACCTCTCCTTTTGGTCTTCCAAGGTGCGTAATCAAGATGACAGAACCACCATCATTAAGAATCTTTTCCACTGTAGGTTTCACAGCAACAATTCTTGTGTTGTCTGTCACTTTCAGTTGATCATCCTGCGGAACATTGAAGTCCACTCTTACCAGAGCCTTCTTATCTTTAAAATTAAGATCATTGATTGTTTTCATAAATAGATTTATTTTTTACTTAGCCTTATGAGACTGTTCTGCAGAAATCCGTTTTAGTTTTTGTAAAAATCTCGCAGGAACAATTTCATAAACCTCATTGAATTTTTGTTTCACAAATGTAAGGTTTTAAACTTTTTCAACAGTTTGATTAAAATAAAAGTTTTCAAAAACTTTCCCCGAACCCAATCACCCATTAATCAACAATTCTTTCTCTTATAAAAAAAAGAATAATGTAGTTGTTGTTGAGTATTGTTAGTTTCGGGGATAAGTTTTAGGCTAAAAATTGATAACATTCAACTTTTATTCAACTCATATTTAACTCACATTATAAAACTCTGTAAACCTGCAATTTCACATACTTATTAACAAATGTTGATAACTTTGAAACAAAGCCATTATTAGTTATTTTATTATGGAAAAATCTGGGGATAGCTGAAGAAAACATCTGGAAAGTTGTGGGAAAAGTTTGAGGAAAGATTTTCTATTACGAAATAAATTCATCTTTAAAAATAGAAAGTTGAGAAAAGTTTTCCACAGTTATTCACATACCTTTTCACAATTAACTCAGGGTTTACTAACACGAATTGTTATTATTCTTACCTTTGTAAGGAAATAGAATCTAATAAAGCTTAATAAGAGTATTATGAAAAGAAAAATTGCTATTGCAGCGGACCATGCAGGCTATGAATATAAGGAGATTGTTAAGAACTATCTTTCAGAACGTTTTGAAGTACAGGATTTTGGAACGTTTTCCACAAACAGTGTGGATTATCCGGACTTTGTACACCCTGCTGCAACCTCTGTGGAAAACGGAGAAAATGAGCTTGGAATTCTGATCTGCGGAAGCGGAAACGGAGTTCAGATCACTGCAAACAAACACCAGAAAATTAGATGCGCTTTGTGCTGGATGCCGGAGATTGCAACACTGGCAAGACAGCATAATGATGCCAACATGATTTCAATGCCGGCAAGATTTATATCTAAAGAGCTGGCGCTTGAAATTGTAGATAAATTTCTTTCAACAGACTTCGAAGGTGGAAGACACCAGAACAGAGTTGATAAAATTGCAGTTTGCTAAATACTATAATAAGGCTTGTAAATTACTTTGCAAGCCTTATTTATTTTTTATTCGTACATTTGCAGTGTCCAATAGAAATTACACTCTATTATTCCCCAAAGCCTTTCTTATATTTGAAATATATTTAATAGAAGGTTTTTCTCTTTTCTTCTCCAGAATTGTATTAAATTTATACAAAACTAAAGCTCCCGTTGTAAGCAAACTGAAAGATAATTTCTGATGATTTACGGAAAGATCCTAATGATGAAATTGAATGACCTTGTAGAAAGGAACGGATAAGGAAAATTTAGAAAAAGGTCTTACCTGGGATAAGACTAAATTAATTAAAAGAAAATTAAAATGCCAAAAAAAAGAAAATATATAAGTCATAAAAATGATTTAAAAATGATGGAGATCGGAAGAATGATCCTCCGTTTTATGAATGCAAATTCATCCAAAATTTATAATTATAAGCAGATCGCTGATGGAATAGATTACAAAAATCCAAGACAAAGAGAACTTGTCATCCAGGCACTGCATAAACTTCAGGGATCTGAAAAGATTAAAGAAGTAGAAAAAGGAAAATATATAGTGAACCTGAAAATTGCAGGAACGCTTACCGGAATAATAGATTTCAACCAAAGCGGAAATGCATATGTAAATGTGGAAGGACTGGAAGATGATGTCTTCGTTCATTCCAAAAATGTAAAGGATGCCCTGCAGGGAGATAAGGTTCTTATTATAACTTATCATTATAAAGGAAAGAAACTGGAAGGTTCCGTTCTGGAAGTTTTGGAACGAAACAGAACAGAGTTTGTAGGAACCTTTCAGAAGGTTGCCCACAAAGATTTTGGGTTCGTAGTTTGTGATAAAAAATCAATCAACACAGATATCTTTATTCCGAAAGGAAAATTCAGCACTGCAGAAGATGGAGATAAGGTCATTGTAAAAATGACAGAATGGAGACCCGGGGATAAAAATCCGGAAGGTGAAATTATTCAGGTATTGGGTACCCCGGGAGAACACGAAACGGAAATCCACTCTATTCTCGCAGAATATGGCCTCCCTTATGAATTTCCATCGGAAGTAGAAGCTGATGCAGATAAAATTGACAGAAGCATCACAGATGAAGAGGTGGCAAAACGTTGGGATATGCGTAATATCTGTACATTTACCATTGACCCTAAGGATGCAAAAGACTTTGATGATGCTTTATCCATCAGAAAACTGGAAAACGGAAACTGGGAAATCGGAGTTCATATTGCAGACGTATCTCATTATGTAGTGCCGGGAACTATTCTTGATGATGAAGCCTATCAGAGAGCTACTTCAGTATATCTGGTTGACAGGGTTGTGCCGATGCTGCCGGAAGTTTTGAGTAATGATGTTTGCTCCCTTCGTCCACATGAAGATAAATATACTTTTTCAGCTGTTTTTGAATTGAATGACAATGCTGAAATTCAGAAACAGTGGTTTGGAAGAACCGTTATCCATTCAGACAGAAGATTTACTTATGAGGAGGCTCAGGAACGTATTGAAACCGGACAGGGAGATCTTGCGGAAGAGATCAACACACTCGATAAGCTGGCAAAAATAATGCGTAATGATCGTATCAGAAAAGGAGCGATTACTTTTGACAGAAGTGAAGTAAGATTTAATCTTGATGAAAATAATGAACCAATTGGTGTGTACTTTAAAATCAGTAAAGACTCCAATCACCTGATCGAGGAATTCATGCTTTTAACCAATAAAAAAGTATCAGAATTTGTATCGCTTTCAAGAAAAGGTGAGATCACCAACAATACTTTTATTTACAGGGTTCACGATGATCCGGATCCCGCAAAGCTGGAATCTTTGAGAGACTTTGTTGCTACTTTCGGATACAAAATGGATCTGGCCAATACCAAAAAGGTTGCCGCATCTTTGAATAAACTTCTTCATGATGTGAAAGGAAAAGGGGAAGAAAATATGATTGAAACTCTTGCGATGAGAAGTATGAGCAAAGCAGTATATTCCACAGAACCCATTGGCCACTATGGTCTTGGTTTTGAATACTACAGCCACTTTACCTCTCCTATCCGCCGTTACCCGGATTTATTGGCTCACCGTCTTCTTCAGCATTATCTGGATGGAGGAAAATCTCCAAACAGAGGTGAGCTTGAAGACAAAGCAAAACACTGCAGCGCCATGGAAAGACTGGCAGCAGATGCGGAAAGAGACTCCATCAAATTCATGCAGGTGAAATTCATGGAAAAGCATCTGGGAGAAACTTTCAGAGGTGTAATTTCCGGAGTGGCAGAATTTGGTTTCTGGGTTGAGATTCCTGAAAACGGAGCGGAAGGATTGATCAAATTGAGAGATCTTGTAGATGATTCCTATATGTATGATGCAAAAACCCATGCCGTATACGGAATAAGACATGGAAATAAATATCAGCTTGGAGATGAAGTTCAGATCAAAGTGGTAAAAGCCAATCTGATTCAGAAACAGCTTGACTTCCAGATCGTGAAGTAATGACGAGAATAGATAAATACATTGTATTTAGTATTTTAAACGCAATATTATTGGTAACAGTAATTTTTAATACTGTTATCAATTTTTATCTTTTTGTATTGGTTCTGATTGTTCTTGTTATATTATGTAATATTCTAATTAAAAGAAATATTATCAATATCAATAAGCAAGGAAGAAAATATTTTTTTGGAGTCACTTTTCCATTGATAATAAATGGATTCTTTCTTATCAATTACGTTACAGGAATAAATCCTACCAAAGAAACATATTGTTTCAGAAACATGGTTTCAGAGGTTGGAAGCGTACGCAGCCATCAGAAAGGAAAGACAACTTACGTTTATTTGAGTGGAAACGCCTACGAATATTCTTACATGACCAGAAGTTTTTGGATAGATTATAAAAGAATGCTTTTTAAAAATCAGGTTATTTATACCTTTGAAAGGGGTATTTTTGGTCTTAAAATCAGAAATGATTTCGAGTTTGTTTTCAATGAAAACTGTTTGGAAGAATAAAAAAAATTGCTGAATATACTTTACAAAAATATAAGACAAAAGAGGTTATTTCTAAATGGAATGACCTCTTTATTTTTTGTTGTAAAAACTTTTGAATACACGCTCCTCTCCTATTTCATTAAAAATTTCACATTAAACTCTCCTTAAAATCCACTTGATATATCACAACTTTATTGAATAATTAAATCATAAAGTATAACTTTGTATAAAACGGAATGAATTTTTATTCATTTTTAAACCCCACTTAATGTTAGAACTTGTACTATCTGCCATCATATTAGGATTTATGCTGAGCCTGGTTTTCATAGGACCTATTTTTTTCCTTCTCATTGAGACCAGCTTTTCCAGAGGCCCAAGGCACGCCCTGTCTTTGGATCTCGGAGTAATTACTGCAGATTTATTATGTATTGTTGCAGCCTACTATGCCAGTACAGATATTGTAAGTTTAATTGATAAACATCCCGGGTTTTACAGGATAACCTCTATTCTTATTTTTATCTACGGAATTGTAATGCTGGTGACCAAAACAAAGATGCATCTTCCCGGCGAAGAAAGGATTATCGGCCAGAATTATATTAAAACATTTTTCAATGGTTTTTTCTTTAATCTTCTCAATGTTGGAGTCATCCTTTTCTGGCTGGTAACGGTAATTTCCGTAAGGAATCAATATCCGGACACCAGCAGTTTTATTTTATACATCAGCATAGTACTGGCTACTTACCTGTCTATAGATCTTGCCAAGATATTTCTCGCCAAGCAGTTTCACGATAAATTAACACAAAAACTGGCCAACCAGATCAGAAGAGTTGTTGGCTGTATTCTTATTATCTTCAGTTTCTTTATTTTCCTGCAGAGTTTTAAAAAGTTCAACCAATTTGAAAAACAGCTGGAGGAAGCAGAAAAGAAAGAAGTAAAATATCAAAAAGCAAAATGAAAAAAATGATCTTTCCAAAGTCTCTTAAAAAAGGAGATAAAATAGCTGTTATTTCCCCTGCCGGAGCGGTAGATGTCCCTCAATTGGAAAAAGGAATAGAAATGATTAGAAGCAGAGGTTTTGAACCCGTTCCCGGGGAACATCTCTACACTAAATTTTCAAACGGATATAATTATGCCGGAACAGAAAAGGAAAGAGCAAAAGATATCAACTGGGCTTTTAATGATACGGAAATAAAAGCGGTATGGGCTTCCAGAGGAGGTTATGGATGCCAGCATCTTCTTCAGCATCTGAAGCTGAAAAAGTTTATGGAAAACCCGAAATGGTATATTGGATATTCCGATAATACAGTCATACAAAGTTATCTGTTGAAAAAAGATTTTGTTTCCATTCATGGGCAGACCATCAAGACATCCAGTTTTGGTGTGACAGATGAAAGCTATGATCTGATTTTTGATATTCTGAAAGGTAAAAAACCAAAATATACTCTAGAATCTCACCAATTGAATAAAGAAGGGAATATTGAAGGAGAATTGGTTGGAGGGAATTTAGCCCTTATTTACGCCCTTTTAGGAACCAAATATTCTTTTGACTTTAAAGACAAGATTTTGTTTATCGAAGATATTGGAGAAAACTTTTATGCACTGGACCGTATGATCATGAGTCTGGAGCTTGCCGGGGTCTTCAGTAAGATCAAAGGACTTATTGTGGGTGGAATGACCAATATGGGTGATGAAAAGGATAATCAAAGCTATGAAGATAGCTTTGATGAATTTGCTTACAAACTGATTTCTGACAGAATTTCGAAGTATAAATTCCCCGTTGCATTTGCTTTTCCTAATGGGCACATTAAGGACAACAGACCACTTTTAATCGGAGCCAATGTGAAAATGAATGTGGATAGCAATGTTAAGATTGATTTTTAAAATACCATTACTCCCCCAACTCTAAAACTTACAGTATGGCCCATCATAATGATTTTGGAAAAATAGCAGAGAATCTTGCTGCTGATTATCTTCAGAAAAACGGCTATACAATTAAGGCCAGAAACTTTCGCTTTAAGCAGAACGAAATTGATATTATTGCTGAAAAAGATAATCTGATTATTATCGTGGAAGTGAAAGCAAGATCTACCGATGTCTTCCTCCTTCCTCAGGAATCTGTAACCAAAACAAAGATAAAATCTATTGTTTCCGCAGCTAATCATTATCTGGAAGAATTTAATAAAGATCAGGAAGCCCGATTTGATATTATTTCCGTTCTTCCTGATGATAATAAAAACTTAATAGTTAACCATATCAAAGATGCTTTTCAGGCCTTTGATGCGAACTAATAAATCAATACAACAATGTTTGAATGTATCAGGATCATGACATTGACAGTGTACAGCATTCGGACATTTAATAACCAATTTTATGAAGACAATATTGATCACCGGAGCAACTTCCGGTATAGGTAAAGCCACTGCAGAGCTTCTTGCAAAACAAGGAAACAGAATCATTGTTTGTGGAAGAAGAAGTGAGGTGCTGGAATCTGTGAAAACAGAACTTTCTGATTATACCGAAATATTTAGTTTGAAATTTGACGTAAGGAATCTTGAAGAAGTAGAAGCAGCCATTAATTCCCTTCCTGAAAACTGGAAAGAAATTGATGTTCTGATTAATAACGCAGGGAATGCCCATGGGTTAGATCCTCTTTCTGCTGGTAAGACAGATGACTGGGATTCTATGATCGACGGAAATGTAAAGGGATTGCTCTATGTTTCTAAAATGATCATTCCGATTATGAAAACTAAAAATTTAGGTCATATAGTAAACATCAGTTCTGTAGCAGCAAGACAAACCTATGCGAATGGAGTAGTGTACTGTGCAACGAAGAAAGCAGTAGATGTTATTTCGGAAGGAATGAGGTTGGAGCTTACCGAATTTGGAATCAAAGTAACCAATATCCAGCCGGGAGCTGTAGAAACGGATTTCTCTCTGGTGAGATTCAAAGGAGACAGTGAAAAAGCTTCAACAGTGTACGCAGGCTATGATGCCCTGAAAGCGGAAGATATTGCTGATGCCATTGCTTACTGTGTAAATGCACCGAAACACGTTACTGTTTCTGATATGACCATCTATCCAAGTGCTCAGGCTGAGCCAAGAACGATTTATAGAAAATAGTCCAAAATAATGGAGTAAATTTGCAGAGTATTAAAAGTAATTTTGCTCTTGCAATGTTGCTGTTTAGCTTAAAACAAAAAAATGAAAATTCTATATCTTGAAACATCATCTAAGAACTGTTCAGTAGCAGTATCAGACAATGAAAAGCTTATATGCCTTTGTGAAGAAGTTTCTGAAAACTATAAACAGTCCGAAAGCTTACACACCTATGTGGAGTGGGCGTTGGAAGGAGCGGGAATTTCACTTAAAGATATCGAGGCAGTTTCTTTAGGAAAAGGTCCCGGATCTTATACCGGTTTAAGAATTGGTGCTGCCTCTGCGAAAGGCTTTTGTTATGGACTCAGAGTTCCTTTGATTGCAGTGAATTCTCTTGAAAGCATGGTAGAGCCTTTTTTAGGCGATAACTACGACTTTGTTATACCTTTGATCGATGCAAGGAGAATGGAGGTGTATACGGCTGTTTATGATGGTGGGACAGGGAAGGAGTTATCTGATACGGAAGCTAAGATTTTAGACGAAACTTCTTTTGAAGAATTTAAAGATAAAAAAGTTCTGTTTGCAGGGGATGGTGCTAAAAAGGCAAAAGATATTCTGAATCTCCCTGATGCCGTTTTTAAAGAAGATGTTTATCCTTCTGCACAATATCTCATCAGAAAGACACTGGAAAAAATAGAAAACAAAGAATTTGAGGATATGGCCTATTTTGAGCCTTTTTATCTCAAAGATTTTCATGGAGTAAAGAAAAAGAAAAGCGAAGAGTAAATCTTCGCTTTTTTATGTTATTGAGGTTTTGATGGAACCTGTGAAGTTGGTCTTTTCACACCAGGGTTTTTATCATTTTTATCTTGCTTCTGTGGGGAAGGATTTGTCTGTAACGGAGTAGTACTTTGCAGATCTACATTTTCCAGTTTCTGTACTTTCCCGCTGTTCATTTGTGGAAGTCCCGTATTTTGAGTATTAGGCTGTAGGGGTACTCCTGACGGCTGTTGAGGAATAGAATTTCCTTTATTATCCGTTGCCTGGAAGCTCAAATCACTTTTCAGGTAATTCAGCATTTCTTTGGCTCTAATTCCTTCAGATGTTTTAGAATAATTCAGGGCAATCTGCTCAAGCTGGAGAATCATTACTTCCTTTCCACTGGATTTTCCTGCATTGAATGCATTTAAAAGGTACAGCTTAGGAACCAGCGCATCTTTGGGATACTTCTGAATCGTCTGATCGATCACATCCTTACTTTCTGCAAATTTTTCAGATTCAAATAGAGCATATGCCTTTTTGTATTCGTTTTCAACTTCTTCGGTTGATTTTACAAACGATTTATTCTTGGGATTTCTGGCGAATTCTGCATAAGAAGTATATGGATAATCTGCCAGGAGAATTTGTTTTGCTCTTTCAGAAGCTTGTGGATTTTTCTCATAATTCATGGCAAAAATCTCATACAGCGCCTGTAACATCACTTTTTCTTCCGGCTTTACATCTACAAGGTCATAAAGCGTTTTTGTAGCCAGTGGGGTATTGGTAAAATAATTCTGATACATAATTCCCAGACCTAGTGAAGCAGTATCTCTGTCCTTTTTTAACTGAGACAATTTCCCCTGATCTGTAGGGATCTGTTCAATATAATACGCAGGCTCAAAACGTCTTGGATTAGGCGCTGAAGTTACTCCTAACGCTTCATTCTTCATATCTTCAATAGTGGCCATTTTCTTGGAAGAACGCCAGTTATCGGCCAGGGCACGGTCTCCCCAGATTTGCTTAAACGAAGAGGTTCCTTTGCTTACCGTTCCTGAATTACTGAAATAAAAACCTTTTGTAGTTACGCCAAAGTCCTCAAAAGAATTGGCACTATTGGCAAAAATAGAATTGGCGCTGTAATCACCGGTATCAAAACCTTTAATTCTTTCTGCACGTCTTCTTTCCTGTTCCTCTTTCTCTTCCTTAATCTTTAATTTTGCAATATATTTTGTGAAATAATCTGTTTTCTGACTGTCATTCATCTTGGCCAGAGAAAGAATACTGTCATTCTTTTTAATCAGGTAATAGTTTTTAGAAATCTTCTTAATGTATTCAGACTGGTCTTTTAAAAGGATTTTTGAAGGCTCATAAGTCATTACAGCAAGCGCAGAATCATAATAACTTCCGGCTCCGATATAATCATTCTTATCAAGGTAGCTTTTACCTATTTCATAATATGCCAATCCACGGATCTGAGGATCAGAAACCTTTTCAAAAAGAGATTTTCTGAAAAATTGCTGTGCTTCATCCTTTTTGCCTGCTTTATTGGCCATTAGCCCTAAAGCATAATAAAATTCATTCTTTCTGGAGCCATACATCCCTTTTTTACTGATTCCTTCCAGGTAGTTTTTTGCTCCCGCATAGTCGCCTTTACCGTTAAAAGTTTTGGCAATGGCAACCTGAGATTTTACTTCAAATTCGAAATCACTGGCGTATTTATATGCTGCAGCATAGCTTTCCCTTGCTTTATCATTCTGGTTAAGATTTTCCAGCACCTGACCTCTCAGATAAGCGATTCTGCTTTTCAGTTTTCTGTCCGAATTCAGTTCAAAAGCATTATCAAGTTCTTTAGCCGCTTCCTCTTTTTTACCAGCATCAAGAAGAGATTCAGAATAATAAATGCTCAGTAGTTTTGCATAGCTTTTACTGATATCTTCACTTTTCAGTTTGGCAAATGTTTCATGCGCTCTGTGATAATCTTTGATTTTATCATATGCAAGCCCCTGATAAATTCTTGCGAGTGCAATTCTTTTATCATCTTTCATACGGGTGAAAACATAATTGAGGGCATCCAGGGCTTCAAGAGATTTACCACGATAAATTCTTGCCTGCGCAAGGATCATATAGGCATCAAAAATCTGCTTGTTTTTCTCTTCACCATTTCTGGTAACAGAATATTTATTAATTGCTTTTAAAGCTTTTGCTTCTGCAATTTCCAGCGTAGTAGCTCCTTTGGCTTGCTCACCGTCAGGTCTTGAAGGTCCATTTCCCTGAGGTCCGCCAGGAATATTCGGAATTCCTGAATTGCCTCTTCCTGAAGGTCTGTTGGCTACTTCTGCCATCTTCATAGAGTTTTCTGCAAAAGCTTCAGTTTGCCCAAGATCACTTCCCAAAGGTTGTTCTTCGTAAGTAAGAATAGGGATATAAGGCGCATAGAAGTTATCCTTATGTCCTTTGTCTCTGGATGTAAACTCACTGTTTAATGCATCTTTCGCATTAAAGAGAGTGTTGTAATATGTGGAAAATCCTTTCAATACTCTTGAACGCTGCTCCGGCTTTTTTGTTTTGGTAGCACAGGAAGCAACAAGACATATGACTAAAAGGAATAATATATTCTTTTTCATTATTCAATATAACTCGCTAATCTGCTTTTTATTATCAGCAGTTTGATGATTTTGTAAAAATAATAAAATTTTATAATGAATAATATTTATATTTCTTGCGGAAATATTTTATTTCTTCTTTAATGAGCGCTTCAAGTCTGATCATCTTTTAAATCAGAGAAGATTCTTTCAGGATTTTATAAACAAGATGGGTAGGAAGCCCCATAATGGTATAATAGCTTCCTGTAAGGCTTGTGATCTTCGCCATTCCCAGCCATTCCTGAACACCATAACTGCCAGCTTTGTCAAAAGGCTTATAGTTTTGAATATAATAAGTTATTTCTTCATCCGAAACCTTGTCCAGAGTAACATCGGCTACATCCGTTTCGGTAATCGTTTTTTCAGCTGTTTTGATGGTAATTCCCGTATACACCTGATGCGTTCTTCCGGAAAGATTTTGAAGCATCTTAAAGGCATCCGCTTCATCTTTAGGTTTTCCAAGGATCAGATTGTCGATAGCAACTACCGTATCAGCAGTCAGAAGCACTTCACCTTCTTCCAGGTTTCTGAAGGCTTCAGCCTTTAAATCAGAAAGGTAAGCGGCAGATTCCTCTATTTTAATATTTTCCGGGATAATTTCTTCACAGTCTATTTTTACGACCTCAAAATCAAAACCAAGGCTTGAAAGAAGTTCTTTTCTTCTTGGGGATTGTGATGCTAAAAGTAATTTCATACAGATACTTATACGGATTGAGTATTATCGTCATGCCAGTTCCCCTGAACTTTCATTACCTGTTCAATCACATCACGAACAGCACCCGTTCCTCCTTTTTTCGGGGAAATATAATCGGAAATTCCTTTTACTTCAGGAACCGCATTTTCAGGACACGCCGCAATAGCTGAACTTTCCATGATATGAATATCCGGAAGATCATCACCCATCGTCAGAATTTCTTCGTTTTTAAGATTATATTTCTTCTTAAAATCTTCAAAATCATCTATTTTATTATGAGACTTCGGATAGTAATCCTGAATACCCAGATAATTGATTCTGTGTTTTACCATTTCATCATTTCCTCCGGTAATAACCCCGATTAAATAATTGTTTTTTAAAGCTTTTACTACTGCATAACCGTCCAGAACATTCATTACCCTGCACATATTTCCTCCGGGAAGCAGATATACACTTCCGTCTGTGAAAACGCCGTCAACATCAAATACAAATGCCTTAATATCTTTTAATTTCTCTTTATAGCTCATACATTTTCTGAATAGAATGATTCATTGTTTTATAAATGTCAAGACTTTCGTCTTTCAATAACTGCTCATGCAGCTGTAAAATCCTTACATCATTTCTTACGGCTGGCCCTGTTTGTGCCATTTTAGGTTCAATTTCATGAATTTTATGAACCGTTTCATCAATGAGGGGTAAGAAATAATCAAACGGAATATCCTGGGAATCTGAAATTTCTTTAGCCCTTGAAAAAAGATGATTCACAAAATTGCAGGCAAATACAGCTGTCAGGTGAATATATTTTCTTTTTTCGTGATTACTATCCATCACCCTTTCCGAAATCTTTGAAGCAAGATCAAACAATATCTTTTGATCTTTTTCATTTTCCGCTTCTATAAAAAACGGAATTTTTTCATAGTCAAGTTCCTTGGATTTTGAAAAAGTCTGCAATGGGTAGAAGCTGGATTTTCGATAGTCTCCTGCAAGAACTTCTTTTGAAAGTGATCCTGAGGTATGGGCAACCAGACAGTCTTTTCCGGTTATCATCTTCGAAACTTCCCCCACAGAATGATCACTTACACAGATGATATAAAGATCTGCTTTTTCCAGATGATCTGTAGCGGAAGGAATATTTAATTCTTCAGATATTTTCTTCAATTCTTTTTCGTTCCTCCCAAATAGCTGGGCCACAGGAATGCTTTTCAACGTGAAAGCTTTTGCCATATGATAGGCAACATTTCCGGAACCGATGATTACAATTTGCATATAACAAATATAAGATTTTAAGCTGAGCCGGGAAAGGAAGATTGCTTCAGAAATCCTCTTCTTCAATATAGGCACGTTTATTGCGTAAGTGTCTCATATTATTTTTAATATTTACATTGAAAATTGAATTTTTAATTTAACTTTCAGCTATTTTTGTAATCCAAAACAATGAAGGCATCTTATGAAGATTAAGGACGCGGAAATTATTTCGTTGATGCAGAATCCACGGACCCAGGATAAAGGGGTTCGTGCCTTGATGGACGCCTATCAAAGCAGATTGTACTGGCACATAAGAAGAATTATTGTGGACGGAGATCTTGCACAGGATACTTTGCAGGAAACTTTTATTAAAGCATATCAGAATTTTCATCAGTTCAAAAATGATAGCCAGTTGTATACCTGGTTGTACAGGATCGCTACCAACGAAGCACTGCAGCAGGTCAACAAAATGAAAAAGATGCAGAAAACTGATGAGGATCCGGAGTATCATATGCAGAATCTCGTCGCAGATAATACAGAAGGAGATGCTGAAGAGATACAGGTTTTACTGCAGAACGCTATACACAGCCTGCCCGAAAAGCAGAAACTGGTATTTATGATGCGGTATTATGATGATTTGCCCTACGAAGAAATATCAAAAATTGTAGATATGTCTGTAGGGACTTTGAAAACAAATTATCATTATGCCAAACAGAAAATAGAAGATTATATTAAAGAAAATTACGAAAAATAATTTTTGACCAACAAAGATGAAAGAGTTCGACATAGAAAAATTAGAGCGTAAAAACATTTACACAGTTCCTGATAATATGTTTGAAAATATTCAGGAGAGCGTTATGAATGATATAAAGACAAGTAAAAAAGCACCTGTCTTTAAGCTGAACTGGATGTATGCAGCAGCGGCATCGCTGGCTTTGATTTTTGGAACAACGTATGTTTTTAATTCAGATAACGATTCCACAGAACAGATACTGAACTCTAAAACAGCTTATGTAGCCAATAACGAAGCGCCGAAAACAGAAAGTGAGCAGGCTTATGAAACTTTAAAATCTGATTTAACTTCTGTTGAAAATAATAATCAAACAGTTGAAAATCAAAAAAATAACAATGTTTACGCTGCTAAAAGTGTAAGCGAAACTAAAAAAACAACAGAGAGCCCTAAACCGGTGAAAACTGTGAAGAAAAAAGAAGAAACACGAATGAATGAATATCTGGACTCGTTTTCTAATTCTGAAATTGCAGAGTTAGCAAGTAATTCGACTCAGGACGTTTATTTGGATATTTATAATTAAAAGAAAATGAAAAAGATATTATTGACGTTTTTGATTATTTATGGCTTTGGATTAAATGCCCAAAGAACAGATTATGATTGGAAAAAGATGGATCCTAAACAAAGGAAAGAAGTCATCAATAATCTTTCTCCGGAAGAGAGAAAAGAACTTCTGAAGAAATTCAGGAACAATATGATCATGGATAATCTGAATGTCGATCCGGATGATAAAGCCGAATTTACACAATTGTATAATGAATATCTGGATAGCCAGAAGCAGATAAAAAGTCAGTTTAATTCCAACTTTGATCCCGAAACTTTATCGGATGACGAAGCCAAAGCTAAGTTGCAGCAAAGTTTTGAAGTAGGGCAGAAGCTATTGGATAACAGAAAAAAATATGCAGATAAAATGCAGCAGGTAATTCCCTGCCAAAAAGTTCTGAAGCTGTTTCAATCCGAAAAGATGATGAAGGATAAAATGGATGAAAGAAAACCTCACGGAAATCATAATGCTTCGGGATCCAAACAGAACCCATAATAGTTTATTTTTTTAATGTTGGACGGCTCTTACAGATCTTTCTGTGAGAGCCGTTTAATTTTTTATCAGAATGTTTAATTTTGTAAAAAAACAAAGATGAAAATAAGACTGTTATTTTTCCTGTTATCCACATTTATTTCTGCTCAAAAAAATCAATTTATAGAACTCAGGAGAAATATTAAAGATAAAACTCATGCTGCCCAGTCTCTTACATTACTTGACAGAAGAGAAGATAAATTCATAGGAATTATTTCTCACAGAAAAGACCCCTATGAAGTAAAATTTGAAAAGGAAGATCTGGAAAAATTATTTTCTGACTGGTTTTTAGAGGATAACAAACAACGGGGGAATGATAAGTATTTCCTTATGCTTGAATATCTAAAAGTGAAAGATATACCAACAGAAAGATCAGTGAAGGGACATTTGGAAATGGGAGTGTCTACTTTTGTCAAAAAAGATGATCAATATTATTTTTTAAAAAAGAACAGACTTTCAAAAGATTTTCAACAGAAAGATCATGCCTATATTACAAGAGCTGTAGCTGCCAGTATATCAGCAGAATTATCCAATATTGTAAAAGATTCATATAGTGTGAAAAGATTGAATATTCCAATTTCTGAGGCGGATCTTGAAAATTATGAAAAAATAATATCTGAACAGTTGCCAGTTTTTAGTTCAGCATCTCTTACAGATGGCGTTTATAGAGACTATCAATCATTTGCAGAACAAAAGCCTGATAAAGAGCTTATGGTAAAAAAGAATAAAGAAGGGGTAATTAAAGGGGTGAAAAGAGTTGATGATTATGATATTCTAAACAGAGAAGTTTTTGCAGTTGTAGATAATGGAATTGCCTATAAAAAAACACCAGTAAGTTTTATTGAAATTGATAAAGATAATAATGGCTTATTTATAACAGCCTCTGAAGAAGAGCTCTTTCCACAGAATAATACAATGACTATTGCAGGAGCGTCTTTCGGTATAGTAGGCGGTATAGTAGGTGCTGTAATAGATGTTGCTTCCTCAAAAGTCCGCAAACAGAATGCAAAGTATCATAGAGTAGGGATTGATGCACTTACAGGGGCATATATTTTACCGGAAGACTTTGGCAAAACAAAATAATATTTGAAAAGAGAGAAAATTTTCCCTCTTTTCTTATTGTTATCTGTGTTTCAGTTAAAAGAAAGAATTAAGAATGAAAAATTCTCTTGCAATTTCTTATCTTTGCAAATTACAAGATTCTTAAATGAAAAACATACGAAATTTTTGCATAATCGCTCATATCGACCATGGTAAAAGTACCCTGGCAGACCGTCTATTGGAGTACACGAATACCGTTACCCAAAGAGAATTACAGTCTCAGACGCTTGATGATATGGATTTGGAGAAAGAACGTGGGATTACAATCAAGTCACACGCCATCCAGATGGATTATGAGTATAAAGGAGAAAAATATATTTTAAACCTTATTGATACCCCGGGACACGTTGACTTCTCTTATGAAGTTTCCCGTTCTATTGCTGCCTGTGAAGGTGCTCTTCTTATTGTAGATGCTGCACAGAGTATTCAGGCTCAGACTATTAGTAACCTGTATCTTGCATTGGAAAATGATTTGACAATTATTCCTATTCTGAATAAAATTGACCTTCCGTCTGCAAACCCTGAAGAAGTAACCGATGAGATTATGAACCTTATCGGGTGTGAATATGAAGATGTATTAAGAGTTTCCGGAAAAACAGGTGAAGGTGTTCATAACCTTCTTGAGCAGATTGTGGAAAGAATTCCTGCACCCGTAGGAAATCCTGATGGTCCGCTTCAGGCTTTAATCTTTGACTCCGTTTACAATCCTTTCAGAGGTATCGAAGCTTATTTTAAAGTAGTGAACGGAAGTATCACTAAAAATGAAAAAATCAAATTCTTCGCAACAGGAAAAGAATACGGAGCTGATGAGGTGGGTACCTTAAAACTGAAGCAGGTGCCGAAGAAAACAATCCATTGCGGCGATGTAGGATATCTTGTATCGGGTATTAAAGATGCCCGTGAAGTAAAAGTAGGTGATACCATCACTTCTTTTGAAAAACCTGCTGATGCACCGATTGATGGATTTGAGGAAGTAAAACCAATGGTATTTGCCGGGATTTACCCAATCGATTCGGAAGATTTTGAAGAATTAAGATTCTCTCTTGAAAAATTAAGACTGAATGATGCTTCTCTGGTTTTCGAACCGGAAAGTTCAGCAGCTCTTGGTTTTGGTTTCCGTTGCGGATTCTTAGGAATGCTTCACATGGAAATTGTTCAGGAGCGTCTTGACAGGGAGTTCAATATGAATGTGATCACTACGGTACCGAACGTATCTTACTTTGGATATACTAAAAAAGAACCTGAAGTTCCGATTCTGATCAATAACCCGTCTGAAATGATGGATCCCTCAACGATGGACAGAGTAGAAGAACCATTCATCAAAGCTTCTATCATTACAAAATCCGATTTCGTAGGAGCGGTAATGACTTTATGTATCGAAAAGAGAGGAGAAATTGTTAACCAAAGTTATCTGACTTCAGAAAGAGTAGAGTTAATTTTCAATATGCCGCTTGCTGAGGTTGTATTCGACTTCTATGACAGGCTGAAATCAATCTCTAAAGGATACGCTTCATTTGATTATCATCCAATAGGATTCAGAGCTTCCAAGCTGGTAAAAATGGATATTCTTATCAATGGTGACATGGTAGATGCCTTATCTTCATTGATTCACGATTCCAACGCTTATTACATCGGGAAAAGAATGTGTGAAAAACTTCGTGAGCTGATCCCTAGACAACAGTTCGATATTGCTGTTCAGGCTGCATTAGGGACGAAAGTAATCGCAAGAGAAACCATTAAAGCCTTAAGAAAAGACGTTACTGCAAAATGTTACGGAGGAGATATTTCCAGAAAACGTAAACTATTGGAAAAGCAGAAAGAAGGTAAAAAGAAAATGAAGCAGATTGGTAGAGTAGAAGTACCGCAATCGGCGTTCATGGCAGTGTTAAAGTTAAATGATTAATTATTAATCTATTATAAAGTAAAAACCGCTTCACAAGAGCGGTTTTTTTATTATATAAACTTACTATTTTTAAATAGTTTTGGTAATTTTTGTACATTTATAAAAATCACATTATTAAATGAAATCAGAAGAAATAAAAGATTTGTTCTATAAATTTGAAGAAGCTGCTTCCGAATTAGAAGGAATAGAATGCTGGAGTGCAAGAGATTTACAAATATTATTGGGGTATAGTAAGTGGGAAAACTTTGAAAAAGTAATTTTAAAAGCAAAAGATGCTTGTAAAAACGTTGGAGAGTTAATTGAGTATCATTTTCCTGATGTCAGGAAAACGATACAAATGCCTAAAGGGGCAGAAAAAGAAATAGAGGATATTTTACTTACAAGATATGGCTGTTACTTAATCGCACAAAATGGTGATAGTAGAAAACAGGAAATATCTTTTGCACAAAACTATTTTGCTGTTCAAACTAGGAGAGCTGAATTGGTAGAACAGAGGCTGTTAGAATATGAAAGAATCAAAGCTCGCGAAAAATTAAGTCAGACTGAGAAACAACTTTCAGGAATTTTATATGAAAGAGGGGTTGATAGCCAAGGATTTGCTGTTATAAGAAGTAAAGGAGATCAGGCGCTTTTCCATTTAAATACACAAATGTTAAAGAAAAAAATGGGAGTTCCTGAAAGCAGACCTGTAGCAGACTTTTTACCTACAATTAGTATTAAAGCTAAAGATCTTGCCGCTGAAATGACAGGTTTAAATGTTCAAAATAAAAACTTAAAAGGGCAGGTGAATATTGAAGAAGAGCATGTAGATAATAATGTTGCTGTTAGAAATATGCTTACAAACAGAGGAATAATCCCGGAAGATTTGCCTCCAGCAGAGGATGTGAAGAAGTTACAAAGGAAATTAGATGGTGATGAAAAGAAAGTTTTAAAACAGACTAAAAAACCGTTTAAGAAATAATTTATATAAAAAAATCGCTTCATAAGAAGCGATTTTTTTATGGATTTATTTTTTACGCGTATATTTTATTTCCATGGTTTTGTACTCTTTTCCTGTCTTGGAATCAGGACCGTACATTTCCAGTTTTTGAGTATTGTCATCTACGAACGTGAATACTTCTCTGAAATCACAGTCTTTTCCTGGTCTTGAAGGATCTGTCATTTTTCCTTTAAATTCAACCGATTTTGAGGAAGGGTTCCAGCCGCCTTCGCTATGCATGATTCCGGTTCCCATATTGTCGATCCATGTACTGACAAACTTCTTTTTTGAATTATCGTATCCTACAATGCTCATTCCTTCAAAAGGCATTCCCATAAAGTCACCTTTGTGATTAGTGATCTGATAACGTCCGCCAAACATCATTTTATTCGTAGCCTCAGATTTGCTCATCATAGGTTTTGCTCCGTTTTCCATCCACATAGTGGTTTCTCCGTTCCAGATTCCATCAGACTTGGCAAGCATTTTCTGCATTTCTCCCGGAGTTGAGTACGCCATCCAATCTTTCATGGCGGTTGCTGAATCTACAGGTTTCCACTCAGAGTTTGCAGCCGTAGAATCTGCTTTATCGGTGCCATTGGCTGCAGGTGTTTTTCCTTTTTCACAAGCTATTAATAAAAATGCTGCAGAAAGAATTGCTAATAAATTTTTCATAATAATTTAGTTTTAAGATGGTTAGAATGATGAATTAAATATAAGAACTTTTATTATAACGGAAATTATTTTTTAATACAGGCATAAATTGTAACTTTGTGTATTCATAACGCAAATCAATTTATGGAGTCTCCAAAAAAATTACAGGATATAAAAGTGGCTGTAGATGCCGTTATTTTCGGATATTTTGATAAAAAAGACCTTCAGATCCTTCTGATTAAAAGAAATATTGAGCCTTTTAAAGGTGGCTGGGCTTTACCGGGAGGTCTGGTTCTCGATGATGAAAGTGTAGATGATGCAGTAAAAAGAGAATTGTATGAAGAAGCCGGCATAAAGCCCGATTTTTTAGAGCAACTCTATACATTTGGTAGTCTGGGTCGCGATCCGAGAAACAGAGTGGTTTCTGTGGCTTATTTAGGGCTTGTAAACCCCTCTTATCATGAGCTGTTTGCCGATTCAGATGCCGAAGAAGCCCAATGGTTCAGTATCAATAGACTTCCTTCAGTGGCTTTTGATCATAAAACAATCATTGAGACTGCTCTAAAAAGGCTTCGTACAAAAATTCAATACCAGCCTATCGGCTTCAATCTTCTCAATGAAGAATTTCCTTTTTCAGACCTTGAAAACCTTTATAAAACAATTGTCGGACAGGAAATTGACAGAAGAAATTTCCGCAAAAAAATCATGAGCTACGGACTGCTTAACGAAACCAACAACGTTAAAAAAGAAGGCAGTGGCAGACCCGGAAAACTTTTTACATTCAATAAAGAGAAATATAAAGAGCTGGAAGAACAGGGCTTTTATTTTGAAATTAAATAGTTTGTTTTAAACACAAATTTCACAAATGTCTTGCACGATTATTCGCTAATATTTATAGGCGTTTTCGGAATGCACATTATACAATATTAATTGAAAGACATTCAATAGGAAATATTTGACTCCAGATTGTATTATCGGGCTTCTGTCATTCTGACGGAGGAAGAATCTCGTAGTTGTTTAGATTCATCACTATACTGCATTTCGTTCAGAATAACATTGATGTAATAATAATTTTTAAGATCAAATTCCATTGGCTTTAGCCTAAACGCATCAAATTTGTGTCATTTGTGATCAAAATTTGTGTTATTCGTGTTGATTGAAATTAAATTTTTATCTCTGAAAATCAATTAGTTAAATTCATTAGCGTAAAATCAACACAAATAAATTTGGTTAATAAAATCATATTCCTTTAAATTTGTGTCAAAATAACGCAATCATGAAATTCACCCTACAAAATATTACAGAACGCTTTCAGAAAAAAGAAAAGATAAAATTTCTTTTTTTCTGGGGACACACGGCAAAAGATGAGGTTACCAAATCATGTTTCAGTCAGTGGTTTCCGGGAACTTTTGAAGAAAACGGAATTACCTATAGAACGGCAGAACATTATATGATGGCTGGAAAAGCCAGATTATTTAATGATGCTGAAATGGAAAAGGAAATTTTAAGAGCCACTACTCCTAATCAGGCAAAAGCTCTTGGCCGAAAAGTGAAAGACTTTGACCCGAAGCTTTGGGATGAACATAAATATCAGATTGTAACCCAGGGAAATCTTTTAAAATTCTCTCAAAACCAGAAATTTAAAGACTTCCTGCTGTCAACCGGAGACAAAGTTTTAGTGGAGGCAAGTCCTTATGATAGAATCTGGGGAATTGGGATGCTGGAAACAGATAACAGAGCTGAAAACCCTTTATTATGGAACGGAGAAAACCTTTTAGGATTTGCTTTGATGGAAGTAAGAGATGAATTAAGAAGGTAAAAACACAAACCAGACACAAAATATTAATTATGGAAAAAATAGAATTACATCCACAGATATTCCTGATTGAAGATTTTCTGACTGAAACGGAATGTGATCATTATATCAGTCTTTCTCAGGAAAAAGTCTTTGAAGAAGCAAAAATCAATGTATTCGGACGCCAGCAGATGAATAAAGGAATCAGAAATAATGACCGGCTGATGATTTTTGATACTGCAATTGCTGAAGAGCTTTTTAATAAGGCTGCAGAGTTTCTGCCTCAGGAATATGATGGATATCAGCTTCTTAACTTTAATGAAATGCTCAGAGTTTATAAATATGCTCCCGGACAGCAGTTCAAAATGCACAGAGACGGAAGTTATATCCGAAATGAAAAGGAGAAAAGCTTTTACACCTTTATGATCTATCTGAATGATGATTTTGAAGGAGGAGAAACAGAATTTGAAAACCTGTTTACAGTCGCTCCAAAGAAAGGGACTGCCCTTGTTTTTCATCATCTATTAAGACACGAAGGAAAAACACTGATCAGTGGCTTGAAATATGTTTTGAGAACAGATATAATGTATTCAAAAGTATAAATCAACCGGATCAGAGACATATATTGCTATGTCTTGTTTAATTAGCGTAATATTAACACAAATGAAAATATTTGATCATGGAAAATGAATTAAAACCCAGATTTATCAAATCATTACAAAGAAATAATGATCAGATCAGAGAAGACCGTGCTAGAATCATCGGAGCAGATTCCGAACTGATTTACATGCGCAGAGTGGAAGATATCGAATTAAAAATTAAAAGACTCGAGCGCGAACAGGAAGGGCTTATTGATATCAGTCCTTTAGACAGAAACAGTCTGACTTTTGCGGATTTTAATCCCGAAGCATTCGTTCAGAAAGATATGGAATTATCATTAACAATCAGAAATCTGAATATTCAGCTCGAAGTGACCCAAAAGAGATTTGAATATTTATTTGGAAAAACAGTGTAGTCATGGGAAGTACAAGATACGATTTAGGCGCTCGTTATGACAGAGCAAGCAAAGCAGGTTACGGAACAAAATCCGTGGGAGAAATTTTCACCCAGAATGCCAAAAGAATGGCTCACGAATCTATGAATCCTCACGGTATTTCTTTCAGAGAATCCAGAGATTCGGAAGTTCATCCCAATTCAGTTCCGATTATTTTAGGATTGGATGTTACCGGAAGTATGGGACATATTCCTCATGAGCTGATCAGAGAAGGATTACCAAAACTCATGGGAGGAATTATCCAGGGAGGAGTTCCCGATCCGGCCTTATTGTTTCTTGGAATCGGAGATCATGAATGTGATGGCTATCCGCTTCAGGTGGGGCAGTTCGAATCGGGAGATCAAGAACTGGATATGTGGCTCACACGAACTTATATTGAGTCCGGAGGAGGTGGAAATGCAGGTGAAAGTTATCTTTTAGCGTGGTATTTTGCCGCTTTTCACACCAGAACAGATGCGTTTGAAAAAAGAGGACAAAAAGGATTACTGTTTACCGTAGGTGACGAACCCTGTTTAAAAACACTTTCTGCATCCGCGATCAGAGAGATTATGGGAAAAGGACAGCAAACCTACACTCATTTTGAACTGCTGGAAGAGGCAAAGAAAAAATATGAAGTATACCACATCAGTGTTTTGCATTCCGATCAGGCATTGAGAGCAGACAGAGGCTGGAAAGAATTATTAGGACAAAACTGTATTTCCATAGCAGATCACAGGGAAATTCCGGATGTTATAAAAAACATCATCTGTGATAAGTTTAAAAATCAAAGCTTCGGAACAAGAGGAACAGGAGGATTAGATCAGTTTCAGATGCTTTAGAAATCTGTCAATGTCATCATAAAATATGAATGGCAATACTAGAAACCTCAAAAATTAAAAGACATGAAAAAGGCGCAAATAGTAATAGGACTTGGTTTTGGTGATGAAGGAAAAGGGATTACCACAGATTTTCTGGCTTCTCAGAATCCGGAGGCTGTTGTGATCAGATTTTCAGGGGGGCAGCAGGCGGCACATACCGTAATGATTGATGAAAGAAAGCATGTACATTCCAGTTTTGCAAGCGGTGCACTTCGCGGTCTGCCTTCTTACTTTACCGAGCATTGTACCATTCATCCGGTTTTTCTACTCAATGAAAGAGAAGAGTTAAAAGCAAAGAACGGAAACATTGAGCTGCATATCCATCCATTGGCAAAAGTTACAACTCCTTTCGATGTATGGCAGAACAGAACAAATGCCCATAATCTGGAACACGGAACCTGCGGAAAAGGAGTGGGAGCCACGATGAAAAGAAACGAAAGTCCTTACAAACTATTTGCTATAGACCTGATTGCGCCGAGGCAAATGCTGATGGAAAAACTGAAAGGAATTGCTTATTACTATGGTTTTGCAGATGAAAAAGAAGTTGCTGAGCTTTTACATCCTTTTTTAGAAGCTGTTGACAGCATTGACTGGAAAATAAATGATTATACCTGGCTGACTTCATTCGATCACCTTATTTTTGAAGGAAGCCAGGGTATTTTACTCGATATGGATCATGGCGTTTTTCCTAATGTGACTTATGCGCATACGACTTCAAAAAATGCCTGTGAGATTTGTAAGCTTTTAAAGATTGAAGATATTGAAATGTATTATGTGACAAGAAGTTATGCAACCCGCCACGGAAACGGCTGGATGATCAATGAAAAAGAAATGAATCTGAGAAATAATGAAGAAGAAACCTGTACATTTAATGAATTTCAGAAGGAATTGAGGACAGGAGAAATAGATTACAGACTGCTGAATTATGCCTTAAAACTGGATGGAGCTTATGTATTTCCAGTTAAAAAGAACCTGGTCATTACCTGCCTGGATCAGGTTGATGAGCAATTTAAATTGGAAAATCTTGATGTAAAATTTGATGCTGTCTACGGATCTTATTCTCCGTATTCAAAGGATTTTAAGCCCTTTTTTAATTTCAAAAGAAGTAATCAGACATAGAGTAAAAGCATTATTTTTATACTTAATAAGAGATTAGAAGAATGATTTAAAGATTGAAAATAATGACCATGAAAGCAATAAAATATATAAAAGGAGATGCTACCTGTCCTGACGCAGGAGGAAATAAAATAATTGCCCATATCTGTAATGATATTGGAGGCTGGGGAAAAGGTTTTGTTACTGCCATTTCAAAAAGATGGAGACAACCGGAGAAAGAATACAGGGAATGGTTTAAAAACAAAGAAAATTTTAACCTTGGAGAAATCCAGCTGGTTCAGACAGAAGAAGATCTCTGGATCTGCAATATGATTGCTCAGCATAAAATCATTACTCATTCTGATGTTCCTCCTATAAGATATGATGCCGTGGAAGAATGTTTATTAAAACTGGCTCATGAAGCTACCCAACAGAATGTTTCAGTACATATGCCGAGAATAGGATGTGGACTGGCAGGAGGAAAATGGGAAGAAATAGAACCTATTATTGAAAGAACATTGCTTGCAAAAGAGGTACAAGTATATGTATATGATTTTGAATAAAATTAAATATTAAATGAAAATGGATAAACTCTTTCTTGCCTCAAAATCACTTACTGGAATAGCTATAGGAGATGCTTTTGGTGAAAGCTTTTTTGGAGAAGAATCTATAGTAAAAATGTATATTCATCAGAGAATTATTACAGAAAGGTCTCTGGATTTTACAGATGATACCATTATGTCAATTGCTGTTTTCAGATCTTTGGAAAAGTTTGGCAGCATCCATCAAGACTTTCTGGCAGAAGAGTTTACTAAAAACTATTATAAGGATATCAACAGAGGATATGGACCTACTATGCATCGGTATTTCAGAGATTTGAAAAATGGAGAGAATTGGAAAGACGTTTCTTATTCAAAATTTGCAGGGCAGGGGTCCATGGGAAATGGAGGAGCTATGAGAGCCTGTACAATTGGAGCGTACTTCTATGATGATCTTAAAAAATTAAAAGAAAATGCCGAGCTTTCCTGCGAGATTACTCATGCCAATAAGGAAGCAATAGAAGGCACAAAAAGTATTGCTTTGGCATCAGCATTTGCTATTCAGGAGAGATTGGGGATCATAAAACTTACTCAGCAAGATTTTATTCAGAAAATTCAAAATGAGTTAAATGATTCTGATATGAAAAGTAAGTTGAATAAATCATTATATCTTGATGGTAACCCAAGTATAGAATTACTAATAAGAACTCTTGGAAACGGAATCAAAATGACAGCTCAGGATACTGTTCCTCTTGTTATCTGGATGTTATCGAGATATAGAAATAATTTTGAGCAATGTCTATGGAATACAGTTTCTGCTTTAGGAGACAGGGATACAACATGTGCAATGGCTGGAGGAGTAAGCATTCTATGTTGTAATGAAAATACAGTTCCTGATTGGACAAAAAATGTTGAAAACTGGAAAAAAAGCAAATTTTATGAAAATTGAATTAATAAAAGGAGACATCACAAAAATCCAAGCTGATGCAATTGTTAACGCCGCCAATTCTTCCTTACTTGGTGGAGGCGGGGTAGATGGAGCTATTCATAGAGCAGGCGGTCCTCAGATTTTGGAAGAATGTATTGCGATCAGAAATAGACAAGGAAAATGCAAAACGGGAGAAGCAGTAGTAACAAATGCAGGAAATCTCTCTGCAAAATATGTTATTCATACAGTAGGACCAGTTTGGAACGGTCACGAAGAAAAGGAATCAACTCTTCTGGAAAACTGTTATCGTAATTCTTTGAATTTAGCAGAAAGCCTTGGTGTGAAGACGATTGCTTTTCCTAATATCAGCACAGGAGTCTATAGATTTCCAAAAGAACTGGCAGGAAAAATTGCGGTAGATGAAGTAAGAAAATTTAATTCAGATATTATTGAGAAAGTTATTTTTGTTTGTTTTGATGATGAAAATGAATTGATTTACAAAAAACTATTATATTAAAACCAATGAAAAAACTAACCATATTAAGCGGCGCAGGAATCAGTGCCGAAAGCGGAATAAAAACCTTCAGAGACGGAGACGGTCTCTGGGAAAATCATAATGTAACGGATGTGGCAAGTCCGGAAGGATGGAGAAAAGACAGAGCATTGGTCCTGGAATTTTACAACCAGAGAAGACGTCAGCTGCATGAAGTACAGCCCAACGAAGCGCATCAATTGCTGGCAGAGCTGGAAAAGCATTTTGAGGTACAGATCATTACCCAGAATATAGATGATCTTCATGAAAGAGCTGGATCTACCAATATCCTTCACATTCACGGAGAACTGTTCAAATCATGTTCTTGTAATAATAAAAGCCTGATTTATGAACAAAAAGAAGATATCAATATTGGTGACAAAGCCGAAGACGGAGCACAATTAAGACCTTTTATCGTTTGGTTTGGAGAAGATGTCCCTTTATATCAAAAGGCAAAAGAAATTGTAAAAGAATCGGATATTTTACTGGTTATCGGGACTTCTTTGCAGGTTTACCCGGCTGCCGGGCTTATTCATGATATCAAAGATGACTGTCTTTTAATCGTCATCAATCCTAACGAAACAGGGTTTGGCTACGGACAGAGAGCTGTAGTAATGAAGGAAACAGCTACACAAGGAATGAAACTATTATTTGATAAACTGATCAACCTTGCCTGATGGAAAATAAAGTAAGAGCAGGAATCATGGGTGTCTGCATTGGAGATGCACTTGGTGTTCCGGTGGAATTCAGAAGCAGGGAAGAGCTTAAACGGTCACCTGTTACCAAAATGCGTGCTTTGGGAACCCATCGCCAACCCGCTGGGACATGGAGTGATGATGGATCTTTAACTTTGTGTTTAGCAGATAGTTTGTGCAAAGGATATGATACTGAAGATATTGCATTGAAATTCTTGCAGTGGTATAATGCAGAAATATGGACTCCTCATGGAAGGGTTTTCGATATAGGTATTGCAACTTCACAAGCAATTTATAGAATTGGAAAAGGTGTTTCTCCTACTTTATGCGGAGGAAATTCAGAGTTTGATAATGGAAACGGCTCTTTAATGAGGATCATACCATTATTATTTTATATTAAGGATTTGCCTATTGAGAAGCGCTTTGATATTATAAAAGACGTTTCCTCTATTACACACAGACACATCCGTTCAATTCTAGCCTGTTTTATTTATTTGGAATTTGCTTTGGAGATTCTAAAAGGAAAAGATAAATGGGAAGCATATCGAACAATGCAGAAAACAGTTCGGGAATTTCTGGATCATAATCCAATTTGTTCGCAAGATGAAATGAATAAATTTCACCGGATTTTAGAATTAAAAGTGGGGAAATATGATTTAGTTCCTTTGCATACTTTACAAGAGGAGGAAATAAGTTCTGGCGGATATGTTCTTCACAGTCTGGAAGCTTCACTATGGTGTTTTCTCAATTCAGAAAGCTATTCTGAAGCCGTGTTGAAAGCCGTAAATCTCGGAGAAGATACAGATACTACAGGAGCCATTACCGGAGGAATTGCCGGAGTTTATTACGGATATGAAAATATTCCGCAGGAATGGATTGCTGAACTGGAGAGAAAGGATGATATTGAAGCATTGTGTGAGAAATTATACCAAAAATTAATGAATTAAAACACAAACCATGAACGAAATAGAAAAGAAAAAGATAAGTAAATTTTTAAGCCTGATCTTACGGCATCAGCCAGAAAGTATAGGACTTACACTGGATGAAAACGGGTGGGCAGATATAGAAGAGCTGAGAGCAAAATCAGCCAAAAGAAGAGCGTATTTCACTCCCGAAGAACTGGATGAGGTTGTAGAAACCAATAACAAAAAACGCTTTGCTTTTAATGAAGATAAAACGATGATCAGGGCAAGTCAGGGCCATTCTATTGATATAGATCTGGCTTTAGAGGCCAAACAGCCCCCTGAATTTCTCTACCACGGAACTGCAGAAGCCAATATCTCTTCCATTTTAGAAAAAGGAATTGAAAAAAGAACCCGCCAGCATGTACACTTAAGTGCTGATAAAGAGACTGCTGCAAAGGTGGGAATGAGACACGGTAAACCTGTAATTCTTACCATCAGAACCGGAACAATGCATCAGGACGGATTATCTTTCTATCAGTCTGCGAACGGAGTATGGCTGACCGATTTTGTAGATGCAAAATATATTTCAAAATGATAATGTTGGCAAACTGTCCCAATTGTAAGAATACATTTGAATTTTCTGATTTGGATATAAAAAGAAGAGCAACGGTTAGGGGTGATGGAAAGCCTTATGCTACCTGGGACTATAGAAAGAAGTGTCCTCATTGTTCTGTAGAATTACTAAAAAAAGGAGGATTTTATCAAAGAGAATGGGTAGTATTGGGACAAAATGAAAATAAATAATGAGCAGAACATTAGTAATAGGAGACATTCACGGTGGATTTAAAGCCTTACAGCAGGTTCTTGAAAGAGCAGGAGTCACACCTGATGATCAACTGATTTTCCTCGGAGATTATGTAGACGGTTGGAGCGAGTCCTCCCAAATTATCCAGTTCTTAATCGAACTTTCTGAAAAGCAGGAATGTATTTTCATCAAAGGAAATCATGACGTATGGTTTGAAGATTGGCTGGCATTTGGACAAAAAACTGATGTATGGCTTTTTAATGGAGGAAAAAGTACTGTAGAAAGTTATGCGGATTATTCTCTTGAAGACCTGGATATTCATCTCGAATTCTTTCAAAGGATGAAAAATTATCATATTGATGATCAGAACCGGTTGTTTATTCATGCCGGATATGCTTCCATGCACGGCCCTGAAAGAGAGGTGTATTCCAGTAATTACCGTTGGGACAGAACTCTGTGGGAAACAGCTGTCGCAATGGATAAAAAATTACAGAGAAACTCGGAATTGTATCCTAAAAGACTGCTTCTGTATAAAGAAATATTCATCGGACATACCCCAACGCTGGATATTGGGATCAAAATACCCGCCAATAAAGCCAATATCTGGAATATGGACACCGGAGCCGCTTATACCGGAGCTTTATCCATCATGGATATTGATACTAAAGAATTCTGGCAAAGTGATCCGCTTCCCTCCTTATATCCTGAAGAAAAGGGCAGAAATTAATACTATTGAGAACAAACCTAACAGGTTTTCAAAACCTGTTAGGTTTCTATTTTAAAATAATTTTACCTTTTACAATTTAACTGCCAGCACATCCCCGTTTCGCAAAAGATGATTAATTTTAAAGTCTGAAAATATGACTTCAATGAAACTGAAATATCTTTTATTCACTCTAATCTCTACGCTGTTTTTAGCTCAAAAATCATTTCAGACTCCTTTTGAAAAAGGGAATGGTAACCAAACTGTTATCTACGATGAAATGAATAGCTATTTTCACGATCTGGCTAAAAATTTCAATACCATTCAATACCTTAAAAAGGGTGAAGATGACAGTGGAAAACCCATTTATGTGGTGATTTATAATCCCTTTCCTGAAAAAGATCTTGAAAAATTAAGAAAAAACAAAGCCATTCTCTTTGTCAACAACGGAATTCACCCCGGAGAGCCTGACGGAATAGATGCTACCATGATGCTGATGAGAGATCTTGCCTCCAAAAAGATTAAAACCCCTCAGAACTTTATTATTGCTGCTATTTCAGCCTATAATGTAAGCGGAATGTTGAACAGAGGATCTTACTCGAGAGCCAATCAAAACGGTCCTGAACAGTATGGTTTCAGAGGAAATGCAAGGAATTACGATCTGAACAGAGATTTTATCAAAGCAGATTCCAGAAATGCCAGAAGTTTTCAGGAGATATACCAGTGGCTGAAACCGGATGTCTTTATTGATAACCATGTCAGCAATGGAGCAGATTATCAATATACGTTCACCTATATTTCTACCTTTAAAGAACGCTTGGGAAATACCCTGGGAAACTATTTCTACAATGATTATCAGGCTAAAAATCTTGAAGATATGAAGAAATTGGGCTATGAAAGTACGCCTTATGTCAACATTCACGGAGATGTACCGGAAGTAGGATTTGCCTCCTTTGAAGACTCTCCCAGATACTCTACGGGATATACTTCCCTTTTCAACTCGTTGGGAACCGTTCCGGAAACCCACATGCTGAAGCCTTATGACAAAAGGGTGGATGCTACCTACAAATATATGCTGGTGAATCTGCAGAATTTAGATAAAGATTATCAGAAAATAAAACAGCTTCGTATTGAAAATTTAAAACAATATCAGGCAGGAAAACAATATGGCATCCGCTGGAAAATAGATTCCACAAAATTCTCTACGATGGATTTTAAGGGCTATGAAGGAAAATACAAACCCAGTGAAGTTTCAGGGAAGCCAAGGCTGTATTATGACAGAAACAAACCTTTTACAAAAAATATAAAGCTTTTTACAACAGCAGTTCCAACCGGATATATTACCATTCCGAAGTATTATGTCATTCCACAGTCGCAATATCGGGTGATTGAAGAATTTAAAAGAAATAAAATTCTGATGAAACCAATAGAGAAAGACAGTACAATAGCCGTTGAGTCTTATAAAATCAAAGATTTTAAAACCGTTAAAAACCCGTATGAAGGCCACTATCTGCATTTTGAAACAACAGTGGACACTGCTCTGAAAAACATGACATTTGCTGCCGGGGATTATCTGGTTTCTACCGATCAGCCTGGTGTAAAATATATCATAGAAACACTTGAACCTGAAGCATTAGACTCATTTTTCAACTGGAACTTTTTTGACGGAATTCTGGCTCAGAAAGAATATTATTCCGCCTATATTTTTGAAGATACCGCTGCCGAACTCCTGAAAAAGGATAAAAAGCTGAGAGAATCCTTTGAAACAGCTAAAGCATCGGATAAAAAATTGTCTGAAGATGGAGAAGCACAACTGGATTGGATCTACAGACATTCTCCTTATTTTGAGGAGAAAACGTTTAGACAGTATCCTGTTTATAGGGTGTTGTAGAAGTTTTTTGTAAAAAACAAGATTATTTCTTTTTTTTTCATGTCGATTTGTTAATAAATATGTTTTGTTTTTATTAAATTATCCGATAAAACAAACACATGAAACAAATTTATCAATTCGTAACATTGCTGTGCTTTGTACCAATAGGTCTGCTTGCACAATATTCTCAAAGTTTTGATTCGGCAACAATACCTGCTGATTGGACCGTAATTAATGGAGGAGATTCCGGAACCTGGGAAACTTTGGATTCCTATGATTCCTCATTCAATGCTCCTCATTCAGGATCTCATTTTCTGGGATTGGAATATGGCAGTACTGCGCATGATGATTATGTCATTAGTCCTGCCATAGTAGTTACCGCAGGAGTATCAGATAAGCTTACTTTCTGGGCAAGAAACAGAGGGTCAGGACTAGCTGAAACGGTGGATGTAAAAGTTTCAACAACAACACCTACCATTGCAGGGCTTACCAACACGCTCGCAACAGCAGTAAAACCACCTACTTCGTGGAATCAGTACACTTACGATCTGACTCCTTATGTAGGGCAAACAATTTATATTGCTTTTCATTCCACTACAGAAGATATCTGGTTTATAGGGATAGACGATTTCCAGATTTCAGCAAATAATCTTGCGGTTTCTGATGTAAAAGCGGATAACAGCCGTGCATCTATCTATCCAAATCCGGTAAAAGATATCTTATACATCAAAAATAAAACAAAGATATCTGAAATCAATATCTATGATTTTAGTGGAAAACTGGTGAAAAAAGAAATGATGGGCTTAGAAAACGGAACTATAAACGTAAGCGAGTTGGCCGCAGGAAATTATATAATAAAAATAAAAGATAAAGAGACTGAAAAGGGCTATAAAATCATTAAGAAATAAAGTTTCTTATGCATAGAATAAAAAAGACGTTTCAAACGAAACGTCTTTTTTATTTATCTTGGTAAACCTCTCTTCAGGGCTAATTCTGCTCTTTTAATTGCCATTTTCTCTTTCCAGTCCATATAATTTTTTTTGAAATTGGACTTCATGATGTCGTCGAATTTACGCTGTACGGTAAGATTCCACAGTGAATGTGCTTTTACTGCCCACGATTTGTCCCAGGCTCTTAAAGAAATTGAGAAACTTCCGTCCAGGTATTTCATCCAGTGCCACCATCCTGTAGGCATGAATAAGGTATCTCCATGTTCCAGAAAACACTCAATTCCTTCTACACCATCCAGTGCCGGAAACTTGGTGAAATCAGGATTTTCAATATCATAATCTTCCAGGGCATAGGTTGCATATGGAATCTGATAAAGTCTTTCTTTCCATTTATAATCAAAAAGAAGAATGTGCTTTCTTCCGTTGAAGTGAGTATGGAAAATATGGGCCATGTCAATGTCAAAATGAAGGAACGTTACCGATCCTTTTCCGCCAAAGAACATATTGGGATATTTATCCAGAAAACCTCCCATTAATTCCTTGGGAGAAATATAATCTTCCAACAATTTTGGGGCATATTTTATAGGATCGAAAAGAAATATTCTGAGATCAGTAGGCTCCCGCTGGATAAGATCTATATAATCTCCAAACTTCATTTTTGCTGCCGATGCATTGATGGGAGCAGAAGGATCTGCCTTTGAACTGTCATATAACGGAACCTCCACATCTCCTACAACTTCCTTCATATATTCCATCGTCCATTTTTGATAAGCAGGCCATTTTTTTGCCATATTCCTGATGACAACGGGCCTTCTTGGCTTCAGATATTTTGCGTAGAATTCTTCTTTTGAAATGTCTTCTACAACATCTATAGGCTTTAAAATAATTCCCATTTTATAAATTTTATGTTACAAAATTATTAAATATATATTTATGTAATAGCGTTTAATTTTTTTTTAATCTATGATTCAAATCAGATTTTACTATTTAGAATAAGTAAGAATATTAATTCCTTTACTTCCTTTTAAAATTGTTCTTTATGTAATAAAAAAAGACAATATCTATCCGGATAATGTTACAGAAATTTAAAAATAATTTCCTACTCCTTTTGCATATTTTTTATGCCAAACATGATCTTATGATGAAATAAATATTGGAAAAGAAACCTTCAACTGTTTATGTTTTTGTTTGAGAATATTTCTTTTTTAAACAAAATTCAAAAGCTTGAAAATTATAACTATGTTTGTAGTGATACTGATTTAACCTTTGAGGGTAAAATTGATCTTTATAAAAGTGTAACAAAAAACCACAATGATTAACTAATTGAGCAAATAATAAGTATGAAAAAAAATATTACTTTATTTCTGATGCTTTTCTTTACTGTGCTTACTTTTGCTCAGAAAACGATTTCAGGAAAAATTACTGATGATGACGGGGTGGCAATACCAAGTGCCAGTGTTACTATAGAAGAACCCGGCAAAGATGCTATTCTTGCTTACGGAATTACCAATTCTAAGGGAGAATATAAGGTAACTTTCACTTCCGGAGAATCCAATGTGGATCTGAAAGTGAAAGCATTCAATCAGAAACCTCTTACCAAGCAAATCAATAACAGCGATCAGACTCTGAACTTCAAAATGCAGTCTGAAGCCACAGAAATTAAAGAAGTACAGCTGAAAACAAAGATGATTACGGCAAGAGGTGATACCATTTCTTACGATCTTAAAGCATTCAACAGTAAAAATGACAGAACCCTTGCAGATGTTATGAGAAAGATTCCGGGGATTGAAGTCAATAAAGACGGAACAATTCTTTATCAGGGAAATGCCATCAATAAATTCTACGTCAATGGAAAAGACCTGATGGAAGGTGGTTATGGAACCATCAACAACTCACTTCCGAAGGATGCTGTACAGAAAGTAGAAGTTCTTGAGAACCACCAGCCGGTAAAAATACTTCAGGATAAAGTACCTTCAGATCAGGCAGCCATCAATATCAAACTGAAAAACTCCGTTACCATGACAGGTAGGGGAGAAGTAGGAGTTGGTTTGGAACCTTTCCTCTGGAATGTAAAATTAACACCGATGTTTTTCGGACAAAAAAGCCAATGGGTAGTCAATTATAAAACTAATAATATGGGTGAGCAGGTAGAAAATGAAGGGAATATTCTGGCATTTGGAAGTTCGTGGGAAGGGAGAAGAAGTAATATTTCTCAAAATAACTGGCTGAGTGTAGAGAATGCATCCGTGCCTGATCTTCCGGTAAAAAGATATTTGATGAACAGCGTTCATTATTTGTCAGCTAATTATTTAACAAATATTGATAAGAAGAAAGAATGGGAGCTTAAAGCTAACGCAAACTATACTAATAATGCGGTAGAAAGAGAATCGAACAGTATTACCAGAGATATCCAGCAAGGAACACAATACACGACCAGATTCCTGAACAATTTCTATACAGATAAATTGAAGGGAGAATTGATATTTACGAAGAATGCCAAAAAAGGATTCTTTAAAAATACAACTACATTTTCTCAGTTTTGGAATGCAGACAGAGCTGTTGCAGAAAGAAATGATAAAACCGGATATAGATTTGGAAATGAAGCTTTAGAATCTCCTACGACATCTTTCCAAAACTCTTTAAGTACAATTATCCCTTGGAAAGAAAAAATGGTGAATTTTAAGTCTTATATAAGCTATCAGGATGATAGACAGACATTAGAAATTAGCCCTGCTAATTACCTGCAGTTTCCTTATAGAGATTCGCTTAAAGGTCCTTTAAAAACAATAGATTTTGCGCCGGGAAGTACAGCGTTACAGTATTTCAGAATCAAGTCTTTAGATACGTCACATTCTGCAAATATCAGTTTCACTACAAAAGGATGGACCTTTACACCACAAGTAGGATTTGATCTGTCAACAGATAACCTTACCACCAACTTTGATGGAAGCACAGTTAATAATAAACCGGATTTCGCAGGCTTAGCTTATGAAAATGATTTAAAATTCACAAGAATCAATCCATCTGCATCTGTAGGAATTAATTATAAATCTGAATCGTGGAGTCTATTTTCAAGTTTCCCGGTAAACTTCAATAATATTAAGGCTGAAGATGCTTTTAGAAATGTTTCCAAATCATTAAGTAAAGTAACCTTTACACCCAATATTTTTGCCCAATATTCATTTGCTTCATTCTTTAAAGCCAGCGTGAATGCAGGAATAAGCAATAATTTTGGAGATATACAGACGGCTTATGCAGGGTATATCCTGACAAGTCCGGGAGGATTTAATGTAATGAACCCTAAAAATCCGATACCTGAAACCAATACAAAAAATGGAGGACTACGATTAGAGTACAGAAATCCTTTGAACAATCTGTTTTTTAACGTGGGCTACAGGTTAACTGATACAAAAAACAATTTACTCGCCTCAAGCGCTGTCAACGAATTAGGATTTAGCGTTATTGAGTATATAGAAAGTGAAAATAAAAGAACAAACAATAGCCTGTATGTAGAAATTGGAAAGTATTTTCCAAAATTCAAAACCAATGCTTCAGTAACATTTAATGATACAAGTTCAAAATCACAGTCCAGAAGAAATGATCAGGATATTGACACCAAAAATAATGGGAATACATTAGGATTTAAATTCAACAATACCTATTTCTCATGGATGAGTATTGATTTTAATATGACCAAATCATGGAATAAACAAAGTAATGGAATCATCCAGAATGATCTTGGAAAAACCGAATCTTACACTCATAACTTAAATGTATTCTTTTATCCTTTAGAAAATCATACCATTGGTTTTTACTGGGACCAGATCAATTCAAAACTGGGAGATACAAAACTAAACAATGGATTTTTTGATGTTTCATACCAATTCAGCTGGGCAAAGAAAAAAGTTGACTTTGAATTGAAATGGATGAATATTGCAGACCGAAAAGTATTTGAAAGAATAAATGTCGGAGATGCTACCATTACACAAACAACCATGCAGCTCCGCCCAAGCCAGGTGATGTTTACCGTAAAATTCAATTTTAAATAAAACAAGAAACCAATCCACGCGGATTGGTTTTTTGTTGAGATATACTTAGATAGTAATTAAAAGCTTTGCTGGTCTGCTGAAGGCCCATAGCTTCCTGGCAAAGGAATATTGTTCAGTCTGTAATACACTCCCAGTTGAGCCCTGTGATGGGTGATCTGATTTAAAGCATGGCGTATTGCTCCGTTTTTGCTCCAGCTTGCCAGCTCATGACCATCATTTTTAATCGTCCAGATGGGATTCAGATCATCTTCTGTACTGTTTTCCAATGCCGTTTTGGCCAATTGGTAGTCCTCCTCCAGCTTTTTCATGAGTTCATCCCTCGTAGAAAGAACGACAGGTTTGTAGTCTCCTTTGGCAAAATCCAGTTCGGAAGTTTTTAAAATAGTGTTTGGCCATTCAAAAACTTCTACCAGATGAGCGGCAAGGGGCATCATTTTCATGCTTTTTTCATGAGGAGCATAATCGTTTTTTCCTTCCGGGAACAATTCAATAAATTTTTTCGTGGTTTGAAATTCTCCCTCCAGCTCGGATTTTAATTGAGATAAAGTGTCCATAATATTTTGTTTTTTAGAAACTTAAAGGTAAGCGTTTTAAAAATGAAACCGTTTTAAGAGAATCATAATTTTTTAATTCTTATAACATTAAGGATAAATGATAAATAAAATTTGAAAAAAACTGTAACAAAATAAAACATACGATTACTAATTATATAAAACTTGCTATAATGAAAAAATTATTCTCCCTATTTCTTATCGCTCTTTTTGCTTTTGCTGGCGCTCAGGAATCAAAAGAGACTACAAACCGTTTCTTTTATGAACTTACTTTTAAGCCGAAGAAAGATTCAGCAAAGATTGAGAAAGTAATTATGTCTCTTGATATAGTTAAGGACAAATCTATATATAGAGATTTTACAGCTATTGGACAAGATTCTATTCTGAAAGTTCAATTTGAGGCAATGCAAAAGGCTGGAGTTTTGAAGGATTTATCTAAATCTTTCAAAATGCCAAAGTTTTCTGAAAAAATTGTAAAGACATATCCAGATATGAAAATCCAATATATTGAAAGAATTGCCAACGGATTTTCTCCTATGAGTATTGGATACAATGAAACATTAAAGTTAGACTGGAAAATTTCTAACGAAAAAGCAAAAATTGGTGCTTACAATGCTCAGAAAGCAACAACGGAATTTGCAGGGAAAAAATGGACGGCTTGGTTTAGCTCTGAGCTTCCTTTTCAAGACGGACCATATAAATTTTCAGGACTTCCAGGCTTGATCGTAAAGATTGAAGACGAAGACAAAAACTATTCTTGGATTCTTCAGGGAAATAAAAAAGTTCCAAACTGGGAAGAATTGACATACATGGAGAAACTTTCCAATATTGGCTTAAAAGTGACTGAAATGCCGAGAGAAAAGTTTGAAAAAACCTTCAACGACTTCAAAAAAGATCCTTTTGCTACTGCAAGACCTATGATGACTCAGGAAATTATGTCTAAAACAATTCCTGGAATGGATGGAACAATAGGTGACATGATGAAGAAGCAGGAAAAGATGTATAAAGATTTCTTCAATGCCAATGATAATCCAATTGAGCCTCCTTACGAAAAACTGAAAGTTGGGAAAGTAGAAAAAATCGGGAAAGAAAATTAACTCAGTATTCATATCAACTAAATTATATTTTGAATCAACCCAGATACAGCAATGTATTTGGGTTGGTTTCTTTTTATTGAAAATGTTCTATTATATAATATATATGATTGAAAAAAAACGTTATTTCGAACGTATATTTTAGAATAGGGAGTTATTTTTAAGATTTAGTCAACAAAAATTTGATTTTGTTATTTTTCATTATATGTTTGTTTTACAACAAATTAAAATATTATACAATGAAAAAAATCATTTTCGCGTTGTTATTAACAACATCTGCAATGTTATTTGCAAGAACGGAAGAGCCAAAAGTGAAAATAGAAGAAAGTAAAAGTAAGGTTGAGACTGTTTTAGTAGCTAAAAAGAATTTTAAGGACGAAAAAGCAGCAATAAAAATGAATAAAGAATTAAAGCAAGCAATGAATTTAGAAGGATGTTTGGCCATTGCATTTACTATTACACCTGTTGACCCTTCAGGAGGAGCGGCAATGATAGGTTATTGCTTGGAGACATATTCTAGATAAGTTGAAAAAAATAACGACGTAATAAAAATTATTATTCGTAAGAATTTGATGGGCTGTTTCACTTTTGAAACAGCCTCTTTCTTTTGTATCGAAACGTTATTTAGATTAAATTTAAATAGCGTATATTTGCAAGACTAAAAATCAGGCTTTGAAAGAGAAAGGATTACATAAATTAAGTGGATTCCCTAAAAATAAAATGGGGAAGATATTGGGGTATGATAACGACCATCTTAAAATGCCCAATAAAATTATTGAAATGGGACTTCTTCCGGATACCCTTTTCAGGATTTTGTATCAGGCTCCGTTCAGCGGGCCAATGTATGTAGAATTTGGAGCAGAAAAAAGCCGGATTGCTCTTCGTGAGGAAGAAGGAGATTACATCATTGTTGAAGAATTGAATTAATGCAGGAAAACAAGAAAAAACAGATACTTTTAGTCGGGAATCCTAATGTAGGAAAGTCAACGGTTTTCAACACGCTTTGCAACAAAAAGCAGAAAACCGGAAACTACGCCGGCGTTACCGTTGCAAGTCATTCGGGGAACTATGTTTACAAAAATGAAGAAGTTGAGGTGATAGATCTTCCAGGTTCTTACAGTGTATACCCGAGTTCAGAAGATGAGGCTATTTTTTCCAAATATCTTATCGATGAGCAGAAGAACTACGCAGGAGTTGTTTATATTCTTGAAGCATTAAGTTTAAAAAGAGGGCTGCTGTTGTTTCAGCAGATTCAGGATCTTGGTATTCCTATGATTTTGATTGTCAACCAGATTGATCAGGCTGAAAGAAGAGGGATTACGATAGATATTCAAAAATTTTCCGATGCATTAGGTATTAAAATTATTCAGACCAATGCCAAGGAACAGATCGGGATTGATGAAGTAAGGGAAGCTGTTTATAACAGCGAGTTTGTAAAAACAGACAAACTTTCTTTTGAAACCCCGAATGAACATAGAGACTTTATTCAGAAACTGGCAGCACATAAAGGTTTCGATAACGAATATAAAGCATGGGTGAGCCTTTCCCTGGGAACAGATCTTGGAAGAATCGGCTCAGTAATGGAACAGTTGAATGAATCAGATTCTAAAAGCCTGGTGCCTAAAAGGTTGCAGGTTCAGGAAACCGTTAGAAGATATCAGAATGTAGACAAAATACTGGCTGATGTCATTTCTAAAAAAGCTCAGTTCAAAGAATTGTTAACCGAAAAACTGGATAAAGTTTTAGTTCATAAATTCTGGGGTTATGTTGTCTTTTTAGCTATTCTGCTGGTTATTTTCCAAAGCGTTTTCTTCCTTGCAGAATATCCGATGAGCTGGATTGAAGAATCCTTCTCATGGCTGGCAGCATTCACCAATGAACATCTTCCGGAAGGACCAATTAATTCACTGATTTCAAATGGAATTGTTCCGGGAATAGGAGGAATTGTGGTTTTTGCACCACAGATTGGAATCCTGCTGTACTTCCTTTATTTATTGGAAGATTCAGGATATATGGCAAGAGTGGTATTCCTGATGGACAGGCTGCTGCGCCCTTTCGGGCTTAACGGAAAAAGTATCGTTCCCCTTGTATCAGGAACTGCCTGTGCGATCCCGGCGGTGATCTCTACAAGAAATATTGAAAATGTAAAAGAAAGATTGCTCACGATATTGGTAACCCCATTTATGACATGTTCTGCGAGACTTCCTGTTTACAGCATCATTATCGGACTGATTATCTCAGAAGGAACATTCCTGGGAATAAAATATAAAGCACTGGTCTTGATGGGAATGTATCTTCTAGGATTTTTAGTGGCTTTATTCTCAGCAGCAATTCTTAAAAGATTTATTAAAAGTAAAGGAAAAACATACCTGGTAATGGATCTTCCTGCCTATAAAAAACCACTTTTCGGATATGACTTTAAAATGGTTTTAGGAAAAGTATGGGACTTCATTACCGGAGCCGGAAAAATAATTTTCATCGTAAGTATCATTATCTGGTTTTTAAGCTATTTCGGGCCAAGCCAGAAAACAAATGAATTTGTAGCAGCAGATGTTCATCTGGATCATTCTTACCTTGCTAAAATGGGTAAAGGAATAGAACCCGTAATCGCTCCGCTTGGCTACGACTGGAAAATGGGAGTAGGAATCCTTACAAGCTTCGTGGCAAGAGAAGTTTTTGTGGGAACAATGTCTACACTTTACAGCCTGGAAGATGATGCCCCGGAAGTAAAAGTTATTGATAAAATGAGAAGAGATGTAAAACCCAACGGAGAAAAAGTCTTCAGTTTTGCAACCGGAATTTCGGTGCTTCTTTTCTACGCATTTGCAATGCAGTGTGTTTCTACACTAGCAGTAGTCTACAGAGAAACCAAAAGCTGGAAATGGACCGGCTTTCAGGTGGTCATGATGACAGGTTTGGCCTATTTTGTGTCGATGATCGTATATCAGATTTTAAAATAATGGATTCATCATTAATTTTTCAATACGTACTTGTTCTGTTAATCGTAGCATTCGCCTGCTACTCTTTATTTAAAGTACTTAAAAAGAATTTCGCACCAAAGAAATTCAGTTCCAAAAGAACCAGCTGTGATAAAGATTGCGGCTGCAGTTAAAAAATATTCTTATTTATCTTGTTCTAAAGCTTTTGAAAATATTAAATCCTTCACTTCTGCCCGTACCGGTACTTGAATCAACCTGCCGGTAAACAAGATTTCCGCCGGTAACCTCAAAAATAAGGTCATCACCCGTTTGAACATCAAAAGTAAGTGTATTGGTTCCTGAGCCTTGAACCGTTAAAGAATTAGAATTGTTATTTGCGAAATCGTGACCGTTGGAACTTATGATAAAACCTGAACCCCTGGACCAGGTAACCGCAGCATATTTAACGACACCCGTACCGCTTTGTCCTTGAACAAACCCTGTCAGTACAGTAAAACCGAGAATACTTCCTGAATTCACAGAGCACAATGTCTTATTCGTGGCTCCTGAAGTCGTATAAGATCCGTCAAAAGTTAAGGAATTACTGTTAGCTGTTTTCAAATCAAACTGTTTCACCAAATTCCCATTTTCATCAGAAATGAGTGGAGAAAAGAGATTATAATTAATCCCCGTATTTTGTCTCCCATTTGTTGTACTTACCGTATTGATCTTTAATACCGATTTTGTATTCGTTCCTGTATTAATGCCTAGTTGTGCGTCTGGCGATGTAGAATTAATTCCCATATTGCCGTTATTTAAAAGCGTAAATTTTTCCAGCAATCCGGAATCAGATATTCTTAATGCCTTTGTAAAAGAATTACCGGTGGATACAATATCAACCTTTGAAGTTGGGGTATTCGTATTGATTCCAAAGTTTCCTGTCTGTGCAAAAATGCTATTTCCTGTTATAAGACAGCTGATAATAAGACTATTTTTCATAAATTATCTGGATTTAAAGCTATAGTAAACATTAAAAGGGACGGAGGTGGCTCCAGAACCGGTAATATTATAATTTAAAGTTCCCATATTAGAGCCTGCCCCTACACTTCCGGTTAAGTTTACAGAAAATGTCAAGTCTGTTCCATTGGTAAAATTAAATACAAGAGTGTTGGTTCCAAGACCATTAATCACCATTGGATTAACCGTTGCAGAAGAACTGTCATATCCATAATTAGATACCAAAAAGCCGGCATTACGAGTCCACATAACATCAGCATACAAAACGTCTCCGGTTCCTAACGTGAAATCAGGAGTAAGTATTTGAAAACGCACAACATTTCCTCCGGAAAGATTGGTAAGGGTTGTGTTTGTTGAGGTTGCTGTATAGGATCCGTCAAAGGTTGAAGCCGTTCCACTGGTTGTTTTGATATCAAATTGCTTAAATACATTTCCGTTATTATCCACTACCAGGCTGCTGAACTGATTATAGTTAACTCCTGAAGCAATAGTCTTATCTTTAGTATTGCTGAGGTTATCTAATTTTAATACAGATTTTGTAGCCGATCCTGAATTAATGTTTAATTGGGCTGTATTGGCTGCTGCCGAAGAACTGTTTATCCCCACATTACCATCATTTTGAATAGTAAAGATTTCTGTAGGATTTGAATTGGTAATTTTTAAAGCCTTCGTTGCATTGGTATTTCCTGATGATATAATATCTAATGTGGCGATAGGCGTAGTATTATTGATCCCAACATTCTGGCAGAAGAAAATAGAAGGAGTAAATAATAAAATAATTTTTTTCATTGAATAGTAAATTTTTATTACACAAATTTAAAAAAACATAAATTAATAAAGGAATCTGAAAAATGAGAACAAAATGTTAAAAATAATACATTTATGTTGATTATGATAGAGTATTTTTCTGTTAATTAAAAATAAAACACAAATTGCTTTGTTTTTTCTTCAGTATTAATAAAAAAAAATAATTATGCATTAAAATAAATTGAAAAAATCAGTAATTTCATTTTCTAATGTAAATTATTCGATTTGAATTTCTTTAAAGCAGGATTATCCATTTTATTTTCTTTATTTGTTCTTCAGGTAAAAGCACAGTCAGATACCTTAAACATCAAGTCTTATGCAGAACAGGTGATGATTCGCCTTAATCTTGATACGAATCTTGAAAAATACATTCTTTCCCAGGGAAAAAACGATAAAATAGAACTGTCTATCAATAACAAAACTAGAACATCTGTATCCGTTGACTATCGTGTTATAAGTGCTACCATTTCTTTTTCTCCCCAATTTATCCCGGGAAATAATGAGGATGATTTGAAAGGAAAAAGCTCCTATACAGATTTGAGCTTCAGGTTTTTCCCAAAAAGATTTATCCAGAATATTTATTATAAAAAAGTAAAGGGATTTTATGTGGAAAATATGAAAGATTTTATTCCGGATTGGAAGGAGACAGATGCTTATTTACAGTTTCCGGACCTAAAAGTACTGAGTTTTGGTGGAACAACATCATACGTACTCAATAAAAATTTCTCAGCCAAAAGTATATATACTCACAGTGAATGGCAGAAAAAAAGCAGCGGAAGCTGGATTCCCTATCTGGATTATGATGTTAGCTTTTTTACCAACACAATCAATGAAGTGAAAAACAAAGAGGTTCAGTATAAGATAGGCGGTAATATGGGATACTTTTATAATTGCATTATAAAAGATAAGGTAAATATTGCTCCTTATCTTTCTGTAGGTCTTGGGGGACAGTTTTCAAGCTCCACTGAGGAGAATAAGAAGAAAGAAAATGAACAGTTTGTAACCCTGAGAATGGAAGGAGGACTCCACGTCGGATATAATTCGGAACATTTACTTTTTGGAGCAAGAATGAGCTTTAAGACTTATACCTATCAGAAAAACCAAGAGGCAGTAGAAAATAATAATCTGTACGGACTTATTTATCTGGGGTATCGTTTTGCACCACCGAGAGTTGTGAAAAATACCTATGATAAAGTCCAAAAAAAGATTCCTGTTTTATAAGTTGAAGGGTCTTTTAAGTATCTTTGCGTTGGAAAATTCAGAAAAACAAAATAAATTAAAAACATCATGTCATTAATAAAATCTATTTCCGGAATTCGCGGAACCATTGGTGGTAAAGTAAATGATAACTTAACACCGCTGGATGTTGTAAAATTCGCATCTGCATTCGGAAGCTGGCTTCAAAATAATAAAAACAAAAAAGATCTTACGCTTATCATCGGTAGAGATGCAAGAATCTCCGGTCAGATGGTATCTTCTTTAGTAACCGCTACATTGCAGGGATTAGGAATTAATGTGGTAGACCTGGGTCTTTCTACAACGCCTACAGTAGAAGTAATGGTTCCTGGGCTGAATGCGGACGGAGGAATTATCCTTACCGCTTCTCATAATCCAAAACAATGGAATGCTCTTAAGTTATTAAACGAAAAAGGAGAATTCATCAGCGGTGAAAACGGTGCTGAAGTATTGGCCCTGGCAGAAAGTGAAGACTTCAACTATGCAGAAGTAGATGATCTTGGAAAATATGAAACAAGAGATGATGCTTTTGATATCCATATTCAGCAGATTCTGGATTTACCAATGGTAGATGCAGAAGCCATCAAAGCAAAGAATTTTAAGGTTGTTCTTGATGCGGTAAACTCTACAGGAGGAATTGCCATTCCTATGCTTTTGGATAAATTAGGATGCGAAACGATTAAATTATACTGTGAGCCTACAGGTCACTTCCCACACAATCCTGAACCTTTAAAAGAACATTTGGGAGATATCTGTGAATTGGTGAAGAAAGAAAATGCAGATTTAGGAATCGTTGTAGATCCGGATGTAGACAGATTAGCTCTCATTGATGAAAAAGGAGAAATGTTTGGTGAAGAATACACATTGGTAGCGGTTGCAGATTATTTATTGAAAAATAAAAACGGAGTTGCTATTTCCAATCTTTCTTCAAGCCGTGCACTGAAAGATGTGGCACAAACCCATAATTCAGAATACTTTGCAAGTGCTGTGGGAGAAGTAAACGTAGTCACCCTGATGAAAGAGAAAAATGCTGTCATCGGAGGAGAAGGAAACGGAGGAATTATCTACCCTGAGTTACATTACGGAAGAGACTCTTTAATAGGAGTTGCGCTTTTCCTGACTCATTTAGCCAAAGAAAATAAAACCGTTTCTGAACTGAGAGCAGGATATCCGAGCTATTTTATGGGGAAAAAGAAAATAGAACTTACACCAGAGATTGATGTAGATGCTGTCTTAAGTAAAATGGAGCAGGAATATCAGAATGAAGAAGTTTCTACAGTAGATGGTGTAAAAATAGACTTTGAAAACAACTGGGTCCACCTTAGAAAATCCAATACGGAGCCGATTATCAGAATCTATACTGAAGCTAAATCTCAGGAGGAAGCAGATCAGTTAGGTGATGATATCATTAGCAAAATCAGAAGTTTAATCTAAAAATACAGGAAGAACGGACAATGAGTCTGTTCTTTTTTTATATCAGAAATGTTTCAGGCAGCTGTGGATGGAAAAATTAAAATGGAGACACAAGAAATAGATAGTAAAGATATCGAATCGGCATGAAACGCTGAGATACAAAACGGAAAACACCTTGTTATAAGAATTTAACCCCAATTTCCGGTTTTTTATCCACAATCCTTTTATCGGTTTTCTTTTTTTACTATTTTTATAATAGAAATTTATGAAATGGAAAATTCAAAAAAAAGTTGCAACTTTGCATAAATATTTGAATATCAGTTTCAGATATATTATTAATTAAACGTTTGCCGAGGTTTGTAAGCAAATTCAAACGTTGGGCCGACAAAGAGGACACTATTGGAAGAGTATTTTGGAAATGAACTTGTAAAAAAGTTCGAGGAAATGATGGAAAACAATGACGAATTCTACTTTGATACAGAAGAGTTGGAAGACATTATTGTTTATTATTTGGAGCTTGGGGATTTTAATTACGCTGACATGGCTGTTAATTATGGACTAAAGCTTCACCCTAATTCGTTGGATATTAAGATTAAAAGACTTGAGATCCTTCTGGAGTGGGAAGAGTATAATACGGCGAAAGAACTTATTGACGAACTGAAAGGCGCTTCTATGGAGAATACAGACTTTTTGGTTTGCTACGCCAAGTATTATTCGAACCTAGGAAATCCCAGAAAATCCATTGAAATCTGCAAAAAAGCTTTAACATTAGAGGAAGAAGAAAACTTTCTCCACAACTTTATTGCGGATGAATATGTGAATCTCGGAGATCCTTTTAACGCTCTTAAACATTACAGAAAAGCACTGAAGGAAGATCCTACGGATGAATATTCGCTGGAAAATGCTATGGTATGCTTCAGTGACCTGAATAAGAGTGAGGAGGCTATTGCCTTTCTTAATGAATATTTAGATGAATTCCCTTATTCTGAAACCGCATGGTTTGAATACGGACAATTCTACTTCAACAGAAAAAATTATGACGAAGCGATAAGAGGCTACGACTATTTGCTGGCAATCAACTCAAACTCTGTAGGAGTATATGCCAATAAAGCAGCTTGTTATGAAGCTTTGGGACAATACCAAAAGGCGATCGAAACTTATGAAGAAATGCTGGAGCTTGAATATACAAAAGCATTTACTTTTTATAAGATCGGATTGTGCAATAAGGCCCTGAAACAGCCTATTTTAGCATTAAACGCGTTCCAGAAATCACTTAGAGAAGATCCTCAGTTCTATCTTGCCATGATGGAGCAGTCTTATCTTTATGAAGAGATGGGCGGAATGTCTGAAGCATTGCATTTTGCCAAAGAAGCTACCCAGCTCAATGAAAACAATCTTGATTATCAAAAGAGACTGGCATTCCTGTTCATTGATTCAGGAAAGTTTGAAGAAAGCCTTTCCTGTCTTAAAAAACTGGTGGATGCAGAGCCGTCAAGATTCTATAACTGGTATGCCTATTCAGAAGTTTTGATGTTGGTAGGAGAGTATGAAGATGCGGTAACGGTTTTGAACAGAGCCATTAAAAAGCATTACAGAGCAGAGCTGTTTTATCAGCTTAGTAATTGCTTTTACAATCTGAAAGACCAGGATAAAGGTATGGAATCACTTCAAAAAGCACTTGAACTTGATCCTTCTCTAGCTAAGGATATGCAGAAAAAATATCCTTTCATTAAAGACGAAGTGAAAAAGGTAAAAGCCAGCAAAGTGAAGAAAAAGAACTAGAAGAATCTAAAATAAGAGAAAAAACCTGCAGAAATGCAGGTTTTTTTTATTGATAATTGTATTCGTAGAAAAATTTATCCGGAGCGCTGGTGTTTGCATTTCCGTTCATATCAAGAGACTGTCTGCTTTCTTCAGATGGATAACCTGCAGTATTAAAAGTGGTGGTATACTTATGAGAGGTAGCTCCGGTAACTGTTCCTCCTCCGGCTGTAGCATGGGTGAACTCTCCTTTATAAGTACTTAAGCTGTTTTTTATATTCGAAAATAGCATGCTTACCCCGTCACTGTTCTCATTTCCGTTGAATATGATTTTGTCAAAGCCTTTTACATTTTTAAAAGGATAGTTTTTTTCTGTGTAAGTATAAGTCTCTTTTTCGTTATAATTAACGGTATTTCCATTAACAGTTCCGGTTCCTGATCCTACGCTGCTTACCATATTTCCATTGTTATAAGTAAATACACTGTTGATGGTGGAAGAACCTGCAATTCCCGAATTTGTCTCTCTTTTCACCTTGATTTCCGTATTACTGGTGTAGTTATAGGTAAATGTAACCGTATTTTGAACAGTTCCGGTAGTAGAATATTCCTTAACAACCGCTGAAGCCATACGTCCATTGGAATATCCATATTCCACAGCACTTTCAAGAACATTATTTTCGTAATTCTTAATGCCCGAAACATAATCATCGGTATAAGAAAACTCCACTCTTTGTCCATGATTAATGTTGTTCATCATACTGATGATTTTGGTTCCGTTGTAATTGATTTTCATTACAATACCGTCCATGGTCATCTTCGTGGGAAGAATTACACTTTGATTAGACGGATCACTGTTGTCAAAAGGAGTGTCGTCAGAATTGTAACAGGAAAGTACAGATAAGGCTACAGACCCCAAAAGTAGAAGTTTTTTCATAGTTATAAGTTATAATCAACCAAATATAATTTAATTTATAATATGATTTTATTTTTTTGGATTTGTTCTTAAAAAGATGAGTCCTGCGATAATAATTCCAGCACCCGTAAATTGTAAATAAGTGAGTTTTTCACCATCAATTATTCCCCAGATAATAGCAACAATAGGCATAACTAAGGTAACAGTGGATGCGAAGAGGGGAGAGGAAACTTTTAATAGACGGTAGTTCATCATCATGGCCAGGCCGGTCCCGAAAACAGATAAAAGGCTGACAAACATAAGTCCCATCAGATTATCCTTCGAAAAACTGAATTCCGAAAAGAATCCTGTACCTGTGAGTGCAATAATGGATGGCAGCAACAAAACAAAGGAAAAAACAAAAGCAGATAAAACCGTAGAAGAGACATCCATCAGCTTTGATTTTACAGTTGTGGTACTTAGTGCATAGCATAAAGTAGCCAATAAAAGGAGCAGAATAGGGATCATTTTCAGCTCTTTGCTGTCTCCTCCTCCAAATGCGAGTATGCATACTCCGGTAAAGCTTATTAGGGTTCCTGTAATCTGTTTTTTCGTGGTTTCAAACTTCCAGACCAGTGCACCTACAATAATCACAAAAATGGGCATCATGGAGTTGATGATTCCGGCAATACTACTGCTTATTTCCGTTTCAGCAATCGGAAACAGAAACATGGGAATGAAATTTCCGGTGAAGGCAGCCAGAATTAACCATTTTAAATGTTTTTTAGGGAAAAGTTTGTAATTGGAAATAGCCACCGGAAGAAGAATAATCCCGGCAATAAGAACTCTTAAAGACCCAACCTGAAACGGATTGAAATGCTCCAGCGATTTTTTGATTAAAATAAAGGATGATCCCCAGATAATACTCAGAACCACCAGAAGAACCCATTTTTCTTTATCTGCGTTCATTATTTTCGTGTAAGATTTTTAGAAATTCTTTTTTAGGAATCATTTTCGCCCCCAGACTCTCCAGATGTTCTGTATGTGATTGGCAGTCAATTAACTCAAGGTTGTCTTTGTTGCTTTCTACAAAGTTGATAAAACCTGCTTTTGAAGCATTACTTACCCTGGCAAACATACTTTCTCCGCAGAATACATTTCCAATCTGCAATCCGTAAAAACCGCCAACAAGTTCTTCACCCTGCCATACTTCAATACTTTTGGCCAAGCCGTATTGATGAAGCCGGATAAAAGATTCCATCAATTCATCAGAAAGCCATGTTCCTGACTGTCCTTTTCTTGTAGCCTGCTGGCAATTCCTGATCACTTCTCTGAAATTCTTATTCTCGGAGAAAGTAAAAACATTTCTGTTGAGTATCTTTCTCATAGACTTGGAAACTTTTAATTCTTCAGGAATAAGAACAAATCTTGGATCGGGACACCACCAAAGGATTTCCTCACCGGGATTGTACCAAGGAAAAATACCGAGCTGGTAAGCAAACCAAATACGTTCTACAGACAGGTCGCCACCAAAAGCAACCACTCCCTCGTGGCCATCATACAGCTCAGGGTCAGGAAATGAAATCTCGTTTTCGTCTAATCAGACCATTTTTAGAAAAAAAATCCCACTTCAAAAAGCAGGATTTATATTTGATCTTTATTCTTTAATTAAAAAGGCAAATCGTCATCATCGTCTCCGGCAAAAGGATTTTCGTTAGAAACTGGAGATGCTGATTGCTGAGGCATAGCCTGAGTAGGTTCTGAAGTATTTTCAGAAACTTTTTCTATTCTCCACCCCGTAATAGAGTTGAAGTATTTCGTTTCACCCTGAGGAGAAACCCATTCTCTTCCTCTGATGTTGATTCCTACCTTTACGTTTTCTCCTTCTTTAAGGTTATCTAATAAACTGATTTTATCAGACAAAAATTCTATGTTTATCGGCTGTGGATACTGTTCCTGGGTCAAAATAACCATTTCTCTTTTTTGAAACCCGCTCGCAAATGTTTGAGCATCAAAAAGTTTCTTTACCGTTCCTTGTAATTCCATATCGTAAATATTAACGATGTAAAAGTATGAAAATGAAATGTAATAAAAGAAGGCATGAAAAAAAAATATGGAAATTTTATTTTTTTTTCCTGAAAAGTTTGGTGATAAAGGAAATTGTCCTATATTTGCACTCACAAAAACGAAGCAAGCTCTTTAAAACTTACAATATAAAAAACCAGCGGATGTGGTGTAATTGGTAGCCACGCCAGACTTAGGATCTGGTGCCGTGAGGCGTGGGGGTTCGAGTCCCTTCATCCGCACTATGCGAAAATAGCTCAGCTGGTAGAGCACAACCTTGCCAAGGTTGGGGTCGCGGGTTCGAATCCCGTTTTTCGCTCCACACCATGCCCTGGTGGTGGAACTGGTAGACACGCAGGACTTAAAATCCTGTGTCCGCAAGGACGTACGGGTTCAAGTCCCGTCTGGGGTACAAAGCCCTCTGTAATTGGATTACGGAGGGCTTTTTTGTTTTCACTGCAATAAATCCCGGTTTGTTTTTTTATATTTAATTCATTATAATTTAAAAATAGTGAATCAAAAAGAAAAACCATATCATGTCTTTTGGTACATTTGCCACAGAAAAAATAAAACCATGAAATTATTCAATACCATTGTAGTCGTTAGCATGATCGGTGCTTCTAGCCCATTATTCTCACAGACATCCAGCGAAAGCAAAGCCAAAGAAATTATAGAAAAAGCCATTCAGGCAGAAGGCGGGAAAAAACTTCTGAGCAGCATAAAAACGCTGTATTCCAAATCCGAAACGGTAATGGACGGACGAAATGTGTATTGGATTACCAAAGAAATGGTACCCAATAAAGGAAGCTTTGAAATTGAATATCAGGGAAGAATTGTTTACAAATCATGGTTTGACGGTAAAACAGGTTATGAACTGGTCAACGGTGAGAGAAAGCTGGCTGATCCTGCTGAATTTAAAGATAAGGCCGACAGAAAGTATATCATGAATGAACTTGCTTACATAGATCCAAAATTATACAAGATTGAACTTATTGACGAAAATCCGGATAAGATCTATTATAAAATAAAAGCAACCTATATAACAGGAAAGGTGACCTATCTGTATTACGATGTAAAGTCATTCTTTCTAAGCAAAGAAGAAACGGTGGAAAATGGTGAAAAGAATACATTCTCTACGGTGTTACAAAGTGATTATAAAAAATTCGGGGATCTTTGGCATCCTACTAAATCGACTTTTGTTTCTGAAGATGGTAATCAGGAAACAACTCTTGTAGATTTGTATTATAATAAAAATATTGAGGATAAAGATTTTAAATAATTGATTTACAATCTCTCCAGACTAAACCAAAAACCTTTTTAAATGCATTACAAGGGTTTTCTTTTTTAATAAGATGCACAAAAAACCGCCTCACAAGCTGCGAAACGGTTAAAATATATTGAGAGGTGATTAGTTGCCTAATTCAAGCTGATTTTTTACAAGGCTGTAGTAATCTGCTTTTCTGTTGACCAATTCCTGGTGGTTGCCTTTTTCAACAACAGCTCCGTTTTTCAGAACAATAATCTGATCTGCATTTTTTACGGTGCTTAAACGGTGTGCTACAATAATTACCGTTTTTCCTTTGAAGAATTCCTGTAAGTTATCATGAATGATCTTTTCATTTTCGGCATCCAGCGCAGAGGTGGCTTCATCGAAGAGGATAAAATGAGGGTTTTTGTATACGGCTCTTGCAATAAGAACCCTTTGTTTCTGCCCTCCGGAGATTCCGTTGCCGGCTGCCCCGATTTTGGTGCTGTATCCTAACGGAAGATTATCTATGAAGGAAGAGATGTTGGCTACTCTTACTGCATTTTCCATCTTTCTGGTATTGATTTCCACTTCGCTGGTGGCGATATTTCTTTCAATGGTGTCGGAGAAGATAAACCCATCCTGCATTACCACTCCGTAGTTTTCTCTGATGCTTTTAGGGGAAAGGGTAAGAATATCATCTTCGTTATAATGAATGGTACCGTGAGTAGGATTATAAAACTTTAATAAAAGCTTCATCAAGGTTGTTTTTCCGCTTCCGCTGGCTCCTACAATGGCTGTCACTTTACCTTCAGGGATAAACAGGTTGACATCTTTTAATACAAACTGAGATTTCGGCCCTTCATACTGGAAAGAAACATTATTTAAGGTAATTCCTCTCTCTTCGTCTTTTGAATGGTTATTGCCTATTTCCAGGGCTTTCATTCCTTCTTTTTCTTCTTCTTCGTGATTCTGAACTTCATTTAATCTTGAAAGACTCAGTTTCGCATCCTGTAAAGAACGGAAGAAAGAAATCATCTGGTTAACGGGAGAATTCAATTGTCCGATGATGTAAGAGATGGCCAATAGTTCGCCGATGGTCATATTTCCTTTCACTACCTGCAATGCTGCAAAGAACGTCACGAAAATGTTCTTTAATTGGTTAAGAAATTCAAATCCTGAAAACTGATACTGATCTACTTTTAAAATACGAAGGGTAGTTTTGAAAAGCTTATTCTGAATGCCTTCCCATTCCTGTCTTTTGTAATCTTCAAACTGATTTAACTTCATTTCAGAAACTCCGTTCAGGATCTCATAAACGCTTTCCTGGCTTTGTCCTTTTTCGCGGAATCTGTAATAATCCAGAATTTCTCTTTTTTTCAGCCAGTATTGAGCCCAAACCAATGATAATGCCGTCAATGAGGAGTAAATAAGCACAATTGTAACGTTATAATACCAAAGCACTCCGAAAAACACTAGAAAAGTAACCATAGAGAAGAAGGTCATAAGGCTCTGAGAGGTAAGAAAATCTTCTATTCTCTCATTATCCTGAATTCTCTGGGTAAAATCTCCCTTCATTTTGGTATCAAAAAAGCCCATTGGAAGGAGAAGCATTTTCTTCAGAAAGTCTGAAATAATGGAAATACTGATTCTGGTCCCGATATAAAGCATCAGCCAGTTTCTGAGAATTTCTATCGTGATACTTCCTAAATATAAAACGACCTGAGAGACCAGAATGATGGTAATAAGATCTACGTCTTTTGTGTTAACTCCTTTATCAATAAGTGTTTGCGTAAGGAATGGAAATACAAGGCTCAGGCAGCTACCGATAAGCAGCATTCCGGATAAAAAGAGGAATTTGCTTTTGTGCTCTTTGAAATATTTCATGGCAAAAGAAATACTCAGTTTATCTTCTTCCGGGAAGGTTTGCTGGTAAAAGCTGTTGGTAGGGCTTACAAAAAGAGCAATGCCGTTTTCACCGTCAGACAGCCAGCTTTTAAGAAAGTCTTTTTCGCTCATCCAGATCATTCCGTGGCTTGGATCTGCAATTTTGTAGCGTTTTTTTCCTGAAATAAGGCTTTTCTTTACATCAATAAGCACCACGAAATGATTTTTATTCCAATGAAGAATACAAGGCAGGCTGCCGTTTTCATCCAGGGTCTGTAATGTAAGCTTGGCAGGATAGGTTTCAAATCCAATATCTTCGCACAGTTCGCTGATGCTCAGTAAGCTAACTCCTTCTCTGGATAGGTTGGCATTTTCTTTCAAAAAATGTAACGGAATCTGCTTGCCGAAGTAGGAAGCCACCATTGCGATACATGCTGGACCGCAGTCCATTTGGTCGTGTTGAGGGATAAATTTTAGCTTCATGATACTAGATATTTTCTTTTGCCGATTTTCATTTTGTAATACTTTTCTACGATGCCGTAGATGATCAGTTCATGCATTCTGTGTCTGGATCTTATCAGCCTGTTGATATGCATGTGAATAAAACTGCTCACTAATCTTTCTTTCTGAATAGTCTTGAGCTTTTCAATTTCTTTACAGTTTTCTGTGACTGCATTAACAAACTCTGAGAAGTATGGATTGTCATCCGTTTCTACAATTTCGCAGATGATATTCAGGTTGCTTCTGTATTTAAGGTCGAGCTGCTTTTTCAGGTTGCTGTCTACATTAAACTCTTTCTGAAACTGGGTATAGATTTTACTGATCACTTCATGCCGTTTATCCAGATCCATTCTGAAGACATCAAAATAGACGTCAATACTTTTGATGGCATATAACCAAAGATCATCATTGTTCGGAATATTCTTTAACAGATTCACTGTCAGTTTACTGTCATAGTGGAAGATATGTTCCGCAGTGTCAATAAATTCACCTTCATATCTTTCATATTCTCTGTCGTAGGTTCCCATTTCCACTTTATTAATGATTCCTTCGCTGATATATTTATCAAAATAATCGTTGAAAGTTGTAATGATCTGCGCTGTATTGGTAAGGTCATTATCATTAATTTCCAGCCTTAGTCTGATATGATTATCAGGATCACTGTACCTGATGTAGAACCATTTTTTGATCAGATCTTCTTCATTAAGTTGTTCTAAAAGCTCCGGAAACACATCCTGTAATATTTTGTCTGAGAACTTGTTTCCGCAATAAATTTTATAGTAAAGCCATTTATTTCCCGGGATGAATTTATGATCAGCAATATTGTTATTGAAAAGATGCGGGTCAAGCTCAGTTTTAAATGCTGTATAATTTCTGTTGATCATGGGAATGATAATCTCATTGTTGAATTCATCTGCTTCAAGATCATAAAGACATTCTGTAAGTGTCACCATTTCTTTGGATCTCAGTTCATCCACAAGGAATAATAAAAGGTTATCATTTTCCGTATCGATCAGTAATTTGTTATCTCCCTGAGCAATAAAGAAATATCGGTTAACTTTTTTATCTGATAGATATTCTTTTAATTTTTTAATGCTTTCCGTATTGTTTTTGGCCTTTATTCCTGATACTTCGTTCTGGTATACTCGCCATAATGCCGGCGTAAAGATGATATCATTACCAAAGGTGATGCGGGGAATATAATCATACATCAGGTAATTGGTATCCCCAATGTTTAAAACCAATGCAGTGGAAATATCCTGATGCTGGAGGTCACATAAAAACTGGTATACCGGCAGCGAATTATAATCAAAATTATGAGCGGTAGAATGGAAGATTTTTACTTCTTTATTCTGTTCTTTATGGAATAAAACGATTCTTTTATCTATCATTTTAATGTAAAGGTCCGTCAGGCTGATGGTATTTTCCGACGCAGAAGGTTTCGTAAGATAAGAAAGCTGGTTTCCTCTTTTTACCTGTCTCAGAAGGATATTTCCGGCTCTGTTATCAGGTAGGTGAAGCAGTTCTGCGTAAATAAAATGATCATCGTTCTGTTCTTCTTTAATGATTCTGTTCATCGGGGCAAGGATTTCTTCATCTTCATTGGAAAACCTGGCGATAAGGTTGGCTCCGCTGGTACCTCCTACAGAAGAAATAGCAATTTTATCAGAAACCTTTTCTATCATTACTGCAAGAGATCTTGCCAGGCTTACTTCTTCCGTATTCTGAAGATTGCTGATATCATGCTGGCTGAGATCTATAGAAGTCTCTCCGTTAATGTTGGCTTTATTGATGAGTCTTCTCCAGAATTCATGAATCTTTTTATTGTAAGTGATGGAAAAAGAATCCGTGTTAGAATTGGGCCAGCTTAACGTATCTAAAAGAGAAGAAAAATCGTTTTCACTGTTTTGTTCCTGAATATACCCGATGCCGCTTTCATTGTCCAGCACTTCTACCAAAGGGACCAGGCTTTCTTCATATCTTGTGTAAAAAGCTGTTTTAAACTTTTCTAAGTTTTCATTCACCGTTTCGCTTCCTTTGTCCCAAAAACAGGCTAAGGTATTGATTCCTTTTTTGATTTTGGAAAGATCTTCTCTGGTAACCGGAGAGAAATCAAGGGTTCTTTTTAATGAAGAATTAATCAGGTATTTTCTGTCATATAATATGGAGAACTGGTTGGCAAGGGCAAATATTTCATTGTAATATTCCTGAGGCTGTCCTACTCCTGAATTAAGCAGCTTCATATAGTCGTCCATTCTGATGAGGGTATCAAGGTAAGCATCCAGTTCAGGAGCAATGCCTTTTTTCGAATGTAAATATTCAATGATCTGGCATAGTGGAGAATGCTCATTCAGGCAGATATCAAAATTGCTTTTAAAGAACTGGGCATCTATCAGGCTGAAGATATAATATTTAGCATCTTCTTCAGAAACTCCTTCTACGTTTTCTGCTACCAGAGCCACCAGGCCGTCGAATGAGTAAGACTTATTGGCTGTGTTTTCAACCAGAAAATCCAGAAGCTCGTCTTTTTCCAATGAGCTGAGCGTGTAAACTCTTTTTTCATTTTGTACTGTAGTTTCGATATATCGGTAATAATCACCCAGCTTATAGACGGAGTCATTAAGCTCATATTCGTGAACTTCCGGAAAGTCTCTGTTGATCAATGCGATAACCTGAAAAAGGAAAGACAGGTCCAGCGTTGTATACCGGTGGATAGAATCCATATTTCCGGCTTCAATATTTTTATGTTCTGCGTTCAGTTCAAAAGCGGAATGAGAAGCAAATGTTCCGAACGGAGTAGATCTGGTGGTAATTCTGATATAGTATTTCAGGATAGAATTGTTAATTCTGTTTCTCTTTACCTGGGATAAAGATGAATCGTTCTGGCATAATCTTGCCCATTCGTTATACAGCTCATAAGATGCTAAGAAAACAGATTCTCTGAAGACCTCATCATTCCACAGTTCCAGAACAAAATGATCAAGATCTGCTGTATTTTTCGGTATGTTGTTATATTGTCTGAATGAGTACAAAGCGTTTCTCATAAAGCCAATATTAATGTTATCTAACTGCGTTTTCATGTTGAATAGATTGTAAGTTGTAATGATTGCTTATCGTTTCAGCGTTTTCTATTTTCTTATCACTGTCGGGTTCCGTATCATATAAGATGAATTCATCTACGGCCAGTTGATCATCCAGGTTTTCAATGAGTTCAAAAAGCTCTTCAAAGCTGAGGTGTAGAATTTTGAACGCTTCGGATTCATCTGCGTCAGACTTTATTTCACTGATTTCTGAGAGGTTGATTGCCAGAGCAAGTGATGTTTTGGGTTCAAATCCGTTTTTCTGTATAAATGTTTCTTTATATCTGTTGATCTTTTCTTTTTTACCTTCAAAACTGTCAAGGAATTTTCCGTTTCCGTGAAATGCTGATACACAATAATTTGAGTATAAACTGACGGCGTCATCCAGATTGTTCAGGGAAGAGGAAAGATACCATAGATCCGGGATCAGTCCGCCGTAAGGAGGGATCAGAATGCCTTCTTTTTCATTCTTTTCTGCTTCAGAATAAAAAAGTTCATGAATCATGCGGGCATTTTCTTTGAAGACCACTCCGGAGCCTCTTTCAAGAATGTCCGGGTTTAAAAGGTTTTTCGTATGATTACTTTCAGGGATGCCTTTGGACAGGCCAAGGTCTATTCTCCCGTTGAATATATTGTTGATCAGCTTATAATTGGTAGCCACAGCATAAGGAGAATAGCTCGGTACTGAAGTTCCTGCGGATCCTACTCTTATTTTTTCCGTCATTCCGGCAATCATGGCAATCACGATGTCCGGATTTGAAAAGGCAAGATTCTTAAGATGGGAATAATGATGCTCTGCCAGCCAGAATCTGCTGTATCCTAATCTCTCTGCATGAAGGGCATAATCAACTACATCGTTAAGAGCTGTGATGGAATCTTTGCCGCTTCTGTATCCTAGTTCTAGTAATCCTATGCTTTTTGTTTTCATGTTACAGTAAAAATTTTAGGTATTTCGTTTGGTCTATTTTGTCATTCAGAGCAATCAGGGCTCCTGTTTTTCCGAAGAGTAAATTGCTGTCTTCCAATGTGAATGGCTGATCCAGTTCGTTTTCCAGGATTTCCAGTGATCTTTTGGTCCAGAAATTTTCAGCTTTTTCATACTCAGGATGGCTGTCTTTTTCATGAAGCTCATGGTAAAGCTGTACAAGTCCTGAGGTTCCGTGGCAGTACTGGATAAACTCTACTCCTGTGTTGGCCATTACTTTCCTTTTGGTGGTTTCCAGACCCAGTTCGCGGGCCATTTCTGTGTATCTGTTTTCCTGTAGTGTTTCTTCTGTTTTATAAAGAAGATAAGAGAAGGAAAGATCACTGTTGCACCAGCAGAGTCTGTTATTATGAAAAGGCTTCAGCCGGTTTTGTGCTATTTTGTAATTGTATGGTTTATATATTCTGGCATTTTCTACTTCATGAACATCAAAATTGGAGATAATGAAATCCAGGCATGAGTTAATAATATGTTTTGCTTTTTCCGTTATTTCCGGAAGGGCCAAAAGATTATTAACAATAGAAAGATAGCCATAATTGAATCCTAAGTTGATACCATCTGCATAGCTGTCGTTCAGCTTGTTTTCAAATGGAATGGGGTGAGAAATACATTCGTCATAAAGTATGTTTACGATTTCGCTGCTGTATTTTTCGTTTCTGATGGTGTTGAAATAGTGAAGATTTCCTATGGGTCCATCAAAAAAAGTGTAATTGTTTTCGTTCAGCATGGTGACAGACTGTTGGAAGATCAGTTCTCCGATGTCTGCAATCTGTTCATCAAAATCATCCTGAATAAGTCCGTCCTGTTTCAGCAGGTTCAGAATAATGCCCAGTCCGGTCATTCCTTTGGATAGATTCGGGAGGGTGTATACGTTGTTTTCTTTTTGCAGGTTGCCATTTTCAAATACTTCTTCCAGGATAGCGCCTACTTTGTTCACATAGATATCATTTCCGGAGATCTGATACTGTGCAAGAAAATAAAGCAGAAGTCCCAGTTTTCCATAAAGCAATCCGTCCGGTAAATTTCCATAATCAAAATCCAGCAGTTTCTGATCATATTCCTGAAGAAGGATTGTTATGTTTTGAGATTGTAGAGTTTCCATTATAGATCGTAATTATAGAATGAAACATAATTGTGATGGTTTGTAATGATATTGCTCATCAGATTAATACCAATTCCTGCTATTCCCTGGCCTAAAGCCATGTTGATATTGTCATATTCTGCATTGTAGTAGGCATTGAATCCTGCCCATTGCTCATTTTCATTTTTCTTAGACTGAAGAAGATGCTGGTGCCAGTAGTCTTTGGCTTCCAGAAAGACATCCTGTTCGGTAAGATGATAAAGGTTTTTGTACAAAGCGGATAATCCGGCAGAACCATAAATTAATCCCGGTTCCAGGATGGCAGACTGATCAGTGTCTTTAAATTTTGTGGTATTGATCAGTATCTGAAGGCCTTTGTCGCAATAGTCTTTATTGTCTAAAAGAATTCCGGCATTGTAAAAAGTATAGCCAATTCCTATTTCCCCATAAGCCAGATTATGATAATCTATATAAACATCTTCAAATGCATTGAACGGGAAAAGAGAGATATGGTCTGTAGTGCTTTCTTTACAGCTCCAGATGAATGAAAGTCCGGAGTGAATAAGCGCTAAAGATTCCGGAGTGTAGATGTTATTTTTGTAAAGGAATAACAAATAGTTGATGACTCCTGTAGTTCCGTGCCCTAAGCCCAGTTCTACATATGGATTTTCTTTATTGCGAAGATCAAATTTCCAGTAGCTTCCGCTTTCGTGAGTTTGAGTAAGCTCAATGATTTTATCCAAGGTATTGTTTATCAGATGTTTTTTATCCTCAAGATTTCTCAAAACGAAATACTTGGCAAAACTCGGAAAACCGCTGGTAAGGTCAAGATCTCCGTTTTGTGTTTTCTGGATCAGAATTTCTTCCAGAATGTCATCTATATTCTCCAGTAAAGAATCTATTTCATTGTCTAAAACTTCCTGCTGTTTCAGGAATATAAGATATAATCCCAGCTCTCTTATTTCATCATTAAAATGAAGACTCTTATAATCCTCTGTTAAAACAGACAGAGACTTTTCAATATAATGGGTTACCAGTTCTAAAGATTCCGATTCCTGGGTCATCAGATAATGATAATAATAGAACATTGAAGCACTTAGAATCCCGTTATTAAGACCTATTCCGGTAAGGGATGTCTCTTTTTTACGGATACATTCTTCTATTTCTGAGATGATTAATTTTTCTTTTTGCATGATGTGAGAGCTGTGAGATTATATAATTTTTTTAAAAGAGGGAGACTGATGAACATCTCTCCCTCTTTTATAGGAGAAGATTACTTCGCTATTCTTGTTTGTACCACAGTGTTTCCACCGCAAGAACACTGTCCGCAAGACTGCGCCGCTGCCTGAAGGCTGTTAACTCCTCCTTTTAGGCTGTTCATTTGCTCTTCCTGTAATTTGCTGATTTGCTCTTTGTTGATTTGAAGACCCTTAGTTAGTTTCATTTTGTTCATGATGTTTAATTTTAAATGTTATTGTTTATTTTAAATGTGATTGGGAGTGCTGATTATTGAGCTGCTCTTGTTTTTACCACAGTGTTTCCACCGCAAGAACACTGTCCGCAAGACTGGGCCGCTGCCTGAAGGCTGTTAACTCCTCCTTTTAGGCTGTTCATTTGCTCTTCCTGTAATTTGCTGATTTGCTCTTTGTTGATCTGTAGACCTTTTGTTAATTTAATTTTGTGCATGATGTTTGATTTTTAGATTGTTATGGTTTATTTTAAATGTGATTGGGAGTGCTGATTATTGAGCTGCTCTTGTTTTTACCACAGTGTTTCCACCGCAAGAACACTGTCCGCAAGACTGGGCCGCTGCCTGAAGGCTGTTAACTCCTCCTTTTAGGCTGTTCATTTGCTCTTCCTGTAATTTGCTGATTTGCTCTTTGTTGATCTGTAGACCTTTTGTTAATTTAATTTTGTGCATGATGTTTAATTTTAAATGTTATTGTTTATTTTAAATGTGATTGGGAGTGCTGATTATTGAGCTGCTCTTGTTTTTACCACAGTGTTTCCACCGCAAGAACACTGTCCGCAAGACTGGGCCGCTGCCTGAAGGCTGTTAACTCCTCCTTTTAGGCTGTTCATTTGCTCCTCCTGTAATTTGCTGATTTGCTCTTTGTTGATTTGTAGTCCTTTAGATAATTTCATTTTGTTCATGATGTTTAATTTTAAATGTTATTGTTTATTTTAAATGTGATTGGGAGTGCTGATTATTGAGCTGCTCTTGTTTTTACCACAGTGTTTCCACCGCAAGAACACTGTCCGCAAGACTGGGCCGCTGCCTGAAGGCTGTTAACTCCTCCTTTTAGGCTGTTCATTTGCTCTTCCTGTAATTTGCTGATTTGCTCTTTGTTGATCTGTAAACCTTTTGTTAATTTAATTTTGTGCATGATTTTAAAATTTTTAGAATAGTTGATTGTGGTTATCTTTTCAAGTCATAAAACCTTTATTGGACCCTACTTGCAAGTATATAGTTGATTAATTAATTCTGTTTCTTTCGTCCTCGTTCCCGAAATTTCTCTGCTGTTCAGATTTCAGGTTCTTGTTCCCGAATTTGTAGCTTAAAGACACTCTCACTCCTCTGGTGTCGCCATAGCTGGTGAAGTCTGTTTTCACTCCGTTAGACTCATAAGTGATCACAGGTCGCTGGCCATTCAAAAGATCCATACCGGTAACCGTAAGCGTCAGTTTCTTATCCAGGAGAAGAAATTTCATAGAGACATCCAGAATATTCATGGTTGAGATATGAAAGATCTGATAACGTCCCGGAAGCTGAAGCCCGTAGTTCGCACTGAAGAATAGGGTTTTAGATTTATTCAGTGTAAAATCATTATTTGAATAGAAATAGGCATTATATCCGTCTATTGAACTGATGAAATCTGTTTTGGACTTTACCTTCTGATAATTCACATTAAACCCTGTAAAGCTGTTCCACCAGGACCATTTATTAAAATTATAATACGTGGAAACTCCTACCTGATACGTGTTGGCATAGTTCAGAGGTGTACTTCTGGTGATATTCGTTTCAGGATCCAGAATAGAAAGATCCTGGCTGAAATCTGATACCTGAGAATAATACACAGAGGATACCCATTTTTGGTTTCTCACATAAGAAAACTCTAGATTATCAATAATAGAAGGCTTTAAAAAAGGATTTCCTTCCGAATAATAATAAGGGCTTGTACGCACCACAAACGGATTCAGATAATCGAAATTCGGTCTGCGGATCCTTCTGCTGTAGTTAAGAGAGAAAGAGTTTTTATCATTCGGATTATACGTCACATAGGCAGTGGGAAATAATTTCACATAATCATTTTTGTTGGTCTGATTAAGATTGTGAGAATAGCCCGTTGTCTGCGTTGCTTCCATTCTCAATCCTGCCTGGGTTTCCCATTTTTCACCCAGTTTTTTGCTTGCAGAAACATATAGAGCTTCATTATGCTCCTTATAATTAAAAATATTCGACTGATCTGTATTGAGGACTGGTGTTCCGGTTTTACGATCTATAACCACAAGATCGTTATTGGTATTCGTATAAGTGTATTTCCCCCCGAAGCTTAAAGAAGCCCATTTCAACGGCATTTCCACATCTACTTTTCCGGAATAGTTCTCAATACGGTTCACATTCGTATTCGTTGCCGAGAAAAAGCTTCCCGGAAGAATATTTTTCAGGGGATCCAGTTCATTTCCTGCATAAAAGTTGTAATCACTTTTTCTGTAATGGAAATAATCAAAATCTGTAGTGATTTTTGTGCCGGTAGAATATAACTTAAATGTATTATACCAGTTAAGAGAATTCATATTGGGTTTATTGTTGGCATCCATATCAGATGTAATGTAGGAGTTGACAGCTCCTGCCGGATTAAATCTGGAGGTGAAAGGACTGTTGGATGAGGTATTTCTGGTAAAACTCCCCAGATATTTGGCTCCTGTTGTCCATTTTTCAGATATTTTATAATCTACGCCAAGTCCCAGCCCGAGATTGTTCTCTTCAGACTTATTTTTTACATTCAGAATCCAAAGCTCATCCGGATAATAGATTTTACTGTCTGAGGTAGTACGGAGTCTCTGAGAATTAGTATTAGCTGTAACCTGTAATGAAAGTCTGTTTCGGTTGTAATTAAATGCTCCCTGAAGCCCGCCTCCTGCATAGGTTTTCTGAGTATAATTACCGCCGATGTTGGCATTCCAGGAATTGGCTTTTCCTTTTTTAAGTTTGATATTGATCAGTCCGCTGTCTCCTTCTGCATCATACTTTGCTGGTGGGGTAGTAATCACTTCAATAGACTGAATATTATCTGAAGGGATAGATTTTAAGAAACTTGAAAGATCATCGGGAGACATTCTCTGAATACGGTCATCAATCATTATCAGAACTTCACCTTTTCCTACAATGGATACTTTCTCATCCTGAATACGAACCAAAGGAGTTGTTTTTAAAGCATCTATTGCTGTCCCTCCCGTAGCCGCAACCGAATTTTCCACATTGAAAACAAGACGGTCTATCTTTCTTTCCACCAGTTTTTTCTTTTGGGTTAAGCTGATCGCCTGGATTTCCTGGCTTTCCGGCTGGCTCTCTTTTATAATATAGCTTTTTGTCACCTCGCCTTCTATATTTTCACTTCCTTCGTATACCTTGCTTCCGTTCAGGAAAAATTCCATTTTATAAGAATCTGCTTTGGGAAGTTTAATAGAAAACAGTCCGTTTTCATCTGTAATTGCAGAGAACTTATCATCTCCTTTCAGCAAAATAACCTCTACGTAAGAAACATTTTTTGCCTTTTCATCAGATACTTTACCGGAAATACTCTGAGCATTAAGTTGAATGCCCATTCCTATGAAGGATAATAAAGGTATTAAGTATTTCTTTGTCATGTCTTTTATTTTATGTTTCAAATGTAGAATGTTGTATTTTGAACGATGCTACACGGAAGTGTAGTTTTAGGCGGTTTGTTGTAATACTACACTTTGGTGTAGAGCACTTATTTCCTGTGTTGACATCAGGTGATAATTCTTGTCCAGGAAATTTTTCAACCCGCTATAGGTAAGCATTACGGGGATAGTTTCTGAACCAAGATAATGAATAGGTTCGGCCAGTGTAATGGCTTCAATTCCCATAAGCTTAAGAACTTTCAGAAGCTTCGCATCACATTCCGCAATAGCAACAGAGTTTTTATTGCAGCAGACTTCATTGATTGCGTAAGCCATTAATGTTTTGAAAATTCCAAACCCCGTTTTATCAATTCCTTTTTTAATAGCAAATCTTCCGATATGCCAGATGTGGGTCTTTTTATTTTTGATAAAAGAAGATGGGGTAATCTGGAAAAGTTTCTCCAATGGAAGAACATCCTTGTGGTTCCATTTAAAAACTCTTATAGAACCATTGATCTTACCTTCGTGATCTCTGGAGACAAAAATTTTAGACTTTTTAAAGTTCTTTTCTTCATGATATATATCCTCTACTTCAGCTTTAAACTGATCCGTATCAGAATAACTTTCATGATGATTAAAATTTTCGGTAACAACAAATTCTGCTAATTCGTATAAGTTTTTATTACTTAAAGAGTAAAAGTTAAGATGTCCCATATTTTTTTTATCTTTATAGTAAAATTATTACACTGAATAGTGGGATAGGCTACACTTTAGTGTAGATTCCTTAAAGTCTACACTAAAGTGTAGTAACCTAAAAACTGTACCCTTAAAAACTAAACTATGGAAGAGATTGGAAAATTCTTTTCAAATAAAAACAGCATTGATTCGATCTCAGAGTCAGAGAATACTCAGACTTCTGACTACCTTGAGGTCATTAAAGCCTTTGCAAGAATCACCTATATGAGTCTGTATGTCATCGACTATCAGAAGCAGAATTTTGAGTATGTATCGGATAATCCGTTATTTCTTTGTGATCATACCCCCAAAGAAGTAGAAACAATGGGCTATGCTTTCTATTTCCGGCACGTGAAAAAAGAAGACCTGGACCTGTTGTTTAAAATCAATGAAGTAGGATTTGAATTCTACGAAAACCTGCCGGTAAATGAAAGAAAATTATACACCATTTCTTATGATTTTCACTTAGTCAATGCAAGTAAGAATACCATTCTTATCAATCATAAGCTGACCCCTCTTTTCTTATCTTCAGAAGGAAAAATGTGGAAAGCAATGTGTATTGTTTCATTATCGCATAACCACGCTTCCGGAAATATCTCTATTGTAAAGCAGGGAACTGATGAAATCTGGAATTATGATCTGAAAGATAGCAGATGGATTAAAGAAGAAAAGGTGAAGCTCTCAGAAAGAGAAGCCGAGATTCTGCGGTTATATGCACAGGGACTTACCATTAATGAAATAGCGGATAAAATTTTCGTGACAGGAGATACCGTAAAGTTCCATAGAAGAAAGCTCTTCGACAAAATGGGAGTAAGTAATATTACGGAAGCGCTGTCCTATGCCACCAATTACAAACTGATTTAATCATATAATGCACAAATAGCTATTCGGAAACAGCATTCATATAAAACTGAGGAAAAGTTTTGTAGGGCTTTCCTGTGGCTATTTTGAACATTATATGGGTACACATTCCGGCAACAATCCACGATGCGATCGCTAATTGAGGAGGAGGAAGATTTTCTTTCTCCTTCTTATAATCATCGATGATATTTTCCAGCCACTCATTGGGTGTTCTCCAAAACCGCAGATAACCCGCAATGTACTCTACCATTTTCAGTTCATTAAAATTTTCATCGGAAAGAATATCTAGCGGAAGACCGCCAGGTTCCAGAACGACGACTAAACCTCCCCAGCCAAGATTATAGGGATGCAGCACATGTATCCCTCTTTCCTGGCATATTTTGTCAAACACTACAGGAATATTGCTTGAAAAGTCCAATGCATTAATCGCAATATCGTGATCTCCGATTATTTCATGAACATTTTCAGGCGTAATAAATTCACTTCGGTAGCGGATATTGGCCTCCGGATTAATGCTTTTCAACCGGTGGTATAAGGTTTCCGCTTTGTAGGAAGAAATATCCTGATGCGTATAGTTTTGTCTGTTCAGATTAGACTGCTCAATAGTATCGCCATCCACAATGGTAATATTTTCAAAACCAAAACGAAGGGCACATTCAGCAATATTACTGCCGATTCCGCTTCCTGCAAGCAAAATAGAAAAATTTTTTATTGCCTGCTGCTCTTCCTGCTGTACGTATAACCTGTTTCGGGAATATTTTGTTTCCATTGTTTCTATTTTAATACAAAAATAGGTGTCTTTATTCTGATTTTGACTACACGATAGTTTAGTTTTTGTTCTGAGAATCAAAATAAAAGCATGCGAAACATAGATTAAATATAGGATTTTTTAAAATCCTGAATTATATTATTCAATAAGTGGTGATTAAAATGAGATTAAAGGCTTAAACATTCTTTACTGCTTTTATCCGTTAATTTTGACTTTATCTTCGAGTTTTTCCAGCCTTTCAAAAATATCGGTGAAAATATTTTTATCTGCGGTAGAAACATAGCCTACAATCTTATAATACTGCTGGTCATCAGCGTTTTTAATTTTAATGTCGGATGGATATTGCAGACGGCCGTCTTTATATAGCACCAGACTTGATAAGGCTTCTTTTTCCGGATCTGTCTTATTTAAAAATAAAATGTCTCCGTAGTGATAATTAAAAAGCAATTGTTTTTCTGCAGTAAATTCATAAATCAAATCAACGGATGCTAATATTTTTTGCAATATAGGCGAATTTGGATTATTATCTTCCGTTTTAGCCTGTGTTTCCTTGCTGTTTTGAATAGCCAGTTCCGGAAAAAGCATAAGCTGATCAATATCGGAAACGCTTACCAATTGGTTTACCTGGATGATTTCAGTCAGTAATTTATCCAGATTAAGGCTAAAATGATTGGCAACCTTTAATATCGTCTCAATCTTAGGTTCTGCCCGTCCTTCCTCATAAGAGCTTATTACCCCTCTGTTTAAATCAAATAAATCAGCAAAAGCCTTCTGGCTCAGTCCTTTTACCTGTCTTATTTTCTTAATATTAGTTCCAAAGAAGCTCATTTTGTCTAATCATTTTTGCAAAGATAGAGAATCTGGAATAAATAATTGCTAATAATATTTGCATTTTGAAAATTTTATTTTATATTTGTGTAGACGAAAAAATAAAACACTAAACCAGCCATCATGAGAAATCAAATATTCAGAACGGTCAAAGAGTGGTTGTTAGATTATGAGTTTAACATCACGCTGGAGGATGAAGCTCAGAGAATCTTAATCATTGAAAAAGAATCCAACGGGATAAAAAACATGATCCTTATAATATCAGATTCTATTCTGATTATGGAACAGTTTCTTTTTGAAATCAAAAACCCGTCAGAAAAAATATTCCTGAGACTGCTTCAGAAAAACAGGGACATTGTTCACGGAGCATTTGCATTGGACGGTACAGGAAGGCGTGTGATTTTCAGAGACACACTTCCTACCGATAATATGGCACAAAACGAAGTAATGGCTTCCATCAATTCTCTGGGAATCCTTGTGGGGGAATTTACAACAGAAATGCTAGAAATGAGTAAGTAATTCACAAAAGATATTTAAAATGAACATTTTCAAAAGATTGTTAACAATAGGAAAGGCAGAGATCCATTCTGTGATCGAAAACTTTGAAGACCCAATCAATTTAACGCAAGAGGGAATCCGTGAAATGAAAGAACAGCTGGCAAAAAGCATAGAAGCACTTGCACAGTTAAAAGCACTTGCCATCCGGAAAAAGAATGAAGCGGAAACAGAAGGACAGACGGCCAAAGATTACTATAATAAAGCTATAGTCATTGTTCAGAGAGCAGAAAAAGGAGAGGTAGGAACGGCAGAAGCAGACCGTCTTGCTAAAGAAGCCCTGAAAAGACAAACTGCTTCTCAGGAAAATGCAGATGCTCTTCAGAAAGAACATGAAAAACTGTACGAAGAATGCGAAAAGATGCAGGGAAATATCAATCACCTGAAATCAAGTATTACCAAATGGGAAAATGAATTGAAAACCCTGAAAGCAAGAGTTCAGGTAAGTGAAGCTACGAAAGATATCAATCAGAAGATGACCCAGATGGATACCGGAAGCACGGTAAGCATGCTGGAAAAACTGAAAGATCGTGTTGTACAGCAGGAAGCCCTTGCTGAAGCCTATTCTGACCTTTCAAAATCAGGAAAAAGCGTTGATGAAGAAATAGATGCTATAGTGAACAATAGTGATAAAAAGGCTGAAGAAGCCTTAAACAGATTAAAAGAAACACTTAAAAAAGGCTAATATATGACCTTTCAGGAATTTTTAAATGTAGCATTTTCTCCGGTGAATACGGTGCTGACGGTTCTTCTGGGGCTTTCAGTGGTGTATTGGCTCTTTACCATTCTTACAGGGCTGGATATCGATGTTGGGATTCATTCCGATCTGGATACAGATGCAGATATAGACGTTCCGGATGGTCATCTTCACACCCCTGATCACGACCCTTCGGCATGGATGCATTTCCTGAAATTTCTTAATCTGGATATTGTTCCGGTAACGTATTTTCTTACCCTTTCATTGCTGATCACCTGGCTGGGATCATTTTATCTGAATTATTTCATTCCACTTCCTACTTGGGCAGGAATACTGATTCTCTTTCCATTAATGATCGGAGGAATGCTATTAACAAGAATAATTTTAAAGCCTCTGAACCCTTTTTTTAAGGAAATCAATCATAAAGGTGAATTATCATATGCCTTTTTAGGAAGAGAAGGACGCTTAAAATCAAGCATTCAGGATGATAAAATAGGCATGATGGAAGTCTTTATCGGAAGTGATCCTATGACGCTGATGGTAAGAAGTAAAGACGGAAGCAGAATTGAACATGGAAGCCGTGTTATGATTGTAGATGAAGAACCCGAAAAAAGGATTTACTATGTACAGCGGTCAATAAGATATTAAAAATAAGAACTAATAACCATGATAACTATTTTTTTGATTCTGATGAACTATATCCTGGATGTCATCTGTCAATTTCTATAAAAACAAAAAACACAATCTATATATAAACTATAAACTATAAACTTATAAAACTATGAACTTACCTTTAATTGCTGGAATTGTTGTTGCTGTGGTAGCATCAATCGGATTGATTTTCTGGATTTTATCGATGTATAAAAAAACCGTTCAGGGAATCGTTATTTTAAGAACTGGTTATGGAGGTACAAAAGTCTTCTTTAATGCCGGTATTGTCATTCCCATTATTCATCGTATGGAATCTATGGATATCTCTGTAAAAAAACTGGAGATCTCGAGAGAGGGAAGAGCTGGATTAATCTGCAAAGACAATATGAGAGCAGATATTCAGGTCGCATTTTTTATCCGTGTCAACAAATCAGTGGATGATATTGTGAATGTAGGTCAAACCATTGGCTGTCAGCGTGCTTCTGATGCCCAGACGTTGAGGGAACTCTTTGAAGCAAAATTTTCAGAAGCTCTTAAAACGGTAGGAAAGAAATTTGATTTTACAGAATTATATGAGGCAAGAAGCGAATTCCGTCAGGAAATCCTTGATATCATCGGAACAGATCTTAACGGATATGTGCTGGACGACTGCGCCATAGACTACCTTGAGCAGACTTCCATTGATAAATTAGATAAAGACAATATTCTTGATTCTGAAGGGATTAAGAAAATCACAGAACTGACAGCTACTCAGAATATTAAAGCCAATCAGGTTCGCCGTGATGAAGAAAAAACCATTACAAAACAAAATGTAGAAGCCAGAGAAGCCATTCTTGAGCTTGAAAAACAGCTGGCAGAAAAAGAAGAATCTCAAAAAAGAGAAGTCGCCAATATCAAAGCCCGTGAAAATGCAGAAATTCTGAAAGTAGAAGAAGAAGAGCGCCTTAGATACGAAACCGTTCGCATTGCTACAGAAGAAAAACTGCAGATTGCAGAAGAAAATAAACTTCGTCAGGTCGTTATTGCTGCTAAAAACAAAGAACGTGCAGATCTGGTAGAAACAGAAAGAGTATTAAAAGATAAAGCTCTTGAAGCTACAGAAAGAGAAAGAATTGTCTCTCTTGCCCAGATTGAAAAAGAGAAAGCCATAGAGCTGGAGAAAAAAAGTATTCAGGATGCGATCCGTGAGCGTTTAACCATGGAGAAAACCGTAGTGGAAGAGCAGCAGGGAATCAAAGATCTGGAAGCCTTCAAAACAGCAGAAAGAAATAAGCAGGTAGAAATTACCGTTGCCACTCAGGAAGCAGAGAAAAAACTGATTGAAGAAACAAGAGCCGCAGAATCCCGCAGATTGGCAGCAGAAAAAGATGCTCAGAAATATGTCATTGAAGCACAGGCGAAAAGAGATGCAGCAGAAAAAGAAGCAGAAGCCCGTAAGATTATTGCAGATGCCAAAGCAAAAGAAGAAGCAACCGTAGGATTGTCAGAAGCTCAGGTAATGCATGCAAAAGCAGATGCTGCAGAAAGACAGGGAGTTGCAGAAGCTACTGTTATTGAGAAAAAAGCAGATGCCAACAAAAAAGAAGGAATTGCCCAGGCAGAAGTCATCAAAGAAAAAGCACTGGCAGAAGCAGCAGGAATCACAGAGAAAGCAGAAGCCATGAAGAAACTGAATGATGCCGGAAAAGACCACGAAGAATTCCGTCTTCAGCTTGCCAAAGAAAAAGATGTGGAACTGGCTCAGATTGCTATTCAGAAAGATATCGCAGAAGCGCAGTCTATGGTATTGGCGGAAGCCTTCAAATCTGCAAAAATTGATATTGTAGGAGGTGATAATACATTCTTCGACAACGTTATCAGACAGGTTTCTGCAGGAAAAGGACTGGATAAATTCATCAGCCACAGCGAAAACGCGCAGATTGTAAAAGAAAACCTTCTGGGTGATGGGGAAAACATCATCGGAAAAGTGATGGGAATGGTAGATAAATACAAAATCTCATCTGATGACATCAAAAATATGAGCATTGCTTCTTTGATCTTTAAACTGAATGGCGTTGCCTCTCAGCAGGAAAAAGGAATTCTGGAAAGAGCGCTGGATATGGCGAAACACCTGGGCGTGGAAAACAAGCCGGTGAACAATAATCATATTTGATGCAAGAGTGCTTTAGATACTTTAAGAGATTCTAAGCCTCAAACCTTATAGGTTTTTAAAACCTATAAGGTTTATATCAAAAAATTTTCAAAGTACCACAAGTTATACAAAGATCTGCTGTAAGACAGCAGTCATGACAACCTAAATAAAAACGATGTCAGAACAACTTAATTCCGGAACTTACGAAATTATTCAGAACCGTTTAAATGAGCAGAAGAATAACCTGATTCAGAGACTTCAGCAGCTTAATGAAAACCGTAAAAATATATTTGGCGGGGTAGATTTTTCACTCATTGCCAATGAAAGAATTTCAACGGATCACAGCTGTATAGCCAAAGATATCTATTCACTGGGTGATCACCTGATATTCGGGTTTAATGCCCACCTGGGACTTCAGACGGAAATCAATATTTCGGACGTTTTTTCAATATATACAATTAATAATGACCGGTTTGAACCTCAGGATCAAACCCTGATCAATGATGAGGTTTTCATTGATGAGTTCAAAAACCTTTACAAATATTACAGAAATACTTTCTTTGCCAGATTTACCTTCACCGAAAACTATCTGTACATGGTTTTCCAGCTGTCCGAAAGTACCACAGATATCAAAGCCTTTAAATGGCTGATCAAAGAAAATCAACTGGTCTATGTAGACTCAAGAAGTGCTTCCGAGACCTCTTACCCTCAGCAGCATGGTTTTGCATGGACAAAGGCCACGAGAGATATGCAGAGATCCGGGAAACATCCTCATATTTCTTTAGCAGATAAAGTTTTCGTAGAAAGTATTGGTGGAGATATTACCATCAAAGTAGAAGACAATACAGATACAGGAAAAGGAATTTACTCCGAAGATGTCATTCATAAAGATCAGAATCTGGACGATGCTGAGATTCATTTCTGTGATCTCGATAATCTTGTTTTGTTTAAAATAAAACCCTATCAGGAAACAGAACGCTATTTTATTTATAACCACAAAGAAAAGACCGTTTCCAGAGCAGATGCCCTTAAATATTCAGGGCTTTTGCTTCCGGAAAATCAAGGGGTATTGTTTTCAAACGGATATGCCCTGCAGACCGGAGGATTAAAAGTAATTTCTCAGGATCAGAACAGACTTTACTATCTCAAAACAATTATTGAGCCTAACGGAGAAAATTTTTTATACGTTTTCTACGATGATAAAACCAACAATTATCAGTTGATTTCTTATAATATCATCACCCAAACCATCGAAATACCAATCCGATGCAGTGGATTTACGTTTCTCAATGATGGAAAACTGATCTATCTCAGAGAAAGTATTGAAACCACTAAGCATCATCTGGCTCAGATCTGGCAGACTCCTTTTTCTAAAGAACTGCTGCCTAATGCGGAAAAAGCTGACAGTTTACTTTACAAAATAGGAAATAAAGATATTGTAAGAGTAATGGCAGAGAGCCAGGAGCTGATCACTCTTCTGAACAAAAAAGACTCTTACAGCGGTTTGTATGATGATATTGTAAAGCTTTCCACCTTTATTCTGGATACTTATTATTTCCTTGGTGAAGATGAGGTTCAGAAACTGGATCAGCCATTGAAAGAGATCAGAGCGATTGCGCATTCGGCCATCAATGAGTACGAAAAAGTAGTAGAACAAAGGAAAAATACAGAGGAAACTTTAGAAAAAATAAAGTTGTCCTGTGATAAAATTCTTGATGATACCAAAAGGCTTCACTATTCTCAGCTTACTGAATATATTGATGCTCTTTCTCAGATCAGAGCCTTAAGAGGAGAAGTGACGGGAGCAAGAGCGCTTAAATATGCAGACACAATTTTGCTGGATGCGTTGGAAAAATCTCTTGCAGACCGTTATACAGAACTGTCAAATGCCTGTGTGGGATTTCTGCTTCAGGAGGGAGCATTATTACCTTATCAAGAAAGAGCTGAGAAGATTTCCGAAGATATTATTGGACTGCAGAAAGCCATTGATGCCAAAACAATTGAAGAAGATATCAATCTCCTTTCCGGGCAGCTAGAATTGTTGGTGGATATTGTCAATAACCTTAAAATTGAAGACACCTCGCAATCTACCCAGATTATTGAAAACATATCTCTGATTTTTGCGAGGCTGAATCAGGAAAGGCTGGAGCTCAGCAAAAGAAAAAGAGAGATTTCAGGAAAAGAACTCGCTTCAGATTTTCAGGCTCAGATTACCCTGTTTGACCAATCGGTGATCAATTTTCTGGAACTTTCGCAAACTCCGGAAAAATGTGATGAATATCTCACCAAACTTTCCATCCAGTTGGAAGGAATGGAAACGAAATTTATTGATTTCGAAGAATTTATCCAGCAGATAGGAACTAAAAGAGAAGAAGTTTACGGACATTTCCAGAATAAAAGAGTACAACTTACCGAAACACGAAATAAAAGGACTCAGAATCTTTTTGATGCTGCGCAGAGAATCCTGAAATCTGTACAGACCAAAGCAGAATCTTTTGACTCTGAAAATGAGATCAACGGTTACTTTGCAGCTGATCTGATGGTGGAGAAAGTGAAGGATCTTTCAAGACAGCTTGCAGAGCTGGAAGATTCAGCAAAATCTGAGGAAATTCAGACGCTGTTAAAAACATTACAACAAGAAGCGGTAAGAAAGCTTAAAGATAAAAAAGAGATCTATGCAGACGGAGAAAGCGTCATTGCATTGGGAGACTATAAATTTGCAGTCAATCAGCAGAAGCTGGATCTTACTTTGGTGCTTAGAAATGCCCAATATTACTATCACCTTACCGGAACAAGCTTTTATGAACCTTTGAATTTCACAGCAGATGAATTCAAAGAAGTCTGGAATCAGGAATTTGTATCAGAAAATAGCACGGTAAAAAGATTTGAATATCTTGCCTGGAATGTGTTTTCCGCTCACAAGGAAATAACTTCAGAGATTGAAAACGAAAAGGCTGTACAGCAGTTTACAGCAGAGCATTTCGGAGAAGGATTGGTAAAAGGAATTCATGATAAAGATGCTGAGACAATTGTATTGAAACTTCAGCAGATGCACAATGAATTGGGACTGATGAGGTTTACTGCACAGGAAAGAGCACTGGCACAGCTTTTCTGGTTTTTCCTGGAAAGTGAAAGAAAAGAATATTATACCAAACAGTTTGAAGCAGCCGCTATTATTGCTCAATCATTCACTGTAAAACAGGGATTTGAGTATTTAATCAGAGAAATTTCGGAGGAAATGAAATCTTTTGCATCGGCCCATGGTGTTTTTAAAGAAACGGATTGTATCAATGCTGCCATATACCTTAAACAGGAAGACAAAGAAAACTTCCTGATCTCAGAAAAAGCGGCCGGATTATATGAACTTTTCATGAAAGAACTGAAGGAAAAAGGCAAAGACCTGGAGTTTATCAGCCAGTTGCAGGCAATGTATCAATACCCTCAGGCATGTTATTATATTGCAGAAAGCGCGCTAAAAGCCTTTAATTCTGGGGCTGGCCAAGATATTATACAGGAGGCAGCAGTATTTATCATCAGTCAGAAGTTTGATCCGAATAATATCAAATACATTTCTTATGAAGTCACCATAAAAGAACTGAAGTCTCTTGAAAAAGATACGGAATACCATCTTAGCTACTTTGAATTTGTATCCCGTCTTAGTCATTTTAATACGGTTACCGTTCCTAAATACAAACGGCTTCAGGAATTGAAGTACAGCTGGGTGGATGAAAAGAAAAAAGCGATGAAACTTGATACTTTCAAACCTCAGGTATTGAGTTCATTTGTGAGAAATAAACTGATCAATGATGTCTATTTCCCTCTGATCGGTGCCAACCTTGCCAAGCAGCTGGGAACTGCCGGTACCGATAAAAGAACAGACAGAATGGGAATGCTTCTTCTGGTCTCTCCGCCTGGATATGGAAAAACTACCCTGATGGAATATATGGCCGAAAGAATGGGACTGGTCTTCATGAAGATCAACGGACCGTCGTTAGGATATGATATCGTATCAACAGATCCATCTGAAGCCAAAAATGCAGGGGCGAGACAGGAACTTGAAAAACTGAATCTCGCCCTGGAAATGGGAGATAATGTCATGCTTTATCTTGATGATATTCAGCATTGTAATCCTGAGTTTTTACAGAAATTTATTTCACTGGCAGATGGACAGAGAAAAATTGAAGGAATCTACAACGGAGAAAGTAAAACATACGATCTCCGATCCAAGAGATTCTGTCTCGTAATGGCGGGCAATCCTTATACGGAGAGTGGAGAAAAATTTAAAATTCCGGACATGCTGGCCAATCGTTCAGATACTTACAACTTAGGAGAAATATCCGGATCAAAAACAGATCTTTTCGACCTGAGCCTTATTGAAAATGCCCTGATGTCCAACGAATATCTGACCAGACTGACCAATCCGGGAATTGAAAACCTGTATGAGCTTTATGATTGTGTGATTACAGATCATCCTGCTGACAACTTGAAAGGAAACTTCAGCTCCAGTGAAATATCGGATTTCAGAGCAGTACTGAAAAATACAATCAGGGTAAGAAATATGGTGCTGAAGGTAAACAAAGAATATATTGCCTCTGCAGCCATGTCAGACGATTACAGAAATGAACCCTCATTCAAGCTGCAGGGATCATACCGTAATATGAATAAACTGATAACACAGATACAGCCTATCCTGAAAGACAATGAAGTTATCCAGATCGTCCTGGATCACTATCAGAATGAATCTCAGACGCTGACAACAGGGGCAGAAGCCAATATGCTGAAACTGAAAGAGCTGATAGGAATTCTCTCAGAAGAAGAAACCGAACGCTGGAATGAGATCAGAAAAACCTTTGTTAAAAATAAAACCTTAAAAGGTCTTGGAGAAAATGATAGAATGTCCCAGATTGTAGCGCTGCTTGCCCAATTTGGAGATGGGTTGGAAGGCATTAAAGAGGTTCTCAGAAAAGAAAATTAACCCTGTGAAGAATAAAAATAAACTGCATCCATTAAGTGATGCAGTTTATGTTTTTATTGACGGATTACCTTGGCATTTTTATCAGAAAGCTTCTCAGAAATCCATTTCTTCATTTTTTCTTCCTGCTCTTTTTCTTCTTTTTCAGATTGATAGAGAACAACGGTACTTACATTGGCACTGTCTGTATTCGGAAAATTGGTTACTTTACCAATAGAAATATGGTTAAAGTCAGGAAATAGAATATTGATTTCTTTTATGAGACTGGAGTCCTTTATGGTATAACGATCCAGTTGCTGCCTTAAACGATTGATAATAAGATCTTTTTCAGATACTGCACTATTTCGCTGGCCAATTTCATTCAATATTTCGGATTTCAGATCTGTAGCATCCTGTTTTATAATAAGTTCAGTATTGGATATTCCAAGATTTTTAAGTTTTTGATTAATAGAATCCAATTCTTTCTTATCAAACTTTTTGGATAAAAAAGCTAATTCTATTTTCTTCGGTGAAGAATTATAGTTTACTTTTTTATAAATCATAGTATATCCCTTCTGTGTAAACTCATTATTGATAAAATTATCAACACTCTGGCTAAACTTTTTTTCATTCAACAGGTTATAAGCCAGATATGAGCTGGGAAGGATCATAATGATAATTAATGCGCTGATCCCAAACCGGATCTGTCTTTCATATTTTCGATCAACAAGTTTTACCGGTTGATATCTAAGGTATTTGATAATAAGAAACGTAGCGATGCAAATAAAAAAACAATTGATGGTATAAAGATAAAAAGCACCTATAAAGTAACTCCATTTAGCCACAGAAAGCGCATATCCTGCAGTACAGAGAGGAGGCATCAAAGCCGTGGCAATGGCCACTCCCGGAACAGGATTTCCCTGTTTTACCCTTGTAATGGCGATAACTCCAACAAGTCCTCCGAAAAAGGCAATAAGGACATCGTAAATGTTTGGGGCTGTACGGGCCAGAAGCTCTGATTGAGTTTCCTTAAACGGGCTTAAGGAAAAATAAATGAAAGAAACCAATAAACTGACCAGAGTGGCTATCAATAGGTTTTTCATAGATCTCTTCAGCAATTGAAAATTATAGGTTCCCAATGCAAATCCTGCTCCTACTATAGGTCCCATTAAAGGAGATATAAGCATGGCCCCGATAATGACGGCAGTGGAGTTTACATTAAGACCCACGGAGGCAATCACTATTGCACACGCCAAAATCCATAAATTGGAACCGCGAAAAGAAATGTTTTCGGTAACGTTTTCAAGAACTTTCTGCTTGTCTTCCTCTCCAAAATGAAGATTGATAAATCTAAAAAATTTTCCCACCATTATATTTTTGATCTTTTTCTGAAAATAAAAATACATAATTAAATGTAATCTTTACCTTCTGTCTGTTCTATAAAATAAAAACTTGGCATACAAATCTGCTTGAGAAGAGAACTCATTCATAATCTGTATCCATAATATTAGATACTTCTGTATCTGTATCCAAAATTAAATACGCCATAATTTTGTTTAGCTAAAGAAGAAAATATGGAAACAATTACTCAACATCAGAAACAGTTTCAATATGCTGAAGCTTATATATCAGACATGTTGATGCTTAAAAATATCTTTCTGGAAACACAGCATCTGAAAAAAGCAGACCACAGTTTCGGACTTCCTTTTCTTTTGGCTAAAAATGATAGGGAAGTCATTGCTTTTGCCAGTCTTATCGTCAATGAAAAAGAAAAAATATCTTTTAAAATCTATGATAAAAACAGCATGACAGAAGCAGAAAAAAGAAACTTTTCTTCCCGGGCAGAAAGATATTGCAGAAATAATCAAACACCCAATTTTCAGGATCCGGAACAATTGAAAAGTAGTATCAGCAGTATGATCAGCTGGCTGAATCCTGAATAAAAACAGGATAAAATTGTACATTTACTTAAAACCCCTGATTCTATGTCTAAAGATGTGCTGTACCTTAAAATAGCCAATTCTGTCACAGAGCAGATTAAAAGTGAAACCCTGCAGTTTGGAGACAGGCTGCCTTCATTGAGAAGTGCCCAGAAATTATATAATGTAAGTCTGAATACCATAAAACAGGCGTATATGGAACTCGAAAGCCGTTCTCTGGTAGAATCACGTCCTAAATATGGATATTATGTAAGCCAGACTTCCCAGCGGAAACTGGCGCTGCCTTCTGTGACTCAGATGAAGGTTTCAGAAGGGAACAACACCCCTCAGGATCTTATTGACAAGGTGTTCGGGAGTATTGGTGGTACAGATGTTACACAGTTTGCCCTTGGAATTCCGGGGAAAAGTCTTCTTCCGGTAGCGAAGATGAAGAAATGCATGATTGACGTGATGAAAAGGAAAAGCGACAGCGGAACCAATTACGAACCCGTGCAGGGGAGCGAAGTTCTGCGTCGGGAAATTGCCAAATGGTCCATGGTCATGGAAGGGAAAATCACAGAAGATGATCTGGTTATTACTTCCGGAGCGATGAATGCCGTTTATAATTGCTTAATGGCCGTGACGCAACCGGGAGATTCGGTGGCGGTGGAGAGTCCGGTGTATTTCGGAATTCTGCAGGCCATTCATTTATTAGGGTTGAAGGCAGTAGAAATTCCAACTCATCCTATCACAGGAGTGGATCTGGATGCTCTAAAGAAAGTGCTTCCAAAGCTGTCTGCATGTTGTTTTGTAGTAAACTATAATAATCCACTTGGATTCCAGATGCCGGATGAAAACAAAAAAGAATTGGTGAAAATGCTTACCGAACACAATGTTCCTTTGGTAGAAGATGATGTCTATGGTAACATCTATTTCGGAGCCGGAAGACCAAAACCCTGTAAGTTTTATGATGAAGCAGGAATTGTGATGTGGATAGGCTCGGTTTCCAAAACATTGGCTCCGGGCTTTAGAGTGGGATGGGTAGCCCCCGGAAAATTTAAAGAAAAAATCATCCGTCAGAAATTGGTTCAGACGGTAAGCGGACCATCTTTGTTTTCGGATGTGATTGCTGATTTCCTTGCTCACGGACGGTATGACCACCACCTCCGAATGTTCAGGAAAAAGCTGTATGCAAATTATCTCCAGATCCAGAAATCGGTGATTGAATATTTTCCCGATAATACAAAAATTTCAGAGCCTAAAGGCGGTTTTATGCTTTGGCTGGAACTGGATAAGAGAATCTGTACAGAAGATCTTTATGATATTGCAGTCAGCCAGAAAGTAAACTTTGCTCCCGGAAGAATGTTTTCACAATATAATCAGTATCAGAACTGTATGCGTCTGAACTATGCATTAGAGTGGACAGACAGGGTGGAAAGTGACCTGGAGAAGCTTGGAAAAATGATAAAAAACAGAATTTAATAAACCTTATAGCGATGAATGATAGTAAAAATGATGTAAAAATTGTGGCCTATGAATCTCAGTATAAAGAAGCTTTCAAAGCTTTGAATGAAGAATGGATCAAAATGTTTTTTGTAATGGAAGCAGGTGATTATAAGCTGTTGGATCATCCGGAAGAGGAAATTTTAAATAAAGAAGGGCACATTGTCTTTGCTTTGCTGGATGGAGAAGCGGTAGGAACGTGTGCATTGGTAAAAACGGAAGATCATCCTCTTACTTTTGAGCTGTCAAAGATGGCCGTAAGTCCTAAGGCTCAAGGAAAAAAAATAGGCTATCTGCTGGGAAATGCTTTAGTAGAAAAGGCAAGAGCATTAAATGCAGAAAAAATCTTTTTAGTCACCAACTCTATTTTGGTTCCGGCCATAAAACTGTACGAAAAATTAGGCTTTATCCATACCCCTATCGGTCATGCTGAGTACGACCGTGCAGATGTCAGAATGGAGTTGACTTTCAATACGTAAACAAAAAAAATATTAGAACCCGGATAGGAATATCCTTGTTCTAATATCAAATTTAAATCTAATTGCTTTACTGTTTTATTTCTTGATAAAAGTCTTTGTCAGTGTTTTTTTGCTTCCGTTGATTTTAATGAAATACACTCCGGACGGAAGATTTCCAATGCTGATTTTTTCATTATAAAAACCTCTTGAAGACTGCAAATGTGATGTGAAAACAAGAGCCCCTTTACTGTCAATGATATCTGCTTTAATTTGCTTATCCTCAGATTGATACTGAATTCCAATGAATGTTGAAACTGGATTGGGATATATTGTAAACTCATCAGTAATTACCTTCGTATCTTTTGCCGCCAATACTTCGTTGGTACATGCCGGAATTCTGTTAACTCCATCTATTCCCCATGAAGACTGCACCGGAATACAAAGCCAGTTCAATACAGTAGGGAAATGATCTGTTTCTCTTGTTGTTGAGGTATAATCATACACCTTGAAGTTATTAACTGTCCCTGCATTATAAGAAGGAGAACCCGTTACAGTCATATCATTGGTGTTCGGACTAGAGTCTGCCAACGTATTTCCTGAAGTGCCATTACATTTCCAATTGGCTAATAATTGAGAATAATAAGGATGTGAAGGGGTAATGTCCTGATTAGCCCAGTTCACGATGACATCATTGGGAAGGGCCGATTTCCAGATTCTTACATCTTTATAAGAAGCCGCCAGATTGATTCCGTAAGTATTCGTTCCATCCTGATTTAAGGTCAAAGGAAGTCCGGAATCAATATTTCCGATCATATTCATTTTAGCAAAAGTTACCGGAACACCATCTTCATACAGTGTTACAAGACCATCTCTGTCAAAGCTTGCTGCAATATGTTTCCATTTATTGGTTTCTACTTTTCCGCCTACAAGGTCAATTCTGTTAGTTCCGTCCCCAATATTCATCTTTAAAGTCTGACCTGAATAACCAGAGAAAACAAATCCTTTATTTTTTCCGTTAGCCCAGTTTTTATTACTGATCATTACCGGATCACTGGAGTAAGCAGCATTAGGCTTTACCCAAAATTCAATGGTAAAATCCTGATTCGCGCCAAAATTAAAAGGATTCTGATTGGCTGGTTTTGCATAAGTTCCTGCAGGGAAATTCAATTGATTAAATGTTTTATTGGATTCCAGCACTGTTTTGCTGATCTGCTGAGGAGTAAATCCGGGATTGGAATACACCGTAAAAATATTTCTTTCAGAAAGATTTCCGCCTCCGTGAGAGCTGTCTACCGCACCGTGGTCTGTAGTAAGAACTACCAGCCAGTCTTCATTATTATAAGAAGGCCTGCTTTTCATTGCAGTTACAATTTCACCAATATAAGTATCTGTTGTCTTAATAGAATTTACATACTGAGGAACAGTGGATGAGAACCCGTAAGAATGTCCTGCATGGTCTACATCATCAAAATCTACAAAGAGGATGTCAGGATTGTCGTTCTGCAGGGCATTTACGGCAGCATTTTTTACCGCAAGATCTGTTGCCAGATTAGTCTTTACATCAGCGTTTTGAATAATTTTATCGTTGATGGGCGACCAGTGAGCCAGAGAAATGGTTCTCAAATTAGCGTTGTAAGTCTCTGCTCTTGTTAAGAAATCAGGGTAATTAACGAAGTTCGGACTGGTAAAATTATTGTCCTGAACATTGTGTTTGGTGTGCCATACTCCGGTGAGCATAGTGCTCCATCCGTTTCCGCTCCAGGTAGTAGCAGTGCAAAGTCCGTCAACAGAGTAAATGGACTGATTGATGAGGTTTTGAATGTTAGGAGTAGGCGTAGACATCATGACATCTGCACGGCATCCGTCAATTCCGATAAAAAGGACTTTTTTAGTCTGTGCTCCAAGGAAACAGCTCATAACAACAGCCATTGAGAATAGTTTTGTTTTCATGGGAAAATAAGGTTTTAGAATTATAAATATTTACAAATAGTAATTTATTTTTAACTATTGTAAAATTAGTTTACTATTTGTAAACATTTGTGAACTGAAAGTTAATTATTTGATAACTAAAAAGTTTAGAAAAAAGAATTCTAAAACCTTCAATTGGCCATACTAAACCGAGACTGTTTCAAAAGTGTTATTCTGAACGAAATGAAATGTAGTGAAGAATCTAATATTGGGAAGATCAGTAAGATTCTTCCTTCGTCAGAATGACAAAAGCCAAATCACTTAGCTTTTGTGTAAACCTCTGTGAAACTTATAATTTGGCGGGATGGTTAAAAACACAAACATTTTCAATAGAAGTATCCATGAAAACGTTTGTGTCAAGAAGTATTAAAAATAATTTGAAAAAGATGTATTTAAAGAAGATCTTCAGCCTCAGAAATAGTATTCAGAATATAATCAGGTGACGCCTTCTCAAGCTCTGATTGGGTTTGAGCTCCTGATAGAACAGCTATTGTAAGTCCGCAGCCTGCATTTTTGCCCTCTTCAATATCAATAACGGAATCGCCTGCCTTTAAAACCTTATTGGCTTCCGTAATATTGAATTTCTTCATTGCGAGATGAATCATTTCAGGGCTTGGACGGCTTTTCGAAACGTCGTCCGCAGTAATCAAAGCATCAAAATGAATGCTTTCCTTCCAGTTAAGTTTGTTCAAAAGCTGATGCGCAATCTCTGATGTATATCCTGTATTTAAAACGATCTTTTTGTTTTGAGACCTCATGCTCAGCAGAAAATCTTCTGTTCCGTTGATGGGTTTTACCTCAAGGTTTTTATAAGATTCTTTTAGCTGATCGGAAAAATTCTCAAAAATGGCAGGAGCATCCTCTTCATTTCCCTTAATTTCTTTTAAAAGGCTTGTGATGGCTTCCAGTTTTTCCATTCCGGCACAGCTGGATAATACTTTTTCAAGGCTTACAGTATAACCGTAATCATTCACAGCATTGGTAAGTGTTTTGTAGACTACATTATCTTCATCAACGGTTGTTCCGGCCATATCCAGAACTAATAATTCTATATTTTTCATGTAAATGTTATGCGTAAATTTTTTTAATATTAAACTTAGAGAAGCCACCGCTTCCCGTCATTCCTTTTCCCCCGATACCCGTTACAATATGAATGTTGGAAGATGGGCTGTGCTCAAAAATATCCTTTGTCTTGCACTGGGAATAGATCCCAAACCATCTTCTCTGAATTTCATACGTAGGAAGATCAATGATTTTCTTCGCTTCATGAATCATAAATTCATCAATCTCCATATTAAGATCATATCCCAGATCATCCGCATTTTTAGCATCCGCATACTCATGAGAATCTCCTATGATCACAGAGCCGTCAAGGGCCTGTTTGAATAAAATATGCACTCCGTATTTCTTTTCAAACGAATTAGGATCTTCTAAAGCCTTGATTTTCTGAAAAGAAGGACACTCGCTAAAAGACTCATACCTTCTCACGGAAAGTCCGGTAAGAATATTTCCCTGAAGTGAATAGATTCCCTGAGGTTTGGTCTGAAGCATCTGAAGTTTGCTCACTTCCAGATCACTGTCATTGAATACTTTAGGATATAAAGTTTTGAACTCATGCCCGCCGCAGATGATGATTTTAGATGCATAAAATTCTATTCCGTCTGCAGTTACAGCGGTACATTTCTGATCATTTTCATGGGTTTCCAGCACTGTAGTATTATAGAAAATCTGCAATCCCATTTTTTCCTGAAGCAGCTTGTGAAGCTTTACAATCATATCTGCAGAATCTACGGAAAGTTCCTGCGGAAAAAACAGACCTCCTTTGCAGTAATCCGAACGGAGACCGTCAAATTTCTTGATGCAGTCGTTTTTGGATAATAAAACAGATTCATAATCATTATTTCTGTTGATTTCATAAAGCTCTTCAATCAGCTGAAGTTCTTCATCATTGGATGCGATATAGACAGATCCGTTTTGCCTGATGGTAAGATCTGCCTGATTATGAAGTTCATTGTATATTTTGAGACTTTCTCTTCCGAAATTCTGCCATTTAAGATCCATTCCGGAGGGTACTACCTGTCCGAAATTCCTTACCGTGGCACCCTGAGGAACAGAATTTCTTTCCAGTAAAGCTACTTTAAGATTTTTCTTCAGCGCATGATAAGCATGGAATGTTCCTAAAATTCCACCTCCTACAACGATTAAATCAAATTTTGTTGTCATTGTTCTATAATTTATAAAATTTTCGACGTATCGAAATTGATGAATTGATTAGTGTTTGAGTTTGATTTCGGTTTTGATTTCTTCCTGAAAGCCAGAAATGCAACCACCGAAAGAACGAAAACCGTTATGGTGATGATATAATTCAAGTTGATATAAAAATGTAACCACGAAGTCTGAGCCGATCCGAAGTTTTTATACAGCAGGATCAGCACACTTCCCAGATATCCGAATGAATCTACAATATAGATCAGAAAACCAACGTTTCCTTTGATTTCAAAGGCCGCGATCATCCGGTCAAAATAGATTCCATTGAAAGGAATATAACAAATGTACATTCCAAAACCTGAAATTGTCATCCATAAAAAAGGTGCCATATAACCCTGCTGAAACAGATAGGTAGAAAGTCCTACCGTAAGAATTCCTGCAAAAAGAATATAATGATAGCAGGCAAACGCTTTTTTATTGTTTTTCACTTTCACCATAAAGCTTAAAATCACAAGTACCATCACCGCAATAGGAATTTCTGTTAAGGTGAAAATAGAACTGTCTAAATTAAAATGCAGTCCGTCCCAGATTTCCCGGTTGAAGTTATCTCTGAAATCTCTTAAAACGGTTAAGCTGATATAAAGAAATATGATACACACGATCGGAACAAAAAACTTTTGAACCAGTGCTTTTCTTTCTGCACCATTCAACGGCTGTCTTTTATTTTTAAGCAAAATGTCTTCTTCCGAAGGTTGGGGAATTCTTTCAAGAAGCAATCCGAATAAAATCAATGGAATAATAAAAATAAGTCCGGCAGAAAATGGCATCCAGAATTCGGAAATGGAAAATGTATCCATTAAAAATTTTCCTGCTGACTTTGTAAATCCTGAAGAAACTACAAAGCTTGAACATAAAAACAAACCAATAATTTCCGTGGTTTTTCGCCCTTCGATATAGGAGAAAACAATTCCCCAGATCATTCCCAGCGGTATTCCGTTGATGAACATACATATGATATTGTAAGGAGCGGGAACGGCTGCGAATCCCAGTAATGCAAGCTCTGCAATAGCAATGAAAACAAACAGATAAGTAAGTCTTTTCTGGGGTTTTAGTTCAGAAATAAATTTGATCCCGATGAATTTTGAAATAAAATAGCCTACTGCCTGTGCAATAATAATCAGTATCTTATAATCTACCCCGAAATAAGAAATTCCCTCGAAAGAAGCTACAGTAAAGGGTTTCCTGAAGCCGTACATGCAGAAGTATACACCGAAAGCGGCGAAAGCGGCCTTCAGTGTTACTAATGTTTTTTTATTGATGGTTCTGGCCATGATAAGGGTTTAGAAGTTCAGTTTTACTCCAAGATTGAATCGTACTCCGTAATATTCTACCTGTTCAGGACGGTCTTCACTTTTTCCGAAGTGATAGATCAGCGGTTTGTTCAGAATATTGTTCACATCCGCGTATAAAGTCAGATATCTGGTAAACTGATAAGAACCTCCGAAATCAAGATTGCTGTATTTTCCATAATAAGAATCGTTGATATCTTCCTCGGCATATTCTACTGCATATTTCCCTTTGTAGTTGTAAGCAAGCCTTGCGTTGAATCCTTTTTTCTCAAAGAAAAGCTGCGCATTGTATAACTCCTTTGCCTGATAGGGAAGGGCTACCGTTCTTCCGCTTGGTTTTTCCATTTCAGAAGTCATGAATGTAGCATTCAGTTGTACCCCGAAATATTGTAGAAGCCCTGGAAGAAAGTCAAATCTTTTATTAATTCCCAGCTCAATTCCTCCCAGCCATGCCGCTTTTCCATTATTAGGAGCGGTAAATTGTACGCCGTTGTTTCCGTTATAGTTTCCGATAAAAGAATCCTGGAAAATAGGATCTGTAATGGATTTATAGAAAACACCGCCACTCAGAATCCCTACGTTGGAGAAATAATATTCTCCCATCAGGTCAAAATTCAAAGAATAGGTAGGATTAAGATTGGGATTTCCCCCTTTGAATTCGTTATCTGCTTCACTATAAGTTCCTCCCGGAGTCAGATCTCCAAAATTGGGCCTTGAGAAAGTTCTTGTTGCTGCAAAGCGAAGATTAGCTTTATCGTTTAAAGTATATTTCAAGTGAATCATCGGAAGAACGGCCAGATAGTTTTTGGTATTTTCTACCGGTGTCAGTACATTATCATTTACGCTGTAACCTTTCACTTTTGTATTGGTATTGGATAATCTGATTCCTCCTAAAACGGTGATCTTGTCATTCAGTTTATAGGTTGCCATTCCATAAGCATCTGCATGTTTTTCAAACACATCAAAGTTCCTTCCCAGAGCTTTATTGTATTCCAGCGCTTCGGAATCTGCTGTGTTGATTTTCAGATTTCCCTGATGGTCATACCAGAACTGGTTCATTCCTGTGGTAGAAAGTACCGGACCAAATGTATTTCCGATGTGAGCATTCATTTCACTTAAATATTTCGGCCCATTAGGCTGTGTTGTGATGTATTGGGAATAATCAGACAGAAGAGGTGCTGTTCCGCTGCTCCAGTTGTAGAAAATATCGGAGAATCTTGCATTACGCTCTTTATCACGGTATTTAAAACCATATTTTAAAGTCAGTTTATCAGATGCATTGATCTCATGGTTGAAAGCCGCTACGATTTTATCCTTTTCCTCTACAAAAACCTTGTAAAATTCAAGATCTGTAAATCTCATTTGGGAAGCATCCATTTTAAAGTTCGGATCACTGTAAAAACCGAATAAATCATCCGGATTTTTATAATCTAATTTCCCGCCATCTGCTTTCCAATACGCTCTAGGTCCATTTCCATGATTGGAAATATAATCAGGATTGATGCCTACACCGGATTGAGTGTACTTGATGACATAATAAGAATTGTTCTGTTTGTCTGGGATGTTTCCATACTTGAATTTGTTGTCATAATAAGAGAGATCCCAGTCAATTTTTCCTTTGTTTAATTGATGAACCGCTCCCAGGGAAGCAGACGTAAGTTCCGTTATCAATAAATTGTGAATGTTCTGAAGCTCCACTCTTGCCGTATTGTTCGCACTGCTGAATTTATCAAAACGGATTCTATGCTTGTAGTGGGTTTCATCGTCTGATAATGTCCCATACATTCCTTTTAAATAGAAAGTTGTCTTTGGAGAAAGTACATATTCAAAAGCCGTATTAATTCCTGTTGTCTTTCTCACCCCGTTATAATCACGGAGTTCCAGTCTGAAAACGCCTTCATCACCACTTCTTCTGGCCTCGAAATTGTCTGTAGACCAGTTTCTTATGAAGTGGGCGAAATTGAAAAGATACCCGAATTTCTTGTCTTTTGTTCTTCCGCCATATAAAAATCCAAGGTTGTAGACCCCTTTATCGGCTTTGGCATTATATCCGCTTCCAATCGTTGATTTAAACTCTGTTTTCATGGGTGGTGTTTTGGTGATGAAATTCACACCGCCGCCAATTCCGTCGGCCTCCATATCCGGAGTAAATGATTTGTTTACATGCACATAGGAGATCAGTTCCGTAGGGAAAAAGTCGAATGCTGTTGCTCTGGAGGTTGTCTCCTCTTCAGCCGTTGGAAGTCTGTTTCCATTAATGGTTGTGGATGCCCAGAATGGCGGAAGTCCTCTGAGGGAAACAAACCTTCCTTCTCCCTGATCTCTTTCAATAGAAACTCCCTGCACACGCTGTACGGTTTCTGCTGCATTTCTGTCCGGTAATTTTCCGATTCCGTCTGAGGCAATTACATTGGTAATATTGATTGCATTTTTCTGAAGATTCAACGCTCTCGCTTCCGTATTTTTCAATGTTCCGGTCACTACTATTTCATCAATGTTTTTTCGGGGCTGGGAAAGTTTAATGATCCCCAGATCAACCGTTTGCTCCGGTTTCAGATCAATAGTAATGTCTGAAGATTCATAACCAATATAACTGATTTGTAATGTATATTGACCTTCTTTGATATCATTGATGGCAAATTTTCCTTCAATATCGGTTGTTATATTTCTGGATAAGCCTTTTATTTTGACTGTTGCCCCAGGGAGAGGCTGGCTCTCATCAAGAACAGTTCCTATAATTAACTGTTTCTGTGCTGAAACAAAGACCATGAAACAGACAAAAACAAGGGTAAGTAATTTCTCTAATTTTGTTTTCATTTTTACATATATTAAATTTTTTATGCAAATCACGCTAATAATTTTAATATATATAAATATTTTATGTTAAGTATTGTTTAACAAATAAACGCCATTTGTTACAGCTATTTTACTTTGAAAAGCATTGAATCTGATCTTTGAAAATTGGATAAAACAGGTTTAGAGATCACTCATACAACGTTTTTTGTAAATAATACCATATACTTATGAAATAGAGAATTGCTTCAAAACAGGAGTGTTTTGGTTAATATTTCGTTCATCTTGGAAGAAAACAGAAAAATAAAAGTTGCATATTTGTAAACTTTCATGTGTGCTTTAATTCAAAAATTGAAGAATGATGTAAAAATAAGATGATTATTATATGGATGTCTATAATGAATCTACACTACATTTGTCATTTTGAATGTTATGAAGAATCTCAAGTTATTGAATGCAAATAAGAGATTATTCCTTCGTCAGAATGACAAAAGCAAAATAATAAAAACTTTGTGTTAAAAAAATGAGATAGTTAAGCCGTATAAAAATAAAGAACAAGCATCACACAGCTCTCATTGCTGATGCTTACCGGAACGTGAGGAAATTTTCCGTTGAAATACAAAGAATCACCCTCTTTTAAGATGATTTCTTCATTGTCAATCATATATTTCACTTCTCCTTTCAGAATATATTTGAATTCCCAGGCATCCGTAATAACCTTTTCCCTTTTAGAATTGGGTTCGAGAGTCAGCAGTACAGCTTCAAACCCTAAAGAATGAAGACTTTTGCTGAAGATATGCATGTATTTGAACCCTTCAGCTTCCACCTCCTTTTCGATGACTTGCTGGCTTTCTTTCGGAACATAGATGAATTTGGCGTTGGATTTTTTCTCAACTCCTTCAAAAAAATAACTGGCGTCAATCTCAAGCGACTGAATCAGATCCAATAAAACAGGAAGTGAAGGAATAGTCCTTCCATTTTCAATTCTGGAAACAAGGCCGTTGCTCACGTTCGCTTTAAAAGCCAGTTCGTTAATGGTTAAATTATTCTTTTTTCTAATATCCTTTAATCTCTTGCCGATACCTATTAAAAAGTCATTCATACTGTGTGGAATTTAACCTGAATTATTTTTTCATCATTATATTCAAAACAAAGGTAATATTATTCTATAGAGTTTGGATATAAGAGGGAATCAATTCATTGAAATTTATTATTGGGTTTCCCGGCTTTCTCAGATTCTTTCGCCTTTTCTCTCCGGCAAAATTTCCCTATTTTTGTAAAACTCCTTATTTCATCTATGAAAAAAATTATTCTTATCGAAGACGAAACCAGTGTTGTCTCATTTATTAAAAAGGGACTTCAGGAAAATGGGTATGAGATTTCTGTTGCTTTTGACGGGCGTACAGGAGTGCAGCTGGTGCGGGCTAACGATTTCGATCTGGTTATTTTAGACATTATGCTTCCGGAAATGAATGGTCTGGATGTATGCAAAGAAATAAGAAAAACCAATCAGAGCGTTCCTATTTTATTTTTGACTGCTTTGGGAACTTCTGAAAATATCGTTCTTGGGCTGGAAAGCGGCGGAGATGATTATCTTGTAAAGCCTTTTAAATTTATTGAACTGGTGGCACGCGTGAAATCTCTGCTTAGAAGAAGCAATAACAATGGTCCACAGGAAATTGCCGAACCGGAGCCGGATAATGAACACGTATTTCAGTTTTCGGATCTCATGGTGAATGATTATACCAAGAAAGTAACCCGTGCCGGAGAAGATATTTCCCTTACTTCCACAGAATATAAACTCCTGTTGTATTTCCTGAATAATCCTGAAAAAGTAATTTCAAGAGCAGAAATTCTGGATGCGGTCTGGGGCGTAAACTATGAGCTGGGAACCAATGTGGTAGACGTTTATGTCAACTATTTAAGAAAAAAACTGGATAGCCAGGACGATAATAAGTTGATTCATACCGTGATAGGAATGGGGTATGTGTTGAAAAAAACATAATGAATGTTTAATAAAGTCATTACAAATCAAACCAAAACGATGGTGCTTTTGATGCTGGTTTTTACCGCCATCATTTTGCTGTTCAGTGGTTTGGTGTACTTTTCTATTGTTAATTTTTCGCATCAGAGGTTTTATGAGCTGCTGAAGATCAGAACGGCAACCATCGTTCAGATAGAAAAAAGCAAAGATCATCTCGATCTTCCGGAAAACTATGTTCTCAACAGTTTAAATGATGAGGAACTTCCGATGGAAAAAGACTATGTTTTTGCTGTTCCCAGTGATTCCAATTTCAAAAAAATATCTCAGGAAGTTCATATTCCTTCATATTTCTTTAAAAATATTATCAAAGAAGGAGAGTCCAATTATAATGATGAAGAATTCTATTATATAGGACAAAGCTTCAGATATGATGATAAAGATTATATTGCCATTGCTTCAGCCAAAAACCATTATGTGGTTTATTATCTGGGCTTCCTAAAAAGAACACTGCTTACCTGTATCGTACTGTCTCTGTTCTTTAGTATGATTTTTTCTTTTTATCTGTCCAAAACTTTATTCAGACCCATCTTAAAAATTACAGGAAAAGTAAAGGAAATCAGTTCCGAAAACCTTCATTTAAGGCTGGAATCACAGCCTGATAATAAAGAACTGAATGAGTTGGTAGACACCTTTAATGATATGCTCAACCGTATTGAAACGTCTTTCGAAACCCAGAATCACCTGATCGGAAATGTTTCCCACGAACTGAGAACTCCTCTTACCTCCATTATGGGTGAGGCGGATGTGGCACTTTCCATCAGCAGAACGGCCGATGAATACAAAGAAACCCTGGGAATCATTCTGGATGAAGCTGAAAAACTTGATAAAAAGATCAAAGCACTGCTTATGATTGCTCAAACCGGATTTGATGGAAAGATCCAGAAAATGGATAAGGTAAGAATCGATCAGCTTCTTTGGGATGTTATTGAAACGCTCAGAAGAATTGATTCCAGAAACAATATTTACCTTGATATCAGCATGCTTCCCGATAACCCGAAGAAACTGAAAGTACAGGGAAATGAACAGTTATTGCATCTTGCCGTAGCCAATATCATCAGTAATGGCTGTAAATATTCTAATTTCCAGCAGGTTAAAGTTTCGCTTGGAGCTACCAATACAGACGTTTATATTATTGTAAAAGATAATGGTATCGGGATTCCGGAAGTGGAAATGAACAAAATCTACGATCCGTTTTTCAGGGCTTCGAATACCAATAATTACGAAGGCTACGGAATCGGGCTTCCGCTGGCAAGAAATATTGTAAGAATGCACCATGGTGAACTGATTGTAAGCTCGCACGAGAATCAGGGAACAACAGTACAGATGCGTTTTCCTAATTTCTACAGCACTCAGAAGAGCGAAGAAATCAATAAATAAGAATCTCTGTTCTGACTTTTTTTACTTGTTTTTAATTTCATTTTGTTTTGAAAATCAGTATGTTATATTGTTGATTTGGTTTCTTTTCGATTTTAGTTTATTGGGGTATGAACTCCTGTTAACAATTTTCTAATCTCATTTTAATCTCTTTAATCACATTTTAATTCCGTTCCAAAGATCTTCTAATATGGTCGTTCTAGTTTTGTATCATCAAAAAAGATAAACACAATACAAAATAATAAGAACATGACTAAAACAATTTTAATTGCAACAGATTACTCTCTTGAGTCATTGAACATATTGAAAAAAGTACTTAAAGAGAAAGATGCAGCAGAAGATCAGAACCAATATAATATCCTTCTGACTTCCGGATATGATTCCGGAGATTCTATCAGAGATCTTTTATTCAGTACCAAAACATCGATATTCAATAAAATCAGGCCTACGGAATTCTGTGATGCCTACGGAATCATCAGCAATAAATATCCACACCTGGTCAATAAAATCATATGTGATGTCTTTACAGGAAGTTTTCAGAGGACATTCAATCAGTACGTTAAGGCGGAAAATATTGTGGAAGCTTATTATTCTCCTGCTATCAAAAGCAAAGGAAAGGGCAAGTTTGATCTGATTCCTTACATCAAAAAGTGTAAAGACCTGAAGTCTTATGAAATCCCTGTTGAAGTAAGAAAAAGACTTCCGGAAAGAGGAAGACTGGCAGAGATCTTTGTGGAAGCCTAAGAAGTTAAACACTATTTAAAAAGATAAAAAATGTTAAGAAATTATAGTAACAGCAGGACACTGGGAGATAATATCAGGTTGGGGACGCTGACTGCCTTTACGGCAGGTACTATAAATATAGCATCCCTATTGATATTTCTCTCTTTTACGTCGAATGTAACGGGGCACTACGCTATTTTGGCGGCGGAAATCAGTAAAGGAAACTGGACGCAGGTGGGAGTCGTAGGAGGATGGATCTTTTTGTTCTTCTTCGGAAGTTTCGTGTCCAACTTTATCGTTATCAATTTTAATAATAAAAGCAAATATTTTGCCCATGCCATGCCGATTGTGCTGGAAATTATATGTCTTCTTTTTGTGGGAATATACGGGCAGTTTTACTATCAGAAAACACTAGAAGAAACAGAATATTTAGTAGCATTAATGCTTTTCGCTACCGGACTTCAGAACGGTCTTACCGCAAGTATTTCCAACTTCTCCGTAAAAACAACCCACCTTACCGGAACTACTACTGACCTTGGAATTCTGACATCGATGTTTACCCAGAAAAAGTACAGAAAAAACGGAGAGCTGATTGGCAGAGCAAAACTTCTCATGAGTATTATGCTTGCCTATGTAATGGGAGCCGTATTTTCAGGATTAACTTATTACTATCTGGAATTCAGGGTGTTCTATGTCATCAGTATATGTCTTCTGATTGTCATCGGGTACGATACCTATAAAATTCATATCCGTCACTTCAATACAAAATACAGATACAGCAGAATCTATAAAAAGCCCAATCTTTTTGCTTACCTGTATGATAAAATCCATGGAATTCCTAAAAGAGAAAAGAAAAGAAAATTGGTCTTTGAGGATTAAATTAGAAAACACACTATTAATTTTTTGTATAAACTAGCTGTAAATGCCCTTATTTTATTATAAAATAGGGGTGTTTTTCTTAAAAATGATCTTACTAATCAGTATTTCTGTTGTTTTTTGCCCTATTTACTGGCTGCTGAAATGAAAGTTTCCTGATCATAAAAATAAACCTGCTAACGCCCTTCATTACAAACATTAAAAAAATCAGTTGGGGATAAATAGGCAAAAATGTTGATAATTAAATATTAAATCACGATTTTAGTATTTTAATTCCCGTTTTCATTAACTATTTTTGTAAGTTGATTTACGTTTTTATGTCAGATATTATTCAGCTTTTACCGGATCATGTAGCCAACCAAATTGCAGCGGGAGAGGTGGTGCAGCGGCCTGCATCCATTGTGAAAGAACTTTTGGAAAATGCTATTGATGCAGATGCAACGAAAATTGAACTGATCATCAGAGATGCCGGGAAAAACCTTATTCAGGTGGTAGATGACGGAAAAGGAATGTCTGAAACAGATGCCCGCATGGCTTTTGAAAGACATGCTACCTCCAAAATAAAAGGAACAGAAGATATCTTTAAGATTGCCACAAAGGGATTCCGTGGGGAAGCACTGGCTTCGATAGCAGCGGTTTCACAGGTGGAGCTGAGAACGAAACAGAAAGATACTTCCATCGGAACCAATATCTATATTGAAGGAGGAGTTTTCCAGTTTCAGGACCCGGTTCAGACAGCAGACGGATCAAACTTTCTGGTTAAAAATCTTTTCTATAACGTTCCTGCAAGAAGGAAGTTTTTGAAAAATAATAATATTGAATTCAGACACGTAATTGATGAATTTCAACGAGTTGCACTAGCTCATGAGAACCTGGAGTTTTCCCTGTTCCATGATGATGAAGCTGTTTTCAGGCTGAGAAAAGGAAGTCAGATGCAGCGTATTGTGGATGTTTTCGGAAGAAAATTACAGCCACTTTTAATTCCCATTAAAGAAGATATTATCTGGTGTAAGCTTCACGGTTTTGTTGCCAAGCCGGAAGGAGCAAAGAAAGCAAGGGGAGAACAGTTCCTTTTTGTGAATGGAAGGTATTTCAGAAGTCCATACTTCAATAAAGCAGTACAGGAAGCATTTGAAGGGCTTCTTCAACCGGGATATGTGCCTTCGTTTTTCCTTTTTCTGGAGCTTGATCCGGAGAAAATAGATGTCAACATCCATCCACAGAAAACAGAAGTGAAATTTGAAGATGAACATCTTATTTTTGCTTTGCTTCGTTCAACCATAAAAAGATCTTTAGGAATTTATAATGTTTCTCCAAGTCTTGATTTCGACAGAGATCCTGAGCTGGATGAAATGATGAATAAACCGATTCCCAGCAAAGGAAATGGAGGCGGAACCGGTGGCGGTGTTTTTAAAATGCCTGAAATCATTGTAGATAAAGACTATAATCCGTTTCTGGAGGAGAAAAATGTAGTACATCCGGAGGAAATTCAGAACCTTACAGAAATGTATCATCAGAATATTACGGCAGAACCTTCAAAGATCAATCTTTTTGAAGATGAAGATTTTGACGAAGACCTGATGAGGCTTCCCAATGGATACTGGCTTTTCAACAAAGGAGATGTCACATTAATGCTGGATTTGGGAAGAATGCACAGATTATTGGTTTCTGAAGGAAATAAATCCACCAGAAAATCCAATACAAACAGCCATGCTCTTCTTTTCTCTCTGGAGTATCATATGAATGAAATCGAAAAGACAAAATACAATTCGATAAAAAAATATCTTCCGGAATTGGGGTTTGACATGAAAATTGCTCATGAAAGTGTACTTCGAATAGATTCGCTTCCTGAAGGACTGAAAGAAACCCAGGCCATGAAATTTCTCGAAAACCTTTTTGAGATCCTGGACTACAAGACGGAAGAAGAATTTATGCAGTATTACCATAACCAATGGAGTAAAATGCAGTCGAAGTCAAGATTTGACTTTATTTATAAAAAAGATGCGGAACAGCTTATTAAAGACTTTACAGCTTTAGGCTTCCCGGAGTTTTTACCGGATGGCAAAAGATGCTTTTATGAAGTTCCGTTTAACGACTTTAAAAACAAATTTTAAAGAATATGTTTAACAATATACCACCCATCACAAAGAATATCATTATCATTAATGTTATAGTATACCTCATATCTAATTTTATTTTTAAAGGATTGTATGATTCCTTGGTAGGCTATTATCCTTTTTCTCCACTCTTCAAATCATGGCAGGTAATTACACATATGTTTATGCATGCTCCTCTTGAAGAACCTGGAGGGATAATGCATATTTTATTTAATATGTTTACTTTGTTTAGTTTTGGACCTGTTTTGGAGCAAACGCTTGGAGATAAAAAATATCTGATATTATACTTTGCAAGTGGTCTTGGTTCCTTTTTCTTGTTCAATTTGTGGAATTTTGTTGAAATTCAACAAATTGTTTCTGGTCTGGAAAGCTTAGGAGTAAATGCTTCTGAAATTTATTCAAGGGTATCTCTTAACACCGCAGATTATTTATCATTCCATGCGTCTACTCAGGAAGCACAGAATTTGTCAGATCAGCTTTATACAGATTTAAGATCACGAATGTTAGGTGCTTCGGGAGCGATTTTCGGAGTAGTAGCTGCATTTGCAACATTGTATCCCGATTCTAAAATTGGAATCATGTTTATTCCTGTGCCTATAAAAGTAAAATATCTTTTGCCTATTATTGTTGTGGTTTCCATATATCTTGGGGTGTCAGGAAATGGAGGAGGAGTTGCTCATCTGGCTCACGTGGGTGGTGCTTTGGTAGGATGGCTGCTGGCAAGAATTTGGAAAAAACATTTGTACAGATTCAACTAAAGAAGCATTGTGAAGGCTTTCCGACTTATATTGTTCATAATCCACCTGGGAATTTTATTTCTACTGTTGGGTACTTTATTAAACGCTTACATTCCACCAAAGATTTTTTCATGGTTTAATCTGCTTTCTTTGGGCTTTCCTGTACTTATTATAGTATATGTGATTCTAACGGGTTTCTGGGTATTCAGCTGGAAAAAACGAGCTTTTGTATTTATGTTTGCAGGTTTAGCGTTTATAAATCCTGTAAAACGTTGGGTTAATTATTCTTCGCCTGAAAGTGGGAATTCTGATATAAAAATAGTTTCTTTCAATACGAGAGCTGGCGGAAGAGGAAGTGCGGAGACAGGACCTTACCTGAAGTCTCTGGATGCGGATGTTCTTCTTTTACAGGAGGATGCCGGTATAATATATCGATTTGATGGATATCAGAAAGCAAATCCTGGTGGAGGTTTGACGATTTTAACCAAACACAGAATTGTTAAACAGCAGCTCATAGATCCGCAGGATGAAAATGTAAGAATTCCCGGATTACAGGTTGATATAGAAATTAAAGGTAAGGTATACAGATTCATTGATGTCTATCTCAATCCTTTTCGCTTTCAAAAAGATATGGTGAGACTTAATGGAAATACCGATACCGATGAACAAAAAATAAAAGATGTTGTTAAAAGGCTGATTCCCACCTTTAAAAAACATCAGGATCAGGTAACACTTATTCGTGAAGCCATTGACAATTCTCCTTATCCTGTAATTCTAGCGGGCGATTTTAATTCTGTACCCAATTCTTACGAATATTATCATTTATCAGACGGGCTTGAAGATGCATTTGTGGAAGCAGGAAGAGGAAGTGCAACCAGTTTTCACGATTATAAATTTCCTATCAGAATTGATTATATTTTTTCTTCACAATCATTAAAGGTAATATCTTATAAAGTTGACCGTTCTGTAAGTATTTCAGATCATTATCCTGTCATAGTTAAGTTTTCTACGGAGAACAGGTAATCATAAAAATAGTTAAAATTATCTGCTTGGTAGGATTTTTGTTGAAAGAAAACCTTACCAAGACCGTTTTTTCATGAAGTCGAACCAGATATTACTATTTATACATATCGTTGTTGCTGTTTTGCTGTTATGCACATTGGGGAATGCATGGATTCCGCCCAATATTTTTGGCAACCTGAATCTTCTGTCTCTTGGTTTTCCTTATCTGATCCTGGCGCATGTGGTTCTTACGCTGATCTGGATCTTTAAAAAAGAAAAAATTGCTATTGCTTTTGTATTAGGGACATTTATTTTCTATAATCCAATCAGAAGATGGATCAACTTTTCTCCCAAAACGGAAAATTTAAAAACAATACGGGATATCAAGGTATTGACATTTAATGTGAAGTACGGAGAGTATGGCTGGGATAAAGTAAAGGACTACATCAAAGCACAGGATGCTGATATTATTCTGGTACAGGAAAAAGATACCAATCGTGTTATAAAACGTGATCTTATAAAATATCCGTCAGTTATTCTTAAAACTAAGCATAAAATTGTAAGACAAGCGGAACTTATTGATGAGAAAGCCCGTGGAAATTCATTCTATGCTGATATAGATATCAATGGAAAAGTAATCAGAATTATTAATGTATATCTTGAACCTTTCAGACTTCATAAATCGATGTTTACGAAACTTGATAAATTAGGTTTGGGAAATGTTTCAACATTACTTTCTCATATGACTCCTACATTCCAGGCCCACGAAGATCAGGTAAAAAGAATCAGAAAAATGGTAGATTTATCTCCTTATCCTGTTATTCTGGCAGGAGATTTTAATTCTGTTCCCAATTCTTATGAATATTACAATCTTGGAAAAGACCTTCAGGATGCCTTTCTGGTAGCAGGAAAAGGTAGTGCGAGCAGTTTTCACGATTATAAAGTTCCTTTGAGGATTGATTATATTTTCACTTCGAAATCCATCATTCCGTTAAGCTATAAAGTAGACCAGTCTGTGAAATTATCGGATCACTATCCTGTAATTGCAGAATTTCTATTAAATTAGTTCCATGAAAAATTTACTGACTGCGATTTTTATTTATACCGTTCTTTTTACGGCTTGTTCCAAGAAAGAATCTCCGGGCTTCGTAGCTGAACAGGAAGTAAAAATACGTTATGATACTACCGCTATCGACTCCTTTTCTACAGGAGCTGTTTCAGTAGATATTGCACGGAAAATAAGAATGTCTTCTCCTCAGTATATTGATTCTGTAAAACAGGCTAAAAAATTGCAGGATGAAGAAAATAAGCTCAAAGCAGAGCTTGAAAAAGAAAACAAGGCAAAACAGGAAGAAGAAAAGAAAAAAGCAGAGGCTGAAAAGAAGCTGAAGACAGCAGAAAAGCCGTCAGCCCAGGAATCCAAACCAGAATAAATCCGAATTCCATTAAAAAATAAACAATATGAAAAAACAAATTCTAGCTGCAATCGTGATCTCAGTATTCACTGTAGCATGTACAAAATCAACAACAAAAACAGAACAGGTAGAGAATCCTGATGGATCTACCACCACTACCACCACTACCACTACCACTACTGAAACACCTAACGTTGTGGATAGTGCAAAGATCAGCAATGCTAAGGAAGATGTGAAGGCTAAAGTAGATGAAGCAGGTAATAAGATTGATGCTGCTGCCCAGAAGGCAAAAGACAAAATAGATGCCACAGCTGATAAGACAAAAAAGGATCTTAACAAAGCAGGTCAGGATATAAAGACTGAAGCTAATAAAGTAGGGCAGGATGCAAAAGAAGCTGCGAAAAAAGGAGCTTCGAAAATAGAGGAAGCCGCTAAGAAAGTGAAAGAAGATTTAAGCAAATAATTTAAAAGCCGTAGTTCAGTAGAATTACGGCTTTTTTAGTCTGCAGTGGAGAGGGTTAGGAATCTCTCTCTTATTTATTCATTTCCAGGAGTGGATCAATATATTCTCTGTCGTTGCTTAATCTTGGCACTTTATTTTGTCCGCCTAGTTTTCCTTTAGCTTCCAGCCAGTGATAGAACAGATTTTCTTTAGCGATATGTACAATCGGCCTTTTTAGAGTCATATTATTGTATCTTTTTGCTTCATAGTCTGAATTAATGGTCTTTAAATGCTTGTCAAAAGCATCAATAAAATTGTCAAGGCTGTCAGGCTGCCGGCTGAATTCAAAAATCCATTCGTGGGCACCTCCTTCATTTCCCTTCATAAATACAGGAGCTCCTGTAAAATCCGTAATTTGTGCTCCCGTTGTTTCACAAGCTTTTGAAAGGGCAGATTCCACATTGGTGATCATGAGCTCTTCCCCAAAAGCATTGATATAGTGTTTTGTTCTTCCTGTTATTTTTATTCTGAAAGGATTGATCGAGGTAAAGACAACGGTATCACCAATCAGGTATCTCCAAAGCCCTCCATTGGTGGTGATCACCATGGCGTAATTTTTTCCTGTTTCCACATCTTCCAGACTTACTACCTTCGGATTTGAAAAATGAAACTGATCCATCGGGATAAACTCATAAAATATCCCATAATCCAGCATCAGCAGCATCTCATCACTGTCTGATCTGTCCTGGATCCCAAAGAAGCCTTCGGAAGCATTGTAAATTTCGTAGTAATTGATGTTTTTTCCGATGATCTGTCTGAATTGTTCCCTGTAGGGCTTAAAGCTGATTCCGCCGTGAAAAAACACCTCTAAATTAGGCCACAGCTCAGAAATGCTTCCTACATTGGTTTCTCTTAATACTCTTTGCAGAAGAACCATCATCCAGCTTGGTACTCCAAGGATACTTCCTACATCTTCATTTTTTACTTCAGAAGTGATTGCTTTAAGCTTGCTTTCCCATTCTCCCATTAAAGAAACTTTCTTACTCGGAGTGGTGGTAATTTCCACCCAAAAAGGAAGGTTGTCAATTAAAATAGCAGATAAATCTCCAAATTTTGTATTAAAATCTGCATATAGCTCGGAGCTTCCTCCTAAACGTAAATTTTTATAATTAAAAAGCTGGTTTTCGGGATGGTTGTTGGCATAAATGGAAACCATGTCCTTTCCGGCTTTCATGTGGCAGTATTCAAGGCTTTCAGCAGAGATAGGAATGAATTTGCTTTTAGCATTGGTTGTACCCGATGATTTGGCAAAATGTTTAATAAGACCAGGCCAGCTTACATCTTTATATCCCTGTCTGGCTTTTTCAATAAAAGGCTCCATTTCTTCATAGGTAACAATAGGAACTTTGTTTTTGAAATCCTGATAGCTTGAGATAGAATTGAATCCGTATAACTTGCCATATTCTGTATCCTCCGCATGAAACAGCTGAGAAAAAAGTATACCTTTCTGGGTTTCAATAGGATGGTCCATAAAATTCTGTATCTGGTCAATCCTTTGACGGATGAACCAGTTGACTACTGTATTGAAAAGTGCTTTGGTTGCCATTTCAACAAATATAATGATATTTGAATTTTCAGAAAATTTTTTACGTGATTAAATAAAAAAACCGTCACAAAATTTGTAACGGTTTGATATTTATTTGATTGCTTGTTAGCAATATTCATCGTACGCTGCCTGAAGGTTTGCTGCAATGGCCCCTGCAGGGTTTCCTTCGATGTGATGTCTTTCCAGCATGTGAACCAATTCACCATCTTTAAAAAGTGCTACACACGGAGAACTTGGAGGGAATGGAGCAAGGTGTTTTCTTGCCTCTACTACTGCTTCAGTATCAAATCCTGCAAATACAGTTGTTAAATGATCTGGTTTTTTGTCTCCAGTCAAAGAATAAACTACTCCAGGTCTTGCAGCACCTGCAGCACAACCACATACGGAGTTGATTACCAATAATGTAGTTCCGGACTGCTTCAATGCATCTTCTACCTGAGCCGGAGTTTTTAAATCCTGGAAACCTTTATCTGTAAGCTCTGCCTTCATGGGCATTACTAAATCTGTTGGATACATATATTTTGTTTTTTATCTCTACAAAGTTAAGCAATTCTTTGCGTTTGTTCAATATATAAAAACTATCAATTGATTAGTCATATAAAATTAACCAAATATTAATATTGTAATAATATGCTATAAATAATGAAATAATACTAGGAATATTAAAATATTATTGTTAAATTTGAAATGATTCTGAAAAACAAACGATCATGAAAAAACATTTATTGCTTTCCCTCGAGCAATTAATAACTTAAATACTTTCTGAAATATGGTAGTAGCTTAATTCTTTTTTCAGTTTAGAATCAAAACTGATTAACAAACTTTAATATCCAAAGAAATGAATCCCGGAACTGAAGAGCTCCGGGATTCTTTAATCAAATCGATATGCAAAGGTTGTATATCCTTAGTTATGGAATGAGATTGTGTTTGCGAAATTAAGATCAACTCAAAATCCCGAAACCCGAATCACATTATGAAAGGAGCTTTTTAGCCATCTCGGAAATACTTTTTCCGTCAGATTTTCCGGCTAATGCTTTTGATGCCACTCCCATTACCTTCCCTAAATCTTTAGCAGATTCAGCTCCGGTTTCAGAAATAATATTTTTAATTTCTGTTTCTAATTCTTCAGCCGTAAGCTGTTTGGGTAAAAACTGCTCAATAACTTTCATTTGAGCATCTTCTACTTCTGCAAGGTCATTTCTTCCCTGTGCAGTAAATTGATCGTAAGAATCTTTACGTTGTTTTACCATTCTCTGAAGAATAGCAATTTCCTGTTCTGCGGTTACTTCGGCTCCGATAGCTTCAGTTTTAAGCAGTAATATCTGGGATTTCACAGCACGCAGAGAATCCAAAGCCACTTTGTCTTTGGCTCTCATTGCTGTTTTTATAGCTTCGTTTATTGTATTTTCTAAACTCATTTTTATATGCTTTATGCTTTATGCAATAAGCAGTAAGCTTTTGGATTCGGCCAGGATAGCCTATAGCTTACTGCGTATAGCTTATAGCGTTTAGTCTACGTCTTTATTTAAAAATCTGTTTTCTCTGATCTGCATAGATCCATTGTTATCAGACAGGTAAGTGTTGATGTTCTGGTCTGATGCATTGTTTCCGTCGATAGAAATATTTTTTCTTTTAAAAGCAGGAATAGATTCGAATTCACTTGTGCTGTCAAAATTTTGGTAGCGGGAGTTGAATTCTTTTAATTTATTTCTTCTTTCAATCACTCTGTCCTGATCTGCCGTTTTGTTCACGAACGTGAATTCTGATTCTTCAGTTTTTGGAGTTTCAATTTCAGTTTTGTTTTCAAAAGTTGATCTTACTTCAAATTTTGGTTCTTCCTGTTTCTGGTAGAAAGTTTCAATCTTTTGAGTGGGTTCAGCTATCGCAGCATTTGCAGGTGTATTAAATTCTGCTTTTGGCTGTCCAAAATCCGTATTTGGTTCGTTTCTGATAGGCTCGTTTACGAAGAAACTGAATTCAACAGGTTTTTCATTTGAAAATGAGTTGTTGAATGGAGTTCCGGATTGTGGTTCCTCTTTTTTGTTTTCAAAATCAAATGAGAAAGACTGGATTTCAAGATCATTAGGATCTTCATTTTCTTCATCAATAGATAATAAGCTGTATTCCTCTTCTTCATCATTTCTCCAGTTTTGTTCCGGGGTGTTTACCGTATCTTCCTCTTTATCAAAGAATTTTATTTCAGTTCTGGGCTGCTCTTCTTCAATAATCATTTTTTTTTCAGCAGACGTCACATTGAACGGAGTGTCATGCTCTTCGTCATCCAGTCTGAAAAGATTTTTTCCACCAAAATCATGGGCTGCCCCAGGAGCTGATTCTCTTTCTTCTCTTGTTTTGAAAGGAGAATTTTTAGGAGTCTCAAAACTGTCGTTAAGACTAATTCTGATTTTTTCTGTAGGCCCTGCAAACTTTTTATTATCGTTAGAGAACCCCGTTGCGATTACAAGAACGCTTACTGCATCTCCTAATTCTTCATCTGCTCCCACCCCGAAAATGATATCTGCAGTATTTCCTGCTTCTTTCTGGATGTGGTCCATAATGATACCGATTTCATCCATGGTAACTTCTTCAGCCCCACTTCTTATCAATAACAGAACGTTCTTAGCTCCTGTAATCTTATTGTCATTCAATAACGGAGAATCAAGGGCTTTTCTTACAGCTTCTTCGGCTTTATTTTCACCTGAAGCTGTTCCTGTAGACATCAATGCTGTACCAGAATTCTGAAGTACAGATTTAGCATCTCTAAAGTCAATGTTTACATCAAAGTAACCGGTAATAACTTCTGCCATACCTTTCGCGGCATTGGTTAACACTTCATCGGCCTTTGAGAATCCCTGTTTGAATCCAAGGTTTCCGAATTGCTGTCTTAGTTTATCATTGTTGATCACAATAAGCGAGTCAACATTATTTCTTAATTTATCAAGACCGTTTTCTGCCTGTTCCAGTCTTCTTTTCCCTTCAAAACTGAAAGGAACGGTAACAATACCTACGGTAAGAATTCCCATGTCTTTTGCCACTTTAGCAATGACGGGAGCGGCTCCGGTACCTGTACCACCACCCATTCCGGCGGTGATGAACACCATTTTGGTGTTTTGTCCCATAGCAGCCTTGATATCCTCAATACTTTCAATCGCGGATTTTTCTCCAACTTCAGGATCGGCACCAGCTCCAAGACCTTCTGTGATAGAAGTTCCCAGCTGAACTTTATTGGCTACCGGGTTATTATCTAAAGTCTGAGCATCCGTATTACAGATCACGAAATCAACTCCGTGAATTCCTTTCTCGTACATGTGCTTCAAAGCGTTGTTTCCACCGCCCCCTACACCGATTACTTTTATAATGGATGAATTTCCTTTTGGCAAATCAAATGAAAATCCTTGTGTACCTATATTTTCCATAACTATACTTTTAATAATTGATAAGTGATAGATGATAATTGATGAATAATATTCGTTATTAAATTAATAAATATTAAATTATTTCCAGCTATCATTGACCATTAATCTTGTATCATTTATATTTATTCTACTTCTTCAAAGAATTTTTTTACTTTTTCCATAAGCGACTGTCCGAAGGTCAGTTTCGCCTTTCTGTTCTCCTGTCTCTCATTTTCAAAAGACTGCTGCTCCTGAACGGGTACTGCCTGTTGAATAGCCTGAACCGTTTCCTGCTGTACTGAAGGCGTTTCCTGCTTGAGCTGCTCAGTAACAATCTCTCTCTCTTCATCAGCATTCTGCTTTTTGTCTCTGATCTTTAAACTCTCCATCAGTAATCCGATAGAAGTAGCAAATTCAGGACCTTTCAGGTACTGATTTTTGTCGTTGGCGATATATTCATTCGCAAAACCGATTCTGCTGTCAAAACCTGTTGTATAATTGGCCAGCTGACGAAGGTGTTTCAGGTTTGAACCCCCTCCAGTAAGAACGATTCCGGCAATCAGTTTTTTCTTTTGTTCAAAAGCACCGTAAGCTTTCAGTTCTGTATTCACCATTTCCAAAACTTCTTCTACTCTCGCGTTAATAATCTGCGCTAAAGTTTTTAAAGAAATCTCTTTGTCCGGTCTTCCGTGAAGTCCGGGAATGGTTACAAAAGTACTGTCTTTTTCTAATTCGGGAACAGCCGAACCAAACTTTACTTTCAGTTGTTCTGCGTGTTTCTCTATAATGGAACAGCCTTCTTTGATATCTTCGGTAATAATTCCGCCTCCGTATGGAATCACACAGGTATGACGGATGATATTATCTTTAAAGATCGCAATATCTGTTGTACCACCACCAATGTCAACAATTGCCACACCGGCTTCTTTTTCTTCTTTTGTAAGTACAGCTTCTGAAGATGCCAATGGCTCTAAAGTAAGGGCTTCCATTTCTAATCCGGCTTCACGAACGCATCTTGCAATATTTCTGATACTGCCCATTTGCCCTACTACAACGTGGAAGTTGGCTTCTAAACGTTTTCCATGCATTCCGACAGGTTCCTGAATTTCACCCTCGGAATCTACTTTATATTCTTGAGGAAGTACGTGGATAATTTCTTCTCCGGGAAGCATAACCAGCTTTTTTACCTGATCTTTTAATGCTTCGATGTCGTCGTCTGTAATAAATTTATCAGGATGTTCACGCATAATATAATCGGAGTGCTGCAGAGAACGGATGTGTTTTCCTGCAATACCTACTGTTACTTTGCGGATAGGAACTCCGGCACTGGATTGTGCTTCGGATACTGCAGCCTTGATTGAATTAATAGTTTGTGAAATGTTATTCACAATACCTTTATGAACACCAAGACTTTTAGCTTTTCCTACACCGAGAACTTCTATTTTCCCGTGTGCATTCCTTCTTCCGACAATCGCGACTATCTTCGTTGTCCCGATGTCCAGACCTACTGAATACTCTTGATTTTCCATTTTATATCGATTTGATTTTTTCTACTTTTTTATCTATAAGGATAGTTTCCTATTTGTGTATAACTTATTCTATTTTAACTTTTGCCTTAGACTTGGACTTGGACTGGGCCTTGACGGGTGGCTTTTTCTCTGCTTTTTTTGTTTCTTTTGTTTCTTTTGTTTGTCCTTTCGGTTTTGTGCTCTCTTTCGGCTTTACCGAGGTGGAGCTGGTCTTTTTTACCTCTGCTATTTTGGGTTTAGCTTCCGTCTTTTTAGCGGCTGTTGGGGAAGGAACTTTTGCCAATTCCATTTTCCCCGCCTTTAAAATACTGTCGTTTTCTTTAAAATAAGGGTTTAAAGTAGTGACAATCTGATTCTGATATTTCACAGAAACCATACTGTATTTCTGAGGGTCCTGATACACCAGGTATTTTTCCACAAATGTTTTAAATCCTCTTACTTTAAAATCAATATTATCAAGATCTCCGATCTCAACTCTGTAGTTTCCTTCGCTTGTCAGAAGATTATAACTGTCTTTATTTTTAGAGATTCCGATAAAGTATTTCTTACTGAAATCATCTTTATCAATTTTTTCTACCAGTTCTGCCAGCTTCTCATATTCATCAGGCTTTACGTTTCCGGTTACCAGCATACATGGATGTGAGTAGGTTCTTGAAATAGGGAATTCAACTCCTTTCTCATCCACATAAAAGTCTTTTCCGTCTTTATTTAATCTGAAAACAGGTACTCTCTGTTTGATATCCAGATTCAGCTTTCCATTCAGGTTCAAGTAGACGTTGGCACTGTCTACCGCCGGAAGAGAATTTATTCTTTTTTCTAAAGAAGGGATATTAAGGTCTCCTACTTTTCCTGATGGATTTTCTTTTTTTACTAGTTCCCTGATGTCTTTTTCATCCACGAAATAGACCGGAGTTTTCTCACTCATTTTTACAGAAATCTTATTGTCTGTAATCTGTTGGTGGCTGAATCTCTTCAATGAGAAACTCAGTAACAATCCAAGGATGATTACCGTGACAACAATTTTTAATATTCTGTATTTATTTTTCATATTTTTCTTTAATCACAAAGGATGTAAAGCAGTTTTATTTTCTTTATAATTTATTTACAACTCGTTTTACTCCATTTTTGAATAATATTGAATGGAAGTTCAAAATCATTCCAAGTTTTATATCTGTTATTCTTAAATAATTTAAAAGCTGGAAAAAATGATAATCATTAATCTCCTGAATTGCCTTTATTTCAATTATTACTTTGTTTTCAACTAATAAATCTACTCTGAACGCTTTAGAAATTTTTAATTCTTCATATTCAATGTCGATATTTTTTTGACTTTCTACATTCAATCCTCTATTTTTTAGTTCATAAACTAAACATTCTTCATATACATTTTCATAAAGCCCAATTCCAAGCGTACGATGTATTTTCATTCCAGCATCGAAAACAATTTCTGAAATTTTATTTTCAATCATACATTTTGTGTTTTTATTTTTAACGCTATGATCGCAAAGCAATCTTTTTATTTTTTCCGTTCGCGAGGGCGTTTCACTCAGCTACGGCTATATTTTTATAATTTGTTTTAATAATATAATTTGTTTTTCTCATTTGCTGAGTGAAACGCCTTTGCGAACGATTTTATATTTTTATTCGCGAACGCAGCGTTTAATCAAACCTTTTCTATCCATTCACAAATAGGATCATACAGGGTGTCTATATTTCCTGCACCTACCGTAAGAAGGATATCAAAATCTTTCTCTTTTATTTTTTCAAAAGCATCGGATAATGTGGATACTTCTTTTTTATCTAATATTACCTTATCCAGCAGCCAGCTTGAAGTAATTCCTTCAAAATTTTCCTGAAGCTCTCTTGCAGGGTAAATGTCAAGAAGGATCAGCTCATCTGCTTTGCTTAAACTTTCTGCAAACCCATCTGCGAAATCTCTTGTTCTGCTGAAAAGGTGAGGCTGGAAGGCTACCAACAGCTTTTTATCAGGATAAAATGTTCTGATTGAACTCATTACAGCATTGATTTCTGTAGGGTGGTGAGCATAATCATCAATGTAAATCTTACCGTTTTGATAAATATGTTTGGTATATCTTCTTTTAATTCCTTTAAAATTGGCAATTGCTTTTTTCAGCGTATCAAAATCTGCGCCTAAATTATGCAGAATAGCCAGTGCTACAGTGGCATTTTCCACATTATGGATCCCCGGAATTTCCCAGACAAAATCTTTAACTGTTTCGGTTGGGGTATGGAAATCAAAATAAATTTTATCATGATCCATACGAAGGTTGTCTGAATAATAATCTGCAGGCTCATTTACCGCATAAGTCTGATGCCCTCTGCCAATTTCCAGACCTTTTCTTACAAAAAGTTGTTTGTCTTGAGGAACTAACGCTGCGAATTGTCTGAATCCTTCTTCAATATGATTTATATCTCCATAAATGTCCAGGTGATCAGCATCTGTAGAAGTTACTACTGCCCAGTCTGGAGACAGGTTCAGGAAGCTTCTGTCATATTCGTCTGCCTCTACCACGGAATATTTGGAACCGTTGTACAGGAAGTTGGATTTAAAGTTTTCAGAAATTCCTCCCAAAAAACATGAAAATGGAAGATCTGCTTCTTTGCATAAGTGAGCCACAAGGGTAGACGTGGTAGTCTTTCCATGAGTTCCTGCAACAGCTATACAATCTGTATTTTCTGTGATTAATCCTAAAACTTTAGCACGTTTCAACACTTCAAACTGATTTTGGTTGAAGAAATCAAGGATTCCCAGTTTTTTAATGGCTGGCGTATAAATAACTAATGTATCTTCTTTTTTAAGGGAAGTGATCCTTTCATCAACAAGGTCTTCAAAAACAATATCAATCCCTTCATTCATCAGATTCTGAGTCAGTTTGGTATTGGTTTTGTCATAACCCAATACTTTTTTTCCGGATGCATTGAAATAGCGTGCTAACGCACTCATTCCAATACCTCCGATGCCAACGAAGTAAAAAGTCTGATATGTTTGTAAAATGTTCATTTTATATTTAATCTTTAATAACTTCTGAACCAGTTCAGAGTTTTATTACTAATATTTTATAATATAAAGCTTTCATCAATGACTCGCTAATGAATTAAACTTTAACGGTGTAAGGCTGAGCTTGTCGAGGCCTTCTAATCTTTCATCCTATTTTTTGATAACATTGGTAATAAGTCCCAGTTATCATTTATTATTGCTTCCTTCTTTTTTCTACTCCAACCTTTAATTTGTTTTTCAAAGCTTATAGCTTGAGTAGCATCATTAAATTCATGATAGAAAACAAGTTCTACAGGTTTTCTTGTATACGTGTAACTTTCAGGATTAAATCCGTCATTATGTTCATTAATTCTTCTTTCCAAATCGTTGGTAAAGCCTGTATAATAAGAATTATCAGAACATTTTACAATGTATACATAATATATTTTCATTCATTTGTGTTTGCTTACTGACCCTTCGACAAGCTCAGGGTGACAGATCTAATACTAACTGTTTTATTGTATTTATGTCAGGCTGAGCTTGTCGAAGCTTTTCCTGATTATTTTATTACTTTAATAATCTCGTCTACAATCTCTTTTGCAGCATTTGGCTTAGCAAAATACTTCAGATTGTCGGACATTTCTTTTCTTACATTTTCATTCTCGCAGATCTCTGATAATGTATTCCAGAATTTTTCCTGCATTTCAGAGTCTTTTACCATTCTGGCTGCATTTTTTTCAACCAGATTCATGGCATTTTTAGTCTGGTGATCTTCCGCTGCAAAAGGGAAGGGAACCAAAAGGACCGGTTTCTGTGCTACAGCCAGCTCAGAAATGGCAATGGCTCCGGCTCTTGAAACGATGATATCCGCTGCAGAATAAGCCAGTTCCATATCTTTAATGAATTCAAGGATCTGAATATTTCTGGTGTCTGTATCTTTTGTTTCTGCTAAAATATCTTTATAATCAAGCTTTCCTGTCTGCCAGATCAGCTGATAATCTTTATCTACAATTTGTTTTAAATGAGATTTCCATGCATTATTCAGAGTTCTGGAGCCTAAAGAACCTCCTACAGAAAGAATCGTAAGTTTATCTTTATCCAATCCCATTTTTTCTTTTGCATGAGATGTTTCCTGCATTCCTGAAACAATGTTTTCACGGATCGGATTTCCCAGGAATTTTATTTTCTCTGCCGGGAATCCTTCTACTTTTGGATAAGCGGTGAAAACGGCTTTAGCTTTCTTGCTTAAAATTTTATTGGTTACTCCTGCATGGGCATTCTGTTCCTGGATGAAAATCGGAATTCCCATTTTGCTTGCTTCATAAAGAGCGGGTCCGCTGGCAAATCCTCCTGTTCCTACAGCAAAGTCGGGAGCGAAGTTTTTGATAATCCTTTTAGATTTTGATAAACTTTTCAGAATCTTAAAAGGAAGTCCCAGGTTAGACAACAAATTTCCTCTGTCGATTCCTGCGATATCAATTCCTTCAATTTTATAGCCTGCCTGTGGAACTTTCTCCATTTCCATTTTGCCGTTGGCGCCAATGAACAAAAATTCTGCATCAGGAAATCTTTTTCTGATCTCATCTGCAATAGCGATGGCCGGGAAGATATGTCCTCCTGTTCCTCCGCCGGATAATAGTATTTTTAATTTTTTGTCCATTTTAAGCGATATCGTTTATTTCTGCTATACTTTGTTTTTTACCCATTCCTTCTTCATCATAAATCTGAATCCTAGAGCTTATATTTAAAATAATGCCTAACTGCAAATAGGTAACCAGCATTGAGGTTCCTCCGTAACTGATCAAAGGCAGCGGCTGCCCTGTTACCGGGATCAGGTTTACAGCAACGGCTATATTTACCGAAAGCTGGATAAAGATCATTACCCCGAGACTGAGCACAAGCAACGATCCGAAGAAGGCTGGCATTTTACTGGCAATCATTACAATCCTTATCATCATGATCAGGTATAAACAGATCAGGAAAGCCGCTCCTATAACTCCATACTCTTCTACGATGACCGCGAAAATAAAGTCGGAGGCCGATTGCGGAAGCATTTGTTTTAAGGCACTTTTTCCAGGTCCCATTCCGGTAATTCCTCCGTGAACAATGGCTGCCTTGGCCTGCATTACCTGGTAATTTTTCGCTTTTACGCTTTCATCATCTACATCAGCTGATTTTGCTTTGCTTGAGGTAAATGTTTCGATCCTGCTCATCCATGTATGTACACGGTTTCCGCCAATCATGTTCGTATTAAGGGCAATTAATAAAAATAACACAATGGCTACAAATGACGCAGAGATAAATCCTGCAATGTATTTCCAGTGAAGCTGTCCTATAACGAGAACGATTACGGATACCATCAGAATCATTAATGCCGTTGAACCGTTATCTTTGGCTACCAGTACAAAGACAAGCAGAATAGGCCCGAAAATATACATGATATTCTCTATCGGAAGCCTTTCTCTGGTGATCTTCTTGGTTAAATATCTGCACAGGTAGATGATCAGCATTAAAAACGCAAATGAGGAAGGCTGGAAAGAGATCGGTGTTCCCGGGATTTTCAGCCATCTGGAAGCACTGGCTCCGTCAATAGTCTGTCCGGTAAACATGGTAACGATCAACAGAATAATCATCAGGCCGAGCAGAATACTGCTGAGCTTTCCGATGTATTCGTATTTTATAGTTCCTACCAGTCTCATAATGGCTAGACCCAGGACTACAAAGAACATGTGTTTGATAACGTGGCCTGTTGTGGTCCCGTTATTGACAATGTATTCAAGATTTGAACTTGCAGAGTATACGGGGAAGATAGAGAAAATGGAGATCACAAGGATGACCATCCAAAGTACTTTATCGCCCTTTAGAAATTCAAATCTGCTTTCTGTGTTCTGTTCGTCCATAATTTTGTATTGATGCATGATGTACAAAGTAAAATGTACTTTTTACATCTGACATTTTACATTTTTACTTTAATACCTGTTGTTTAAACTGGCGTCCTCTGTCTTCATAGCTTTTGAACAAGTCAAAGCTTGCGCAGCATGGAGATAATAAGACCGTATCGCCTTTTTTAGCCAGTGATTTTGATACTTTCACGGCTTCTTCCATGCTTGAAGTATCATAAATAAACTCTTTCTTATCTTTAAAGAAATCGACGATCTTCTTGTTATCTACTCCAAGGCAAACAATTGCCTTTACTTTTCTTTTGACTAAATCTTCAATTTCGGTATAGTCGTTTCCTTTATCTAAGCCACCAACAATCCAAACAGTTGGCGTTTTCATACTTTCTAAGGCGTAGTAAGTAGCATTCACATTGGTTGCTTTACTGTCATTGATGTATTTTACGTTATCAATTTCAGTAACGAACTCTAATCTATGCTCTACGGCCTGGAATGTCATCAATGAATGTCTGATACTTTCATTGTTGATTTTTAAGATCTTACCGGCAATGGATGCAGCTAAGCTGTTGGCCACATTGTGATTTCCCAGCAGAGACAATTCTTCAACTTTCATTGAGAATTCGTCTTTCATTTTTACTACAATTTCATCATTATTAATGAATCCTCCTTCTGTCAGCTTCTCTTTGATAGAGAAAGGAATCATTTTCGCCTTTATTTCAAGCTTTTCAAGAAGATTTTTACTCATTTCGTCATCTTTGTTATAGATGAAGAAGTTATCATTCTCCTGATTTTCCGTGATTCTGAATTTGGCCAGAGCATATTCTTCATAATTGTAGTTGTACTGATCCAGGTGATCCTGAGAAAGATTCAACAATAAAGAAATATATGGTCTGAAATTCTGAATATCATCCAGCTGGAAAGAGCTTACTTCCAGTACATAATATTCATGATTTTCATCTGCAACCTGCCTGGCAAAGCTGTATCCTATATTTCCTCCCAAACCTACATTCAATCCGTCATTTTTCAGGATATAATAGATCAGGGACGTGGTGGTTGTTTTTCCGTTGCTTCCGGTAATGGCAATGATCTTTGCATCTGTAAATTCAGAAGCAAATTCAATTTCAGAGGAAAGTCTGATTCCTTTTTCATGAATTTTATGAATGATGTCTGCCTTTTTCGGAATTCCCGGGCTTTTTACGATCCAGTCAGCATTTAAAATTCTTTCTTCATCGTGGTTTACTTCTTCAAATTCAATTTCATTATCGGTAAGAAACTGCTTATAGTTATCCTTAATGGCTCCTTTATCTGAAAGAAATACTTCCAGACCTTTTTTCTTAGCCAGATAAGCAGCTCCGCATCCGCTTTCTCCACCTCCTAAAACAACTATTTTCATATTATAAAAGCTTTATGCTATAGGCTTTAAGCTTTATGCTTATTGCTTACAGCTTTTAATTTTTATCTCATTTTTAGTGTGATCAGACATACAATCGCCAATATTACTCCAATGATGATCATTCGGTTTACGATTTTGCTCTCGTGGAAACCTTCTTTCTGATAATGATGGTGTAATGGTGACATTTTGAATAGTCTGTTGTTTTGAGCATATTCCAGCCCGAATTTTCTTTTTCTGTATTTGAAAACAACTACCTGAAGCATTACAGACAGGTTTTCAATTAAGAAGATTCCGCACAATACAGGAATCAGCAGTTCTTTTCTTAAAATAATGGCCAAAACGGCTATCACGCCTCCCAGCATCAGACTTCCGGTATCTCCCATGAAAACCTGCGCGGGATAGGTGTTGTACCAGAAGAATCCGATCACGGCACCTACCATTGCCACGGCGAAAATGGTGGTTTCCCCCATGTTGGGAAGGAACATGATATTGAGGTAGTCTGCAAAGATGATGTTCCCTGAAAGGTAAGCGAAAAGAGCCAGTGTAAGTAATATAATGGCACTTGTTCCTGCTGCGAGACCGTCAATTCCATCGGTGATATTAGCTCCGTTTGAAACGGCTGTTACAATGAAGATCACGATAGGAATAAAGACAATCCATGCCCACTCATGGGCATCTTTATCATTCATCCAAAACAAAATTCCACTATAGTCGAACTCATTATTTTTGGCAAAAGGAACGGTGGAAACAGTGATTTTTTCTGTAGGCATAAAGTTTTGCTCTACATTATTTCGGTTCACCACCTTGGCATCTGCATATTTTCTTTTAACGGTAATATCAGGGTGGAAATACATTGTAATTCCGACAATTAGCCCTAAACCAACCTGTCCTACAATTTTAAATTTACCACTTAAACCGTCTTTGTTTTTTTTAATTTTCTTTAAGTAATCGTCCAGAAAACCAATAGCACCCATCCAGAACATTGAAACAAGCAACAGAACGATATACACATTGGTAATTCTTGTAAACAGCAATACCGGAATGATGGTTGCCAGAATAATAATAAGGCCTCCCATGGTAGGGGTTCCCTCTTTTTGTTTCTGCCCGTCCAATCCCAGATCTCGTACCAATTCTCCCATTTGTTTTGTTCTCAGGTAATTGATGACTCTTTTTCCGTAGACAAGAGCAATAATCAATGAGAATAATACAGCCATTCCGGCACGAAAAGAAATGTATTTCAACATTCCTAATCCCGGAACGTGAATTCCATGGTTGGTTAGATATTCGTATAGATAGTATAGCATAGTTTCAATTGTTAATAAATGATAATTGATAATTGATGAATGATTGAGCAATTATTCTTTCAGTTATCACTTGTAATTTATTTGCTCATTAATTTCCAAAGCTCATTAATTACTTCTTTGTCATCAAAATGATGTTTCACACCATTGATCTCCTGATAGGTTTCGTGGCCTTTGCCGGCAACTAAAACAATATCTTTGGGTTCTGCAAACTTGATGGCCATTTTTATGGCTTCTTTTCTGTCCGGAATTGAAGTGTATTTGCTGAAATTCTGAGGTTCAACACCTGCTTCAATTTCTTTGATGATCTGTGCAGGATCTTCTGTTCTCGGATTGTCTGAAGTGATGATTGCCAGGGTTGATTTTTTAGTGGCAATATTTCCCATTTCAGGTCTTTTTGAGTGATCTCTGTCTCCTCCACAACCGAATACAGTAATTAATCTTTCGTTTTTGGTTCTGATATCGTTAATGCTGTCCAGGATGTTTTCCAAAGCATCCGGAGTGTGTGCATAGTCTACGATAAAGAATATTCCGCCATCAGATTTGAAGGTTTCAAATCTTCCGGAAACTCTTTTTAACTGGCTGATAGCCTGAAGAATTTCATCCTGCTGAAAGCCGAGTTCAGCAGCAATTCCGAAGACAAGCAGTAAATTATATACATTGAATTTCCCGGTAAGGGTCGTCCAGAATTCTTTTCCGTTGAAATTCAACAGCATTCCGTTGAAATCCACTTCCAATAATTTCCCGTGATAGTCTGCCATGGTTTTCAAAGCATAAGACTTCTTTTTAGCCTTGGTGTTCTGAAGCATGACGTTACCATTTTTATCATCTACATTGGTGATAGCGATGGCGGTATCTTCTAATTGATCGAAGAATCTTTTCTTCGTCTTTAAATATTCTTCGAACGTTTTATGATAATCTAAATGATCATGAGTAAGGTTGGTAAAGCCTGCTATTTTGAAGTGTAATCCTTCAATTCTGTTTTGGGCAATTCCGTGGGAGCTTACTTCCATGAAGGCAAATTCACATCCTTTTTCTACCGCTTCAGCCAAAATTCTGTTGATGGTAATAACATCCGGAGTGGTGTGGGTAGCCGGAATAACCTCTTCACCAATTCTGATTTCAACAGTAGAAAGTAAAGCAGCCGGATATCCAAGGTTTTTGAAAATATCAAAAAGAAGTGTGGAAACGGATGTTTTTCCGTTAGTTCCTGTAACTCCTATCAGTTTTAACTTCTGAGAAGGGTTTCCATAGAAATTAGAAGCAAGGTGGCCTAAGGTTTTAGATGAATCTTTTACCTGAATATACGTTACATTTTCAACCAAAGTTTCGGGAAATTCTTCGCAAACGATTGCTGCAGCTCCTTTTTCAATAGCAGATGCAATGAATGAGTGACCATCCACCACCGTTCCTCTCATCGCAATGTAAAGAGCGTTTTCTGTAACCTTTCTGCTGTCGATCACCAATTCAGTAACCTCACGGTTGTTGTCACCGTGGATTTCCATTACTGGGATTCTGTTTACTAATTCTGTTATAATCATCTTTATCAATAAGGCTTTGCCTTATTCTGGTTTAAATGGTCCTTCCGGAACCTTGGTTTTAATTTTGCAGAGACAAATAAATTCTCTGGTTTTTACTGATTGTTGTGCCTTCCAGAGGGAATTGTTCTTTAATTCTTCCTACTCCTTTATAATCGACACGGTAGCCTAAGTTTTCCAGCTGTGGGATTACGTTTTTCCCGATTAATCCTACTACATTAGGCATTTGCTTATCATTGACGGCTACTTTAACATTAGGTTCTACCATTTTGCTCAGGTTTACCTTTTTGTCTACGAGCATTTCTTTTTCAATATTCTGAGGTGTTTTCAGGAATGTTTTTCCTGCAATTTCTTTAAACACCGGTGCTGAAACGGAACCTCCATAAAATCCTTTTGCGGTATTAGGCTCACTGATCATTACATAGCACGTATATTTTGGGGCATCAGCCGGATAGAATCCTGCAAATGATGCACGGTATTTCATTGGGCCAGGCAGCCAGTATTCAAATCTTGCAGTACCTGTTTTTCCTGCCATTTTCAGGTTAGGAGTAAAAATACTTCGTCCTGTTCCTTTTTCTACAGCTTTGGTTAAAGCGCTGGTCATCATTTTAATCGCTTTTTCAGAAGCCATTTTGTTTACCATTACTTCAGGTTTTGCGCTGTACATTACTTTTCCGTCTTTCATGATTTTATCAATGAATAAGGGCTTAAGCATTTTACCTCCATTGGCAACTCCGTTGTAGAAAGTTGTCAGCTGCAGCAGGTTGATGTTGGAAGAGTACCCGTAAGAAATGGAAGCCAGCGTTGCTGCATTCCATCTTTTATTTTGTGGAGTTACGATCTTCGGTTTTGTGATTCCCGGAAGTTCTATATCCATTTTATCGAATAATTTCCAACGTTTCAGGTGGTCAAGGAAAATCTGAGGCTTTTCTGCATAATACTTTGTAATCAGTTTTGAAGTTCCTACGTTACTGGACTTTGCCAATACATCACTGATATCATATGTTCCTCCTCCGTGGCCGTCAGAGATTCTCTGTTTTGCATATACCCAGACTCCGTTTCCTACGTTTACCGTTGTGTTTTCATCAATGAATCCGTCGTCCATTGCTGCTAAAAGCGAAATGGTTTTAAAAGTAGATCCAGGTTCGATATTATCTTTCAGCGCATAGTTGTAAGAGTCTTCGTAATCTCCTGATTCTGTTCTTCTTAAATTGACAAGAGCACGTACTTTTCCGGTTTCAACTTCCATGACAATTACGGTCCCGTGTTTTGCCTCAAAATTAATCAGCTGTTTCTCAAGAGCGGAGTGCGCAATATCCTGAATTCTAAGGTCTAAAGTGGTATACACATCTTCTCCGTCTACCGGTTCCTGCACCTTCCAGAAGTCGATAGGCTTCCATTGGGAAGAATTTATTCTTTGCTCCAGTCTTTTTCCGTCTGTTCCGGTTAAATATTTTGAGAATGCACCTTCCAGCCCGGATTTAAGCTCGCCGTTATCCATACCGATAGTTCCGGCACCGATTTCCGAAGTAGCCAATTCTCTTTTATAGTTTCGGTCAACGATAAATCCTCCTTTATTTTTCCCTTTTTTGAAGATCGGGAACTTTCGGATTCTGTCGTACTGATCGAAATCAAGACCTTTTACTAAAGTATAATACTGGTTTTTCTTTTTCTTCTGCTCGTCAAACTTCTGTCTGAATTCTCCTCTTGATTTTCCGAACATTTTGCTCAGAGAATCAGTAAGTGCTCCGATGTTGTTGGAATACACCGTGTCTTTCATTGTTTTGAAGTCAAGATAGATGTCATATCGCATTACAGTGGTAGCGAGAATTGAGCCGTCGGACGCAAAAAGGTTACCGCGGGCAGCTTTTAAAGTGGCTTCACGATAGTTTTTATTAATGTAATCATCCTTTATTTCCTGAACATTGGTATTCTGAAGGACTACAATTCTTGCCAGGAACATGACAAACACGCACAAAGCTACCACTGCAAAGAGGTAGCCCCATCGTAATGTTTTCTTACGTTTATTGTCGTATTCATTTTGCTTTTGCATCTGTACTGTCCAGTTTTATTAGCAATTTGTGAGGATGGTTTTCCAGGGTCATTAGTGAATCCCGGGCAACCTCTTTCCCCAGCTCTGATTCCATTTTTACTTTGATCAGCTTACTCTGGGCGTAAGCGTTTCGTGATTTATATTCTTCTGTTTCTTCCTTTAAGGCGTTTACAATTTTTATTTTTTTATTGACGAGATGGTTAGTATAAATCATGGCCATCATCAGAACAAACAACAAGAGAAAATACTTATAATGTATTTTGATCTCATCACGATTCAGAAAGTTTCCTTTTATAATGTCTATAAAAGTGAGTCTTTTCTGGGGGCGATTTGTTGTTCTTTTTGCCAAAGTTTTGTTTATAATTGATTAATGATAAATGATGATCGATATTTTAAAATCATTTATCAATTATCTGTTATCATTTATACTTTAATTCCTGTTCTCATCTTGGCACTTCTTGCTCTTGAGTTTTCTTCAATTTCCCGGTCATCAGGAATGATTGCTTTACTCTTTATCAATTCAAATGCCTTTTTATAATTTCCGTAGATATCTCTTTCCGGTTCTCCTTCAAACATTCCGTTTTTCAGGAATCTTTTTACCAAACGGTCTTCTAAGGAGTGATAAGAAATAACCACTAATCTTCCTTCCGGTTTCAATACATTAAAAGCCTGAACCAGCATTTCTTTCAATACTTCAAGTTCCTGGTTGACTTCAATTCTTATCGCCTGAAAAAGCTGAGCATAGAATTTATTCACCTTGTGGGGCGGAATATAGCTGAACAATTTTTTCAGATCTTCCGTAGTGTCTATACTTTTTGTTTTTCTGTGATGAACAATTTCTCTCGCCAGCTTTCTTGCTTCTCTTAATTCTCCATAGTGATAGAAAAGATCTGCAAGTTCACTTTCTTCATATTCATTAATCACTCTTTTGGCATCCAGATTCTGCATTACATTCATTCTCATATCCAAAGGAGCATTGCTTCTTGTGGAGAAACCTCTGTCTGCTTCATCAAACTGGTGGGAAGACACGCCTAAGTCTGCCAAAACACCATCCACCTGTGAAACTCCATACATCAGCAAAGAGTTTTCCAGAAATCTGAAATTCTGATTCACTAATGTAAACCTTGGGTCATCAATTGTATTTTTAAGTGCATCCAGGTCCTGATCAAAACTGAACAATCTCCCTTTGTCGGAAAGTCTGCTCAGGATTTCTCTTGAGTGGCCTCCGCCTCCAAAGGTGCAGTCCACATATATTCCGTCAGGATTCGTCACCAAATCATCAACACTCTGCTTCAACAAAACGGGGTTATGATACATGCTTAATTGTGTTTTTTATTTACTATATAATCAATTAATAACCTACTCCAGTTATTCTTCATCGAAAGAGCCCATTACATCTTCAGCCAGGCTTGCAAAATCAGCTTCGTTGGTAGCAATTACCTTCTCATAGGCATCTTTGTCCCAAATCTCAAAGAGCTCTCCTGCACTGGTAATCACAATGTCTTTCTGAAGATTTGCGAAAACCGTAAGGTCTTTAGAGATCTGTAATCTTCCTGCATTATCCAACTCTACTGTTTTTACTCCTGCTGTAAACATTCGTATGAAATCAGCATTCTTTTTTATGAATCTGTTCAGTTTATTAATTTTGCCCATCAGTTTGTCCCATGCATTCATAGGGTAAACTTCCAGGCAGGGTTGGAACACAGATCTTTTGACTACAAACGCCTTATCGTCGAAGTTTTCCATCTGTTTGATTAAAGATGAAGGAACTTTTAAGCGGCCTTTGTCGTCAATTTTACACTCATATGTCCCAATGAAATTTTTCATTTGGGACAAATTTATATAATAATTTCCAAAATTTCCCACTTTTTCCCACTTTTTGACTCAATGTTAATAAGTTTTATTAAAGATTGAATTTCAATAATGTAAAATACTGATATGAAGATACTTGCTAAAAGTCTTATTTAGGCCATAATAAAGAGGTTTTGAAAAAAAAAGTTAAAAAGGAGAATATTATATTATTTTTATCTTAAATTAGGATAATCAAAATTTTTTTGAGGTTTAATTTGTATTTTTGCAGGGCTTTATTAAGGCGTTTTATGATATTTAGTACAAAAAAAGAAAAGAAATATTCCTATGTAGAAGCGGGAGAAGGACATCCATTGGTGCTGTTGCACGGGTTAATGGGTGGTTTGAGTAATTTCGATAAAATGGTAGATTTTTTTTCGGATAGAGGCTTCAAAGTATATGTTCCTCAGCTGCCGATCTATGATCTGCCGGTACTCAATACCAACCTTACCACTATCGCAAAATATATAATCAAGTTTATAGAAAGTCATATTGAGAGACCTGTCTCTATTGTAGGAAACTCAATGGGCGGTCATGTAGGGCTTATTTTAACTTTGGCAAGACCGGATCTGGTAAAGAATCTTGTTCTTACAGGAAGTTCCGGGTTGTATGAAAGGACTTTCGGAGACAGCTTTCCGAGAAAGAATGACCGTTCATATATCAGAAAGAAAACGGAAGAAGTTTTCTATGATCCAAAGGTAGCAACAGAAGATCTTGTAGATGAAGTTTTTGCAGTGGTGAATGACAGAATGAAAGGAATCAAGACGGTAATGCTGGCGAGAAGTGCCATTAAACACAACATGCTGCACGATCTTCCGAAGATTGTGACGCCTACCTGTCTGATCTGGGGTAAACAGGATAATGTGACTCCTCCTGAAGTGGCAGAAGATATGCACAAGTTTATTCCGAATTCCGATTTATTCTGGATTGATAAATGCGGCCATGCAGCCATGATGGAAAAACCGGATGAATTCAATGAAATCCTGTACAACTGGATAAAAGATAAAGTTTAAAACATATAAGTAACCATTAAGAGCTTTTCTTAATGGTTTATTTTTCTAAAATACATTCAAAAAATGATTATCAAAACAGCAGAGTTTGTAAAGAGTAGCGGAAAATGGCAGGAATGCCCGGAACCAAATATTCCCGAATATGCTTTTATCGGAAGATCGAACGTAGGAAAATCATCACTGATCAATGCCATGATGAATCATAAAGATCTGGCTAAAACATCACAGACCCCGGGAAAAACCCAGCTGATCAATCATTTTTTAGTGAACGAAAACTGGTATCTTACTGATTTACCAGGATATGGCTATGCAAAGGTTTCAAAAGTTCAGCGAAAGGATTTCGAAAAGCTGATTACCAATTATATTCTGAACAGAAGAAATCTTGTTAACCTTTTTGTTCTGGTAGATGTGAGACATACTCCGCAGAAAATTGATCTGGAATTCATCCAGTGGTGTGGTGAAAGCGGAATACCGTTTTCCATTGTCTTCACAAAGGCAGATAAACTGAAACCGAATGCGGTTATCAAAAACGTTGAAGACTATAAAGCCGAGCTTCATAAAACATGGGAAGATCTTCCCGAATTGTATATTACCTCAGCAGAAAAGAAGGAGGGAGGCGATAACATTCTTGATTTTATCCAAAAGACCAATGATTTTTTAAAGAATAATAATATAAGCTTCGATGAGTAGTAATATGATCTGGAAAATTAAAACATTTGATGAGTTTACGGTTCCGGAATTATATGCAGTACTGAAGGCACGAATTGATGTTTTCGTTATTGAGCAGAACTGTCCTTATCCTGATCTGGATAATTATGATCAGAAGGCAGTGCACATCTGGGCTGAAGAGGGCGGGCAGGTTTTAGCCTATTGCCGTGTTTTTGATAAAGGCATAAAATATGAGGAAACTTCTATCGGCAGAGTTCTGACAACAGAGCATGCGAGAGGTAAAAGCCTGGGAAAGCAATTGATACAATATGCTGTGGAAACTATAGAAAACCGTTTTCATACTTCTGAAATCAAAATATCTGCACAGGATTATCTTTTAAGATTTTACAGTGGGTTCGGATTTGTAGATACAGGGAAGAAATATCTGGAAGATGATATTCCGCATACGGAAATGATAAGAAAATAAAAAAGCGGAGAATAAATTTCTTCGCTTTTTTGATAGTTAATTATATTGTGTTTGTTTTATTTTCCTGAAATCGCTTTTAAGATGATAGGCTCCAGATTGGAAGGAAGATCGGCAGATTTGATTTGATACTTTGTAATTTTCATTTCTTTAAACCAGTTTTCCCAATACTCTTTAATAACAGCTTCTTCAAAAGGGTTTCCTTTTTCGGGATTGATTCCTAAAACAATGACTTCGAGATTACTCAGATTTTCATTCGCTTTTACAAATCCATAACCGTTTTTTTCAATGGCATCTTTGAAGTTTGAGGTAGTTAGGTTGTTAGCTTTTACAAGTTTAGTTGTTAGATAAGACGTTTTGTGTGAGTTTTCCTTGTTTTCGTCAAACTTGGTGTTTTGATGATACATATATCCGTCTGTCAGAATGAACAGAATATTCCTTTTATCTTGTTTTATACAATAATCGTTGACCTTGTTTTTAAAGAATTCCCAAATATCTGAGCCTACAAATTTTCCGTCTTTTATAGCAGACTGATAAATGTTTAAAGGTAATTCAACATATTTTTTATCTACGGAATCAAAATAACTTCTTGGAATGTCTTTATTGAAAGAAACTTTCAGCTCTTTTGTGAAATCATTTATCTTAGGGTCAGAAGGTTCCGGATTGAAGAATATCTGCATCTGATCATCATACGTAATGATTCTTTTTGATTTAATATGGTTTAAAAAACCTTTTTCAATGGCTTTAATATATTCTGTATCCCGCTGAAAATACTGCATTGTAGGATTGGGATTGGTTACAGGATCAATTCTGTCTGACAAATCAATTAAAATACTAAGATTAATATTATTAGAGTCAACTGGCGGCGGGCAATTTGTACAAGGCGGTGGCACTGGTTCTTTGCGGCAAGAAACCAAAGAAATAATGAATAATAAATAGAATATCTTTTTCATAATTTTTCAGTTATAAAGATGATAAATACACTAAATTCTGATTATCGGAATTAGCACCTACGGTTTCTAAATTGGTATTGTAGGTGGCAATACAGTCATCAATCATCGTTTGTTTCTCCGTTTTTGAAACGGCTATTTTCTCACCGATAAAAGTGACCCAGCCCTGTACATATTCCGAAGCATACAATTTGTAATCTTTGGTTGGAATAATTACTCCGTCGATAATATTCTGAAGTTCTTCTATTCTTCCTCGTGTTTTAATGGTGGTTTCTTTTATCGTTCCGATACTGGCAAGGATTTCTTCAATTTCTTTTTTTAGAATATTAATCTTTTCCTGAAAGAATTCAACTTTTTTCTGTCTGATTTCCTGTTCGTTTTTAATCTTATCTTTTTCACGATGTTCTTTCATCACAAAATCGAAAACCAGCCCCCAGATAATGTATACAATAAATCCGGCAAAAATAATTCCCCAAAACTGAATTTTGGTAAAAGCAATCTTAAGATCAAAAGGTGGAGAATTAAAGGTTCTGTTTAATTCATATAATTTTGATTCAATTTCGTAGGCTAAAATGCAATCAAAAATAAATGTTACGATAAATAATAATCCAAGCTTGATATAGTTGGCTCTCGTTTTATTCTCCCAGAACATATGAATCAAATAACCTAATCCAAGAAACACAAACGGAATAAGGGTAACAAAAGCTCCTTCAATAACTCCTTCGTTCCATGCCTTACTGAAAGCCTGTGCATCTAAAACACTCTGGATAATCGTACTTTTTGCATCAAAACTTTTAAAAAAGGCCGAATAAGAAGTTGATATATAGAATGTTCCTAAATATAAGGTGATAGGAATCAAAAGAAAAAATCCGATCCAGAATTTTGCAGAAGCACCTCTTGTCGCTTTTATATTATATTTTTCCGGGTTTCTGGGAAGATCAAGAATTTCAGCCTTTAAATTTTCAATAGTATGTTGGTAATTTTTGATTTCTGAGTCTTTAGTTTTTAATTGTTCCTCTTTGGTCTCCTGTGAAACGAATAAAGCTTTGATTTCAGTTTCCCGGTTTTTCTGTTCGTTTATATAGGATTCTTTCAGGTTTTTCTGCTTTTCAACCATTTCTTTTTCTTCATTCTGAAATTTTGAATAAACAGCATCGAGGCAGATGGATAGAGTAGAATGGTTTCCGTTGGTTCTTGAACTGTCTCTGTAGCCTGTTTCATGATAGGTCCTTTTTCGGGTTTCTTCCGGAGATTCATCGTTCGGATTGTTATTGTTTTTAGATAATGGTTCCGGTGTTGGTTCTATCGGAACGGATTTGAGTTTGAATAAATTTTTTATGCTGGTAGTGTCCATGATGGATTAGTTTTTTAATTCATATAAAATTTCACTTTTGTTCTTTCCGATTCTTACGGCTTCAATGAGATAATCTACAATTGCCGTTGCATTTTCTTCCAAAAAACCAAACATCAGAACGTATTTTCGCATGGCAGAATATTCATTTGGGGAAACAATTCCGTCTGCCCAGATCATAACTGTGAGATCATACAGATAATCTATTTTTTCTTCAATAGATTGGGGAACTAATGATTTAAAATTGATTGGATTTAAAAGAATTTCATCTAAATTTTTTGATGAAATTCCTCTTTCTTCAGCACATTTGTAAAGCATTTTCAATTCTAATGCACTGAAATCGTCATCACAGATTGCCATTTGATACAGTCTTAAAAAATGAGCTTTTAGATTTTCCGTTATATGATTGTTTTCCATGGTGGTATTATTCTTTTGTTTTTTCAGGATTAATGATCCTGTCTCTTGAAACAGTCCTTTGGTGAATGGGTATTGAAGGTTCTGAGGTTTCTTCGGTAATTTCTTCTTCCTTTTTCTGTTCTTTTCTTTCTATGAAACTGATCAATAGGAACAGAATTCCGGTTATGATATCAATGGGAATCCAAATGTTTTTCCGATACAGATAAATAGGGAAAACGGGATTAAAGAGAATGAAAATAACCAGAAAAATTATACTGAAATAATGCTGTTTAGAACTCAACGTATTGTATAGGACCAGTAGAGCTCCAATGGAAATAAGAATTCTGAGGAAAGTATAATATTCTATGGGAAGTCTGAAAATACCGATGAAACAGCATAACGCACAGAAGGTGAGAAATGGTTTCATGATGATGCTGTTTAAAATCCTGTGTTAAAATTATATTTACAATTGAATTGGTTTTCAGACATAAAAATAAGTACGAAGAAATCAAAAAATGCAACTAATGCAGGAATGAAAGTCCAGCAGAATACCAGATAAAGTATTCCCCTACCATTTTGACCTAAGTAAAATCTGTGAATGCCTAATCCTCCCAGGAAAAAAGCAAGTAATGCGGCGGTGGATTTTGATTTCATAATTTAAACTCTTGATAAAACTTCGTTCTTTTTTGTTTCAAACTCTTCAGGAGAAATGATTCCGTTTTCCTTTAGGTCTTTTAACTTCTGCAATAAGGCAAAAGGATCTTCATTTTCTATTAACAATGGTTTTTTTTCCTCCTGAAATTGTTGTGGTTGTGTGATAATAGGAGTAGCATTGTTCACAGTAACTCCTCCTGCTGAAGCTCTCAAAGTTTCAAGATTTTTTTCTCTTCTTACACCACGCATTCTTTCTTCTACTTCCTGTGCAAACTGGTATAATTTTCTGGCTTGGTTTTTAGGCAAATAATCCATCATATTGGTAAAGCTGTTTGTTGTTCTCATGATGAATGTAGCACCAACAATCCCTTCTTTGATGTGGCAATCGGCTATATCTACCCAGTTGTAGTCCTGAAAATCCATGGATAAGCCAAAGTTTTTCGGTCTGCAGAAAATGATTCTTCTGTTCGTTAGGGCAATACAATCGGGAGATAAATTAATTACAGGTTTTTTTTGAACAGCTATATATTCCACAGTTTCTTGTGAGGTTAGAAGGCTGTTGATTCTTCCTAAAAGCTTTTCAACAGCTTGAGGATCCTGTTCTTCATTTAAAAAATTCTTTAAGTTCATATTATTTTGTTTTGATTATTTTACATCTTTATAATAAACATATCCTTGTTTTCCATTTGATTTAACTTGTACTTTGTACCACGAGCCTTCTTTGGAAAGTTGAATCAGTTTGGCTTTTTTAGGCACTGTTGTTATTATTTTAGATTTTAAGGATGGCTTCTCATAAATATTTGTGGCTTCTATCCCTGCAATGTATCTGTTGTTGGAATTAATATTAACATTAACCTCATCAATAAAAACTTTTGGTGGTTTACTGGGTTTTGCTTTTTGGGATTTATAAGAATCAGAAGGCTTGTATTTTTCAGATTCACCTCTTTTACTGGATCTGCCTGATGAAGAACTTCTTCCTGAAGAGCCTCCTCCACAAACCCCACACGTTCCACCACCACTGCAATGCCCGCATCTTGAGCAATTGGAACATGCAGTGCAATAAGCAGAACCTGTACATCTTCCACCATGGCCTGCTATGCTGTCATTGGCTTTAAAACAAGAATTTAAAAGAAATAAGCTAAAGGTCAGTATCAGTATAATGAAAGGGATTAATTTTTTCATGACTATTAGTTTTATGAATAGTTTTCCAGAGTCTTATGAAGCTGATCTCTATAATTGTAGATCTCATCCAGAGTATTTAGTAAAACCTTTTCTCCGGCTTCTTTTCCGTTATGAAATGTTTCTAAATATTTGTTCGCTGTATTAAAGTGCAGCCTGCAAATTGGTTTTCTGTTGTTATCATCCAACAAAACTCCGAAATATGAAAGTGTATCCCTGTAAGCAATTCTGGAAGAAGCAATTTTCTCTCTCAGAATTGCTTTTACAATTTGAAATCCTTCCAATTCTTCTTCCGTTGTTACAATTTTGGAATCGTTATTCTCATCAATGGGTTGTGATGTTTTCACATCGTCTTCTCTTTTTTCTATTTGTTCATTGATGCTCAATGCAGATTTTAACCGGAAGCTGATGGATTCGTTAATAGAAGTCGTTAAAGCTTTTTTAGCATATTCTTTGAAAGAAATCATTCTGTTGGCTGTTAAAGGCTTTTCAAAGAAACGGTTCACCAGAAGTTTTACCAGTTCGTCAGATGGGTTTTCGATTTCTTTTTCGAATTCTTTTCTGATGGCTTTGATGTATTTTAATGCTTCTGCAGAATCAAGAATATTCTCCAAATTATAATCTTTCTTGGTGAAATTTTCAAGAATTTTGATGGAACTGTCTTTCAGATCTTCAATATTGATGGTAAAAAACGGTTTTTCATCCATAATATTAGGTTTTTCCAGATCTGTATAAAAGTTATATACGATACCATTGGTCAAAACTCCGAATCTCGTTTTCGAAACATGATAATACCTGTGAAGCTGTGAATTATGGGCATCTGCGCTTTCTTTCCAATGTTTACATTCGATAATGAAGATGGGTTCATCATTATTTTTGATAACATAATCCACTTTTTCTCCTTTTTTCGTTCCAATGTCACAAACATGTTCGGGAACAACTTCCGTAGGGTTGAAGATATCATAACCAAGGATTTGTATGAAAGGCATTACGAAAGCATTTTTTGTAGCTTCTTCCGTTCCTATCTGTTCCTTCAGTCCAATTACTTTCTGATGCAATTGATCCAGTTTAATTTTAAGATCCATCGTATTATTTTTTTTAAGTTTCATCAACTATTTCTGCTGTTGGAGCATTTAATTTTACGGAAGCAATACCGTTTTCCAGTCCTGATTTTGAACTGTACATTTGGCTGTTCCCAATAATTTCACCGTTTCTTGCTTTTAACACGAAATAATCTTTTCCGTTTTTCGCTACTCTTCTTTCGTATCTTGAAAGATCCTGTGAATTAACTTTTACAGATTCGATTCCTTTTTGACAAGATGCTTTCTGAACATATCCCTCGCTTGTTAAAATAATTTCGCCATTTCCCGCCTTCAGATTAAACTGATATTCGTTGTTGACTCTTTGTGTGATGATGAATTTTCCCATGATTGATTTTATTTATTAGATAATCCAGTGATCATTTTTTGTTAATAATCACTGGAAATAAAGACTTGTTAAGCGTACTGAATTAATTCCCAAGTAACAGCTTTACCATCATAAGGAGGCATTCTATTTCCTTTTGAAATTGGAGCTGTTGTAGAAGGATTTCCAACGACTTTCCAAACTCCAGATTCAGGACAATTTTCTCCTGTCTTCGCTTTTGTTCCTAATGGTTTTCTTTCCATTGTAAAAATTTTTATTGGTTTAACACTCCAAAAATATGAGCATTAAATTCTGGTTGATTACGGAAAACCGTAAAGAGGATTATTTAATAAAAAAACCTTCCAGAAATACTGAAAGGTTACTCGTATTAAAAGTGAAGTAGTTATATAATGCCAAGGTCTTTGCAGATGACAATTAGTTCTATATTGTTCTTGGCACCGAGTTCAAAGCGAAGATCATTTAATCTTTTTTCTATAGCGCTTTTACTATCCGGGGTTATTTTCTTTTCTTTAAAATATTGTTCAATTTCACTTTGTTTCCATCCTTTGGCAAGGAGCTCAATAAGGTTAACATCATATTCTGTAAACTCAAAAGAAGTGTTTCGTATAGAATTTAAAATTTCCTGCGGAATAACTATTTCGCCGGAAAAAACTTTTTTGATCGTACTTCTGAGATCTTTACCGTCATTTCTCCCTTTGCTTACAAAGCCATTGATGCTATGTACTTTAAACAGATCATCAATTATTTTGGGTTTCTTTTCTATAGAAAAAGCGATAATTTTCAAATTCGGCTGAATTTTTTTTACTTCTTCGATTAATTTTTGTCCGGAATTGATTTTTTGCTCTATATGATCTTTATCAAAAGACAAGTCTGTAATCAATAAATCATATGAAGAATTGTTTGTAACCGCCATTTTTATTTTTTGTAATGCTTCATCACAATAATTGACAAAATCAAAATTTTGAATTTGTAATTCTGTAAGGGTATTGACTACTCCCAGATTTCTGACTTCGTGATCTTCGGCTATAAGGACTTTTTTAAACATATTTTGATTGTATTGGAATGGTTATTCGAATAATTAATCCACCTGCAGGATTTTTTTCAAAAGTAATATCTCCTCCGATGCTTTCAATACGGTTTTCCGTATTATGGATGCCTGTTCCTTTTTGTTGGGCTAAATTATTAATTCCTATACCGTTGTCTGTGTATTTTATTTTCAGTTTGTCATTGTCTTTTTCAAATTTTACTGAAGCTAATTTTGCCTGACTGTGTTTTTTCATATTCACAAGAATCTCTCGCAAAACATAATAAAGCTCAAGTTGGGTATTATAAGAAATGTTTTCCCAGACACTTTCTTTATAACCAACCGGTAAAACTTTTTGTTCATTGGAAGAGTAGGATGTTATCATATTGATAAAGCGTAGTGCAAAATCTTTTTCTGCAATACTCTCATGAGAAATATCTCTGGACTCTTCATACATTTTTTCAATATTGTTAAGAATTCTTGTTTTGTCCATTTCGGGATTATTCTGAACATCTATCATCATGTGATAAAGCCCATTAGCAACTACATCATGAACTTTTTTAGACAATTTAAGCTGAGTGTTTTTTACTTCGATTTCTTTTTCTTGTTTTAGCAATTCTTTTTCTTGCTCTATTCTTTTCTTTCTTCTTCTAATCCAAAAAAAGATTCCAATTAAAGCTAAGAATAAAGCACTTATACTAATATTTCGATATAATAGTTGAATTTCTTTTTCAGTATTTTCTCTTTTGAGTTTTTCAGAATCATACCTTTCGAACGCAAACTGATTTTTAGATTTATTACGAGATGTTTGTAAACTATCAGATAGGTTCTGATGATTTTTGAAATAAACTTTTGCTTTTTCTGGATTTTCTAAAGAAATAATTTTCCTTAATGCACTTAATCTGTCATCTGGACTTTTGTTTATTAAGGCGAAATGAAGCATATTATTTGCATAAGACAGTGCTCTTTGTGGGTTTTTAAGTTCAAAATATTCTGTTAAATGTGAGTAAGAAGCAATTAATCCCCAATTATCTTTTATGCTGTCTCTAACTTTTAATGCATCTAATAACTCTTGTTCAGCATTATAATTTTTATCTTGAAGAAATTTGAAGTAGGCTTTATTATCATAAACTTTTGAATAAAGAATGGGGTACTTTTTTAAATCTGAATAATTAAGAATTTTATTAAAAAGACTAATTGCAGAATCAAATTTTTTTGAATAGCTGAAAGCAACAGCTTTATTATTTAGATGAGTTAGACTATCTACAGTATTTTGCGAAAATTTTGCAGCAAGACTATAAAACTTTGCAGCCTTATTATATTCTTTAAGGTTTTGAAAAGCGATACCTAAGCTATTATAATTAGAGGAAAGCTCATAAGAATCTTCTTTTTTGTTTAAATATTTAATTGCAGAAAGACCTGTTTCTTGACTACCATAATAATCTCCATAGCCATTCTGTATAATGGCCATATTTACGAGGCAATTACCTGCAAGCGAATTGTTGTTATTCTGAATAAAGTAATCTTTAGCTCTATTGAAGTATTTAAAGGCACTATCCTTTTCTGAGGCATCTAAATACTCGTAAGCCATATTATAGTCTATTTCATCTGCTTTATTTCTGGTGTTTTTATTACATGAAAATAAAACTGTAATTAATATTAAAAAGGTAATATTTTTCAATTAGTTTTTATGTTAAAAATAATGAAAAAAGCGAAAGAATTAGATCTTTCGCCTTAATTATTATTTTTTTGGAGGAGGAGTTTGTCCTGTTTCCCCTCCAGTATCTCCTCCAGTAGAGTCACCCGGGTCTGCGGGACTATTTTGAACCTGTACTGTCCCTGGTGTTAGGTTGTTATCAGTTGTTGTTACTGTATTTGCGTTATTATTTGAAAATGCTAGCCCTAGTAGCATTAGAATGAACTGTATCATTGCCTAAAAAGTTTTAAGATTTTGAAAAATTTTCTTCCTCTCGAGGGTTTAATCCCGAGCAGTACACGATTAAAATTTCGAAGCGCTTCTTAATTTTTTAGGGAAGTGAACCTTCAAAAACGGAGGAGAAACATCTGCTTCCCAACCCGGAGTTTTCCTCCGTTTTATCTGGTGATTTTGAAATCAGTTTTGTAAATTTGTTTTTGTAATGTTTTGTATCTCACTGATCTCTGTAGCAAAGGTGCGACAAAACATGGCGCAGGTGTTAGACACGTTTCGGACATCTGTAGACACGAAATGGACAGCGGAGGCTTTATGGGAATCCGTAATGTGGTATGATAGATAATCGCCTATTTTGTAAAGACAGAAAAAACGAGATATGTCCAAGAAAAAACTGCTAATTCATGAGGTATTTGAGAAGGCAAGAAAAGACTTCCCTGCTGAAAACACTAAAAATGGTTGGTGTAAAGAACTTGTTGACCATTTTGAAAAAAAGTTGAATTTTATAATTAACGAGAAGACATTTGTTCGGTATTATGATGCTTGCATACGGGATAGTAGTGAACCCAATATAAAGGACATAAAAATTCTGAATAAGCTTAGCGAGTATGTAGGCTATGTAGACTTTGCTCATTTTTCCAATACATTTATTAAGAAAGAGGAAAAAGAAAAGTCAACTACAGTGAAAATAGATGTTGACGATAATGAGGAGTTGTTTGGAAAAGGTATTAGAATTATTATTACTCAGTATTTTAATCTACCTGAATTCATAAAGAAAAATGGATTAGGCATTACAGGTATAATTCTTATAGGAAGTGTTTTATTAGGAAATTATAAGTTGCCCAAAGGAAATGATAAAATTCAGAGTGGTCTTGGCTTTTTCGGGGCTATGACAGTAGATAAAGATTGCATGTTTTGGGATAAAAGTGAATATAAGCTTGCCAATTGTGAAGACAAAAATCCTTTGCTTAATCTTATTCCTAAAGACACTGTTCAGATAAAGTATTTTAAAAGAATTACCAGAAAAGATACTCTTACAGTAGGAAATGCAATGGGGAAAACCTGGTATTCCAAGTTTAACGGAAATGTTGAGTTTTTTACGATGGATGGAGTAGATCCTGATACAGGAAGAGAATTGAGGTCTTCCACGCCTTATATTATTGGGAAATATGCCGGGCCATCGTTTCATAAAGAAGTTCCCGCATATTAATAAAAAAGCGAAGATTTCTCTCCGCTTTGTATTACTCTGCATCCAGCATTCCCAATTCTCCAAAGTGTTTTTTAAACTTCTGGATTTTAGGGCCTACTACTGCGCTGCAGTAAGGCTGTGTTGGGTTTTCGTTATAATATCCCTGATGGTACTGTTCTGCAGGCCAGAATTTGTCGAATTTCGTTAATTCCGTTACATAAGTTCCTGTCCATCTTCCTGAATCCTGAGATACTTTGATGGCTTTTTCGGCCTTTGCTTTCTCTGCATCATCTTTATAGTAGATAACAGAGCGGTATTGGGTTCCGATGTCGTTCCCCTGTCTGTTTAATTGAGTAGGATCATGAAGGAAGAAAAATACATCCATCAGCTGTTCGTAGGAAATAACAGCAGGATCGTAAGTGATCTGTACTACTTCTGCATGTCCCGTCTCTCCAGTGCAAACCTCCTGATACGTCGGGTTATCTTTATGTCCACCAGAATATCCTGAAATAGCAGATTGTACTCCTTTCAGCATATTGAAACAGCTTTCCACACACCAGAAACATCCGCCTCCGAAAGTAATCTGTTCTAAATTATTGTTATCCATTTTTGGTAATTATATTGTTTTATGAACTTTTCCAGATCCGGAAAAAGCTGATCAAAAATATGAAAAACTTTTTCATTTGAACATGCTTTTACGTCTTAAACTTAAATTGCAATGATAGATGTAGCAAATGATTTTAAACACAAATAACACGAATGCTTTTCACAAATAACACAAGGAAAATAATGATGCAATTTCTTGCATTTAATTACCACAAAGTATTTTAAAGCAGTTAGTATTAGCAATGTCATGCTGAGCTTAGTCGAAGCATTTTAATTTTAAACATAAATAACACGAATGTTTTTCACAAATAACACAAGGAAAATAAGGATGCAATTTCTTGCATTTAATTACCACAAAGTATTTTAAAGCGGTTAGTATTAGCAATGTCATGCTGAGCTTAGTCGAAGCATTTTAATATTAAACACAAATAACACGAATGTTTTTCACGAATAACACAAGGAAAATAAAACGCAATCATCTGTGAAAATCTGCGCAATCTGTGGTCAAAAAACAAAAGCACCCTAAAAAAGGTGCTCTATATTATTTAAAAGGCTTTCAGTTATTTTTCCCAAACCAAAGCACTCGCTCCAAGAATAGCAGCATCAGCTTCGTCAAGCTCACTGAATACGAGCTTTACTTTATTTCTGAAGATTGGAAGAAGGTTTCTTTCCATATGAAGTTTAGCAGGCTTTAAAATAAAATCTCCTGCTTTAATTACTCCTCCGAACAGAAGAATAGCTTCAGGCGAAGAGAACATTACAAAATTGGCTAATGCTTCTCCCAGTTTCTGACCTGTATATCTGAAAACTTCAATCGCAATAGGATCTTCCTTGATAGCACATTCATATACTGTTTTAGAATTGATCTCGTCTTCAGGGTATTGGTTCAGCATTGATTCCGGGAATTCCGCTCTCATTTTCTTTGCTGTGATGGTGATTCCCGTAGCAGATGCATAGGCTTCAAGACTTCCTTCAGAACCTGTACTCCAGTGTTTTCTACCGCCCGGCTTTACAATGGTATGGCCCAGTTCTCCGGCAAACCCGTCATGTCCGTAGATTAAGCTCCCATTAGCGATAATTCCACTGCCTACACCTGTTCCAAGGGTAATCATAATGAAATCTTTCATTCCTCTTGCAGCTCCGAAAAGCATCTCTCCCAGTGCAGCAGCATTGGCATCATTGGTCACGGTACAAGGCAGATTGAATTTTGCCGTCATTAACTCAGTGAAAGGAATAACACCTTTCCATGGAAGATTAGGGGCAAGTTCTATAGTTCCTTTGTAATAGTTGGCGTTCGGTGCGCCTACTCCGATTCCGTCAAAGTGTGCTTCAGTACCATATTTTTCCATCATTGGGTGAACATGTTCATATAAAGCATCGATGAAATCTTCCACTTTGTCATAGGCATCAGTTTTCAGATTTCCTTTATCCAGAACTTCACCACGGTGATTTACAATTCCGAATTTAGTATTGGTTCCGCCGATGTCAACTCCAAGGGCAACTTGTTTTGATAAATCTATTAATGACATTTCTATTATTAAATTCTAGGTGCTAAAATTATAAAAAAGATTGTATTAATGGATTATTAACTGGGTTTTATTTAATACTTTAAGTTGTTTTTATTGTTTTTTTCTTTTTTCTTCCCCACCAGATCATAAATCCGGTAACCGGAAGAGAAGCGCAGATAATGCTTACGATAAAAGCAATGATCTTGGTAGGAAGTCCCAGAATGGCACCTACGTGAATATCATAATTGGCGTTTACTACCTTTTCTCCGAAGTTTTTGTCTTTTGGATCATGAGTATGCAGCAATTCTCCAGAGTTTTCGTCAAAGATTAAGCTGCTGCTTTTATGGTAAGAATAAGAAAGGTGTTTTACATACACCTCAAAGTTGGGATGCTCGTGATCATCCATATGGGGATGTCCTAAGTCTATGGCAAAACCATAGGAATCCGGATATTTTGTTTCTACTGTATTGATGATTTTATCCAGTGTTCCTTCCGTTCTCATTTCAATAGGAGCTTTTGTTTTAATGTGTGAGAAGTCCGGATACTTGGTTTCTCCGCCGGAAAAGATCACATAGATCATTGCCTGAACTACAAAAAATGCATAGAAAAGCCCTGTAATAGAGAAAATTAAAGCGAAAATAGACGCGTAAAATCCTAAGACATTATGGAGGTCGTAGTTCTTTCGTTTCCAGCCTTTGATATTTTTCCATTTGAAGGCAAATCGCTGTTTTCTTGCTGCTTTGTTCTTTGGCCACCAGAGGATAATCCCCGAGATCAGCATGATGATAAAAATGATAACAGGAATTCCTACTACATAAGTTCCCCAGTCCTGTTTCAAAAGGTAGCTCCAGTGGATCATTTTTACAATGTTGAAGAAGCCGTTTTTTTCATCATAAATTCTTAATACTTTACCGGTGTAAGGGTTTACATAAGCCTGTTTATAAATAGGAAATTCATCAAAATAATTCCAGGCATCGGTATTGTGTTCATACCAGAAGAACATATAGGACATCTTTTTGTCAATAGGAACATTTACCCAGTGGATAGGATATTTTTCTTTTACCTGTTCCGCAACAGCTTTTTCCATCACTCTGATAGGAAGCACCTTTTTCTGCTCAATATTTTGCTCGTGGTGGTAGATGACATCTTTTCGGGTAATGTTTTCCACTTCATCCTTAAAAACGTACAATGCTCCGGTAACAGAGATAATAAAAATCAGAAATCCTATTCCCAATCCAAACCAAAGGTGCAGTTTAGCGGACCATTTTTTGATAAAGCCCGGTTTCTTTTTATGATGATGGTTTTTCTTCATATAACAGTAAAAGTAAAGCAAAGGTATGTTTTACTTTTTATTTAGATTAATTAAAATTTGTATTCGATCATGAATGTTCCCCTCAATCCAAGAGCATTCGTGAAGTCACTGTCTCTTGATGTCCACCATGAGATAGCAGGTTGATACACTTTATTGAAAAGGTTTTCAATACCTAATGACAGTCTCCAGTTGTTGCTGACTTCATAACTTGATTTGAAGTTAAAGACAGTATATTCCGGTACATATCCTTCACCGTAAGCATATAATCCCGTTTTTGCATTAGGCTCGAATCTGTTTTGCTGGAAAGAGTGAAGCATATCAAGACCAACAGATAGAGCAGGGATAGGTCTGGCCTGAACATATGCCAATACTTTAGGGGCAGAAATTCTGCTGTTGTTGATTTTTGTTGAATAATCACCGTCATCTTTTACAGAAGTAATTCCTTCCATCCAGCTGTAGCTTCCTCCAAACTGAATCCATTTTGCAGGGGTAAAGTGTAAAAATCCTTCCACTCCATACACGATTTCCGGAGATCTCTGAATCATTAATGCTCTGTCCGGACTCTGTACGAATGATGCGCCAAGTTTAGATGTACTCACATAAGAGGTTAATTCATAGTTCAGCCAGCCGGAAAGCTGCCCTGTTGCCCCCAATTCGTAATTGTTTACGATGATGGGTTTTGTTTCCAGGTTTTTGATAGTTTCAGAGGTTGAGGTTCTTAAAATTCTTCCTAATTCATTGATAGAGTAGGCCTGAGAGAAGCTTCCAAAGAGGTTGATATAAGGCTCAATATTATAGCGGATACCAATATTTCCTACCAGTGCATTGTAGTTCAGTTTTCCACCTGCAACAGGAATACTTTTGGTAAAAGTTCCATCACTTTTAAGAGTGGAAAGCGTATTGAAATCGTCAACGTTTACTTTGATGTTCTCGTAACGGAGTCCTCCTTTAAGGGTTAATTTTTTAAACAGATCAATTTTTGCCAATACAAAAGGCGCAATATTGGTCATATTCATATTGGACGTCCAGAAACGTCCGTCTTCCAGCTTTTGTACGGTTTCATCATTCAGAATATCAGCTCCATAGATAATTTCACCCTGAGAATTGGCTGAATTCCAAAGCTGGGTATCAAAATTGAATCTTGCTCCTGCCTTTTTTGAAATGACATTAGACTGTCCGCCATTGAAAAAGGTGTCACTATATCCGTAAACGGTTTTAAAATCCTGATAGTAAAGGTTGATATTCAAAGAAGTTCCTGCAAACAGGTTCTTGTTGTCATAGCTCACTCGGATATTGTGGTTTTTTGGAGTTCCCTGGGGAGTGGTTTCCAATCCTTTTCCAATTCCTTCACCAATGGTTGGCGTGATGCCGTATTTTCCTGTTTTTAATCCTACATTCAGGTCTGATCTTGAAGAATAACCAATGTAAGACGCTTCGACTCTTTGATTTTCGTTAATATCATAACCTATTTTCAGCAATCCGTTGTAGTTATCCATCTTCGCAATGCTGTAGGTGGGGCTTATTAAAACGCCGTCTCCGTCTTTTGTATATCCTGTTCTTTCGTAAGCTAGGGAAAGAGTATAGTCGAATTTGTTGATCTTTCCGGATAAAAGCTGACTGGCTCTTACTCCTAAAGTTCCTCCATAAGGCTGTCCGGTAAGACCGATCTGTGAAATTCCGGAGATTTTTTTATCTGTTTTGCTTCTTTTTGTAATATAATTGATGATCCCTCCGTCTGCTCCGTTACCATAGATGGAAGAAGCTCCTTTGATCACCTCAATTCTTTCAATCGCTGAAGGATCAATAGTTCGTAAATCTCTTGCTCCGTTACGAAGTGGAGTAGACTGCGGAATTCCATCAATCAAAACCAGAACCTGACGTCCTCTCAAGGTCTGTCCGGTGTTGGAAGTCTGTCCGGAATTGGTACCTAAACTGGGAACGGTATACTGCAGGATGCTTGTAATATCTGAATTAACAGTAAGCTGAGACTGAATTTGTTTTTCTCCTACCACTGTGATGGAGCTGGGAACTTCTTTTATGCTTTCCTTTTTTCTGGAAGCAGTCATTATAACCTCGTCTACATTTTGAGTTTGTAAACTATCCTTTACCTGGGCAAAAACGGTAGCAGTTCCTAAACAGGCAGCTGATAAAAGCACTTTTTTCATTATATTTTCTTTCCTTTTTTCTTTCTTTTTCCCCACCAAACCAGAAATCCGGTTACAGGGAGCGATGTACACGTAAGGCCGGCTATAAACCAGATCACTTTTCCGATGATTCCGAAGTAGGAACCGGTATGGATGTCATAATTGGCGTTGGAATATTTCTCGGCAGTATGGAGTTTGTGATGAGGTTTGTTGGCCAGTAGTTTTCCGGAGTATTTGTCGAATGTCAGAATATTTCTTTCGCTGTATCTTCCATCCAGTCCGTAAACTGTTACCGGAAGGGTTTTCAGTTCTTTTCCTTTTTTATTCTTTCCGTTTAGATTAATTCTGAAGCTGGATGATTTTGCGTACAGTTTTTCAGTTTGTGCCGCAGCCAGATCAAAAACAGCTTCATTCTTTGCCATCAGAGAATCCGGTGATTTTTTTTCTTTTTCTTTAGGAAGTTCCCATGAGCCGGATAATGCAAACGTAAAAGTGTTTTTTACGTAAGGATAAGCAAAATAAAGTCCCGTAATGCTCATAAGCAGCGCGATAAATGATGCATAAAATCCCAGTATATTGTGAAGATCATAATTTTTCCGCTTCCAGTTTTTTACATTTTCCCAATTGAACCAAAAACGACCTTTTCTTGCATTTTTGTTTTTAGGCCACCATAAAATGATTCCTGTGATGAGCATAATGACAAAAATAACGGTTGGGATTCCTACAGTGTATGATCCCCATTCAGAGTTAAGCAAAAGTCCCCAGTGGATATATTTTAAAATATTGAATACATCATACTTTTCATCATAAACCGCCAGGATTTGTCCGGTATACTGATTGACATAAACCTGCTTGTTGATGCGTACCTGCTGAAAATAGTTCCATCCCTTTTTGCTTTTTTCATAGTATTCAAACTGGTAGGCTTTTGTTTTATCCAAAGGAATTTCTACAGCGCTTACCGGATACTTTTCATTAAGTTCCAGTGATACTTTCTCCCGAAGCAGATTAACAGACAATGGCTTTTTTCCGATATCCTCTTTTTTCAGATAAATGGCTTCTTTACGTAAGCTATTCTGTATTTCATCCTTAAAAACATATAAAGTCCCTGAAAGAGAGACTATAAATACAATGATTCCAACAGATAAACCCAGCCACAAGTGCAGCTTTGCGGACCATTTTTTTGTTGAAGAAACCTTCTTTTTATGATGATGCTTTTTTCTCATAGCAAAAAGTTAACCCCAAGAGGGGCTAACCTTTATTTTTTAAAATTTATATCCTATTGATACTCTCCAGTTACGCGGAGCATTGTAGATCCATGCATATTCACCGCCATCTCCTCTGTATCCGCTGTAAAGCTTTCTGTTAAGAACATTATTCAGCATAAAGTTAACATCGAATTTTTTAGCAACATAAGAAACCCCGAAGTTGGTATCAAAATAATCCGGTAAGCTTTGATCTTTTGTGGCACTCACCCCAAACCAGGACTGTCTTCCCCCCTGATACTGATAACCGGCTGAAATCCCGAACCCTTTCATAAGACCATTTTCAAATCTATAGTTTACCCAGGTATTCTGTACATTTTTCGCATTCCCCGGAGACTGAATTCCAATTCTTGTAGGATCTGTGTCTTTGATGGTCTTTGCATCTGTATAAGCATAGTTGATGATAATGTTCAACCCTTTGATGATTTCCCCTTTGATATCAGTTTCAAAACCTCTTGCTCTCTGCTCACCTGTAGCAACCTGAAAAGGCTGTCCTTCATTTTGTTCTTTAGGTCCCGCAACAAGAATATTTTGTCTTCTGATTTCGTATACAGCGAAAGTAGAGTTCCATTTTCCACCGAACCAGTCTTTTTTCAGTCCGAATTCAATATTCTGCCCTCTGAAAGGATCTGTAATTTTGGTTTTGTTAATTCCTGTTCCGGATTGTGGTACGAAGGTTTTATCATAGATACCATAAGCTGAGAAGTTTTCATTAATAGAATAACTTATTCCTACTCTTGGTGTAAATTCTCCTGCTTCATCCGGCACGATAGGGGTTCCTGGGCTAAGGTTTGGATATGCGGAATAGGTTTTACCGCTTGTATATCTTCCTGCTAATGTTAATCTCAATTTATTATTGAACATTTCAATCTGATCCTGAGCGTAATAAGAAGTATATTTTACGCCCTGATCATTATAAAACGGAGCAGAAGTGTTTAATGTATAAAAGTTAGAAGATGGAAGTTTTGAAGGGTCTACCCCATAATTTACATTATAAATATTAATAGGGAATGGTCCTCCGGTAAAAGATGAAAAGTCAGCATTGTATTTTCTGTCTCCGTAATCAAATCCTGCGATTATTTTATGGACAATGTTTCCTGTAGTAAGCTTTCCTCTCACATAGGTCTGGAAGATGTGGTTTTTTCCTTTCGCCTGCCAGTTGCTTAGCGTTCTGTTGAAAACATTTTTATTGGCAGGGTCAAAAGTTCCCCACCATGATCCTCCGTCATAATCCAGGTCCATATAAGCATATTGTGTGCTCCAGATCCAGTCTTTGAAAAGCTTTTGATCTAAACTTAAGAATAAGCTCTGATCTTTTACTTCAGTTTTCTTGAAGTTGGGGTCATTAAAGTTGGTATGTACATTCAGTGAAGCGTATCCGTCGTTTGACATCAGATAAGCTCCAGGCTGGTTGAACTTTAAGTATTGGTAGTTGTACTGTGCCGTAAATGTAGTTGTCTTTGTAGGTCTGAAAGTAATGGAAGGAGCAACAATAATTTTGCTTGTTTTATCATTTTCCACCCATGAATTATTGGAACTTCCCATTAAGTTAAGACGGTAATCTAAAACTCCGTCTTTCACAAGAACCCCGTCAAGGTCTGCCTCTCCTCTGAAAAGGTTATAGCTTCCTGTGGTGAAACGTACACTGTTGGCAAACTTTCCGGTAGGTTTTTTAGTTACCACATTATAAAATCCGGCTGGATCTCCCATAGAACCCATAAATCCGGCTGGACCTTTTACAAACTCTATTCTGTCAATTACAGATGCATCAGGGTTAATTGGTCCCCAGGTTGAAGATACATTCATTCCGTTCATAAAGGTAGCAATACTGGCACCTCTCATAAATACATTGGAATATACATTATCCCAATGCTCTACCTTTCTTGCTCCGCTTACGTTGCGGACAATTCCTTCAGACATATTTAGAGTCATCTGATCAGCAAGAACCTGAGAGCTTATAGACTGTACATTCTGCGGAAGTTCAAGAATAGGTGTCTGAATTCTTAGTGAACCGGAAACCTCATTCAGCTTGTACTTCTGATAATATCTTCCGTTAACAACTACTTCTTCAATATCATTGGATTTGATGGTGTCTTTTTTTTGCGCAGAAACCAGCATTGTTCCCAGTGCGGAAGCACAGATCAGTACATTTTTCATGAAAGTCAAATTTTCTGCAAATATATTATTTTTAACTGTTCTAAATAAATAATAAGATTGATATTTATCATAAAATTATTATATACTGAATAATAAAAAACCGCTCTGACCAATGGCAGAGCGGTTTTTGTATGATATTATTAAATTTTTCTTACGCAGGGATTTCTCCTTTGTATAAGAAAGAAATAATTTCTTTGTTTAATTTGTCGATCATTTCACTGAATAAGTGGAAAGACTCCTGCTTATAAATTACCAGTGGATCTTTCTGCTCGTAAACAGCTCCCTGTGATGATCTTCTTAAGTCGTCCATCTCACGAAGGTGAAGCTTCCAGTTTTCATCGATAATCGATAAAGTGATATTCTTTTCAAAATCGTTCACTAAACTTTCACACTGTGTATCGTAAGCTTCTTTAAGATCAGCTACAATTGTCATTGTTTTGTGTCCGTCTGTGAATGGAACCTGGATCATTTTGAACATTGAACCTTGATTTTGGTATACATTCTCAATGATTGGGAATGATTTTTCCTTCAATAGGTTCAGCTTCATTCTGTAGTCTTCCTGAGCTGCTTTGAATAAGATATTTGTCAGATCCTGAACGTTTTTATTATTAAAATCACTTTGAGAAACCGGAGATTCCATTGTGAATGTTTTAATGATTTCGTATTCAAAATCTTTATAATTTCCTGAAGCTTTTCCTTTCGCAACGATAGAATTGGCAACATCGAAAATCATATTGGTTATATCATATTTCAAATGGTCTCCGAAAAGAGCATTCTTTCTTCTCTTATAGATTACGTCACGTTGTTTGTTCATTACGTCATCGTACTCAAGAAGTCTCTTTCTTGTTCCGAAGTTGTTTTCTTCCACTTTCTTCTGAGCTCTTTCAATAGACTTGCTGATCATAGAATGCTGAATTACTTCTCCCTCTTTATGACCCATTCTGTCCATCATTTTAGCAATTCTTTCAGAACCGAACAAACGCATCAGGTTATCTTCAAGAGATACATAGAACTGAGAACTTCCCGGATCTCCCTGACGTCCCGCTCTACCTCTCAACTGTCTGTCAACACGTCTAGAGTCGTGTCTTTCTGTTCCGATGATGGCTAAACCTCCTGCATCTTTTACTTCTTTAGAAAGCTTAATGTCGGTACCACGACCTGCCATGTTGGTTGCAATCGTTACAACTCCCGGCTGTCCTGCTCCAGCTACAATTTCCGCTTCTTTTTTGTGAAGCTTCGCGTTCAATACCTGATGTGGAATCTTTCTTAACTGAAGGGCTTTTGAAAGCAGCTGAGAAATTTCAACGGAAGTAGTTCCTACAAGTACAGGTCTTTTCTGTGCCGTTAATTTTTCAATTTCTTCAATTACCGCATTATATTTTTCTCTATTGGTTTTGAAAACCAAATCTTGTTTGTCATGTCTCAAAATAGGACGGTTGGTAGGAATTACCACAACGTCTAATTTATAGATTTCCCAAAGCTCTCCAGCTTCGGTTTCAGCAGTACCTGTCATCCCCGCAAGCTTGTTATACATACGGAAATAGTTCTGAAGCGTAATCGTTGCAAAAGTTTGAGTCGCAGCCTCAATCTTTACATTCTCCTTTGCTTCAATTGCCTGGTGAAGACCGTCAGAATAACGACGTCCCTCCATGATACGACCTGTCTGCTCATCAACGATTTTAACTTCACCATCAATTACTACATACTCATCATCTTTTTCAAATAATGTGTAAGCTTTCAATAGCTGGCTCATGGTGTGAACACGCTCAGATTTTTCAGCAAAATCAGAGAAAAGTCTTTCTTTTGCCTCAAACTCTTCTTCTTTGGATAAGTTTTTAGCTTCTAATTCCGCAATCTCAGTTCCGATATCCGGAAGTACAAAGAAATTGGCATCAGAGTTACCCTGAGACATGTATTCAACACCTTTGTCCGTAAGGTCTACCTGATTGTTTTTCTCCTCAATTACGAAGTAAAGATCTTTATCTACAATCGGCATATCACGGTTGTTATCCTGCATATACTGCGCTTCAACTTTCTGAAGCAATGCTCTGTTTCCGCTTTCCGATAAGAATTTGATTAATTGTCTGTTTTTGGGAAGACCTCTGTATGCCTGAAGTAACTTGAATCCACCTTCTTTTGTATTTCCTGCAGCAATTAATTTTTTCGCTTCATTGAAAATAGCAGAAACCGTTTTCTTTTGTACTTCAACAATTCTGTCGATAGAAGGCTTAAGAACGTCAAACTCCTGTCTGTCTCCCTGAGGAACCGGACCTGAAATGATCAATGGTGTTCTTGCATCATCTACCAATACAGAGTCAACTTCATCCACGATCGCAAAGTTCAGTTCTCTTTGTACCAGTTCTGAAGGTGAGGTCACCATGTTGTCTCTCAGATAATCGAAACCGAATTCGTTGTTGGTTCCATATGTAATATCTGAGTTGTATGCTTTTCTTCTTCCGTCAGAGTTCGGCTGGTGATTATCGATACAATCGATAGACATACCATGGAACTGGTAAAGAGGTCCCATCCATGCGGAGTCTCTTTTCGCAAGATAGTCGTTCACGGTTACCACGTGTACACCTCTTTCCGGAAGTGAATTTAAGTAAATAGGTAATGTTCCTACCAAAGTTTTACCTTCACCGGTTGCCATCTCGGCAATTTTACCACTGTGAAGAATAACCCCTCCGATAAACTGAACATCATAGTGGACCATATCCCAGACTACTGGAGTTCCGGCAGCGTCCCATGAGTTTTTCCAAACAGCTGTGTCTCCCTGAATACTAACGAAATCTTTTCCTGCAGCAGCAAGTTCTCTATCCCAGTCACTAGCTGTTACACGGATTTCTCCATTCTGAGCCCATCTTCTAGCCGTTTCTTTGATCAATGCAAAAGCTTCGGGAAGAATCTGAACCAGAACTTTTTCTTCAATGTCGTATGATTCTTTCTTTAGAGCCTCAATTTTTGTGAAAAGAGCTTCTTTTTCATCAACGTTGGTTGAATTTTTTATCTGCTCTTTTATCTGTTCTATTTGAGCGGTAATCTTGCTGGTTGCAGATTTTATATTCTCTTTAAACTCAGCAGTTTTTTGTCTCAACCCATCATCCGACAATTGTTGGATGTTAGGTTCTACAGCTCTGATTTTTGTTACAACTTTTTTTACTTCTTTTAGGTCCTGCGCTTTTTTGTCTCCCAAAAACCCTTTAAGAACTTTGTTTAAAAAACTCATAAATTTTTTGCTTTATGCTTAATGCAAAATGCTTTAAGCGTTTTAAATAACACTTATCGTGTAAATTAATATATAAAAAGGGCAAAAAAGCTCTAAGCAAGCAGCCTAAAGCTTATCGCTTTATTAATATTCGTCCTCGTTCCAAAGGAAATCCTCGTCAGTAGGATAGTCACTCCATACCTCTTCGATAGATTCATAAATCTCTCCTTCGTCTTCAATGGCCTGAAGGTTTTCTACTACTTCCATAGGTGCACCAGTTCTGATTGCGTAGTCGATAAGCTCTGCTTTTGTCATTGGCCAAGGTGCGTCACTTAAATATGAAGCTAATTCTAATGTCCAGTACATAATTTTCTAATTTTTTGCAAAAGTATAAAAATAGGTTGTATAATAAACTTTTTTATACTTGATTTTCAATTCTTTTTATAATTTTTTCTTATAAATGGCTGTCACAAACTGGCTGGCAGCTGTGTCAGCAATTTACTTAATGTCGTTTTCTCAAAAACCATTCCACAAATTTTTTTATGCCATTTTGGAAGTTGGTGACCGGTTTATACCCTATTAAGTCCTTTGCCTTTGTAATATCGGCATTTGTTTTTGTGACATCTCCCGGCTGCATTGGCAGAATTTTTTTGCTGGCAGTTTTTCCCAGTGCTTTTTCAATAGTGGCAACCATCTCTGATAAAGTGATTACCTGATTTTCTCCTAGATTAAGAATTTCATAAACTCCGGAATGTTGCTCCAGATAATGAATAGACTTGGTAATGCCATCAATAATATCATCTATATAAGTATAGTCTCTGGCTGTATTTCCGTCGCCATAGAAAGGGATCTCCTGATTCTCCGAAATAAGCTTTGTAAATTTGTGTATCGCCAGATCCGGTCTTTGTCTTGGTCCATACACCGTAAAAAACCTAAGCTGGATAATATCTATATGGTATAGGTTATGGTAAACATGTCCTATAACCTCTCCGCTTTTCTTAGTTGCGGCATAAGGTGAGATAGGGTTGTCTACATTGTCTGTTTCTGCAAAGGGAATTTTTTCATTGTTTCCATAAACACTTGAAGAAGATGCACAGATAAATTTTTTAATATTGAAATCCTTACACAGTTCCCAAAGATTCATAGTACCGCGTACATTCACTTCTTCGTACTCCAGAGGGCGTTCAATAGAAGGCCGTACACCGGCAAGTGCTGCCAGATGAATTACCATATCAATAGGATGATTCTTAAAGATGTTTTCAAGATCTTTTTTATTACGTATATCCTGCCAATAGAGGGAATATTGGTCAGAATGGGCGAGGGATGCCAAACGCGGAATGTCCGTCTCTTTATCCGAGAATTCAAAATCCGAATTTTTACCGATTGACTCCAAAGTATTTTTAATTTTTACCTGATAGTCATAGAAATTATCAAAATTGTCAATGTTTATGACAGAATGTCCATTTCTTAATAATTTCTCTATGAGATGGGAACCAATAAAGCCGCTTCCTCCGGTTACAAGATAATTCATTTGTTGATTTTAATTGACAAATTTATTAATAAAACTTGAATGACGTTTTTATACTTTTGTCAGAAAATATAAATCAATGATAAATCTTCAAAAGCTATTTGTACTTCCCAAGGAAGAAGATGAAGAATTTACATTTGGCGAGATAGAAGAAGGCATTTATTTCCGCGGTCATAATCTTTGGCTTTTGGTAATTTCCATGGGTATTGCCTGTATCGGCTTAAATGTTAACAGCCCGGCTGCGGTAATTGGTGCAATGCTTATTTCGCCATTGATGGGACCTGTTGTTGGAATTGCATTTGGGTTTTCTATAGGAAACAGGAGGCTTATAAAGCTTGGTGTTTTTAACTGGCTTTTGATGATGGTAGTGGGCATTTGTTCTTCCACATTATATTTTCTGATTTCTCCTTTTCATTCAGAAACTTCACAGCTTGAAAGCTTTAAAACGGCAACCATTTTTGACTGTTTTTTGGCGCTGCTTGGAGGATTTGCATGGTTTCTGGGGATCGTAAGGAAAGAAGCAATCAAAGTTATCGCAGGGGTTGCCGTTTCTACAGCATGTATACCTCCTTTGTGCACAGCAGGATTTGGTATTGCCAATGGAAACTGGGAATACTTTTGGGGAGGCTTTTATTTTTATCTTATCAATTGTTTTTTTATAGCGGTGGGAACCTGGGTATTGAGTCTCTTGTTAGGATATCAGAAGTATTACAGAGAAAAAAACAGCAATAATCGTAAAGTTTCTGTATGGATCAGCTTAGTTTCAGTTATTATTTTGATTCCAAGTATACTGCTTACCAAAAAGAAGTGGGAGAACGAAGCATTAAAATAAAGGTCAGAAAAATATATCAGAATTATTAAGGAAAGCCATCCTGAGCTGGCTATTATTAATTATGAGTCGTTTAAAGAAAAATCACAGGATTTTTTAAAGATCACCCTTTTGAATGACAGTGTTACCATCAGTAAAAAAAGACTGGATGAACATAATGAATTAGTAAAAGATATTCATCTGATATGGCAGTATTCGCCTCAGTCAAAAAATATAAATAATCCGGAATTGCAAAAACTTCAAAGCCAGATAACTGCTCTAAAAAAGGAACTGGATCAGATTAAATTGCAAAAAAAGATCAAATAAAATTTCTATATTTACTTATACTTAAAAACATCATTATGCAGTTTCAAGGGCAAATTTTAAAGATGACAAGCTACGATGCCAGGCCAATCCAGTACTACCTTAATCTTTCCGGAGATCTTATTCATATGAATGAGCTGTTGGGAAAGGAGCTAAGCATAAAACATACAGGGTTTCAGTGTGTAAATTGTGGTGAAAATAAACCGGTTTACAGAATGGGATTCTGCAAAAACTGTTTTTTTGAAAGCCCTTATGCCAGTGATACCATTATCCGTCCCGAACTTTCTACTGCACATTTAGGTGTTGCAGAACGAGATCTTGAAGTGGAAAAACAAATTCAGCTGCAGCCGCATACTGTTTATCTGGCATACACCGGAGATGTAAAAGTAGGAGTTACCAGAAATACGCAGATTCCTACAAGATGGATAGATCAGGGTGCGACTTTTGCATTACCCATCGCAAGAACCGAGAACCGCTATGAAGCAGGAATGATAGAGGTGGCTTTAAAAGAACATCTGGCAGATAAAACCAACTGGAGAAAAATGCTGCAGGATGATTTTGAAGGAGAAGTAGATCTTGCCGATTTCCGACAGAAAATAAAAGAATTTTTTCCTGACGATTTCCAGAAGTTTTACAGCGAAGGAGAAGAACTGTGGATGTTTGACTATCCTTTTGAAAAACCGGAGAAAGTTTCATCGTTTACATTAGATAAAAAACCTGAGTTCACAGGAAGACTTACAGGAATTAAAGGGCAGTACCTTGGATTTGAAGGAGGAAACTTTATTAATGTAAGAGGACATGAAGGCTATGTTATTGAACTGGAAATAAAGAACTGATCTATATAAAAAGAATCAAATCACAAAATATGAAAAAATGGGTTAAAAGGCTTTTGATAACTTTCGGAATTATGGCAGGAGTTCTTCTCGCCGCGAATTTCGCATTAAATATATGGCTTAAAACCCAGCTTCCTGATTATGTTAAAAAAAATACCGCTTATAAAGTTTCCTACAAATCTCTGGATGTAGATTTAGGAACAGGAAATATTTTTGCTACAGGAATTTCAGTTAACACTAAAAATCCAGAAAATACAGACGTTGTTGGTTTGCAGGGTACTGTGGATACTTTAAAAATAAGCCGTTTCGGAATTTATGATGCTGTTTTTAATAAAAGAATCAGCTCCTCAGACCTTTTGCTGGCTAAACCCAATTTAAATATTATCCTCGCCAAACCTGTCGGCCGCCAAACCGGAAAGAAAAGAAATCCGGTTTTATTTGAAAATATCAGAATCAATGAGGGTAAAATTGCTGTTTTCAGACATACCAAACAGAAATTTCTATCGGTACAGCAACTGGATCTTTTTGTAGAGAATTTGCAAATGACGGAGGAATCCGTAGAAGATAAATTACCCGTTGTTTTTGACAGATACAGTATCAAAGGCGAAAAATTCTTTCTCCGTCCGGATGAAACGTATGCAGTTACCATCAGTAGTATCAATACAAGTAATGGGCAGATGGGTGTTGATAATTTCAAACTGACTCCACTGCTCTCCTTCACCCAGTTTAAAAAGTTTTATCCCCAAAAAACTCAATTATTTGAATTTGCTGTTCCCAAAATGAACTTTACGGATGTCATTTTAAACAAAAATAAAGTTTCACTTACGAATGCCGACTTCCGCAATCCTGTTCTGAAAGTCTATAATACAGGAGTAAAAGCCAAAAAAGCTGGGAAAAAATCAAATTTTGAAGTTGATGTAAAAAACTTTAAATTAAATAATGCTGTTGTTCAAATCAATAAGCCGGATGGAAATAAACTCTTGTCTGTAGGGGCTATGAGTTTAAACATCAGCCAGTTGTTATTCAATAAGGAAACCTCAGAGCAGGTCATCCCTGTAGGATACAAAGATTTTACTATTGCCGGAAGAAATATTGAATACTCCAACGCTCAGAATATCACAGTAAGAAGCTTTGCAATGAAGCCCGCCAATGGCGAAATCCGGGATGTCGTACTTACGCCAGCCCATCCCGCAGCAGGAAAAGCAGCAGCCGTTTTAAAAACAGATCATATCGCTTTTAATATCAATAAACTGGAGTTCATTAATAAAAGACTTAATGTTGATCTTAAAGATCTTCTCGTGGAAAATGTAAACGGAACTTTTAAAGCAGGTGAAAAACCAGCCAGTAAATCTGTGGGGCCTAATATCATTAATTCCATTATTATAAGAAAAACATCTTTAAAAAATTCAAACATTACTTATGATAAAGGAAAACAGCCTTTAACTTTCCATGATCTCAATGCAACGGTAAATAATATTGAATTATCACCTAAACCCAATCAGCCAGGACTATCCTTTAAAGTGAAAGACTATTATATTACCACCAGAAACCTGGTTTATAACACGCAGTTTTATAATATGAGTCTTGGACTTCTGAAACTCAATAAGAATAAAATGCAGATGAGCAATTTTGCCATGAAGCCTATCGTTTCAAGAGCACAGTTTATCAAAATGATACCCGTTGAGAGAGATCTGTATGATTTGAAGGCAGGAAAAATCACTGCAGAAGGAGTGTGGGATCTCTTTTCTCGCGATAAAATGCTAAATGCCTCTCAGGTAGACATTGAGTCTGCAGATGCCAATATTTTCAGAAGTAAGATTCCCAAAGACGATCCTAAAATAAAAGCATTATATTCTAAAATGCTGCGTTCCATCAAAATTCCGATGACCATTCATAATCTTAATCTGAAAAACTCAGCATTAGTATATGAAGAAGATACCCCGGAAAGTATGGGGCCCGGAAAACTGACCTTCAGTAACTTTAATATGAACGTTAAAAACCTGAATTCAGCTAAAATAAAAGGAAAGCCCACAAAAGTGGATATAAAAATCAATTGCTCTTTCATGAATCTCTCTCCACTTTCCGTAAACTGGAACTTTGATGTGGCAGACCAGAACGATAGATTTGTAATCTCCGGAAAAACGTCCAACCTTCCGGCAAGTGGCATCAATCCATTTATAAGGCCTTATCTTCATGTGACAGCTACCTCAGGAACCATTCAGGAAATGTTTTTTAGCTTCAAAGGTAACCCTGCCGGATTGCACGGAACTTTTAATCTTAAACATAAAGACTTAAAAATTGCCGTATTAAATAAGAATAACCATCAGAAAAAAGGCTTTCTGACTGCTGTGGCCAATATTTTTATAAAGTCAGATTCAGGAAGTTATCCTGAGTCTGTTAATGTGGAAAACGTGGAACGTGATCCCACCAAGTCTTTTTTCAACCTTTTCTGGAAAGGAATTGAGCAGGGATTAAAGAAAACACTGATTGGTGCAAATGTCGAAAAAACCGAAAAGAAAGTGAAAAATGCCGTTTCATCTGTAAAAGAAATGAAACAATCTGTGAAAGAAATAAAACAGGAAATCAAAAATAAAACGTCACAACCCGCAGAAGAGAAGAAAGAAAAGAAAGGTTTTCTGAATAATATATTCAGGAAAAAAGAAAAATCTGAAGAATAATTCTTTAAACCATTAAGAGATCATAGCTTCCTGGTTGCTGCCGATCTTAAAAAGAATGCGGTTGTTTTAATAAAAACGAACTTAATGGTTTAAAAAATCAATATAAGAGATTCAGTTAAAAATTGAATTCATCACTTTCCAAAATGGGAATATCCCTTAAAAACTTATCAAACTCTTCACCCGGATAATTGCTGTCTGCCCCATAAGAATCTATAATCATTCCACGATTTCCTGCATTATCCTTTACTACATAAAGTACTGCATTGTCATCCGGATTGCTGTCTCCCTCAAAGCGGTAAGTTTTTAAAATTACCAGTTCAGAGGGCTGATACACTTTCTCGGAATTTTCAAATTTCATTTCACATTTTTCGTTCATTCTGAATTCTCGGTGTATCCCTCTTTCAGAAAGCGTTTTCATCACCTGGCTCAAAGTCGTCATTCTGTCAATGTTTTCTGGATTTTCCATAATAATATTTTTGTTTTTAAGTACAATAATTAAACCATTGCAATCTTAAATATAAGAAAAATAGCAGATTGTAATTTTCCTAAAAATAAAGTTGAATGTTAACAAAATTTATAATTTAAAAAAATAAAATAGGTATACTTTTTGCAATGGTATCAATAATAAATCAGAGAAAATATGAAAAAAGAAGTTGGAGTTTTACTGGCAGGAGGAGTTGGTCTTTTGGCAGTATTGAGTTTAATAAGCATTAAAAAAATTTTGACTAAAAAAGATAAAAAATATAGTGATTCCTATTCGGACTATCACAGACACTTTGATGAGAGAAATAATGATGATGAAACTCATGGGGTAGAATTATATGCACTGAAGTAGTAAAAAAATATATTTAATTATGTTTAAATCCAACACTTTTGAAAGTGTTGGATTTTTTGTGGAAAACTTTAATGTTAAAACTCGTTATTTTATAAGAATTCCATTCTAATTTTACACAGGAATGCAAAACGAAAATTTCATAAAAGGTCAGGGAGCGCAGCGAAACGTTGTCAATCGCTTCGACAGGTATACCTATGAACCTGAAGATGAAGATTTCGAGACAGTAAAGACTTCTTTCACGGAAGTATTTCCCAAAACCATTGTCAATCAGGTCAAAAGCCAAGACCTTCCAATGGAATACTCCATGAATCCTTATCAGGGATGTGAGCACGGCTGCTCGTACTGCTTTGCAAGGCCTACTCACGAATACTGGGGCTATAGTGCGGGGATAGATTTTGAAAGAAAAATTATGGTAAAGAAAAATGCTCCTGAGTTACTGGAGAAATTTTTTCAGAAAAGAAGCTACAAAGCAGCTCCGATTCTGTTGTCCGGAAACACCGACTGCTATCAGCCGGCGGAAAGACAATTTGAAATTACCAGAAAATTACTGCAGGTTTGTCTTGATTACAGGCATCCTGTCAATATTCTCACAAAAAATACAATGGTCTTAAGAGATCTTGATATTTTGAAACCTATGGCAGAACAAAATCTGGTATCAGTTTCTCTAAGCATTCCAACCATCAACGAAGAATTAAGAAGAAAGATGGAGCCTAGAACAAGCTCTGGAAAGAATAAATTAAAAGCAGTAGAAATCCTTTCCCAAAACAATATTCCCGTACATGTAATGGTTGCTCCTGTTATTCCCGGACTCAATAGCGATGAACCTTTAAATATACTGAAATCCATTTCTGATGCTGGAGCTTTAGGATTCGGATATACTTTGGTGCGGTTAAATAACACCGTAGAACCTGTTTTTGTGAACTGGATTGAATCCCATTTTCCGGACAGGGCACAAAAAGTTTTAAATCTCATCAGGTCTATGCGGGGCGGAAAACTTGGAGATAAAAGATATTTTGAAAGACAAAAAGGAGAGGGAAATATTGCAGAAATGATTCATACCACCTTTAAGATCGGCAAAAAGAAGTTTTTTGAAGGCAAAGAATTTCCAGCGCTTTCAACATCCAACTTCACGGGAACCCGCGACCAGCAGCTTAGATTGTTTGATTAAGCTTATCTTATATATATTATAATCTTGTTGCCATTTCTTCAAACCCACCCAGACTCCAACCCTCCAACTCTCGAACTTTATTAGGAGCTATTTCCTGCTATCCATTTATACTCCTCGCGCCCTCGCCCTCCAACGCTCTCACCATGAGCGAAGCCGAAGGCCCCCACACCTAAAACCCACCGCCCTCCAACCCAAGCTGCGGGGTAACCATTGCTATCAGGGCTAGGGTAGGGGTCGTTAATGATGAATGATGAGGTTCGGGTTATTGTGTTGCGAGTTTCGGGTTTCGGGTTTCCAGTTAGAAAAGGAACATTGGTATTGAATTTTCATATTGTAGATTTCTATGGAAACATATTATTGAGTATCAATCTCTATTCCTATTGTGTCATTCCGCAGGAATCCAAGCTTCTTTATGAGAGTGTTAAAAGAAGTAAAATGCCAGTCTAATGTCTAAGGCCTTTTAACAGTTAGTATTAGCCATGTCATACTGAGCAGAGTCGAAGCATTATAATTAATTACGGGTACAGGAGTTAAATCTTATTGCTCTATATTATATATAAATATATTCTTTAGTCTTCGTAAGGAAGCCATCTCTCTAGCCTAGTCTCTCTATTATATAATATAAACTTTATTTGATCATGGCCACCCCCCCCCGCATCCCGCACCCCGAATCCTACCTCTCTCTCCCCTCAAACACTCAAACTCTCCCACATTCCCACACTCTCACCCCGATTCTCCAAACAAATGTTTAAAATTTTTCACCTTGCTATCCAGCTGTTTAGGTTTAAATATTAATAAACGGTAAAATTTATGTTAACTAAACTTGTTTTGCTTTGTAATAAGTTATTAT
>NZ_SDLV01000048.1 GCF_004916905.1 Chryseobacterium candidae
GGTAGTGTCTCACTAACTGTGTAAGTTAAAAAATTATTCTGGAAAATTTTGAGCCCTCCTAGCTCAAAAAATTTTACGGAAATAACTTTTTATTATTTTTAACCATTACATAGTTATGATAGACAAAGAAGAATTATTAAACAACAAGGATTTCTATAAGTCCTTCAAGAATGGAGAAGACCTAACCTCTTTCTTCAAAGAAATGCATAAGCGAGCTGTAGAACATATGCTTGATGCAGAATTGGACACCCATCTGGATAATGAAAAGCATCAGAAATCCATCACTGGAAATTACAGAAACGGATATGGGACCAAGAAGATAAAATCCTCATTTGGCGAATCTGAAATTAAAGTTCCCCGAGATAGAGAAGGCAGTTTTGAACCTTCATTAGTCCCAAAGAGACACAACATCATCGAAGGTTTGGAGAATATCATCATCTCATTTTATGCTAAAGGAATGAGTGTAAGCGATATTGAAGAACAAATCAAGGAAATGTATGATTTTGAAGTTTCTACTTCTACCATCTCACGAATCACCAATGCTGTTGCCAGTGAAGTGGTGAGCTGGCAAAACCGCCCGCTTGAAGATTTATATCTCATTGTTTGGATGGATGGCATTGTTTTCAAGGTAAGGGAAAACTCCAAAGTCATTAATAAAACAGTTTATCTGGCTGTGGGATTAAACCGTGACGGTAGAAAAGAAGTCTTGGGTATGTGGCTTGGAAAAAATGAAAGTTCAGCTTTCTGGATGGGCGTTCTCACAGATTTAAAGGCCCGTGGTGTAGAGGATATTCTCATCACTGCCACCGATAATTTAAACGGATTTACCCAGACCATACGTTCTGTTTTTCCTGAATCTCAAACCCAGATCTGTGTCGTCCATCAAATCAGAAATGCCTGCAAATATGTGGTTTGGAAAGACAGGAAAGAGTTCTCTGCCGATATGAAGCATATTTACACTGCTCCAACAAAACAAGCTGCTGAAGCCGCTCTGGGTGATTTTGCAGCAAAATGGGAATCCAAATATTCTTATGCCATCAAATCCTGGAGGGACAACTGGGATGAATTGACTGTGTTTTTTGAATTTCCTTTAGAAATCCGTAAAATCATTTATACCACTAATTTAATTGAAAATCTCAACGGAAAAATCAGAAAATACACCAAAAACAAAATGTCTTTTCCTACGGATGATGCGGTCTTGAAATCTGTTTACCTTGCTTTAAAAGAAGCTACTAAAAAATGGACAATGCCAATTCAAAATTGGGGTATTGTTCTTAACCAGTTTATGCTTATTTTTGAACAAAGGCTCAGATTATAAAATCCAAGCCTTAACTTTTTAACTTACACACTTTTCGGAATAGTGTC
>NZ_SDLV01000049.1 GCF_004916905.1 Chryseobacterium candidae
TGATTCAAACCGAAGCTATTATCAGGGGTACTGATAGTAAGTTTGGTATCAGGAGTAGTGGTGCCGAGACCTACACGGTCATTGGCAGCATCCACTGATAAGGTACTTCCATCCACAGAAAATGCATTGGTCTGTGTTCCTGTAAAGGCCAGGGTATTGGCTCCCTGTGTTACCGTTCTGTTCCCTGCAAGAGTACCGTCTGCGGTATAGATATTAGTAGGGGAAGTTCCAGCTGAGCCTCCATCGGTAGACCTCCAGAATGAGTTACTGAAAACAAATTCCAATGCTTTGCCATTAGGAACAGTTATGCCATCCAGTGTAGTTCCAAATCCTCCTGTAGTATTATTATAAACTATCAGTCTCTGGCCGGGGTTGGGAGCAGCAGGTGCAGAAATGGCAACATTGGCTGTAGCAGCTCCGGTAATCTGTACCTGGCTTACATTGGCAGGAACTGTAACACTGTTGCCTGAAACAGCTAATACAGTTTCACGGTTGGTAATGGCTCCATTCACATCCAGTGCTGTTCCGGGGGATGCTGTAGCAATTCCTACATTTCCGCCCACTGGATTCAACACTAAAGGAAGACCTGTAGCAGCAGTTTTGTTCTGACTTGAAATATAAGATCCAAAGGGAGAGTTGGTATAGGTTCCGAAGTCCAGAGCATGGCTGGTGTTTCCATCAATTCTAAGCGTGGCATTGGTATTGGCTGTACCTAATGCTGAAGGTTGGGCATTAATACCTGTAACCACTAACTTATTGGTGGGAGACACCGTTCCTATTCCCACTCTTCCGGAGTTAGCATCTGTAAGGTACATCAGCTCGTTAGGGGTTTGACCAACACTAAAAGACAGGTAACGATTACCTGTTGCTGTTGTTGTGGAAACATCACCAAAGTTAATACGTGAAATAGGTCCTGTAGATGCAGAAGAAGAAGACTTCATATTGATCCCGAAATTTTCTGCACGATTACCATAGCTGAAACCATCCTGTCCAACATTAATTTCTAATGCATTTTTAGTCTGGGCTGTTGTAACGGCGGCATTAAGCAGCTGGCTGCCTTCTACGTGTAATTTGTTTGAAGGGGTTGTGGTACCAACTCCTAAACGGTCATTGGCTGCATCCACTGATAAAGTATTTCCATCTACAGAGAATGCATTGGTCTGCGTTCCTGTAAAGGCCAGGGTATTGGCTCCCTGTGTAACGGTACGGTT
>NZ_SDLV01000008.1 GCF_004916905.1 Chryseobacterium candidae
CAATACATCGATTATTCATGAACCATCAATCATCAACGATCACTTACTTATCACTTATCCATTATCCATTATCAACTATCACTTATCATTTATTACTTATGCTGGACAGTACACACTCCAGTTGTAACTCCATAGGAGTCTGAACAAAGTATTAGCACATAACTCAAGTATTACTTTTACCTTTTAAATCCTTTAAAGACTCTAATAAAGTTGGCTGGATTCCTGCGGAATGACACAGTAGGAAAGAAGCAGTCCAAATAAAAAAAAAGACGCCATTGGAAAAGAAATAATTGGAAAAGAATGTTTATCTATTCTATTGGGAGAATAATATTCTTTCCTTTTTTTAAGCTCATAAATCGATTATCACAAATAAGAAGTACAATTTCCTGATAAATATGTCCGCGTAGCTCAAATCTACTTTATTTTAAGCCAAAAGAAATAAAAAACCACCTCTGTAAAGAAGTGGTTCCATTTATGGCATTTTGATTTTGAATCTTACATATCACTATTGGTGTCCGGACATTTAAAGTTGTCACTGCATGTGGCACAAACAATAACTCCGTTGCAATAATACATACAGAAATCTGTTTCCGGAAGATTAGCCCCACCTGAAATGTTCTTTAATTGGCTCTTTTTTAGTTTTTTTAGATTTTTCATATTGTTTTGATTAAAAAATTGTAGTTAATGTAAAAATAGTTAAAATATTATTAACTAAATGGTATTTTTTTAATTAATAATAGAAATTTAACATAATAAGATCTCTTAAGAGCTATATTAATCCTTGGATTTAATTTAAAGTATTGATTATTAATAAAATAAATGTTATTTTTAAATAAGCGTTATCCGAAAAGCTTATAGAGTAGGAAATACCAAAAATCAAAAATTATGAAAAATTTAAAAAAACTTTCAAGAGAAGACAGAAAGGGTATTGTTGCAGGAATTAATTTTCCGGCATATTGTTTTGAAGGAGGAGGACCTGGAGAAGGAGGATGCTCTGCCGGAGAAATTTGTTCAAATGGAAAATGTGTACCTTATGGTGAAGGCCCCGGAGGTGGAGAAAATCCTGATGGCGGTGGTGATTCTTATACTTGTATCTGTCCGTGGGGAACTTTTACACAGCCTACGCCGTGTCCGGAATTTTACTGTATAACAGGATAGTATAGGTTTTATAGATGTACAATAGTATGTACGCTTGTTGCATATTTCCAAGTGAAATATAATAGTAAAAATGGCTGTCTTAATTTGAGACAGCCATTGCGTTTATTTTTTGATCAATCCCAGTTCGATCAATCTTTCATGCAGGAATTCTCCGGCAGTTGTATCTTCGTATAATTTAGGATTGTTTTCGTCTACACAGTTATCAAGTGCATTTAAAGACATTGCACTGATGGGATGCATAAAGAAAGGAATTGAGTATCTTGAAGTACTCCACATTTCTCTTGGTGGGTTTACCACTCTGTGGATAGTAGATTTCAACTTGTTGTTGGTATGTCTAGAAAGCATATCTCCAACATTAATCATCAGCTCATCTGGTTCTGCAATAGCATCTATCCACTCTCCGTTGTGGTTTTGAACCTGAAGACCTTTTCCCTGTGCTCCCATTAAAAGAGTAATAAGATTAATGTCCCCATGGGCAGCTGCTCTTACTGCATCATCCGGTTCTTCAGTGATTGGCGGGTAGTGAATAGGTCTTAAAATAGAATTTCCTTCTGCGATTTTGTCATCAAAATAAAATTCATCTAAACCAAGGTGTAATGCTAACGCTCTTAACACATACTGTCCTGTTTTTTCAAGCATCTGGAATGCTTCTTTACCAACTTCGTTGAATCTTGGAAGTTCTTCAACGATTACGTTGTCCGGATACTCACTTTTGTATTTTGAATCATCAGACAGATACTGCCCAAAGTGCCAAAATTCTTTTAAGTCTCCTTTTTTGAAACCTTTTGCAGTTTCTTTACCGAATCCTACATAACCTCTCTGGCCACCAATTCCTGGAATCTCATACTTTTGTTTCGTTTCCACTGGCTGTTCAAAAAAGTTTTTTACCTCTCCATACAAATCATCTACTAGGTTGTCATCAAGAAAGTGGCCTTTTAAGGCAACAAAACCAATTTCTTCATAAGCTTTTCCGATTTCATTTACAAATTTCTGTTTGCGTTCCGGGTTACCCGAAAGGAAATCACGCAGGTCTACACTAGGTATTTTATCCATTTTTAGAAATTTACGAACAGCAAAATTACATTTTTTTTAAATTAAATGATTTTAAAATCATTATTTATAAGTTAAATTTGCTGTATGAAAAAATATTCTTCTAAGAGAAGTATCCAAATACTTGCACATCTTCTTCAGCAGTACGGAATTGCAGATATAGTAATTTCTCCGGGGTCAAGAAATGCTCCTTTGGCTATCCATTTTTCAGAGATAGATGGTTTCAACTGTTATAGCATTGTAGACGAAAGAAGTGCCGCTTTCGTGGCAATGGGAATGGCGAAGAGTGAGAAAAAGCCGGCAGCTATTACCTGTACCAGCGGATCTGCGGTGGTTAATTATTATCCTGCGGTTACTGAAGCGTTTTATCAGAACATTCCGCTTTTGGTACTTACAGCAGACCGACCGACTGATTTTGTTGATATATTCGATGGACAAACGATCAGACAGAAGGATGTTTTTCATCAGCATTCCTATGGTGACTTCCAGCTTTTGGAAGACAGCAAAGAAAATGCGGAAGATATTAATTTCGATATCATTAAAAAAGCTATTGAACTCTGTTTTGAGAAGCAAGGTCCGGTACACATTAATATTCCATTGGAAGAACCATTATATGAGCTGGTTTCAGAGCTTCCTACTTTTCCAACGGTAGAAAAGACCATCAAACATAAAGAATATGAAATTCCGTCCAGTCTGATTGCGGAATGGCATACTTCCCAAAGAATTATGCTGCTGGTGGGAACAAGAGATTACAGCCCGGAACTGGAAAACCAGCTGACTCAGTTGGTGAAGAACCATTCTGTGGTAGTATTGAGTGAAGCCAACTCAAATTTACACCATGAGAAGTTTTTCAAACATATAGACCGTTATATTTTCAATTTTACGGAAGAGGATTATAAAACGTACGCTCCTGACCTGTTGATTACAGTAGGTCAGAATGTAGTTTCCAAAAAAGTGAAACAATTCCTTAGAAGCGCCCGTCCTAAACAGCACTGGCATCTGGATGAAGTGTGGCAGCCTGATACGTATTTCTCATTGACAGAAAAGATAGAGGTGAAGCCAGAGGTTTTCTTCTCAAAACTGTTGAAGTTTATTAATCTGGAGCCTAGACCGTATTATAATCTTTGGGATGTTTTAAGGGATAAAAAAGATGCTAAACACGAACAGTTTCTGAATACAATTGATTTTTCAGATTTCTATTTTTTCAATAAAGCATCACAAGCCATTCCTGAAAACTATAACATTCATTTCAGTAACTCTTCAGGGATCAGATATGCTCAGCTGTTTGATTTCGGGAAGAGAAAGATTTACTGTAACAGAGGAACAAGCGGTATTGACGGATCTACTTCTACGGCAATGGGATTTGCCATCAAAAATGAAAATCCAACTTTATTGATCACAGGTGACCTGAGTTTCTTTTATGATATCAATGGTCTTTGGAATCAATATATTCCACCGTTTGTAAGAATTATGATCTTCAATAACGGTGAAGGAAATATCTTTAAAATTATTCCGGGCCCCAGAAATGCCAATCCGAATACATTAGACGAATTTATTGCCACAAAGCACCGCAAGAACGCCGAATCTCTTGCAAAGCATTTCGGATTCTCCTATATCAGAGTAGAGGACGAACTTACGCTGGACAGAGTTCTTGAGAATTTCTTTAAACCTGATGTACAGCCAAAAATCCTGGAAGTAAATACTCTCGGGAAGAACAGTGCAGATGTACTGAAGTCATATTTTGAGTTTATGAAGTAGATTTAAAGATCAAGATATTCTTCATTCCCCGGCAGATTGATAATTCTGTCGATAGGATAGATAAACATATCATCAAAATCATTCAACGCATTAATGATCTGGAAATGGGTGAATTGCTTTATGTTCTGTAAAGTGATCTCCGTTTCTTTGATCTTTTTATGCTTTAAAAGATGCTGCCTCTGAACTCCATTCAACAGATAAGTAGAAGGAGTAAACCAGTCTTTTCCTTTTAAAAATAAGATATTGGAGAAAGAGGTATCCGTAATATGATTGTTTTTGACAATGATAATTTCTTCTGCCTTAGCTTTCATCTTCATTTTTTCCAGTTCCTTACGATCTTCAAATTTGAATGAATAATCAAAGCTATTGTTTTCTACCAGCTGAAAATCCTGTATTTCAGGAATAGCGTAAGGAATCATCTGTGTTCTGATTCTTTTGTCAAGGTCATAAGCAATTCTTAACTTGAAAAGACCATCCTCATCATGCTGCAGATTTTTATAGATCTTGGCCACATCAATAGAGTCTTCCTTCCCAAAATGGGAAAATGTCTGATTGACACGTTTCTGATGTAGATCCAATAGAAAAATCTCCTGATCTTCTACTTTAATGCTTTCAATGAATTGGGACATAGATTTTATTTTTCATTTCCTGATACTCGTCTTCTAATTTACTCATGTGCGTTATACCGCCTCCGCTTTTGAAATACAATTGGTCTTCCTGTTTTTCAATAAAGCGTATCATTACACAGCTGTCTACATTTTGGCCGTCAAACCAGCCGCAAATTCCCGTGTAATATCCTCTGTCATATCCTTCCGCATCCAGAATTATTTCCAGTGTTTTAGGTTTGGGAGCTCCTAAAATAGAGCCTGCAGGAAGAATTTTCTGCATAATACTTCCTACTTTTCCTTCAAATTCAGGTTTTATCTTTCCTGAAATTTTAGAACTCATCGCGTACAGATCCTTTTGTTGGGTTTTGATAAAGTCAATATGCTGGAACTGGTCTACCTTTACATCATCAGCCACCATACTCAGATCATTCCGGAGCAGATCTACTACGGTGTAATGTTCTGCCTTCTCCTTTCTGTCATTCTTCAGAATTTCTGCTGCATTTTCAATAGATGCATCAATGGTTCCTTTCATGGGATAGGTGAAAATTTTTCCGTCAATGATCTTTACAAAAGTTTCAGGAGAAAAAAATACAAAAAAATCTTTATAAAAAACTTTGTATTTCGCATTTGAATGATAAAAAATTTCTTCTAAGGTTAAATTCGTCTCAATTCGTGTTTTTCTGGTATAATTTACTAAATAGGAATTTCCTAAACGAATATTTTCCTGAACTTTGTTAAAACCTGTTTGAAAGTTTTCCAATGTTTCAGGATAGGATTTCCAGACGACCTTTTTATTCAGCTTATGTATCTCTTTTGTGTTTGAAAATGTTTGGAAATCAATAATTAAACCCTCTTTTTTAATTTCATGTTCCTGATAGATTTCAACATTCTCCGAGAGAAAGTCGATGATGAAAAAATAGGGAACCTTCTGAAGAGAAAGTTCATCCATTTCCATAAATTTTTGATGATTCACTGAAAACATTCTGCAAAAGTACTTATTGATGTTTACTTTTGCATAAATTTTTTTATGATGCAGAATAAATATCCTCAGAAACCAGGAATAGATTTTATATTGAAGCAGGCATTTTTTTACTGGAATAAAACCCTCGTTTTTCAGCTGATGTTTTCTATCGTCTTTTTTGGAATACTGCTTACTGCGGTGATGCTTTTCGGAGAGAAGTATGGCATTTTTTCTTATAATAAAGAATTGCAGGAAGCTTTTATGCAGGGGACTCAGGTTTATTTGAAAAAAATGGAAGCAATAACGGCAACTGAAAATTATCAGATGTTTACATTGGCAATCTGGGGAACAACAGCATTTCTGTATCCGTTGAATCTCGGGATGTTTCAGATTTTCCGCAAGCTTGATCTTAAAGAAAATATTGTGATAGGAGATTTGTTTGCCGGATATAACGGACTTAACTTTTTTAAGTATGTGGGCTATTTTCTTTTCTGGTTCTTTATTTACAGGTTTACCCTTCCTACTGTCGTATTAGCTGTAATCTGGGTGGCGGTAACACTATTTGTCGCTCCATTGATGTTCTTCACCAATAAAAGGATTTTCGAATCCATTTCCCTGAATTTTAAAGCGCTTAAAATGTATTTCGTTGAAATAATGGTATGTGTAATTGTTGCTTTTCTATTCAAGTACTTAGGTTTTGCCTTGTTCCTGATTGGAGGTCTTTTCACATTTCCATTTTGGAATGCAATGATTTATTCATTGTATAAAACAGTCTTTTCGGAGAAAAGTTAAAATTCATTCGTGTTTAATGGGATTTTTTACTAAAAAAAAGTAAATTTGGTAAAATCATTAAATATTTAAACTATGTCTGAATTTAACGAATTTGATCAGCAGGGTTCTGTGCCTAACAGAGATACGGGATCAATTATTTCTCATGCTTTTGAAATGTACAAAGGCGTTTTCGGTTACGGAATTGTAGCCATGATCATCTACCTGATCGGAGGATCTGTTATTCAAATGCTTACAGGATTTGACTCTGCTTCTATGGTGGAAGAAATGAAGTCAGGAGGCGATTTTAATTACTGGAGTGCTCCCGGGCTTCCTTTATATATGGGAGCGTCCAGCCTTTTCGGTCTTTTATTATCTCCTTTGTATGTAGGATTGATCTATATGGTGAATAAATACAATACCAAAAGCCCGATTGAATTTTCTGATCTTTTTATCGGATACCGCCAGAATTTTGTAAACATTTTGATTTATAGTCTTCTTACCTGGATAATTTCTTCCATTGCTCTGGCATTGTGTGTGTTGCCTATCATTTTTGTATATCCTTTCCTTTTAATAGGATATCCGATTCTGTTATTTGAAAATGCTTCAGCTACAGAAGCTTTATCAAAGTCGTTCAATATTGCTAAAGAAAACTATGGAACTTTTTTATTAACAGGTCTTTTAGGAGGTTTGATTTCTGTTGCGGGAATTATTCTTTGCGGAATAGGGATCATCCTGACAGCTCCGTTTATGATGATTGTAATGTACTCTATCTATTGTGCTTTCTTAGGAAAACCAAGACAAATTATGTACAGCAAATAAAATATAAAAATACATGATGAATAAGGACAAACAAATAAGCAGTGTTGCGATAAAGCAGATGTCGTTACTGGCTATCATTCTGGTATTGGCCGGATTGATCTGCTTTAATCTGGCATTGTTTATTCCCTCAGTGTTGGGGGCGATTACCATTTATGTAGTCTGCAGAAAATACAATTTTTATCTGCAGGAAGAGAAAAAGTGGAAACCGTCACTGGCTGCGTTTGCATTGATGTTGGCAAGTCTTATTGTTCTTATTCTTCCGATTTATTTTATTGCCGATCTGATTATTGATAAATTGGGAAATGCACAGGCTTATATGGCCAAATTCAATGTTTTCCTGGATAAAATCCATTCTTATATCTTCTCTAAAACAGGATTTGATATTCTAAGCAAGGAGAATATGGCGAAACTGAAGGATAATGTAGGGAAATTTTCTACTTCAGCAGTCAGTGGGACATTCAATACTCTTACAATAGTAATGTCCATGTATTTTATTCTCTATTTTATGCTGGAAAGACCAAGGCTCTTTGAAAAGATTCTTACTTCTTCTGCCCCGCTGAAGAGAGCAAACATTTCTCTGATTGGCGATAAAATGAGAAAACTGATCATGGCAAATGCTATTGGAATTCCCGTTGTAGCATTAGGACAGGGAATTGTAGCACTCATAGGTTATTTGATTTTTGGTGCGCCGGGAGCTGTTCTGCTTTTTGCACTAACAGCTGCTGCTTCAGTGATTCCGGTTGTAGGAACTGCTATTATATATGTTCCTGTGTGTATCTTTATGATTGCGGAAGGTAATACAGGACAGGGGATAGGATTAGCAATCTACTGTCTTGTAGTAGTAGGTCTTACCGATAATCTTCTTCGTTTTACTTTCTTAAAGAAACTGGAAAACATCCATCCACTGAATACGGTATTTGGAATCATTATGGGAATGAATCTGTTTGGCTTTATGGGGCTTATTTTTGGTCCTATTCTGATCTCATTGACTCTTCTTCTGGTTCAGGTATACAGAAATGAATTTTCGGATGAAGAAACACCTCCGGACCTTGAACTGCCGGGCCAGGATGATATTAAAGAAAAATTAATTTAATTAGATAAAAACGTGGAAGGAATTAATCCCGAAATACTAAAAGAAATCTGTGTCATGAAAATGCCCTTCGGGAAATACGAAGGAACAGTCCTGGTTGATCTTCCGGTGAGCTACCTGGAATGGTTCAACAGAAACGGAATGCCAAAAGGAAAATTGGGAATGCAGCTTTCAACGGTTTACGAGATCAAATTAAATGGTTTGATGGATCTTTTGACTCCTATCCGGGCCGCAGTAAGAAAAGGACTGTAAAATTAAAATATACCATTTATAAATAGTTTCGGCGGCATCTTCGATGCCGCCGAAACTATTTATAATCAATTCTTTTACGCTTTCAATGCTGAAATTTCATCTCTCAGCTTGGCTGCCTTAATAAAATCAAGATTTTTTGCTGCTGCTTCCATTTCTTTTTGTTTCTGGGCAATCATTTTCTCGATATCTTCACTGGCATAGGTTGCTTTTGTTTCGGCAACTTTCTGAAGGATTTCTTTTTGCGTATATTTTTCATCAGGGAAGTCTTTGCTTCTTCCTACGAGATTTTCGGATATCTTTTTATTTAATGCTTTTGGCTTCAGGCCGTGATCTTCATTGTACTGCATTTGCTTGGCACGTCGGTATTCGGTTTCATCCAGCGTAGCCTGCATAGATTTTGTGATTTTATCTGCATACATGATTGCTTTTCCATTCACATTCCTTGCGGCACGTCCTACGGTCTGGATCATCGATCTTCTGCTTCTCAGCATTCCTTCTTTATCAGCATCCAGAATGGCAACCAGAGAAACTTCGGGTAAATCCAGACCTTCTCTCAATAAGTTAACCCCAATCAACACATCAAAAAGGCCTAAACGAAGATCCTGCATGATCTGAATACGCTCCAGGGTCTCTACATCTGAGTGAATATACCTTGTTCTGATTCCGAATTTGGTGAAGTATTTCGTAAGTTCTTCCGCCATTTTCTTGGTTAAAGTAGTCACCAGTACTCTTTCATCAGCATCGGCCCTTTTCTGGATTTCCTCCATTAAGTCATCAATTTGATTTAATGATGGTCTTACTTCAATAATCGGATCTAAAAGTCCTGTAGGACGGATGATTTGTTCTATATAAGCACCACCTGTTTTTTCCAGTTCATAATCTGCAGGTGTTGCAGAAACATAAATAACCTGATTCTGAATGGCTTCAAACTCTTCAAACTTCAAAGGTCTGTTGTCCATTGCTGCCGGAAGTCTGAAACCATACTCTACTAATGCTTCTTTTCTGCTTCGGTCACCACCGTACATGGCATGAACCTGCGGAACGGTAACGTGGCTTTCATCGATAACCATTAAAAAGTCTTTAGGGAAATAATCAATCAGGCAGAAAGGCCTTGTTCCCGGAAGACGGCCGTCTAAGTATCTTGAGTAGTTCTCAATTCCTGAGCAATAGCCAAGCTCTTTGATCATTTCAAGATCCAGTTCAGTTCTTTCCTGGAGTCGTTTTGCTTCTAATGGTTTTCCAACGGAGCTAAAGAAATCAACCTGTTTTACCATGTCGTCCTGAATATCTTTAATCGCTCCGTTTAAGGTTTCCTTTGATGTTACGAAAAGATTGGCAGGATAAATCTGTATCTGATCAAAATTATCTTCTACATTTCCTGTTACCGGGTCAAAACTTTGAATCTTTTCAATTTCATCTCCAAAAAACTGAATTCTGATTGCGTTATCAGTATAAGCGGGGAATACATCAATCACATCTCCTTTTACACGGAATGTTCCTCGTTGGAATTCATTTAGTGTTCTGGCATATAATGCATTTACTAATGAATGGAGAAGTGCTGTTCTTGTCACTTTCTCACCAATGGCAATGGAAATCAAAGATTTATGAAATTCCGTTGGATTCCCGATACCATAAATACATGAAACAGAAGCTACGATCAAAACGTCTCTCCTTCCTGAAAGAAGACTTGCGGTGGCAGAAAGACGGAGCTTTTCAACTTCTTCATTAATGCTCAGGTCTTTTTCAATATAAGTTCCCGTTGTAGCAATATAAGCTTCGGGCTGATAGTAATCATAGTAGCTCACAAAGTATTCCACAGCATTTTCCGGAAAGAACTCTTTGAACTCCATAAAAAGCTGTGCAGCAAGAGTTTTATTGTGGGCTAGTACGAGGGTTGGGCGCTGAACATTTTTAACAACATTTGCAACAGTAAAGGTTTTTCCGGAGCCGGTAACTCCAAGAAGTGTCTGATATTTCTCACCGACCTCTATTCCTTCGGTAAGCTTTTCAATAGCTTGAGGCTGATCTCCGGTAGGTTTATATTCTGATTGAAGCTTAAAATCCATAGAAAAGATGTATACAACAAAAATACGAAAGAAATTATTAGACTGTCTAATGTTTTGACGGTGAATATTTTGATAATAAAATTTTAACTAATGACCTTTGGTTTGGGTTTTTGATAGGGTCTGAATAAGAATTGCTGAAAAAAATAAAAGCGCTGGAATTAGCGCTTTTTGTTGTTATGGTCGTGTAAAAGTCATGGTTGCAGGTATTTTCAATACTGAGGCAATGGCCTTTCCATCTTTCATTGCGGGTATCCATACTGTTTCATTACTGATTTCAGTGACTGATTTTAGTAGCTCCCGGTTCAGGATTTCATTTTCTCCCGAAGTAGTTACCTGAGTTGTCTTTCCTACTTCATTAATATGAATATAAGCGGTAGATGTTATAGGTCCGCTATAGTTTCCTAAATTACTCACATCTACACTTCTGCTTATTTTGATTCTAAGGTCTTTAGAACCCCCGGGATATTGAGCTGGGCTTTCATTTGTATTTTCTTGAGTATTGATGGCTGTATTTGTATTTTTACCTTCACCTTCACTTGTTTTATACACTCCCGGAACTGCTGTATCCAGAACTTTTTTCAATTCTTCTTTTTTGAAATCCATAGAATCAGATCCATTTCTCTCTTCTCTGTCATTTTCAAAATAAGCAGGGACTATTAAGTCTGCTTGTATTGGCTTCTGGTGTGCAATTTGGTCTGGTATCTCTGCTATTCTTTCGGAAAGACGAACATGAGTGGAGTTTTCTGCGTATGTTCTTTCAGAGAATAATACCGCTGAAGCAACTAAAACGGTGATTCCTGCTGTTTTCTTTAGCAAACTAAATTTTGATTTTTTTGTTTTCATCATAATAAATCTTTTTTTGGTGTTATTAAAATTAAATGAATGGGTTAAAGGAGGATTTTGATGATTGAGAATTTCTTCGAGAATAAGGTCCTGATATTCTTTAATGTTATAGTTACTTTTCATAACAGCTTCGTCTGCCAAAAATTCATGGTTTGCGATCATCGCTTTCTCATATAGGAAAAGTACAGGATTGAACCATGTGAATATTTTTAATGTGTTCAAAATCAAAATGTCCAGACTGTGTTTTTGTTCAATATGAGTCTTTTCATGAATGAAAATTCTTGGATCTATTGTATCGTTTTTCATATAGCTTTCGCCCATATAAATTGTATTCCAGAAACTGAAAGGTGAAAGATTTTCTTTTGTCAATAACATATTATGGTTCTGGTATACATGTTTCTTTCCGGATATTCTTTTGATCTTCAGAATGGAAATAATATTTCTTACCAACAGAAAAAAGGTGATGAAAATATAAATTGCCAATACCACGTTCACCCAGTTAAAGCTTTCCTGTTTTTGAGGGATGAAAACCAGTTGTTGTGCCGTCTCTTCTATAATCAACTGTGGCGTTTTTTCTATATTCTGATTGGGCGTACTAATGATTACAAACGGAATTATATAAGAAAGTAATAACGAACTTAATAAATACATTCGGTTAAATCTGTGCATTCTTTCTTTTTCTAAAAACAGATAATAAACAGCAATGAAAATAGAAGAGCACAGAATTATTTTCAAAATAATAGCAGTCATATTTATTCTTTTATCTGTTCATCAATAATATTGCGAAGTTCTTTCAGTTCCTTTTGGCTAAGTTTTGCATTAGATGTAAAAAATGATGCAAACTGTGTCACAGAGCTGTTGAAAAAACGGTCAATCATGGAAGTCATTTCTTCCTTGAAATATTCCCCTTTCTCTATTTTTGGAAAGTATTCGCGGGAATTTCCATAGAGTTTATAGCCTATCAGCTCTTTGTTCAGCATTCTTTTAAGCAAGGTTGCAATAGTTGTTGCTGCTGGCTTTGGATCCGGATAGGTTTCCAGTATGTCCTTCATGAAAACGGTCTTTTTTTTCCAAAGAATTTCCATAAGGCTTTTTTCAGAATCAGTTAGTTTAACTTCTTTCATTCTACAAGTTTGTAATTTGTTCTACAAATGTAGAATAAAAATTCATATGTACAAATTTTATTGGCATTATTTTTCCATTCTTTTGGTAAAACCTAATCATAACACTATGAAAATGAATCAATTTTATATTCCTGTAGTAAGCCTTTTTCTTTTTTTATCTTCATGCAAAGAGAATCATGCCAATGCTCAGAAGACAGGAAATGACGGAAGTGTAGAAACAGAAAATCCTAATTCTGACTATAAGCCGGCATTTAAAGGGCAGACAAGAATTAAGGCTGTAAAGACAACAGCAGCCTATAATGTTGAAATACTGAATAAAGATTTGGGAAGACCATGGGGGATTATCAATCTACCTGACGGTAAATTTCTCATCACCGATAAGAAAGGCTATATGAATGTTGTTTCAGCAGATGGAAAACAGGTGTCAAAAATAGATGGTTTTCCAAAAGTAGATTCAAAAGGACAAGGCGGAATGCTGGATGTAGCGCTTGATCCTGATTTTAAAACTAACAATATTATTTATTTCAGTTTTTCGGAACCATTTGGAAAAGGAAACTTAACATCTGTAGCAAAAGGAAAGCTGTCTGCAGATCTTAAAAATATTTCAGAAGTAAAAGTTATTTTCCGTGCAGAACCTTCTTATGATGGTGATAAACACTATGGAAGCCGTCTTGCTTTTGATAAAGATGGACATTTATTTGTCAGTACAGGAGAAAGATCAGATAAAGTTACCCGCATGTATGCCCAGAAGACAGATAATTATCTTGGTAAAATTTTAAAGATCACAAAGGATGGTAAACCTGCTCCGGGAAATCCTTTTATCGGAAAATCAGGATATAAACCGGAAATTTATGCTTATGGAGTCCGAAACCCGCAAGGAATGGCTATTGATCCTAATGGCAATCTCTGGGATGTTGAAATGGGTCCGAGAGGAGGTGATGAAATCAATCTGATCCAGCCGGGAAAGAATTACGGATGGGGAGATGTAACCTATGGAATTGAATATTCAGGAGATAAAGTAGGACAGGGAATTACCCAAAAAGAAGGAACAGAGCAACCGGTTTATTATTGGGATCCTGTGATTTCACCAAGCGGAATTACTTTTTATACGGGAAATATTGAGGAATGGAAAGGAAATCTCATTATCGGATGTTTAAGTGGCGAGCATATTGACAGAATTGTCATGAAAGATAATAAAGTAGTAGGTGAAGAACGTCTTCTTGCAGATCAGAAAGAACGCTTCCGTGATGTATTAAACGGGATGGATGGGAATCTGTATGCGGTAACCGACAGTGGCAAATTGTATAAGATTTCAAAAAAATAGAAAAAACTGTATCAAAATGTTATTCTGAACACAGACTAAAAGTTTGCGAACGTAGTTCAGAAATGTAGTGAAGAATCTTATGTTATTGGTTTATAGATGAGATTCTTCCTTCATCAGAATAACAAAGGTGAAATTATTAACCTTTGATACAGTTTCTTTTTATTCCATTAAAATTTAAAATTAAGTCTGGCGAAAACCTGTCTTCCGGCAAATCCCATCTGTACAGGGTCAAAGATACCTCCTGATTCTGTATTTCCATCACTTACCTGAGTGGTTTGCAAGGTAGGATATCTGTTGAACAGGTTTTTGCTTCCTAAAGTCAGATTCAGGTTTTTAGAGAATTCATAGCCAAAAGAAAGATCGGTGGTTACTTTTGGATTATAGACCTGTTCTGTACCGTCATAACCAATCAGAGTAACCTTATCAAATCTTACTAACTGCAGATTTGCATTGAATTTGCTGAGCTTATAATTGAGATTTAAATTCACTTTTGTCTTCGGAGCAGAAGCAAGAATAAATGCTTTTTCTCTTGCACTCAGGTAAATATCTTCTTTTCCTGCCAGCTGTTCTGAAGTGTTTACTTTGGTGATTTCCATGTCATTATAGTTTCCGGCTAAGGTAGCGGTAAGCTTTCCGGAACCTAGATTTTCACTATAGCTTAATATAAGATCAATCCCTTTCGTGCGGGTATCAATCGCATTAGAAAAGAACTGTACCTGGTCAATAAATGGATTTTCTGCCTGGACATCTGCCGGCAAATCTCCCTGTGCAAAATATCCGGTAAGAACGATCCTGTCTTTTACTTCGATATAATATCCATCTACTGTCGCTGTAAATTTTCCTGTGTTGAACGTAAACCCGGCACTTCCGTTCACAGAGGTTTCCTGTTTCAGTTGAGGTATTCCCAGACTACTTGCGATTTTGCTATCATTAGATGCTAGTTGAATAGTGACCAATTGTCCGCCCTGGAAGTTGGTAAACTGTTGGCTGTAGTATTTCTGAGCCAGAGAAGGCGCTCTGAACCCTGTAGAAACGGATCCACGGAAAGCAAACTGAGGAGTAAATGCATATCGTGTAGCAAACTTACCATTCAGCGTACTTCCGAAATCATTATAATTTTCAAACCTTCCGGCAACGCTTATCATCCAGTTTTTAGTCACATCCAATTCAGTATCTATGTAGGCAGCAAAGTTATTTCTGCTTTTGCCGATATCTGTAGAATAACCTGGGAATCCCTGCGAACCGCCTGGCCTTACGCTATTTTCATTTAAAGGATTGGTTACCAGTAAACTTTCAGGGGTATCTGGCGTCACAGGATTTCCGTTTTTATCATACATGGTGTAAGAAGCCTCTTCTCCTTTGATGATATCAAATTTTTCATATCTGAACTCTGACCCGAAAGCAACGTTAAGCCCTTCCAGTACTTTGAACTGCTTCACAGCGTTGAACCCAGTTGTATTCTGCAGCAGTGAATGTCCTCCCGCATTAAAGCTTGTAGGAGATTTGACTCCTAAAGTGGCATTAATTGTATTGTCTATCTGGTAGGTGAATCTGTTGTTGCCAAAAGCATTATAAAAATCTACATCCCAGTCTGCAACTTTGAACTTTAATCCGTTGTCAAATGTGAAATCCGTAATGCTGGTGTTTTCAACCGGGTTAAATCCTGTAGGGTAAACTTCTGGAATATTGCCGTCTGCATCCGGTGTTCTTGTCCACGCATAAGCTTTGGTATTTCTATGGGAAAAGCCCTGACGGGAATAAAATTTCAATCCATCGGATAACGGGACTTCAATATTTCCGAAAAAGTAAATATTTTGAGCTTTGGCATCTCCGAAACGCTGTCTTGGTGCCGTATAAACATCAGGATTAGCATTTCGTATGGCGTAATCTTTATTAACAAATTCTACTGTGAAATTTCCAAAACCGCCTTTTGATCCTATTTTAGTTCCCAGATTTCCACTGAAATCAAAGGTAGTTCCGTCTACTTTGTGATCTGATACAACGTCATTATTACCTGGACTTTTGAAAAGATTCATACCTGTGAATAGATTTCCTTCAAAACCATTATTTCTGTCATTCAAAATAACATTAATTACTCCTGCAATAGCATCCGAACCATATTGGGCTGATGCTCCGTCACGAAGGACTTCCACTCTTTTTATGGCTCCAATCGGAATGGTATTCATATCATATCCGGTATTTCCCCTTCCTTTGGTTCCAAAAAGGTTGATCAGTGAAGACTGATGATATCTTTTTCCATTCAGTAAAAGTAAGGTTTGATCAGGACCAAGACCTCTTAACGTAGCCGGATCTACAGCATCAGCACCGTCAGATCCTGATTGTTTGTTGGAGTTGAAAGAAGGTGCGGAAAATTGCAAAAGCTGGTTGATTTCTATCTGCCCTGTAGACTGGCTCACCTGCTTAATGTCGATGATATCAATAGGAACAGGAGTATTGACTACTGTTCTCTTTTTGTTACGGCTTCCGGTAATGGCTACTTCGTCGATCTTTGATTCTTTCAAAGTATCTTTTATCTGCTGGGCATAGGTGAAGGTAGAAGCTCCAAGTAAAATGATACTGATGTATTTTATCTTCATATTAATAATTTTAGTAGTGATTTAATCAAAATTATCAATATTTATTTTTAAATCCATATTAAAATAAAATTTTTAGTATAGATTTCTTAATTTTATAACGATTTGTGGTAAATTAGGAAAAATAACAACCTATTACTTGAATTTAGTTTAAAATTTTAATGTTAAAAGCTTCTAATGATTCTGTTAATTCCTTCTTCTAAAATTTCCTGTGATGTGGAAAAGCAAATTCTGATATGCCCTTCCGCTCCTTTTCCGAACCATCTTTCTGATCCCGGAACAATGGCTACTTTTCCATGTGTGAGAACGTGCTGAGCGAATGTATCGCCGGACATTCCGTTTTCAATCTTTGGAAACAGTACAAAAGTAGCTTCAGGCAGATTAGGCGTTACAATTTCCGAACGGCTTAATAATCTGAAAGCAAGATCTCGGTTATTTTGTAAATGAGCCAGAAACTCTTTATACCACGGTTTTGCTTTTTCAAGGGCTACGCTTCCTGCGATCTGTGATAAAGTGGAGACCCCTTCTATTGTGGAATTGAAATTGGATTTCTCTGTAAAGTCTTCGAGAATATCCTGATCATTACACAGGACGGCACCTATTCTTAATCCTGCTATTCCGAATGATTTTGAAAACCCATACACGGTAAAGCTTTTTCTCTTTGCCTTCTCTGATACGGATGAATAAGTATGAAAATCTTTATGATCATAAACAATATCACTCCAGATTTCATCACTCATCACCCAAAGATCATGAGCCGCTGCAATTTCAGCCACCTGTATTAAAACTTCTTTGGAATAAACTTTACCAAGCGGATTGTGCGGGTTGCATATGCTGATAAGTTTGGTTTTGGAATTAATCAAAGAAACCAGTCTTTCAAAATCAATTTCTCCTGTTGTTGTATCTACGGGGCAAAGCATTACTTTTCCACCTGCTGTTTCTACAGATTTTTTGAAAAGAAAATCTACAGGATCCAGAATAATGGCTTCATCACCGGGATTAAGGACGTAAGATGCAATCAGAAACATTCCCTGGGCGGCACTATTCACTGCCAACACTTTTTCGGGTGAAAAGCTCCCGTGTTTTTCATGATTAAAATGATCTGCAACACTTTTCTTAAATTCCGGAAGTCCGGAAAACGGGCCGTAACTTAGGTAGCCATCCTTTATGTATTCAATGATTCCCTGTTCTATTTCTGGTGCTGTTCTGAAATCCGGATCAGCTGCCGTAAGAGGAATGATTCCGTCTTCCAGGGTGGCCCATCTTCCGTTATAGGCCTTTCTTTTCAGAGCTTCAAAGTTAATGTCGTTATTGGTGAACATATTTATTTATAAGATATGGGGATAATGTTTTCTGTCTGTTGGCTGAGTGGAAGTAAAAACTGATTTAGTAATGCTCTTCCATTGTGAATATGAACCTCGATTTCAGGTTTTCTCTCAATCTCGTATTTACTGAAGGCAGTATGTATATTCTCTTCTTCAACTAAATATTTCGTTAATAAGAAAGAATCTTTCAGAGCAGAGGTGACTCCCTGGCTGGTAAATGGTATGAGTGGATGAGCAGCATCCCCAATGAACACAAAGTTATCTTTGTAAAAAGGGTTTAGCTTTTCCAGTTCATAAACATTCCATAAATGTACATTTTTATAGTATGATTTCTGTATGATTTCCGGGACTATAGGATGCCAGTTTTCAAAAACTTCCAGCATATATTTCCTTAAATTTTCGGTAGAACACCCGTTAATCATGTATTTCTGGTTGTCAAACTGTGAGTACCAGAGAACAGTATCGTCAGAAAGTTTAAGGATTCCGAAAGTCAAGCCCCCATCTTCATGATGAAACTTCATAAAATCCTTTTCAATAGAAGCTGAAATTTCTTTATTTTGAATGATATTCACTACTTCACTTTCCCTTGCCACCCTCATCGTTTCATCTTTAAAAAGATTCCTTCTGGTGCGGCTTCTGGAGCCATCAGAGATGATAGCAATATCCGCATCAATATCAGTTCCGTCAGAAAGCTTTAATTTTCCGGTGTGTTGATCATCCGGGATGATGGTTTCCTCGTAGGTTATTTTTTCATGAGAGATATTCTGGGCTAACAAATTGATTAATGAGTGCCTTGAAATCGCGAAAACATTGTCCAGTTCTTTCTCTGCCAGAATTCTCCCGGTATGAGAATATTGTGTATATTTTTTTAGAAAATTTCCGTGTTGGAGAAGATGATCAGGATTAATGATTTGATAGAGATAATCCATTCCTTCCTTCGGAATGAGAAAACCGTGACCTGCCAGATCTTTCTTTTTTCTCCTTTCGTAAATGTGGTAGTCGATTTTGTGCTTTTCTAAGTAATTCGCCATGCTTAAGCCGGAAATACCGGCGCCCACGACAGCAATTTTCTTCATTTTTCGGAATAAAGTATTTTTCAGGTGGTTTTGTAAGTAATTTTTTATCTCCTTTAGATAAATACAAAATTAGAATTAAAAACCTTTACTATTTCAAAAAATGTGTCAATTTTATTTTTGTTTTATAAAAAACAGATGAAAAGCATTGGGTATCGTTTGTAATAAATTAATATGATTGATTTATTTTTATTTGTGTTATCTGATTGGTTATAAGGTGTTAATGGTGTGGTGGTGATTATAGTAAGAACCTATAAGTTTATTCTGTTTGACAAGTTTTCGAATGTTAATGTATAAAAAAACCGGAAAAAATTTCCGGTTCTATCATTAAGCCTTTTCAAGCTGAACAGTAAAGTGTCTTAAGATTTCCGGTTCCCAGGTGATCTTATATCCTTTTGCTATTTCTTCACGTCTTTCATATACGTTTCTGATGGCAGCAGCAATATAATCCATATGGTTGTTGGTGTAGGTTCTTCTTGGAATAGCCAGTCTTACCAGCTCTAATTTCGGATAACGGTTTTCTCTGGTAGCAGGATCTCTGTCCGCAAGTAATGTACCGATTTCTACAGTTCTTATCCCTGCTTCCTTATAAATTTCAAGCCCTAAGGTCTGTGCCGGATATTCTTCACGGGATACATTCGGAAGGAAGTTTAAAGAATCGATGAATACAGCGTGTCCTCCGATAGGTTTCTGAACAGGGATTCCGTATTCAATTAATTTATTACCCAGATATTCAACCTGAGAGATTCTGCTTTCAAGATAAGCGAACTCTGTAGCTTCATCCAGACCTACTGCTAATGCTGCCATATCTCTTCCTGCCATACCGCCATAGGTAATGAAACCTTCATAAATAATGGTAAAATTGGATGCTTTTCTGAAAACTTCCTCATTATTCAAAGCAATGAATCCTCCGATGTTTACTAAACCGTCTTTTTTAGAACTCATTGTCATTCCGTCTCCGTAAGAGAAAATTTCCTTACAGATCTCCTTAATGCTTCTGTTTTCCTGTCCTGCTTCTCTTTTTTTGATGAAGTAAGCATTCTCAGCAAATCTCGCTGAATCGAAGAATACCGGGATTCCGTATTGGTCAGAAAGAGCTTTTACAGCTTTCATGTTTTCCAGAGAAACAGGCTGTCCTCCTGAAGAGTTACACGTAATGGTAATTAAACAGAAAGGAATATTTTCTTTAGGATGGCTTTTATAAACTTCTTCCAGTTTTTCAAGGTTGATGTTTCCCTTGAAAGGATGAAGGTCATTAATATCAAAAGCTTCGTCTATCGTACAGTCGATAGCATGTGCCTTTCTGATTTCGATATGTCCTTTTGTAGTGTCAAAATGCGAGTTACCGGGAACTACATCGCCTTCTTTTACCAATACTGAGAAAAGAACGTTTTCAGCAGCTCTTCCCTGGTGAGTTGGTAATAAATATTTGAATCCTGTGATGCTTTCAACGGTTTTCTGTAATTGTTCAAAAGAACGTGATCCAGCATAGCTTTCATCTCCGGTCATCAAAGCAGACCATTGTCTATCAGACATTGCTCCCGTTCCTGAATCGGTAAGCAGGTCAATATAAACGTGTGAAGATCTTAGGTTGAAAAGGTTATAATTAGCTTCTTTAAGCCATTGCTCTCTTTCTTCTCTGGTGGACTGATAGATTTCTTCCACCATTTTAATGCGGAAAGGTTCCGCGTACGGTAAATTCATGAGTTAAATTATGTTTTAAATTGTTTGTAAAGAAAATGTGCTTGAAAGTAATTTTTCAAAATTCATCAATGTATAGATAAGTCGGAAAAGAGATTATTCCGGAGCCTTAAATATATTTTCATCAGAATGGAATCCGGCTACACCGCCGCTCACCGCGAACTTCATGGCAGAAGCTGCTGTCATTCCCACTACAGGTTTGATGTTTTTTTCTTCAGTAACAATTACCCAACCCGAGATGGCGTACGAGTGGGGAAGATATACCGCAACGTAATTATGCTTGTCAACGTCTGACATTTCTTTTTGAGTTAAAAAACCGATTCTCCAGATTTCCGGATTTTCATTGGTCTTTACCCATACAGGATCGTTGAATTTTTTCTTGTCGCCTACAAATGAGGACATTACGTCTTTCGTAGGAGTGTAAATATGTTTTACTCCCGGAGTTTTCTCCAGTAAGCTGTCCATTGTGTCAAAAAAGAATCTTCCGACCACGAATTTATTTCCTAAATATCCTAAAATAGCTGTAAACAGTATGGTTGATACAAATACAAGCCCCGGAATCTGCTTGGCAAGGGAAGGAACAAGGTTGTCAATCGCACTTACAATATACCAGATCACAAAAATGGTAAGCCCGATAGGGCCAATGATAACCAACCCCTGGAAGAAATTCTTCAGGAACAGATTGGCGATATTTTCAAAGCTTGGCTTCTTCAAGGGATATTCTTTACTGTTTTATTTTAACCGTGGATGGTTTCTTTATTTCCGTAGGACTTAATAATGCCGGCTTCATATTCCAGCCATTCTTCCCAGCGTTTGTTTACTTTTTCAGGGTCTCCGAGTTGTCTTGCAAACCCGATGAAAGTAGTGTAATGATTGGCTTCAGAAATCATCAGTTCTTTATAGAAAACCTTCAGTTCTTCGTCTTTGATATTTTCGGTAAGAACCTTGAATCTTTCACAGCTTCTGGCTTCAATCATAGCAGCAAAAAGCATTTTGTCTACGATGAGGTCTTCTCTGCTTCCCTGAATGATAAATTTTGCCAGTTCATTCACGTAATCATCTTTTCTTGCTCTTCCGAAAGTAAAGCCTCTTTTTTTGATGATCTCATGTACCTGGTTGAAATGATCCAGTTCTTCCTGTGCAATGGCAAGAAGCTCAGTTACAATTTCGGGATATTCAGGAAGCATCGTGATCAGGCCTATGGCATTGGTTGCTGCTTTTTGTTCGCACCAGGCATGATCTGTTAAAATTTCTCCAATGTTTCCTTCTGCAATATTTGCCCACCTTGGGTCGGTAGGTAGTTTCAACTTAAACATGTTGTAAAATTTTTGTAAATTTAAACAAATTGAAGTAAGAAATGTGACTTTATTTCAATTTGATCATTAAAGTCTTAAGCTGCGGTCTTTCTTCTTAAGAATTCCAGAATATTCCAGCCCCATGTATCCATTTTTTTCAGTCCTGCCGAAATGAGGAAGGCTAAAATGATATTAATTCCATAAATAATGAGCATTAAAAGCCACCATGGAATATTTTCTTTTAACGGAACCACCAGGAAATAAACTAACGAAGAACTTATTCCCTGTGCAAAATAGAAGAAGATGGCATTCTTTCCGATATAGGTGATGAAGTTTTCTTTTGTGATTTTCAGTCGGTTATAAAGTGCAAATAAGGTTACCAGAGAGAATAATGCCCAGATGATATAAGGGATTTTCGGCGGGAATTTATTTTTATTAATTTTATAAAAAATATCGGTCCCATAATACCAGAACAGCCATACTATGGCTGCTCCTACAATTGCATACAATACAGGAATTACTTTTGCAGGAATTTTTTTTCCCTGCATTTTATGCCCCGTTAAAAAAACAGCAAGGTAGAAAGCAACATAACCCACTTGTCCTGTCGGATAATATCCCGGGAAGATATTGAATAATAAGGTTAAGGTAATACACAGCCCGATAAACCAATTGACATGTTTCGGGAAGAACCTTAAAATAAGTACTCCCAAAACGGTAAGTACATAATATACTTTAAGATACCAGAAGCTTCCCATTACCACCGGAAAAGTATCAGCGTTAGTATACTGATGGAGATACCAGTTTCCAAGATTTTCCCATTGAGGATGTGCTGAAATGCCGGTTGTGGCGTATTTTGATCCAAATGTGGAATAAAAATTCTGCAGCCATTCCATCGAAAAGAAACTCAGTCCGAAAACTTTAAAGAAGTAATCTGAAAAGAACAGGAAGGTTACAAAAATCATATAGGTAATCTGGAGCTTCAGAAGCCGGTACAAAGTTTTTTCAATATTGGCTCCTGAAGTGATGCCGCTTAGTGCATAAAAAAGAGCCACATCAAAAACCAGCGAAAAGACTCTTACTTCTGCGGGAATATAAAATTGTCCGGACCAGAAAGCGGTATGGATAAAAATGATGGAAAGTGTTGCCAGTCCTTTGGCGAAATCAATATATAGATCTCTGTTCATTATAGATGGGTTGGAAGTTCTTTTTATTATTTTTCAAAAATACAAACAAATTGATTTGTTTGAGTATAAAAAGCTTTGAAAGCAAAAAGGGGCGGAACATACTGTCCGCCTCCTTTCTTAAATATGCTAAAAATGAATGTTCTTGTTTATTGAAGATGTTTAAATTCTTCCGCAGAAATTTCTCCTGTCTGAATTTTTTTCAGCTCATCTATATATTGGCTCATGTAGGCATCAATTTCAGGATTTACGGTATTCTTAGCCATCTTGTAAGTGCCATTTAATACTCCCTGATAGTAATAGAAGAAGTTGTAATCGAAATTCGAAGCATTAAGGTTATACTGGCCTAAAAGGAATCCTAAACGAACTGCAGATCTTCTTTGTGCAGGTGTTCCGTGATGGTTGACATTGGTTGTCTGATAATCACCGATACTTTGAGCAAATTCATAGGCTGCTGCAATTTCCGGGAAGCTGGTTTTATTGTACCCGTTAGGTCTTCTCAGATAATATCCTGCAAAACCATCTGCTTCAAGCTCATTCGGTCTGTACGTTGATTCTGATACAGATGGAAGGTTGAAGATGTATTGTAACTGATGGCCGTATTCATGTGCAAGGATCATTGCGTTTACAATGTCGCCACCTTTTGATTTTGCATCATAATAGATAGCATAGCCATAATAGATCTTTCCTGTAGAATAAGAAATGGCATTGTACGTTGAATTGAAATTGGATGGATCATTCACAAAACGTAGGGTAGGGTTGCTTCTTCCCCACATGCTTGCAATTTTAGTCATTTGACCGTTCATAAAATTGGTGTCTGTGGAGTTTTGAAGTCCGGTCAGTAAAACTGAATTGGAGCTCCAGTTGTTGTCTACATAAGAGCAGCCTTTTTCAGTAGATCCCGGTTGGTCGGGTTTTGCAGTCAGTACCTCTTGTTCGGGTTGAACATTGTTGTCCATTTGGTCATCACGGCATGCTGTTAAAGAAGTAACAGCAATGGCACCTGCTAGTAAGCAGAGATTAAAGTTTCTTTTCATATTTAATATCAATTTGGTATAACGAAGTTATGAAATTATCTCTTAAGTGTGAGTACATTATTGGAAAAAATTATTCAAAACATAGTGAACAGAATTTTATTAAAAAAAACATTGCTTTGATTGTAAGCTATTTAGAAATTTATATGTATATTTGCACCTCGAAATAACTAAAAATTTATAAACAATGTTTGCAATTGTAGAAATAGCAGGGCTTCAATACAAAGTTGAGCAAGACCAGAAGTTGTTTGTAAACCGTTTAAAAGGAGATAAAGGAGGAAAAGTTTCTTTCGATAAAGTTCTTCTTACTGTAAACGGTGCAATCACTGTAGGCGCCCCAGCTGTAAACGGAATCACTGTAGAAGCAGAGATCCTTGACCACGTTAAAGCTGATAAAGTAATCGTTTTCAAAAAGAAAAGAAGAAAAGGTTACAAAGTGAAAAACGGTCACAGACAATCTTTAACTCAAATCGTAATCACTGGGATTACAGGTTTTGAAGGAGGAGCTAAAAAAGCTGCTGCTAAAAAAGAAACTGTGAAAGGTGAAGTTCTTTCAGACAACGCAACTGTTAACTTTGGTGAAGATCATGAATTGAACTATCACTTAAAGAAAAACAATTTGTCTCAGTCTAAAGAGAACAGAGAAACTTTAATTACTTTAGGTAAAGCAGTTAAAGTGGAATTAGAAAAGAATATTCTTACTCATGAAGAAGTAGATGCTGCTATCATTAAGAATATCGATCAATTTAAAGCACTTAATAAATAATCCAGTAATAAAATGGCACACAAGAAAGGAGTCGGTAGTTCCAAGAACGGTAGAGAGTCTCACTCTAAAAGATTAGGTGTGAAGATTTTCGGAGGACAAGAAGCTATTGCCGGAAATATTATTGTTAGACAAAGAGGTACTCAGCACCACCCAGGTGATAACGTGGGAATCGGTAAAGATCACACTTTGTTTGCATTAGTAGATGGTAAAGTAGTTTTCAGAAAGAAAGCAAACAACAGATCTTTCGTATCTGTAGAGCCAAACGCATAATTTAGGCGTTTTTATAAAAATTAAAACCTCAGTTTTTACTGAGGTTTTTTTATTTACCGGTTTTCATACTATTCTTTTATTCGTGAAATATTTTATATTTGCCAACTGGCCAGCTTTGAGTCAATTGCGAAAGCCGAAAAGCATAAAGAGTAGGCAAATATTAAAACAAAATATCTATGAAAAATGTAAGAAAATTGAGCAGAAAGAGTCTAAAAGAGGTAACAGGAGGTGTAGCATCAGAATGTCCTTCTATGTTCCAGTCTTGTGATGAATGGTGCAGATGGTCTCCATGGCAGAAATCACACTGTATGCTTTCTCAGCCATGCATAGATTGCTTTGAATAAGATAGTGCAGCTATAGATTGTATTATTCTTTAAGATACAAAACAGAGCTGAACACTATTAAAGGTTCAGCTTTTTTAAATATTAAAAAATTAAATAATATCTCATTGCTGTGAAATATTGATATATTTGTCAGTAATCAAATAAATAAATCATTGCGGAAGCCGTAAAGCAAAGAGAGTAGGCCACACATAAAACTAAACAATCATGAAAAATTTAAGAAAATTAACAAAAGCCAGCCTGAGAAGTATTAACGGAGGAGAAGTATGGTGTCCGGCGAAACCAATTACATCATGTAGTGTATGGTGCGGATTGACAAAGGAGCAGAAAATGCGTTGTCTTCTTGATGTAGAAGGCTGTGAGTGCTTTTGATCATCTCCGACTTTGTTGTAAAGCTTTAAAAACAGTTTCGGCGGCATCGAAGATGCCGCCGAAACTGTTTTTAATGTATTATTTTATTTAGAATCCTACCTGAAAACCTGCTTTAACACCGAACTTTGAGATATCCGGTCTGTCAAGATAATTTCCTCTCCAGTTGAAATCTACTCTGAAGATTCTAAGATTTCCGATTCCTATATTTTCAATTCCGAATCCGTATTCATAATAGATATGTTCGCTTGGTGCAGAGTATTTAAATCCTTCTACGTTGATTGCTTTGGAAGCATCGCTTAATGTTCCGTAAGCTCCTCTGATAAATGCAACTTCTCTCAGTTTCAATTTTTTAATCAAAGGAATGTAAGAAAGGATCTTACCATTAAAATGATGCTCCAGCTGAAGTGTAGTATAGGCATCAGTAACAAATTCGTAATAATTAAGCTGGGAGAATGTATTCGGTACCAAACCATATGAAAGGTTGGCAGGAATAATATTCTGTAGTGCCAGTGGAACTGTGCTGAAGTTCTTTCCTGCTTCGAAATTGACAACTAGTTTCCCCATACTTCCAATTAAAAATGGCTTATAAAGCATGAATTGAAGCTTGTCATAATTGAAGTCAGCATTGAATAATCCTTCAATACCTCTTGTGTATCTTAAAACGATAGTTGGAGCTAAGTTTCTGGCTTGGTAACGGTCAATACCGGTTTGTGAGAATTTTGCACCAGGTTTGGCAATTAAACTGATGGTAACGTGAGAGTCATTAACTGTTTGTCTCAACTGTCCGTCTTTATAATACATCAGATTGAATTTCTCAGGAATAGCAGACTTAATACTCTGCATCACTCCATCTACTCTGATCTGGAAGTTCTTCCATGGTTCAATAGCTGCAAAAACGCTTGTTTTGTTTACAGAACTTAAGGAAATATTTTCTCCTCTTGCAAAAAAGGTACTGGTAGATGAGGACTGTGGCGTCACACCATCACCGGATGTAAGCTGTCCTCCAAGCTGAACAATATCTCTGCTGGTTCCTGCACCAATCATAAAACGGTTAAGCTTATTGAACATGTATCTTGCCTCTACTCCATACTTAATCTGCTGATCTTTAAATCCATATGCCGTGTAAAACTGAGCTCTCCAGGTATCATTCAATCCAAAATAGGTTCTTGCCCCTAATCTTATCCGGTCTCCTTCTACTTCATTTCTTCCGTAAATCGAGAATATAGGACCTATATCAATGCCTTTAAATGCATTATAATGACGTGATCCCAGGGTTTCAAAAAGTTTTACCATCCGATTGAATTTGGGTGTCTGCTGAAGCTGGTCAAGCATATTGTAAATTCCCTGTTCTGCTTTGGATAAAGTGTCAGGTCTGACTTTTGTCCAGTAAGCATCATCTTTATTGGTAAATTTATCTTCGTATTCTTCTTCGGTACGCTTAAATACTTTGGGGTCAAGAGGTTTGTTGAACTGATAATCGGAATAATCTACCGATCTCTTGGCGATGATACTTTTTGCTCCTTTCTTTTTTGAAAAAGGACTCATTTCAAATTCGGTCACCAGTTTTTTGGGAAGAAATGTAGCATCATCTGGATTATCGTATTCCACTTGGGTATAGACACTGTTGACAAAGTTAACATTGATTTTCTGTGTTGATTTCAATGTTGCGCCTAAAACGGCATAAGTATCTGTATCAATATAAAGGTTTCCCTGAAATGCAAGGATATCTTTTCTCTTCGGCTGGTATCTTATCTGGAATGCTTTTTCACCACGAATTGTAATGGTATCCATAAGACTGTAGTCATAGGTGCCGAAACCATCTGTTCCCACGGGACTCTGGAAACCAATGTCGAAATAATTAAGGGTATTATCGTAAATATTAATATCACGATACAGGTTTTTAGCTGAAACTGTTATCACCTGATTGTCCTGAAACCCAGAAGTCTTTTGGGCAACCAGAGTTCTTTTGCTGTCCTTATCTGGTTTGTTCCTGCCATAATTTTCATAAACTGCTTCATTCAGGAAGATAGGAAGGCCAAGCCTTCCACTCGCAGTAGAATCAGCATAACTGAAAATGAAATCCAGTTTATTGAAAATCTTTTTCTTCATGAAGGCACTGTCAAGATTGTTCAGATCAAACTGTGTTTTTTCGTATTCTTTATATGAATAAGTATCGAATTTTTCCAGCCCGTTATTTCTTTTTTGCGCCCATACTTTCTGCATAATGGCATAAGCCGGATTTTCTTTCTTGTTTTTGTATTTTGTTTTACCGCTTTTAAGAACAATCTCCTGAATGTCACTCACCTTAGCCTGCGAAAGCTGTACAAAAATATTTTCAGCATTTTCAGGGGTAATATCAAGGGTTTCTGTGGTATAATTTTTTCTGGAAAATCTTAACTGATGAATAATGCTATCAGACTGAATGATGAAACTGCCTGAAGTTGTCGTCAGGGAAGGTGTTTTATCATTGTTGATAAAAATATCAACTTTATTCAGCTCTTTATTGTTCTTTTCGTCAACCACCTTACCGCTGGCTTTGTTTTGAGCACATACTGAACTGGTGAGAATCAGGAAAAATAATAAAAAATAGTGTTTTGGGGAGTTATTGTTTAACATCATTCGTTTCTTCAGGCAATTAGCATAAACAAAAAGCATGCAGTTTATTTAAAAACAGGTAAAAAAATAAAATATTTTTATTCTATCCTATAAAACGACAAAAATAGCGAAAATAATATATGTATGGGTTAAAAATTAATTGGGAAATTGTAATGCTTAAAATATAATAATCAGGGAATTAAAAGAAAGGTTGAGTTCCTGCTTTTTAGAAATATTTTGCTGCTGTTATGAAGGGTTTATAAAAGAAAAAGACTTACATTTTGTAAGTCTTTTTTGCTCCTCCTGCTGGGCTCGAACCAGCGACCCTCTGATTAACAGTCAGATGCTCTAACCAACTGAGCTAAGGAGGAATTTCCTTTGTTTTAAGTGGTGCAAATATAATAGGAATATCCGTACCAAGCAAGTTTTTATTCTTGAATATTGAACGAAAAAAGCTATTGGTTTATTTTTCAATAAATTAAATTTTAAATATTTTTGGTGATGAGCAGGAGATTATTCATGATTTCATATTTTCCTGCCTGTAGGCTTTGGGGCTTTTCCCACGTTGTGTTTTGAAAAATTTATTAAGATGGCTCTCATCCGTGAATCCCAGTTCATCAGCAATCTCTGAAATTCTGTTGCTGCTGTGTTTTAAACGGTGCTCTATTAATGTCGTTTTATAATTATTCACATAAGACTGCAGGGTTTCACCACTATGTTTTTTAAAGTATTTACCTAAATAATTTTCAGAAAATCCGAACTCTTTACAGATATTTTCAGTTCGTATTTTTTCAGGTTCATAGATATTGGCCTGGATATAATTCAGAATACTAATGATTCTTGATTCAGAAGATTCATCTATCTTCTGAGGCAGATATTTCGCAATATTGCGGGCAACGATAACGATAAGTGTATTAATGAGTTGTGTGGTTATGTCACTGTGGTACACATCTTTATTCACGGCTTCCCGAATCAGAGCTTCTACGATAGGTCTTACCAGTGTTTTGTCCGTCTGGTTTTTTAAAATACATCCCGGTTTGTGGTTGGCATTTTCAAGAATAAATTCCAGACGTTTGATATTTTCTTTCGAAATCTTATCATTTTTCAAATAAATATTACTGAATCTCAGGAAGAAAAACCGCGTTGTGGTATCAATCCAGAACTGGCTGCAATCCTGTGGTGTCAGAAGAAACATATGATTATCCGAATAGGCAAAGCTGTGCTTGTTAATACAGTGCTGGCCTGTTCCCGATAAAATAAAGACGAGCTCAAAAAAATTCTTTCTGCTTTCCTTGTCAGGGAATGTTTCCAGCGTTTCAAAATGAATGCTATAAGGTTCATATAAGACTTCTCTGTTCATGAGTGTTATTTTACGAGTAGGCAAAATTATACAAAAATAAGGAGGTTTTATACAGGTAATTTGCTAATTATCAGTATAATTTTGCTCTATTCAATTTTGGAATTATAGAATATGATTAAAAAATTATTCAATACAATAGTAGTAACGGCATTGTTTGCTTTTCTGAAAGCTCAGCAGCCTGTAGACAAAATTTTCCATTATTCTTCTATGGATGCTATGAGAAATGGGGTATATACCGGAGATCTTACGGTACAAGATCTTAAAAAGAAAGGAGACTTCGGCTTGGGAACTTATAATCTTCTTGATGGTGAACTCATTGCATTGGATGGAAATGTTTATAGGATTGCTTCAGATGGCTCAGTTGAAATTGCGGATAATAAAAGGCTGGTTCCTTTCGGATCATTTACCTTTTTTAAAAAAGATCATCTTATTACGCTGGAGAATATTCAGACAACAGATATGCTGATGAAGAAACTGTTGGAGGTCCTTCCGTCTTCCAATCGTTTTTATGCTGTAAAAATAGAGACCACTTTCATGAATGTGACATTAGGCGGAGCAGAAAAAGTTCATGAAAAAGATACAACGGGGATTGCTGTTTTGATGAAAACCCGTCCGCTGTATAAAAAACAGAATATAAAAGGAACGCTTACAGGATTTTATAACCCCTCTTATATTGGTGGTTTGGATCTCTCTCCGTTTCATTTCCACTTTTTATCTGAAGATAAGCGAGTTGGTGGTCACTTAATGGAAGGCACTTTCGACTCTGCAAAAATTACCGTACAGCTTGATGAAAAAAATGCTTATGAGCTTATTTTGCCCGGCAAAAGTAATGACGGTTATCGGCGTCAATGGAAATCTTCAGAGCCAAGTGCTCAATATTAATAATAAGTATATAACTATTTGATATGCAAATAAAAAACAAAAGATTATTGTCTCTGCCTTCAATGGCATTTATGTTTTTTTTCAATTCAGTTCAGGCACAACAGAAAGTGCTTCAGACGGATTTTAATAAAGGAATCTGGGAGCAGGTAGACAAAGGGCTAAAGCGCAAATGGGTATCTGGTACAGAAAGTACATTTGCTTTCTGGAAAATGGATAAAGATGCTCATGTTGCTCCTCATAACCATCCGAACGAACAGGTGACGTACATCACTAAAGGGAGTGTAAAAGTACTCATGAATGGTAAAGAATATATTGTGAAGGCCGGCGGTGTGCTGGTGATACCTGCAGGTATTACACATGAGTTTTTCTGCCTTGAAGACGGTACTGAAGATCTGGATTTCTTTACTCCGGTACGTAAAGACTGGGTAGAGGGATCGGCATCTTATCTTTCAAAAGAAGGGAAAGAACTTGAAATTGTTGCACAGTTTAATGATACCAGACCGGGAAATGTTGCGGTAAGCCATAACGGGAGGGTATTTGCAACGATGCATCCTTTATCAGACCCTAAACAACAATTAGTCGAAATTATTAATGGCAAGGCAAAGCCTTTTCCATCTCCCGAATTCCAGAAAAATGGTCAGCAGCCTAATGATAATCAATTCGATACTCCGCTTGGAGTCATCACAGATAAAGAAAACCGCCTTTGGATGATTGATATGGGATTGGGTCTCGGTAAGACGCGTCTGTGGTGTTTTGATCTTAAAAAGAACAAAGTGGCAGAAAAGATAGAGCTGCCGGCCGATATTGCGCCGAAAGGGAGCTTCATTCAGGATGTTGCGATAGATGAAAAGAATGGCTGGGTCTACCTTGCTGATATTGCCAACCCGGGGATTATTGCTCTGAATTTAAAAACGAAAAAAGCCAGAAGATTTAGTGGGCATCCGGCTTTACAGACAGAGGATGTAGATATGATTATTGATGGAAAAGTCATTGATTTTGGTGGAAAACCATCGCGTGTGGGGGTTAATCCTATTACCCTATCAGATGACAGGGAAACATTATTTTTTGGCTCTATGAACGGGACGGCATGGTATGAAATTCCAGCCAGACTTTTCAGAGAAAATAAAGATGATAATACAATAGGGAATTCCATTAAGAAATTTGGAGAAAAACCAGTGAGTGATGGTGTAGCTACAGATAAACAAGGGAATCATTATATTACAAACCTTGGAGGTCATGGTATAAGTAAGCTTGATAAAAATGGGAAACTTACCGGGTTGATTAAAGATCCTAAGCTACAATGGCCAGATAATATTGCAGTCACAGATGATGGTTATCTGTATATTTCAGTGAACCAGCTTCATACAACAACCGCCTTTTCCGGACAGCCGGATGCCGGAAAACCTCCTTATTTTATATATCGGGTGAAACTATAGCCTTAAAATTTCTTATCAACATCCATCACATAAAAATATCTAACGCAATGAACAAAGAATTTAAGTCAGTAGCAGTACTGAAGTCTAAACCGGAGAAAAGAGAAGAATTGAAAAATGCTTTGCTGCAGCTCATAGATCCTACCCGAAATGAAGCCGGCTGTATTTATTATATTCTTTTTGAAGATAAAAAATCCCCCGGAACTTTCTATATGTGGGAAGCCTTTAAAGATGACAAAGCTTTTGAATTTCATACCCAGACAGAGCATTTTAAAAACTTCGCGGGACAGATGCATGAATGGATGAGCGAACCAATACAGCTGATTGAACTGGAAAGAATTTCAGGCGGGTAAAATAGTTGTCATTATAAAAACTGTCTTTAATCAATTACAGGTTTTAATATTAAACAAAAAGATCTACAGAAATGCAGATCTTTTTAATTTTTATACTTCCGAAATTTTATTTCTTTAAATCTTTAAGTATTTCCTGAACAGCTCTTTCCAGCTGTGGATCATTGTTCTGAAGACGGTCCATGAACGTGTTTTTAACATAAATATCAGGTTTCACTCCTGTTTTCTCAAGGTTCTGTCCGTCTAATGTGTAAGTTCCCCATGAAGGAAGTCTGTAAGAAGACCCGTCTACCAATCCTTTGGCTGAAGTGAAAATAATCCATCGATAAGTATCCTGGCCGATAATTTTACCCAGCTTTAGTGCTTTGAAGCCGGCTGCGGTCATTTCAGCGTCACTTAGTGAAGCTTCGTTAATCAAAAGGACAATAGGCTTTCCGGATGGTGCAAAGTTGGGTTGGGTTGTAATCTTTCCTTCACGGTATTTCCATTGAAGATAAGGTCTCTGAGAAAGGAAATTCAATACCTTATCATGAACATTTCCGCCTGTGTTATAGCGTAAATCAAGAATAACAGCATCTTTTCTGTTCTCTTGTTCTACCATATCCAGAAGGAACCTGTCCAGCTCATCAGTAGACATATTTTTCATGCAGGAGTAGGCAATGCGGTTATTGCTCAGCTTGTCTACACGCTGATGATTATTGTAGATCCAGTCGTCGTAAAGCAATCCTTTTAATTCTCCGTTAGAAATCGTATGTACTTTGGTTATTACCGTTTTACCATCACGGTTGAAAGTAAGAACCAGTTCATCCTGTTTTTTAGGGCTTGTAAAATAGGTTTCGATATTTTCGTTCAGATCAATCTTTTTTCCGTTTACAGAGGTCAATTGGTCTCCTGGTTTGATATCAACTCCTGAACGGTAAGCCGGGGATTTTCTCACAATGCTTTCTACGGTGTAAGGCTGATCTTTTTTGAAGATAATTCCGGTTTCATTGGTGAAATAATTCAGATACACAGCCTCTTCTTTTCCTGTAGAGGAAAATCCGGTGTGCGAAGAATTAAGTTCCCCTAAAAGATCATTCAATAAAATTCGAAGATCATTTCTGTTATGAACATACGGAAGATACTTTGCATACTGCACTTTTTTAGCTTTCCAGTCGATACCATGAAATTTTTCGTCATAGAAGTTTTCCTCCACGCCCGTCCATGCTTCAGCATACATCTGAGTAAATTCTGATGCCAGGTCTTTATCAAAACTGTATTGGATATTTATCTTTTCAGGCTTCAATGCCGCAATAGTTGTTTTGTAAATATTGCCTTCAATCAGGGCAAACAGGTTTTTCTCATTTTTAGTTAAATAATACGCTGCTTTATCGAAGACTTTTTCAGATTTGGCAGGCTCAAAATCTGTGAATACCTTTTTGAACAGCTGTCTTTTTCCATTATCCTGATTAGAATTGAATAATAGAATCTCTTTTTTATCATCAGCGAAAACAGCAGGGTCATCCTGATATCCATACCGGTCGGTAACCAGCTCAATTCTGTCCAGAGTATCATCAGGATTAACTTTCAATTCTTTGATAACCGGTTCTTTTTCTTCCTTTTTCTCTTTATCCTTGTCGTCTTCCTTTTTGTCCTTCTTATCTTTTTCTTTATCAGAAGATTTTTCTTCCTTCTTTTCTTCAGTGAAGAGATTGTCGAATTTTTCGGATTTAAAAGGTTCGTCAAACCAATCTAAAGCCATACGGTAAATGTTAGATTTCTGCAGGCCTAAAGGGTAAGACGGATTGGTCCTGTCGCTGGCAAAATAAATATATTTACCATTGGGTGACCATACAGGATCTTCCTCTGAAACACCAGTATTGGTAAGGTTTAGGGTCTGTCCCTTTTTAATATTATAGATAAAAATATCAAGTTCGAAATTTCTTTTTGCAGAAAATAATACATATTCGTTATTAGGTGAAAAAGACGGTCTTGAATTTTGGAATGCCCAGATTTCATCCTTTACAATGGTTGTAGATGTAAAACTTTTTAAATCCAATAATCTTACTTCGTCTCTTCCGCTTAAATAAACTGCTTTTGAAAGATCGTCATTCAGCGTAATGCTGCGGTTATTTCTTGAATCTTCTGTTAATTGCTTTGGCTGGCCTTTTCCGTCTGCCTGAATAGTAAACCAGTTTTGATAACCGTTATACGTTTGGCTGTAAAGCAAAGTGCGGTTGTCTTTCAGCCATTTTACTTCCATTGCACGTTCTTTTCCATCAGAAACCTGTTGTGCAAATTTTCCTTCAATATCTGAAACGAATATAATGCCACGGCTTATGAACGCCATTTTTTTACCATCCGGAGATACATCATAATAGGAAATATTGTTTTCCACATTGAAATTCTGTGCTTTTTCCAGTGTTTTATTGGTATTCAGATTGATATTGAGAGGAGTGGTGCTTTTCGAAGCCACATCATAAGTGTAAAGCTGATAGTCCTTTTCAAAAATAACTTTCGATCCGTCTGCTGAAACAAACGGCTTTTTAATAGAAGTGTCAAATTGCGTTAAAGCAGTCTTTTGACCATTTTCGAGTTTATAAAGATTGTATTCTCCATTATTCTCATCAGAAATGAAATAAATTATCCCATTTTTATCTACACTTGGATTAAAATCTTTTCCTTCGTAGTTGGTGTACTGTTTGAAAGAATTGCTTTTGGGGTTATATCCCAGAATATCAGGATTGTTTTCTCCTTTATAGCGCTTACGCTGTACCTGATGAGCGCTTTCTGAAGAGCTTGTGAAAAGATATTCTCCTGCAGGCGTTTCTACAAGGCCATTGGTGTTGTTGAAATAATTATTGAAAAGCTTTTGAGGTGTTTTTCCTTCAATTGTAGTTTTAAAACTTCCGAAATTATTATTTCTGCTGGAAGTAAAATAAATCGTTTTACTGTCCCATGCCCAGCTTTCCATTTCGTCTCTTCCAGTATGGAAGGTTAACTGCTTGATTGTTCCTCCTCCTGCAGGCATTACATAGACATCATAATTTCCATATTGATTAGAACTGAATGCCAGCCATTTCCCATCCGGAGAAAGACGTGGATTGATTTCTTCTCCGTCCAGGGCAGTAATTCTTGAAGCATTTCCTCCATTGGAATCTGCTTTCCAGATATCACCATCGTAAGCAAAGTAAGCAGTTTTTCCATCAGGACTCAATGATGGACTTGATAAAAAATAAGACTTTTCCTGCGCCGAGATTCCTATAATAGAAAATGCTGTTAATAACGAAATAATAGTTTTCTTCATGGTACAATTGGATATTTATACAATACTATATATTGGTTTTATTATTTTTAGTCTTTGTAGAGAAGTATTCATTTGGTAAGAATTTTCTCAATATCGATTACTTTAAAAAAGAATAGTCGGATGATTAAGGAAATCGTTACATGAAAAGTGCCTGAAAGGGTGGATGATATTCAATAAATCAGATCAATACTTCATAAAAACTTAAGATAAAATACAAATATCTGTATTTCTGAGCTCATTGCCATGAAATTGCTCACATTAAAGCACAAAAAAAGACTTACAGAAATGTAAGTCTTTTTGCTCCTCCTGCTGGGCTCGAACCAGCGACCCTCTGATTAACAGTCAGATGCTCTAACCAACTGAGCTAAGGAGGAATGTCCTTTGTTTTAAGTGGTGCAAATATAGGACGAATATTTATACCCTACAAATATTTTTAAGAAAAAATTTTAAAAAATTATAATTTCCCTGTAAATACCTTGAAGATGTCGCTTCCGAAGATCAGTAACATCAATCCTAACAGGAAGATCACTCCAATCATCTGTGCGTTTTCTAGAACCTTTTGCGGAACTGGTTTTCCTACAATCATTTCATATAAAGTAAATAAAACGTGCCCACCATCAAGTCCCGGAATCGGAATAAGGTTCAGGAATGCCAACCAAATAGAGAACATGGCTGTAAAGCTCCAGAAAGCAACCCAGTTGATTTTAAAGCTTCCGTCTGCATCTTTATCTACAGGCATATTTTTTACGATAGCAATAGGACCTCCAACGTTCTTATAACCCTGAACTTTAGAGTTGAACATAATTTTGAACTGCTTAACCTGAGTGGTTAGTGCTTCAATAGTTCTTGTAAATCCTCTTGGAATAGCCTCTCCGAAGGAATATTTTTTATTCGTTACAATATCTTTTGCGATACTTTTCGTGTCAATTGCGATACCCAGTTTTCCGTTTTTATCAACAGAAACTGCTGGTAAGGTCTGTAGAGCTCCGTTTCTTTCTACGTCTACAGAAACTGTTTTACCTTTATTTTCACTTAAAAGAGTGCTTACTTCATCAAAGAATGCTGCTTTCTTACCATTGATTCCCACAATTTTATCTCCTTTCGCAAGACCAGATGTCTGGGAAGAAGGAGTAGCTAATGAATCAATAATCATAGAAACTCTTGGAGTAATGTATAGCTTAGCTTCTCTCTGTTTAAGAACATCTGCTACACCATCTGCATTTACAGGGAAGGTAACTTCCTGCCCGTTTCTGTTTACAGTAACATGATCTCCTAAAAGAATATTGATTGAAGTATTTTCAAGTCTTTCTGCAGGTTTTCCGTCTACACTGATGATTTTGTCACCATTCTGGAATCCCATTTTCTTCCCTGCCGAAGTGGCTTCAATACCATTGTTGAATTTTGTAATATCTGTATACGTTTCTCCGTTGAAGAAAGACAGACAGCTGTAGATTAACCATGCAAGGAAAAAGTTTACCGTAACCCCTCCTAACATAATGATCAGTCTCTGCCAGGCCGGTTTTGATCTGAACTCCCATGGTTCTGCCGGTTTTTTCATTTGGGCAGTGTCCATACTTTCGTCCACCATTCCTGCAATTTTCACGTATCCTCCAAAAGGAAGCCATCCTATACCGTATTTAGTTTGTTCAGGATGTTTTCTCCAGTCGTTGTCAGGAAGTTTTGATATATCGATAGGAACTTCTTCCTTCTTTCCGTTCACCTCTATTACTTCAGAATCCGGCAGGTTCTTGGATAAAAACTTGTACTGCCATTTCCCGTTGATTTTCTTCATGGAGAATATGGAAAAGTAAGGATCAAAAAACAGAAAAAACTTCTCTGCTCTGGTCTTGAACCATATTGCTGGTAAAAAATGCCCAAGCTCATGAAGAAGGACAAGTATAGAGATGCTCAGAATGAACTGAAAAAGTTTGATTGCTATTTCCATTAATAAATTTTAGATTTTAATTTGCAAAGGTAACAATTATCAAAACTATGCCAAATAAAAAAGCTCCCCGAAACGAGAAGCTTTGTCATATTTAAAGACGATTTGATTATAAATTGAAAGAAACTCCAAGGCTGCCATTATTACCTACTTCTGCGAATACGCCTATTTTCTCTGTAAAGAAATAGCGGGCTCCAATGTGAGCGCCTACTCCAAAGTCTTTCCCAAGAACTCCAAGGTCTACTCCAGGGTAAATATCCCATTTTGAAGGTAGATTTAAAGCTTCCTGCAAGTGGAAGTTCAGTCTTCCGAACACAAAAACACGATTATCCTTATCGTTGTTTTTATAATTGTCAAAGTAGCCGTTAATTCCAGCTCCTACTGAAATAAGTTGATTGAGTCCATAGTCATAAGTTCCCGTTACTCCGGTTCCATATCCCCAGGCACTCAGCCCCAGTTGTATTTTCTGATCTCCTTTTCCTGTCCAGGCCTGAGCATTGGCCATAGCACCAAAAAAGAAGATCGTCACCATAAAAAACAATTTCTTCATAAATTTCTAATTTTTAAGGATAGTAATAAAAAATATTTCTATCAAAAATGAAACCGAAAGAATATCTGTATTATAAAAATGGGAGACTTTAATAAATTATTAAGAAATATGGCTCTTTTTTCGGGGGAGAAACTAGCCTTTGAGCTATTTAATTCTCCTTTTGTAAAGATAAAAGCTGTATTTTTATCATCACATTTGGAATAATTTAAAAAAGAAAAAAGATGAAAGTTGTAGGGCTAAATTTAGATATCATCTGGAAAAATAAAACTGAGAATTTTAAACTCATAGAAAACGAACTGCAAAATGTAGAGGCAGATCTGTTTCTTCTCCCTGAAATGTTTTCAACAGGTTTCTGTATGGATGCTTCCGAAGTATCGGACAGGAATAATGAATCACTGGAATTTTTGAAAAAGATCTCAAAAGAGAAAAATGCAGCATTCTGCGGGAGTGCGCCGGTAGAACAAAACGGTAAGTTCTACAACAGAATGTTCTTTATAAGGCCGGATGGTGAAACAGCTTTCTACGATAAAAGACACTTGTTTTCCTTTTCAGGAGAAGATAAAGTGTATACACCTGGGAAAGAAAGGGTGATAGTTGAATATCAAGGGATAAGATTCCTGCTTCAGATCTGCTATGATCTGCGTTTTCCTGTTTTTGCAAGAAATAATGATGACTATGATGCTGTTTTATATGTTGCCAACTGGCCTGAGAAAAGGGTGGGAGCATGGGAGCATCTGTTGAAAGCCAGAGCTATTGAAAATTTATCTTTTGTATTTGGCTTAAACAGAATCGGGACAGATGGAAATAATCTTTTTTATCAGGAAAGTTCTCACTGTTTCTTTGCTGACGGAAAAGAAATTTCTCAAAAACAAGGTAATCTCGTAAACGCAGAATTGAATATGGAGGAACTGAAAGATTTCAGAAGCCATTTCCAGTTTCTGAATGATAGAGATCCTTTTTCTATTAAATTTTAGGATTTTCCCACAGATTTCGCAGATCTTCACAGATTTTTAATTTCTATATAAAGAAAATAAGTATAAACATCTCTGAAAATCCGTGCGATTTGTGGGACTTTTAAACCAAAACAAAAAAACTGTGAAAAATCACAGTTTTAAGCATATTGTTGTAAAAGTTGTGTAAGGGTATTCACATCATGAACACCACTTTCCTTCCATAGCATTTCTCCTTTTTTGAAAATTGCCAGTGTAGGTACTCCACGCACTCCATATTGAGCTGCCAGTGCGGGATATTGATCTACATCTACCTTTATAATCCTGGCTCCTTCGCCTATATTTTCCTTTACCGTATTTAATACCGAAGACTGAACTTTGCAGGGCTGGCACCATGTTGCGAAAAAATCAATCAATACAGGTCTTTCGGAATCAATGATTTCCTGAAATTTTTGTGACATAATTGGGGGTTTATTAGTTTGCTTTTTTGTTTGTTTCGTCCTGGATTGCCTTTACATTTTTCCAGGTTGTACCATCATAAGCTTCTACACCATTTTTCTTCAGAACTTCCATCGCCTGATCTGCCTGAATTCCTTTATTGCAAAACACAACAACTTTTTTACCTTTTAGAGTTTCTATGTTGTTTTGAATCTCTGCCAATGGAATGTTAATGGCATTTTTCGCTGTTCCTGCTGCGTACTGCTCCGGAATCCTGACATCTACCAGTGTTACATCAGAACTGTTGACTACTTCTTTAATACTGGTTGTAGGGATTGCTGTCGCAGGTGATGTCTTACAGCTGCTTAGCATAAAAGCTAATGCTAAAAGTAATCCGGAAAACTGAATTTTCATGATCTTACAGGGTCTTAGATTGGCATACAAAATCTGTAGTTGGGAGCTTTTCCGTTTTTTTGATTCCGTTAAAACCACCTTCTATTTCAGTAAAATTCCTGATTCCGTGTGAGTTAAGGATGCTTGCTGCAATCATGCTTCTGTATCCGCCGGCACAGTGAAGGAAGAAATGATCAGAATCATCAATGGTATGTGCCCAGTCACTGATAGCGTCCAGTGGCTTGTTATAAGCATTGTCAATATGCTCTGCAGAATATTCAGTCAGTTTTCTTACATCAATTATGGTAGCTTCTTCTGTAAATTGCTCCGCAAATTCAGTCGGAGTTATTCTTTTGATCTCATCCGTCTCCTTTCCAGCGTTTTTCCATGCCTCGAAACTTCCCTTCAGGTATCCAATCACATTGTCAAAGCCTACTCTGCTTAGCCGGGTGATAACCTCCTCTTCGGTGCCCTCATCAGTAACTAATAATAAAGGGTGCTTTACATCTACGATAAGAGTTCCTACCCATGGTGCGAAATCTCCTTTCAGTCCTATATTGATAGAGTTGGGAACAAATCCTTTGTGGAAATCCGCTGGTCCTCTTGTATCTAAAATTAATGCCCCTGATTCTTCTGCCAGTGCTTCAAAGTCTTCCGGTGCAATGGGCTGTAAGCCTTTGTTCATTACAACATCAAGGCTTTCATAGCCGCCTTTGTTTAACGCAACATTCATTCCGAAATATTTTGGTGGAGCTGTTAAACCATCAAGAACTTCTCTGATGAAAGATTCTTTATCCGGTTGATTAAGAGCGTAATTGGTCTTCTTCTGGTTTCCCAGAATATCAACGGTTTCCTTCTGCATGTTTTTTCCACACGCAGATCCAGCTCCGTGAGCCGGATAAACAGTAATGCTGTCATCCAATGGCATGATTTTACTCTGAAGACTGTCATACAGAATCCCCGCAAGATCTTCCTGGGTAAGGTTGGTTGCCTTCTGTGCAAGATCCGGTCTTCCCACATCTCCAAGAAACAGTGTGTCACCTGTAAAAATAGCAGTTTCAACACCATTTTCGTCTATTAAAAGGTAAGTGCTGCTTTCCATGGTGTGTCCCGGAGTGTGCATTACCTTTATCTTCACTTTCCCGATCTCAAAAATCTGATTGTCTTCAGCGATAATGGCATCAAATTCCGGAGCAGCAGTAGGTCCGTATACAATGGGAGCACCTGTCTTCTTGCTTAAGTCCAAATGTCCTGATACGAAATCCGCATGGAAGTGAGTTTCAAAAATATATTTTAAAGTGACATTGTCTTTTTCGATACGATCCAGGTAAGGTTTTACTTCTCTTAAAGGATCAATAATTATTGCTTCATTCTCTGATACAATATAATAGGCGCCCTGAGCCAGACAGCCCGTATATATTTGTTCAATTTTCATTGGAGTCTTTTTTTAATGAGTTAAAGATACGAAGTATTAGATAGATTCTAAATGAAATGTTAAATCCCATTGATAGTTTCTTTCAATACTTTGTTAAACGCATGTTTAGTATGTTTTGTTTTTTTTGAGCAAAAAGAATGCCTTACATACAGATAATGGCAAATGCTGTTTTATATCATGTTAAATTCTTATGATCTTCCTCATATTAAAAAACAGTAATCGTGGTTTAAAATTTGATGATCTAAGGACAAATTTATTATCAAAAGGAATAGAAAGAAGTTCTTCAGAAAATATCTTTACATATTTTACAAAAAATTTTATATTTATAAGTTAAAAAAGCGATCAAATGGCAGACAAAACACAATTTGTTGAAGAACTCAACGCTAGATACACTCCGAAAGGAGAACATATAATATTAGGAAAAGGAATGTTGGATGGTGAAGTGGTCACAGAAGTAAATGTAACCATTCCACTGAAAACAATTAACCGCCACGGTCTTATCGCCGGAGCTACCGGAACCGGTAAGACAAAAACATTACAGGTCTTTGCAGAACAGCTTTCTCATGCAGGAATTCCATCTCTGGTTCTTGATATTAAAGGAGACTTCTCCGGAATTGCAGAAGGGGGTCAAATAAATCCTATCATTGAGGAAAGATATGCCAAGACCCAGCTTCCTTATAATCCTCAAGGCTTTCCTGTAGAATTAATGAGCATTTCCGGAGGAAAAGGAGTGAAATTAAGAGCTACTGTTACAGAATTCGGACCAGTTTTATTAAGCAAAATCCTTGAATTGAATGATACGCAGCAAAGCATCATGTCTATTGTCTTCAAATACTGTGATGATAAAGGACTTCCCTTGATCGATCTTAACGATCTGAAAAAAGTGCTGCAATATGTAACGGATAATGCACAGGGAAAAGCAGAACTGGCAGCCAATTACGGATCCATTGCATCAGCATCTCTCGGTGCTATTTTAAGATCTATTGTTGCTCTGGAGCAGCAGGGAGCGGCAGGGTTTTTCGGAGAATTAAGCTTTGATGTTCATGATTTATTAGAAACAAGGGATGGAAAAGGAGTAGTGAATATTCTTAGAGTAGCAGATATTCAGAATAAGCCACAGCTTTTTTCGACGTTTATGCTTTCACTTTTTGCTGAAATTTATATGACTTTTCCGGAAGAAGGAGACAGTGGGAAACCAAAACTAGTCCTGTTTATAGACGAGGCTCATCTGATTTTCAATGAAGCTTCCAAAGCCCTTCTTTCACAGATCGAAACAATGGTAAAATTAATCCGTTCCAAAGGAGTAGGAATTTATTTTATTACTCAGATTCCTGGGGATGTTCCTGAAAATGTACTTTCTCAGTTAGGACTGAAGATACAGCATGCGCTGAGAGGCTTTACGGCAAAAGATAAAAAAGAAATTACCAAAGCGGTTGAAAATTATCCTACCACAGAATATTACGATGCTTCCAGCCTGATCCAGAATCTGGGAATTGGAGAAGCATTTGTGACGGCTTTGGATGAGAAAGGCATACCAACACCATTAGTACATACTTACCTGATCTCTCCGGAATCGAGGATGGATGTTCTGAGTGAAACAGAAATCTCTGATCTGACTTCAAAATCAGCACTTGTAGCAAAATATGAGCAGGCATTAGATAGAGAATCTGCATACGAAATGCTTACCAGCAGAATGGAACAGGCTGCTCAAAATCCGGCACCTACACAAAAGACAAGGCCGGTGAAGGAAGAACCTGGTATGTTTGAGCAGGTATTACAGAGTAAAGCAGGCCGTACTTTTACCTCCACATTAATGAGAGAAGGAGCAAAAGCCATTCTCGGCATGTTCGGTCTGGGAGGCAGAAGAAGATAATTTTGAAAGCTAACTTGCTGTATTTTGACATATTTTTTGTTATTTTAGCAGGTTATCTTTACTAACAGTAAAAATAGAACCGGATTTTATTGGGGAATAAGATCGGTTTTACATATAAATGACAAAACAGCAGTTAACACACATTCAATGTATTCAATTATAGATATAGAAAGTAATGGTGCAGGTTATAGAAATGAATGCATTATAGATATCGCCATCTACAGATATGACGGTCAGAAAATTACAGACCAGTTTATATCTCTGGTAAACCCTGAAGGTGATATTACCCCTTTTGTACAAAAGCTGACCAGTATTACCCCAAAAATGGTCAAAACTGCTCCGAAATTTCATGAAATTGCCAAAAGAGTGATCGAAATTACTCAAAATACGACCTTGGTAGGCCATAATATTGATTTTGATTACAGGATGCTTCGCCAGTCATTCAAAAGGCTTGGTTATGATTTTAAAATCAACACTTTAGATACAATTCCGTTAGCAAAAAAGCTGATTCCTGATGAGGTAAGTTATTCGTTGGGAAAACTGGTGAAATCATTGGGTATTCCTTTGACTAACCATCACAGGGCAGAGGGTGATGCGAGAGCTACATTAGAACTTTTCAAACTTCTGATTTCAAAAGATACCGAAAATGAGATCATTCAGAAACAGCACGATGAGTCTAATGCAAAAACGTATATCAATAAGATCAAAGAACTTACCCAGGACCTTCCTAATGATAAAGGATTTGTGTACTTTCAGGATGAAGCCGGGCGTATCATGTTCTCTGATTATGTTCAGGATATCAATAAGTTTTCCAAAAAGGTTTTCAATTCCAAATCAAAAAAATGGGAACAGATTCAGAAAGATGTTGAGCAGATTAATTTTGAACTTACCGGAACAGACATTATTGCCAAGCTGATTCTGAATTCCAAGAATATTAAAAAGAAAGAGGTTTTGCCTTTTGGGCTGTATTTCCGAAACAAAAAATATCTGGTTGAGAAAAATACACTCAATAAAACTGAGAAGCCGGTCTTGAAATTCAGATCATTTACTCAGGGAACAAAAGCTGTTCAGTTCATAGGTTCTCAGGAAGAATTTAAAGATTTTTCTGTATTGAAACAGAAAATTGAATTCAGAAAAAGGAATGAGCTTTGGCTGGGACCAGGAAGGAAATTAGGAGAAAAGTTATTTTTAATCATAGAAAACGGGAAAGTGATGTCCTTTGGTTTCTATGAACTGTTTACGCAGATTCAGACGCTGAGTAAACTGGCTAAGTTGAAAATTGATCTTTCACTATCTTCCACAGATTTGAATAACGAATTGCAGCTGGCTCTGCTTCGTGGGGATTTTGAAACATTGCCACTACCGAAGTAATAGAGTGTCTACACTTTACAGATTGTATTCTGAATAGGATGCATTCAAATCAAGTTTCTTGAAATAGAAAATAAATAGTATTTTTGCAAAAAATAAATAGAAGCAATGCAAAATTTTAAACAAAATAAAACTGGAAAAAAGGGAGCTGTGAAGTTCTCTAAGGTTTGGAATATTTAAAAGAGTTGTCTTGCATAAAAAATAATCAATGTGGCAGGCTCTTTTTTATAAGAATCTGCCTTTTTTTATGTTAAAATGAAATTATGAATTCAAAAGAATTATTAAAGATTGCCAATGAGTTTGGTACACCAGTGTATGTTTATGATGCTGAATCCATCAAAATTCAATACGAAAAACTGACTTCTTCATTTTTAAAACATACTAAGTTCTTCTACGCAGCGAAGGCTTTAACGAATATCAATATTCTTAAGTATGTAAAGAATCTGGGTGCCTCTTTGGATTGTGTATCTATTAACGAAGTTAAGCTGGGCTTAAAGGCAGGTTTTTCGAAAGAAAAGATATTATTTACCCCCAACTGTGTTGACCTTGCCGAAATAGAAGAAGCAATGACTTTCGGAGTTCATATTAACATTGATAACATTTCTATTCTTGAGCAATTCGGGAATAAGTACGGAAATACTTATCCGATTTTAGTAAGAATCAACCCGCATATTTTTGCCGGCGGTAACTATAAGATTTCAACAGGACATATCGATAGTAAATTCGGGATTTCCATTCACCAGGTTCGTCACATTGAAAGAGTGATGAAAAGTACCAACCTTAATGTTGAAGGGCTTCACATGCATACAGGAAGTGAAATTAAAGATCCGGATGTATTCCTTCAGGCTTTGGAGATCATGCTGGAGCTTTCTGAGCATTTCCCGAATCTGAAATATCTGGATATGGGAAGCGGATTCAAAATCCCTTACCAGGATAGTGAAGAAGAAACTGATGTGAAAACATTAGGAAAAAAAGTGGAAAAAGTAATTTCTGAATTTTCAAAATCTACAGGAAAAAAATTCGAATTATGGTTTGAGCCTGGAAAATTCCTAGTGGGAAAAAGCGGATATTTACTAGTGAAAGCCAATGTGATCAAGCAGACGACAGCAACTGTTTTTGTTGGAGTGAATTCCGGATTTAATCACCTGATCCGCCCTATGTTCTACGATTCTTACCATATGATTGAAAACCTGTCCAATCCAAAAGGAGCAGAAAGGATTTATACGGTAGTAGGAAACATCTGCGAAACAGATACATTTGCATGGGACAGAAAACTGAATGAAGTAAGAGAAGGAGATATTCTTGCCTTCCATAACGCAGGAGCTTACGGTTTCGAGATGAGTTCCAACTTCAATTCAAGATTAAAGCCTGCTGAAGTATTATTCTTAGACGGAAAAGCTCATTTGATCCGTAAAAGAGACGAGTTTGAAGACCTTTTGAGAAATCAGATTGAAATAGTGATGTAAAATCCGAAGCATATTATATAAACAGCTGCCTTTTTGGGCGGCTGTTTTTTTGTTTTACAGGAGAACGAAACCTCACGGGTTTTCAAAACCTGTGAGGTTTCAATAGAAAAAAAATAAAATTAATTTAAAAGTATTTAACATTGAATTAGGGATGGAGTCTCAACTTTATTAGCTAAATTTGATAGAAGTAGGGATTTACATTCATTACAATTCTCATTTTTCATAAAAAACAACACCAAAACAGACTAATTATGGCTAAAAACATAGCAGAGCAAATTGTTGAAATGCTCGAAAATGCCAATGTGAAAAGAATTTATGCAGTAACCGGCGACAGTCTTAATCATCTGAATATTGCCGTCAAAAAAAGCAGTATCCAATGGATTCATGTAAGACACGAAGAAGTAGGAGCTTATGCCGCCGCTGCAGAAGCTGAGCTTGATGGTTTGGCAGTTTGTGCGGGAAGCTGCGGCCCCGGACACGTTCATTTGATCAATGGGGTATATGAAGCTCATCGCTCTCATGTTCCTATGCTGGTGATTGCTTCTACAATCCCAAGTGATGAAATGGGAATGGATTACTTTCAGGAAACCAATACGATAAAGCTGTTTGATGACTGCAGCTATTATAATCAAATGATTACAAGACCTGAGCAGGTACAGAGAACCGTGCAAACCGCTATTCAGCATGCTATATCCAAAAAAGGAGTTGCGGTAATAGGTCTGCCGGGAGATGTTTCTGAGCTGGATGCTGAAGAAGGCTCTACTTCCACCCAAATCTTTAAAACGAATCCTGTTATAAGACCATCCGATGATGAGCTGAAAAGCTTGTCGGAACTGGTGAATAAAAGCAAAAAAGTAACCCTATACTGCGGGATAGGCGCTGCTGAAGCCCGTGATGAGGTGGTCGCTTTGTCAAAGCTCTTAAAGGCACCTGTAGGATATTCATTCCGTGGGAAAATGGCTATTCAGCCCAATAATCCCAATGAGGTAGGACTTACAGGATTACTGGGATTTCCTTCTGCCTATCACGCCATGCATGAAGCCGATCTTGTCATTCTTTTAGGAACAGATTTTCCTTATCAGAAATTCATGCCTGTAAAGAATAAAATAGTACAGATTGATGAAAGTCCTGAAAGATTAGGAAGAAGGGCAAAACTGGAGCTGGGGCTTTCCGGAGACATCAAAGAAACCATTAAAGCGCTGCTTCCTTTACTAGAAGAAAAAACGGATGCTCATTTTCTGAATGAACAGCTGGCGTTTTATGATAAAGTAAAAGAAAACCAGCTGGAATATGTAAAGGATTTTGGAAAAGAGAATGCTATTCAGCCTGAATATGTAGCCCACACTTTGGATAAGCTTGCTGAAAATGACGCTATCTTTACCGTAGATACAGGAATGTGCTGTGTTTGGGGAGCTAGATTTATTACAGGAACAGGCGAAAGAAAAATGCTGGGATCATTTAACCACGGATCTATGGCGAATGCAATGCCAATGGCTATCGGAGCTGCTTTGGCTCATCCTGAAAAACAGGTGATTGCTCTATGTGGAGACGGAGGATTATCTATGCTGTTAGGAGATATGGCTACTATCTTTCAGTATAAACTTCCTGTGAAACTGATTGTATTCAACAACAGAACCCTTGGAATGGTAAAGCTGGAAATGGAAGTTGGCGGAATGCCAGACAATGAAACAGATATGATTAATCCTGATTTTGCCATGGTAGCACACGCCATGGGCTATCCCGGGAAAAATGTACACCTCCCCGAAGAAGTGGAAAGTGCTATCAAAGAATGTCTGGATCACGATGGACCTTATCTGCTGAATATTTTCACCAATCCCAATGCACTGGCTCTTCCTCCTAAGATTGAATTTGATCAGATCATGGGAATGTCCAAATCTATGGCTCAATTGATGCTTGGTGGTAAAATGGATGAGGTTTTTGAAACGGTAAAAAGCAATTATAAACATATTAAAGGTCTGCTGTAAGATGTAAAGAGCAATGATTTCAAAATTGGCCACTCATTCACAATATATAAACTTTAAAACTTCATACTTTGTGTGAAGTTTTTCTTTTTTATAAAGAAGCTAAATATTTACCTTTGCTTATTATATAGGAAACAAAATTATGAGAACAATACTTTTATTTTTGGCTTTGTGTGCGGTGAATTTTTCCTTTGCACAGGATCAGGAAGAACGTGATGATTCTTTTATCAGGGAGAGCAATAAAAATGTTCTGAAAATAGAGATCAAAGAACCTTTTATGCAGGTGGCTGTAAAATGTAATGATTTTAAAGCTGCAGCCTATGAAGGAGGTGTTGCAGCCTATAAAGGTATACTGAATAAATATATGTATGCCTATCTGAATTCTGATTTCTATGCTTTGACGGGAGATTTTACATTTACTTTAGTGCTTGATGAAAAAGGAAAAGTAGTAGATGTGAAAGGAATGCCTAAAGTTGCCAACAGCGAAGTGTTTTTTGATGATATGCAGTATGTCGTAAGAAGAATAAAGAAAAACTGGATTCCGGCGTCTTGTAACGGGAAGCCAGTAGCCTCACAGATTAAAGTTAAAATTAACTTCTCTTCAATGGCTGTGGATATTGATTAGGATTTATTAGTTTTCTTTTTCAAAATTAAAGTAAAGGGAGGTTCAATGAGAGAATTCCAACACTTTTTCAATTTATGATTTTGTTAAAATAATAGCGCTGACATTCTGTCACAATATTTTGTATCTTTGCAAACTTATTTGTTCGTAATTTAATATTGCGGACCTTAAATCGATTATCGTGCAGGAAAAATATATAGACGAAACAAAACAGGGCGAAGCTTTTGCTATTGCAGAAAGACCGGAGAACTCTAAAAAACTGTTTTTAGAAAGCTATGGCTGTCAGATGAACTTCTCTGACTCTGAAATTGTTGCATCCATTCTCAATGAACAGGGCTATAATACAACGATGAAAGTTGAAGAAGCTGACCTGATTCTTTTAAATACATGTTCCATCCGTGAAAAAGCCGAACAGACGGTAAGAATGCGTCTTTCTCAATTCAAAAATCTGAAAAAAGAAAAACCGAATATGACGGTAGGCGTTCTGGGATGTATGGCGGAAAGATTGAAAACCAAATTCTTAGAAGAAGAGCAATTGGTAGACCTTGTTGTAGGTCCGGATGCCTATAGAGACTTGCCGAATCTTTTAAAAGAAACTGATGACGGAAGAGATGCTATCAACGTAATTCTTTCCAAAGAGGAGACTTATGCAGATATCAATCCTGTCCGTTTAGGAGGAAATGGGGTTACCGCATTTGTTACCATTACCAGAGGTTGTGATAATATGTGTACATTCTGTGTGGTCCCTTTTACCAGAGGAAGAGAAAGGAGCCGTGATCCACACTCTATTATTGAAGAATGTAAAGATCTTGCCTATAACGGATATAAAGAAATTACCCTTTTAGGACAAAACGTAGACTCTTACCTTTGGTATGGAGGCGGTCCAAAGAAAGATTTTGCCAAAGCTTCTGAAATGCAGAAAGCAACAGCTGTAAACTTTGCTCAATTACTTGATCTGGTGGCTAAAGCCGTTCCGGAACTGAGAATCAGATTCTCTACTTCTAACCCTCAGGATATGAGCCTGGATGTATTCAGAATGATGGCAAAACATGACAACATCTGTAAATATGTACACCTTCCAGTACAAAGCGGAAGCAATAATATGCTTGAAGCAATGAACAGGCAGCATACCCGCGAAGAATATCTTGATCTGATCAGAAAAGCGAAGGAAATTGTTCCGGAAGTAGCATTCTCTCAGGATATGATTGTAGGATTCTGTAATGAAACAGAAGAAGACCATCAGGATACCTTAAGCCTGATGAGAGAAGTAGAATATGACTACGGTTATATGTTTGCCTACTCGGAAAGACCGGGAACTCCGGCTCACAAGAAAATGGAAGACAATATTCCGGCTGATGTGAAGCAGAGACGTCTTGCTGAGGTTATTGCCCTTCAGGGAGAGCTTTCAAAACAAAGAATGAAATCTTACGTAGGAAGAGAACACCAGATTCTGATTGAAGGAATTTCCAAGAAGAACAAAAACCAGTGGAAAGGAAGAAACTCTCAGAATGCCGTATGTGTCTTCGATCAACTGGAAGGACAGAAAATAGGTGACATTGTGAACGTTTTTGTATACGACAATACGCAGGGCACACTTTTAGGGAGAACAGTGAAGTAAAAAAAATCGGATGAAAAATCTTTTGTTTCTTTTATTTTTATTGCCTCTCTTGAGTAACTGCCAAACAGAAAAAGCGTCTGTTTCAAAGTATCCTGCTCAGGTGGGAGATATCCTTTTTGACAAAAGAACTGATGATCCGGATTTTAAAAGATGTATTCCTGAAAATAAATATGCTTATCAATATTATAATGATTCTAAAGGATTTCAGTATAAGGGTGAAAAGCTTGCGATTATTGAAAAACTTGCTAAAACAGATCTGACAGCAGATGGAAAATTCAATGGATATATAGTTGTAAGATTTTTAGTAAATTGTGAAGGAAAGACGGGTTTGTTTAGAGTAAAACAAATTGATTCTGAATATCATGAAGTAAATCAGGACAATCAGTTGAAAGATAAACTTCTTAGTTTTACAAAGTCTTTGGACGCATGGATTCCTAAAGAAATAGAAGGAAAAAAAATAGATTATTATCAATATATTAACTATAAAATAGTAGATGGAAAAGTTTCAGAAATACTACCTTAGTGTTTTATTGGTAATACTTTACAGCAGCCATCTTTCTGCTCAGGTCAATTGTACTGCTGTAGAAGGGGAAAACTGTAAAAAAGCCTGTGAAATATTTAATTATTGGGGAGAATTTCAGGGATTCAGAGAATCTCAGGAAAAATTAGACCAAGCAATTGAGCTTTGTCCTACTTTTTCAAATGCGTATATGGAAAAGGCTGTTCCGTATTTGAAAAGAGGAGATTTCGAAACCTGGAAACAACTTATCGACAAAGCTGTAGAACTAGAGCCCCAAAAACATTTAGGGTACAGAGGTTGGTGCAAATATCAGTTTCTTCGGGATTACAAAGGAGCTATTGCAGACATCGAAGCGTTGGAAAAAATCTATCCTACAGGATATTTAGGATATTCTGCTAACGGTGATTATGAACTTCACATTGCAAAAGCAATTTGCTATTCTGCCTTGGGGCAGAAGGAAAAAGCCATAAGAATTATTGAGCAGCAAATTTCTGCAAAAGACCACAACATTGGATTTTTTGATTATTATCAGCTTGGAGTTACTTATTTTGAGCTAGGAAAATACGACAAAGCACTAGAGAATTTCGAAAAGCAAAGCAGGCAAAACGATTTTGCTGAAAATATATATTATAAAAGTAAAGTTTCAAAAATCAGGAATAAGGATTATTTAGATTTAAAAAAGTTAGCTTTAAAAAGCTATGACGAGGGTAAAACCATGAAAGATGGCTATACTCATCATTTCAATAAAGTTTACAGAGCTCAGATTGAAGAGCTGTAAAAAGTTAAATTTAAAAATCTAAAAAATGAACGAGCTACAAAACATAAAAAACCGTTTCGGAATTATCGGAAACTTTCCTGCACTCAACCGTGCCCTGGAAAAATCTATCCAGGTTGCACCCACAGATATCTCTGTACTTGTAATTGGAGAAAGTGGGGTGGGAAAAGAATTTATTCCTAAAATCATTCATTCAGAATCCAGAAGAAAACATCAGCCTTATATCGTAGTAAACTGCGGAGCAATTCCGGAAGGAACCATAGACTCTGAATTATTCGGGCACGAAAAAGGAGCCTTTACCGGAGCTACCGCTACAAGAAAAGGGTATTTTGAAGTGGCAGACGGCGGAACCATCTTTTTGGATGAGGTAGGAGAACTTCCTCTGCAGACTCAGGTACGTCTTTTAAGAGTGCTGGAAAGCGGTGAATTTATGAAAGTAGGTTCTTCACAGGTGCAGAAAACCAATGTGAGAATTGTGGCAGCTACCAACGTTAATATGATGAAAGCCATCCATGATGGAAGATTCCGTGAGGATTTATTTTACCGTTTGAATACTGTTCAGATTGATATGCCGCCTTTGAGAGAAAGAAAAGGAGATATCCATTTGTTATTCAGGAAGTTTGCTATAGATTTCGCTGAAAAGTACAGAATGCCGGAACTGGAACTGGAGCAGAGTGCTGTTCATTACATAGAAAGTTATTCTTTCCCCGGAAACGTCCGCCAGCTAAGAAATTTAGTAGAGCAGATGACCGTTGTGGAAAGAAACAGAAATATCACCGCTGAGAAACTTGCCGAGTATATTCCGATGGAAACCCATCTTCCAATGGTAGTAAATACTCAAAGCACACCTAAACAGAGTGATTTCGGAAGCGAAAGGGAAATCATGTATAAAATTCTGTTTGATATGAGGAATGATATTAATGATTTAAAATCCTTAACTTCGGAACTTATCAAGAACAGAGGAACAGCAGATCTGAGCAACCATGAGAAAAATCTGATCAACAGAATTTATACTTCTGATAGTCAGCCGCAGGTGAATTCCGGATCAGTGTTATATTTTGAAAATAATAATGATACGCCTGCTGTTCAGACTCCTACAATTATTTCGAACCCTGATGACAGCTATGAAGATATTGAAGATATCGAAATCGAAGAAAACAGACCGGAATCCCTTTCTCTTCAGAATAATGAAAAGGATTTGATTATCAAGGCCTTGGAAAAGCATAAGGGGCGTAGAAACAGAGCAGCAGACGAGCTGGGAATCTCACAAAGAACTTTATACAGAAAAATAAAACAATATAACCTGGAAGATTAACACAACATAAATAATGAAAGTCAATTTAAAACCTAAACCGGTCAATTTTAAGCTCGGAGAATATATTAACAAAGGGGTCGAACTTTTAAAGAAAGATTTCGGGAATATTTTTGTTGCATTTTTAGCGTGCTTTATCATGTCTATTATTCCGTTCTGCAGCTTATTGGCGATGGGCAATTTATACAAATATCTTCAAAGGCTGAACAGAAACCAGCCGGCTAGTCCCGGAGATATCTTTGATTTTAAAGACTTCATGCCTTATTTCATGTTGCAGTTAATTGTTTTCGGTGGTGTTTTACTGCTTTACATTCCTTTATTTGCTGTGCTGGGGATATCGGGTGCAATTTCCGGTAGTGATGAACCCAATCCAATGGTAATGCTTTTTGTATTTCCTTATATGTTTTTATTAATTGCGGCTATATATTACTTTGTATTGAAGGGCTTTTATATCATACCACTCATCAGTCTCAAAGGAATAAGAGAAGTAAAAGAAGCCTGGACTATTTCAAAAATAATGAGCAAAGGAAATCTATTGTCAATTTTTCTTTTCTCATTGGTAGTGGGTATTTTGTCCCAGATTGGTATTATTGCTTGCGGGATAGGAATTTTTCTTACCTTACCATTCTTATACACAGCAAATTATTGTGCTTATGAAGATGCTATTCAACAAATTGAATATGATGAAATTATTGAAATCGGATCTAAAAATGAATTTTAAAATTAACAGTATCAGCCTGAAACAGTCATTTTTAACAGTGATGCTTTTTGCATTGCTGGGAGTTTTAAACTCATGTTACAGCTTTACAGGATCGTCTCTTACAGATGAGAAAACAGTTCAGATCAATGAATTTCCCAATAATGCACCGCTTGTAAACCCTGCATTATCACAACAGTTTTCTACAGCAATACAAAACAGATTCCTTCAGAGAACCACTTTGAAAGGAACCAAAGAAAATCCTGATATTCTCATAGAGGGAGAAATTACTGACTATTCCATAACGCCTACCACAATTAGCTCCAATACCCAGACAAATCCTTCGGGTGGGGTGATTCAGCAGGCGCAGAATAAACTTACGATTACAGTAAAGGTACATTATGAAAATAAAATTCATCCGGATGCAAGTTTTGACAGAACATATTCTGATGAAGCGGCTTTCAACAGTGATGTATCCCTAAGTCAGATCGAAGACCAGCAGGTAAAACTGGTAACAGATAGAATTATTAATAAGATATTTAACGACATTGTAGCGAACTGGTAAGATGAATCCAAGAGTTTTAGAATTAATAAAAAATCCGAAAAATATTCAGTTAGAAGACCTCGGTCTTTTGAAAGAAGAGATTCACACTTTTCCTTATATTCAGAATATCAGGGCACTTCACCTTTATGGGGTACATCTGTACGAAAAAGAAAACTATCAGAAAGAGCTTTCTATCACGGCAGCATATACTACTGATAAAAAGATTTTGTATCAACTGATCAATGGAAAGATCAGACAGGAGGTTAAATCTGAGATTGCTGAAGAGAAAAGACTTTCTAAAACAATTGAAAAACCTGCTCAAGTGATACCAAAGACCCAATCCTTTCCTATCAGGAGAGAAGAGGAAATATCTTTGGAAAAGCCATCAGAGGAGGAGAAAAATATTTGTGTGTTACCTACAGCACAAGAAGTTAAGCAAATCTACGTAAATGGTGAACGAAACAGAATTTTATTTGAAGGAGAAGAAAACTTTCTGGATGGTGAAAATGCTGAAATAATAGATCTTGAATCTACTCTGGAATCGGGAACACTGGTAACGCAAAAGGCTGAATCTGTAATGGAAGAGCCGGTTCAGCAGGAAACCGTATCAATACAGATTGAAACTGAGGAGAATGCCGGAGAAGGCTTTACCCCGGAAACCATCATCCACGAAGAGCAGATTTCTTCAGAAAAAGAGGAAGAGAAGATTGAAGAAGAAGAAAATACCAGCTTTCATGAGGTTGACCTATTACAACCTGCGGAAAGCATTGAAACAGAAATAGTAGAAGAACCTATACATACAGAAGCAACGGATCATGAAACTATGCCTGTTTCAGAAGAAGAGCATGCTGTTGAAGAAGTATCTGATGCGGAAGTAAGTTTCCATGGAACAGAATCATTTATGCCGGACGTTAAAATCCAGGCCAACAACGAAGAAATAGCGGAGACCGCTGAAATTTCCCAACCGAATGTAAATAAGCATGAGGAGGAAATGAGACGTCTGATTGAGGAAGTTGAAAAGAAAATGAAGGAAGCCAAACCTGTTGTTCAGGAAGAAAAGACAGAGCCTGAAGCTTCTGAAGATCATGAGATTAGCTTCGCAGATACCCAAAGCTTCCATTTCTGGTCAACAAGTGAGGATAAGCCTGAAGAAATAAAAGAAGAGTCTGTAAAGGAAGATGTTGTTGAAGATCAACCGCCTGTAACTGAGGAAACTGAACCCGAGACTGCAGAAGAAAAAATACAGGAAATACCGGAAGTGCAGACTGCATGGAAGCCAATGAGCGTGGAATCCAATTTGCCAGATTCACTCATCAGTAAAGCAGAAAAAGCATCTACCCACGAAATTAAAACTCAGGAAACAGAAGAAGCGGCTGTTGCAGAACCGGAAGTGGCCATTGAAGAACCAAAATCAGGAGAAACAAATGAAATTGTTGCAGGAGCTGCTCAGGAAGAAATTAAGCCGGTAGAGAAAGAAATTTCTGAAGCTGAAGAAGATCATTCTGCCCCGGTTGAATCAGCTCAGGAAGAAAAAACGGAAACAGAAAAGCCAAAAGAAGATGTTCCCGTGATGAATGTTTCTTTCTTTGGAACCGATATTTCTACCCTTAAGGTTGAAGAAAAGAAACAGGAACCTGTAGAAAAAGTACAGGAGGTTACTATGAAAAATACTACTCAATCATCAATAGACAGTAATGTTCCGGGTTTTATCAATACATGGCAGAGCTGGCTTAAGATTGGCAGAACAGAAGAAATCGTAAAGGAAAAAACCGAAATCAAAGAAAAGGCTATTGAAACCTTTATTGAGAACAATCCCAGAATCAGTCAGTTAAAAGAAGAAAGCACCTATGTTGTAAAAGAAAAGAATGACGATATCTCGCATCTGATGACAGAGACATTGGCCAATCTTTATTTTGAACAGAAACTCTATACAAAGGCAATAAAAGCATTTGAAATATTGATCAGAAAGAGTCCTGAAAAGAAAGAATATTTTGAATCCAAAATACAGGATATCAAGGATTTCAGAAGTAAAAATTAAAGAAAAAGGTACTGTTTTCACCAGTACCTTTTTTATTTTATAATCTCTGAGAAGTATCTTTACTACTTCTTAATTTTTTCCAGGCCTTTCGTCCAAATATAATTACAACAATTAACGTGATGATGGCAAATATTGCGGCCATTACCGGTGCAGCCATTGCAAGAATAGACATCATACCTGCACCTGCTGTCTCGGTTGTTCCTACTATGGAATTTCCTAAACCTCCGGTAGTCGCAGTAGAAGCAGCTCTTATTCCTGCAAATCCGGAACTGATAGTGGCTGCTGTACCTCCACCGGCAATTAATGCCAGTGCCCATTGTGGAAACGTGCCAAGTTCAGCAAACTGACTGGCAAATAATATTGAGCCAGCCACTGTTGCCATAGGAATAGAAACGGTATCCAGCAAATGATCAACAAAAGGGATATAGTAAGCCAGGATCTCAATAATAGTGGCTATTCCTGTTGTAATAAGTGTAGGAAGGCCTGCAAGCCAATCAAAATGCTCATTCATAGGAATCCAATCAAAATAAGAAGCAAGGCTTACAACAAACATGGGAAGAAATACCCGGAAGCCTGTAGCTGCCGCCAATCCAATACCTATAAATGCACTGATTATATAAGAAAAATAGGGAACATTGTCTAACATATTAATTTTCAGATTTACTGTTTTCCCTAAAAATACAAAAACTATATGATATTTGAAGTAATGTTAATGTCTGAGTTTGGGATGAGTGATATGTGATAAGAGTCTCGAGCTTTGCAGTTCGTGATTTAGGGTAGAGTTAAAAATATTTTATTCATACTTATCTGTGACAATCTGTGCGATCTGTGGGAAATAAAAAGATCTGTAAGAAAATGCCTCACAGTTCTATATTATTTCATCGGAATAGATGATTACTTTTTCTGTGCTTCACAAAGCTTGATAAACTGAGCCTCCACATCCTGAAATTTCGGAGGCATCTCAGAAGAAACCCAAAACAGCATCGCCATAGTTTTTTCTCCAAAGGCTTGCCTGAAAAGATCTTTATTCAGACGGTAACACTCTCTCAGTAACCTTTTGATACGATTCCTGTGCACAGCTCTTTTAAAGTATCTTTTAGAAACAGAAACTCCGAATCTTGCAGCTTCTACCGGAAGATTAGGTTTATCTTTCAGAACAATGATCCTCAGATTTCCGTTCGTTCTCCATTTGCCTTTTTCAAAAAGCAAACTGATCTCCGTATTTTTTTTGAGCTTTTCCACTCCTGGATATTTGAAGTTCTGCATTAATCTTTCGTCTTTTTTACTAAATGATTAATCACTTCAGCGGCTGCATACAATCCGAAAATTGCAGGAATAAAGCTGATGGTACCGTAGAATGATCTCTTATAATTGCTTCCGTCCGTCATTTTCAGGCTTTCTTCCTTTTGAATTTCATTAGAGAAAACACATCGTATGCCTTTGTTGATCTTTTCTTTTTTTAATCTTTTTCTCACCTGTCTGGCAAGGAAACAGTTGTGGGTTTTACTGATATCCCTTACCATCACCATGCTTGGGTCTACTTTTCCTCCTGCTCCCATAGAACTTACAATCTTGATTTTTCTTCTTCTGGCAGCTTTCATCAAACAGATTTTCGGGGTCACACTGTCTATACAGTCAAGGATGTAATTAAACTTTTCAGAATCAAGTACTTCGTCCATTCTTTCAGGGTTCAGAAACTCATTGATCCTGGTTAAATTAAGTTGTGGATTGATATCAAGAAGCCTTTCAGCAACAACGTCTACCTTGTGCTTTCCAACAGTAGAATGCAAAGCAGGAAGCTGTCTGTTGATATTCGTAATATCTACCGTGTCACCATCCACAATGGTCATATTTCCTACGCCGGCTCTGGCAAGAAATTCTGCGGCAAAAGAACCTACTCCGCCTAAGCCTACCACAAGCACATTGGCTCTGATCAGTTTTTCCAATCCATCCTCTTTTATCAAAAGTTCAGTTCTTTCCAGCCAGTATTTATCCATTTTTTATTCCGTGTAAATTTTCTAAAATTTGTTCATTAAGTTGTTCCAAAGAAACTTTTTTTATTTCCGAAACTTTACCATACAATTCTTCGATATTAAAGTCTTCATTGTCAGTTTCTAAAAATATTTTGTCTAAAGGAGTGTTTTTCAAAATGTCCTGCAAAGATAAATTATACAAAACAGCTTTTCCAAAACTCAGATAAAAATTATTGGTAAGAAGATCTTCAGCAATTTTCTGTTTCTTGTTAAAACCATGAATGATCATGGGCTGTTCCGCTTTCTTTTTAAATGAAATAACCTCATAAAATTTTCTTACACAATGAATAATCATAGGTTTTTTGACTTCATTGGCTATGTTGATCTGCCTTAAAAAAACTTCTTCCTGAATTTTCTGATCAATAGAAACCAAAGAATCCAAACCACATTCACCAATGGCAAAACAGTTTTCAAACACCATGTTTCTCATCCATGAGAACTGCTGTTCGAGATTGTTAACATCAATATCCTGGGGATGAATTCCAATAGAATAAGGAGAATCAGGCGGAATTTGCTCAATGTTCAGATTGTAAATTCCGTTTCTGATATATTTTTTATGATGGTGAAAATCAAAAAATTCCATATTCAAAAGTAAGTATTTTTAAGATTTAATCTAAAATCATTAAACAATCGTTTATAAATGTGTTAAAAATTTCTTAACTTTACTCAAAGTGCACTTCATGAAAAAAAAATTTACAGAAAAACAGATTCACATACTGGACATTGCGGAAGAACTTATCGCAAAAAAAGGATACGAAGGAACCTCTGTGAGAGATATTTGCTCTAAAGCCAATATCAACGTTGCCATGATCTCTTATTACTTCGGTTCCAAGGAGAAGATGATGTCTTACCTCTATCAGTACAGGGTGCTGAAGACCAGAGAGAACTTTTCAGAATTTGCAGATACCATCAAAGAGGGCAAGCCGGAAATGCAATTGCGGGAAATGATTAAATATATCGTTTCTCAGCTTTTCAAGTATAATTATTTCCATGGTTTTGTGACCCAGGAGCTCCGTCATACAGAGAACCTGAAAGATGAACTGCTGGATTTTTATCAGTTATTTGTAAAAAAACTTGATGAAGTCATTAAGAAAGGGGTCGCATCCGGTATTTTTACTTTTACACCCAAACCCGAAGACATTCTTACCATGATTATCGGATCCACTTTATTTGTGATCAGGAATAAAAACTTTTATGAGCTGTATGTTCCGAGTAAAAATGAGGAAACCTACACCAAAGAGGCGGAGAAAAAGGTGAGAATGAATCTTTTATTAAGTGTTTTTGCGATTTTGGGATACGCTGCAGACTAAAATTACGTTAAATATTCATAAAAAAAAATCTATTGGCAAAAAAGTTATATTTTTGCAAATTAGTAAATCGGCTGTATAATCCGAAAACTGTTGAATTTTATATATGAAAAAATATATTTTAGGTCTTTTTGCTGTAGCAGTGGTTACATCTTGCGTAAGCCAGCAGGAAAGAGCAATGAGAAGTGCTGATAAAGAATTTATCTTAAAGGCAGCTAATGAAAATTTTGCCAAGAAAAAGTGGAAAAATGCATTGGCACTTTACGACAGACTTGCCAATCTTGTGGCAGGAACAGATGATTTTCCTAATGTAGGTTTCAACACAGCTTATGCCAACTATTATGACAAAAGTTATAAACTGGCAGGCCACCAATTTAAAAATTTCGCAGTAAGTTTTCCAAAAGACCCCAGAGCAGAAGAAGCAGCATATATGTCTGCCCTATGCTATTATGAAGGTTCTATGGATTATAACCTGGATCAGTCAAGTACAGAATTAGCGATCAATGAGCTTCAGGAATTCCTGAACAATTATCCTAATTCCGAAAGATCTAAAAATATCAGCCAGTTAATTGATGAATTGTCTTATAAGCTTGAATTTAAAGCTTATGAAAACGGAAGACAATACTACAAAATGGGTGAGTATAAAGCAGCAAATGTAGCTTTTGATAACGTTTTGGAAGATTTTCCAAGTACAAAACTTCGTTCAAAAATTTATGACTATATCATGAAATCACGTTATGAACTGGCGATGAAATCTGTATATAATCTAAAAGATGAACGTATTGAGAGTGCACTTACTTACACAAAGCTGGTAGAGAAAGAGCTTCCTAACACAGAATATTCTAAAACTGCAGCAGATCTTAGAGAAAAGCTGGAAAAAGAAAAACAAAACTTCGCAGTTGTTAAAAAACAAACTGAAGAAAGAATGGCAGCCTTAACTGCAAGACAGAAAAAAGAAGCTGAAAAACTGGCAGATAAGAATAAAGCTGACCAGCAGATCAAAGATCAGATCAGCAATGAAAAGAAAGCAATGCAGTTACAGAGGGACAGTGCAGCACTTAAGACCCCTCCTCCTGCAGCGACTTTCAAAATTCAAAGATAATTCGTAAATTTGCCATCTTAAAATAAAAATAATTTTCTCAAAATGAGTGTAAAAGATACAAAAGCAGAAGTAAATACAATTACTTACGATAAAGATAAGATTGAAGATAAAGTAGGTTCAATCTATGAAGCTATTGTTATCATGGGAAAGAGAGCAGAGCAGATCAATGCGGAGATCCGTACGGAACTTCACAACAAATTGGATGAGTTTGCTGTTCACAATTCTACATTAGAAGAAGTTTTCGAAAACAGAGAACAAATTGAGATCTCTAAACATTACGAAAAGCTTCCTAAGCCAACTTCAATTGCTATTGAAGAATGGTTAAATGATGATGTCTATTTCAGAAAAACAGAAGAAAGAAAGTAATCTTCTGTATTTTAATAAATTAAGGTCATAAAGGAATTCACTTCTTTTATGACCTTTTGTTGTTTTAAAACCTGATTGTGTGGGAAAAAATAAGTACTTTAGTGTTTCAAAAAATTAGAACTCAATGAGTGTTTCCGGTAAAAAAATACTTATCGCTGTCTCCGGAGGAATTGCGGCTTATAAAATCCACTTTCTCATCAGGGATTTTGTGAAGAAAGGTGCCGAAGTACAGGTTATTATGACTCCTGATGCAGAAAATTTTGTAACAAAGCTAAGCCTGTCTACATTATCCAGAAAACCGGTGTATTCAGACTTTTACAGTGATAACGGAACATGGAACAGCCATGTGGAAATGGCTCTGTGGGCGGATGTTATGATTGTAGCTCCATGCACAGCCAATACACTGTCTAAAATGGTTCACGGGATGTGTGATAATCTCGTTATTGCAACGTATATGTCCGCGAAATGTCCGGTATTCATTGCACCAGCAATGGACCTTGATATGTATGCACATCCGTCTACAAAAAATAATCTGGAGCTGGCAGAAAGCTTTGGGCATAGTATTATTCCTGCGGAAAGCGGAGAGCTGGCCAGCGGTCTGATCGGGCAGGGAAGAATGGCAGAGCCGGCAACAATTTTTAATGCTGTTGAGCATTATTTTAATTCTGATATCCAATCCCGAAGCCTTGAAGGAAAAACAGTTTTAATCACTGCAGGACCAACCTATGAGGCGATAGATCCTGTACGATTTATTGGAAACCATTCGTCCGGTAAAATGGGGTTTTCTCTGGCAGAAGAAGCTTCAAAACGTGGAGCAAAAGTAATCCTGATTTCAGGACCGAGTGTTCAAACCCTCAACAACCCGGATGTTGAACTTCATAAAGTGACTTCAGCCAAAGAAATGCTGGCCAAAGTATTTGAATTTTACGATACAATAGACATCGGAATTGCCAGTGCGGCAGTAGCGGATTATGCACCTAAAGAAGTGGCTCAGGAAAAGATTAAGAAAAATGATGAAAATCTGACGATAGAACTGGTAAAAAATCCGGATATTCTTAAAACAATGGGAGAAAGGAAGACCCATCAGTTTTTGGTAGGATTTGCTCTGGAAACCCAAAATGAAGAGGAAAATGCCAAAGGAAAACTGGAAAAGAAAAATCTGGATATGATCGTTCTCAATTCCTTGCGTGATGAAGGAGCCGGTTTTAAGAATGACACCAATAAAATCAAAATATTTACCAAAACAGAGAAGAAGGAATTTAATTTGAAATCCAAGGATGATGTAGCGAAAGATATTCTCAATTTTGTTGAGACTCAACTTTTAAAATAATTTTAATAAATTTCCGTTCTCAATTTTTAATAGACAATGAAAAAAATTATAAGTTTATTTTTTCTGTTATTTCTATACAACCAAAGTTTTTCTCAGGAGCTGCTGTCCACGGTACAGGTGAACTCCAATCAGTTGGGAGGAAGTAATCAGCAGGCCTATAAAGCGTTGGAAAAAAGCCTCCGGGACTTTATCAATAATACAAGCTGGACAGGCAAAAAGCTTCAGAATTTTGAAAAAATAAAATGTGCTTTTTCTATTGTTATTTCTGAAAGAGACGTGAATAAATTCAAAGGAACTATTGTTATTCAGGCAGTAAGACCTGTTTATAATACCACCTACGAGTCTCCCTTGATTAATCTTCAGGATCAGAGATTTGCTTTTGAATATATTGAAAATGAGAGTCTTATTTTTAATGAAAGACAATTCTCCGGCAAAAATCTTACGGACGTGATCAGTTTCTATATTTATGTTATTCTGGGTATGGATGCTGATAGTTTCCAGTCTATGGGAGGATCACAATGGTATGCGAAAGCGCAGCAGATTGCACAGAATTCCCAAAACAGGAACTATGAGGGCTGGAATACCATCAATGAACCGAGAAGCCGTTCTATTTTGATCAACGAAATTATGAACCCTAACTGGAATCAGTTACGTTCCACTATTTATACGTACCACAGAGCAGGGCTGGATAACCTTTTCAATCAGGATCAGACTGCCGGGAAAAAAGTCATTTTTGATGCACTGATGCAATTAAAAATGTATGAGAATAACTTCCAGCAGGCGTTCTTCTTTAATCTGTTCATGGATACCAAGAGCGATGAAATTTTCAATATTTTCAATTCCGGGAATAATGGAGGACTGATTCTTAATGATCTTAAACAAACAATGATCATCCTTTCACCGAAGAATATAGATAATAAGTGGAATAAATGGAAAGTCTAGGATTTCTGAGCAAGTTTAAAAACAGTTAGCATTATGGATGAGTGAACAGTCAAAAAACGATTTCTTAACTCATTAAAAAAACTTATTTTTACAGTTCAAATTCAAATTGGATCATAACCCGGATTATCAATGCTTTCGAGAATTTACATTAAAAACTTTGCCCTGATTGATACCCTTGAAGTATCATTGAAAAATGGTTTACAGGTCATTACCGGAGAAACGGGGGCAGGAAAATCTATTATTCTAGGTGCTCTCCGGCTTATTTTAGGTGAAAGGGCAGATGTAAAATCCATTGCCAAAACTGAAGAAAAAAGTGTGGTGGAAACCGAGTTTTCTCTTAACAATCAGTTTAAAAAATTCTTTATTGAAAATGATCTGGACTACGAACTTCAGACGATTATCCGAAGAGAAATACTTCCTTCAGGGAAATCCCGGGCATTTATCAACGATGTACCGGTAACGCTGGATATTCTTAGAGAGCTTTCCTCACAACTGATCGATATCCATTCACAGTTTGAAACATCCAATCTTTTTACCTCAGAATATCAGTTTAAAATTATCGACGGCCTTTCTGAAAATAAAAAGATCATTGAAGAGTATCAGCAGGAATTTTCTGAGTTTCAAACGCTGAAATTGTTGTTGAAAAAATTAAAAACCCAGCTTTCGGAATCCAATAAAGAAAGCGATTATAAAGAATTTTTACTCAACGAACTGGAAGAACTGAAGCTTGATGATGTTGATTTTGAAGATGTTCAGAACCAGCTTTCCATTCAGGAAAATGCGGGAATGATCTCCGAAAATGTGGGTCAGATTCTATCAAGGTTTCATCAGGAGGAAATAGGAATTCTGTCATTCTTTAACGAAGCGACCAGCAAACTTTCTAAAATTTCCGAAGTTTCTACGAGCTTTGCTGAACTTGATGAAAGACTGGAAACCACTTTTGTAGAACTTAAAGACATCATTTCCGAATTGGAACATGAAGCGGAAAGAGTGGAAATCAATCCTGAAAATCTGCTCTACCTTACCGATCTTAATAATAAAATCAACGCTTTATTTCTTAAACATAATGTTTCAGATCTTAGTGAACTCATTGAGATCAGAAACCAGCTGGCCGGAGACCAGAAAGGGGCTTCAGAATTAGAAGAGCAGATTGAAGAAACAGAGGAAAATATTTCTCAAAAGGAAAAAACACTTCAGAGTCTTGCTTCAAAACTTTCAAAAAACAGACATAAGAATGTTCCTGTTTTCATTAAAAAAGCAGAAGAACTTCTTAAAAAGCTAGGTCTCGAAAAGGCAAAAGTGGATATAGAATTACAGGACGCAGATGATTTCAATCCGTTTGGAAAAGAAAATATCCAGCTGTTGTTCCAGGCCAATTCCGGTTTCCCTTTAAAACCGATTCAAACGGCCATTTCCGGAGGAGAAAGATCAAGAGTAATGCTTGCTGTAAAGAAAATTATTGCAGAAAGTGATGAACTGCCCACTTTGATCCTGGACGAAATTGACACCGGGGTTTCAGGAAAAGTAGCTGAAGAAATCGGAAACCTGATGAGAGAAATGTCTGAAGACATGCAGCTGATTGTTATTTCCCACCTGGCACAGGTTGCTGCCAAAGGAAATGATAATTACAAGGTTGTAAAACAGGATATTTCCGGCAGAACACAATCTACTATTATTCCTTTAAGCAGCGAAGAAAAACTGAACGAGATCGCCCAGCTGCTTTCCGGAAGCAAAATTACGGAAGCTGCTTTAGCACAGGCCAAAGAGCTTATTGGATAATTAGTTAATTAAAATCTCAATTTCTTACATCCAGAAACATTTAGTATTAGCGATGTCATCCTGAGCCTGTCGAAGGATTTACTATTTTTCCAATTCTTCAATTCTCTTTCTCAGAGCTTCTATGGCTGCATCTTTTTGCTGGATTTCCTTTTTCAGCATCTCAATGAATTCTTTCTGAGTTTCTAATAGAAATTCTGGAACATTACAATAATAGTTGCCACTAATACTTCCATTATTACTGGTAATTGTATTCTCAAAATAATTAGTAATATTTTTGTTTGGATCAGTTTCTCTTATATCTTCAACGTTTGCCTCCAGCAATTTTGAAATTCGTTCCCATTCTTCATCAGAAATTTCTACCTCCCCTTTTTCTTTTCTGCTGTATTGGGTCTGGCTGATGTTAAGATATTCTGCCAGATCTTTGTGGTTGAAAGCCTTTTCGTTTCTTTTTCGGATTAACTTTTCCTTTACCATAACGCATTTTTTACAAATGAAGAAATTATTCGAATATAACTGGATAAAGAGGAATAGAAAAATCTGCTGTTCTATAATAAAAAATGATTTACTTTGAGGGAGTTAAAATTCACAAAAAGATGAAAAATAGTATTGCAATAGCATTTCTCCCCGGTTAAATTATAATGGGCAGGTCGCTGCTTCGGAACTATAATTTTAAAGCAAATACTTCCTATAAACAGCTAGCTTCATTGGAGTCTGATCTGATTCCATCGGGATCTGCTGTTAGTAGAAAAAAATGATGTCCCCGCCACCTATAAAGCTCCGGAGGAGCGACCTGTTAATTCATCCCAAAAACAATGATATTTTCAATGTATTGATACTTTTTTTGCGATGGTGAAAATGCATTTAAAATACGACACGTTCTGTCGCTATGCTGAGCTAGCTTTGCTTTAGAATAAACAGATTAACAAAATGTAATACAAATTGAATAGTACGAAAACACATTATCTATCGGGGTAAAGAGAATTACCGTAAAGACACAGATGAAAATATGGGGTTTTCCCCCTATCGGGAATTAAAAAATAATTTTAAATTCACACGTTAAAAAACCGAATATGAAAAAAATCTATCTCAGTGCATTAACCTTATGCACAATCTTGGGCTTATCTGCCCAGGAAGTGGTTTGGCAGAAAGACATCAAATCCTCTACCCAGGATTTTCTAAGCCAGGTGATCACTACTATTGACGGGCAATATTTAATTACAGGCAGCTCTATACAAAGTGATAAGCTTCAAGCTTCCGGAAGTAAGCAGAACATGGGTTACGATTTTCACTTGATCAAACTTAACCAGCAGGGAGAGCTTGTTTTTGAGAAATATTTCTCAGGATCAAATCATGATTACCTTTCTGCTACCGTTACCACACAGGATGGCGGATTTCTTCTGGCAGGAACATCCTATTCCGGAAAAGGACTGGATAAAAAAGACGATTCTAAAGGATCATCAGACATTTGGTTGATCCGTATTAATGAATTTGGGGACCAAATCTGGCAAAAAACCATTGGCTTGCCGGCCGATGAAGAAGCAAGAGCGGTGATTCAAACTACCGATTTAGGATTTTTTGTTGCAGGAAATGTCCAAAACTCATCAAAAGGTTACGGTTCCAAAGATGTTTTAATTACCAGATTAGACAAAGACGGAAAAGAACTTTCGCAATTGGTTTTAGGCGGAAAAGGTTTGGATGAAGTCGAGAAGATGATTCCAACAAAAGATGGTGGTGCATTGCTCGGAATTTATTCCAGAAGCGGTATTGGAGGATCAAAACAGACAGAGAATTACGGTGAAGGAGATTTTTACATTATCAAACTGGATAAAAATTTGAAGGTTCAGTGGGAAAAGAATTTTGGAGGCAAAGGAGATGATCACTTGAGAACATTAGCGTTAACCTCTGATGGATATGTCATTGGTGGCGAATCCAGATCCGAGCTTTCGGGAAACAAGAATGTCGGAATAAAAGAAGGAACAGATCTTTGGCTTGTCTTTTTAAAAGAAAATGGCGATGAGGAATTTCAAAAGTCTTACAGTTTCGGAAACCGTGATTTGCTGATGGGAATGAACGTTATTCATTCAGCAGACGATCAATCTTCAAAAGGAATTCTTTTAGGGGGCTACACTCAGGCCGAGGGAAGAATAGAAACCAATGATGAAACTTTCTGGATGCTGTATTTAGATCAGAATGGAAATGAGCAGTGGAGAAAACACGTAAAAGGAGAATCCAGACAAAAAGAGGAAAGACTTTCCGATTTAAAGCTCAACAGAGACGGTTCAATCATTCTGGCCGGAACCAGTGCAGAAGAACTGGGCAAAGAGAACTGGAAGATCGTGAAACTGGGAGACAAACAAGTAGATCAGCTGATTGAAAAATATGATATCAAAATCTATCCGAACCCTGTCTCCGATTATGCTTATGTAGAAATTGGCTTTGATTTCAAAGATGCAGAGATTTTACTCTACGATATGTCAGGGAGACAACTTCAGAATCTGAAAACCAAGAACAGAGTAACCAAGATCAATACCCAGGCTTTGGTTCAGGGCGCTTATCTGGTGACGATAAAAACGGATGCCAATAAAACGGCGAATGCGAAACTTATAAAAAAATAACACCAATCATGAAAAAAATTGTTACATTATTGAGCCTGATAGCAGGAATTATTTCTGTACCTCTATGGGGACAGCAGCAGCCCCTGTCAGATATTAATTTCGGGGATTTACCAAGACCAGTGCCTTCGGTTTCTTCATTAGTAAGCTATACAGAGGCACCCGTATCCCTGGCAACAGGAGTCCCTGATATTAAACTCCCTTTGCTTGGCCTATCTTCTACTGATAAAAATATCGGAATCAGCCTTGCTTTGCAGTATCACCCTTTGAATATGGACGGAACAGAGGCAGGAAGTGAAGTAGGAATAGGATGGTCTATGTTTGCAGGTGGTGTTATATCAAGGGAAGTAGTGGATGAATTAGATGAACGGTATGATGATACAGGTTTTATCGGTTACAAGAAGAATAAATTTAACGATATATACTATTACAACCTGCCAGGTATATCAGGGAAATTTAAGATTGAAAGAAATACAGATAACAATACCTTTCAGATTGTTAATCTTACCCCCAATAACATTAAAATTGAATATACCAGAAACAGTAATACGGCTACTCTGATAGTTAATTCTTTTACCATAACAGATGATAATGGTTACAAATATATTTTCAATGATTACAGCCAGGGCAGAAACTATACCCATCCCCTTACATCCGGAACACTATTTAAATCTGCTTTTTACCTGACCCAAATTAAAAACCAGAATAATGTTGAGCTGTTAAACTTTATTTACCAAAAAGAAAATAAAAACAAACCGGGTACCAATGAAGTTCTTTATCAATCCTGTAAATTAAAGACGATTACCTCTCCGGGAACGGGTTCTGTAACCATTGATTATCATTATGACAGCTCTTTAGAAGGTACGATGAACGACCCCTACAGCGTTACAAAAGTTTCCCTTAAAAATAATTCCGGAGGAATTGTTTCGCAATATGGGTTTGAATACAATATTCAGGTAGAAAACAAACGGACTCTGAACAGAATTAACAAGATTAACTTATCCAACCCTACCGGAACTCCACTGGAAACCACAAAACTGTTATATACAGAATATTATTTTAATAATGTATCGGGAGACAGAGCATGTTCTGCCAATCCCCCATTTCAAATAACCTCCGTGGGAACATTACACAAAATTATTCTTCCAACAGGAGGAATGGTGGAATATAATTTTGAGGCCAACCAGTATTACAAAAATAAAAGTACACCTAATTATGTAACACAGGAAAGTTTTTCAGATCCGGAAGTTCAGTTTATTCAGTCTTTTGCAGGAATAAACTTTGATGTTCCTAATGGGACAAACAAAACATATACTTTTCAGGTAATGGGCGAGCCGGGCAAACAAAAGAGAATATATATTGATTTTGATGCTCAAAAGTACTATCCTTCCATTGGACCTGCCGACCCTCAGTCATTTGTTGATTATATGATTGATAATGATCCCAATCTTGCCAATGTTTGTTACAGTTTTAATGATGAAGCACTGGAAGGCAGAACCTGGTCATTCAAAACCTTATCTCTGATGCCAGGAACGCATTCCATTAAAATATCAGGAACCGGAGGACATGGGACGATCACCCTTTCAGATATAGGTAGTAAGCCTGCGCCATATAAAAATGCCGTAAGCAATGATATAAATCTGGGAATCCGTATTAAGGATATTAAATATTATAATTCTGCACTGGATTATCAGCCGAAAAAAACAGTGGCCTATGATTATAGTGTCTTTAACGATTCCAACAGCTCAAGTGGCTATCGCTTTTACCCTGAAATGGAAAGTTCTGCATCAGATTATACTCCTGTAGTCTTATATAAAAATGTAAAAGTGGCCCATGACAGTGATAATGGATATATTAATTATTATTATAAAAATCCTAATGATTTTCCAAAAACACCGTATACTTATAACGGCAGCAGTATTAACTTCTGGCCCTATTACAACCTTACGAAATCCGGGATAATGGAGAAAAAAGAGGTTTTCAATAACCAGAATCAGCTGGTCTCTACAGTCAATTATGATTTTATTTTTGAAACCTTAAACCAAATGCCGGAAATACCTGTTGATGGCGGTGTGACTAAAAAAGCGTATATAAAAAGTTCGAAAGTTATTACAAAAGATTACACAGGGAATAACAGGTTTGTGGAAACTAAAGTGGAAACAGAATTTAATCCCGTCAACTTTAAAGCAGCTTCGGTAAAGGAAACCTCGTCGGATGGAAATATTACTGAAAAAATTCTTACCTATTCCGCAGGGGCTGCAGCATACCAGAATCTGGAAAATGCTAATATGACAGGAATCCCTGTAAAAACAGAAGTAAAGAAAAATGGAAAATCTGTTTCCGGTACCATCGTGAAATATGAAAATCCGGGCAGCTTATATCCGTCTTCCGTAGTAAGCATTAATCCGAATGACAGCAGCAATAAGGTAGCGATTAAATATGATGATTACGACTCCAAAGGAAATGTGAGACAATTTACTTCTGACTACAATGCCGCAACAGGAGCGGGAACTCCTACTGTTATTATCTGGGGGTATAACCAAAGCTTCCCGATTGCCAGAATAGAAGGGGCAAAACTATCGGATATTGGTAATCTGGCAGATGAGATAATCCTGAAATCCAATGCGGATACAGATGCTGCTACAGAAACTGCATTAATAAACGCACTGGATAATTTCAGAAGTTTGCCTGCATTGCGAAATGCCAGCATTACAACGTTCACTTATGATCCCTTGGTAGGCACAACAACTGTAACACCTCCTACCGGACTCAGAGAAATTTATAAATATGATAAAAACGGTAGATTAATTTCGGTGGTGGATGTGAACGGCAACATGGTGAGTGATTATAAATACAATACAAAACCACAACTATAATTATTTTAAATCAACAGTTATGAAAAAAATTATATCAGTCATAGCCTTTCTTGTGGTGGCTTTGTTGCATGCACAGAGTTTAACAAACACAGAAAATTATATATACACCAGAACCTATCTTGAGGCTGTGACCTCGGAGCAGCCGAATGCCGCACAAATTCAGGGTGTCCAATATCTTGACGGATTGGGAAGAACAACCCAGAGTATTGCCATCAAAGCATCTCCTTCCGGAAAGGATTTAATTGTTCCTTCCGTTTACGATCAGTCAGGAAGGCAGACCAAAAGCTTTTTACCTCAGCCTGCAGACACTCAGAACGGAGCCTATATCCCGGGAATCGGGGAAAATTCCGTCAATGCCTATTACGGAGTTCCCAATGCCTATTCAGAAGCTCTGTATGAGAAATCACCATTGGCAAGAATGATACAATCGGCAGCCCCGGGAACAGAATGGCAGATGAGCGGGACCCATACCCAAAAAATGGAATACCTTTCCAATGATGCAGGGGAAGTAAAAAAATATAAGGCAGCAACAAGCTGGAATGCGGCCGCACAAATTAATGATGTTTCTATTGCATTGGCTTTAGATGATCAGTATACAACAGGTGGGTATTATAATGCCAATACCCTGTACAAACTGGTCACTAAGGATGAGGATAACAATGAAACCCACACATTCATTAATTCCTGGAAGCAGACCCTGCTGGTGCGTAAAATCAACAGAAAAGCAAACGGAACGGCAGAAAATCTTGATACGTATTATGTGTATGATACCTTTGGTAACCTTTCGTTGGTTATTCCGCCTAAAGCTTCGGTTTCTGCTTTAACCCCGGATGTGATAAGCAGCCTCTGCTACCAGTACAGATATGATAAGCACAACAGGGTTGCAGAAAAGAAAATCCCGGGAAAAGGATGGGAGTATCTGGTGTACGACCAGCAGGGCCGTGTAGTGCTTTCACAGGATGCCAATCTGAGGACAGCCACCAACAGCTTTGCCAAAAGAGGGTGGTTGTTTAATAAATATGACAGGTTCGGAAGAATAGCCTATACAGGTTTTTTTGCCAATACGGCAGAACGGGCAGCCATGCAGACAGCTTTGAATAATATGGTTTCCAACGCCAATAATAATGAAGCACCAAGTACAACACCCTTTATCCTTAACGGGATGGAGGTGTACTATACAAAAGCGGCTTTCCCTACGGGAAGCATGACGATTTTAGGCGTTAATTATTATGATGAATATCCTGCCGGATCACCGGCACGGCCATCGCAGATACAGAATCAGGCTACTTTGGCTCCGGTTTCTGCGGTTATTACTTCCAATGGGCTAAGCTCTGTCAGAAGTACAAAATCACTTCCTACGGCAAGCTATACCAAAAATATTGAGAACGACAGCTGGTCTTCTGCCTTTCTTTGGTATGATACCATGGGAAGGGTAATAGGAACCTATGGCAAAAACCACTTAGGAGGATTTACCAAAACAGAGGCTGAGCTGGATTTTTCGGGAGCCGTGCAAAAATCTTATACCTATCATGCAAGAAAAGCAGATGAGCCGGGAGTAACCATTAAAGAACGTTTTGTATATGATGCAGGGAAAAGGCTGAAGCAGCATTATCACCAGGTAGACAGCAGGCCGGAAGAATTGTTGACAGAGAATACCTATAATGACCTCTTACAGGTTGTTAATAAAAAAGTAGGAAATAACCTTCAGAGTATTGATTATACCTATAATATCAGAGGCTGGCTGACCAATATTAATAAAAACCAGATGAAGCTGGCTGATCTTGGAGGGAAATTATTTGCCTATAGCATTAAATATACGCAGAAAGAAGGTATTGAGAATCCCGACTCTTCACAATTTCAGGGAAAAAATGTAACCCCAAGATACAACGGAAGCATTGCGGAAATAGACTGGAGGGCAGTAGAAACTGTTGGGGTAAATCCTTCTTCAACGCCAAAGAGATATGGATATTCCTATGATACTACCAACAGGCTTTTGGCAGGATATTACCAGAATCCAAACAATCCGTACAGCAAAGAGAACACAGAATCTCTGGAGTATGATCTGAACGGGAATATCAGCAGCCTGTACCGTACCGCTGTTATGGAAAGCGGAAGCAATACTGCTACTGTTATTGATAAGCTTAGCTATACTTATCTGGGGAATCAGGCTATAAAAATTACTGATGATTCCCAAAACTTTGCCGGATATGAAGGAGGAGGAAGTCCCATCACTTATGATGCAAATGGTAATATGCTCACCATGCCGGATAAGGGAATACAGTCTGCTGCATATAATTTCCTTGATCTTCCCTCTGAAATGCTTATGACCAGAAACGGCAGTGAACTTGTTGCGGTAAAGACCCTGTACAGTGCAGACGGAACCAGGCTGAGAAAAGAAAGTACAACAACGGTTACCGGAATTATAGGATCAACCACTTCGAAAAAGGCGACAGATTATGTAGACGGATTTCAGTATTTAGCCACAGAAAGCCTGAACGCCGGAGGTGGAGGATCTGAAATATTGATGGCTTCTTCATTATCTGAAAGAGCAATGGAGCCGCAGGCCTTCTCAACAGTTGGAAGAACTCCCCTTGTTCCCACTGCTGTTAAAACTCCCGATCTTCAATATTTTGCTACGGCAGAAGGGTATTATGATTACCAAAAAGATCAGTATATTTACCAGTACACAGACCAGCTTGGAAATGTAAGGGTTTCTTACGGAAGAAACAGCGCA